>NZ_JAEULZ010000033.1 GCF_016793485.1 Mesorhizobium sp. | reverse complement strand
GTTGCCGCTGGTCTCCGCAAGGGCCCGGACCTGGGGGTTCATCACCCAGCCAACGCGACCGCAGCGCTGACCGATCCGGCACCGCCGCCCTCCCTGATACCCGGTGCGCACCAGGTTCCCGTGAGGGCGATGGCAGGGAGTATGCGGGAGGGTGGGAGGCGTGTGAATCCAGTTGCCAACGGAAAATCGAAAACCGAGCGATTTCAGTTCTCTGTGTTTCCAGTTGCGAAAAACTATTCACGTCTGACGCTGTAGCTCATCTCGCCGTCATTCCGGGGCCGCGCAGCGGAACCCGGAATCCAGATCGCGGACGCCTGCGAGACCGCGCTTCCACGACGGCGCACACTGGAGATAGCCCGGCACTCTGGATCCCGGGTCCGCTGCGCGTCCCGGGATGACGGCATCGCGGGACAGCGTTCCCCTCTGTCCGCCTGATATACCCACAAGGGGGAGATTAGCCGGCAGCCATAGTGGTGGAGGTCTTTCTAACGTTCTGCGCTGCGGCTCATCCCCGCCGTCATACCGGTCCGCTTCGCGTCACGGATCACGAGCCGTTTGGGGCGCGCAGGCCTGCAGACGAAGCGGCGGGTCGTCAGTGCAGGACCAGAACATCCTCCGGCGAAAAACTGATTTCGGCCTTGTCGCCCACCGCGGGCGGCGGAGAGGCGGGTGAGTTGAAGGTGTCGAGCGAGACGGCCTCCTTGCCCAGACCAACGCGTACGCGGATGACGGAACCCAGGAAGCTGACCTCGGCGATTTCGCCGCCGAGCGTCGCCTCGCGGCCGGGCTGGCGGCCGAGCGAGATGGCTTCGGGACGGAGCGCCAGCGACAGGGTATCGCCCGATTTCGAGCCGTTGAGCTTGTCCTTGAGGACCACCTCTCCAGTCCCGACCTTGACCTTGCCGGCCGCAGCGTCGGTTACGGTGCCTTCCAGCACGTTGAGGGTGCCGACAAAATTGGCGACGAATTTCGTCGACGGGCGGTTGTAGATTTCAAAGGGCGTGCCGACCTGCTCGGCCTTGCCGCCATACATGACGACGATGCGGTCCGAGATCGACAGCGCTTCCTCCTGGTCGTGGGTGACGAAGACGGTGGTGATGCCAAGCTCCCTCTGGATCGCGCGAATCTCGTCGCGTAGCGAGACGCGAACCTTGGCATCGAGAGCCGAAAGGGGTTCGTCGAGGAGCAGCACCTTGGGTTTCGGCGCAAGCGCGCGCGCAAGCGCCACCCGCTGCTGCTGGCCGCCCGAGAGTTGGTATGGATAGCGATCGCCGAATTCCGGCAACTTGATGAGCGCCAACATTTCCGCAACCCGCCCGTCGATCTCGGCGCGCTGCTTGCCAGCTACCTTGAGGCCGAAACCGATGTTCTGCGCAACCGTGAGATTCGGGAAGAGCGCATAGGCCTGGAACACCATGCCGATATTTCGCTGGTTAGGCTTGAGAGCGGTAATGTCCTTGCCGCCGATGATGATCTGGCCGGCCGAAGGTTCCTCAAATCCGGCCACCATGCGTAGGACAGTAGTCTTGCCGCAGCCGGATGGCCCCAAAAAGGAGACGAATTCGCCTGCGCCGATATCCAAGTTGAAATTCTTCACGACATTGGTCTGGCCGAAGGTTTTGCGGATGCCGCGAATGGAGAGGAACGGATCGGACATGTACTTTCGTTTCTCCGGTTATCTGGGCTGGCTTGCCGGGCGCGGGGCGAAGCGGGACACGAGTTGGATCAGCGCCATGCAGCCCCAAGTGATGCCGAAGGCGATCACAGCGAGCGCCGCCGGCTCATAGGCGCGGTTGGCGCCGAGAAGCTGCATATACGGTCCGAAAGCCGGGCGGTTGAGCAGCGCCGCCATGGTGAACTCGCCCATAACGATGGCGAAGGTCAGGAATGCTCCAGACAGGACCGCAACCAAGACGTTCGGCAATATGACACGGGAAAGAATGGTCACCCAACCCGCGCCCAATGACTGCGCTGCCTCGGTCAACGTTGCAATGTCTATCGTCCTCAGACCGGTGTCGACCGCACGGTACATGTAGGGCAGCGCCAGTGTTGCATATCCGAACATCAGGAGCACGTTCGCGCCCATCGCGGTCCCGGTTAAGGGCAGCCAAGAAGACGTATTATACAACCTGATATAACCAAACACGATCACGATAGCCGGAATTACCAGGGGAAGCAGCGTGATGAATTCGATGTAGGGCCGCAGCCGGGGCAGCCTCAGTCTGACCCAATAGGCAGTAGGTACGATCAGCACCACGCCAAAGACGATCGTCACGAGCGCGAGAGTTACTGAATAGAGGAAGGTTTCTTGGAAACGGGGGTCGCCGAGCACTTTTACATAGGCGTCAAAGGAATACGCGCCCCGACGCATCTTTAGAGAGAAGTTCGTCATTCCGATCAGCGGCAGCGCGAAATAGACCAGCCCGAAAATCAGTGCGCCCCACGCCCAAAACTTTTTCATCGTAGCCATCTCTCGCTGCGTGCGCGCAGCCAAATGTAGATCGCGTTGGCAAAGCCGGTTATCACGATCATGCCGAACGCAAGCGCGTAGCCAAGGTTTGGATCCCCAAGGACGTCTCCGCGAATTTGCGCGAAGAGCAGGATCGGCGCGATGTTGATCGAGGAGCCGGTGAGGGCGATGGCGGTGGCAACAGCGCCAAAGGCGTTGGCGAACAGCAGCGCGAACGTACCAAGCATCGACGGGCTAAGGATAGGGAAAGCCACATATCGCCAATATTGCGCGTTTGTCGCGCCGAGAACCGAAGCAGCTTCCTTCCATTCACGCTTAAGGCCGTCCAGCGCCGGCGTGATGACCAGGATCATCAGGGGAATCTGGAAGAACAGGTAGGTTATCGTCAGTCCCCAGAAGGAAATCAGATTGAAGCCCATGAGCCGCAGATCGACGCCAACCTGGGTCCGCAGGAAAATAGTGATGAAGCCGGCGGGTCCGAGCGTTGCCAGGAAGGCGAATGCCAGTGGAACGCCCGCGAAGTTGGAGGCGACACCGGAAAAGGTCAGAAGGGGTCCACGGATCCATTGGGGGAGACCGCCCAATATGACGGCCGCCGCCATCCCGAACCCGATCGCGCATCCCAGCAGCGCCGAGGTGAAGCTGATCTTTATGGAGATCCAGTAGGAAGCGAGAATGGTCGGCGTGAAAAGGCCGATGATATTGTTCAGCGTGAAAGTGCCATCTGGCGTCTGGAACGCGCCGATGACGATCCGCATCGTTGGCAGGATCAGGAACAGCAGGACGAACAAAAGGAAAGGTATGACACCGAGCCAGTGGACCGGAAGGCGAAAGCCCGTGTCCGGTCGCTGATCGACGGTTGATTTATCCAGTGACATCGATACCGCCCGTTGCGCGCCGCGCCGAAGACCCAAACTGGAAATAAGGCGCCACGGGCTGACCGGGGCGCCTTACCAGCATGTTTACTGAACGGTGGCGCCCACTACGGAATCCCAACCGCCGGAGACCGCCGACTTGTTCGCATCAACTTCCTCGATCGTCGGGAAGTATGCCTTCTCATAGGATTCCGCCGGCGGAAGATTGTCGAGTAGTTCCTGCGGAATTTTGCCAGCGGCGGACATCGCGTTGAAACGCGCCGGATGGCAGTAACCCTTCAGCCAGCCGAGCTGGCCCTCGTCGGAATAGAGATACTCCATCCATAGCTTGGCGGCGTTGGGATGCGGAGCGTAGGCACTGATTGCCTGAAGATAGACGCCCGCGAGAACGCCGGACTTCGGCACCACGATTTCGACCGGAGGGTTGCCGTTCAGCGTGTCGCGACCGGAAAGAGCATTGTAGTCCCAGGTGATCAGGATAGGCGTGGAGCCCTGCGCCAGGGTGCCAGCCTTGCCGACAGTCGGAACGAAGTTGCCTGCCTTGTTCAGGTCGGCAAAGAACTTCAGGCCGGCTTCGCCAGCGTCCTTTCCGGAAGCAGCCCCAGTCGAGAGACCTGCTGCCAGAATGCCGAGGATCGCCTGGTTGGACGTCAGTGGAGGACCTGCAAGGGCGACCTGGCCCGCATACTCGGGCTTCAAGAGATCAGACCAGTCCGCCGGCGTATTGGCGACCAGATCTTTGTTAACTAGAAAGGACATCACGCCGTAATAATCACCGTACCAATATCCCTCGGGGTCCTTGATGTTGTCCGGAATCTCGTCCCAGGTGGAGACCTTGTACGGCTGCAGTAGACCCTCAGCCTTGGCCGACGGTCCGAAGGCGAGGCCAACGTCGATGACGTCGGGCGCTTGCGGGCCTTTATTGTCCTTATTGGCCTTGATCGCCTCGATCTCGTCAGCCGATCCGGCGTCCGGGTTGAGTTCGTTGACCGTGATTTCCGGATACTTGGCCTTGAAGCCGGCGATGACATTGCCATAACCGCACCAGTCGTTTGGCAGAGCGATGGTGGTAAGCATGCCCTCCGCCTTAGCGGCGGCAATGAGTTCGGCCGACGGTTCGGCCGCGACGAAAGCCGTCGTCGCCATAAGCGACGCGGCGGTGAGGGAAAGCAGCTTCCCCGTAAAATTGAACATGTGTTCTCTCCGTTGAACTGACGCCATTGGACGCCTCGGATGCGGTATCGCTGTCATGTGACAGTCCGATGAATGTCCGGACCGCCAAGCCCCCAAGGCGGGAAAAGTTAACCCCTTTTTCCGGACCGTAGCAATCGGCGGCCGGTTTATTTCTCGGCTAAATGTTTGTGATCTGCCGGTCGCTGATCTACCTCCTCCTGTTTGCGACCGCGGCGTTCCTCCTGCGGCAAACTCCTGTCAGAGCTTGCCCGCGATTGCGTTGTCGAGGAGCGTGCGTGCCGCCTTCCTGTTCAGCTTGACCGGGTTGGAGCCGGTGCTGGGATCCTCGACCGCCATGGCCGCGATCTCGTCCTTGCGCTTCGCATCCATCTTGAGACCCTTGATGAGTTCAGGAAGCGTGTGCGGAACCTTGAGTTCCTTCCTCAGCTTCAGGACGGCCTTTGAGAAACCGTCGAAACCTCCCTTGATGCCGAGATAGGCGGCGGCGCGGGTCAGGCGCTCCTCGATTGCCGGGCGGTTGAAGGCGAGCACGTAAGGCATGAACACGCCGTTGGTCATGCCGTGGTGGGTGTCGTAGAACGCGCCGATCGGATGCGACAGCGAATGGATGGCGCCGAGGCCCTTCTGGAAGGCGGTGGCGCCGGCGGCGGCGGCGGCCATCATGTTGGCGCGGGCGGTAATGTCGTTGCCATCCTTAGCCGCCTTTGGAAGGTTCTCGAAGACGAGGCGCATGCCTTCGAGCGCGATGCCGTCCGCCATCGGATGGAAGCCCGGCGCGCAATAGGCCTCGAGGCAATGGGCAAAGGCGTCCATACCGGTGCCGACGGTGATGAAGGACGGCATGCCGACGGTGAGTTCCGGGTCGGCGATGACGAAAACCGGCAACAGCTTCGGGTGGAAGATGATCTTCTTGGTGTGCGTGGCCTCATTGGTGAGCACGCCGGCGCGGCCGACTTCCGAGCCGGTGCCGGCGGTGGTGGGCACGGCAATGATCGGTGCGATGGCGTCGGTATTGGCGCGCGTCCACCAGTCGCCGATGTCCTCGAAGTCCCAGACCGGCCGCGTCTGGCCGGCATGGAAGGCGATCAGCTTGCCGAGGTCGAGCGCCGAGCCGCCGCCGAAGGCGATGACGCCGTCATGCTTGCCCTTCTTGAAGACAGCTATGCCGGCGCTGAGGTTGGCTTCGACGGGGTTCGGCTTCACGTCGGTGAAGACGGCGTAGGGGATTTTCGCGTCGTCCAGCACTTTCAATGCGGAGGCCGTTGAAGGCAGCTTGGCAAGGCCCGGGTCGGTAACGAAGAGCGGCTTCTTGATGCCGGCTGCGGCCAGGACCTCCGGGAGTTCCTTGATGCGGCCCGGTCCGAAGCGAACGGTGGTCGGGTAGTTCCATTTTGAGGTGAGCGTTGTCATGGCAGTGCTTCCGGACTTGGAGGTTCAGGCTCAGATCTTTTCGCGCAGGTGGTAGGACTTCGGGCGGGTGAGGTTGTCGTAGCCGATGGCCGAAAGTGCCGCGCCCTTGCCGGTGTCCTTGACGCCGGTCCAGACCAGCGCGGGATCGAGGTAGTCGCAGCGGTTCATGAAGACGGTGCCGGTCTCGACGCGGTCGCCGACGGAAATGGCGTGCTCGGTGTCTGATGTCCAGATCGAGGCGGTGAGGCCGTAGGGGCTGTCGTTCATCAGGGCGACCGCTTCCTCGTCGTTGCGCACCTTCATGATGCCGACCACCGGGCCGAAGCTTTCCTCTCGCATGACCGACATCTGGTGGTCGACGTTGGTCAGGACCTCGACAGGAAGGTAAGGCGAGCCGGCCTTGTCGCGCTCGTCCTTCGCGTTGATGTGGGCGGTCGCGCCCTTGCGCAGCGCCTCGGCCTTCTGCTCGCGGATCAGGTCGGCAAAGCGCGCCTGCGCCATCGGGCCGATGACGGCATCCTTTTCGAGCGGGTTGCCGAGCGTCCAGTTCTTGCTTTCGGCGATGAAGCCATCGACGAAATCGTCATAGACCTTCTCGTGGACGTAGATGCGTTCGATGCCGCAGCAGCACTGGCCGGAATTGAAGAAGGCGCCTTCGACGAGGTTGGCAACGGCGTGGTCCATCTTCGCGTCGGGCAGGACGTATGCGGGATCCTTGCCGCCGAGCTCCAGCCCGAGCGTCATGAAGGTGCCGGCCGCAGCCTTCTCGATGGCGCGGCCGCCGGCGACCGAGCCGGTGAAATTGACGTGGTCGATCTTGCCGGAGCCGAGCAGCTTTTCGGTCTGGCCGTGGTTGAGCACGATGTTCTGGAAAACGCCTTTCGGCAGGCCGGCCTTCTCGAAGGCCTGCGCGAACCGTTCGCCGACCAACAAGGTCTGCGCGGCATGCTTCAGGATGACAGTGGAGCCCGCCATCAGCGCCGGCACGATGGTGTTCACGGCGGTGAGATAAGGATAGTTCCACGGCGCGATGACCATGACGACGCCGAGCGGTTCCTTCTTCACGTAGCGGCGGAAACCGTCTTTCGGGTTGGAGGCGGGGACGGGGGCGAGCGCCTTCTCGGCGATCTCGACCATGTATTGCGTGCGTTCCTTGACGCCGCCGAACTCGCCGCCATAGCGCACGGGGCGACCCATCTGCCATGCGATCTCGGGCACGATCTCGTCGGTCATGCCGACAAGCGCCTCGAGCATGGCGAGCATGTATTTGCCGCGTGTGGCGATGGATGTCTTCGCCCACTCGACCTGCGCGGCCTTCGCGCGCTCGACGGCGGCGTTGACCGCCTGGTCGGTCGCGACGGGCCGCTCGGCATAGATCGAGCCGTCGATGGGGGAGGTGAGTTTTATGGTTTCCAAGATAGTCTCCAGAATTAACAGGCCATGGCACGCAGATGACCAGCATCGGCGTAAGCCAAGATGGGGCGGTCGCTGGTGACCAAAACAAGGTTTTGGGTCCGCGCGGTGGCGATAAGAATTCGATCCATCGGATCACCGTGGATATGGCCAGGCAGGTTCGACGATGATATCATTATCGCAGGCGATAGCGGACTGAGCTTCGCCTGCATCCGGTCTATGAACTCATTGATGAAATCGAGCGGCGCCAGCGGGAGGCTGAGCCGTCCCTTGGAAACGCTGACGCCGATCTCCCACGCCGAAATAGGCGAAAGGTAGAGGCGTCCATCGTGGGACGCCTCCGAGACCGCCCATAGCGTTTCATCGTCGATGCGGGTTTCATCCGCAAGGAAAAGCATGGCGCACGTATCCAGCAACAGGCTTGGCGAAGGGCTCATTTTCGCTTGACCCTGACGTTGCCGATCAGTCTGTCTTCACCAAGGTATCCGCCCTCCCAGGATTCGTCTGAAAACGGCTTGCTGACGTCAAAACCGGGTTCGATTTTGATCAAGCCCTTCATGAAGCCGATCCCCGGATGTAGCGGACGGCGTTCGCCCTGCTTGGCGCCTGCGTCCGAAGATGATGGATTCGCTGAAGAGGTCCTTTTCACGCGACGAAAGACGAGCTTCTCGCTTGCGGTGTTTACGGCCTCGGTTTCGAAGCCGGCATCCAGCCATTCCTTCGTCATCGGGTTGTTGCTTGGATTGTTGCTCCACCATGCGGGATATTGTTTCGAAGCCGGTAGTTGAAGATCCAGCACTTTTTCGATCTGTTTAAAGGTCATGGGAACGCGATCCTGCTCCTGCCCGATCAGGAAATCCTTCAAAGGAGAGTACTTGCCCATATTTGCCTCCATCAACCGAAGCGAAGCCGAGACAGCTTTCTTAAGTTAATGGTTTGGTTTAGTCAACTTAATGCAGCTTCATAAAGCTTTAGTACCGCTCAAACCCGCGCTGCAGTTCCCAGTCCGTAATGCGGCGGTCGTATTCGAACTGTTCCCACTTCGCCGTGTGGACGTAGTGCTCGACGACTTCCTCGCCGAAGGCGGCCTTCAGCATTTTCGACTTGCCGAAAAGCTCGGTGGCCTCGCGCAGGGTCTTCGGGATCTCGGGCACCTTCTGGGCCTGGTAGACGTTGCCTTCGAACGGCTTGGCGAGTTCCAGTTTCTCGTCGATGCCGGCGAGGCCGGCCGCGATGAGCGAGGCGAAGGCGAGGTAGGGGTTGAGGTCGGCGCCGCCTATGCGGCATTCGGTGCGGATGCCTTTCGTGCCTTCGCCGCAGAGGCGGAAGCTTGCGGTGCGGTTGTCACGGCTCCAGGCGATGCGGGTGGGCGCCCATGTGGCGACCTGGAAGCGCTTGTAGGAGTTGATGTAGGGCGCGAGCATCAGCGTGAACTGGCTCGCATATTTGAGCTGCCCGGCTACCCATGAGCGCATAAGCGGCGACATGGTGTGTTCCGCCTTCGGATCGTAGAACAGCGGCTTCTTCCCGTCGGCGCTCCAAAGCGAATTGTGGACGTGGCTGGAATTGCCGGCCATCGAATAATTGTATTTCGACATGAAGGTCAGCGACTTGCCGAGGCCGTGCGCGATCTCCTTGCAGCCATTCTTGAGGATGGCATGGCGGTCCGCCATTTCGAGCGCTTCGGCATAGCGGACGTTGATCTCTTCCTGTCCGGGACCGGCCTCGCCTTTGGAGTTCTCGACGGGGATGCCCGCAGCTTCGAGCCCGTTACGGATCGCTCGCATGACTGCTTCTTCCTGCGTGGTTATTCCGATCTGGTAGTCGCCGATATAGGGCGATGCGGTAGCGACGTTCTTCCAACCCTTGGCGCGTGCGGACGCGAAGGATTCGTCGAACAAATAGAATTCCAGTTCGGAGGCGATATAGGCCTTCCAGCCGCGCTCGGTCAGCCGGGCGACCTGCCGTTTCAGGATCGCACGCGGCGAGTGGGGCACGTCGTCGTGGCTGTGATGGTCGAGCAGGTCGCAGAGGACCAGCGCCGTCTTTTCGAGCCAGGGGATGTGGCGCAGAGTCGTGAGGTCAGGCTTGAAGACGAAGTCGCCATATCCCTTTTCCCAGTTGGCGGCCTTGTAGCCGGGGACGACTTCCATATCGACGTCGACGGTAAGGAGATAGTTGCAGCCGTGGGTCTCGTCGTAGCCGGACTCCACGAAATACTTTGCCAGGAAACGCTTGCCGACGAGACGGCCCTGCATGTCGACGGCGCAGGCCAGCACCGTGTCGATCTCGCCGCTCGCGACGGCTTTTTTCAGTTGGTCGAAAGAGAGATTGCCGGCCATTTTTCAGTACTCCATCGTCGGACACCGCCGCACTCAAAATACAGTGTCGGGAGCCGGCAGGTTATCCCCGTCCGGTTCCCGACACTGATCGATCAACCCTTGGTTTTGTGTTCCAGAGCGAATTCTTCCTCCGGCGAGAGGATCAGCTTGTTTCTCCCGATCAGGGCGAAATAGATGATGCCGACCGCAAACCAGAGTATGACCCAGATGACGCCCTTCGAGAAGTTCGGGTCCTGCACCTGATAGGACAGTGTGGTCACTGCGATGATGATCGTCAGGACCGCGCCGGGGATGCCGAACGGGCTGCGATAGGGCCGCTCCATCTGCGGCTGGTTCTTGCGCAGCAGGATGAAGGAAACGGCCTGCGCTATGTACGAGCACATCGCGCCGAAGACGGCCATGTTGAGCAATACCGACCCGATCAGCGAGCCGGCGGCTTCGCCGCCGAGCGCGAACCACATGATCATCATGATGCCAAGGCCGAGTATGGCGCCGGCGACCATGGCGACGTGGGGTGTCTTGTAGGTCGGGTGCGTGACCGACAGGCTGTTCGGAAAATACCCCGCCCGCGCCAGCGAGTAGACCTGCCTGCCCATCGCGAAGACGATGGTGTGGAAGGACGCAATCAGGCCGACCAGCGCGACGAGGCCGAGGATGACGGCGCCGGAATCCCCGTATATCGCCCGAAAACCATCAAGCAGGGGCTCGCCGGACGATCCAAGCTTGAAGGCGCCCACTCCGATGACCGAAGGGTTAAGCAGCACGATCATGAAGGCAGAGACCATCAGGGTGAGCATGCCGGCGATGATGCCGCGCGGCATATCGCGTTTCGGATCGACGGATTCCTCAGCGGCGAGCGGCAACTGCTCGATGGCCAGAAAGAGCCATACGGCGAATGGCAGCGTGGCAAGGACGCCCGAAAAGCCGAACGGGAAGAACGAGCCGTTGCCCTCCGGCAGTTCCACAGCCGCTCCGGTTGCCGGATCTGCTCCGACGTTCAGCGCCCAGCGAGAGAAATCCATGTTCGGGATGGCGCTGATCCAGAAGACGACCAGCACTGCGAGCGAGGCGAGCGTGACGATCAGCGTTACCCGGAAGGACAGCGCAACGCCGAAGACGTTAAGCACAAGGAAGGCGATGTAGGTTACTATCCACCATATGTAGGGCGGAATGTCTCCGCCCACGATGCCGCCAACATAGGAACCAATGAAGAAAGCGATGACGGCGGGCGTCAGCACATATTCGACGTTTTCGCAAAGACCGGTGATGAAGCCGCCCCAGGGACCCATCGCGGTGCGGGCGAAGGAGTAGGCAGCTCCGGTGTGAGGCAGCGCCGGGCTCATCTCCGCAATGCAGAAGACAAGTCCGAGATACATGACGGCGATGATCATGCCGGCGACGAGCATGCCGCCCCATCCGCCGGTCGAAAAACCGAAATTCCAGCCTGAGAAGTGTCCGGAGACGACGGCGCCGACGCCGAGGGCCCAGAGATGCCACACATTGGCGTGGCGTACGAGTTCCCTACTTTCGAAGTAGGACTTGTCGCGCCGTTGGTAAGCTATGCCACCTGCTTCATGCTTTGACGTGTCACTCATTAGCTTTCCCCTCTGTTGACCGGTCGGGCTAACGCCCGGCCATTCGAACGTCGGCCATCTTTGTCCCTCCGGCCGGGTTCAAATCCTGGAAGATGCCTGCGAGCAGCTCGGCCCACCTGTGCTGGCCGGCGTGGTCGGCAATCTCATCGTTGCGGATCTCTATCATCGCGCAGGGCAGGCCCCGCGAGCGAGCGTGGCGCTCGAGCGTGAAATAGACGCGGTCGGCGGGCGAATAGGGTTGGTTGTCGCCGACGGTGAAACGGGCTTGCGCCTCAAGCGCCGCGATAAGCGGGGCGGAGAGGCGATCGTCGTCATCGTGGAGGATGCCGATTTCCCAGGGGCGCGGAACGTCCCTGTAGACCGGATTGAAGGAATGGATGGAAACGAGCCGCGTTTCGCGGCCGGCTGAAACGCGCTCTTCGATGAGGTTTTCGATAGCTTGGTGGAAGGGTTGCCATGACAGCGCGATGCGCTCGGCGCGGCCCTTTGCGGAGAGCGTGGCATTACCAGGGATCAGCGTGGTCTCGCTGATCTGCGGGATGAGATCGGGCGCATCAAGCGGCCGGTTGCAGTCGACCGCCAGGCGCGAGACGCCGGATTCCACCAAGGGGGCATCGAGCATGCCGGCCATTTTCAGGGCGACGGGCAGCGCTCCCGGATCCCAGGCGATGTGGCGCAGCATGTCGGTTTCGGTCAGGCCGAGCGTTCCATATTCCTCAGGCAGCCAGTTGGAGGCGTGATCGCAGACGAGCACATAGGGCGACGTGCCGGTCCGGTTCGTAACGCGAACCACACCCTTTCCCTCCACGCCTGAACCGGCGCCCGTCGCCTGTCCCGCCTGCATCCGATCCCCTCGAAGCGCTGTATGTTATGGTACGGTTTTTATTCGATTGCGCTCCCCTGGATGATTTCATACAGCTTTCGAGGCTTTGTCAAACGTGTTTTGGGGAAAGCGAGGGTTGGCGGTATCCTTACCTGGGGAACCGCGCCAAGTTGGGAGGACGGGGCTTCATGCGACAGAGCGTTTCCGAACTCATCTCGGATCGCAGCGGATCGATGTCCGCCAGCGAGCGTCGCGCGGCGCAGACGCTTGTCGCAAGCTACCCGCTCGCCGGGCTGAAGACCGTCGCCGAGTTCAGCCAGGCCGCCGGCGTCAGCCCGCCGACGATCCTGCGCTTCGTGGCGAGGCTGGGCTTCCAGAACTATCCCGAGTTCCAGGCAGCACTTCAGGACGAACTGGCGGCGCAGCTCCAGTCGCCCGCAACGCGTGCCGGGCGCAAGCCGCCGGTGCGGCAGGGAGCTTTGCCGGTGACGGTGGAGGCGACGGTCGCCAATCTCGGCGAAACCTTTCGCCATCTCTCGGCGCGGCAGATTGCAGACATCGTGGAGCTGCTGGCGCAACCGAAGGCCGGAATCTTCCTCGTCGGCGGTCGCTTCACTGATCCCATAGCCGCCTACATGGCTGCGCACCTCTCGATCATACGGTCGAACGTCCTTCATCTGCCGGGCCAGGAAGGCAACTGGCGCGACAGGCTGATCGACATGGGCAAGCGCGACGTGCTGCTGATCTTCGATATCAGGCGATATCAGGAGTCCCTTCTGGCCTTCGCCGAAAAGGCGCATCGGCGCGGCATCCACATCATCCTGTTCACGGATCAATGGCTTTCGCCGATCGCGCGCTTTGCGCGCCATGTGGTGGCAGGCCGGACGGAGGTTCCTTCTCCCTGGGATTCGTCCGCGTCGCTTTTCGTGGTAGCCGAGATGCTGATCGGCGAACTGACGGCGCGAACCGGAGAAGATGGACAGCGCCGGATCAGAGCAATGGAGGACCTGCGTTGAACAAGCTTTTGTGATCAATGCCTTGGACCGCCGTTCCCGGCTCAACCTTACGGATATTTAATGATAAGCTGAGTGTCCGGGCCGAGATATTGTCATAAGTCGGGGCTATGAGTCGGCGCGCAGATGCGGATGCAGCGTTTGCCGTCGCCGATCGAATGCCGTAAACGCGGCTAGCCTAGTGCCCGGACCCGGAGTGTGGATGGCCGCCTGGAAACAGCTTCTTCTCGCCCTGGTGGTGCTCATCGTAGCGGCGGGCATCTGGGCGCGGTTCTTTCCCGGAGCGCCCGAGGTCCTGGCGCGCTGGGGCATCGACATCGGTGGCAACGCGGTCGCGGACGGCCGGTCCGCCGCGACGGGTCAACGGCGTGACACGGCCGGGCCGGAAACAGCGGTTGTAACCGCTACCGTGAAACGGGCCGTCATCAACGACCGGCTTTCTGCCATCGGCACCGGGCGGGCCAACAATTCCGTTACCGTGAAGCCTTACACCTCAGGACGCGTCAACAGTATCGACGTCGCATCGGGTTCGCGCGTCGAAGCCGGAACGGTCATCGCCAGACTGGACTCGGATGTCGAGCAAATATCGCTCGACCGGGCCAAGATCGCACTCGCGGACGCCGAGGCCAAACTGGAGCGGATGCAGTCGCTGCGCAGGGCGAACACGGCAACGCAGGTTCAGGTGACGGATGCGGAGCTTTCCGTGGGCAATGCACGGCTGGCGCTGCGCGATGCACAGCTCAACCTGGACCGGCGCGCCATAACGGCGCCGATCGCCGGCATCGTCGGCATCCTTCCGGTCGAGGCCGGAAACTACGTGACGACGGAGACGGTCGTGGCAACCATCGACGACCGCTCCAGCATCAAGATCGATTTCTATGTGCCGGAGAGGTTCGCCGCGAACATGGTGGTGGGTGGCAAGCTGACGGCATCGCCGATCGCACGCCCCGACGAGATTTTCGAGGGTGCAGTCAGTGCGGTTGACAACCGCGTCGACGACAAGAGCCGCACGTTGCTTGTGCAGGCGCAGATACCGAACGAGAGGGATACGCTGCGGGCAGGCATGTCGTTCAAGGTCGAGGTTCGTTTTCCGGGCGACGCCTTCCCTTCGGTCGATCCGCTCGCGATCCAGTGGGGCACGGACGGCGCATTCGTCTGGGTCGTGCGCGACGGCAAGGCGCAGCGCGTGCGGGTCAGCGTCGTCCAGCGCAACACGGAAAGCGTGCTGGTGGCTGCAGATGCGATCTCACCCGGCGACACGGTCGTGACGGAGGGCGTGCACGCCGTGCGCGAAGGCGCCGACGTGTTGATTGCCAACAGCCTGCCGGTCGCTGCCGGCAGCGGCTCATAGGCGGGCCGAGATGTCTGACGCGCGGGGCGCCCACCCAGAGAACGGCATGACGGCGCTGTTCGTGCGCCGCCCCATCCTGGCTTTCGTGCTCAATACGCTGATCGCCGTGGCCGGACTTGCCGCCTTCTTCGGGGTCGAGGTGCGTGAGCTACCGGACGTGGATCGCCCCGTCATTACGATCAACGCCGACTATCGCGGCGCGGCCGCGGAAACGATCGACCGTGAACTGACGGCGGTGCTGGAGGGCGCGGTCTCTCGCGTTTCCGGCGTGAAGTCGATCTCATCGAGCTCCTCGTACGGGCGCAGCCGGGTCACCGTCGAGTTCAATGATGGCGTCGATCTCGATGTCGCCGCGTCCGACATGCGCGACGCGGTCGGGCGCGTCACGAACCAGTTGCCCGATGAAGCCGACCCTCCACGCATCGTGAAGGCCGACGCCAATGCCGATGCGGTGATGCGGCTTGCCGTCACCTCCGACCGGCTGTCGGTCGAGGACATGACGATCCTGATCGAAGACCAGATCGTCGACACGCTTTCGGCGGTTCCAGGGGTCGCCGACGTGCAGATCTACGGCGACCGGGAAAAAATCTTCCGCATCGACATCGACCAGAGCAAGCTGGCGAGCCTTGGCCTGACGATCGCCGACATCCGTAACGCGCTGTCCTCGATCGCGCTGGATACGCCGGCGGGGGCGCTGACGACGGCCGACCAGAACATTATCGTGCGCGCCACTGCCGACGTCACCACGCCGGAAGCCTTCGAGAGCCTGATGATCGGTGACCAGAACCGGCTCGGCGACGTGGCGACCGTCACGCTCGGACCTGATATCGCACAATCCGCGCTGCGTTCCGACGGCAGGACCGGCATCGGCCTTGGCATCATTCGGCAGGCCGAATCCAACACGCTCGACATTTCCGACGGCGTGAGCGCCGCTGTCGCCCAAATCCAGCAGTCGCTGCCCGAAGGCATGACGATTTCCATCAACAGCGACGATGCCGTATTCGTGCGCGGCGCTGTCGACGAGGTGGAGATCGCGCTCATCATCGCGGCGACCATCGTGCTGCTGGTGATCTTCCTGTTCCTGCTCGACTGGCGCGCGACGCTTATCCCCGGACTGGCGCTGCCCGTCGCGCTGATCGGCACGATCGCGGCCATCTATCTGGTCGGATTTTCGATCAATATCCTGACGCTGCTGGCGCTGGTCCTGGCCACAGGCCTCGTGGTCGACGACGCCATCGTGGTGCTGGAGAACATCGTGCGCCGGCGCAACGAGGGCATGGGGCCGCGCGCGGCGGCAGTCCTCGGCACGCAGGAAGTGTTCTTCGCGGTGGTGGCGACGACCGCGACGCTGGTCGCGGTTTTCGTGCCGCTGTCCTTCCTGCCCGGCCAGACGGGCGGCCTGTTCCGCGAGTTCGGCTTCGTGCTGGCGATCTCGGTGATCCTGTCCTGCGTCGTGGCGCTGTCCCTCTGTCCGATGCTCGCCTCCCGCATGCTGAAAGAGCATGCGGGCGATCATCATGGTGGAGCGATGGGGAAAATCGGCACCATGCTCGCCGGTTTCTACCGCCGTTGCTTGCGCGCCTGCCTCAACGCTCCGCTGATCGTGGTGCTCGTCTCGGTGCTGTTCGCAGGCGCTGCCTATGGAGCGTTCGGTCTGATCCGGCAGGAACTGACGCCGCCGGAGGATCGCTCGCGGGCGATGCTGCGCATCACGGCGCCCCAGGGCGTGAGCCTCGACTATACCGTGCAGCAGGTCAGGCGTATCGAACAACTGCTGCAGCCGTTGCGCGATTCCGGCGAGATCGAATCGACCTTCGCCAATGTTGGACAGAACGGGTCGGTCAACAGCGCGTTCATGGTGATGGCGCTTGCGCCGTGGGGTGAGCGTAACCGCTCACAGCAGCAAATCATGGACGACATCTCCAAACTTGTCGCCGAAGTGCCCGGCGTGCGGGCTTTCCCGGTCTCGCCCAACAGCCTTGGCATCCGCGGGGCCGGAAGCGGACTGCAGTTCGCGGTCATCGGCTCCAACAGTTATGCCGAACTCGGCGACGCGGCCAACGCCATCATCGCCAAGATGGAGGAGAATCCGAACTTCCGGCAACCGCGCCTGACGACCGACCCGACGCAGCCGCAGCTTTCGGTGTCGATCGATCGCGAGCGCGCCTCGGATCTCGGCATCGACATCACCGGCCTGTCTAACGCCATCCAGGCGATGCTCGACGGCAACGAGATCGACCAGGTCTTTATCAATGACAGGTCCTATGCAGTAAAGCTGGTCTCGACGACCAATCCGATCAACGACCCGACGGATATGGAAAACATCTTCCTGCGCACGAATGACGGACGCTTCGTGCCGCTGGCCTCGATCGCGACGCTGACGGAACGCGCCGTGCCGCCCTCGCTGTCGCGCGAACAGCAGTTGCGGTCGGTTGCGGTCACCACAAACCTCAGCCCCGATTTCGCGCTGGGCGACGCCTACAGCCAAGTTCTGGAGATCGCCGCACCGCTGCTGCCGCCAGGCAGCCGCATCCTGCCGCTGGCGGAAGCGGCGACGCTGGGCGAAACCAACAGCGGCATCATGGTCGTGTTCGCCTTCGCGCTGATCATCATCCTGCTGGTGCTGGCGGCGCAGTTCGAGAGCTTCATGAGCGCCGTCATCATCATGGCGACCGTGCCGCTGGGACTAGCCTGCGCGGTGTTTGCGCTGCTTTTGACCGGTACGAGCCTCAACGCCTACAGCCAGATCGGTCTGGTTCTGATGGTGGGCATCATGGCCAAGAACGGCATCCTGATCGTCGAGTTCGCCAACCAGCTGCGCGACCGCGGGATGGGTGTGCGCGAGGCTATCGAGGAGGCCGCGAATATTCGCCTGCGGCCGGTGCTGATGACGATGATCTGCACCGTGCTTGGCGGCCTGCCCCTGGTGCTGGCGACCGGTGCCGGGGCTGAGGCGCGTGCCGCGCTGGGCTGGGTGATCGTCGGCGGACTCGGGCTGGCAACCGCCTCGACGCTCTTCCTGACGCCGGTCGCCTACCTGTTGCTCGGCCGCTTCGTCACGCCGAAAGTGCATGAGGAGGCGCGGCTCAAGCGTGAACTCGAAGAGGCCGCATATACAGGCATGGAGCCCGCCGAATAGCGGCGAGGCTGAGCTAAGTGGGCAACACCACGTTCAAAGGGCTACGTGGGCGCCGTGGCCTGCCAAGCCGGCTGCGGCAGCGCGGGACGGACCTGCGCTTCTCAAGATTCCGGTGATGCGGGCAAAGCCGGACAGGGACCTGCGCGCCTCCTCGACAGTGAGATAGCCTTCGCGCGCGGCTGTACATGCATTGTAGGCGGCGTGGTAGACGGGACCGCGCCGGTTGGCCGGCCAATCGCGCAGGAACTGCAGGGCCTGCTCGACATCCGCGATGTCACTGCCGGAAGCCTCACGCGAATTCAGGCACACGGGCTCGACAAAAAGCATTTTGCGCATCTTTTCCTCCACGGGAGATTTCCGCGAGAGCCGCAGAACATGACTTAACGTTGTTCCTTCCGATATGTTCCCCAGAGTAAGGCGATTCAATGGAGCCGGCTAAAATGCCGCAGCGATAGGCGGGCTCCGTGGACCACCGGATCGTGGCTGACATTTGCGCCAGTCCGAGTCAGAATGTGCGAAAACATGGAGAACGAAGAGCAATGTCGGTTGTCATCAAGGGCGGAACCATCGTGGCCGCGGATCGCAGCTACGAGGCTGACATCCTGATCGAGGGCGAGACGATCGCGGCGATCGGCAAGGATTTGAAGGGCGAGAAGATCGTCGACGCGTCGGGCGCCTACATCATGCCGGGCGGCATCGACCCGCACACTCACCTCGAGATGCCGTTCATGGGCACGACCGCCGCCGAAACGTGGGAGAGCGGCACCTTCGCTGCACTTTCGGGCGGCACGACGATGAATGTCGACTTCGTCATCCCGGGACCCGACGGCATGCTGGCTGCCATGGCTGAATGGGAGGGCCGTGCGACAAGGCAGGCGTCGGCCGATTATTCCTATCACATGTGCGTGACCGGCTGGTCGGAGCAGATCTTCAACGAGATGCCGAAGGTGGTGGAGCGCGGCATCAACACGTTCAAGCACTTCATGGCCTACAAGGGCGCACTAATGGTGAACGACGACGAGATGTTCGCCTCGTTCCAGCGCTGCGCCAGCCTCGGCGCGCTGCCGCTGGTGCATGCCGAGAACGGCGACGTGGTCGCCGCGCTGCAGCAGAAATATATCGACGCCGGCATTCCCGGGCCGGAGGCGCATGCCTATTCGCGCCCGCCAGAGGTGGAGGGCGAGGCGACCAATCGCGCCATCATGATCGCCGATGCGGCCGGCGTGCCGGTCTATATCGTGCACGTCTCCTGCGAGCAGAGCCACGAGGCGATCCGCCGGGCGCGGCAGAAGGGCATGCGCGTCTATGGCGAGCCGCTGATCCAGCACCTGACGCTGGATGAAAGCGAATACCAGAACGCCGACTGGATGCATGCGGCGCGGCGCGTGATGAGCCCGCCCTTCCGCGACAAGAAACACCAGGACAGCCTGTGGGCGGGACTGGCGAGCGGCTCGCTGCAGGTGGTGGCAACGGACCACGCGGCGTTCACCAGCGAGCAGAAGACGATGGGTCTTTCCGACTTCCGCAAAATCCCGAACGGGACGGGGGGGCTCGAAGACCGCATGCCGGTCTTGTGGACGCGCGGCGTCGAGACAGGACGGCTGACGCCGAACGAGTTCGTTGCTGTGACTTCGACCAACATCGCGCAGATCCTCAACATCTATCCGCAGAAGGGTGCGATCTTGCCTGGCTCGGACGCTGACCTCGTTGTGTGGGACCCGAAGCTGTCGAAGACGATCTCGGTGGCCACGCAGAAGTCGATCATCGACTACAACGTGTTCGAGGGCTTCAAGGTGAACGGCCTGCCGCGCTATACGCTGTCGCGCGGCGAGGTGGTATGGCAGCACGGCCAGAACTCGCAGCCGCAGCCCGGCCGCGGCAAGTTCGTGAAACGCCAGCCGTTCGCGGCGGCCAGCAAGGCGCTGTCGACCTGGAAGGAACTGACGGCGCCACGCGCCGTGACCCGCTCGGCCGAGCACATGCCGATCGGAGTGTGAGGACGGGCGGGGCCGGTCAACCGGCCCCGATCAGCACAGCGCCCAACGCTGGAGGATACGGTATTCGCTCAGCCACAACCTGCTGTGGATGAGGACGAATTCCGTGGCGGTGAATGTGACCGGATCGATGGCGCGGGGTGGTACGAACTGCCTGTTGTAGGAAAGGGTGAGGTGGGGCCGGAAGTTTTCCGGCACCCGGAACCCGTATTTGTGCAATTCGCCCGCTAATGTCACGTGGAGTTCCAGAATGGGGCGCGGTCCGCAAGCAGGACCAGCGGGTGCTCGGGCGGGCGTCCCTTCTGCGGTGCGCCCGGAAAGCTACCGAGCCTCGTGTAGACAACCTCGAAGGGCGGCAGGCTGACCGCCATCGCTGCCAGGCCTGCTGCATACTGATCCCTGCTGCGCAGGCGCTTGCGGTCGCTGAGATGCAAGATCGTTGTGTGATAGCGCTCGATATCGAGCGATGAGCCGATGAGGCCGAGTTCGTCGGTGACCTCGCGGCTTATCACCCTGGCCGCGTTCCTGACGGCGTCATCGGGAAGCAGTCCGAGGAAAATCCGTTCTGGTCTTTGCGGCCTGCGTGGCTCGCCGCCTATGAATTCGAATACCGTCTGGCTCAGGTTCTGCATGACTGAAACGCACAGATTTCCATGGCGATTATATATTTGACAAACCTAGATTGCGACGGAGGTAATCCCGCACCTTAGTCAGTTGACGCTGAAGTTCCGGCGTATCGTACAGGAATTGACCCCCGTCGGGGCGATATTGGGCCAGCGCTACAACTGCCTCTTGAATGAATTCGTCGTCGGGGTAAGCGGCATCCAGCAATGCCTCTAAGTGGTTTGCCGCCAATATGGTCGTATCTTCGCCGGTTAGGAATCGTTCCAGCGCCTGCTTTAGATCGTCTGTCATACCAGCCACCAAATTTGACCAACCCGTGGTCGATATCCTACATGAAAGACATGGCGTGATGCCGACGCTCAGTGCGGAAGGACAGGTCGCTCCTGTAGGGCCCGCAGCGGCATTCCGGGCTTAGACAGTCGAGGAAACTCGTTTCGGTGCGAATCCGAACCCGGTCAGGGTAGCTCCCTGATCGCCTTCGATTATGTCACCCACCGCTTTCCTGAAAGCCTTGCTCTGCTTACGATCGCGCTGGCTCTAAGAGGGACGGAAATGGATTCGACTAAGCTATTTTATTTCATCGCCACGGCGGTCGTATTCGGGATCATTGCATGGATTATTGGCTGGCTGGGCAGCAGACCAAACAGAGCGATATTGGATCAAGGCATCGGCTCCGCCCATGCCAACACTAAGGTGAGGGTTCTTCTTGGACGGCTTGGAACGGACGCCCTTAAGCGCGTAGTGGCCTTCCATGGAACCGCAGTGATGGCGGATCGGGCCGGCCGGCCAAACTATTTCTTCGACGTGCCGAAACGCGGCGGCTTCGTCGTGGAAGTAAGAGCGGGGCAAAGGCTCCGCTCTTCATGGTCGGTCTTAGGTTTTGGACAGGCTATTCCGGCTTCTGGCCGTTCAACCGGTCTTCCTTCGCTTCGTACCACATGGCGTTGAGGATGGCGAAGGAGCAGGCCAGCCCGATGCCGAGGATCCAGGAAAAATACCACATCTTCTGTTCCCTTCTTAGTAGGCGTTCGGGTTGCGGTCGATGGTCGTGGCCGTCACGGGGCCGCGCATGATGCGGTACACCCAGGCCGTGTACGCCAGGATGATCGGCAGGAACACTATCGTCGCCAGAAGCATGATGAACAGCGTCAGGTGGCTCGACGAGGCATCCCATACCGTCAGGCTGGCGTTCGGCATGACCGACGAGGGCAGCAGGAACGGGAAGAGTGACAGCCCGGCAGTCGATATGATGCCGAAGATGCCGGCGCTTGTAGCCAGGAACGCGGTGACGTAGCGACCCGCGCCGAGCGCCCACCAGGCAACGAGCATGCCGCCCAAGCCAAGCACCGGCGCGATGATCATCCACGGATACGCCGAATAGTTGGCCATCCACCCGCCGGATTGAGTCGCCACGGTCTTGGCCAGCGGATTCGATGGTGCGAGCGTATCCACCACGCTGGTAACCACATAGCCGTTGAGACCGAAGGCGACCCAAATCCCGGCAAGGCCGAACAGGACGAAGGTCACGAGCGCGGCAAGCCTGCCGTAGGCACGACCCCGCTCCTGCACCGGCCCGTCAGTGCGCATGGCGATGACGGAGCCGCCATGCGCCACCAGCATGCCAAGGCTGACCAGCCCGGACACGAGGGCGAAGGGCGTGAGCAGGCCGAAGAAGTTGCCGTCGTAGAAGGTCCGCAGCGAATCGTCGAGGCGGAAGGGGACGCCAAGCAGGACGTTGCCGACAGCGACGCCGAAGATCAGCGACGGCACGAAGCCGCCGATGAACAGGCCCCAGTCCCATAGCGAATGCCAGCGCGGATCGTTGACCTTGCCGCGGAACTTGAAGCCGACCGGCCTGAGGATCAGCGCCAGAAGAATGGCGATCATGGCGAGATAGAAGCCCGAGAAGGAGGCTGCGTAGAGCGCCGGCCACGCCGCGAAAATGGCGCCGCCGCCGAGGATCAGCCAGACCTGGTTGCCTTCCCAGGTCGGGCCGATCAGGTTGATGAGCACGCGCCGCTCCTCTTCCGTCTTCGCAGCGAAGGGAAGAAGGGCACCGATGCCGAGGTCGAAGCCGTCCATGATGGCGAAACCGATCAGCAGCACGCCGAGCAGCAACCACCAGATCAGTCGCATGATTTCGTAGTCGAAGGGAATGGTCATGGTTCTAACCTGTATCCAGTGTCAGCGTTCAGGGCCGGCATGTGCGCCGCGCGGGAGGAAGGAGGAGCCTGCCGGCTCCTCGACCAGTGGGTTGTAGTCCAGCGGCCCCTTGCGGATGACCTTCAGCATCAGGAACACCATGATGATGGCCAGCACGGTGTAGAGAACGATGAAGAAGGTCAGGCTGATGGCGAGATCCCACAGCGTCAGGCCCGATGCCGCATAGAAGGTTGGGAGCACGCCTTCCACCGCCCAAGGCTGCCGGCCGTATTCTGCGACCACCCAGCCAGCCTCGATCGCCACCCAGGGCAGGGGCAGGCTGAACAGCGCGATCCACAGCAGCTTCCGGTTTTCGCCGAGCTTTTGCTTGCTGGCGATCCAGAAGAAGATGCCGAAGAAGGCGATGAAGTAGAAGCCGAGCCCGACCATCACGCGGAAGGACCAGAACAGCACCGGTACGTTCGGCACGGTGTCGAGCGCCGCCTTTGCGATGTCCTCGCTGGTCGCGTTCTCGACATCATCCCTATACTGCTTGAGCAGAAGCGCGTAGCCGAGATCAGGCCATGTCCGCTCGAGCGTCGCGCGCGCCTCGGTGTTGGTCCGGTCGGCGCGAATGTCCTGCAGCGCCTTGTAGGCCACGATGCCGTTGGTGATGCGCTCTCCCGCACGCTCGACGAGATCGAAGATGCCGGGCAGTTCCTGTGTCAGGGATCGCGTTGCGATAAGGCCGAGCAAGAAGGGGATCTGCACCTCGTAGCGGTTTTCTCCGTCGCCGGGGATGGCGAAGACGGTCAGCGGAGCCGGAGCAGGCTCCGTGCGCCACATGGCTTCCATGGCCGCGATCTTCATCTTCTGCTGCTCGGTAGCGACGTAGCCGCTCTCGTCGCCGAGAACCACGACCGAAAGCGCCGACGCGAGGCCGAAGCTCGCGGCCACGGCCATCGACCTCTTGGCCAGTTCAATGTGACGGCCCTTGAGCAGGAACCAGGCGCTGATGGCCATGACGAACATCGACCCGGTGACGTAGCCCGCGCTGACCGTGTGGACGAACTTCGCCTGCGCGACCGGATTGAAGATGACGGCCATGAAGTCGGTCACTTCCATGCGCATCGTGTCGGGGTTGAAGGTCGAGCCGACAGGATGCTGCATCCAGCCGTTGGCGATGAGGATCCAGAGGGCCGACAGGTTGGCGCCGAGCGCGGTGAGCCAGGTGACGACCAGGTGCGCCACAGAGCTCATGCGACCCCAGCCGAAGAAGAACAGGCCGATGAAGGTCGCTTCGAGGAAGAAGGCCATCAGACCCTCGATCGCCAGCGGCGCGCCGAACACGTCGCCGACATAGTGGCTGTAGTAGCTCCAGTTCATGCCGAACTGGAACTCCATGACGATGCCGGTGGCGACGCCCATGGCGAAGTTGATGCCGAACAACGTGCCCCAAAACAGCGTCATGCGCCGCCAGATATCGCGGCCGGTCATGACATAGACGCTTTCCATGATGGCCATCAGCAACGACAGCCCCAACGTCAGGGGAACAAACAAAAAATGGTACATCGCGGTTGCAGCGAACTGCAGCCGCGACAGGTCGACGATGGTCATGTCGATCATGGCAAAGCGCCTCTCTCCTTGCCGGCTCTTGCCGGTCACGCTGCCTTCTAGACGGGCGGCTGTGTCCGTGCCTTGATCCAAGTCAAGGCGAGGAGAGCGCACCGACGCTAGCAAGATGCCATGAACCCGAACCCGACGGAACTGGCTGTGGACAACGAAGGCGACTCCAAAAGCCGGGACAGGGAGCAGTCGCGCTGGCTTTCCAGGTTGGGCCGGCAAGGTGGCCGCGCCATGGTGGTTGCCATCGCCGCACCCGTGCTGGCGGGCGCCCTGCTGGTTGTCCAAGCCTGGCTCGTCGCCAGCGTTCTGGGACAGGCTATCAGCTACAATGCCGGCCGTGCCGCGCTTGCAAACAGCATTGCGTTGATCGCGTTGATCTTTGTTGCGCGCGCCGGGCTTGCCTATCTGGCCGAATCAAGCGGCAGCGCGGCGGCGGAAGGCGTCATCCAGCGTGTCCGGCTCGCGCTGTTCCGCAAGATTATGCGGTCTCGGCCCGACTGGTCGGGCGAGCGCGCCAGCGGCGCAGTCAGCGCGGCCATCGTCGACCAGACCGAAGCGCTGGAGGGTTTTCTCGGGCGGTTCCTGCCGGCGCTGATCCAGGCGACGCTGCTGCCGGTCGCCTTTGCGGTCGTCGTCATCCCGATAGACTGGGTGGCTGGGCTGCTGCTTTTCATGACCGCGCCGCTGATCCCGCTATTCATGGCGTTGGCCGGCTGGGGCGCGGAGGCGGCCAAGCGGTCCGAGGCGGTCGCCTTTGCCAGATTGTCCGCCTATTTCGCGGATCGCCTGCGCGGAATCCTGACGCTCAGACTTTTCGGTCGCGCGCAAGACGAGACGCGCGCTGTCGAGAATGCAAGCGAGAGACTGCGCGAGAGCACGATGCGCGTGCTGCGGATCGCCTTCCTGTCGTCGGCGGTGCTGGAATTCTTCGCGGCGCTCGGCGTGGCCGGCACCGCGCTCTATATCGGCCTCACTTTCCTTGGCATGGTCGATCTGCGCGGCGAGATGCTGACGCTGCAGGCCGGGCTGTTCTGCCTGCTGATGGCGCCGGAGGTCTACCAGCCGCTGCGGCTTCTGGCGGCACACTACCACGACCGCGCGGGCGCGAAGGCGACGATCGCGGAAATCGACGCGCTGTTCGAGGGACTGCCTGATCTCGGTGGCAACGCGGCTCCGGCGACTGTTGATGGCGGGCAAGCGCGGGGAGCGGCCGACATCGTGGCGACTGGCCTGACGGTCAGAGCCCCGGGCCGCGCCGGTGCCGTGCTCGATGGCGTCTCTCTGAGGGTCTCCGCCGGCGAGCATGTCGCGATCGTGGGCGAGAGCGGATCGGGGAAATCGACACTGCTCGAAGCGATTGCCCGGCTGCGCAGCCATGAAGGCACGATCGCGATCGGCGGAGACATTGCCGTGCCGGAACCTATCCTGCGCGAGCGCCTCGCGTTTCTCGGGCAGCGGCCAAGGCTGTTCCATGGCACCGTTGCCGACAACATAAGGCTCGGCCGACACGACGCCTCCGACGAGGAAGTGCGGGCAGCAGGGGAGCGCGCCGGCCTGATCGACTTCTCCGATCTGTTGCCACTCGGTCTTGCCACGCCGATCGGCGAGGGCGGACTAGGCATTTCGGGCGGCGAAGCGCACCGGGTGGCGCTGGCGCGCATCTATCTTCGCGATCCCGAGATCGTGATCCTCGACGAACCCACCGCGCATCTGGATGCGGCTATGGAAGCGCGCGTCATCGACGGCATGCTCGACTTTGCCGCCGGGCGCACGCTTGTGGTGGCCACGCATTCGCGCGCGCTGGCGTCGCGGATGGGACGATCGCTGCGCGTGGCCGGGGGACAGCTCCTGCCCGTCCTCGACGGGCGCAAGGATCGGGCCGTCCAATCGGGAGATGTGGCATGAGCGCGCTCCTGCATTTCCGCTGGCTGTTGTCGGGGCAGAAGGCGCGCCTGACGCTGACGCTGATGCTCGCGCTGACAGCGATCTTCGCCGGGATCTGGCTGCTCGGCGTCTCCGGTTGGTTCATCACCGCCGCAGCGCTTGCAGCGTCGGGCGCCGCGTTTAACCTGTTCGTGCCGTCGTCGCTGGTGCGCGGCCTGTCGATGATCCGCATCCTGTCACGCTACGGCGAGCGGCTGGCCGGGCACGATGCGACGCTGCGGATGCTCTCGGCGCTGCGCGGCTGGCTGTTTGCGACGCTGTTTCCCAAACTGCCGCTGAGCTTCAGCGCAAGGCAGGGCGACCTGGTCAGCCGCCTGACGGCCGATGTCGATGCGCTGAATACGGCTTTCCTGTCGGCAGTGATTCCACTGCTGGGCACTTTTGCGGCCGGCTGCGCGATGACGCTTGCAGTGCTCCTGCTGGTGCCGGACGCCGCGCCTTACTATGCGGCAGTCTTCGCGGTTTCGATGTTTGTGGTTCCTTGGTTCCTCATCCGCTCCACTCGCCGCGCCGGGCAGGCGATGGTGGAGCAGGCATCGGATCTGAGGGGGGCGGTACTCGACGGCGTCAGCGGGCATGCCGACCTCGTCGCTTTCGGCTTGACAGACGAAGCGCTGCGGAATTTCGATGGCGCCGCCGGCAGGCTGGCCGCCTCGAAGCGCGCGATGGCGCGGCGTTCGGCGGCGGCGCAGGCGCTGGTCCAGGTGTGCGGCGCGACCGCGTTCGTCACTGTGCTGTGGATCGGGCTCGATGCTCACGGACGGGGCACGATCGGCGGTCCGATGCTCGCTGGGCTGCTGCTTGCCATCATCGGCAGTTTCGAGGCGCCGGCGATGCTGTCGCGCAATCTGGCGCGATTCTCCGCCTCCGCTGCGGCGGCAAGGCGCTTGCGGGACATCGAGGCGGCGGCGGCGCGTATCGCAGAGCCGGCACGGCCGACGCAGATGCCCGGGCGTTTCGACATCGCCTTCGACGGCGTCAGTTTCGGTTATGGCGACGCCGATGTGCTGTCTGACTGCGACCTCGCCGTCGCGGAAGGCGAGCACGTTGCCATCCGTGGGCCAAGCGGGTCCGGCAAGTCGACGATTCTGCAGCTTCTGCTGCGGCTCTACGATCCGCGTGGCGGCGTAGTGAGGATCGGCGGCGAGGATCTGCGCACTCTGCCGCTGGCGGATCTGCACCGCAGTGTCGCGCTGCTGGAGCAGAATGCGCCCGTCTTCCTCGACAGCGTGCACGGCAACCTGCTGATCGGCGATCCGTCGGCAGACGACCGCAAGCTGTGGCAGGCACTGGAGGCGGCCAAGCTGGCGGACTTCGTGCGGGGATTGCCGCATGGACTCGACACGGTGCTCGGCGAGACCGGACGTACGCTTTCGGCCGGCCAGGCGCGACGTCTCTGCCTGGCACGAACCGTGCTGTCGCCCGCCCGGATCGTGCTTCTCGACGAGCCGACGAGCGGCCTCGACCGCGAGACGGAATGCGCTTTCCTGAGGGATATGGAAAGATCGTTGGCGGGGCGCACCGTCGTCCTCGTCACCCATGCGGACCTGCCAGGCGGATCAACCATGCGAGTGCTGGCGCTGAAGGGCGGCAGGCTGGAGGAGAAACAATGACCGCGTTGGTGTCCGAGGACAAACTTGCCCTGATTTCGCAAAGCCATGCGCGCCAGTTGGCGCTTTGCGACGATTTGGAAACGATCGCCGACGGGTTGCCCGGCAATGTGAATCGGCAGCTCTGCCTGCATCTGGCGCGCGCGGTGTGTCCGACGGTGGCCGCTGCGCACGAGGTGGAGGAGCGTGTCCTGTTCGCGGCGGTCAAGACGCTGTCGACCACGCTGCCGGACATCGAATCGACGATCGAACGCCTGCGTTGGGAGCACTTCGAGGACATGTGCTTCGCCGAGGAATTGCACGACTCGCTGTTGTCCATTGGACGCGGCGAGCCGAGCATGACCCCCGAGGCGGCCGGCTACATGCTGCGCGGCTTCTTCGAGAGCGTCAGGCGGCATATCGCCTTCGAGCGCGAGATGCTGTCGCCGCTGATGGAACTTGCGCTTCGCAAGACCGAACCAGGACGCCTCAACCGCAACGCCTCTTGAGCGCCGCGAGATCCGGAATCTCGACGTGGCGGATTCCGATGATGATGACGACCCGATCGGCGCGGAGCTTGGAAAGCTGGCGCGATACCGTTTCGATTGTGAGGCCGAGGAAATCGGCAATGTCGGTGCGCGTCAGCGGCAGATCGAAGACGCGCCGCCCGCCTGTCGCAGCCGGGTCGAGTTGCGTGGCGATGAGATAGAGGAAGCTCGCCACCTTCTCCGCAGCCGTCTTGCGACCGAGCGTCACCATCCATTCGCGGGCGTCGTCGAGTTCGCGCAGGGTCTGCTCCATCAGGCGATGCTCGAGCGCGGGATTTTCGGCGACCAGCCGCTCCAGCGCCGGCTTCGGCACGCGGCAAAGATCGACGTCGGACGCAGCCTCGGCCGTCACGGCGTTTTCCTTGCTGAACAGGCGGCCCAGGAAATCCGGCGCGAACTGCAGGCCGACGATCTGCTGGCGTCCGTCCTCCAGCACCTTGGAGAGCTTGACCACGCCGTGCATGACGTTGGCGTAGGATTCGACCGGCATGGATTCGGCCGCGAGTTCGGCTCCAGCCTCATACCTGATCATGCGGGTGCTGCGCGCCAGCGCAGTCAACTGAACGGAGTCGAGGACGCCGCACATGCCTTTGTGCCGCGCCTCGCAGCTCTGACAGAGCACGGGGATGTCCGAATTGTGGATGTCCTTGCGCGAGGCGTCCATGAATCCCGTCCACGATACCAATTTCGAGGTGGGACAAATTCACGGACATATCCATAGACACTATTGACGCATGGTCAAAGTGCCGCGCCTGCGATCGGATGATCTCGGTCAAAGGCGATCTTTGACCGAGATCAAGGCGGCTCGCCTGCCTCGTGCGAAAACGGCAAGCATGATTACGACCGAGATCGATCGCGGCCTTGTCGAGCGTCATTCCGCTCCTGTGCCGCGTTACACGAGCTACCCGACAGCGCCGCACTTCCATGACGGCATTGATGCCGAGACCTATGGGGCGTGGCTTTCGGAAAGCCCAGAGGATGCGTCGCTGTCGCTCTAC
Source organism: Mesorhizobium sp. (assembly GCF_016793485.1). Lineage (GTDB taxonomy): Bacteria > Pseudomonadota > Alphaproteobacteria > Rhizobiales > Rhizobiaceae > Mesorhizobium_K. The sequence continues at coordinate 85,869 of NZ_JAEULZ010000033.1, read as the reverse complement.
CTGCATATTCCCTTCTGCGACCGTCTCTGCTGGTTCTGCGCCTGCCATACCAGGCAGGTGCTGCGCTACGGTCCGATATCGGCTTATCTCGAGGCGCTGCATGCGGAGATAGACACGCTCGGCGGACTGCTTGGGGAGCGGAGGGTCAAGGCCGTGCATCTCGGCGGCGGTTCGCCCACAATGCTGCGGGCGGAAGATATTGACCGACTGGGTGCCGCGCTGCGACGGGCATTCAAGTTTGCCGATGACTGCGAGATCAGCCTCGAAGTCGATCCGAACGATATCACCTCGGAAAAGCTCGACGCATGGGGACGGTTTGGGGTGACCCGCGCCAGCTTCGGCGTGCAGGATTTCGACGAGACCGTCCAGCGGGTCATCAACCGCCAGCAAAGCTTCGCGGCGACTGGTGACGCCGTCGCCGGCTTCCGGGCGCGAGGCGTCGGCTCCGTAAATCTCGACGTGCTCTATGGCCTGCCGCACCAGACGCCCGACACACTGGCGGCGACGCTCGACCAGGTGATCTCGCTGAGGCCGGATCGTGTTGCGCTGTTCGGCTATGCGCATGTGCCATGGATGAAGAAACACCAGCGGCTGATCGACGATACGCGGCTGCCGGACGGCCATGAGCGGTTCGCGCAGGCGAGACTGGGCGCCGCGATGCTGGAAGAGGCGGGCTACGTCGCCATCGGCCTCGACCATTTCGCCCTGCCGGAGGACGGCATGGCGCGGGCGCTTCACGACGGCAGCCTGCGCCGGAATTTCCAGGGCTACACGACCGACGGCGCAGACATGCTGATCGGCCTCGGTGCGTCGTCGATCGGCCGCCTGCCGCAGGGCTATGTGCAGAACATCGCCGCAACCGCCGAATACAGCCGTGCCGCGCTTGCCGGACGGTTGCCCGCAGCGCGGGGCTACCGGCTGGACGAAGCCGACAAGGCGACCGCATGGCTGATCGAGCAGATCATGTGCGGCTTCGGGTTTTCCGCAGTGAAGCTTGGGCAGCGCTTCCCTGGGCAGGCGTCGCCCCTGTTGGCCGAGGCCGTGCGGGTTGCGAAAAACGACCCTGACCACCTCGTAAGCTGGGACGGAGACGATTTCCGCGTTACCGAGCGTGGACGGCCGTTCGTGCGGGCCATTGCGGCGCGGTTTGACGCCTTTCTCAGACGGAATGAACAGCGCCATTCCATCGCTGTTTAAGCCCTTTTCCACTGCCGCCGAATCGGCCGCCGGAACACGATCGGCTTGCGATCGCGCGCAGATTTCCTAGCTATAGTTCATACCGCAAATTCCGGCCGCCATGGGTTGAGCCTTCGGCCGGCATGTATCAGGATGAAGGTATGACATTCGAAAAGACCTTGCAGTCCGTCGTGGCCGTGCGCAGTTCCGTACCCGACGATGCTTTCACCGCAGGTACGCTCGGCAACCAGCGCGAGGGAAGCGGCATCGTCATCCGCGACAATGGGCTGGTGCTCACGATCGGCTACCTGATCACCGAGGCCGAGGAAGTCTGGCTGACCCGGCACGACGGCAAGGTGGTGCCCGCGCACCCGCTTTCCTACGACCAGGAAACCGGGTTTGGCCTCGTGCAGGCGCTTGGAGCGCTTGACCTTCCCGCCGTGGAATTGGGCAAGGCTTCCGCTGTGCAGGTTGGCGACGAGGCTATCCTGGCCGACGGGCGCGGCGATTTCGTCGAGACGACGATCGTCGCCCGGCAGGAATTCGCAGGTTACTGGGAATACCTTCTGGAAGACGCGATCTTCACCTCGCCGGCGCATCAGTCATGGGGCGGGGCGGCGCTGATTGGACTCGACGGCAGCCTGCTCGGCGTCGGGTCGCTGCGCTTGCAGATGGCTCGTGGCGAAGAGGTTTCCGATATCAACATGATCGTGCCGATCGACCTTCTGCCGCCGATCCTGGATGATCTGGTCAGCCGGGGCCGCGTCAACAAGCCTGCGCGGCCGTGGCTGGGCGCGTTCTCGGCGGAAAGCAATGGCGAGGTGATCGTCATGAGCGTGTCGGAAGGCGGCCCCGCCGCGCGTGCTGGCCTGAAGCAGGGCGACATCATCTCCGACGTGCGCGACGGCGAGGTCGAGGGACTGAGTGACTTCTATCGCAAGCTTTGGGCGAGCGGGCCGGCTGGCGCGGAAGTGCCGATGCGCGTGGTGCGCGACGGGCGCGAGACGTGGCTGCGGATCAAGACCGCTGACCGTGACAGTTTCCTGAAGAAGCCGCAGCTTCAGTAAAGTCGACCGGGCAAAGAAAAGCCGCCAGGCTTGTGCCCGGCGGCCTTTTTTGTGTCCGTCGATGCGATCAGGCGGCGGCCTTCTCGCTGCCCTTTACAGCGCCGTGGCGGATTTCGGTGCCGAGCACCTTCAGGCATTCGCGCATGAAGGCGGCGAGGCCCGTCCAGCCCTTGGCTGAAACCATGGTGCCGTCGACATAGGCTTCGGTCGGCTTGACGTCGATGTAGGTGCCGCCGGCGAGCTTTACTTCCGGCTCGCATGCGCCGAGCGCGGCGACCTTCTTGCCGCGCACGACACCGTCGACGGCGACGAGAATCTGCACGCCATGGCAGATCGTGAAGATCGGCTTCTTGGTGTCATGGAAGTGCTTGACGATCGCCTGGATGCGCTTGTCCGTGCGGATATATTCCGGGCCGCGGCCGCCGGCGCAATATACCGCGTCGTACTGGTCGAGCTGCTTTTCCGCTTCCGAGAAGGTCTTGTTGATGTCGGCGAAATGGCCGTAGCGCTCGATGTAGGTCTGGTGGCCCTCGAAGTCGTGCAGCGACGTCTGGATCTTTTCGCCCGCCTTCTTGTCGGGGCAGATCACATGCACGGTGTGGCCGACTGCCTCCATGCCCTGCTGGAACACGAAGATCTCGTATTCCTCGGTGAATTCGCCTGTCAGCATCAGGATTTTCTTGCCAGCCATTTCAGTTCCTCCGTTGTTCGGGGTTCGCCCCGGATTTTGCTCCCAGAGCCGCCGGCTCATCCGACAGCCATTCTTGCTCTGGTCTACCCGGCATCGGTCATTCGAATGCCGGCAGCAATCTGTCACGCGACCGCTCGATGTGGTCGCGCATCGCCCGTTTCGCAGCCTTGGCATCTCCAGCCTCGAACGTCACGAGCAGCGCCTCGTGCTCGTCGAGCGCCTCCTCTGTCACGCGGGAGTGAAACATAAGGCGGAAGATGTGGAAGTGAGTGTGCTGGTGCGCCAGCGTCTGGCGGATCAGTTCGTTGCCGCCAAATTCGAGGATGCGGTCGTGGAAGATCGCGTCGAAGCGTGCGAAGGTAGAATATCGATACTGCTCGTCGCCGCTTCGACGAGACATGACGCCAGCAACCTCCCGCAACACCGCGAGCCGCGGGGCGTCCATCGTACGCGCCGCGCGCTGCGCAGCCTCAGGCTCGAGCTGCAGGCGCAGGTCGTAGAGCTCGTCGAAACGGCGGCGCGCGATCTGGGGTGCGGCGCTGTAGCCGATGAGGTGAGTCTTCACCACGAGGCCTTCGCCTTCGAGCCGACCCAGCGCTTCGCGGATCGGTGTCTGCGAGACGTTTAGCTCACGGGCGAGGTTGTCGACGGTGATGCGCGAGCCCGGTGCGATCTTGAGCGCCATCAACTGGGCGAAGATCGCCTCGTAGGCCTCCTCCGCGAGGCCGTGCCGGTTGATAGCCTTCAGCCCGGCCGACTGGCGGGCGTCGCTCAAAAGATCGGACGGCAGCACGCTGTTCATATTGTCCCCTTCAAAGAAAAATGTATCGCGAAGGGGCAATCGGGGCAATCCTATATCCTATATGATTTGATGCCTCCCTCGCTCAGTGCGTGCCGATCAACTGCGTCCGTTGTGCAAAAAATGTGCTTGATCGATGCCCGCCGATCTTTTGCGCAGAACCCGGCTTGACTCGGCTGAACCGGCCGCTAGGCTAGACTGAAATACCGGCACCGTGCGCCGGACGGCAAATGTGCCTCGCATGCCTCGCCTTTCCGGTGCTGGCGGCGGGGCTTTTTCGTTTTGGAGAGCAGATGAAGCGCCAGGTCGAGATCGGTGTCCTTTATTCGCGATCTGGCACCTATCCCGTCGTCTCCGAGGCCAGCCGCGCCGGCGTGCTGGCGGCGATCGCCGACGTAAACGCCGATCCGCAGATGCCGATCGCCTTCGTGCCCGTCGAGTACGACCCTGCCGGCAATGTCGACAATTATGCGACCGGCTGCGCCGACATCCTGGCCAACAGCAAGGCGCGGCATATCATCGGCTGCGTGACCTCGTGGAGCCGCAAGGAAGTCATCCCTGTTCTCGAAAAAACCGGGGGCACGCTCTGGTACGCATCGCCCTATGAGGGGTTCGAGGCGAACGAGCATGTCGTCTATATGCATGCCTGCCCGAACCAGCATCTGGTGCCGTTGCTGGGCTACGTCGTGCCGAAGTTCGGGGCGAACGGGTATCTGGTGGGGTCGAACTACATTTGGGGCTGGGAAACCAACCGCGTGGCGCGCGACCTGATCGCGGACGCGCGTGGCGATGTTCTCGGCGAACGCTATCTGCGTCTGGGTGAAACCGACGTTTCCCACATGATCGCCGAGATCGAGGCGACGCGACCGTCCTTCATCCTGAACAATCTGATCGGGCCGTCGAGCTATGCCTTCATCAAGGCCTATGCCGAACTGGCCAGCAGGGACGAACGCTTCGGGCCCGAGCAATGTCCGATCCTGTCGTGCAATCTTACCGAAGCGGAGTTGCCCGTCATCGGCGCGTTCGCGCAGGGCCACCTTTCGGCAGGCCCTTATTTTCGCCGGGCTGATGCTGAGGGGACGAGCGGCATGATCGGGTCGTCGCTTGCCGCTTCCAATTATGCGGCCGTGCAGGTGCTGGCGAGGGTGCTCGCTATCAATCCGGAAGCGACATTCGCCGAGTTGCCGGCAATCTTTGCGCGTGAGCAGTTCGACACGCCCTTCGGGAGGATCGCGATCGATCCGCGCACACAGCATGCGACAGTGCCGGTCGAGATCGGCCGCGTCTCCGGCGAGGGTTTCGAGGTTGTCCAGAGGACCGAGGCCGTCGCACCCGATCCCTACCTTTCGCGCTATGATCGCACCGAGACTTTTGGCCGGCCGCGCCTGAAGGTGGTGTCGTGAGCCGCGCGACACGCATCCCCAATCTCGGTGGCGCGCGTGCGTTCGTGCTGCACCGTCCGCATGCGACGGGTGCGGCGATCCTGCGCCAACTGGCGGCGATCGGGCTGGATGCGGTGGATTGCTGGCCGGAATTGCCGGCCGAGGCGCTGGGGGCAGATTTCGTTTTCTTCGACGCGGACCTTGGTTTTGACGAGCAGTTTCCCTGGGCGCCCGGCGAAGCTCCCATGCCGACCATCGCGCTGATCGGCTCGGAGGCTCCGGGCCGAATCGAATGGGCGCTGTCGCAGAAGGCGGATGCGCAACTGCTGAAGCCGGTCGGCAACTCCGGCGTCTATTCGGCGCTTCTGATCGCGCGGCAGTCATTCGAGGAACGGCGCAGCCTGGCCGACGAGATCGTGGCGCTGCGCGCCCGCGTCGCCGAGCGGCAGACGATCGTGCGCGCGGTGACGGCGCTCGCAGCGCAGGGCGCTACAGATGATAGGGCATATGCGCAGCTTCGCTCCCTGGCAATGAGCTGGCAGGTCAGCATGGAAGAGGCGGCGCGGCGCATCGTGGCGATGACGGATGAGGGCGATGAGCACTCCGATCACGCCTGAGATATCCGCACCCGTCCTGCCGGTCCGGGCCCGTAGCGGGGTCTGGCCACGGTTGCTGCGCCGGCGGCTGGCGGTGCTGGGGCTGGTCATCATCGCGCTGGTGGTTGCGGGCGCGGTGTTCGCGCCGTGGCTGACGCCTTACGACCCGAACGAACAGATGTTCGACGGCCTGACGCTGGAAGGCGCGCCTCTGCCGCCGAGCGGACAATTCTGGCTGGGAACCGACCTGCTCGGACGCGACCTCGCGACCCGTGTCCTCTACGGCGCGAGGACGTCGCTGATCATCGGCATCGTGGCGAATGGCGCTGCCCTGCTGATCGGCGCGCTGGTAGGCGTCACGGCCGGCTATTTCCGCGGCTGGATCGGCAGCGCGCTGATGCGGTTCACCGACCTGATGATGGCCTTTCCGGCGCTGCTGCTGGCGATCTGCCTGGCGGCCATCCTGCAGCCGAGCCTGTGGATCGTCGCGCTGGTGATCGCGCTTGTGAACTGGGTGCAGACCGCGCGCATCATCTACACGGAGACGAGTTCGCTGGCTGAGCGCGAGTTCATCGACGCCGAACGGACGATCGGAGCCAGCACGCCGCGAATCCTGTTTCGCCATATCCTGCCGCATCTGCTGCCGACGCTGATCGTGTGGGGCACGCTCGGCATCTCGACCACCGTGCTTCTCGAGGCGACGTTGTCCTATCTCGGCATCGGCGTGCAGCCGCCGACGGCTTCATGGGGCAACATCATCTTCGAGAACCAGACCTACTTCCAGGTTGCGCCGTGGCTGGTGTTCTTCCCGGGCGCGGCCATCCTCGCGCTGGCGCTCGCCTTCAACCTCGTCGGCGATGCGCTGCGCGACATCCTCGACCCGACACAGCGGGGGGCGTCATGATCGCGTACATCATCCGCCGCCTGATCCAGTCCGCGCTGATCCTGCTTGGCGTCTCGATCATCACCTTCGCGCTGCTTTATTTGCTGCCGGCCGATCCGGTGCGCCAGATCGCCGGGCGCAGCGCGACGCCGCAGACGGTCGAGAACATACGCCAGCAACTCGGCCTCGATCAGCCCTTCTTTATCCAGTACTGGCGCTACCTGACGAACCTGCTGAGCGGCGATTTCGGGCGCTCCTACATCCAGCGCTCGGAGGTCAGCGAGCTGATCGTCGCGCGGCTGCCGGCGAGTCTTCTCCTGATGGTCGGCGCGATCATCTGCGAACTGGCGATCGGGCTGAGCATGGGGCTCGTCGCGGCCGTCAAGCGCGGCAGCGTGACGGACCAGACGCTGATGGTCACGTCGTTCGTCGGCGTGTCGGCGCCGCAGTTCGTGGTCGGGCTGCTGCTGCTCTACGTCTTCGCCGTCCAGCTCGGCTGGTTCCCGATCGGCGGCTACGGAACGTGGCGGCATCTTGTGCTGCCGTCGCTGACGCTCGGCATCCTCGGCGCCGGCTGGTACGCTCGCATGATGCGCTCGTCGATGATCGACGTGCTGCGCCAGGACTACATCCGCACGGCGCGCGCCAAAGGGCTGCAGCGGGGCACGATCCTGCTGCGGCACGCCTTCCCGAACGCCATCCTGCCCGTCGTCGCGATGATCGGGATCGATATCGGGATTTTCATGGGCGGCATCGTCGTCGTCGAGAGCGTGTTCGGGTGGCCGGGCATCGGCCAGCTCGCCTGGCAGGCGATCCAGCGCGTCGACATCCCGATCATCATGGGCGTCACGCTGGTTTCGGCATGCGCGATCGTGCTGGGCAACCTGCTCGCCGACATCGTCGCGCCATTCATCGATCCGCGCATCAAGCTGCGCTGAACTTGTGAAGCATCCAACGAAGAAGAAAGGGAACAGTGAAAATGAAGAGATACCTGACGACAACGGTGGCAGCCACGGCGCTTGCCCTCATGCTCGGATTTGCTCCGGCGAGTGCGGAGGAGCGCGATCCCAACGCAAAGCCCGGTGGCGATATCGTCATCACCTACAAGGACGACGTGTCCACGCTCGATCCGGCGATCGGCTACGACTGGCAGAACTGGTCGATGATCAAGAGCCTGTTCGACGGGCTGATGGATTACGAGCCGGGTACGACGACGCTGCGCCCAGAGCTTGCCGAGAGCTACGAGATTTCGCCTGACGGAACGGTGTTTACCTTCAAGCTGCGTCCGGGCGTGAAGTTCCACAACGGACGCGAGATGACCGCCGAGGACGTGAAGTACACGCTCGACCGCGTTGTCGATCCGAAGACGCAATCGCCGGGCGCGGGCTTCTTTGCCTCGATCAAGGGTTTTGATGAAGTCACCGGCGGCAGCGCCACCAGCCTTTCGGGCGTGACTGTCGTCGATCCCTCGACCATCAAGATCGAGCTTTCGCGTCCGGACGCGACCTTCCTGCATGTCATGGCGCTCAATTTTGCCCATGTCGTGCCGAAGGAAGAGGTCGAAAAGTACGGCGCGGACTTCGGCAAGAACCCGGTCGGGACCGGCGCCTACAAGCTCGCGGAATGGACGCTCGGCCAGCGGCTCGTGTTCGAGAAGAACGCCGACTACTGGAACAAGGGCCTTCCCTATCTCGACAAGATCACCTTCGAGGTCGGGCAGGAGCCGGTCGTAGCGCTGCTGCGCCTGCAGAAGGGCGAGGTCGACGTGCCCGGCGACGGCATTCCGCCGGCCAAGTTCCAGGAAGTGATGGCCGATCCGGCGCAGAAGGAACGCGTGGTCGAGGGCGGACAGCTCCACACCGGCTACATCACCATGAACACCAACGTCGCGCCATTCGACAACGTCAAGGTGCGCCAGGCGATGAACATGGCGATCAACAAGGACCGCGTCGTCCAGCTCATCAACAACCGCGCGGTGCCGGCCAACCAGCCGCTGCCTCCGTCGATGCCCGGCTACTCCAAGGATTACAAGGGCTATGCGTATGATCCCGCGGCCGCGAAGGCGCTGCTGGCCGAGGCCGGCTTCCCCGAGGGCTTCGAGACCGAGCTGTTCGCGATGAACACGGACCCCAATCCGCGTATCGCGCAGGCGATCCAGCAGGATCTCGCGGCGATCGGCGTCAAGGCCAACATTCAGTCGCTGGCGCAGGCCAATGTGATCGCGGCGGGTGGCGAGAAGGAAGGCGCGCCGATGATCTGGTCGGGTGGCATGGGCTGGATCGCGGACTTCCCCGATCCGTCCAACTTCTACGGCCCGATCCTCGGCTGCGGTGGCGCGGTGCCAGGCGGCTGGAACTGGTCGTGGTACTGCAACGAGGACCTCGACAAGAAGGCGGCGGAAGCCGACTCGATCGTCGATCCCGCCAAGGCTGAAGAGCGCTACAAGATGTGGAGCGGAATCTATGAGAAGATCATGGAAGACGCGCCGTGGGTTCCGGTCTTCAACGAGCAGCGCTTCACGATGCGTTCGCCACGCATGGCCGGCGCCGACAAGCTCTATGTCGATCCGGTCCATATTCCGATCAACTACGACTATGTGTATGTGACCGATGTGCAATAACTGCGACTACACGATCCACGGACGCCATCATCATTTCGGCTGGGACAACAGTTTCGTTCCGGCCGAGAGAGTGGCGCCGGGGTCAACCATCGAGTTCGAGTGCCTGGATTCGTCTGGCGGGCAGTTCACGCCCGCCAGCACCGTGGCGGATGTCCCGGCGCTCGACTTCAGCAAGGTCAATCCGGTTACCGGCCCCATCCATGTGGATGGGGCCGAGCCGGGCGACGCGTTGAAGATCACCATCGAAGCGTTCAAACCGTCCGGCTTTGGCTGGACGGCGAACATCCCGGGCTTCGGGCTGCTGGCCGACGACTTCAAAGAGCCGGCCCTCAATCTCTGGAAATACGACACGTCGCTGGAGCCGGCTCTGTACGGAAAAAACGCGAGGGTGCCGCTGAAGCCGTTCGCGGGCACGATCGGCAATGCACCGGCCGAGCCCGGGCTGCATTCGGTGGTGCCGCCTCGGCGCATGGGCGGAAACCTCGACATCCGCGACCTTGCGGCGGGGACCGTGCTCTATCTTCCGGTCGAAGTGCAGGGCGCGCTGTTTTCGGTCGGCGATACCCATGCCGCGCAAGGTGATGGAGAGGTATGCGGCACGGCGATCGAAAGCCAGATGAACACCGTGCTGAAGATCGACCTGGTCAAGGATGCGCGGCTGAAGATGCCGCGCTTCACGACACCGGGGCCGGTGACGCGCCATCTCGACGCCAAGGGCTACGAGGTGACCACGGGCGTCGGCCCCGACCTGATGACCGGCGCAAAGGGCGCGGTCTCGCAGATGGTAGACCTGCTGGCGGGCCAGTATGGCCTTGATCCGGTGGAGGCCTACATGCTCTGTTCGGTCTGCGGTGATCTCAGGATCAGCGAGATCGTCGACATGCCGAACTGGGTGGTGTCGTTCTACTTCCCGCGCGTCGTCTTCGAATGAGCGTTGCGCCGGAAACAGGCGCGATGGAGGCGAGCGCGACGAACAGAAGACCGGCGGTCGGAACAGCGACGCCGGTCCTCGACGTTGCGCACCTGTCCGTCACGGTGCGCGGCGACGATGGGGAGCGGGAGGTCGTCTCCGACCTCTCGTTTTCGCTGTCGCGCGGCGAGACGCTTTGTATTGCCGGCGAATCCGGTTCGGGGAAGTCGATGACTTCGCTGGCCGTCATGGGCCTGCTGCCTCAGCCGGCGGCACGGATTTCGGCCGGCTCGGTCCGGCTTGGCGATATAGAACTGACGCGGCTGTCCGAAAGCCGCATGTGCCGCATCAGGGGCGACCGCGTCGCCATGATCTTCCAGGAGCCGATGACCTCGCTGAACCCGGTTCTGTCGATAGGGCGGCAACTGACCGAGGCGATCGAGGTGCATACCGCATTATCGCGCGGGCAGGTGCGCCAACGCGCCATCGAGGCGCTGCAGGCGGTGCGTATCCCGGAGGCGGAAAGGCGACTCACCCAGTATCCGCACGAGCTTTCGGGCGGCATGCGCCAGCGCGTTATGATCGCCATGGCTCTGGCGCTGAAACCTGACGTGCTGATCGCCGACGAGCCGACGACCGCGCTCGACGTGACGGTTCAGGGCGAGGTGCTCGAACTGCTGCGCGACCTGCAGCGCGACACCGGCACGGCGCTCATCCTGATCACCCATGACATGGGCGTGGTGGCGGAGATGGCCGATCGTGTCATCGTGATGCGCAACGGGGCGATGGTCGAGCAGGGGGATGTCGCCGACATCTTCTCGCGGCCGAAGACCGACTATACGCGCGAGCTTCTGGCTGCCGTGCCTAGGATGCGGCGCGAGGCTGGAGTGGCTGCGCCGGCATTGTTCGAGGCAGAGGCTGGCGGGGCGATTTCAAACCCGGTCGCGTCGGTGAGCGACCTGAAGGTGCGTTTCGACCTGCATGGCGGGTTTTTCGGCCGGGTTGATCGACGGGTGCACGCCGTGGAGAACGTGTCGTTCCAGATCGCGCGCAACGAGACGTTGTCGCTTGTCGGCGAATCCGGCTGCGGGAAGTCGACCACTGCGAAGGCGATTGCGGGACTTGTGCCCTACGCGGGCGACATCGTCGTCGAAGGGCGAAACCTGTCGGGGCTTTCGAGGACTGATCGCAACGCCGTCCGTCGCGATGTCCAGATGATCTTCCAGGATCCGTACGCGTCGCTCGACCCGCGCATGCGCGTCGGGGACCTTGTCGAAGAGCCGCTTGTGGTCCACGCGATCGGCGACAGGACAGAGCGACGCGAGCGCGTTGCGGACCTGTTCGAGCGCGTTGGGCTGTCGGCTGGCCAGATGGATCGCTACCCGCACGAATTTTCCGGTGGCCAACGCCAGCGAATCTGTATCGCCCGCGCGCTGGCGCTGAACCCGAAGCTCATCATCGCCGACGAGAGCGTCTCGGCGCTCGACGTTTCGGTGCAGGCGCGCGTGCTGAGGCTGCTGAAGGATTTGCAGCGCGAGTTCGGCATCGCCTACCTGTTCATCTCGCACGACATGGCGGTGGTGGAGAACATCTCCGACCGGGTGGCGGTGATGTATCTCGGGCAGATCGTGGAGATAGGCACGCGTGACCAGGTGTTCTTCGATCCGCGCCATCCCTACACGAAGCGGTTGATCGACGCCGTGCCTGTGCCCGACCCGGCACATCGGCGGGCGCAGTTCGCGCGCCTCGACCGGGAGATACCGAGCGCCGTGAGACGGGTCGGCGAGGAGCCTAATCGCGTTACTCTAAGCGATGTCGGCGGCGGCCATCTGGTCGCCGCCTGAAGGCTTGGCGTCGTCAGCCGGCGCGGAGCAATTCCGATCGCTTCGGCAGCTTCCAGTTGGGCCGCGGGAAGTGGCAGGTGTATCCGTTCGGATAACGCTCCAGATAATCCTGGTGCTCGGGCTCTGCCTGCCAGAAATCGCCTGCCGGGACCAGTTCGGTCACGACCTTGCCGGGCCACAAGCCGGAGGCGTTGACGTCGGCAATGGTGTCCTCGGCGACCTGCTTCTGCTCGTCGTTGAGGTAGTAGATCGCCGAACGATAGCTGGTTCCGATGTCATTGCCCTGGCGGTTCTTCGTGCTTGGATCATGGATCTGGAAGAAGAACTCCAGGATATCGCGGTAGCTGGTTTTCGAGGGATCGAAGAAAATCTCGATACCCTCGGCATGACTGCCGTGGTTGCGGTATGTGGCGTTGGGCACGTCGCCGCCCGTATAGCCGACGCTGGTGGAGACCACGCCGGGCAGGCGACGGATCAGATCCTGCATTCCCCAGAAACAGCCGCCTGCAAGGACTGCGCGCTCGGTGTCGATGCTCATCGTGAAAATCCTCGGTTGCGTTTCCCAAGATATAGGTGCTTTTCGCCAAGGTACCAATCCGGCGGATTCAGGCTTCCACGCCAATAGCCGCTTCAACAGAACGGAAATTCGCCTCGATGGACGCCCTTTCAGATCTTTATGCCGCACTCGGCCCCGATGCCTGTCTGACAGGCGATGCGCTGGAAGCGCACCGCTCGGATGCGAGCGGCACCGGTCGTCACCTGCCGCTCGCCCTGTTAAGGCCGGGTTCGGTCGCGGACATTTCGAAGGCGCTGGAAATCTGCCATCGGCACGGTCAGCCGGTCGTGCCGCAGGGTGGGATGACGGGGCTTGCCGGGGGCGCGAACTGCCGGCCCGGCGACATCGCGCTATCGTTGTCTCGGTTCCAAGGCGTGGAGGAGATCGATACCGTCGCCGGCGCGATGGTCGTGCGCGCCGGGACCGTGCTGGAGACGGCGCAGAACGCGGCTGAGGAAGCGGGCTTCCTGCTGCCGATCGATCTCGGAGCGCGCGGTTCCTGCCAGATCGGCGGCAACATCGCCACCAATGCCGGGGGCTTGCGCGTGATCCGGCACGGGACCGTGCGCGAAAACCTGCTCGGCCTCGAGGTGGTGCAGGCCGGAGGTGCGGTACTGTCGCATCTGTCGCGCATGCAAAAGGACAATACCGGCTACGATTTGCGCAACCTGTTCGCCGGGTCGGAGGGGACGCTCGGCGTGATCACGCGCGCGGTGCTGCGGCTGCACCCGCTGCCGGCCGAGATCGAGACGGCGATCTGCACGCTCGACAGCTATGACGCGGTGCTCAGGCTCATGGACATGGCTCGCAGGCAGGTGACGCTGTCGGCCTTCGAGGCGATGTGGGCGGATTTTTTCGACGTGTGCGGAGGACGCAGGCTCTTCAACGAGATTCCGCCTTTCGCCGTGATCATCGAAACGGAAGGCGACGGGCTGGTTCCGCTGCTGGAGGCGGCGCTGGAGGGCGGGGTCATCACGGATGCGCTGATCGCGCAGTCGCGGGCGGATGCCCGGCGGTTCTGGGATGTGCGCGAGGTGGCTTTGCCGGAGGCGCACCTGCCGGACATCATGAATTTCGACGTAAGCCTGCCGATCGCAAAGGCAGACACCTATGCTCGCGCCTGCCGCGAGGCCATTGCGGCCGCGCTGCCCTCGGCCCGTGCCCTCTTCTTCGGCCATATCGGCGACAGCAATCTTCATATCATGGTGCAGGTGCCGGGCTATGCTCACGACGATCTGCATACGGTCGACCGCATCGCCTACGATCTCGTCCGCGAAGCGGGCGGCGTGATCTCGGCCGAGCATGGGATCGGGACACTGAAGCGCGACTGGCTGGGCCACAGCCGGAGCGCGGCCGAACTGGCGGCCATGCGCGCGATCAGGCACGCACTCGACCCGGCGGGCATCCTCAATCCGGGAAAGGTACTTTAGCAACGCCAAATCGCATATTCCTGGTACAGGCTGCCTGAACGAGGCTGATGTCGATCTGCGGTTCTTTGCCGCTCGCGAATTTGTGGGCGGAAACGTCATCTTAACTATGATACGGGACTTTAGGGACTCACTGCCGGGAAGGCAGCGGCGGCTAGCATGGTTTGAATGATACTCACGACCGTCAGGATGGGGGAATTTGCGGCGCTTGCGCCTGTCGGGGATCCCGACACGGCGCTTGGCGACTGCGTTCGCCGGAAGAGTGACGCGATTGCGAGGCTGTTGCTTGCCCTTCTGCTGCTATGTTTCGTCAGCCTTCATGCCGCTCTTCCGGCGATGGCCTCTGCTGGCGAGCCAGACAAGACCATGTCGATCATGGTGAGCGATGCGGCGCAGGCCGACGATGACGCATCGATGTCACCCGACCCAGCCGCCAAGTGTCATGACAGCTGCAACTGGCTTGCGAAGTGGCATGTGCCGGCCCTGCACCCGGCTACTCTTTCATCGCCGGAGAAAAGCGCGCGCGCAGTTCCTTCCGGGCTCGTTTTTCTAATCTCCCCACCGCCCCGATAGCGTCTCGAGCCAAGAACGCCTGTTCGTCGCATCAGCGGGACCTCCTCCCGACTTCGCGCGATACAGGGCGTCCCCCTCTTTCCGGACTCGCTTGACTGCCAAGCGCCGGATTTTCCCATGACCTATTGCGAGCGTAACAGTGACCACAAGAGAAGAATCTGAACACTACACCCGACGACAGTTTTTCAGCATGTGCGCGGTGGCCACCGGTGGGGTTGCCCTGTCAGCCTGCTCTACAACCGGAGACCAACCGGTTGCGCCTGAAAAGCCTGCCGAAGTTTCCTCCTATGCTTTGATGTACCGGGCAATGCCGGAAGAGGACTTTCCGATACCGGCGGTCGATCTCACCAAGGTCGACAAGCGCTTTTACAGGCAACTCGTCGACGACCCGACCGGGGAACGTCCAGGGACCGTCGTTGTCGACACGCAATCCTACTATCTTTATCTCGTGAGGCCGGGTGGCAAAGCCATGCGTTATGGGGTCGGCCTCGGCCGACAGGGGTTCACGTGGTCCGGCGACGGCGTTGTCCAATGGAAGCAGCGGTGGCCGACATGGACGCCGCCAGCCGAAATGATCGCCCGGCAACCCGAACTTGAAAAGTGGAGCGCAAAAAACGGCGGTCAGCCCCCCGGAATCGACAATCCGCTGGGGGCGAGGGCGCTGTACATATTTCAGAATGGCGAAGATACGCTCTACCGCCTTCATGGCACGCCGGAATACTGGACAATCGGAAAAGCGGTTTCCAGCGGCTGCGTCCGCCTGATGAACCAGGACATCATCGACCTGTACGACCGCGTCGCAACGCCCTCAAAGATCATCGTGCGCGGCGGCGCCCGCGCGTCCGTCTAGCAGAATTGTTGCCCCTCCAGCGGTCCGCCCCCGCACCGCTGCAGGCCTTCTGAAAGGACCCTGACATGAAACATCGCAATCTGATTTTCGGTATGGCGCAGGTAGAAAAGCTTGAACCCGGTTTAACCCCTCCCGAGACGGAAGATACCCATGAAAACTGATCGCAGTGGCCAGACTCCTGCCGGGATGGCGCGGCGGACGTTCTTCCTTGGCGTGCTCGCGTTGCTGGCAGGGTCACGGCAGGCACTGGCGAACGACCCGAAATCCACGTTCGTCCTGGAAGCACGTTTCGTGCCGCAGGTGGTGACGTCCCAATACAACTATCCCGCAGGGACCATCGTCGTCGTGCCGTCCGACAAATATCTGTACCTGATCGAAGGCAATGGACTTGCTCGTCGATATGGGATCGGCGTCGGCAGGGCAGGGCTCACATTCAAGGGTTCGGCTATTGTCGGACGCAAAGCCAAATGGCCGAGTTGGCGCCCGACCGACAACATGATCCGTCGCGATCCCAAGAAATACGCGCGCTATGCGAAAGGATTGCCGGGCGGCCCCAACAACCCGCTGGGTTCGCGGGCTCTCTATCTCTATCGCAACGACCAGGACACGCTTTACCGCATTCACGGCACGACCGAGCCATGGACCATCGGAAAGGCTGTCTCAAATGGCTGTATCAGAATGGTGAACGAGCACGTCGAAGATCTCTTCGAGCGTGTTCCCATCGGAGCAACGGTCGTCGTGGTGGGCTGAGGCAAAGATCCGATCCTCGAAACGGGATGCCGCGCCGCCCGGCGCGACGCGTTAGGACGGCGCGTTAGAGACAGCCCGCGTCTGAAGAAATCGCGGTTGCGGCGCCGTTTGCAGGTGCGGTGCGCCGCCAGCGTAGATGGACAGGTGACCGAAGCTCCTCCGGCTCCAGCGTGGCTGGAGCCGGCAGGCCAACATTCTTGACGCCGAGCCTTTTCAGAGCACGCCGTACTTCTCGTACACCTCGCCCAAAAGCCTGCCCTGGCGCAGTTCGTCGCGCGTGTGGTTCTCGCTCTGGATCTTCTCCAACGCGCGAGCAATGACGCGGTCGGCAAGATCGACCGGGATGATCACGACTCCGTCGATGTCCCCGAAGACGATGTCGCCGGAGGCGACTGTTACGCCACCGCAGGTTACCGTCGTGTCCATCTCGACCATCTTGGCGCGACCGCGCGTGTCGAGCGGACCGATCCCGCCGTGGAAGACAGGGAACTTCAGCGCCCTGATGTGGCGGATATCGCGCACCAGTCCGTCGGTCACGCAGCCGACCGCACCGCGTGCGATCGAGGCGGTGGTCAGGAGTTCGCCCCAGGGCGCGATGGTGTTGGTTGGCCCGCCGCATCCGAGCACCGGTACCTGGCCGGGCTTTAGGTCGTCGAGCAACGCGATCTCGACCTCATAGGGATTTTCGCCCTGGGCGGGCTCGCCGGCTTCCTCGAAACTGCCCGTCCGCGCCGGACCCATGAAAACCAGTTGGTCATCGAGCGGCCGGACGAAAGGGTGCATCGCCTGACCCTTCAGGCCGAAGCTGTCGAGTGTGTCCGAAAGCACGGCGGAATACAGGATCCCTGTCAGCTTCTTGTAGTCGTGCATGTAAAACCCCGTTTGTAATGTGTTGGGAGGCCGGCGACGCAGGGTGCAATGGATCTCAGATCCAGCCGGCGTCGACGATGAAAGTCTGTTTCGAGCACATGCGGCTGTCGTCGGCACCGAGGAATAGCGCCATCCGTGCGATGTCGGGCGAATGGAGACGCGCTTTGAGCGCCTGCCTGTCCTCGATCTGCCGCTCGCCCTTGTCGTCAAGCCACAGTGAGACCTGGCGCTCGGTCATCACCCAGCCGGGCGCGATGGCGTTGACGCGGATGTTCTCGCCTCCGAGTTCGGTGGCAAGGGCGCGCGTCAGCCCGACCACCGCAGCCTTCGACGTGACGTAGACGACGCAGTCGCCGTCAGCGACCATCCAGGTGATCGAGCTGAAATTGACGATTGAGCCGCCGCCGGCCTTCTTCATCTGGTGGCGCACATGTTTGGCGGCGAAGAGCTGGTGCTTGAGGTTGACCGAGACGCGGTCGTCGAAATAGTCCGGCGTCACGTCTTCCAGGCTGTGCCTGTCGTCGTTGCCGGCATTGTTGACCAGAACCGTGATCGGGCCGACCTCCTCGCCAACGCGGTCGATCACCGCGCCAAGCTTGTTCACGTCACGCAGGTCGCAGAGTTCGAAACGCGGCCTGTGGCCACCCTTCGCCGTCAGCTCGTCAGAAAGTATCCGTCCAGCCTTTTCGTCGATATCGATGAAGACGACCCGGCTGCCTTGGTCGTGGAAGTGTTCGACTATGCTGCGGCCGATGCCGGAGGCACCGCCGGTGACGAACACCACCTTGTCTTGCAGGCTCGGATAGCGGGCCGTTCCCTCCATGATTCCGCGTTCCACGATGCTCTCCTTTCGATGCTCGAAAGCTGTCCGGCCAAAAATTCCGACCGGTGCTCAAAAAAGACGGTCCGGCGTCAGCGCTTGGTCTTGGACAAATGCTTGGTCAGCGACCGAAAGCCCCGCGACTTCGCAATCCGATAACCGACCCTCTGCCCGATGCCGGTTTCCATGATGCTGTCGATAAACGTCTTGCCGCCCGCCCGCGTCCGAACCTGACGGACATTCGTTTCGCCGCGCAGATCGGCGAGGATGCGCATCGCCGCGTTATGACCCGGCGCACCGGTCACGCCGCCGCCAGGGTGCGTGCCCGCGCCGCACAGATAGTAGTTGGTGACCGGCGTGCGGTAATGCCCCGCCGCCCAGAGCGGCCGCGCGTCGAGCAATTGCTGCAGCCCCACCATGGATGCCTGGAAAATGTTGCCGCCGGTCAAGTTGTATGTGCGCTCGAGGTCGAGCGGGGTGACGACGTTGCGGCCGACGATATGGCCGCGCAGATTCGGTGCGTAGCGAAAGAGCATCTCGCAGACGCAGTCCAGCCACTCTTCGCGGCGGGTGTCCCAGGTGCCTTCCGCCAGATCGTAGGGGAGCTGCTGCACCCCGAGCGCCAGCGTGTGGTGGCCCGGCTCGCAGACGCTCGGATCGGTAATCGAGTGGATCAGGGCTTCGATGACGTAGTCGTCGGCAAAGGTGCCGCGCCGCTCGGCCTCCCACGCCTGCTCGAATAGCTCAATGCTGCCTCCGAGGATGGCATGGCCGGCATGTTCCGGCCCCGGCCTGCTGGAGCCGAAACCGACATATTGCGGCAATTGGTCGATCAAGAGGTGGATGCGCGCCATCGAGCCTTTCTGGTCGATGCCTTCCGCTGCAGCGCGGACACGGTCGGGCAGATGCTTGCGGTCGAGGAATGTGAGCAAGGAGCGTTTGGGGTCGGCATTGGACACAACCAGCCCCGCGTCGATCTCCTCGCCGGACGCCAGCACCACACCGTTCGCCTCATCGCCGCTGACTTTGACGCTCGCCACCGCCGCGTCGGTCCGGATGACAGCGCCATGCGCCATGGCACTGGCAGCGAGCGCACTCGTGATGGCGCCCATGCCGCCAACCGGCAAGGCCCAGCGCCCCAGAATTCCGTCGAACTCGCCCTGCGCGTGATAGCCATAGACATAGGCCGTTCCCGGCGTGGAAGGTCCGCCCCAAGTCGAAACCATGCCAAGGAAGTTCATGTAGCCGCGCAGGCGGTCGGACTTGACATATTTCTCGGTCAGTTCGCGCGCCGACGAAAAGACGAAATCCTGCAGAAGTTCGTGCTCGCCCTCGTCCTCGAAGAGCTTGATGAAGTCGCCGCGCGACATCGGCTCGGACAGGAGCACGTCGCGCGTGACATCGCCGAAGCGCTTCATGCGCGAGGCAAAGCGCAGGAAGTTTTCCCCGTCGCCCTTGCTATGCTTGTCGATGGAGGCCAGCGTGCGGTCGAGATCCTTATGGAGAAAGAAGTGATCGCCGTCGTCCCACAAGGCTAAGCCCTGGACATCCGGCGACTTTGACACGAGGCCGTGCTTGCCGAGTTCTAGGTCGGAGATGATCTCTGGGCGTAGCATGCCCTGCACGAAGGAACAGGACGACCACATCGAGCCCGGAATCAATTCCTCGCTGACACAGGCGCCGCCAATGACATGGCGAGCCTCAAGCACGGCAACCGAGAGGCCGGCACGGGCAAGATAGTTGGCGCAGACGAGCCCGTTGTGGCCGGCCCCTATCACTACCGCGTCGTATCTTTTGGTGCTTGCCAAGGAAGATGCTCCCATCTCAGCGCGTGAAGAACCGGTATTCCATGACATGCTCGTAGACCTGGCCGGGGTCGAGCCGCGTGGATGGGAAATGGGCGAAGGTTGGCGAGCCGGGGAATTTCTGTGTCTCGAAGGTCAGGCCTGCATAGGGGCAGTAGGGCTGGTTGCCCTTGCCTACGACCTCGGCTGACAGATAGCCGCCTGTGTAGATCTGAACGCCCGGCTCGGTGGCGCGCAGCGACAGGCCGCGGCCGGAACGTGGATCCACCAGCGTCGCAACGGGATGCAATCCGCCGGCCGCGCCATTCAGCACCCAGTTGTGGTCATAGCCGCCGCCGCTCAAATGCCCGACGCCGGAGTTCGCTACCTTGTCGAGATCGCGGCCGATCGTCTTCTCTTGCCTAAAGTCGAAGGGGGTGCCAGCGACCGAAACGATTTCTCCGGTCGCCAGCAACTCGCCATCGACCGGAGTGTAGAAGTCGGCCTCGACGACCAGCGTCTGTTCGCGCAGATCGCCCGAGGCATGACCAGCCGCGTTCCAGTAAGCGTGATTAACCATGTTGAGCAGTGTCGGCCGATCCGTCGTGCCGGTCATCGTGATGACAAGCCGGTTGTCATCGGTGAGTTGGTAGCGCGCCTTTACGACCACTTCGCCGGGATAGCCTTGATCACCGTCCGGGGAGACATGCGTAAACGTTACGGCGTTGTTCGCCTCGTCCGGGAAAGCGGTCCAAACGTATTTGTCGAGGCCCTTCATGCCACCATGCAGGTGGTTGCGGCCTTCGTTCCTGACCAACGCATAGACGGCGCCGTCGAGTTCGATACGACCGCCGGCAATGCGGTTTCCGTAGCGACCGCAGGTACCGCCGAAATAGGTGTCGGTGGTGACGTAGCTGCCGACATCGTCGAAGCCAAGCACAACGTCGGCGAAGGTCCCGTCCCTACCCGGCGCCTTCATGGAAACAAGCCGCGCACCGAAGGTAATGACCTCCGCCGACAGGCCGTTCGCGTTGTCGATGGTGTAGGCTTCCACGCCTTGGCCGCCGACTTCTCCGAATGCTCTTTCCGTAACGCTCATGTCGCTTCGATCGCCTTCACAGGGTTGCGGACGCCTAACTTGACTCGCCGCAGGCGAGGTAGAGCCGTCGGCGATTCAGTGTTATGCGGCCGATTTGGCTTTAACGTTTAAGTTATTCTATGCATGCCATCTGTCAAGTGGCGTTCGAAGGCGCCGAACCAGCTTGGTACAGACACGATTTTCCGTTAGCTAGCGGCTCTTTATCGTGTAAGCGTTGGTGCAACGGCACGCTTTCGGGGAAACTCGGAGCAGTGCGGAGGTGAGCCGCAAACCATGAACTCGCATCGGACCAAGCTGCAGTCGCGCAGGCCATCGCTGCAAGACGTCGCCAACATGGCGGGTGTGTCCGCGGCAGCCGTCTCCTATGTCGTGAACGGCCGGATGTCAGAGGTAAGCGCGGAAACCGGAGAGCGTATCAAGACGGCGATCGCCGCGCTGAACTACCAGCCGCAGCGGCGCGGGCTGAGCCTCAGGCTCAGCAGGGAATTCGCCGTTGGCTTCGTTATTCTGGACGCCACGCCCAGCTTTCTTGCAGATCCGTTCACGACGAACACCGCCACCGGGCTTTGCAACGCCTTCGTCGAACCGGGCTATGGCGTGACGCTTACCGGTTGCCGTACGCTCGACGACCTGCGCGCGCTGCGCAATCGCCCGGTTGGTGTGGACGCCTATGTCGTCATGACGTCGGGGCCGCCCCAGATGCGAGCGGAAGCCTACCGACTGCTGGCCGGGGCGCAGCTTCCTCTCGTGGTCATCCAGGAACCGGCGCCGAGCGACATCGACGATGCCTGCGCCGTGATGCAGGACGATTTCGGCGGCGCGCAGATGCTCACGAAGCATGTTGTCGACCGCGGCGCCAAGCGGCTGATGTGGATCGGCCCGACGCGCGACTGGCCAGCGGTCGAGCGACGCGAAGCGGGTCTGCGCTCGGCGCTGCCCCTCGATGCGCAACTGCAGCACGTCGCGTGCAACGAGGAGGATTTCGTTGCCACGACGGATGCCATCGCCGCGGCACTGGACACCAATCCGCTGCCGCAGGCGATCCTCGGCGCCAACGACCAGATCGCCATAGCGGCCTTGAAGGTGCTCGCCAGGAACAATGTCAGCGTTCCGGACCAGATCCAGGTCACGGGATACAATGACTTCGCCTTCAGGAATTACTCGACGCCCCTGCTGACGACCGTCACATCCTCCGCCTACCAGTTGGGACAGCGGGCGGCCCAGATGATCCTATCGCGACTGGAAGAGGGACAGTTCCAGGAGCGCAAGGTCGAATTGTCGGTCAAACTCAACGTCGGCGACACCACCCTGACCTGACGACCAGGCGCGCAATTGACTTTATCGATTAAGCTCTTGCCCGCCGCCGGTGAATTGATCGAACGCAACTTACCTTTTGCCGCTTCCTGATATATCATTCGTTTTCAACCGCTTGGCACGATCGACGTCGACGCAAACACAATTTCGAGATCGGCCTGCAAACTGCAGAAATGCCGTGTCATGGGCTCTTGACAACCAATATCCAGCCAGTAGCTGAAACGTTCAAGTAATATCTGTTGGCCGGCTTGCGGCCTCAAAACGCGCTGTCGCGGCCGTCCGCAGCGCGAACGGGAGAGTCTGGCGGCTTGAAAGGGGAAACAATGAACAATAAATCCAGCAAGCGTGGCATGAACCGCCGCGAACTCTTTATGAACGCTGTTGCCGCCGGCATGGGCCTGTCCGCCGCGATGGTGGCATCCAACGCTTTCGCACAGACCGAGAAGCTGACGATCGGCTTCACTCTGTGGGACCTCTCGATCCCGTTTGCGGTGCCGCTGTCAAACGCGCTGCGAGACACCGCGGCAGCCAACAACATCGATCTGCGCCTGGTCGAGGCGAAGTGGGATGCCGCGATGCAAGCCCAGCAAGTCGCCGAGTTCGTCGTCCAGAAGGTCGACGTGATCTGCGTGGCGCCCATCGATGTCCGTGGCATCATCCCGGCCGCGAAGCAGGCCACGAGCGCCGGCGTGCCGGTCGTCGCTGTCGGCGGCAAGGTCGAGGGTTACCCCTACATCGGCGCCGACGACATGGAATTCGGCGTCAACATGGGCAAACTCATCGTCGAGGCGCTGGAGCAGTCTGGCCAGGCAGGGCCGTTCAAGATCGCATTCCTGCGCGGCCTGCCAGGGGGTGCGCCGGATCGGCTGCGCCGCGACGGCATCATGTCCGTCATCTCGGCACGGTCAGATATCGAGGTCGTTGCCGAGGTCGTCACCGAATGGAGCCCCGACAAGGGCCTGTCCGGCACGCAGGACCTGCTGCAGAAGTTCGGCCCCGGCCAGCTCCACCTGATCCACGGCTGGGGCGGTATGGTCGAGGTACCAGCGGCGCGCTATGCCCACAAGACCGCGAACCGGACCGACGTGTTGTTCACCGGGGGCGAACTCACGGTGCAGACCAAGGAAGCGATCGAAAACGGCTGGGAGTATGGCGTCATCATTCAGGATCCGGGCACGCTCGGCTCCGTCGTGATGACGGCGATGCCCAAGATGGCGCCGGACTTCACGACGGTGCCGGCGGATGCAGTAGTCCCGCTGCCGACCTGCACGAAGGCCAATCTGGCGGAGTTCACGCCGTTCTGATCGAGACCGCGAGGATCGTCCCCGGACGGCAGTCGTGCCGCCGGGGAATCGTCTGGTGCAAAGGGAACTGAACCGAATGTCTCACAAGCTGCTCAGCTACTGGCATCGGTGGGGCATCTTCCTCATCCTGTTGCTGCCGATCATGGTTCTTTTCGTCGTGAACCCCGTGTTCCGGCAGCCGGGCAATCTGTTCAACCTCTGGCAGCAGGCGTCCATCATCGGCGTCCTTGCCGTCGGGCAGACGCTGGTGCTCATCCTCGGCGGATTCGACCTGTCGGTCGGCACGGTCGCGGCACTTGCCGGCGTGATCTGCTACCTGGTCTTTGCCGGCGGAGACGGTGGCAGCGTGGTTCTTCTCGGCGTTCTTGCGGCGCTGGCAGCCTGCGCGATCGTCGGCGCGATCAACGGCATCCTCATCACCAAGTTCAACATAACGCCGCTGATCGCCACGCTTGGCATGCTCAGCCTGGTGCGCGGGTTCGTCCTCATAGTCACAGAGGGCCAACTCGTTTACGCGGAAGGACCGGGCTACACATTCGCCGAATTCCTGCAGGGATCTCTGTTCGGCATGCCGGTCGCGGGCCTGCTGTTTGCCTTGCTCGCTGTCGCGGTGGCGCTGCTGCTGCGACGCTCGATCTTCGGCCAGTATGTCTTTGCCATCGGCGGCAACGAGAAGGCTGCGCTGCTGGCCGGCCTGCCGGTCGTCAAGGTCAAGATCCTGTCCTACGCGCTGTGCAGCGTGCTGGCAGGCGTGGGCGGGCTTCTGCTGTCGTCGCGAACCGCATCGGCACTGCCCAATGCCGGAGTGAACTACGAGCTCCAGGCGATCACCGCGGCCGTCATCGGCGGCGCGGCGCTGGGCGGCGGCAAGGGGTCCATTTTCGGCACCGTGCTGGGAGTTCTCCTGCTCACCGCAATTGGCAACGGCCTCAACCTCTACAATGTCTCGCCGTTCTGGCAGACCGGCGTTACCGGCCTCATCCTGCTTCTCGCCGTCGGCTTCAGCACCTGGGGCAATCGCGACGCCCGCTCGATCGTCAGGTAGCTGCCATGCTGACGATGCGCGGTATCTCGAAGAGCTTTTCAGGCGTGCAGGTGCTCGACCGGGTCGATTTCGAGGTGACGCCATGCGAGGTGCATGCACTGCTCGGCGCCAATGGCGCGGGCAAGTCGACGCTCATCAAGGTACTTGGCGGGCTTTATCCCGACGCCGAGGGCCAGACGCTGCTCGACGAAAGGCGCATCGACCTCTCGACCCCGAAGACGGCGCTTCTGTCGGGCATCGGCATCGTCCACCAGGAGTTCGACCTTGTCCCCGAAATGACGGTGGCCGAGAACATCTATCTCGGTTTCGAGAACCTGCACCTGGCGGACGGTCGCCCGCTCTGGCAGCGGATTTCGCGCAGAAAGCTCATCGAGGCGGCAGGCGCGCTGCTTAACGAATACAAACTCGGAATCGAGCCGGACGCGGTCGTGCGCAAACTGCCCGCGGGCGCCCAGCAACTGACGCAGATCGCGCGGGTGATTGCGTTGGGTAGCCGGGTCATGATCTTCGACGAGCCGACCGCCCGCCTGGGACTGCGCGACCGCGAGCGCCTGTTCGACGTATTCGCCACGCTGCGCGCCTCCGGCAAGCTGATCGTCTTCGTGACGCACTATCTCGATGAAGTCATGGCAGTGGCCGATCGCGCCAGCGTCATGCGCGACGGACGCATGATGGTCACGACCCAGACGTCGGCAACCACTGTCGGCGAGTTGAGCCGCACCATGGTTGGCAGCGACGTGCACGGCCCGGCGAAGCGAAAGCAGCCGACGCTCGGCGCGACCGCGTTGTCGGTCAAGGGACTCAGCGGGCCGACCTTCGAAGACGTGTCCTTCGACATCGCAGGCGGCGAGATCGTCGGCATCGTCGGGCATCTCGGCTCCGGCAGGCACGAGGTGACGCGCAGCATCATCGGCCAGATTCCCGCCCGCGGGTACATCTCGGCGCATGGCGATGCAGGGCGGACGCGCATCGGTTTCGTTCCGGAAAACCGGCGAGCGGAAGGCATCTTTGCCGAACTGCCGGTCGGCACCAACATTGCGATCGGCTTTCTGCGCGAGCGCTCGATCTTGTCGCTCCTGCCGCTCCGCGCAATGGAAACAACCGGCGCGGACGTGGTTGGCCGGCTGCAGATCAAGACCGCCGGCACAGAACAGAAAATCGGCCAGCTCAGCGGCGGCAACCAGCAGAAGGCGGTATTCGGCCGCGAGATGGTCTCCAACCCGTCGCTCTACGTGATCGAGGCGCCGACCGTCGGGGTCGACGTCAAGGCGGCAGTCGAACTGCATAACGAGATCTTCAAGCTGGCGGAGCGCGGCAGCGCGATCCTGCTCGCTACCGACGACCTCGACGAAGTGATGCTGATGGCGGACCGCATCCTGGTGATGCTCCGCGGCCGCATCGTGAAGGAACTGGATACGAGACGCACCACCCGGCAGGATCTCGTATCCGCGATGGGTGCCGGCTGAAAGGTTTGTGCCATGGCGGAAGTGATGACGGTTCTGGGTCCGATCGATGCATCGGAACTCGGCAAGACTATCAGCCACGAGCATCTCTTCATCGATCTGAGCTGCTATCTGCAGCCGCCGGCGGCAGGCGAAGATCCCGGCACCTACTACGACCCCGTCACGATAGAGGCGCTTTACCATCTTCGACGCGACCCCTATGGCAATCGCGACAACTGCATCCTGGACGACGTCGATCTCGCCGTGCGAGAGGTGGAACTGTTCAAGAAGGCCGGTGGCGGCACAATCGTCGACGTGACGCTGGTCGACATCGGCCGCAACGTGACCGCCTTGGCGGAGGTGTCGCGGCGGACCGGTGTGCACGTGCTGGCGGGGCTCGGACACTACATCCACTCCTCGCACCCTGCCTATGTCGAAGGCATGAGCGAACAGCAGCTCGCCGCGTCGTTCCTGAAGGAGATCAACGATGGAATCGACGGTACCGGAATCAAGCCGGGCATCATCGGCGAGATCGGAACGTATGACCCGATCCATCCCCGCGAGAAAAAGGTCCTGCGCGCCGCAGCACGCGCGCAGATGGAATCGGGCCTGCCGATCACGGTCCATGTCCATTCGCCGGCAAGGCGCGGGAACGAGGTGCTCGACATCCTGATCGGCGAAGGCGTCGCGCCGGAGAAGATCGTCCTCGACCACATCGACGTCTCGCTGGCGCATCTCGACATCGAGTTCGCTGAGGCGGTCGACTATGTCGCCAGTCTGCTCGACCGCGGCGCCAATGTGGAATTCGATCTCTGCGGCAATTCAAGCTACTTCATGACGTCCGATCACCAATGGTGGATGCCGTCAGACCGCGAGCGTGCGAAGGCACTGGCGCTGCTGTGCAAGCGCGGGTTCGGAGGGCAGTTGATGCTGTCACAGGATGTCGGCCACAAGCACTATCTGCAGAGCTTCGGCGGCTGGGGTTATTCCCATGTGCTGACGGATTTCAGCCATTACATGCGCCAGGCGGGGCTAGACCAGGTGACCATCGACCGCTTTTTCATCGACAACCCGGCCCGTATCCTGGCCCGTGCTGGTTCATGAAGCGGAACCGTCGGGCGATTCGAAGCGCGGGTGGCGACGCGGCGCCAGTTCTTTAGCTCGTTGAAGAGAAGCGCCTCGATCCGGTCGGAAATCATCCTGAACAAAGGCGCGACGACCTGGATGCCACGCGTCTGCCGGGGCTTCAGGACTAAGCCGAGCCGGCGGCCTTTCGCATCGCATCGGGCCTCGAGTCTGGTGGTGACGCCGCCGCGCGATCGGCCAAGCGCCTCGTCCTCCTTAGCCGCTTTTTACGCCGACCGTACAATGATGTGCCCGGACAATGGTGCTGTCGGTCATATCGGCGCTTCGATCCCGCTCGACCATCTCTGCCAGCGTCATCGCGCTACCGACGTGGACAGCAGACGCATGCTTAAGCAGCCGACAAACGCGACCTTGACGCGGCTCACTGTTGTCAGCGGGCTAACCCGACGCCTTGCCTAGTTTCGACGTCAGCGTTCGAATTCTCTCGAAAGTGGTGTCCAGGTGCGTCCTTAGCGCTTCTTTCGCCTGGGATGCATCCCGCGCCTGAAGCGCCTTGAAGATGTGGATGTGCTGGTCGTTTATGATGCCGAGATAGCTTGGCTCGAATGCGCTCAGATGGCGCACGCGGTCGAGATGGCCTTTTGATTGGTGGATCAGCTGCCACATCGTTGGATATCCGCTGAACATGTTGATGAGGCGGTGGAAGTCGTCGTCAATCTTTAGGTAGCCATCGAATTCTCCACGGGCCATCACCCGGCCCATGCGATAGATTCGCTCGTCCAGCATGTCCAACTGGCTATCAGTGATCCGCTCAGCCGCCCGCTCGATGCCCAGAAGTTCCAGCGTCTGCCGGATGACCATCCCCTGTTCCACGATGGGCACCATGATCTGGCCAACCGTAGTACGGCGCTGTACGGAAACCAGCCATTCCTCTTCAAGCTTTTTGACGGCTTCACGGACCGGCGTCCGCGACACCCCAAACTCTTCCGCGATCTCGTGTTCGTTGATGACCTCACCGGGCTTCATCGCCAACGTCACGATACGCCAACGGATGATCTCGTAGATTTGTTTCGCCTTCGAATTGGTTTCGAAGACGATACCGTCGGCGCCCCTCTGGAGCACGAGTTCCGCAAAATCGTCGCTGCTCATTCCGCCTCCCATTGCGCATCGATAGTCCTATTGACAGCGCCTATCCAGAGATATACCGATATATCGATATATTGCAATATTGGGAATTGCCGCTGTCGGGAGGAGGGTGGCCAGATGGACAAGAGAAGGGTTGGCGCAACGTCCGTCTCGGTGACTTCGTTCGGGTTTGGAGGGACCGGAATCGGTTCCATGTATCGGCCAGTTGCTGAGGTCGATGCGCGTGAAGCCCTCGCATCGGCCTGGAATCACGGCGTCCGCTATTTCGATACCGCTCCGATGTACGGCTATGGTCAAAGCGAGCGGCGGCTGGGCGACTTCCTGCGCGACAAGCCGGAAGACAGCTACGTCATCTCTTCGAAGGTCGGTCGTCTGCTCGTTCCTGGAAGTCGAGATCTCGACACGGATCCGTTCAAGTCAAACATGCCGTTCAGGGCGGTGTTCGACTACAGCTATGACGCCGCGATGCGCAGCTACGAGGCGAGCCTGCATCGCCTCGGCCTCGGGTCCATCGACATCATGTTCATCCACGACATCGGCGCCGACACGCACGGTTCCGAGCGGCAACCCGCTGTATACCGCGAGGCGGTCGAAGGAGCGTACAGGGCGCTGGCCTCGCTGAAGGCGGACGGTCAGATCAAGGCAATCGGGATCGGTGTGAACGACACCAGAGTCTGCCTCGATATGCTGCGGGACACCGACATCGACTGCATTCTCCTTGCCGGGCGCTACACGCTCCTTGAGCAAGGACCCCTCCAATCCCTCTTTCCCGCTTGTGAACGCAAGCAGGTCTCGATCTTCCTCGGCGGCGTCTTCAACTCCGGGATCCTGATCAACCCTGACGCGAAGCGCCCGACCTACAATTATCTGGAGGCGCCCTCGGATATCGTCGATCGGGCACGCGCCATCGATTCAGTCGGTCGCAGCCATGGCATAGCACTCGCCGCAGCCGCTCTTGCGATGCCTCTACGGCAGTCCGCCGTTGCCTGTGTTCTTTCCGGCGCATCGAGCGCGACCGAGATGGAGCAGATCGCCCAGTGGACCGGGTCGAGCATTCCCGCTGCCTATTGGCGAGATCTGAAATCCCGAGACTTGCTCGACCAGGCAGCCTGACATGTCCCGCATAGATAGCCACCAGCACTTCTGGAAGCCGCAAAGAGGGGACTACCCCTGGATGACTGATGACGTCGACCAAATCCGCGTCGATTTCATGCCAGTCCATCTGAGGCCATTCCTCCTCCGCCATGGCATCAGCGAAACAATCCTGGTGCAATGTACCGAGACGATCGCTGAAACCGAGTTTCTTCTCGACCTCGCCGGCAGAACGGATTTCGTTCGCGGGGTGATCGGCTGGGTGGACCTCGTTGGAGGCACCGCTCTCGCCGACATTGAGCGTCTTGCAAGCGATGCGCTGTTGCTGGGTATCCGTCCAATGGTGCAATGGCTGGCGGACGGGTGGCTTCGCAACCCGGCGCTCGAACGCCCGATGCGGGATTTGCAGGAGCGAGGACTCGTATTCGAGGCTCTCGTCTTCCCGCGCCAGATTGACGACCTTCGCCATTTTCTGAACCGCTATCCGGACCTCGACGTGATTATCGATCACGGGGCCAAACCGCAGATTCGCGACGGCCAGTTCGAACCCTGGGCCACAGCGATGCGGGCCATTGCCGACAACACCCGCGCCAAATGCAAGCTTTCCGGCCTCGTCACGGAGGCTCGCAGCGACTGGAGCGTGGATGATCTGCGGCCATATGTGGAGCACCTTCTGGCCGTGTTCGGAGCCGAGCGCCTCATGTGGGGCAGCGACTGGCCGGTCTCGGTGTTGGCCGGAGGTTACGACCCCTGGGTCGAGGCCACGGAGAGCCTGCTCGCCACCTTGCCCGAGGGTGACCGGGAGCAGATATGGCGCGGAACCGCAGACCGCGCCTACCGGCGCAGAAACCACTGATCAGCCAGGCCATCGGAGACCACATCAATGCTGCTCGGCATTTCCCCCCTCATCAGCCCCGAATTGCTGAAGATTCTCGCCGAAATGGGCCATGGGGACGAGATCGTGCTTGGAGATCGCAATTTTCCGGCAGCGACAGTCGCCAACCGGCTCGTACGCCTCGATGGGCACGGCATAATCCCGGTCCTGTCGGCCATCCTGACGCTGTTTCCGGTTGATGATTTCGAGCCCGATCCGGCAATGGGCATGGCAGTGATCGACGGCGACGGAACGCTGGCGCCTGCGCTGGCTCTGATGCAGGACACGCTTCGCGGCGCGCTGGGCGAAGACTTCAGAGTAGCGCAACTCGCTCGTGTGGATTTTTATACTCGTGCGCGTTCCGCATACGCTGTGGTCGCGACCGGAGAGAGCCTCTTCTATGGCGACCTGATCCTGCGCAAGGGCGTCGTCGCGCAAGAGGCAAGCCAGTGACGCTCGCAGCGCATTACGACATCATCATCGTCGGAAGCGGCGTTGGCGGCGGCGCACTGGCTCACAGGCTGGCATCGCCGGACAAGAAAATCCTGATGCTTGAGCGTGGCGTTCGCCTGCCCAAAGAGGCAGACAACTGGAGCGTCGATGCCGTCTTCAAGGACAAGAAGTACGTTTCCGGCGAGACGTGGCGCGACGGTGACGGAAACGAGTTCGAGCCGGGCATCTATTATTACGTTGGAGGAAACAGCAAGTTCTTCGGTGCTGCGACCGTCCGCTTCCGCGAACAGGACTTCAAGGAGTTTGCCTGCAAGGGCGGGACATCTCCCGGCTGGCCGATTTCCTATGCGGACCTGGATTCCTACTACGATAGAGCGGAAGCCATGATGGGTACGCATGGCGAGCGCGGCGATGACCCGCTCGAGCCGCCACGAAAGACCAGTTTTCCCTATCCCGCGATGGGTCATGAGCCGGTCATCCAGCGTATGGCGGACAAGCTGCGCGCCAAGGGATTGCGGCCCTTCCGGCTGCCCATGGCCGTAGATTACCAAAAAGACGGCAACTGCGTCCGCTGCAGCACATGCGACGGCTTCCCGTGCAAGGTGGGTGCGAAGGGCGACGCCGAACGCAGCTTCATCGATCCTGCCCTGGCCAAGGGCGGGATCACCTTGGTGACCGGCGCGATGGTCCACCGCATCCTGACAAACAGCGCAGGCAACCGCGCCACCCACGTCGAGGTGACCATCGACGGCGAGCTCCGGAAAATCGAGGGTGATCTTATTGTCTCAAGTTGCGGAGCCATCAACTCCGCCGCGTTGATGCTGCGCTCGGCGAACGACCAGCACAAACGGGGACTCGGTAACAACGAATCCGATCTGGTGGGCCGCAACTACATGGCCCACAACAACACGATCATCATGGCGCTTTCGCCGTTCGAGATAAACCGGACGTCATTCCAGAAGACGCTTGGCCTGAACGATTACTATTTCGCCAATGCGGAAAAGCCCTATCCGCTGGGGCATATACAGGGCGTCGGGCGCCTTCGACCGGGCATGCTGGCCGCGGAGGTCCCGCTGCCGAAGTGGTTCCTCTCCAAGATCACAGACCACTCAGTTGACTGGCTGGCAATGTCGGAGGATTTGCCCGATCCCGAGAACCGCGTGCTCGTGGACAACGACGGCACGATCAGGCTCGCATACCGGGCGAACAATCTCGAATCGCATGGCGAGCTTGTCCGCATCTGGAAACGGCACCTGCGAGCCTGCGGTTATCCGGTCGCAATCAGCCGCAAACTCGGCATCGAAGTCTCGCTGCATCAATGCGGAACCATGCGGTTCGGCACCGATGCGAAGACTTCCGTCCTGACCCCACACAATCGGGTGTGGGACGTCGAAAACCTTTACGTGGTCGATGCGTCCTTCCTGCCATCTTCCACATCCCTCAATCCGTCGCTGACGATCGCCGCGCAGGCTCTGCGCGTCGGGGATCATCTCGCCGGCCTTGGTCACTGATCACAATCGCAATGGAGGAGTCGTAATGCGATCGCTAGGTAAACTGAAAACACTACTGCTTTTGGGCATGGCGCTGCCTGCTGTCGCGATGTCGCAGGCGCGCGCCGCGGATGTGGAGGTGCTCCACTGGTGGACGTCCGGTGGCGAGGCTGCGGCCATAGGAGTGCTGAAAGAGCAACTCGCAGAACAGGGCGTCGGCTGGACAGATTTCGCAGTTGCCGGTGGTGCAGGAAGCAGTGCGCTGACGGTGCTGAAGTCCCGCATCCTCGCCGGCAATCCGCCGACCGCCGCCCAGATGCTTGCACAGGCCGTGCGTGAATGGGGTCAGGAAGGTCTTCTGACAACGCTGGATGAAGTCGCCGCCGAAAATGACTGGGATGGCATCCTACCCGAGGCGATCCAGAACATCGCGAAGTTCGACGGCAGCTATGTCGCCGTCCCGGTGAACATTCACCGCTCCAACTACATCTGGTCGAACTCGAAGGTTCTTGCAGAGCACGGCCTTTCGATTCCCACCACGTGGGACGAGGTGTTCGCCGTCGGCGAAGCGCTGCGCAAGGCGGGCGTCGTGCCGATCGCGCATGGCGGACAGCCCTGGCAGGAAGCCATGCTGTTCGAAAACATTCTGATAAGCGTCGATGGCGGACCGGAGACGTATCGTCGGCTGTTCGTCGAACGCGATGCCACTGCCGTCGAAAACCCGGCTTTCGCGGAAGCTCTGGACATCTTCCGTCGGCTGAAATCGCTGATGGACCCGAACTTCGCAGGCCGCGATTGGAATCTCGCGACCGGCATGGTCATCACAGGCGAGGCTGCGATGCAGTTCATGGGCGACAATGCAAAGGGCGAGTTCGTTGCGGCGAACCTTAAACCTGGCGTCGACTATGCCTGTACGCCACTGCCCAATACGCAGGATGACTTCCTGTTCTATACGGACAGTTTCGCGATGTTCGAAGCAACGAACGAGGAGTCCAAGAAGGCACAGCAGATCATGGCGAAAACCATCCTGGAACCGATCTTCCAGGAGGCTTTCAACCTTCGGAAGGGGTCCATCCCAGTGAACCAAAAGGTATCACTGGAGAAGTTCGACAGCTGCGCATTGAATTCCCGCGAAGGCTTGGAAGCGGCGGCGGCGCAGAACACCTTGATGCCGAGCTTCGCCATCTCGATGGCCGTGCCCCCGGCGGTCGAGGGCGCGATGTTCGATGCTCTGACCAACTACTTCAACAACGACAGCGTCACGGTCGACGAGGTCAAGGCAGGCTTCGTCAATGCCCTTCGCCAATAGCAACAAGGGGGTCGCGGCAACAGCCGCGACCTCCCTGCCTGCGTCGACGAACCGCTACCTCGGCTGGTCCGAGCGCTGGTTGCCAAAGCTGTCGCTGTTTCCAACGCTGCTGGTTTCCGGCACCGCGATATACGTTTTCATCGTGTGGACAGGCGTCCTGTCGTTCACCGGATCGCGGATGCTTCCGAGATACAATTTCGTCGGGTTCGATTCCTACAGGGCGATGTTCGCGACGGAGCGCTTCGGCGTGGCAGCGACGAACATCGTCATCTACGCGTCGCTCTACATCGCCATAAGCCTCGCCCTCGGCCTGTTGCTTGCCATCCTGCTCGATCAGAAAGTGCGCGGCGAAGGTCTCCTGCGGATGATCTTCCTGTTCCCCATGTCGCTATCGCTCATCGTGACGGGCGTGGTTTGGCGCTGGATTTTCAACCCGGGGCTCGGGCTCGAGAAATTCGCCTATGACATGGGATTTGTCGACTTCAAGCTGGACTGGATCATCAATCCCAGCCTTGCCATTTACACGCTGGTGATCGCGGCCATCTGGCAAAGTTCGGGCTTTGTGATGGTTCTGATGCTGGCCGGTCTGCGGGGTGTCGACGGGTCCATTATCCGCGCCGCGCAGATCGACGGCGCATCGATGCCCTACATCTATTGGAAGATCGTGTTGCCCCTGTTGGCACCGGTGATCTTCAGCGCGACAGTGATCCTCGGGCACCTTGCCATCAAGAACTTCGACCTCGTCGTCGCCATGACGAACGGCGGCCCCGGCTATGCGACCGACATGCCGGCGACCTTCATGTATGCCTACTCCTTCGAGCGGAGCCAGATCGCCGTTGGCGCGGCCAGCTCCATCATAATGCTGGGCGTCGCGACGCTTCTGCTCGTGCCCTACCTCTACATACAGATCAGAAGGGGGCGTTGAGCGTGCTCCGCTACCTGCCCCTCTCGCGCGTGGCCATCTATGGCGGGCTGATCCTTGCTGCAGCCATCTACCTCTTTCCGATGGCTGTGATGCTAAGCACCGGCCTGAAAACAATGCCGGAGATCCAGATCGGCAATGCACTCAGCCTGCCACGGGATCCGACGTTCGCCGCTTTCGCCAAGGCCTGGTCCGGAGCCTGCACGGGCATAAACTGCGAAGGCATTCAGCGCTATTTCCTGAACACCGTCATCCTGATCATCCCGACGGCGCTTATTCCCACTTTCCTGGGTATGCTCAATGGCTATGTCCTGAGCCAGTGGCGCTTCCGTGGAAGCGAGGTATTTTTCGCGCTGCTTCTCTTCGGATGCTTCATTCCCCTGCAGGTCGTCCTGCTGCCCATGGCGCAAGTGCTGGGCTGGTTGGGACTTGCAAACTCCTATGGCGGATTGATGCTGGTCCATATCGCGTATGGCATTCCGTTTACGACGATGTTCTTCAGAAATTACTATGTCTCGCTGCCCCCGGAGTTGGTGCGGGCAGCGCGTGTGGATGGCGCGAGTTTCTTCCAGATATTCTGGTCTATCATCGTTCCGATCTCAGGGCCGATAATCATCGTCAGCCTCATCTGGCAATTCACCCAGGTATGGAATGATTTCCTTTTCGCCGTGATCTTCTCGGGCGCGGATTCGCAACCTGTCATGGTCGCGCTGAACAACATCGTAAAAACCTCGACGGGAACGAAGGAATACAACGTCGATATGGCCGCTGCCCTTCTGGCAGGTCTGCCGACGCTGATTGTCTACCTCATTTCCGGGCGTTTCTTCGTTCGCGGCCTAACCGCCGGCGCCGTCAAGGGCTGAAGCATTCCAGGAACACCATAATGACCGCCGCGATAACGATCAAAAGTCTCAGAAAGACCTTCGGTGCGCTGACCGTGCTCCACGAAGTCGACCTATCCATAGAACCCGGCCAGTTCGTCGTTCTTGTCGGACCATCTGGATGTGGAAAATCAACGCTTCTAGACTGCATATGCGGACTTTCGCAGCCCACGGCGGGATCGCTGCATTTCGACGATCAGGACGTAACGAATCTGCCTCCGCGCGAACGCGACATCGCGATGGTCTTCCAAAGCTATGCGCTTTATCCGAGCATGACGGTTCGCCAGAACATCGAGTTTGGGCTCAAGGTCCGCAAGATGCCGAAGGCGGAGCGCGACAAGGAAGTGACGCGGGTGGCGACACTCTTGAAGATCGAGCACCTTCTCGATCGACGGCCTTCGCAGATGTCCGGCGGGCAACGGCAGCGCGTCGCAATGGGTCGCGCAATGGCCAGGCGTCCCAGGATATTCCTCTTCGACGAACCCCTGTCGAATCTCGACGCAAAACTGCGCGTCGAGATGCGTCATGAAATCAAGCGCATGCACCAGCTGGTCCGCACGACCACCATCTACGTGACACACGACCAAGTGGAAGCCTTGTCGCTTGCGGATGTGATCGTCGTCATGAAGGAGGGTCACATCCAGCAGGTGGGGACGCCGCAGGAAATCTACGACAAGCCCGCCAACACCTTTGTCGCTTCCTTCATGGGATCGCCACCCATGAACCTGATACCGGCCAGGATGAAAAGAAGAGACGGGGTCGCAGGTGCGGAACTGCTTCCGGCAGGCGGCCTCCCCAACTGGATCAAACTGCAGGAGCCGGCAAAACCCATCGCCGACGGCGAGGAGTTGATCATCGGAATTCGACCCGAGGAGTTCCATTTCACGTCGGAGCGGCCGCTGCTGGACGGCGACGTTGCGGAACTGACACTGCCCATAAACGTGCTGGAGCCCCTGGGATCGGAATATGTGTTCACGTCAACGGTAAACGGCGCCGAGGTCTCGGCGCGCCTCAACGCCAAGAGCGGACCTCATCCGGACGGCGACACGCTGCAGGTGCTGTTCGAGCCCCGCCGCGTTTGCCTCTTCGACCCCGGCACTTCCAACAGGCTCTAACGGCACACGTCAGCGCCCCCGGATCACACAATGACATTGCCCTCCTTCATCCAGCTTTCCAGCGCCGACAACGTGGTTGTTGCGACAAGCAATCTGGCGCGCGGAACACTCGTCGCCGGCTGCACCGTTTCGGTGGATATCCCCCGTGGCCACAAGCTGGCCATCCAATCGATCGAACCCGGCGACGGCATCATCAAATACGGCCAGGTCATAGGCATAGCAACGACGGCCATACAGCCGGGCGATCATGTCCACGTTCATAACATCCGTGCGGCCGAGGAAAGGGACGAACGCCGCGCCGGCAAGATGGAGGTGGTTCCACCCGACTTGAGCGGCCTGCCCAAGACCTTCATGGGCTATCGTCGCGCCGACGGACGGGCGGGCACGCGAAATTTCATCGGCATCATGACGTCGGTCAACTGCTCCGGAACGGTAGCAAAGCTGATCGCCGAGGAAGCGGGACGGATGGTAGATGTCTCCAAATATGGTGTCGATGGCATCGCTGCATTCCCTCACACCACGGGGTGCGGCATGTCGGACCAGGGCGGTGGATACGAAATCCTGAAACGCACGCTAGAGGGCTTCATCATCCACCCGAATTTCGGCGGCGTGATCATGGTAGGCCTTGGCTGCGAACAGTTCCAGATCGCACGCCTGATGAAGGAAACGGGCATCGAACGCAGCGACCGCTTTCAGTTTCTGACTATCCAGCAATCGGGCGGAACCCGCGCTACGATCGATGCCGGCGTCGAGCTGGTGCGCAAGATGCTGCCCGTTGTCGGCAACGTCTCGCGTGAACCGATCCCTGTTTCGGAACTTTCTGTCGCACTTCAGTGCGGAGGCTCGGATTCCTATTCAGGCATAACAGCGAACCCGGCGCTCGGGCGCGCCGTCGACATGCTGGTTGCGCTGGGGGGATCGGCAATCCTGACGGAAACACCCGAGATTATCGGAGCTGAGCATCTTCTGGCCGCGCGCGCCGCGGACAGCCAGGTGTCGCAACGGCTCTATAATCGGCTCGACTGGTGGGTCGAATATACGCGCTTCTTCGGCAACGTGCTCAACAACAACCCTTCGCCGGGCAACAAGGCCGGAGGGCTGACGACGATCATGGAGAAATCGCTCGGCGCAGTGACCAAAGGCGGTGCGTCGCCGTTGGAACAGGTCGTCGACTATGCTGAGCGTCCGGTGAGGCGAGGTCTGATCTTCATGGACGGACCGGGGTTCGATCCCTGCTCGGCGACGGGACAGATTGCCTGCGGCGCCAACGTGCTGTGCTTTACGACCGGCCGTGGTTCGGCGTTCGGCTGCAAGCCTGTTCCAAGCATCAAGCTTGCGTCGAATTCCCAACTCTTCGAGCACATGCGCGACGACATGGACATCAATTGCGGCGATGTCGTCAGCGGAACATCTCTGGACGACAAGGGCCGGGAGATATTCCACATGATCGTCGATACCGCATCGGGTCGCCAAACCCGCTCGGAGCATCATGGATACGGGGATCTCGAATTCATCCCGTGGCAGTTGCACGCGGTTCTTTAGCCTTGGCGCATGGACTGATGCCCGTGCCCAGCCCCCCTCAAAAAAGGCAAGCGAATGAGACTGGTTCAGTTGATCGACGAAAATGGCGAGCGCCGG
Organism: Mesorhizobium sp.; assembly: GCF_016793485.1. Lineage (GTDB taxonomy): Bacteria > Pseudomonadota > Alphaproteobacteria > Rhizobiales > Rhizobiaceae > Mesorhizobium_K. The sequence goes on along the minus strand of NZ_JAEULZ010000033.1, from coordinate 48,061 downwards.
GTCGCTGCTAGTGGCAGCGGCGGCGCGACGATGGTCAGGGATACGCGCAGCGTTCTTGAACTCGTGCAGCAGGGTTTTGCGGACGGCATCGGCCTGACGGAGGTGGTTGCAGGGAGGCTGAGCGACGAGCCGGTCGACCTGGGCGCTGCATGCCGCGAGGAACGCCTTCTTTCGCCAATCGACCATCCCGATCCGGCGCATCTGATCATCACCGGAACCGGGCTGACACATCTGGGCGCGGCTTCAGCACGCGACCGCATGCACAAGACCAGTCAGGAGAATGACACGGACACGATGCGCATGTTCCGGATGGGCGTGGAGGGCGGCAAGCCTGCGCCGGGTCAAGTCGGCGTGCAGCCGGAATGGTTCTGGAAGGGCAGCGGCGAAATTCTTGTCCACCCGGAACATGATATTCCGTATCCCGACTTCGCATTGGACGCGGGCGAGGAACCCGAAATCGCCGGTATATATGTCATCGATCCGGCTGGGACGCCGCGACGTCTTGGTTTCGCGCTCGCCAACGAATTCTCCGACCACCGCATGGAGAAAATCAACTATCTTTATCTTTCGCACTCGAAGCTACGCTTGTGCGCAGTTGGCCCGGAATTGCTCGTCGGAGACTTGCCGTCGGCGGTTGAAGGACATTCGCGCATCATTCGCGATGGATCGACGGCCTGGGAGAGCGTCTTTGTCTCCGGCGAGGACAACATGTCCCACACCATCGCCAATCTCGAGTACCACCATTTCAAATACGCACAATTCAGGGTCCCGGGAGACATCCACATTCATATGTTCGGCACTGCAACACTCAGCTTTGCTGACGGGTTCGAATGCCGGCAGGGTGATGTGATGGAAATCGACGCTCCCCAGTTCGGTATGCCGCTAAGAAACCGCCTGCTTCTCGATCGCGCGCAGCAACCGCAAGTCAGACCGGCATAGGTCGTCAGTCCAACAATTCACAAGTGACGCTGCATTGCGATGGCCGGGCAAAACCCAATCATGAATTGGGTTTTGCTTGCGTGAGATCGGCAACCGATCGGCGATCGATCATGCTCGTCGGCAGCTCGATCGTCTTTGCCCTTCCGTTGCCTGCGATTTCAGCGATGAGACCCTTCGCAGCGGCGTTGCCGAGTTCGTAGACCGGCCGCTTTATGACGGAAATCGCGGGAGAAATAACTTTGGCCCAAGGCGAATCGTCAAAGCTGACCAGCGAGACGTCGCTTCCGATTTCGAGGCCGAGCTGAGCGCAAGCGGCGAGAACACCGAGTGCCATTTCCTCGTTCGTGGCCAGGATTGCGGTCGGTCGCGGCTGCAGCGAGAGCAGTTCCAGCGCTCCCTCCGTTGCGGCTTCCACTTCGCTGCGGCTGTACCGGATGGATTCGCTGGGCAGTTCCATGCCGTGACCAGCGATTGCGGTCAGTGCTCCTTCAAGACGATCGCTGACCGTTGAAACAACCTCGCTGGGGGCCGTCGCGTGTCGCGCAGTAGCTGCGGCCGTTGCAACCAAGAGACCGATACGGCGATGGCCACGTGCTATGAACAGATCAATTGCTGCCGCCGAGCCACTTCGATCATTGGTCGTCACCGTCGCAACGTCGAGACCTTCAACACGCCGGTCAAGCAGCACGAGCGGCGTCGAAAGCTTCCCATCCTGGACAAGATGTTCGTAGCGCCGCCGCGATGACGCAACAAGGATCAGCCCGTCGACACGCTTCTCGACAAGCAGCCGGACGGCGTCGATCTCCCGCGCGAGATCGTCGTCCGTGTTGATGACAAGCGTCTGATAACCCGCCTGCGCCGCCGCATCGATGATTGCACGCGTCGCGTAGCTGAAGAAGGAGTTGCTGATGTCGGCGATGACGACGCCTATGGTCAAGGTACGGCCAGCACGCATGGCACGTGCAACAACATTGGCGCTGTAATTCAGTTCGCGTGCGGCGGCCTCCACCCGCTCGCGCGTGTCGTCACCGACCAGCCCGTAGCCGCCGAGCGCACGGGCGGCGGTTGCACGCGAGACGCCGGCCCGACGTGCAACGTCGAGCAGGCGCGCGGGCCGCTCCGCAGTGCCCTTTTCAGTTTCGCTGGCCCCTCTGCCCATGCCAGTCCTCCTATGAACAAGCTGCGACGGCTATCGCTCTAGACTTGTTTCCCGCGCGTCGCCAGATAGCTTGGGGGAACGGCCAGAGCACCGCCCGGACTGCGGCAGGTGGCAGCAGCAACCTGCATTGCCTCGACCAGGCAGGCGCGCCAGCCGATCTCGTCGCGAGGTATTCCTTTGCCTAGAATAAACGCGATGACTGTCGCCAGCGTGGCGTCTCCCGCCCCCATCGTATCGATCACCGCGCCTGGCATCGATGCGACCGGTGCCGACGCCGCCAGTCCGGCCTTTGTCCTGACGCTCGCCCCGGTGCTGCCGTGCGTGAGGAGCACCGTATCGACGCCGAGCGCGAACAGATGCGTCACCGTCGCCTCCATCGACGTTCCGTAGAGTAGCGCCGCATCCTCGTCGCTCAGCTTTGCGAGCGACGCAGCCGCGATCGCCAGTTCGGCGCCGCTCCGGTAAGCAGCAAGGTCGGTGATCAGATTGGGCCGGGGGTTCGGATCGACCACAATAAGCCCAGCCGATCTTGCAAAGGCGGCAACCAGCGCCTCGGCCTGTCGCGCATCGTCGAACGGAAACGAATTCACCACCACCGCATCGGCGGATTCTATAGCTTCCAAGACCTTGTCGGTGAAAGCGATACGCCGTCGGAACATTGCCGGTGCGAAATGATAGGTCGGCTCACCGTCAAGCCGGCCGGACGACACGACACCTGTGAAGTCGACGTTCGGCGGATTCAAGACCTGGACGCCCTGCTGCCGCAGGTATCGCTCCAGAAGGAAGCCGTCGCGATCGAGGCCGTAGCGCGTGACGAACCGGGATGTCAGCCCGAGCCTGGCGATGCCGACCGCGAGGTTGAGCGCAGCCCCGCCCGGAAAGCGCTGGACGTTGCCAGGCGTCAGTTCCACCGCATCGATGATGCCGTCGCCGATACTGACAACAGTCGGCATGCGCGTCACTGCAGATTGGTATGGCGATGGAGCATCAATCCATGCGCGTCAGGCACGTCGCGGGCCATGGCCAGAATGACGCTGTCCAGCAGGATAAGACAGGACTGCTCGAACAGGCTGCCGCCGAATTGTTCCGTTTTTTCGACCGGCACGTGGAGCGTGACGTCGGCAATGCCGGCAAGGGTGCCCTTTGGCTTGTGGGTCAGCGTCACGACTTTGGCGCCTTCGGCCTTGGCTATGCGCGCGAAGCCTACACTCACGGGAGTCTCGCCGGAACCGGAGATGATCAGCATGGCGTCGCCCTTGCGGATCGACGGGGCGGAAACCTCACCGACGAAATGGACTGTACGCCCGATATGCATGAAGCGCATCGCGGCCATCTGGGCAGAAAGCCCAGAACGACCCTGGCCGGAGAAGAACCAGCGTTGGCCGGGTTCCGCAAAGGCCTGTACGACCCGCGCGAAAGCCTCGCCGTCGATGCGGCTTAGAAGGTCTGTTATTTCCTGTCCCACGGCCAGCCAAGGCCGGGATTGGGCAATCTGTCGCGAATCCATTTGGCTATCTCTTTCGGGTTTGCGGATTCCGTGATCGCACTGCCGACCACGAGGATTTCAGGCGCGACGCCGATCACCGCTTCGAGCGTATCGGGACCTATGCCCCCGGCAAGCGAAACACGAAAACCGCGATCATGCATCTGCTTGACGGCGTCGATGTGGGAGGTCGAGGTGTTTCCGGCGAGACGTGCGTCGGTCGGCGAATGGACGGCGACATAGCCAAAGCTCTCCGGGAAAGCCGAACCGTGCTCCAGAAGGTCCGGCTTGCCGGATTCCGTGATGGTATCGACGATAACCGTAGCGCCGAACGCGGCGGCGCGCCTGCCCACCGTCTCGTGCGTAGCGCGAGACGCACAGGACAGCACGGTCATGAAGGCCGCGCCGGCCCCGAACACCATGTCCGCTTCCAGTTGGCCCCCGTCCACCGTCTTGGTGTCGGCCAGAACCATCACGTCAGGGCACAGTTCACGCGCTGTAGTGATGGCGGAAACGCCGAAACGCTTAAGCACCGGGGTGCCGATTTCGACGATATCGGCGAATTCCTTCACCTGCGGCATCAACGCAAGATGTTCGGGCTTGTCGAATGCTATCTGCAGAAGCATGGCGTTTTCCAGATCATTTCAAGCCGGTGATGGCTTTGAGCAGGCTGTCGTGGGTGAAGCTGTCGGTTGACCGATCGGCCACCACTTTGCCGAGACGCAGCACGACAGTTCGATCGGTGACCTCAAAGACATGCGGCAGCGTATGCGAGATAAAGACGACGCCGAGACCCTTGTCGCGAGCCTGACGGATCACTTGCAGGACTTCTCCTGCCTGGCGCGCGCCGAGATGGTTGGTCGGTTCGTCGAGGATAATGACCTTATTGGCCCAGGCGACGGCGCGGCCGATGGCGACTGCCTGCCGCTGGCCGCCGGAGAGTTTTGCAACGGCGCGCGTCGCGGAAGGGACGGCAATGCCGACGCGCTCGAGTTCCCGGCGGGCATCCTCGCGCATCTTCTTCTCGTCAAGAAAACCGAACCGGCCCAGCCACCCCTTCTTGAGGATCTCCCGACCGAGGAAGACGTTGGCAGCCACCGTCAGGTCGGGCGCGATGCCGGAATCCTGATAAAGGGTCTCGATGCCGGCCTGCAGTGCGTCGTGCGGTGAATGCCAGTTGCGCCGCGTGCCGTCGAGCAGGATATCGCCGGTATCAGGCTCGTGAGCGCCGGACAATATCTTGACCAACGTTGACTTGCCCGCGCCGTTGTCGCCGACCAGGCCGACGACCTCACCGGCATTAAGCGTGAAGCTGACATCCTGAAGCGCAACGACACTGCCGTAGCGCTTGCCGACATTGCGGACTTCGTAGAGCGGAGCGGTCATGATCAGCCTCCACGCCTCGGCGCGCCTATACCCTGTACGCCGACTGCGATGGCGATCAGGAAGGCGACGACAATCTGCTGCCAGTTCGGCTGGACTCCGACCAGGATCAGGCCGCTTAATACGGCGGTCGTGATCAGGGCGCCGAGCACGGCGCCTGACATTTTGCCTACGCCACCGTGCAGGCTGATACCGCCGATCACGGCGGCGGCGATGGCGTTGAGTTCGCCGCCACGGCCCGACAGCGGCGAGCCCGACCCGAGGCGGAAGTAAACGAATGCTCCGGCCAGCGCGGCGAGGACGCCGGACAGCGCATAGACCTTGACGAGATGTCGGTTCACGTCGATGCCCGCGCCGCGCGCGGCAAAGCTGTTGGAGCCGATGGCATAGGTCCAGCGGCCGAAGCGTGACCAAGCCATGAAGGCGCAAGCAAGCGCGATGATGACGAAGACAACCATCACAGGCACCGTAAGCCAGCCGAAATAAGCTGTGTTGCCGATCATGATCACTGCGCGCGGGGCGCCGGCGATCTGAACGCCGCCAGTCATCACAAGGCTGAGACCGGCCGCAGCACCCATGGTCGCCAACGTTGCGATGAATGGTACGAGGCCGGCATATGTAATCAGCAGGCCGTTGACGAGACCCACGACGAGCCCGACGGCAATCGCTGCCAGCAGGCCAAGCGATATGGTGAGGCCGGGCTCCAGCCCGGCCTCATTGCAGGTGCGGATGACCAACGCCATGGTGACGCCAGCCAATCCAAGCACGGAGCCGACCGAGAGGTCGATGCCGCGCGACGCTATGACGAAAGTCTGGCCGATCGCCATGAGGACGACCGGCGAGAAATCCTGCAGAATGTTCGCCGCCGAAGGCAGCGAGAAGTAGCGCGGATTGATGGCTGAGAAGAATGCCACCATGGCCGCGAATATGCCGAGCAGGATAACATCCTGCCGCAGCAAAACGGCTGTGACGCGCCGCGCGGCGCTGTCATCGACAGGGCTGCTTTCGAGGCTCATGGGTCCGTACCGCGCTAATCTATGTTCAGATGTTCGAGCCTATTCGGCGTACATATACTTCTCGGTCTCGCCGAGATTGTCCTTGGTCATCGCGACGTTCGGGATCACCACGGTCTTCTCGATCTTGTCGGCGCCTTCGCCTGTCACCTTCGCCTTGGCGTATTCGAGCGCCAACTCCGCCTCGCGCCCTGGCTGCTGGGCGATAAGCGCGCTGAATTCACCTTCCTTAAGGGCATCGACCTGCACCTTGTAGGCGTCATAACCCACAAGCTTCACCTTTCCGACCGCATTGTTGTTGCGCAACGCCGCGATGGCGCCGGTACCGCTGGTGCCATCAATGGCGAAGATACCCTTCAGGTCCGGGTTGGCGAGCAGGACTGTGTTGATCGCCGAGGTTGCCGTCGCAGGCTGGCTGTTGGAATATTCGCGACCGATGATCTCGATCTTCGGATAGTTGGCGGCGAGTTCCTCTCGGAAGCCCTGCTCACGCAGCGTGTTGGTCGTAGCGCTCGGCGATCCCGACTGGATGAAGACCTTGCCCTCGCCGCCAATCTGCTCGGCGAGCGTCTTGGCCGCCTGGCGACCGCCATCGACGTTGTCGCCGGTGATGTGCGAAGTCAGGTATGTCTGGTCGGTAACCGTCGTATCGACTGTGATAACAGGGATGTTCTGCGCTTCCGCACGCGCTACGCTCGCCTGCAGTGAATCCGGATCAGTCGGAACGAGGATCAAAGCGTCGACACCCTGAGCGAGCGCGGCGTCCACGAAAGGCAGCTGCGTCTGCGGTGAATATTCCGAGGCGCTGCCCTGCCAGATGAGCTCGATGCCGAGTTCCTCGGCTTTGGCCTTGGCGCCGAGTTCCATTGCCTTGAAGAATGGGTCAGACGCTATGCCCGGAATAAAGGCAACGGTGAGCTTGTCCTGTGCGATCGCCGTCGTGAGCGCGATGCTGGAAGCGACGGCAGCCAGGGTGAGTGAACGAAGAAGTTTCATTGGTTTCCTCCCTTGTGAGATCGATCTCACAAGGGTTTCTGTGAAATTTTTGTCCCGGAGTCAACCTCAGCGGGGTCTCGGGTTACCAGAGGCGCGATGAGCTTGGGCGGCTTCCTTGCCCTATGCAGGCAGACAACCACGAGATCGGCCGGCAACGTCGGCGAACTTCACGGCGTCGAGCGCTCTGCCCGTGCTGCTGGTAGAGAATGCGTAGATCAAGGGCGATCAGGGGATCGTCTCTTGATAGCCATATTCATTCCAGACGCCGTCTATAAATAGGCAGGAAAATTTATTTTATCTAGAGAGTTCTAATATCGATCCTGATTATCTTTACCACTCTTCTTGGCATCGTCGCGTCTGTGCCGGCTTATTCATGTTTGACGACCGATGCTCTTAGACGCCGATCCAGCAAACTGGTGAAATCCAGCGCCGTTAATGTCCTATTGAGAAGTAGGCTAAGACGTTCGATCTATTCTTGGAACAGGATCGGAAGGCATCTGCGCCGCAGTAAGCATGATCTCCACGTCGTAATTGGGAACGAGGCGCGATTCGACGCTTGCCCGTGCTGGCACCGATCCCTTCGGAATCCAGTCCTCATAGACTGCTGTCATTTCGGCCCAGTGACGAATGTCGGAAAGCCAGATCGTGGCTTGAAGGATGCGCGACTTGTCTGAGCCTGCTGCCGCCAGAAGCCTGTCGATGTTTGCAAGCGCCCCGCGCGTCTGCTCGGCGATTGATGCATTCGGCGCGCCGACCTGCCCGCAAAGATAGACGAGTCCTTTGTGGACAACAGCCTGACTGTAGCGGGAACCCGGTTCGATGTGGATAATATCTTCGTTCACTGACGCGTCTCCAATTTCTTTAGGATCATGCTTCGCTCCGAGCGCGAACGCGGTCGCGCAAAAGACGCAGACTTGCTCCCCATCGCAGGAACGGTTGGGGCGGCAGCCGTGATGGTTGGCTGCGCTCCTCAATTTTGGGGATGAAGTCGCTAGCCTGCCCGGTGGCAAGATTTGCGATCTCGCGGCCTAGCAGGTTGGCGAGACCGAGGCCATTTGCGTTGTAGCAGCCGACGACGTACGCGCCGTCGCCGATCTTTCCAAAGACATGATGTCCGTTGGCGCTAAGGCACACGATGCCCGACCAGCTATGCGATAGCATCGATGGATCGAGGCTGGGGAAACGTCGTTTGAAGCCGGTTGCATGGCTGCGACGACGCTCAGCCAGGGCAGGGATTCCAAGCGACATGGCGGAGGGCACTTCGCACGTATTGCGTACCAGAATGCGATGGTCGCGCGTCAGCCGGATCGTCGCGCCCATAGCATCAGCAGAAAGCAGGCCGTAGGGCTTCGGCGAACCGATGGAACTATGCTCTTCCGAAGTCAGGCGCCGGCTGAGGCTCGCGGTCAACAGCAGCGCAAAATTCCGGTTCCTCTCGACACCGAGTTCGGGCATGAATCCGTTGACGGCCATGATAACGTTTCTGGCTGAAATTGCTCCCTCTTTTGTTCGCAGAAGATGGCCATTCGTCGTCCTCTGCCATTCTATGACGGGTGAATTCTCATAGAGTTCGATCTCTGTAGGCAGACTATCCAGAATGCCGCGTGCAAGCTTACCGGGGTTCAGAATGACGCTCGTCTTCGTCCAGACCGCACTCGTGTAGAAATCGGTACCGGTGTGGCGCTTTATAGCCTCACCCTTCAGAATCTCATGCTCCATGCCCAGCTTGGAAAGCAGACCGGCAAAGTTCTGCAATTTTTCCTGATAGCGGCTATGCCGTGCACCATAAAGCTTACCGCAGGGATCCCAGTCGCACTGGATGCCGAAGCGATCGACAAGCGACCGGACCTCGTCGATCGCCGCTAGGCTAAGGTCATATTTCCTGCGGAAGGTTTCTATATCGGCCGCAGTGCCGGTTCCCTCGTTCAGTGTGGCATCGACAAGAAAACCCGAGTTGCGCGCGCTGGCGCCCTCCGCCGCCCGATTTGCTTCAAGCAGGACTATGCGGTCGCCAGGCCGCACCGCAGCAAGCTGCCGGGCGGCCGCCATTCCCGAATAGCCCGCGCCGACAACAACCCAATCCGCCTGTTGATCGCCGGTGAGCGGAGGACGGGTATCGCGTTGTGGCAGTCCAGCAAGCCAGCCGCAGCTCTGGTCATTGCCCGGAAGCCTACCGACCCTGCTCCCCATGTGTACCTTTCCGTCAGTATTCTACGCGCCCGTGGGCGATGCAATTGCCCGGATAATGCAAAACACAATCATCATCGTGCAAATAGATATTCAACATGCGTTTCATCATTAGAAATTATGACCTCACCTGTAGCTTCGGTCCTCAAGCGACGTGTCGTCCAGAAGCGCTCCGATATCGCTGACGAGCATTTGTTCGGCGGGGCTCATGCTGCGCATGGGATTGGTGACGAAAAAGACATCGACCGCAGGTAGGTCCGTGTAGGGTGGCAACTGCCATAGCCTGCCCAGATCGACATCCCGCCGGGCGACATGGATCGGTAGAGCACCAATCCCGATGCCGGCAACAATCATGCGGCGTACCTCCGGAAGATTAGCGGAAATGCCCTTGAGTTGCGGTTTCAACAGCGCGAGTTCTCGCAACCGGGTCACGGAGTAGAGTGACCCACCCTCCACATCGGTCTGGAAGGAGACCGAATCTTCACCTTCCAACTCGGACAGCGGCAAACCCTTTCTGCCGAAGAGTCGGTGGTGCGGACCGCAGTAGAGGGAAAAATACTCCCGAAAGAGCACCCTGGCGGTCAGGGAGGAGTCCGGCCTGTTCATCAGGCAGAGCCCTATTGTGGCTCTGTTCTGGCGAACACGGTTCAGAACCTCGGAACTCTCAGCCACTGTGATGGAATAGGTCACGTCCGGGTACAGCAGGTTAAAGCGCTCCAGCAGCGCGTCAAAATGGGATGATACAACATGGCTGGTCACCGCGATGCTGATATGTCCGCTTATGCGGCTTTCAGCGGCCGTCACCAGTCCCGGAATCTGCGAGACGGCCTCGAAGACGGAGCGGCATTCACGATACAGGATCTGGCCAGCGTCTGTGACCGCGAAATGACTTGGTCCTCGTTCGAGGAGACGGCTTCCGACGGTATCTTCGAGGCGCTTCAAGGCGCTGCTGATCGTCGGTTGCCGCAGACCCAGGAAATCCGCAGCCCTGGTTATTCCACGCTGCTCTACCACGACCATGAAGGTTCGGAGCAGGTTCCAGTCGAGCGCGAAAGGGAGGCGCTGCTCATACGGCTTCATCATAATTTTCCTCGATACTAACAATTCACATTATTTCTTTGCGCTATGAAAAGGTCCTATGCAACTAATTCGAGCGAGCAAACAAGTCGTGCCTATCGGCTGCGCTCCTTGGGGATCTGTAGAAAGGGAAAACCGTCGTGAACGTTATGACATCGATATTGAAACTCGCCGTGGTGATGGGAAGTTTGACACTTGCGTCGATGGGCGCGCCTGCGCAGGCGGATGAACTCGAGGCAATCAAGGAGAAGGGTGTCCTGCGCATCGCCATGAGCGGCGCATATCCCCCCTTCAATTTTGTCGACCAGGAGAACAAGGTAGTCGGCTTCGATCCTGCAATCGGCGAGGAAATCGCAAAACGCATAGGCGTCAACGTGGAGGTCGTAACGACTGCCTGGGACGGCATCATCGGGGGCTTGCTGGCCAACAAATTCGACGCCATCGTCGGGTCCATGTCCATCACGGACGAGCGCAAGGAAGTCGTCGATTTCGTAGGCCCTTATTACACGACGGCACGGGCGATCTTTGTGAAGGAAGGTTCGACTGTGACGTTCGATCAGTTGAAGGACCTGACCATCGGTGCGACGCTTGGCGAAACGCACGAGCAATGGGCACGTGAGCAGGGCTGGAACATCCGGACCTACAAGGGTCTGCCGGAGCTCATGCTCGAGTTGGAGAATGGTCGCGTCGACGCGATCGTCACCGACAACATACCCGTCATGCTGGCGATAAAGACAGACGGCAGGAAGTTCGCCGAGATTGAGATCCCCGGCAATAAGGGAGTGTCGGATCTCGTCGGGATTGCCATCCGCAAGAACAATCCGGATCTCCACAAGGCCATGCAGGAAGCGCTCGACGCGATGCAGGCGGACGGCACTTATCTCGCTATCGCAGAGAAGTGGGTTGGCGGCGACATCCGCTGATCGGTTGAAAGCTTCCCGGCGCGCTCGCCGCGCCGGGTCGTTCACGCAAGGGCAGGACGGCGGTCATGGATGTCGAACTCCTCCTTCGCGTATATCCGTTCTTTCTGGAGGCGGCGCTGGTCACCGTCCAGCTCTCCGTGCTGTCGATCGCGCTGGGCCTGGTCTGCGGCGCGCTGGGTGCCTCGGCCCGCCTGTCGCAACTCCGCATCCTACGGTTCGTCGGTGCGGCATATGTCTCGGTGATCCGCGGTACGCCCGCCCTGATCCAGCTTTTCATTCTGTACTTTGGCGGTCCGCAGATCGGTATCCAGCTCGATGCGTTCACCGCGGGCGTGATCGGGCTGGGCGTCAACATAGGGGCCTACATGACTGAGACCATCCGTGGGGCGATCATTGCCGTGGACCGAGGCCAGACGGAAGCTGCGCGTACGCTGGGGATGAGCCGCGGACAGGCGATGCGCAATGTGATCCTTCCGCAAGCCTTGCGACTGATGATCAGGCCTCTTGGCGTCAACATCAACGCGCAGATCAAGGGCACCGCCCTTGTCGCCGCCATATCAGTGGTCGAACTGACATATACTGCCCAGCGCTACATCGCCTCGACCTACAAGCCATTCGAGATGTTCTTGCTCGCGGGGATGATCTATCTCGTCATCATCTCGGCAACGGGTGCGGCGATCGCCTGGCTGGATCGCCGAGTGGCGATTCGATGATCGGGGCCCTCTGTAAGGGAGGCCTGCATGGGCCTTGATTTCGGTGTCGTGCCCGGATACCTCGGCGCCCTTTCGGTTGGTGCAGGATGGACAGTTGTCATCACTGTGCTCGCCGGCGCGTTCAGCATCGTCGCAGGTGTTCTGTTCGCTGTGGGGGGACTCTACGGCCATCCGCTCATCCGCTATCCCGTCAAGGCGTTTGTCTGGCTTTTCCGCGGGACACCCCTCCTGCTGCAACTCTTCCTGATTTACTTCGGACTCGTCGAGATCGGAATCGACCTCAACGCTTTCGTCGCGGGGGTTATTGGGCTTGGCCTGCATTTCGCTGCCTACAACGCCGACATCATCCAGGCTGGCATCGTTGCCGTTGACAGAGGGCAGACCGAAGCTGGCAGGACACTCGGACTGAGTCGCTACCAGACCGTGAGCCGAATCGTCGTGCCTCAGGCCGTGCGTGATGTCGTTCCCGCGCTCGGCAACAACATGATTGCTCTTCTAAAGGACTCTGCGCTGGTGTCCGTCATCGGCGTCGCCGAGCTTACACTGTCTGCACAACTTGCGATCTCGAAAACCTTTCGGCCGTTCGAATTCTATTTCGCAGCCGCAGTCTTCTACTACGTCATCAATCTTTGCCTGGAAGCGGCGCTTAGCCGCATCGAGCGCCGGATGGAGGCGGCCCGATGAGCACGACAGAATCTGAAATGGCCGGCAACGGCCCCATGATAGACGTCAAGAACGCTGCCAAGCGCTATGGTACCGTGGAAGTTCTACGCGGCATCAATCTTCAGGTGCGCAAAGGCGAGATCGTCGCCGTGATTGGCCCCTCCGGCTCTGGCAAGTCGACCTTCCTGCGCGCGATCAACAATCTCGATCCGCTTTCGTCCGGTGAGGTCTGGCTTGAGGACGTACAGGTCAACAAGCCACTGACTTCATATCAGTATGAGCGGCACATAAACCGGGTCAGGCAGGACATCGGCATGGTGTTCCAGCACTTCAACCTTTTCCCGCATCTGTCGGTCCGCCAGAACATCACGCTAGCGCCCCGCATGCTGAAACGACTTTCGAAACAGGAGGCGGACGGGCTTGCCGAGCAGCAGCTTCGACGCGTCGGCCTAATTGACCGCATCGACTTCATGCCGAGCCAGCTTTCGGGAGGCCAGAAGCAGCGCGTCGCCATCGCCCGGGCGCTCGCCATGCAGCCCAAGGTGATGCTCTTCGACGAAGCGACGTCAGCTCTGGATCCTGAACTGGTGGAGGAAGTGAACTTTGTCATGAGGCAGCTCGCCGAAAGTCACATGACGATGATCATCGTGACCCACGAAATGGGTTTCGCGCAGGACGTCTGTGATCGGGTGCTGTTCATGGACGGCGGCATGGTCGTCGAGGAAGGCTCCCCAGACGTGATCTTCAGGAATCCCTCGCAGGAGCGCACTCGCAGTTTCCTGCGCAAGCACCTGAAGGGAAGAAACTGATGCCGCTCCCCGACAAGACTTGCGGCATGGAGGAGGCAATCTCCCGCATCGTCGATGGTGCCACGGTAATGGTCGGAGGCTTCGGTGTTCCGGGCACGCCGTTCTCCCTGATCAGGGAACTCGTACGACAAGGTCAGAAAGATCTCGTCATAGTCAAGAACGACGCCAACGAAGTCGGCATGGGGGTCGATTGGCTACTCGCGAACGGCCAAGTGAGGAAGCTGATCGCCAGCCATATAGGTTTGAACGGGAATGCGGTGAGCATGATGAACTCCGGCAAGATCGAAGTCGAGTTCGTGCCGCAAGGCCTGCTGGCGGAGCGCATCAGGGCCGCAGGTGCAGGCCTTCTCGGCGTCGTCTCCGACATCGTACTCGACGCCCCTTCCGCTTCCGGAAAGACAACTGTCATGGTCGATGGCATGCGCGGCATCCTGGAACCCGCGATCAGGGCGGATTTCGCTCTGGTCCATGCCGAGCGTTCAGATCGTTTCGGCAATCTCTGCTTCGCGGCTTCGGCCAGAAACTTCAATCCGCTGGTCTGCATGGCGGCGCGCCATACTATCGTCGAGGCAGAGACGATTTTGCCGGTGGGGGCCATCGCCCCTGAGACCGTGCACACGCCGGGCCCCTTTGTCGACGCGGTGGTGGCTATACCCGAACTTTTGGGAGTCTATGGTGTCGTTGAACGCTAGCGAAAGAATGCTGCGGCGTGCCGCGCGCGAAATCCGCGCAGGCATGACCGTCAATCTTGGCATCGGCCTGCCGACCAAAGTGCTCGCATATGTACCGCACGACCTACCCGTATGCCTGCATTCGGAGAACGGTATAGCTGGAGTCGGCCCGGTCCTGGACAGGGCGTATGCCAATCGCAACCTGATTGACGCCGGCGGTGCCTACGTGTCGGCTATCGATGGCACGTCGTATTTCGACAGCGCTGTGAGCTTCGCCATGGTGCGAGGCGGACGCATCGACCTCACGCTGCTTGGCGCTTTCGAGGTGTCGGGCGGCGGCGACCTAGCAAGTTGGATCATCCCGGGAAAGTTCACGCCCGGCGCGGGCGGCGCTATCGAACTTGCGCAAAAGGCGCGACGCGTCGCTGTGGTCACCACTCATGTCGACAAGGCAGGCCGGCCGAAAATCGTGGACAAATGTGCGCTGCCGCTCACGGCGCGGGGGCACGTCGCGCGCATTTTTACCGACATGGCGGTTATCGACATCGTGCCGGAAGGGCCGCGACTTATAGAGCTTGCGGAGGGAATCTCGATTGCCGAGGTCGAAGCCGCGACCGGCACCCGCCTGCTCGTCGCCGACACGCCCTTGCCTACATTCTAAAAGGCCGAAGCATGGACAGCGAGATCAGCAGCAGGATCCTTCAGTCGGTCGACGCCATCTTCGAGCGCCAGATCGAATTTTTGGCCGAACTCTGTAGCCACCCCTCAACCCGGGGCAACGAGCAGTCCGCGCAGGACTTCATGGCGAATGCAATGGCTGAACGTGGTCATGCCGTCGACCGCTGGAATATCGATGTCCATGATATCGCGCACCTTCCCGGCTTCTCACCCGTCATCGGCGACTACGAGGACGCGGTCAATGTAGTCGGCACTCGCCGCAGCGCAAGCCGCAGGGGCAGAAGTCTTATTCTCAACGGGCATATCGACGTCGTGCCGGAAGGTCCGCTGGACATGTGGACCAGCCCGCCTTTCATGCCTCGAGTTGACGGGCGGTGGATGACTGGCCGTGGCGTGGGAGACATGAAAGCCGGACTGGCATCGAATCTTTTCGCTCTCGACGCTCTGCGCGAAATCGGCTTTGCGCCGGCTGCGGACGTCCACGTCCAGTCGGTCGTTGAGGAGGAATGCACCGGCAATGGCGCCCTCGCATGTCTGCAGCGTGGTTATCGCGCCGACGCCGCGCTCATCCCCGAACCTTTCGCTGAAAAGCTGGTCGACGCCCAAGTTGGCGTGCTCTGGTTCCAGGTGCTTCTGAAAGGCCTGCCGACACATGTAGCCTATGCAGGCAGCGGATCCAACGCGATCGAAGCGGCCGTACCGCTGATCGCTGCTCTACACCGCCTCGAGGAATGCTGGAACGAGTCCGGCCGCCGCTCGCCACACTATCAATCCCACGCCCATGCGCTGAATCTCAATGTCGGCAAGATCGCGGGCGGAGACTGGACGAGTTCTGTGCCGGCCTGGTGCGTCTTCGACGTGCGAATGGGTTTGTTCCCCGGCCAGGAAATCGAAGCTGCGAAACACGAGATCGCGAAAGTGATCGCAGAGGCGGCACGGGAGCATTCTTTCCTCCGTGACAACGATCCGGAAATCGTTTGGCACGGTTTTCACGCCGAAGGTTATGCATTGAGTGACGACAAAAGCGAAACCGCAGCCACAGCGATAGCCGGCTTGGAACGCGCCCATCGCGTGGTCACTGGCAACGAGCTCGATAGGCTTGCAATAACCGCGACGACCGACGCAAGGTTCTTCGGCCTCTATGCCGGCATTCCGGCACTCGTTTATGGACCGACGGCGGAAGCAATCCACGGGTTCAACGAGCGTGTGGATCTCGACTCCATGCGTCGCGTAACCCAGGCGACCGCCCTTTTCATCGCCGACTGGTGCGGTTTGGAGAATGCATGAGTATGCGCGAGGTTGTCATCGTCTCCACCGCGCGCACGCCGATCGGCAAGGCCTATCGCGGCGCGCTCAACAACACGCAGGGCCCGGTGATGGCAGCTCATGCCATGCGCGCGGCGTTGGCACGCGCCGGGCTGGAAGGCGGTGAAGTCGAGGATTTCATTCTTGGGTCGGCGCTTACTCAGGGCACGATGGGCGTCAACGCGGCACGCCATGCAGTCTTCGCTGCTGGCCTACCCGATTCCGTTGCCGCGGGAACCATAGACCGTCAATGCGCGTCTGGTCTGGCTGCAATCGCGACGGCTGCGCAGCGCATCATGGTTGACGGTGTGGAGATCGCGCTCGCTGGTGGGGCTGACAGCATTTCGCTCGTTCAGAATGATCACTGGAACCCTTATCGCTATCGCATCGGTACAGTGCCCGATCGCTACTACATGAGCATGCTTGAAACGGCAGAGGTTGTGGCGAAGCGTTATGGCGTCAGCCGTGACTCACAGGACGCTTGTGCGTTGGATAGCCAACGTCGAACGGCTAGCGCTCAGGAATCCGGTCGCTTCGCGGAAGAGATTGTCAGGATCGAGACGACTAAAGCCGTCGAGGACAAGGCAACGGGGGAAACACGATATGAACGGGTGTGCCTCGAGTCCGACGAATGCAACCGTCCCGCTACCACGATCGAGGCTTTGCGGGCACTGAAGCCCGTGCTGAAAGCAGACGGTACGGTGACACCTGGTAATGCCAGCCAGATGTCTGATGGCGCGTCGGCTTCAGTGCTCATGTCATCCCAAGAAGCAGCCAGCCGTAATCTCGCGCCACTCGGCATTTTCCGCGGGATGTCAGTTGTTGGCTGTGCGCCCGAGGAGATGGGAATAGGTCCCGTTCTTGCGGTGCCAAAGCTGTTGTCAAAGCACGGCCTGAACACTGACGACATCGATCTTTGGGAGATCAACGAGGCCTTTGCTTCCCAGCTTGTCCATTGCCGGGAGCACCTTGGCATCGATCCGGAGAAGCTTAACGTCAACGGCGGGGCGATTTCCATCGGCCATCCCTACGGTATGAGCGGTGCGCGCATGACTGGGCACGCTTTGCTCGAAGGGCGGCGGCGCGGCGCGAAGTTCGCCGTCGTCTCCATGTGTGTTGGCTGGGGCATGGGGGCGGCAGGACTATTCGAGATGACCTGACATAGGTTCGGCAAGACCGTCTGTCATGTCGTCCGTCCCGCCAACGTGCCAATAAACAACCGAAGGGAAGCCGGCTGCCTGCCCCGGCGTCCGCCTGGACTGTACCTCGCTTCGCTTGGCCGAACCCTCTGTTTCAGCCAAGCGGCGTTGAAAATTCCGACAGGTGATCGGAGGCAGCTGAACAGCCGCCGTCCTTCTCGCGCACGTTCGACCCGTTCCCCTTCGACGCCGCCTGCTTACACCGGCGTAGGGAGCCAATTGCCGATAGCCAGAGTCTGGTGGGCCCCTTTCACTTTGAAAACGAATGGCTTGGCCAACATTGAGTCTAGGTGAAGTCCTGCGCGGTGCGAGTTGCGCCTACGTAGAGGTCCTGGAGCCCCCCGTGTCAGCATAGTTGGGAATCCACCTCTTCCACGCGGGCAAACTCTGCTGCCGGGCGATTCAGGACTGTTCGCAACGCATTCGATTTTGCGATATGTGACCCAAGCATAAAGTCGGGGGGAGAAGCTGTATGATCGTGGTGTTCGCGACGCCAGCGATGGGTCATACAAAGCCGATGATCCCTATTTTGGCAGGCCTTGTGGCGAACGGATGCCGGATCGTCTGCTTCGGTCACAAGGCATTTGAAGGCGTTATCCGATCATCGGGCGCGGAGTTTCGCGCCTATCCCGATGTAGCCTACAATATCGACGCGCCAGACTTCAATCTGCTGCGGATGGGTGCCGACCTTATCCAGGCATCCGAGATCATCTATCCGCAACTTTTGCCGCAGGTTGCCGAGTTGCACCCAAATCTTATCCTGCAGGATTTCATGGCGCTTTGGGCAAGCCGGATAGGCACGACCCTCGATATTGCGAGAATCCACACCGTCCCGACACTCGTTTTCAACCGCCCCACGCAACGCAAGATGCGGAAGGAAGACGGCATTGCTAAACTCGCCAAGGATGTCTTCTACGGTTCGCCCGCGCTTGCCCGCGCCTTGGTTAGGTCGAGGTTTGCCGTATCGATCCAGGAAGCATATGGCGTCGAGCGTTCCTGGCGCAGGCTTAGGCCGCCGATCGCCGAATTGGTGTTCAACATCAAAGAACTACAGGTTGGGGATCTCGAAGCCGGCGTACCTCGGCACTATATCGGCCCGACCATCAATGAGGCGCGTCATCACGAGCCTCCCGCCGCACGGGGCTATGCCCTGATCACGTTCGGCACGCTGTCCAACAATGAGACCGGCCGTTTCGAAGCGGCGATGCGCGGAGCTGTCATGGGAGGGTTCTCGGTCGTCGTCCAGTGCGGACGGAAGGTCAATCTGGACCACCTGCAGAAGCTCGCCAAGACGCTTGCTGCGGAACACCCAGGGAAAACGGTGACCGTGCTCGACAGCGTGACGGATATGGAGGTCCTCATTATGGGAGCCGACGTCGTTATCCACCACGCAGGCATGGCGACGACCTGGGAGACCGTCCGCTACGCCAAGCCGGCGCTCTTTATCCCGACGATCGCTGACCAGAAGGTGTTTGCCAGCCAGCTTGAAAAGCGTGGATTTGGCGTCCGCCTGCCGCGCGGCCGCGAGTTCGACCCGCGCGCGATTGCCCAGGGCCTGAGGTCGGCCATGAACCGCCACTACGATTGGCCCCAACTTCAAGGCCTTGTCGCACGGGCAAGAGGCGCGCCACGCGGCGTCGAGATAATTCTTGATGCGCTGCGGGCCGGCCGATGACAACGTACCTCGGATTTTCGTGTTCTCAGCATGATCCTGCAATCGCCGTCGTCGACGAAATGGGCGTGCTGCGGTTTGCGGAAGCAAACGAACGCGGCCTGAAATGCAAACGCGGGTGGCATGCAGCGCCGGACGCTTTTGGCCTGATCGAACCTCTGATCAGCGAATTCGTGGATGAGGGTCAGGTCAGCGCCAATGTTAGTTGGTCGCGAAACGCGCTCGCTTCGGTCCGATTCCTTGCGCCGGTTAGCCGTTGGACGATTGCCGCCTACGAGATGATGGGGATGTCAGAGGCAGCGCTCGGTCGTGCATGGACCTTTCGCCACGGGCTCTACAAGGCTCCCACCTCGGTATCCGACCTGATGCTGAACCTTGAACTTCGCCTGAGGGAGCAGCGTGGATTCCATAGCCGGATACGGAAGCAGGGTTGGAATCACCATCTCTGCCATGCAGCGGCAGCATGTCTGTCCAGCCCGTTCGAGGAAGCGCTATGCGTTGTCATGGATGGCATGGGCGAAGGGTCCAGTACGGCCGTGTTCTCCTTCCACAATGGCGAACTTATGCGACTGGACGCGCCTCGCTACGCCAATCTCGCGAGTCTGGGCATCTTCTACAGCCAGATTTGCTTCGCCGCCGGATTCGATCCGCTGGCGGGCGAAGAGTGGAAGCTGATGGGGCTAGCGGCCTATGGCAAGCTAGATTTGGAACTGTATGATCAGTTGAAGGGCGCCTTGGTCGTCAGGGCCAACCACTTGTCCCTTTCGCGCTCCTATGCCGCGACTATCGATCGCCTGTTGCCAATGCGCGAAAGGGGCCCAGAGGCGAATGCCGATCTGGCATTCACGGCTCAGAGAGTGTTCGAGGAAACATTGTTTGAGTTCCTGATTGAAGCGCACCGACGCTGGGGCGGCGAGAACCTTGTCTTCACGGGCGGCTGCGCGCTGAATTCGAGCGCGAATGGAAAGATCCTCGCGTCCACCCCGTTTCGTCACCTCCACATACCGATGGCGCCGGGTGATGACGGGAACGCCGCTGGCGCGGCGCTGCTTGCCTGGCAGGCCGACCATCCCGGCGCGCGCGCGCCGCGGTTTTCTTCTCCTTATCTCGGGTCGGCGTTGCGACCGGAAACCGTGGTGCGGCTGTCCGAACACGGTATCGCGCCCTACATGAAGGCGGCGAATCCCGACCATCTGGCCGATCTCATCGCCGATGAACTCGCCAATGGGAGCATTGTCGGTCTGATGCAGGGGCGAGCGGAGTTTGGTCCCAGGGCACTGGGAAATCGATCGATCCTCGCCGACCCGCGTTCACCGAGCATCAAGGATCGGTTGAATGCGTCTGTAAAGTTCCGCGAGAAGTTTCGACCTTTCGCACCGAGCATCCTCCACGAGTTCGGACCGGAATATTTCGAAGACTACGCCATGTCGCCCTATATGGACCGTACGTTGCGATGGCTCCCTGGCAAGGCGCCGGAAGGCGTGCGTCATGTCGATGACACCGGTCGCCTCCAGAGTGTGACGGAGATGGGTAATCCGTTTTTCCACAAGCTCATTTCGGCCTTCTACGATCGCACTGGCCTGCCGATCGTTCTTAACACCAGTTTCAATGTCATGGGCCGTCCTATGGTCCACGACGCCGAAGACGCCATTGGCGTGTTTTTCACGTCCGGCTTGGACATACTCGTCCTTGGCGATACTGCCTTCCGCAAATCCACGAGGAGTTGAACCGGGCCTGCCCTGTTTAATTTGGCAGTTCTCCACCCGCATGCGGACGCCACCGTTGCTCCACGCGGCGCAGCTTCGCCGTAATGTCGACTGGTAGCGGCTCGCGGCGAAGAGTGATGTCGGGAGCCGCGCCTAGTTTCAGAAGGGCGCTCGTTAGGCTCTGTTTCGCCGCGTTGGCTGCGTCGTCCGGCAGGTTGGAGTTGAGCACCAGATCGACCGCGTTCGAACCCGTCTGAAGTACGCGAAAATCGTCGATGCGCCGATCAGCGTCCAGCACAGCGTTTCGCGGTATGTCGGGTGTAACGGTGATCGCCTTTCCAACCGTGCCGCGTGGCGGCAGTTCGAAACAGTCATCGCGCCGCCCCACGATTTCTTCCACGGCGAGAAAGGCGGAGCCGCATCGACACGGCTTGTCGGCGAGACGCAAGAGATCATTCATGCGGTAGCACGCCATGACCTGCGTCCGCCGCGTGAAATCGGTGACGGTGGGAGAAACAAGTCTATCGCCGACAGGCTCGAATTCGAAATGCACGGCGTCTTCCGCAAGGTGCACGACGCCATATTCGCAACTGACGCCAAAGAGGCCTTCGGTCGCCATATAAATCTGGCCAAGCTTCAGGTTGAAGCTGTGTTCGATCACTGTTCGATCGACCGAGTCCAGCACCTCGCCGCCTGAGAACATTCGTTCAGGCGTGATGGCGATGCCGTTCTGTGCCATCCACCGCAGCGCCTTTGGAGGTCCAACGACGACTGTCGGTTGAAATCCCGATATCTGTTCGGCGATGACGTGAAGGCCGGCGGTTAGTTCGAAGAACCTGAGTTTGAGCAGCCTTGATTCGTTGGCGGCGTCGTAAAGGCGAGATGCGCGTGGAAGGATGACCGCCACGCGATGACGCCGTCGCAAGACGTCCGGCAACGCCTTGGCGACAATGGTTCCGAGCCAGACAAACCGCTCGCGATCGGAAACAAGATAGAGCCCGCGATTGCCGCTGGTTCCAGTGCTGCAGCCAAGATCGTAGCCTGGCGGCGATTGCCCGATCTCAAACTGCTGCCAGCCATCGGAAGCGGTTAGCCCGAGCATGTTGAAGGCTTCGAATTGGGCCATCATCATCGATTTTTCGACAACAGGAAACGCCTTGAAGGGTATGTCACCCAACCGCCTGTAGAAGTCCGTATTTGCGATCGCATGTCGGCGCAGATTCTCAATCCGGTTGGTCTGCCAACAGTCAATGCGTTCGCGGCTCGACAGCAGTGCGGCGAGCATTCTGGTCCTGAAATAGGAAGTCGCCAGGGCAAGTCGTCCTGCCAGTAGCCCGGCTTTCACGCGGCCTCCAGATCATGGCAGAGTTTTACCGTGCCACCGGCGTGTATGAACTTGCGCAACCGTTCCTCCGATACCCGCGCGCCGCGCCTATCGTCGAACACGACCGCGCGCGACAGCGCAGGAGTGCGATCTTCGAGTAACGCTCTCATGTTCCAGGTGGCATCGACGGCGTAAAGGCACGGACCCGTATGTTGCCAGAATATGCCGAAATGACCCTTGGCATGGCCGGGCAGGTCAATTGCGAGGCACGAGCCATCCCCGAACAGATCGTGACCGCATCCGAGTTCGGGATGGGCCGGGAGCATGGGCAGCGCTTCAATGGGCTGGATCCGGCCCTCAAGATCGTCCGGCAGCAATTCCTTGAAGACGCCATGGTGGATCGCCTGCCGATTGCTCATCGTGAGAACTGCTTTTGCGGCTCCGCCATGCGCGAGTATTCGAGCTTTGGGAAACTCGTTCAGTCGCGCCACATGGTCTGCGTGAAAATGAGTGAGGACTATTGTATCGACGTCTTCGATGACTGCACTAAAGCTCGCCAGCATCGCCGCCGGGGACCCTTCTTGGAGGATACGCGGCCTGAGCAGCGCGTTGTAGATTTGCAGAGCAGCGCTACGCCTGCCGCTTGTCACCGCTGGACCGTATCCTGTGTCGACCAGACATAGCTGGCCACCCGGACGCCTGAGCAAACCATATCGGACCGGCACATCGATGCCCCGCATGCCTGCCCCTCGGCGGATTAGGCCCGCAGGCGCCCTGACGAACGCGCTGTTGCGGAGTTCGATCATAGCTTGGTCCGATCGGGCCGGGGGTTAAAGGTCCGCTCAAGTCCTTCTGCAAAAGAGATCGCCGGGCGCCAGCCCGCATCTTTCGCAATCGCGCCGATGTCCAGCGTCTGGCTAAACGCCATGAGGGCGGCGGAATATTCAGTCACGTACGGTTCTACTGTCGGCCGGAACGCTTTGTGCCACCATTCAAGACCACGGATCGCAAATCGAGCCACCGGCCACGGAACCGGTCTCCACCGAACATCGAGCCCTATCCGGGCGGCGGCTTGCTCGACGATCTCACGCACGGGGATCGGCTCTCCACCGGACACATTGTAGGTTTTTCCACCCGCTTCGGAAGGAGATCGTAATATCGCAAGGATCGCCGCAGCGACATCATCGACATGGGTCAAGTCGATGACCGCCCGACCGCCCCGGAACAATGGAAGCGGTCCACGGCCGACAGCCCTCAACAGCCGAGGCAGCAGCGCCACATCGCCATGGCCGTAGATGCCGCGTGGACGCACAACTGTCGCCGGTAAGCCGCCAGTCGCGCGCACGATATCCTCGGCGGCCCGCTTGCTCCATGCATAGTCGTTGATGGGTGCCGGCAGCTTCTGATCCTCCGTGACTCCCAGCCGGTCACGGGGCTCGAAATAGAGGCTGGAAGACGATACATAGATGAAGTGTGGCGTGCCACTGAATCTTAGGAGCTGCGCGATCAAGCTTTGAGTGGCGTCAACATTGGCAGACTGGAAAGCCGCTCGTTTGCCCCAATTCGACGAAAGCCCGGCGCAATGAACGACCGCTCCCAACTGACCGAGCGTCGGCAGGATTTCGGCTCCCGACGCCGACTGAAGATCCCACGGCGCGACGGAGATGCCTTGAGCCGACAGCGGTTCGAGCGAATGGCTGGTCCGTCCATGTGCAATGACGCTGAAGCCCTCCGCTGCCAGCCGCCGCGACACGGCGCAACCGAGAAAACCGCCCGCTCCCGTCACCAGAACACGCCTCTGGTTCATTGATCAGAGCTCAATCGCCATGCCTCCGAATGAGACGCCGGCCGACGTGCCCAGGACAAGCAGCTTCGCTCCGCCAGGCAGGCGCCCGCTTTGCAGGGCAAGATGCAGGGCGGTGGGAATGGAAGCTGCCACCTGATTGCCGTAGTCGGCGACAATGTTGACGACTTGTTCCACTGAAAAGCCGCATCGTTTGACAAGATGGGCCAGCGCCATCGGGCTCGCCTGGTGCGGCACGACCAAGTCGACATCCGATTGCCGCCACCCGGCTCGCTCAAGCGTACGTTCGACAAACGACGGAAAGTACTTGGCGGTAAGTTTGAAGAGGTTGTGCCCATCCATATGGAATAAAGCAGCCGCCCTGAACCGATCTGGTTCAAGATGAAAATCGATACCGGTGCCGCCAGCAGCAAGCTGGCAGAATTCATAACCCTCGGGATAGGTTTCGAAAAGGGCGGCCCGCAGCCGGCTTCCGTCCGAACCTTCAGGCACGGGAACAAGCACGACGGCTGCCGCGCCGTCCCCGAACAACCCGGCGATCTCCGGCTCCTTCGACCAAGGCAAGGCCCGCGAGGCGATCTCCGCCGAAATGACTAGCGCTGCGCGAAATCGTCCCGTCGCCAACATGCCGACCGCCACATCGAAACCGGACAGAAAGCTGAGGCAGGTCGAATTGATGTCGAAGGCGGTGCAAACTCCCGGGGCTATGCCAAGTTTACGAACGACCAGCGGGGCGGTCGATGGAATTGGCTGCCTTGTGACGGCCGCTGCGAAAATGACCAGATCGATCTGGTGCGCCTGGAGCTCCGCAGCGGCCAGTGCGGCGCGGGCGGCTTGCGTGGCCAGGTCTTCCTGAGTTTCGTCGCTGCAGACATAACGCGCAGCCACGCCGCACGCCGCGAACAGAGTACCTGCCGGTTGGCACAACCCGGCATCAAGGTCACTTGAGGAAATACGGCGCGCCGGCAGCGCAATTCCCGATCCAGCGATCTTGAAATTGATGGATGCCACGAAATTCTCGACCGATGGATCCAGGCTTCCTATCAGTTAGTATTGCCTAGCTCATCCAGCGCAATTTGCCAACGTCGTGGATATCCTGGAGGGTCGTCGAAATATCATATCGGAGTCTAAATTCCGGGTAGTCGGACTGAAACGCCGAAATATCGCTGATCCACCAGATGTGATCGCCGACACGATTCTCATTGGAATAGATATAGTTGAGGCGGTTTCCAGAAATGCCCTCGCATAAGTCGATCGCTTCCCTCATGGAGCAGTTTGCAAATCGCGAGCCGCCAATATTGTATACGCGTGCCGGCTTTGGGTCGCGGGCAAAGCACCAGAGAGCTCTGACAAGATCGCTAACATGGATGTTGTCGCGGACCTGTTTGCCCTTGTGGCCAAACACCGTGTATGGCGCGCGCGTCACCGCGCATTTCATCAGGTAGGCCAGAAAGCCGTGTAGTTCCGAACCGGATTGGCCGCCACCAGTCAGGCACCCGCCACGGAAGCAGGCCGTATTTATATTGAAATAGCGGCCATACTCCTGCACCAGCACATCGGCTGCAACCTTTGATGCGCCGAAGAGACTGTGGGTCGACCGGTCGATGCTCATCGTCTCATCGATGCCGCGCTCGAAAAAATCGTGGCTTTCGTCGATTTCCCATCGCGTCTCCCGTTCGACGAGCGGCAGTCGGTTCGGCGTATCGCCGTAGACCTTGTTCGACGACATGAAGATGAAGGCGGCATGAGGCGCGTGCCGCCTTGTCGCCTCCAGCATGTTCAGGGTACCGATGGCGTTTACGCCAAAATCGGTGAACGGTTCGCGGGCAGCCCAGTCGTGCGAAGGTTGAGCGGCAGCGTGGATGATGACGACAAGGTCCCTGCCGATGTCGACAAAAACCTTTTCGATCGCCACCATGTCCCTGACATCGATTGACGCGTGCCGATATCGTTCATGCATCCGTTCCAGTTCGGCCACACGCCATTTTGTCGAGCCTCCCGGCCCGAAGAAATAGGATCGCATGTCATTATCGACGCCGACGACGTCCAGGCCCTGTTCGATTAAATAGCCGACCGATTCAGAGCCAACCAGACCACCCGAACCGGTCACCAGTGCAATGCCCACACCAACCTCGCATTATCGCGCCATAGCGTTCCTCGCTTCGTCGCTAAATGATAATACTATCCAAGATAACGAAATCTAACGATCAACTTGCGCGCCGCAGTCATCGATCCATAACGCGAAGACTGCGGCACCCCTCGTCGTAAGGATCACAAGGGATTCGCGAGTGGAAACGGTCTTGTCCGAAGGGCGATCTCGATCTCGTCTTCCCGAACGGTGAGGGCAACATCGAGTGGCATCCGAACATCATCAAGCGTGGACTAATCGCATCGCAGGTGAACGCCGGGCTCGTTGTGGACACAGGGGGAAAAAGAGACGGAAGGGCAGCCGATCACGGTGGCGAAATACACGGGGCTTCACTCGCTTAGACACTTCTTCGCGTCGCGGTGCATCAACCAGCCGCAGCATGGCGGGCTAGGTCTGCCGCCCAAGGTCGTTCAGGAGCGTATGGGCCATCCATCAATCGCGATGACGATGGACGTCTATGGTCACCTCTTTCCGAGCACGGACGATTCCTATGCGCTCGCGACGGCCGAGCAAACAGTTCTCTCGGCCGCCAATGCGACATAGATGCGATATGGCGGTAAAGTGCTAAGCGACGCTTTATCTCAAGTGCTTGATTTTGCTTGGCTGGGGAACCTGGATTCGAACCAGGACTAACGGAGTCAGAGTCCTCAAAAATTACTCTGCTTCAAAGTAATTAGGATTCATATTTTACTATAAGAAACAATGTGTTACGGAATTTTTCCGTAACGTATTTACATTTTTGGCCACTACATCATGTTGCACGTCGATACCTTATAATTCTTGGATTTTCCCGCTGTGTCCGGCGGCTCCATGCGACATGGCTGCGACATGGAATGATGATGCCGTATCCCGTTACGTCCGATCGATTCAGCGTATACTAGCATCTCCACTGTTCGGCTTAGGGCCGACCGCAGACTTACCGGCTTGGTGTGCGATCGACGATAAGCTGCCGTCGGGTGACTATAGTGGGTTTCCCCATTCTCGGGTCGAGTGGCACCTGGGCTTTATTCCGAATCCGCAAGGCAATATGGCGATATTGGCCATCGATAAGCGCTCTCCACGCCTTGCGGTTGAGGGCATGGAGGTCGCGATCATAGACCGTGTGATGGCTGAGATAGCTGCCAAGTTCGCTGCGCCGATACCAGTATCGTTTGTCGGACTAAAACAAATTTTGAACCTCTTCAGAAGGCGAGTCTCGTGCGGTTGGCCTCCAAGATTCCCAGTATTGGGCTGTAGCAACTCAGGTTTGAGCTGACGTCCTCGTCGACGGCTGAAACTTATTCCACATTGCTGAAGCTGATCGACCTCGTTCCGTCGCACTCAAGAAACTGTCACTCTCTCATTCTGAGAACGGCGTTTCGTCTTTGCCCGCTTTGATGCCGCCCCACCGCTTGACGGCGCCGGTGTCGATGTCGAACAGGTCCAGTGCGCGTGCCACCGAATGACGGACAACCTCGTCAAGGCTCGTCGGCTTGGCATAAAAGGCCGGCACAGGCGGCATGATGACCGCGCCCATAAGCGTGAGATTCTTCATTGTATCCAAGTGACCCAGATGCAGAGGTGTTTCGCGAACCATCAGGACTAGCCGACGACGTTCCTTGAGGACCACGTCTGCTGCGCGGCTCATCAGCGTGGAAGTAACCCCGGTGCAGATCTCCGACATGGTCCTTACCGAACAGGGAGCAATGAGCATCCCCATGGTGCGGAACGACCCCGACGCGATCGTCGCGCCGACATCGGATACTGGATGGATGACGTCGGCGCGTCCCTCGATGTCAGCCTTGTGCAGGCCAAGCTCCTGGTGAAGCGTAAGCATGGCCGATCGTGACACCACCAGATGAGTCTCGACGCCGGCGGATCGGGCGAGATCCAGGGCCGCGAGGCCGTATGCTGCCCCGGACGCTCCGGAAATGCCGATTATGAGCCGCCGCGATGTCATCCTTGCCGGCCTGGGAACCAGTCCTCGGATCGAACCTGATCGGCCAAACGGAGCCGTTTGCGTTCGAACTCGGCTTCTCTCCCCCACGGTTTTGTGGCGTCCACGAGAAGACGACCCCAGTGATCCTTCTTTTCGTCCCGATAGAACGAGGGAGTATCGGGGATGATCATCATGCTCTTGTCCGGCCGACAACGGGTTAGAATGGCCCATTGGACATCGTCCATGTCGTAGATATTGACGTCGGTGTCGACGACAGTGATCTGCTTGGCCCATATCGGTTCCGCTCCGATCGTGGCGAGCATCACTTGGCGTGCATGGCCTTCGAACTGTGGTTCGATCTGGACGATCGCGTGATTCACGAAAGGCTGGCAGGTGACATTGACGATGCCGGGTAATGCTGCGGACAGTCGCTGATAAATGTTGGCCGACACCGAAAGTTCAAGTGTCAGAACCTCTTCCGGCGAGCCGCAGAGGATCGAATGGAATATCGCATCCTTGCGCACGGTCACGCCGAGCACTTCGAACACGGCATTGGGTCCGACGGGTACATAGTAACCCATGAACTCGCCAAATGGACCTTCGGGGCGCCGCTCATTGGGCAGGAAGCGCCCTTCGATGACAACTTCGGTTTCGGCAGGAACCTCGAGATCGATGTGATTGCACTTGCGCATCGCGATCGGTTGCCCGCGAAGGCGCGCGGCCACCTCAAGCTCGTCGACGTCGTAGGGCAGGGGCGCTGCTGCGGTCAGGAAGGCATGCGCCGGCGGGCCGATGAGCATGGCCGCCTCGAGCGGCTTGCCCAACTTCTCGGCCTTCTCGTGATAGATCGTCAGATGATGACGCGGCGCGAGGCGGCAACGCAGCTCGCTGTCGCTGATATACATCGAGCGATGATACGAGAGGTTGCCGACACCGGTCTCGGGGTCCTTGGCAATGAACATCGCCGAGGTGAAATAGGGTGCTCCGTCCTTGTCGGAATAAGTGATCAGCGGGAGGTCCGACAGCTTGACCTCTTCGTATTCCGGAAAGTCTGTGGCCGGGACGAGCGGCTCCTTCATTTCGGACGAACCGAGCGAGGCAAGCTTGCTCCACTGGCGGCAGAAATCGCCAGCGTCGATGCCAATCACCTCGCCCAGGCGCTCGCGCGTGCTGTAGACGTTGCTGATAACCGGGAAGCGCGTGCCCTTCACTTTGGTGAACAGCACCGGCTTGGCCCACTTCTTCTGCGCGAGCTGGGTGACGGCGGCAAGCTCGTGGGCAGGGTCGATCTCGCGATCCACCCGCAATACGTCGCCTCGCTCCTCAAGCTTGCGGATGAACTCTCTCATGAAATCCTCCTGAGCGGAAAATCAGCGGCCCTTCCCGGGCATGTTAAGAATGCGATTTGTGCGCGCCTCGTGAGTAGAGCGCAGACGATAGCGGTCGCCGGGATAGATAAAGCGGCTGCGAGTGACCGGAATCCCGTCGCGCCATGTGGAACGATCGAGCAGCAGGCAGGGCTGGTTCCCGTCGATCTGCAGATAATTCCGCACGTCCTCATCGGCACGGATCGCACGAATCGTGTTGTCGATCGTCGTCACGGTGGTCTCACGCAGAAGCCAATTGTGCGGCGTGATGTTGGTGAAGTCCTGCTCGATATAACCAGGCGCTTCCGCACCGTTCACATACCGGTCCTCAAGCTGGATCGGCGTCCCGTCTTCCAGATGTATGAGCCGGGAAAAGAAGACGACGTCTTCCGGTGGCAATTGAAGCATGTTCCTGCCGGGACTGTCTTTCCCGAGTATCGCGTGCTGCAACACACGGCAGGTATGAGCTCCACCCGACACCGAAATCTCCTCGGTGATGTCGGGAAGACTGAATATCGCGCATTGCATTCTCGGCCCGATGACGAACGTGCCCCGGCCCTGGATACGGACCAGAAGTCCATCGGCCTGCAGTTCACGCAATGCTCTTCTTACCGTCAACCTGGACGTGCCGAACTCGCCAGCGAGATCTTCTTCAGAAGGCACCTGGAAATTGGCGGGCCACTCCTCCGTCTCGATACGCCGATCGATGACGGTCTTGATCTGTTCGTACAGGGGAAGCTCTGAATTCACTGGTCGATCCATAGTGATATCATTATCCACATAAAACACTCACATCAATCCCGCTGGGAAATCAACATGGATTGCTGCAACGAACGCCGCATATATCCAGTTTACCGCCTCTTTCTCCCTGACGGCAGCGTTTCCGTCCTCAAGACACAACATTTTAAGCTGATTGTTGACAGCTAAAAAAATATCAGTTTCATTCTAAATAAATATCACTTTGCACCCGAAAGCATAAAGGAGCGACACTTCGCATTGGATTTTCGGGTGCGGCCACACGCTTTGGAGGGAACATGTCGATCGAGAATTTGCCGAAGCTAGCCATGTATATCGGCGGCGAATGGGTAGCGCCCGCGTCCGGCGAATATCTTGAGACAATCGATCCCTTTACGGCCAAGCCTTGGGCCTTGGTGCCTCGCGGCAACGCCGAAGATGCCGACCGCGCTATCCGCGCTGCCCACGACGCGTTCAAGAACGGTCCGTGGCGTACGATGCACCCAAGCCTGCGTGGCCGCGTCATTCAGCGTTTCGCCGAATTGATCGAGGAAAACGCCTATGTGCTTGCTGAAATCGAAGTGCGCGACAACGGCCGCTTGCTGGCGGAAATGCGTCACCAGATCCACTACATTCCGCGCTGGTACCATTACTATGCCGGCCTTGCAGATAAGATCGAGGGTGCGGTTCACCCCTGCGACAAGAGCGCGTTGAGCTTCTCGCGGCACGAACCGCTCGGCGTTTGCGTCGGCATCGTGCCGTGGAATGCGCCGCTGTTTCTGTTCTCGCTGAAGGCTGCGCCGGCGCTGGCGGCCGGCTGCACACTGGTGATGAAGCCGGCCGAGTACACGTCGGCGACCGCGCTCAAGCTCATGGAACTGGTTGAAAAGGCCGGCTTCCCGCCGGGCGTCATCAATGTTGTGACAGGCTTTGGACCTGAGGTGGGCGAGCCGTTGGTGACGCATCCGCTCACCCGCCACGTGGGCTTCACGGGATCTACGCGCACTGGCGCGCATCTCTATTCATTGGCGGCGAAGGACATCAAGCGCGTCAGCTTGGAGCTCGGCGGCAAGTCTCCGAATATCGTTTTCGACGACGCCAATCTGGACAACGCAGTTCGTGGCGTGGTTGGCGGTATCTTCGGCGCCGTTGGCCAGACCTGCATTGCCGGGTCGCGTCTTCTGGTTCACCGGAAAGTGCACGACCAGTTCCTCGAAAAGCTGACCGCGTTCACGAAGACGGCGCGCATTGGCGATCCGAAGCATGCCGACACCCGAATCGGTCCGATAGCCAACTCGATGCAGTACGAAAAGGTTCTGGGCTACATCGATATCGCCGTCCAGGAAGGCGCCGACCTCATCCTCGGAGGCAAGCGTCCCGATATCGCCGAGTGTGGGTCGGGCTACTTCGTGGAGCCGACGATCTTTGCGGGCGTCAACAACGACATGCGCATCGCACGCGAGGAGGTGTTCGGCCCAGTTCTCGCCACCATCGCCTTCGACGAGCCTGAAGAGGCCATCGCGATCGCCAACGACAGCGAGTTCGGTCTGGCGGCGGGCGTATGGACCGCGGACATGCGCCGCGCAATCCTGATGTCCGAGCGGCTGGAAGCCGGCAGTGTCTGGGTCAATACCTATCGGGACGTGTCGTACACCACGCCCTTCGGCGGTTACAAAAAGAGTGGCATCGGTCGCGAGAACGGCATCGAGGGAATCCGCGAGTTCTTGCAGACCAAGGCCGTCTGGCTGTCCACCGCGGAAGAGATCGCAAACCCATTCGTCATCGGCTGATCGGCGAAGGCTCCGGTAGCCGGACGTTGGATGGGTGCTGGACCGAATGAAGACTGAATCCCGACTGTGAGCCGACAGTCGGAGTATATCAACAATGGGAGTTTCGATATGAAAGTGAGTAATGAATACCGACGCAACAAGTTTAGCGCCGCACTGGCATTGGCCATTCCGGGAGTCTTGTTGGCTACCGGCGCTGTCTACGCTCAGAGCGCGGCCGACCTCCTTCCCCAGAAATATCGCGACGCGGGCGTCATTAACCTCGTGACCGATGCCAAATATCCGCCTTTCCAGTACATCGACGACAGCGGGAAGATGATAGGCTTCGAGGTCGACCTGTGGGACTCGATCGCCGAGCGCCTCAATGTGAAGATGGAAGTGACCTCGGTAGCCTTCGATTCGATGATCCCGGGGGTTCAGTCCGGCCGTTGGGATATTTCCATGGAGGGCATCACCGACAACGCTGAGCGCCAGGCCGTGGTGAGCTTTGTCGACTACGGTTACACGACATCCTCCGCCTATGTACTCGAATCCAAGGGCGCCGAGATCAACGACCACTTGGCGCTTTGCGGCCTAAGGGGCGCAGCCCAGAGCGGAACCGAATGGGTCGGCATGATCACTGCCGAGATGGCCACGGCCTGCACCGAGGCGGGAAAACCGGCCCCGACGGTTTCGGAGTACGGTACTTCGGATGCGACGCTTCTGTCCGTTTATTCAGGACGCGCCGACTTCGTGCTGACATCTGCGGCGTCCGCCCAGGAAATAATGAAGGCGGCCCCGCACCCGGTGAAGGTCATTCCGATGCCAATCTTGCCGCGCAAGCCAAGCGGGATTGCTTTCCGCAAGGATGAGGGGGATCTCGGCAAGGCTTTGCTGGCCGCGCTCAAGGAAGTCCGTGCGGACGGCACCTATGACAAGATCTACGCCGCTTGGAACGTCGAGCCCATGAAGATGGATCATGAGCCTGGCATCAATCTCGAGACCGTACCGGCGAAATAGTGGCTACGGGCCGGCGGTTAACACCGTCGGCCCTTTTCCTGCACAAGCACCGAGCGCCCATGTCCACAGTCAAGCCAGACGATCGAGAATCCTCCGGCCCCCTCCAGTCGGAAGAGCCAATGCTGACCTACGTCCCCGCTCGCGCGTGGGGGACCCGTGCGGCTGCGGTGCTCCTATTCTTGATGGTCGTATATTTTCTGGTCTCCATCGCCGGAAATGCGAACTTCGGCTGGTCCGTCGTCGGCGAATACCTGTTCGATACCCGCATACTTTCCGGCTTCTATCTCACCATCTGGCTGACGATCATCACGATGATTATTGGCATCGTGCTGGGGACGCTTTTCGCTGTAATGGCGATGTCCAGAAACGTGGTGATCTCGACGGTTGCCAATGCCTATATCTGGTTCTTCAGAGGCACTCCGGTCCTCGTCCAGTTGATCTTCTGGTACAATCTGGGTGCACTGTTTCCGGAACTGTCGCTGGGTATTCCGTTCACCGACTGGGGCGTGTCGGTGCCCACCAATACCCTGATCTCGCCGATCACCGCCGCAGTGCTCGGGTTGGGCCTCAATGAGGGCGCCTATATGTCCGAGATCATTCGCAGCGGCCTGCTTGCTGTCGACCCAGGTCAGCGTCAGGCCGCGACGTCGCTTGGCATGACGTCGAGGAAGGCCCTGTGGCGCATCGTACTGCCACAGGCAATGCCCGTGATCATTCCGCCGACAGGCAACCAGACGATTGGAATGTTAAAAACGTCATCGCTGGTCAGCGTGATTTCACTCTCTGACCTGCTCTATTCTGCCCAAACAATCTATTCTCGGAACTTTCAGACCATTCCGCTGCTGATCGTCGCCTGTCTGTGGTACCTGTTCGCGACGACGATCCTGACCTGGTTGCAGAGCCGCATCGAGCGACATTTTGCCCGGTCTCGTAACACATCGACATGATGCATTTTTCTTCAGAGAAACGGCAAACCATGCCCGCGCCCATGATTGTGTTCGACCGAGTGTCCAAGAATTTCGGCAACCTGCCTGTTCTGCGCGATATCAGCCTCGCAGTGTCTGCCGGCGAGGTCATCAGCTTGATCGGCCCCTCCGGCTCCGGCAAATCGACGCTGCTGCGCTGCGTCAACCACCTCGAGCAGATCGACAGCGGCAGCGTAACAGTCGACGGTGACCTGATCGGCTACCGGCGTGTAGGCAATCTGGCCCACGAACTGCCGGAAAAGCTCATAGCGAAGCAGCGCGCGCGCATCGGCATGGTCTTCCAGAACTTCAACCTGTTCGGTCACATGACCGCGCTTGAAAATGTGATGGAAGCGCCCGTGCAAGTGCTGCGAATTCCGCGCGAGGAGGCAAAGGAGCGGGCGGTCAACCTGCTGACCCGTGTCGGGCTCGCCGACAAGATGCAGAACTATCCCCGTATGCTTTCAGGCGGGCAGCAGCAACGTGTCGCCATCGCTCGTGCTCTCGCGATGCAGCCGAAGGTCATCCTCTTCGACGAACCGACCAGCGCGCTCGACCCGGAACTGGTCGGGGAGGTGCTCGAAGTGATGCGAGATCTGGCCTCGGACGGCATGACGATGATGGTCGTCACGCATGAGATGTCGTTCGCACGCGAAGTCTGCCACCGCATAGCGTTCATGGAGGCGGGCAGGATCGTCGAATGCGGCAAGCCCGCCGAGGTTCTCGATAACCCCGCTTTCGAACGGACACGGGCGTTCCTCTCCAGGGTGCAGTGACTCCGGCATCCCGATGGCAACGACATACTCACGCGGTTGGGACGTAATAGTCGTAGGAGCCGGCATCGTGGGATGTTCGGCTGCATACTACGCTGCTCGGAACGGGATGCGTGTTCTGATCGTGGAGCGCGATGCACCCGGGTCGGCCCAGTCCGGTCGTAATCTTGGTTTTGTTCGTCAGCAGAACCGCGACTTTCGAGAACTCGCCCTGATGATCGGCGCGCTGGATATCTGGGAAGGCCTCGAAGCCGAGCTGGGAGTTAGAGTTGGATGGCGGCAGGGGGGCAACCTGTCGCTGGCGTTCAGTGAAGCCGACCTTGTGTCGCGGCGTGACTGGCAGCGGCGCGCGGTCGAGGAATTCGGCCTCGACACGCGTATGCTTTCAGCCGCAGAAACTCATGATCTGGTACCGCAACTGGCAACCGACCGTGGCGTCGTCGGCGCGATGTACACGCCGAGCGACGGGAAAGCAGAGCCGGCAAGGGCGACCCGGGCGTTTTTTGACGCTGCTGTCGCGGCAGGGGCATCGGTCTGCTTCGGGGAGCCAGTGACGCGTATCGAGACCGGTGCCGGAAAGGTCAACGGTGTCCAGGTCGGCGATCGGCTTTACCGGGCTGGTACCGTGGTCACCGCCGCGGGCGCCGGGAGCGCCCGTCTGTTGCGGAAGGCAGGGTTAAGCCTGCCGCAGGAATTCATACGGGCAACCGTGGCCCGCACGGTTGCCGGCTCGGATCAGCAGATTCCGGCCTGCGTCTCGGGTCAGGAAGCCGGCATCCGCCAGGATGTGAACGGGGCCTATGTGTTTTCTGTAGCCGGAGGCGAATACGATTTACGCCCCGATTCCTGGCGTCACATGCGCTGGTACGAAGCCACACGAAAGTCCAATCCCGATGCGGCACGCATAAACTATCTTGCCCCGCTCAAGCGTCTGCTCCAGCGAAGCGCGACTTCGCCGCTTGCGGATTTTCCGCCAAGCCGCGACCATCCACGCCCAGAGACGTTTCGCGTGGAGCAGGCGCGGCGCGAGTTCGCCCAGCTCTTCCCCGCGTTGGCCAATTTGCAGATCGAGACGTCCTGGGCGGGAATCATCGATGTCATGCCAGACGTCATTCCTGTTCTTGGAACAGTTGACGGCGTATCTGGCCTTCTCGTTGCGACGGGGTTCAGCGGTCACGGTTTCGGGCCAGGCCCGATGGCAGGCAAGGTAATCTCGGCGCTGGCCGCGGGGCGGATTTCGCCCGTCGATATTTCGAGCCTCTCGCCAATGCGGTTCGAAAGACGCGGTATCGCGTCACAGTAAGATGGAAGCAGCGCCACCGCGGCTGCCTGAGGATCAGTCTGTCTCGGACAACGGATACACAATGAGCGAGAAGAAGTTCGACTTCACCCTTTATGCTGGCGAGGCTCTGCTGCCGGACGGTTGGGCAAAGGACGTGCGGATCGCCGTGGCGGGCGGGCGCCTGGCCTCGGTCGAGGCCGGTGTCTCCGCAGGCATGGACGACAACCAGGTGTCTATCCTGCTGCCAGGCATGCCCAATCTGCACAGCCACGCTTTCCAGCGCGGAATGGCGGGATTGGCTGAGACGCGAGGGCCAGGAGCCGACAGTTTCTGGTCTTGGCGCGAGGTCATGTACCGCTTTGCGCTGTCCATGACACCCGAGCATGTCGAGGCGGTTGCGGCGCAACTCTATGTCGAGATGCTCGAAGCCGGATTCACAAGGGTCGGGGAGTTCCACTACCTGCACCACGATCACGACGGGCAGCCGTATGACGACATCGCCGAGATGGCCAGCCGCATCGCGGCTGCGGCCAATTTGACCGGAATAGGCCTCACTCTCCTCCCGGTTCTCTATGCCCATTCGGGTTTCGGCGGTGCGGCGCCAAACGAAGGCCAGCGTCGCTTCGTCAACACCCTCGATGGCTTTGCACGTCTTCTGGAGTCGAGCCGAAAGGCTATTCGCTCGCTTCCCGATGCGGTGTTGGGCATTGCCCCTCACAGCCTGCGTGCCGTCACGCCTCAGGAATTGAGCGCCGTTGTCCAGCTTGCGCCCGACTGCCCGATCCACATCCACATCGCCGAACAACTGCGCGAAGTCGAGGATTGTGTCGCATGGTCAGGCGCAAGGCCGGTCGAATGGCTTCTCGACAATACCACGGTTGACGGACGCTGGTGTCTGATCCACGCAACACACATGACGGCGGACGAAACACGACGTATGGCGGCGAGCGGGGCTGTTGCAGGGCTCTGTCCGATTACCGAGGCGAATCTCGGCGACGGGATTTTTGCGGGGCCGCTCTTTCTCTCGCATCAAGGCCGATATGGTATCGGCTCAGATTCAAACGTGTTGATCGGCATACCCGACGAGTTGCGTCAGCTCGAATATTCCCAGCGTCTTGCGCGACACGAACGCAACGTGCTGGCCGCCCCCGGCCGCTCCAACGGCCGCGACCTGTTCGATCGTGCATTCACCGGAGGTTCCGCCGCACTTGGTTCCTCCGCCGCCGGTCTCAGTGCCGGCGCGCCTGCCGACTTCGTCTCGCTCGACCGCACCGGCTCCACGCTCGCCGGCAAGGCGGGCGATACGATCCTCGATGCCTGGATATTCGCCAATGGAACAGGCATAGATGGTGTCTGGGTCAACGGTCGCCAGCAGGTCAAGGCAGGTCGCCACCGACTGCGCCAAGACGTGGCGGAGCGCTTTCGTCGCACGATGGTGGCGTTGTCAGACCATTAAGTTCACAGCGCGCGGGACATCAGCGGAGTAGGAAACTGAGCCAGGTCAAACAAACGCTCAACATCGAAGGCGATCTCTGGCGCTTCGCGCTCGCCTTCTATGGAAGGCCTGGCATCGCAGAAACATGCTTGCGTATGCAGGATGAGGCGGGGATTGACGTGATTGCTTTGATCGCCGTCCTCTATGCAGATGTCGTCCTTCACCGCAGGTGCGATGCGCACGAAATTGTCAGGCTACAGGCTCTGATGGGCCGCTGGCGGAATGAGACCGTCCTGCCGCTGCGAAGATTGAGGCGGGCGCTCAAGCACCCTCCGCAGGAATTTCCCGCAGAGGAAACCGAGGCTTTGCGCGGGATGATCAAGAAGGCCGAATTGCGCGCCGAGCAGGTACAGATGGCCCTGGCCGAACAATGGCTCTCCGCCCGCCCTCCGCACGCTGGAATGGAGCTGGACCAAGCGCTTCCGCTCCTTCAGAGTGACACGCCCGTCAGAAACGAGGAGATTGCTGGCATGTTCGCACTAACCGTCGCCGAAGCGCGTGCAACCGCTGCGGATTCATCGGCGGTTCCGGCCCCGTTGGCATCGCTGCACATCAGCCATAAGACGACAGCTGGGTGATGCATTATTAGACGATGCCGCCAAGTTCCCTCGACAGCCGTGTGGCGTGGCCCATGGCAATGTCACGCAGAGCTCCGAGCTTTTCGAGGTCGAAGCGGCTTGCAGGTCCTGAAATCGCTATGCCGCCAGGAACGTCGCCACCGTTCTCGAACACCGGCAAGGCGACGCAGCGCATATCCGGCGCAAATTCCAGATCGTCGAACGCATAGCCCTGTGCGCGTATGAGGCCGAGAGAACGGCGCAACTCAACTGGGTCGGTAATGGTATTCGGCGCAACCTTGGCAAGGCCTGCTGCGATCACCGCTTCAGTGACGCGCACATCCTGAAAGGCAAGCAACACCTTTCCGATCGAACTACAATGCAGGGGTGATCGATCGCCAATGCGGAAGTCGACGGCTACACGCTGCGTACCTTTAGCGCGGTAAACGAGAACAGCAGCATCGCGATCGAGCACCGAATAGTGGACGGTTTCTCCGGTCTCTTCAGAGATCGCGCGCAAGCAAGCGAGGATCAGCCATGCTCTCTCGTCTTCTCCGAGAAGGTGTCGGGCCAGCGAAAGAACCTGGAACGTCAGCCTGTAGTGCTTGGCGTCAGCGGTTTTGTGAACATAGCCCGCCTGTACCAGCGTCATCAGCATCCGATAGGCGGTCGCGCGATCCGAACTGATGCCCTCGGCAACCTCTGCGACGGTTACCGGCCTGCGCTGCCCACCGACGAAATCGAGGACCGAAAGTGCCTTCAGGGCTGTCGAGCTGATGTTTGCATCCAACATATTCATGTATTCAAACCGAGTTCAATATTCGTATACATCATACGATTCTTGGTTAGCAAGTTCATTTATTATTGACCGAATATAATTATTGAATTACCGCTGCACCAATGAACGAGACAGCTGGCTGGATGGATGGTGGCGGAAAAGGTGGATCGCCGTCCACGCGGCTCACGCGCGAAGTTGAAAACCAGACCTGCCGCTTATTGCCAGATATTGATGGTCGCCAGGGTCCGCATGAGGTGATCGCTCACCAATTCTTCCGCGAGCTTGCCGTTCCGAGCAGCAATGGCGTCTACGATCGACTTCAGGTCCTTGTGCGTTTGTTTGACGACGAGTTCCGGGGCCGGTCGGTCCGTGTCTCGTCCATCGAAATGCACCGCGCGGCGGTTCTCGAGAATGTTTCCCATGACCTGAGTCAGGAAACTATTTCGCGTGGCGGCGAATATCTGGCGATGGAGCGCATAGATACGCTCCTTGAATGCCTCCCATGTCTGAGCCGAGAGTATCAGGTCGAGGATACGACGCATCTCGGCGACCTCCTCAGGCTGAACCCTGCTTACGACCAGATGCATCATCGCGGGCTCGAAGAGCAAACGTCCCTCAACGATCTCGGCGAAGGAGGGTACCGTCTCATGACTGCCGATCGACGTCTGGTCCATGCGGTCAAAGACGAGGTCGGCATCCTCCGTGAGATAGGTACCGCTGCCGACGCGTCGGGCTATCAGCCCCTGGCGTTCCATCATCGCAAGCGCGCTTCTGACGGCGGTGCGGCTCGTGTTCAACTGCTGGGCAAGCTCCCTTTCGTTGGGAAGCTTTGCTCCGGGGACCAGCGCGCCACTTCGCATACCTCTCAGCAGGGCCCGATAAACCAGCGAAGGTGTCGCGCGCTCATTCGTCGTTATGGCAGACACCTGTGGCGCCGTGTCGGTCATGCGAAATTCCTGCAGATAGGTCGCTCTACGAGCAAGAATGAACCTCGGCTGTCAACCATTAGCGACCGGGATTGGGCATCCCGGCTGCCAAAAGACATAGACAACCATCGCAGCGAGAAAGAATCCGACCATCTCGCTATGACACAAAGGTTGCAAATGGTTTCAAATGGTACGTATAAATCTCAAGTTGGCGGTTAGCCACCCGCTATCGCCAAGCCGGTTCGAAAGGTTTTCGTGATGGATATGTTGATCGATGGGCAATGGACCGCTGCGTCCGACCGTTCGATCGAGCCTGTCCTGAACCCCGCGACGGACGGAGAGGTTGGTACCGTGCCGCGGGCAACTGCCTTCGACGTTGAACGCGCTGTTGCTGCAGCACAGAGGGGCAAAGCGTTAATGGCTGCGATGCCTGCTTGGCGCAGATACGAGATTCTGGAAGCGGTCGCGCGGCGGATCGAAGACAACCAGGCAGGACTTGGCCGGTTGCTGTGCCGGGAGAACGGCAAGCGCATAGGTGAGACAACCAGCGAGGTTGGCGTCGCCGCGCGAATCTTCCGCGGCTATGCCGAAGAGGCGAAGCGGCAGTTTGGTCGGTCGATGCCGCTGCACTCGATTCCCGGCCGGGAAAAGTCGATGGCGATTACTATGCGCGAACCCCTTGGGGTCGTCGCCGCAATCGTACCTTTCAATTACCCCGTCGAACTCTGGAGCCATAAGGTCGCGGGTGGGCTTGCCGCGGGCAACGCCGTAATCACGAAGACTCCCGAGGACTGCCCTCTCACGATCATCGAGGTCAGCCGCTTCTTAGAGGAGGCGGGACTACCAGCCGGAGCTCATCAGCTTCTTACTGGAGGGCGCGAG
Source organism: Mesorhizobium sp. (assembly GCF_016793485.1). Taxonomy (GTDB): domain Bacteria; phylum Pseudomonadota; class Alphaproteobacteria; order Rhizobiales; family Rhizobiaceae; genus Mesorhizobium_K. The sequence continues at coordinate 7,744 of NZ_JAEULZ010000033.1, read as the reverse complement.
ATCGGCGAAGCGCTCGTTCAAGCAGAGGGAGTCCAGTTGGTCGCCATGACCGGCTCCACTGCGGCGGGCCGCCGGATCCTCGAGGTGGCGGCACCCACTCTGAAGAAGGTTCATCTGGAGCTTGGTGGGAACGATGCGACAATAGTATGCGGCGACGCTGACATAGAGGCGACCGCTGCCGCGCTTATTGCCGGGCGTTTCACATCCGGTAACGGGCAGATTTGTTGCGCAGTTAAACGGGTGCTGGTCGAGAGGACGATCTACAGGGATTTACTCGATGCCGTCGCAGGTCGAACGGCATCGCTGAGAACCGGCGATCCGATGGATCCCGATACCGATGTTGGCCCTCTGATCAACAGACGCAGCGCCGAGCGGGTCGAGGCCCAGGTTTTTCAGGCGGTGAACGACGGTGCGTCTGTTGTCACCGGAGGTAAGCGCCACGACAATTTCTTTGAACCGACAATCCTGACTGGCGTCACACCGGGCACACCGGCCTTCGCGGAGGAAACCTTCGGTCCCGTGCTGCCACTTATACCCTACGATAGGTTCGAGGACGCGCTCGCCCTCGCCAATGACAGTCCCTTCGGACTACAGGCGGCGATCTTCACCCATGACCTTCGCAAGGTGATGCGGGCCTATCAAGTGCTCGATGTCGGTACGGTCATCGTCAATCACACGACGGCAGTCCGCGTCGAGACGCTGCCATTCGGCGGCAACAAGGAAAGCGGCAATGGCCGGGAGGGCATTCACGATACGTTGCAGGAGATGAGCAAGCAGAAGACGCTGCTTCTACATGAAGTCTTTGGAGCAACCTGATGCCTCATCTCGCGGTCAGGAACATTGCCAAGAGCTACGATGGAAATCCGGCGGTGCGCGACATTTCCTTCGCTGTCGCGCAAGGCCGGGTGCTGGCTCTTTGCGGGGAGAATGGCGCCGGAAAATCGACCCTGATGAAAACGCTGTCAGGAGCCACGTTACCGGATGCCGGTGACATCCTGCTGGAGGGAAAAAGCGCAGCAATTCGCACTCCGGCCGATGCGATGGATCTCGGCATACGCATCGTCTACCAAGAGCTCAGCCTGTTGCCGCATATCAGCGTAGCGGAAAACATCCTGCTCGGGCGCTTGCCGACGCGCGGTCTGTCATTCGTGGTCGATTGGCCCAAGGCAAATGGAATCGCGGCAGGGGTGCTTTCCGACCTTGGCTTTCCGGATATTGATCCGACCGCGCTGGCTGGCTCGCTCAGCGTCGCGCGCCAACAGATCGTGGAGATCGCCAAGGCGCTGGCAACCGAGCCACAGATTCTGATCCTCGACGAGCCTACGGCGGTGCTGTCGGCGGCCGAAACCGACAAGCTGTTCGACAAGGTGCGCAAGCTGGCCGCAGCCGGCACCACGGTGCTGTACATCTCGCATCGGCTGGAAGAGATCTATGCCATTGCTGACGAGATCGTTGTCCTCAAGGATGGCCGCAGCGTGCTTTCGGGCGAGGCGTCCCAGCTCGATCAAGCAACTCTCATTCAGGCGATGGTCGGGCGGTCGCTTTCGGCAGTCTTTCCCGTACGTCGAGGTGCTGCGGGACATCCCATCCTGCAAGTCGAGAACTTGTCGCTGGCCGGTCATTTCCGCGATGTCAGCTTCGACGTGCGTGCGGGCGAAATCGTTGGCATGTTCGGGCTGGTTGGCAGCGGCCGCACGGAAATCGCCAAAGCGATCTTCGGCGCGCGACCGGCCGACCACGGCACGGTGCGCCTCGGCGGTAAGAGTGAAAAATTCGCGACGCCCGCGGAGGCGGTTCGCGGCCGTGTCGCGATGGTGACGGAGGATCGAAAGGGCGACGGCCTGGCGCTCGACGCCAGTGTTATCGACAATGCCGGCCTGGCAAGTTTCTCACGTTATGCGCCGAGCGGTATAATCAACGGGGAGAAGCGCCGCACACTTGTCGATGAAAAGATTCGCGAGCTCTCGATAAAGCTCGCCGATCCTTCGCAGCCAGTGCGTCAGCTGTCAGGCGGAAACCAGCAGAAGGTCGTGCTCGCAAAATGGCTGCTGGTAGAGGACATCCAGCTATTCATCTTCGATGAGCCCACTCGCGGCGTCGACATCGCTACCAAGGTCGAAATCTACCAAATGATCCGCGATCTCGCCGACGGTGGCATGGCAGTGCTCATGATCTCCTCGGAGATGCCCGAGGTTCTCGGCATGGCTGATCGTCTGCTTGTCGTGCGCGACGGTAGCATCGTGGCGGAACTGCAGCCCACAGATTTTCAGCCTGAGACAGTCTTCGCCCACGCCGCCGGCCTAGACGCGGCTCAAGCCACCATGGGGCGGCCGAATTGAGCGCGACAGTGACATCTCAACGAACCCTGCATGGCTTCAGCCGCGCAGACATATTCTTCGTCGCGGCGATCCTTCTGCTTGTCGTCTTCGCGGCCGTGGCGTCCGATGCGTTCCTCACACAGCGCAACCTCGTCAATATCTCAAGGCAGCTTGTGACCAACGGCTTCCTCAGCCTTGGCATGCTGATGGTTATCCGGACCGGTGGCATAGATCTGTCGGTTGGATCGGTTCTGGCTTTTGCGGGATTGCTTGCGACCGGGCTGCAGCAGCAGATGCATTTCTCCATGGCGATCACCATCGCACTCGCCATGGGCGCGGGTGTCGGCTTCCTCAACGGCTGGCTGACGGCACGCTTCAACCTGCAGCCCTTCATTGTAACCCTGGCGACGATGGGCAGCCTGCGTGGCCTGACCTATGTCTATGCCGACACCCCACGGTATCCCGTCGATGAAATGTTTCGCGGTCTGATCGGTGGAGCTTTTGTCGGGCCAGTGCCCGTCAACTTCATCATTTTTGCGATCGCTGTTCCGTGCGTGTGGTTCTACCTAAACCATACTATCTCTGGGCGGGCTGCCTTTGCGCTTGGCGTCAACAAGGAAGCCGTCAGGCTGGCCGGCGTCAACGTCAACAAGCACCTGATTTTCGCCTACGTCGCTTGCGGCCTGTTCGCGGCCATCGCCGGGGTACTGCTCGCCTCACGACTTGGCATTGCACAGCCGAGCGTCGGTATTGGCTATGAGCTGGACGCCATCGCCGCCGTCGTCATCGGCGGAGGATTGCTCGGCGGCGGAGGGGGAACTGCGCTTGGGGTGCTCGGCGGCGTCGTGGCGCTCGCCGTCGTCGACAACGTGCTGAACCTCTTCAACGTCGATTCTTATTATCAGCAGCTTTTGAAGGGCCTGATCATCCTGGTGGCGGTGCTTGCCAGGCGAAAGAGGGTTTGAACTGCCGGCGCAGCCGGTCAACAAGAGGAAGGAAAAGAAATGGGAGTCTTTGGGAAACTGAAAACAACGGTGCTTGCGGGCATGGCCGTGGCAGCATTGGCTGTCGCGCCTGTGTCGGCGCAGGACAAGGAAATCAAGATAGGGATGGTGAACCTGTCCCTCTGCTGCGCCTATTTCGTCGGTATGGACGCCGCCGTGAAGGCTGAGGCAGACCACTTCTCCAACGTCAAGGTGCTCTCGACCGATGCCAAGGGCGATGTCGCCAAGCTGACCTCCGACGTCGAGGATCTGCTCAACCAGAACGTAAACGTCTTCATCATCTCCGGCGCATGGATCGAAGCCGCTCCGGCCGCGATCGAGGCGATCAATCAGGCTGGCACACCCATCGTCATGGTCGACAGACTGCTGAAAGGTGGCGACTTCACCAGCTGGGTCGGTCCCGACAACAGGGCTATCGGCGAGGGGATCGGCGACTACATCGTCAAGCGTCTGGACGGCAAGGGCAAAGTCGCCATCATTCGCGGCGGCCCCGCAGACAACACGATCGGCTCCAATCGCTCTGGCGGCGTCCAGTCGAAATTCGAGGGAACCGGGATCCAGGCGGTCGTGGCACCTGGCTGGGGCGAATGGAGCGCGGATGGAGGCTTCACCCAGATGGAGGATCTTCTGTCCAAGAACGACGACCTGAACGCCGTGTTCTGCGAGAATGACTCCATGTGCCTTGGCGCGCAGAAAGCCATCGCCGACGCAGGCAAGGCCGAACAGATATTCATCACGTCTGTCGATGGTGAGATGGGCACTCTCAAGGAGATTATGCGCGAGGGTTCAAACTATGCGGCAACGGGTCGTAATTCGTCCGACCAGATCGGCCGTGCCGGTTTCCATCGCGCCATGGCAATCCTTGCAGGCGGCACGGCGGAGAAGGAGACGGTCCTGCCTTCGCCTATCATCACCAAGGACAACGCGGTGAAGTTCTACGACGAAGACAGCAAGTTCTAAACTGACTAGTTTGGGCGGCTCCAAGACCAGTGAGCCGTCCCTCCCTAGGAAGCCTCCTGGCCGGAAAGCCTCATGAGGCCGCGGAGATCCGGATGCCGAACGAACAGAACTCAAATGCGCTGAAGCTGCGCCCGAAAGACTCAAGGCAGCATGCCACGGCAGGTCCCTATTCCCCTGTGCTTGAAGTGGAGGCCCGAAGGCTGGTTGTAATTTCGGGCCAGGTGGCAGTCGACAGCGATGGTTCCGTCATCGGTGAAACGATCGAGGATCAGGCCCGCGCTACGCTTCAGAACTGCGTCACACAACTAGGCAGCGCCAGTTGTACGCTGTCGGACGTGTTCAAGGTGAATATCTATTTAACTGACTTGTCGCACTGGCAGCGCTTCAACTCAGTCTATGAGTCGATGATGCCCGAAGTATTGCCGGTCAGAACGGCTGTCCAGGCGGGCTTGCTGCCCGGCTTTCTTGTCGAGGTAGAAATGTGGGCAGTTAAGGCGTCCTAAATTGTTCGTCTCAGTGTGAAATCGGTCATGTACACTGACGACCGAAATTGTCACGTGGGTGATGTCCGACCCGTCGATCGCGGTGTTGGCCACCAGGACGCTCTGGGACCCCGGACAAATCACCCAGTGGACTGAATCCAATAGCGTCTAGTCGAGTAACCTTCCGGACTTCACACCCAACGCCTTCGCCAGTTTCTCCACGACCGTGATCGTCGGGTTGCGTGCGCCACGTTCCAGGTCGGAAATATAGGTCCGATGGAGTTTCGCGTCGAACGCGAATGCCTCCTGTGACAGACCCTTTTCCTGTCTCAGTTGACGCAAATTGCGAGCAAGGCGGTTTCGAATATTCACATGACGACGGTCGGTTCCTGTCGGCTATCGGTCTACAGACGATCAGTGACAATTGGCTTGACTAGATGTCACTGATCGTCGACGATAGAGTTGGGATCGGTCACGTGACTGTTGATTTCCGCTGAGAGCTGACCCGGGATTTTCGCCGAGAAGTGACCCGCCTTCATGTATGGTTTGGGTGTCAGGTTTTGGTCAAGGGCGCAGCTTTCTCCTTCTTTTTGCCTGTGGGCTGGGCGGAACTGTTTTTGAAGCGGAAGCTGTCGTTTCCGGTCTCCAGAATGTGGCAGTGATGGGTCAGCCGATCGAGGAGTGCGGTTGTCATCTTGGCGTCGCCAAAGACGGTAGCCCATTCACTGAAGCTAAGATTGGTGGTGATGACGACGCTGGTGCGCTCGTAGAGGGTGCTCAGCAGATGGAACAGCAGCGCTCCGCCTGATGCACTAAAGGGCAGGTATCCGAGTTCGTCGAGGATGACGAGATCGGAATGGGCGAGCCGATTGGCGATCTGACCTGCTCTGCCCTGGGCCTTCTCCTGTTCGAGCACGTTGACGAGTTCGACGGTTGAGAAGAAGCGGACACGCTTGCGATGATGCTCGACCGCCTGCACGCCGAGAGCTGTAGCGATGTGGGTCTTTCCGGTGCCTGGACCTCCGACAAGCACGACGTTGTTGGCATCCGCCATGAACTCACAGCGATGGAGCTGTCGCACGAGGGCTTCGTTGATCTCACTGCTGGCGAAGTCGAAGCCGGCCAGGTCACGATAGACGGGGAAGCGGGCTGCCTTGAGCTGATAGGCGGTGGATCTGACCTCCCGTTCTGCCATCTCGGCCTTCAGCAGTTGCGACAGGATCGGGATGGCGGCCTCGAAGGCGGGAGCGGCCTGTTCGGTGAGCTCGGCGACGGCCTGCGCCATGCCGTGCATCTTCAGGCTTCTGAGCATGATGACGATGGCGCCGCTGGCGGGATCATGACGCATGGCGCACCTCCCTGGCCTGGCGCAGCGCATCGTAGCGCTCGACATTGGCCTGTGGCTCCTTGGCCAGGCTCAGCGCCTGCGGGGCATCGATGACTGGCGGTGTGAGCGGCCTGCCATCGACCAGCCTGTGCAGGAGATTGAGGATATGGATTTTGGTCGGGACGCCGGTGTCGAGTGCCATCTCCACAGCCGCCAGCACGGCCTGCTCGTCATGTTGCAGGACAAGGGCCAGGATCTCGACCATCTCCCGGTCGCCGCCGGGCTTTCTGAGCAGATGCTGCTGCAGCCGTTTGAAGGCTTCGGGCAGTTCGGTGAAGGGCGCGCCGTTGCGCAAGGCTCCCGGCTTGCGCTGAATGACCGCCAGATAATGCCGCCAATCGTAGATGGTCTGGCCAAGACGGTCGTGCGACCGCTCGATGATGCGGCGGTGCTCGCAGATGAGCTGCCCTTCGGCGGCAACCACAATCCGTTCCGGATAGACCCGGAGGCTGACCGGCCGGTTGGCGAAGGATGCCGGCACGCTGTAGCGGTTGCGCTCCAGATGAACCAGGCAGGTCGGAGAGACCCGCTTGGTGTATTCGACGAAGCCGTCGAAGAGGCGAGGCATCGGCATCAGGAACTGAGCCTCCTCGGCCCGGATGTCCTCGATCGTTCCGGGTCTGAGGCCATGAGGAATCTCTTGCCACAGTTCCCGGCATCGCTGCTCCAGCCAGTCGTTCAGGGCCTCCAGCGATGGAAAGCGCGGCATCGGCTGCCATAGCCGGTGGCGGGCGTCCTGGACGTTCTTCTCGACCTGTCCCTTCTCCCAGCCCGAGGCCGGATTGCAAAACTCGGCCTCGAACAGATAGTGACTGGCCATGGCCGAGAAGCGGGCATTGACCTGGCGTTCCTTGCCGCGGCCGATCCTGTCGATCGCTGTGCGCATGTTGTCATAGATCCCGCGCCGGGGAACGCCGCCCAGAACCCGGAAGGCGTGGTTGTGGGCATCGAACAGCATCTCGTGCGTTTGCAGCGGATAGGCCCGCACGATGAAGGCACGGCTGTAGCTCAGCTTTAAGTGGGCAACCTGCAATTTGGTGCGCTCGCCGCCGATGATCGCCCAGTCTTCCGACCAGTCGAACTGGAACGCTTCGCCGGGATCGAACGCCAACGGCACGAAGGTGCCGCGCCCGCTCGTTTGCATCTGACGCTGACGCTCTTCTTTCCAGTCACGCGCAAAGGCGGCGACACGGCCGTAAGAGCCCTCATAGCCGAGGCTCATCAGATCGGCGTGCAACTGCTTGACCGTGCGCTTCTGCTTGCGCGGCCTGTTTGCTTCCGTCCTCAGCCAGGCCGACAGCCGCTCGGCATAGGCATCGAGCTTGCTCGGCCGCTCCGGCACTCGAAAGCGGGGCTCGACCTCGTCGGATCGCAGGTATTTGCGGATCGTGTTCCGCGACAGCCCTGTGCGCCGCGCAATCTCCCGGATCGAAAGTCCGTCCCGCAAATGCCAGCGCCGGATAACGCTCAGTAACGCCATGTCTATCACTCCAATGTCCCCTGCGATCATCAAGCAGGGGTGGGTTCAAACATGGGTCACTTCTCGATGGAAAAATCCCTCAATCCCGGGTCAGTTCTCGGCGGAAATCAACA
>NZ_JAEULZ010000024.1 GCF_016793485.1 Mesorhizobium sp. | reverse complement strand
CCGCCCTACGAGAGGCAACCCCACCCGGCCGGACTACATCCGGCCGACCTCCCCTCAAGGGGGAGGTTAAGTGCCGCCAAAGCCCCCTCTCCGTCCGCTTCCGCTCCAAACCTCTCCCCCGCTTCGCAGGGGCGAGGAAACGGCGCCACGCCGCGAGCAGCCGGCGAAACAGCCCGCAATCGATCCCCATTACAACCAGGGAACCCGACCGAGGTTGAAATGGTTGGTGCATCCGCGATAGGGAAACGGAAGTGCCATCCAGCGCGCGGACCAGGGGAGCATCGTGTGAAGACAGTCAAGCTCGACGAATTGGAAGGACTGGTCGGGCAGGAAACGGGCCTGTCGCCCTGGCGCGAGGTCACGCAGACCATGATCGACCAGTTCGCCGATGCGACCGATGACCATCAGTTCATCCATTGCGATCCCGAGCGCGCCGCCGCCGAAGCGCCTTTCGGCGGCACCATCGCGCATGGCTTCCTCACCCTGTCACTGCTTTCGACCTTCGCTTTTGAGGCGCAGCCGCCGCTCGAAGGGGCGGACATCGGCATCAACCATGGTTTCGACAGCGTGCGCTTCGTCGCTCCGGTAAAGACGGGTTCGCGGATCCGCGCTCGTTTCAAGCTTCACGAAGCCAAGATCCGCCCATCCGGATGGGTACAGGTGGCCAACGACGTGACGATCGAGATCGAGGGATCTGCCAAGCCGGCACTCACGGCGCGCTGGCTGACCCTCGCTTTCGTTCCGCCCGAGAGCCGTCGCGCGCGACAATAAGGAGACGGCCGGTGCCACAGATGAGCGTCATCGTCGAATACGATATCCATGACGGTCGGGAAGAGGATTTCACCGCCCTGATGAAGGACCACGCGCGCCGAACCCTCTTCGAGGAAGACGGTTGCCTGCGCTTCGAGGTTCTGAAGCCGGTGGACGAGAGTGGAGCGCCTATATCCGGCCGCCTCATGGTGAATGAGCTTTACAGCGACCGGGGTGCATTGACGGCGCATATGGAAAACCCGCGCCTTGCCGCTCTGCGCTCAAAAATCGGTCCGTTGCTCAAGTCCCGTCGCATATTGGTTTCCCGGCTGGTCGACGAACAGGCAAATGAAACAGGTCTCGCCCCGGACGAGCTCAACGCAGCCAACGACGGCTGAAGCGATTGGGGCTGGTGTCATCCGCTCCATTGCCTATCTTTGTAGGATAAGGTGAGGACGAACACATGGCCCCTGCAAAGACACCCGGCACGACAAGGAAATCCGCGGCGGTGAAATCGCTTGAGCGCGAGCGCGCTGCTCAGGAGCAACTGTCTCCGAAGCAGGAACTGGACGAGGAACTCGAGGAAGCGCTGGAAGACACGTTTCCGGCCAGCGATCCGATCTCTGTCATTTCCTCTTCCATTCCCGGAAAGCCCAAGAAGAAGCGTCCCTAGGACTGGACTTGGGCGGAACCGGATTGCAGGTCGGACGTTTTCTGCATTCCCGACCCATCAAGGACGACTATCATGGCTTTCTCACGCTTTCGAAGCGACGTCGAAGACGACCTCGAGGCTCAGGTGGCGCGGCTTTCGAAGGAACTCGCCACCCTGAAGAAGACCATGTCCCGACGCGGCTCCGAAGCTTATGACGTCGCCCGCGATGCGGCCGACGACGTTTACGGCGATCTGCGGGACCGGCTTCTCGATGCTTTGCCGCTGGTTCGCAAGCGGGCTCGCGCCGCAGAACAGGTAGCGCGTGACAATCCGGCCATGGCGGCTGTCGTCGGGCTCGCGGTCGTAGGTCTTCTCGCGGCGATGCTGGTCAAGCGCTGATCAGGCTGCCGCATCTCGCGCGGCTTCTGTGAGGAAGCCGTAGACATAGTCGGAGAAGGATCGCCAGCATTCCACGCGGAATGCATCCTCTGCGGTCCGCAGCAATACGATTTCCGCCTTTCCAAGCACCGTGCGCGAGCAGGCTCCAACTGGAAAAACCCCGAGCGAAAGGTCCTGCGGACAGCCGGCGCTGATCGTATTGGCTGCACCCACTCCGATAACTGAGAAAGCGACGTTGCGGTGCGAGATTCCGACGGCGGAATGCAGCGCGTCCACCGAAGCGCAGGCGTCCAGTGGATCCTTCGCTCCGTCGTCCATGACCAGCCACTCATCCGGCCCCAGCCACAGCGCTGTGCGCGTTCCCTTGGCCGCCGACCCCTTCGGCTTCTGCGGCAAGGTCAGCCCCAGTGCCTTAGACAGCGCGGCCACCGACTGAGTTGGCGCACGAAGCGAAATGCGGTGCGCCGGTGGCAATACGGCCACCTTCACGCCGGCAGCCGAAAATTCCCGCCCTGCCAATGCTGGATTGCGGACTGCGTCAGCCAGCTTAGCCATTGAGGCGGCCTCCCTTCTCGTCGAAGAACACGGGCGAGCAGACCTCGACCTCGATCGTCTCGTTCTGCATCGGCACGAACAGCGTGTCGCCGATGCGCGAGCGCCCGTCCATCAGCAAAGCCATCGCGATCGACCGGCCGCAATTTTCCGACCAGTAGCTCGACGTCACATGACCGAGCATTGTCATCGGCTTCGGCTGGCTCGGGTTGCCGACGATCTGCGCGCCCTCTTCCAGCACGGTCTTCGGGTTCTTCGTCTTCAGCCCGACGATCTGCTTGCGTCCCGCTGCAACGAGGTCAGGCCGCGCCATGCCGCGAATGCCGACGAAGTCGGTCTTCTTCTTGCCCACGGCCCAGTCCAGCCCGGCATCGTTCATTGTGACAGTGCCGTCGGTGTCCTGCCCGACGATGATGTAACCCTTCTCGGCGCGCAGGACGTGCATCGCCTCGGTGCCGTATGCACAGGCGCCATGCTTTTCGCCTTCGGCCCACAGCGCCTCCCAAACGGCAAGGCCGTAGTCGGCGGGCACATTCACCTCGAAGCCGCGCTCACCTGAGAACGACATGCGGAACAGCCTCGTCGGCACACCGCATATCTTGCCCTCGCGCACCGACATATGCGGCATCGCATCGTCGGAAAGGTCGATGCCCTCGACCAGCGGGGCGATGATGTCGCGCGACTTCGGCCCCTGCACGGCGACGACAGCCCATTGCTCGGAAACAGACGTCAGCCAGACATTGAGATTCGGGAACTCCGTCTGGAGATAATCCTCCATGTGGTTCATCACGCGCGCCGCACCGCCCGTCGTCGTAGTGACATGGAAGCGGTCCGGCGCAAGCCGGCCGACAACGCCGTCGTCATAGATGAAGCCATCCTCGCGCAACATGAGGCCGTAGCGGCAGCGGCCGGACTCCAGCTTCTCCCATGGGTTGGTGTAGAGCAACTCCATGAACTTCGCGGCGTCCGGACCGACGACCTCGATCTTGCCAAGTGTCGACGCGTCGAACAGGCCAGCCGTCTTGCGCACCGTCACGCATTCGCGGTTGACGGCAGCATGCATGTCCTCGCCCGCCTTCGGTAAATACCAGGCGCGTTTCCACTGCCCCACATCCTCGAAAACAGCCCCGCGCGCCTCTGCCCACGAGTGGGTCGCGGTGCGCCGCGTCGGGTCGAACAGTGCCCCGCGCGAATGGTTGATGAGCGAGCCGAAGGTGACCGGCGTATAGGGCGCGCGGAACGTCGTCAGCCCGACCTCCGGCATCTCCTTGCCGAGCGCTTCCGCCGCGATCGCCAGCCCATGTACGTTGGACGTCTTGCCCTGATCGGTCGCCATGCCGTTGGTGGTGAAGCGCTTCACATGCTCGATAGAGCGCATGCCCTCCCGCACTGCCTGGCGTATGTCCTTGGCGGTCACGTCGTTCTGGAAATCGATAAACGCCTTGACCGTCGTGTCGGCGCCGGCACCCGGAGCGGAGCCCAGCATGCCGCCGGTCCAGTTCTCGCCTGCCTCGACCTTGGGCTTGCTGCCTTTCGCAGCCTTGCCGCCGGCTTCCTTCGCCAGCCGCGAGCCGGCCGCATACGCCTCGTCCACTGCGGCAGCCAGATTGTCGGTCCCGTTGCAAGCACCAACCGAAACGCAATCCTGCGCATAGGCGCCCGGCAGGAAACGCCGGGTCTCCTGATCGAAAGCCACCTTGCCGCGCGACTGCGAGAACATATGCACGGACGGCGTCCAGCCAGACGAGGTGATCAGCGCATCGACGGGTATCGTGCGCTCGGCGCCGCCGTTCTTCGGCTGCACGACGATGGAGGACACGCGCAGTTTCCCGCGCGCCTTCACGACCGCGCGCCCGTGGTTGATCTCGATGCCGAGCGCACGCGCCTCGTCCACCAGCGGCCCGGTGGGGTTGTCGCGCAGGTCGACGATGGTGGCGATGGAAACGCCGGCCTTCTTCAGGTCGATCGCCGCCGCATAGGCGCTGTCATTGGCCGTATAGACACCGACATTGCGGCCGACAGCGACGCCCTGATGGTTCAGGTAGGAGCGAGCCGCCGAAGCGAGCATGACGCCCGGCCGGTCATTGTCGGCGAACACCATGTGCCGCTCGATCGCACCGGTGGCGATCACCACCTTCTTGGCCCGGACCTGCCACAACCGTTCGCGCGGGAGGTCGTGTCCTGGATTGGACAGATGCTCCGTCACGCGCTCGGCGAGGCCGACGAAATTCTGCGCGTAATAGCCAAACGCCGTCGTGCGCGGCAGCAGCCGCACATTGTCCATGGCGGCGAGCTTTGCGACGGCGGCCTGCGCCCAGGCCCACCCGTCCTGCCCTTCGATCTTCGCGCCGCTCTCGAAGCGCAGCGCGCCGCCGAACTCGCCCTGTTCGTCAGCGAGGATGACGCGCGCACCAGACTCTGCGGCGGCAAGCGCCGCAGCGATACCCGAAGCGCCGCCACCCAGCACCAGCACCTCGCAATGCGCATATCGCGAAGCGTAGTGGTCGGGGTCGGGCTGGTCCGGCGACACGCCGAGACCGGCGGCCGCGCGGATGTTTGGCTCGTAGAGGCTCTTCCATGCCGCCTTCGGCCACATGAAGGTCTTGTAGTAGAAGCCGGCGGAGAAGAAAGGCGAGAACACGTCGTTGATCGCGCCGACGTCGAAGGAAAGCGATGGCCAGCGGTTCTGCGAACGCGCGGTCAGCCCGTCATAGAGCTCCTGCACGGTTGCCCGCACGTTGGGCGTCTTGCGCGCCGCGTCGCGCGCGATCTCGACCAGCGCATTGGGCTCCTCTGCGCCCGCCGAGAGGATGCCGCGCGGGCGGTGATACTTGAACGAGCGGCCGACGAGATGCACCCCATTGGCAAGCAGCGCCGAGGCAAGCGTATCGCCGACGAGCCCGGTGTACGGCTTGCCGTCGAAGGTAAAACGCGCGGTCCTTGCAGGCGTCAGCCTGCCCGTGCCCGAAATGCGGAAAGGCTCGGCCATCACGCATCGCCTTTCTTGGCCGGCGCGCGCCGGACTGCTTTTTTCTTCGGCTTTGGCTCGCCGGCTTCCGCATCGCTTGCAACAGGCGCGGCAGCCGGCTTGTCGAGGCCCAGCTTGTCCAGATCGGGCTTCGGCTCACCGGCCTTGTAGGTGGTCAGGAACTTGTCGGTGACGGTATGGCGCGCCGCGTTGAAGAAACGGCCGCAGCCATGGATGTGCCGCCAGCGTTCGAAGATTACACCCTTCGTGTTGGAACGAAGAAAGAAGAACTCCTCGAACTCCTCGTCGCTGATCGCGGCGATGTTTTGCGACCGCGCGATATGCGCCTCGCCGGCGTTGCGAAACTCGAGCTCGGAGCGCTCTTCCTCGCAATAGGGGCAGTGGATCAGAAGCATCTTCTCCCTCCCCTCAGTGCGCCACGGCGGCAGCGGCCGCCTCGTCGATCAGCCGCCCCGAACGGAAGCGGTCGAGCGTCAGCCCGGCGGCAAGCCGGTGCGGCTCGTCGCGGGCGATGAGATGCGCGAACAGATGCGCCGAGCCGGGCGTCGCCTTGAAGCCGCCGGTGCCCCACCCGCAATTGACGTAGAGGCCGGGAACTGGCGTCTTCGACTGGATTGGCGAGCGATCCGGGGTGTTGTCTGTTATGCCGCCCCACTGGCGCATCATCTTCACCCGCCGGAAGATCGGGAACACCTCGCAGATCGCGTCGAGCGTGTGGGTGATGATCTGCAACCCGCCGGTCTGCGAATAGGAGACATACTGGTCCGTCCCCGCGCCGATGACGAGTTCCCCCTTGTCGGACTGCGAGATATAGGCATGCACTGTGTTCGACATGACGACGCACGGGAAGATCGGCTTCAGCGGTTCCGAGACCAGCGCCTGCAGCGGGTTGCTTTCCAGCGGCACGCGAACGCCAGCCATCGCCATGACCACCGTGTTGTGACCCGAGGCGGAAACACCGATCTTCTTCGCGCCGATGAAGCCGCGCGAGGTGTCGACGCCCGTGACGCGCCCGTCGGGTCCGCGGCGGATGCCGGTCACTTCACAGTTCTGGATGATGTGGACGCCGCGATCCGCAGCCGCGCGCGCATAGCCCCAGGCGACCGCGTCGTGTCTTGCGGTGCCGCCGCGCCGTTGCAGCGACGCACCATTGATCGGATAGCGGGCCGAGGCCGAAATATCGAGCGGCGGGCAATAGGCCTTGGCCTGCTCCGGCGTCAGCCACTCATTGTCGATGCCGTAGAGACGATGGGCGTTGATATGTCGATGCAGCGACTGCTTGTCATGCGTGTTGTGCGACAGCATCATAACGCCGCGCGCGGAATACATGACGTTGTAGTTGAGCTCCTGGCTGAGGTTCTCCCACAGCTTCAGCGAATGCTCGTAGATATCCATGCTCTCTTCGTAGAGATAGTTCGAGCGGATGATCGTGGTGTTGCGGCCCGTATTGCCGCCGCCGAGCCAGCCCTTCTCGATGACGGCGACATTGGTGATGCCGTGCTCCTTGGCGAGATAGTAGGCCGCGCCCAGCCCATGGCCGCCGGCGCCGATAATGATGACGTCGTATTCCGACCTCGGCTCGGGCGAGGTCCATTGCTGTTCCCAGCCCTTGTGGCCGCGCAGGGCCTCCCTGGCGATGGCGAATACAGAATATTTCCGCATGCTGCTTCGATGGCCTCGCAATGCACAGTGGACCGGACGCCGGATGAGCTGTCCGGCGGCGTGGTGTATCACTAGCGAAAAGGCGCTGTCACCCTTGCGCTGTCTGCGACGGCGCTTGCCGTTTTGCGCCGTGCGACAACGGTGACCGATGCCTAGGCGCGGTGGCCCTTGTTCATGTCGGGCAGGAAAATCGTCAGCAGCCCCAGCAGCGGCAGGAACGAGCAGATCCAGAAGACGTATTCGATGCCCCTGCTGTCAGCCAGCACGCCGAGTGCTGCCGCGCCGATGCCGCCGAATCCGAAGGCAAGGCCGAAGAAGATGCCAGCGATCAGCCCGACGCGACCCGGCACCAGCTCTTGCGCGAACACGACGATCGCGGAGAAAGCCGAAGACAGGATCAGGCCGATCAGGATGGCGAGCACGTTGATCCAGAAGAGGTTGGCGTAGGGAAGCGCCAGCGTGAACGGCAGCACGCCGAGGATCGAAAACCAGATGACGGTCTTTGCCCCGAACCGGTCGCCGAACAGCCCACCCAGCACCAGCCCGGCCGCCGAAGCGGCGAGGAAACCGAACAGCATCAATTGCGATCCCTGAACGGAGACGCCGAACCGGTCCATGGCATAGAAAGTGTAGTAGCTCGACAGCGACGCCATGTAGATGTTCTTGGAGAAGGTCAGGATCGTCAGCACGACGAGCGCCGTGATGATGGTTCGGCGCGGCAGGGCGGGAAACATCGGCGGCGGCATCTTTCGACCCAGACGGTCGCGCAGATGGCCGGCATACCACCTGCTCACCCGCCACAGGAGAACGATGCCAACCATCGAGCCAATCGTGAACCACGATACGCTCTGCTGTCCGAACGGCACCACGACAAAAGCCGCCAGGAGCGGGCCCGCCGCCTGGCCGAAATTGCCGCCAAGCTGGAAGACGGATTGCGCAAGGCCAAAGCGGCCACCCGATGCGAGACGCGCGACGCGCGACGATTCCGGGTGGAAGATGGCCGATCCCAGTCCGATCAGCATCGAGCCTAGCACCAGGACCGGATAGCTGTGCGCGAAGGCGAGCACGATGAGACCGACAAGCGAGGACGACATGCCGATCGGCAGCGAATAGGGCAGCGGCCGCTTGTCGGTATAGAGCCCGATGACAGGTTGAAGCAGCGAAGCCGTGCCCTGGAAGGCGAGTGTCAGGATACCGATCTGCCAGAAGTCGAGATTGTAACCGTCCTTCAGCAGCGGATAGATCGCCGCCAGCAGCGACTGCATCACGTCGTTGATGAAATGACCGAGGCTGACGGCGATGATGATGGCGGTGACGGTGCCATCGACCGCTGGCTGCCGTACCGGTGTGGTTGTCTCGGCCAATGCTTGATCCGGATGTTGATTTGCGCGTGGCAGTTGCACTACGCTTGGTCGCAGTCAAGATGATGGTGCAGCCACGCCGAGCTTTGGTGCCAGCGCGGAAACGGCGCACGAATCGGCAAGCCGCGATACGCACTCGACAATCCGCCCTGATTCTGCTATCAGCCGCCACAATTCGCGGTGGTGGCCGCCGCGGAGCTTTTTGGCTTTAAGCCAAGGCTTTGTTTCTGAACACGAAAGTAGGATCGCCCGTGCAGGTACTCGTCCGCGACAACAACGTTGACCAGGCGCTTCGCGCCCTGAAGAAGAAAATGCAGCGGGAAGGCATCTTCCGCGAGATGAAGATGCGTGGACACTACGAGAAGCCTTCGGAAAAGCGCGCTCGCGAAAAGGCCGAGGCTGTCCGCCGCGCCCGCAAGCTGGCCCGCAAGCGTGCACAGCGCGAAGGCCTGTTGCCAATGACGCCGCGTCCGACGACGGCTGGCGCTGGCGGTGCGGGACGCCCGGCGCGCTGATCGCGCCCATTTTTCGTCTTTTTCCGCCGATACGAATTTGAAGGTGGGGCGATATGAGTATCGCTGCCACCTTTTATTCATCGCGAACGAGCAACGCGATGCGGGGGCCACGAAACGGGCGTCTTGGGTCCGGCATCTGAGGTACGACGCGATGAATGCAGCCATTGGCGACCGCAAGCGGGCGAAGCGGAGCGGCTCGATTGTGGCGGTGATTATTGCCGGCGCCCTGCTCGCCGCCTGCCAGAGTTCTGGCCCGAGCGGAGAGCTTGCCACGATCGATACCGCGCAGGGCTCGCAACAGAACATCGCGTCGCTGACCTCGGTCATCCAGCGCAATCCCCAGGATCCCGAAGCCTACAACGTCCGCGGCTCGGCCTACGGGCGTGGCGGCAAGTATCAGGACGCCCTGAAGGACTTCAACAAGGCGATCGAGTTGAAGCCGAATTTCTATCAGGCCTATTCCAACCGGGCCCTTATCTACCGCTTTCTCGGCGATCAGAACGCGGCGCTGGCCGACTACAACCGTGCGATTCAGCTCGATCCGAACTATGACGCGGCCTATATCGGCCGCGGCAATCTCTATCGCCGCGCAGGCCAGGTCACCCAGGCGTTCAACGACTTTCAAAAAGCGATCCAGCTCGACACCACGGACGCACGCGCCTACCACAACCGCGGCCTGATCTATCAGAGCCAGGGGCAGCACGCCCTCGCGATCGAGGATTTCTCGATGTCGATCTCCAAGTCGCCGGATTCGCCGGAGCCGTATAACGGTCGTGGCCTGTCCTATCTTGCGATGAGCGACGACGAAAACGCCTTCGCGGACTTCAACCAGGCCATACGCCTCGACGGCCGGATCGCCGAGAGCTGGGCGAACCAGGGTCTGGTTTACGAAAAGCGAGGCGAAAAGGCGAAGGCGGCCAAATCATACCAGCAGGCCGTGCGGCTCGACCCCAACTACAAGCCTGCCGTGGATGGACTGGCGCGAACCAAGGCGGGCTAGCCGGCACAGGGTCAATTTCCTAAAATTGGAACCGGTTTCGGGAAAAACACTTAGGTTAGTCGGGGCATAATTGCTTCCGGCCCGGATTTTGCCCGAATGTTCCCGACTATCCAGATCACAACTCCAAAGCAGGATTTTCCCATGATCAAGAAGCTCGCTTCCCTATTCGCCGCAGCCGCCATGACCGGCTTTCTCGCCGCGCCGGCCAGCGCCGGCGAAGGCGTCAAGCTTGGTCTGCTGACCTGCGAAATCGACGGCGGCGTCGGCATCATCATCGCGTCGCACAAGGGCATTTCCTGCACCTTCAAGTCCTCCAAGGGCGGCGGCCGCGAATATTACACCGGCATGATCTCGAAGATCGGCGTCGACGTCGGCGTGACGCAGCAGGGCACGCTGGCCTGGGCGGTCTTCGCCCTCAGCGGCAGGCAAAAGGACGGTGCGCTTGCTGGCAACTATGTCGGCGCGACTGCCGAGGCGAGCATCATCACCGGTGGCGGCGCGAACCTGCTCGTCGGTGGCTTCCAGCGCTCCTTCACGCTGCAGCCGCTCAGCGTTCAGGCGCAGACCGGCGTCAACGCCGCGCTCACCGTCACCGCGATGAACCTCGTTCAGACGCTGAAATAGCCTTGCCTTGCTGAGCTGTCATACCGGCAGCGGAACTCTCGGCTGCCATCCGAGTTGTTGCGGGAACTTAGGGAGATCATCATGAAACCTTTTCTGATACTCGCAACCTCCACGGCGATTCTCGCGGCTGTCGTTGCCGCCAAAGCGCAAAACGAGGGCATCGAACTTGGTGTCCTCGACTGCACCGTCGAGGGCGGCGCGGGTTTCATCATCGGCTCGACGAAGGACGTGACATGTGCGTACACGCCGGCCGATGCCAATTTTGCCGCCGAGACCTATAGCGGCAGCATCGACAAGTTCGGCCTCGACATCGGCTCGACCGGCGAAACCAAGATCACCTGGGCGGTGCTTGCGCCGAGCAGGGACATCTACGCCCCCGGCGCGCTCGCAGGCGATTATGTCGGCGCGAGCGCCGAGGCTTCGGTAGCGGTCGGCGCGGGAGCCAATCTGCTGGTCGGCGGCTCGAACAAGTCGTTCACGCTGCAACCGCTCAGCCTCCAGACCCAGACCGGCTTCAACCTCGCAGTCGGCGTGACCCAGTTCAAGCTGCGCGCGCCAGCCGGCTGAACACTCCACACCTCGCAAAAAAGCCCGGCGACGAGCCGGGCTTTTTTCGTTGCGCCGTAGGGCGCGCGTCTTAGTGGTCCAGAGCCTTGACGATTTCCTCGGTCATCTTCTTGGCGTCGCCGAGCAGCATCATGGTACCGTCCTTGTAGAACAGCGTGTTGTCGATACCGGCATAGCCTGAGCCGAGCGAGCGTTTGACGAACAAACAGGTACGGGCCTTGTCTACGTCGAGGATCGGCATGCCGTAGATCGGCGAAGACTTGTCGTCGCGCGCCGAGGGGTTGGTCACGTCGTTCGCGCCGATCACATACGCAACGTCGGCCTGCGCGAACTCGGAGTTGATATCCTCGAGCTCGAACACCTCGTCATAGGGCACGTTCGCCTCGGCGAGCAGTACGTTCATGTGGCCGGGCATACGGCCGGCGACCGGGTGGATCGCATACTTCACCTCGACGCCCTTGGCCTTCAACTTGTCGGCCATCTCGCGCAATGCATGCTGCGCCTGCGCCACCGCCATGCCATAGCCCGGCACGATGATGACCTTCTGTGCGTTCGCCATCAGATAGGCAGCGTCGTCTGCCGAACCCTGCTTGACCGTGCGCTCGATGCCGTCGTCGCCGGCAGACGCCGTCTCGCCGCCGAAGCCGCCGAGGATGACCGAGATGAACGACCGGTTCATGCCCTTGCACATGATGTAGGACAGGATCGCGCCCGACGATCCAACGAGCGCGCCGGTGATGATGAGAGCCAGATTGCCGAGCGTGAAGCCGAGTGCGGCTGCCGCCCAGCCCGAATAGGAGTTCAGCATGGACACGACCACGGGCATGTCCGCGCCGCCGATCGGGATGATGAGCAGCACGCCAAGCAGCAGCGACACGGCGACGATCAGCCAGAAGATGGTGAAGCTTTCCGTCGAGACCAGCATCACGATCAGCACGACCAGCGCAATGCCGAGCGCTGCGTTCAGCAAGTGCCGGCCGGGCAGCATGATCGGCTTGCCCGACATACGACCGTCGAGCTTCAGGAAGGCGATGACCGATCCGGTGAAGGTGATTGCGCCGATGGCGACGCCGAGGCTCATCTCGACCAGCGCCTGGCCGTGGATGTCGCCGGGCACGCCAATGCCGAAGCTCGCCGGCGCATACATGGCGGCCGCCGCCACCATGACCGCGGCGAGGCCGACGAGGCTGTGGAAGGCCGCGACAAGCTGCGGCATGGAGGTCATGGCGATGCGCCGCGCGATCACCGCGCCAACGCCGCCGCCGATGGCAAGGCCGAGCACGATCAATCCCAGACCTCTGGCATCCGGTTTTGCCAGCGCCAGCGTCGTGCCGATGGCGATCGCCATGCCGATCATGCCGAACAGATTGCCTCGCCGGCTCGTTGTCGGATGCGACAGTCCCCTCAGCGCGAGGATGAACAGGATGCCGGAGACGAGATAAAGGAAGGACGCGACGTTTTGGCTCACGTCACTTCTCCTTCTTCTTGTACATCGCGAGCATGCGCTGCGTGACGAGGAAACCGCCGAAGATGTTCACCGCCGCCAGCACCAGCGCCACGAAGCCGAAGCCGGTCGCAAGCCCGGATGCCGAGATACCAACCGCGAGAAGCGCGCCGACCACGATGACCGAGGAGATCGCGTTGGTAACGGCCATCAGCGGGGTATGAAGAGCCGGCGTCACCGACCAGACGACGTAGTAGCCGACGAAGATCGCCAGCACGAAGATGGCGAAGCGGAAGATGAAAGGATCGACGGCGCCGCCCGAAAGCGCATGTGCCGCGTCGCCGGCCGCCACGGCGGCCCCGTTGTCCATGCCGGCCACCGCCGCACGGGCAACCTCCATCGCGCGATCGATCTGGTCGAGCGCCTGTTCCAGCGCGGTCTTTTCCATCACGCGTCTCCCCCGCTTGCGGGTTTCTCCGCCTTCTTGGTCGTTGATTTCTTGGCCGTAGGCTTCTTCGGGGAAGCGCTGTCAGCCTCTTTGGCCTCTGCAACGGCGACGTTGACGAAGTTCGGATGCACTGCCTTGCCGCCATCCGTCAGCATCGTCGCCTTTACCAGTTCGTCATCGCGGTTGATGGCGAACGTCTTTGTGTTCTTGTCGACCATCGTCTCGACGAAGGCATAGAGGTTCTTTGCGTAAAGCAGCGACGCCGACGCCGCCACACGGCCCGGCATGTTGAGATGCCCGACGATCTTCACGCCCTTGGCTGTCGTGACGACCTTGCCGGCCCCGGCGCCTTCGACATTGCCGCCGCGCTCGACGGCCAGATCGACCAGCACCGAACCGGGCTTCATCGACGCGACCATCGCAGCCGACACCAGCTTCGGCGCGGGCCGTCCGGGAATGAGCGCGGTCGTGATCACGATATCCTGCTTCGCGATATGGTCGGCCACAAGCGCGGCCTGCTTGGCCTGGTACTCCTTCGACATTTCCTTGGCGTAACCGCCAGCCGTCTCGGCAGCTTTGAATTCCTCGTCCTCCACGGCGACGAACTTCGCGCCGAGCGAGGCAACCTGTTCCTTGGCGGCGGGGCGCACGTCGGTCGCGGTGACAACCGCGCCGAGACGCCGCGCGGTCGCGATTGCCTGAAGGCCAGCAACACCGGCGCCCATTACGAACACCTTCGCCGCCGGCACGGTACCAGCCGCCGTCATCATCATCGGCAGGGCGCGGTCATATTCAGCCGCCGCGTCGATCACCGCCTGGTAGCCCGCTAGATTTGCTTGGCTCGACAGCACGTCCATGACCTGCGCTCTGGAGATGCGCGGCATGAACTCCATGGCGAAGGACGTCACGCCAGCCGCGGCAAGTGCGGCTACCGCCGCCTCGTTGCCATAGGGGTCCATCGTGGCGATGACCGCCGAGCCCTTTCTGTAGGCTTTGAGCTCCGATCCGGTCGGACGCCGCACCTTCAGCACCAGATTTGCGCGTGCGGCATCGGAAGCCTTGCCTATCGCAGCACCGGCTTTTGCAAATTCCTCGTCGGTTATGCGTGAGGCAAGCCCTGCGCCGGCCTCGACAACGACCTCGAACCCAAGCCCGACGAGCCGCTTCACCGTATCCGGTGACGCCGCGACGCGAGGTTCCCCGCCCTCGGTTTCCTTGGGGATGAATGCAATCTGTCCCACCGCAGATCCTTTCGGACGAAAGCTTACCCAACGTTAGGCGCAAGACGGCATGAGCCGTCGCGCCACCGGAAACAGGCCAGGCTTGCTGGCTAGCGCAGCAGCGCCCAGCCGACCGTGTAGACGAGGATGAGGAGGATTGTCGCCGAAAAGAAACCGCCGCCGCCAAAAAAGCCGAAAGCCATGGCGATCAGCAGCGCGACGCAGAACAGCGCTCCATATTTGGAAAGCGCGATGAACATGGAATAGGTCTTCTCATGTTCGGGGTAGTCCATCTGCGCGCCCGTTTCGACGGGTCCGGTCGGCGAGTGGTCGGCCATGTGATCCTCCGGGTAGTCCTTAACGGCACATAACGAAAAGCTGCGCCAAGGGCAATGGCAGGATGGCGATCCTCACCGCGACAAAAACCACCCCGCGCTGGGACATTCTAAAGTCGGCATTCCTCGTTGATGGCCCAGGGCGCGTTAGCCTGCACAAAGGCGTTCGCCTCCTGATCGACCAGTGGCGCAATCTCGGCTTGGTCGGCGCGCAGCAGATCCGAGACCTTGACGAACCTTTTGCCATCCCACTCAAGCATCCAGGCTCCCGAATGGCCGGTATGGTCCTCGCAGGACGTGGCGAAGGGGGCGATCATGTCGGTCATCCCGATTTGTGCCAACCGGTCTTCGTCGAGCTTGAGGTTCTCGAAGCCCCAGCGCAACTGCTCCGCGTTTACCAGCCTTGTATCGAAATGCTCCTGCGCGGCGCGGATCGCCTCCACGGTGAACATCGAGATGAGAACACCGCGCTGGTAGAACACCGACTCGAACTCGCCATCCCCGATCTCGGTTTTCTTTGGATCGAGGACATATTTCTTTATGTCCTGCATGGCCGGCGCATCGGAAACCGGAAAATTCCAGGACAACGACCTATAGCCTTTGCCCGCTTCGCCTATGGTCTTCATGTCGCCGTCGTGGCCGGACCACCAGATGCCGACGAACCTGTCCATCGGAAATCCTGTCTTGACCGCCTCGGAGAGCGCACCGGTGTTCATCGCTCCCCACCCCCACATCAGCACGTAGTCGGGGTTCTCGCGCGCAATCTCCTGCCATTGCGCGGCCTGGTTGAGCATCTCGCGCGGGGTAACCGGGATAAGAAGAAGGGTGAAGCCATACTTTGCGGCAAGCGATTGCAGGAATGGGATGGGCTCCTTGCCGTAGGGCGCATCGAGATAGAGAAGCCCGATCTTCTTGCCCCTCAGCGTGTCAAGGTTGCCTCCTGACAGATAACGCAGGATCATCGACACGCCGTCCCAGTACGAGGCCGGCATGTTGAACGCCCATTTGAAGGTCTTGCCGTCAGCCATTGCGGAGAAGCCATATCCGGGCGCAAGCAGCGGAACGCGGTCGGCATTCAGCCGGGGAAGAAGTTGCGACGTTATACCGGTCGACCAGGGCTGCACGACGAGGCCGGTGGCCTTGGTCTTCTCATAGCATTCCACGCCTCTTTCGGTGGAATAGGCCGTTTCGCATTCCTCATAACCGAGCTTGACGCCGTTGATGCCGCCGTCGCGCTCGTTGATCATCATCATGTAGTCGCGCTGGCCGTTCATCAGCGGCGTACCGGTCGAGGCAAAGGGTCCCGTCCTGTAGGACAGGTTCGGAATCCCGACGATATCCTCGGACGAGGCCGGCCCCATCGAAATCGTGATTGCCAGCATCGCGACAAGCACAGAGGTCGCGATTGACCCGAGACAAACCCTGACGCCAATCATACAACACCCCCGTTTCGCAACCGTCCTTAGACGATGGCGCCGCAATAGAGAACGTTCTCTCAAGGCCTGTCTCGGATCGGCTGCTCAGTTCGCCAGTTGCGGGAACAGGCCCAGCAAGCCGACGATTATGAGGTACAGCGCCACGATGTAGTTCAAAAGGCGCGGCATGATGAGGATGACCACGCCAGCGATCAGTGAGATCAGCGGGGTGAGCGGCAGATTGCCAATATCCATTGAGAGTGCCTCCGGTCGACGGCGCGAAAAATTTCAGCGCCTGTCCATCGGCATCTATAGCCCCGGCGCCCGCGTGGCCGCAATCGCCAGCGGGAACGTCAGGCAGCCTGACGGTAATATTTGGCCGTCGGCAGGATCGTCAGCGGCGCGAGTTCTCCCTTGGCCGGCTTGTCGAAAAGCATGCGCTGCTCCACGCCCGTCGACGTAAAGAAGGGGAAGCGCTTCAGAATGGGCTCCCGATTGATCGCGCAATTGGCGTCGTAGAGCATCACCGGCACGTTGAACGGCGGATAAGCCCTCGGCTCGCCGACCTGAACCGCACCGAAAACGCGCCGGTAGAATGCCGTGTGTTCCTGCCGAACCACGCCGATGCAGCTCGTCGCATCGAAATGCACGCTGGCGACGAGACCAAGCCGCAGCGTGAGATAGGGTAAGGCCATGAACGGCGATCGATAGTGCGGCTCGCCGGCGAAGAGCGTCGGGTTAATGAAGCTCTCGCCGCGTTGCAGCCGTGGCCCGATCACATCCGGGAAGGTCTTCATGATGGGACCGTAGGGTTGGTCCCTTGTGACGTGATGGATGCGGACAGTGCTGGCCAGTTCGCCGTCGATGAAAACACCAAACTTGTAGCAGTTCGGCGCATCATCCAGGTCGTCCGTCACCGTCTGCGTGCTTGATTCCTCAATGAACCCATGCACGCGGTATGCCCGGTAGCGAAGCCTGTAGATCGCCTCGATGTCCTCGGCCGCCTCGCAGCGACGATACTCGGTCCGCTCCAGTAGTTCCGTCACCTTGTCGGCGAAGGATGCTTCTCCCCCTGCCGCATTTCCGAATTGGTGTTCGCCCGAAACGGCGCGAAGTGTCCCCGTCTGCACTGCCATGCTTAAACAAGCCTCGTGGTACCGCCCGAAAATCACGGTACGGCAATCATGAAATATGTAAACTTTTAAATTAGGCGCAAGATATTTACGCGAGGTTAACCTTAACAGATCGTAAATTGATTCAAATACTGAGCAATGGCGTTAACCATCTCCGGGCCATCCGATTGCTTGGAGGGACTAGCGCGTGCCTTCGCGCTTGGCGCTCTGCATGTCCTTGGCGAAGGGCCATACGGTTGTCGACATCGTTGCAATGCCGGACGCCGTAAGCGCGGAGCCGAAAAGGAAGCCCTGCACGAGATCGGGCTTTACTTCATGCGAAAGTATTCTGAGTTGTTCGAAAGTCTCGACGCCTTCCATCGTGACTGCCAGGCCGAGCGAGCGCGAGACGTTGACGACGCCCTTCAGAAGTTCGAGCGAACGCGAGTTCTGGCTGACATCCATGAGAAAGCTGCGATCGATCTTGACCTTGTCGAGCGGCAGCTTGTGCAGGTAGCTGAGGCTCGAATAGCCCGTTCCGAAATCGTCCAGCGCGATGCGGACGCCGAGCAGCTTCAGTTCTTCGACATACTGGCGCGTCAGCGACTTGTCGTCGAGCAGCGCGGTTTCGGTCACCTCGATCTCAAGCCGGTGTGGGGCGAGCCCCGATGTCGACAGCGCGTTGCGCACGCGGTCGATCACCGCCCGGCTGCGGAAATCCTTGGCCGACAGGTTCACCGACACGGTGATCTTCTCCGGCCACCGCGCACATTCCGCGCAGGCCGCCTGCAGCACGAAATGACTGATTTCGGAGATGATGCCCATTTCCTCGGCGAGCGGGATGAAGACCGCCGGCGAGATCGGGCCGAGGTCGCGATGCTCCCAGCGGCACAGCGCCTCGCAGCTCGCGATGCGCATCGTATCCATGGTGACGATCGGCTGGTAGACGACGCGCAGCGAATTCGTCTCTATTGCGGCGCGCAGGTCCGCCTTCATCAACTGGCGGCTGCGGAACGCCTCGTCCATCGTGGCCTCGAAGAGCCGCCAACCGTTCTTGCCGAGTTCCTTGGCCTTGTAGAGCGCAAGGTCGGCCTTCACGATCATTGCGTCTACCTCCGTATCTCTTACCCGCGAGATGACCGCGCCGCCGCTGGCCTGTATTCGCAGGGCATGGCCGGCGACGTCGATCTCGCCCTGGAGCCCGGCGAATATCCGGTCGAGGATCCCGGTCAGATGGCTTTCGTCCTCGACATGGTCGATGAAGATCATGAACTCGTCGCCGCCGAAGCGGCTGACCTTGACCGTGTCGCTCGCGAATGCCGCAAGCCGCTCCGCCACGGCATAGATGAGGCCGTCTCCGACCGGGTGCCCCAGCGTGTCGTTGACGCTCTTGAAATCGTCGAGATCGAGAACCGCCAGGCCACAGCAGCGGTCGCGGTCTCCGGTGAAAAGCGTTTCGACAACCAGTTCGTGGAAATAGGCGCGGTTCGGAAGGCCGGTCAGGCTGTCGTAGCGCGCCATGGTGCGGACCTTCTCCTCCGCCTCGACGCGCTGCGTGACGTCCTCGAAGGTGATGACGCCGAGCTGCTGGCTGCCTTCACGCGCGGAGAACTCGAAATACTGCCCATTCGAAAGCGAAACGAGGACCTTTCGGTCCCGGCCTTCACTCAGCGCTCGCGTCAACTGCCCTTCGATGAACTTGCAGTCCTTAAGGGCGAGCATGCCTCCCGCCACGCCCCGCATCAGCAATGAGTGGATCGTTCGCCCGAGCAACGCGTCAGGCGAATTGAAGGACATCAGGTGCGCGGCTTCCGCATTGGCGACGACCACCCTGCCGTTCGAGCTGAGCATCACCAGCCCGTGCGACATGGTGTTCAGCGCTCGGTTGAAGCGTTCGGCGATCCGATTGGCCTTCTTCTCCTCGCTGAGCGCGGTGAAAAGCACGGTGCGCACGAGGTCGCCCATCTTGTTGATGGTGAAGATGAAAGGGATGATGAAGAGGCCGAGCATGAAATTGTAGAAGTCGCCCTTGAGCATCAATCCGAACGAGATCGGCAACAGCACCGAAAGCGACAGGATGATGACCATCTTGCGCGAGCCGAAATTGCGGCCGGCGATGGTGATGGTGCTGGCCAGTACGACCGAGATCGCGGCGATCTCGCCAAAGCTGTCCGGCACCACGTAGAGGCTGACGAAAGCGAAGATGCCGACGCAGAACCCCTGCACCGTGCCCCAGAAGATGTAGTAGCGCTCCCAGCGCTGCGCCGACTGGTAGCCGACGATCGTTTCGCGATCGACGCGCAGGATCGACAGATAGCGGCCAAGGCTGGCTGCTGCCATCAGGATTGCGAGGAAGATGTAGATCGGTGCGCCGGTCTTCCAATAGACGAGAAGGCCGATGAGTCCTTGTGTCAGGGCGCCAAGCAAAAGGATGACCGCGCCGGTAAACAGCGACCGGACGAAGCCGACATAAATGTCTTCCGATATGTCGTCGGGCTTGTTTGTTTTCATGACCTGCGGGGCCGAACTCGCCGAGGTCATCCCATATTCGCCTTAAGAAAGGCTTAGAACTTGCCTTTCGACAAGTCGTAAAATAGCCGGAACCCTTTGCAAATCAAGGAATCTTCGGTTCCGGTAAACAAGCCGTATCCGTCATTCCGCAGCCTGCAGCGCGGGAGGCGCGGAAGGCTCCGAAAACCGCCTGAGAAGCCTCGCGCGTTCGCCCGCTGCCGTGTCGGCGCTGGCCCGTTTCACATGGCCGTACCCGCGTATGAGGGAGGGCACCGAAGCCAGCGCAACGGCCGCTTCCATTTTTGCAGGAGAAAGCGCGTCGGTGATGACATCGACGTCCCGCTCGTATTGCGCCAGCAACTCCCGCTCGAAACGGCGTTCTTCCGTATAGCCGAAGACATCGAAGACGCCGCCCCTGAGCGACTTCAGCCGCGCCAGCAGACGGAAAGCAGACATCATCCATCCGCCGAAGCTGGACTTTCTCGGCTTACCATCGCTGCCCTTCCGACCAAGCACCGGTGGGGCAAGATGGAATTCGAGGCGTTCAAAGGACTGGAATTCCTTGGAAATCTGTTTTGCGAAGGAACCGTCCGTATAGAGCCGGGCGACCTCGTACTCGTCCTTCACGGCCATCAACTTGAAGAGGTTTCTCGCGACCGCCTCGGTCAACAGCGTTGAGCCTGCGACCGTACGGTTCTCCGCCTGTCTCAGGCGCTCGAGCCGGTCGATATAGCGCTGGGCGTAGGCGATATCCTGGTAGGCGGTCAGGAATTCCGTGCGGCGCTGGATAAGCTGCTCGACGCTCTGTAATGGCGCTTCCTGCGCCCCCCGGCCGACAAGTTCTTTCACAAACTCCGGTTCATGCGCCGCGCGGCGACCCCATCGGAAGGCGGCGAGGTTCATCTGCACCGCTTCGCCGTTCAGTTCGATCGCTTTTTCTATCGCATCAGGCGTCAGCGGCAGCCCGCCATACTGGCAGGCGAAGCCCAGCATGAACATGTTCGCGCCCAGCGTATTGCCGAAAAGCGCCGAGGCGGCACGCGTCGCATCGAAGAAATACGCTTTTTCCGCACCCGCCGCGTCGCGGATCGCCTTCTTAAGCCGCTCCACCGGCAGCGAATAGTCGGCCGAACGCGTGAAGTTTCCCGGCATCACCTCGGCGGTATTGGCCACGAAGATCGTATGGTTTTCCCGGACAGCGGCCAGAACCTTGCGCGCGCCGGAGACGACGAGGTCGCAGCCTAGGATCAGGTCCGCCTTCCCTGCGGAAACACGGATCGCATGGATGTCGGCCGGCGTGCTCGCTATCCGCACATGGCTGAAGACCGAGCCGCCTTTCTGCGCGAGGCCGGCCATGTCGATCATGCCGCAGCCCTTGCCTTCGAGATGCGCGGCCATGCCGAGGATGGCGCCGATCGTCACCACGCCGGTGCCTCCGACCCCATCGACGATGCAGGCCCAGCCGTCGCGGTCGAGCGGGAAAGGCTGCGGCTCCGGCACGCTGTGGAGCGGATCGGCGTCGCCGGCACGCCCCTCTGCCTTGCGTAGTTTGCCACCATGCACCGTCACGAAGGACGGGCAGAAGCCGTTCAGGCAGGAGAAATCCTTGTTGCAACTCGACTGGTCGATGCGGCGCTTTCGTCCGAACTCCGTCTCCAGCGGCTGTATCGACACGCAGTTCGACTTGACGCCGCAGTCGCCGCAGCCCTCGCAGACGAGTTCGTTGATGATGACCCTCTTGTCCGGGTCGGGATACGCACCGCGCTTCCTCCTGCGGCGTTTTTCCGCCGCGCAGGTCTGGTCGTAGAGAAGCACCGAGACACCTTTGACCTCGCGCAGTTCGCGCTGGACCGAGTCGAGATCGTCGCGATGGCTGAAGGTCGCGCCCGCCGGGAAAAGGTTGCGGTCGTATTTCCGGGGATCGTCCGACACGACCGCGATGCGCTGCACGCCCTCCGCGTGGACCTGTCGCGCGACCATGTCCACCGTCAACCCGCCTTCCAGCGGCTGGCCGCCAGTCATGGCGACGGCGTCGTTGTAGAGGATCTTGTAGGTGATGTTCACGCCTGCCGATATCGCGAAGCGCAGCGCCAGCACGCCGGAGTGGTTGTAGGTTCCGTCGCCGAGGTTCTGGAACATGTGCTCGCGCTTCGAGAACGGAGCCTGCCCGATCCATTGCGCGCCCTCGCCGCCCATCTGCGTAAAGCCTATGGTCGAGCGGTCCATCCACAGCGCCATGAAATGGCACCCAATCCCCGCGCCCGCCACCGAACCATCGGGCACCTTTGTCGACGTATTGTGCGGGCAACCGGAACAGAAGAAGGGCGTACGCGACCCGATATCCTTCGTCTCGGCCAGCATCGCCTGGTACTGCCGCAGTCGGGCGACGCGCGCCGCGATCTCCTCGGAAGGCCCGATCACCCGCAGCACGCGCTCGCCGAGCGCGATGGCGATGTCGTTCGGATCGAGGGCTCCCTTCACCGGGAACAGCCAGCCGCCATGCTCGTCCTTCTTGCCGATCACGGTCGGCTGCATGGCGGTGCCGTAGAGGTCCTCGCGCACCTGCACCTCGATCAGCGACCGCTTCTCCTCGACCACCACGATCATGTCGAGGCCGCGCGCGAAATCCTTGATGTGCTCGATATCAAGCGGCCAGGGGCATCCGACCTTGAACAGCCGCACGCCGATCTCGTTCGCCCTCTCCTCGTCGATGCCGATGTCTTCCAGCGCCTGGCGGACGTCGAGATAGCTCTTGCCCACGGTGATGATGCCGAGCTTCGGTCTGCTGCCGCCTGAATAGACGATACGGTTGATGCCGTTCGCCCGCACGAACGCCGCCGCCGCCGCGCGCTTGTATTCGTGCAGCCGCGCCTCCTGCCCGATGAAATCGATCTCATGGCGGATATTCAGCCCACCGGGCGGCATGTCGAAGTCGGGCGTGATGATGCCGAGGCGCTCCAGCGAGGCGTCCACCGAGGCCGTCGATTCGATGTTGTCCTTCACGCACTTGATCGCCGCCCACGTGGCCGCGAAACGCGAAAGGGCAAAGCCGTAGAGGCCGTAGTCGATCAGCTCCTGCACACCGGCGGGATTGAGGATCGGGATCATCGTGTCGACGAAGAGGAATTCCGTCGCGTGGGCATTGGTGGAGGACTCTGCGGTATGGTCGTCACCCATGAGGGCAAGCACGCCGCCATGTTTGGACGAGCCCGCGAGATTGGCATGGCGGAACACGTCACCGGACCTGTCGACACCCGGGCCCTTGCCGTACCAGATGGAAAACACGCCGTCATGCTTGCCGTCGCCAAGCAGTTCCGTCTGCTGCGAGCCCCAGCAGGCGGTCGCCGCCAGTTCCTCGTTGAGGCCAGGCTGGAAGACGACGTCGGCCCGCTCGAGCTGCTTGCGCGCACGCCAGAACTGCTGGTCGAGGCCACCGAGCGGCGAGCCGCGATAACCCGAGACGAAGCCTGCCGTATTGAGACCGGCGCGCCTGTCGCGCTCGCGCTGCATCAGGAGCAGGCGCACGATCGCCTGCGTACCGGACAGGAAAATCCGCTCCTTGCCGAGGTCGAACTTGTCGTCCAGCGTCACGTCGTGAAGCGTCATCGGTCACATCCTCTGCGGAGGTCCGCCTGAAGAATTCAGGCATGCCAACGTGGGTTGCGGCTGGATGAGTGTTTCCCCGCGGGGCGATCAGGTCAAATGAAATCGCGGAGAGCTTCAAATCAGCAAGAGCAGGCATGCCGGCACGCCTGCTCTGGAAACAAAATGTCCAGCACGCCGCCTTCGACGCACGATTAGAGCCGGCTAGCCGGCTTGCTAGCCGCCGGTGTCGGACGGACAGGG
Source organism: Mesorhizobium sp. (assembly GCF_016793485.1). Taxonomy (GTDB): domain Bacteria; phylum Pseudomonadota; class Alphaproteobacteria; order Rhizobiales; family Rhizobiaceae; genus Mesorhizobium_K. The sequence continues at coordinate 45,243 of NZ_JAEULZ010000024.1, read as the reverse complement.
GAGCTTTTCGAGTCCAGGCAGCTTTCCGCCAGGATGTCCGGCGAGTTCCGGATTCGGCGTATAGACCGGCCCGACGACCAGTGGCTTGTCCGGCAGAATGCTCTGGTCCTCGGAAGACGTCATGGTCGTCTCGATCGTCTGCTTTACCGAGCCGTCCGACGCCTCGATCACTATCGACACTTTGTAAGGCCGGTCCTTGACCACGCAGCGCAGCGGCGGGCTTTCGATCGTCACCTTCTGTAGTTTCGGCCAGATTTTCTGGCGCACGACGATGTCGTCGCCACCGGCCGGATCCTCGAAATTGGTGATGGCGGTCTGCCCATCCTCCATCGGCTTCAGCGGAGCAAGCCTGACAAGGTAGGTGGCGGTGGCCACGCGATAGTTGAAGACGAAGAGCTTGCCGACGATCTCGAACGGGTCGCCCTGCTCCACGTCGCGGCAAGCTGCCACGCCGAGGAGCCCAGCAAAAACCAGTGCGGCAACGGTCTTGGACACGGATTTCTCAGCCATACGCGACCTCCTTCGTCTTGCCCCGCTCGTAGTGCCGCCGGGCCTTCTCGCGGTTGCCGCAAACGGCCATGTCGCACCAGAGCCGGCTCGCATTGCGGCTCCTGTCGACGAACAGCCAGTTGCAGTTCGGGCATATGCGGATCTTCCGCCATTCATCCCCCGCGAGCAGCGAGAGCGCCGATACGCCAAGCGCCGTCTCGAACCGCATCGGCGTCGCCTGGTCGCCGAACGGCTGGTCAACCCCGCCGATCATCTCATCCGCCCCGTCCAGGCAAGCCGCCGCCGCCCTAAGCACGGCGGGCAGCAAGGTCGTGTCCAGATGCGATGAGACGACGGCACGCCGGAAAAACGCGTCCGATGTTTCCCGAAGTCCGATCACCCTCTTGGCCGCCGCGTCGGTCGCATCGAAAACCAGTTCCCGGCCACCGAGCTCGCCTGCCCGGAAACTCCCAGCCGCTTCCGCGAAACGGGCTATCTCTACGGTATCCGCGAAACGATCGAACGAGCGGGCATCATCGCCGCGCAGCACGACCGTGTTCGTCGTGTCGAGCACGAGGACGCCGCCTGAGAACCGATGCCTGTTCCAAAGAACCGCCATGTGGCAATTCTAACCACCAATATCAGTTTGACAAGTTAGACTCCGGCGACCAATCTGCCGCTCGATCTCGCCGGAAATCCCGGACACGATGCTTTATTTCCTCCAGCAACTGCTGAACGGCCTGCACTCTGCAGCGCTCTACGCGCTGCTGGCTTTCGGTTATGTCCTGATTAACGGCATGGTGAAGCGAACCAACCTGGCGCACGGTCCCGTCTTCGCCTTCGCCGGCCAAATTCTCATCCTGATCGCCGTCTTCGGCTGGAATGTTCTCTGGCTAACCCTGCCCGCCGCCGTGGCGCTCGGCCTGTTCGCAGCCTTCGCCTATTCTGCGCTGGTCGCGGCAATCCTGTCGCGCAGCGTCTTCCTTCCGCTCGCGAAGAGTGCGCCCAACGCCATCGTCGTTGCCACGCTTGGCGTCGCCCTCGTGTTGATGGAACTGGTACGCATCAGTGCCGACACGCGCGATTTTTGGCTTGCGCCTATCCTCGCACACCCGATCGTCTTCTGGTCCGGTGGCGGGTTTCAGGTCACGCTCACCCTCATGCAACTCATCAACTGTGCGCTCGCGGTGGCGGCCATTGCCGCAGCGGCATTCGCCCTGGCGCATTCCGAATTCGGTCGGAACTGGCGCGCCGTAAGCGACGACCCGGGCGCGGCCGCGCTTTGCGGCATCGACACCGCGCGCGTCTTCCGCTGGTCGGTACTCGCCGGGTCGATCTTCGCCGCGCTGGCGGGCGTCATGGCCGCGCTCTATTATGGCAACATAAGCTTCGGAACCGGCATGGTGTTCGGGCTGAAAGTGCTGTTCGTCACCGCCGCCGGCAGCTACCGCGATCCGCTACGGGCCGCCACGGGCGCTGCCTTGTTCGGCGTCGCCGAGTCCCTATGGGCCGGATATTTCCCCATCGAATGGCGCGATGCCTGGACGTTCGGCCTCCTCGTCGCGCTTCTTGTTTTCACAAGAGCGGGCCGGGGCGAACCCGAAAGCCAACGCGCTTAACCCTGGGGCACCCCTATCGTATGAATTGACGCCGTGGAATTCAGGCTTCATACCCGAGATCGGTCGAGCGCAAAAATGCCAGGGGAAGCAGGCGCCGCCGGCGGAGGAATGCATGGAGCCCGCACTCGCGGTTACCCGCGTCGTTGACGAACTGAACCGGCGAATCGGCATCGTCGCGATCTACATGGTCCTGATCGCGTCGGTCCTCAGCGCTTTCAACGCCCTGTTCCGCTACCTCACCAGCGAACTGCTCTGGCTCGAGCGCAATATCGGCGGGGGCTTCTTTGGTGGAATCGTGCGCATCTACGGCAACAACTCCAACGCGTTGTCCGAAGCGCAATGGTATATGCTCGCCGGCATGGTCATGCTGGGCGGCGCCTGGACCCTTAAAGTCAACGAACATGTCCGCGTCGACCTGTTCTACGGCTGGGTCAGCGAACGCACCCGCACCTGGATCGACCTCCTAGGCGGCATCTTCTTCCTGCTGCCCATTTGCGCCATCATGCTCTACTTCACCTGGCCGTGGTTCTGGCAATCCTGGATCACCAACGAGGGATCGCTGAACGCCGGCGGCCTCGTGCGCTGGCCGGTGAAATTCCTGGTCTTCTTTGGCTTCGTTCTGGTCGCGCTGCAGGGGATTTCCGAGATCATCAAATGCGTGCTGGCGCTGACGCACGGCTACATCCGTGAGTTCGCCTACGAGAAGCCGCTGCAATGATCGAATTGCTGACCGAATACATGGCCCCGCTGATGTTCCTGGGGCTGATCATCTTCCTCGCGATCGGCTACCCGGCGGCATTCTCGCTGGCGGCCGTCGGCCTGTTCTTCGGCTTCATCGCCATAGAGCTCGGCCTGATCGCGCCCGACTTCCTCGGCAACCTGACCTACCAGCTCTATTCAGTCCTCTCGAACGAGCTTCTGCTCGCCATTCCCTTCTTCACCTTCATGGGCGTGATTCTCGAACGAAGCGGTCTCGCAGAAGATCTGCTGGAAGGCTTCGGCCAGCTCTTCGGCGGCCTGCGCGGCGGCCTTTCCTACGCCGTCATCATCGTCGGCGCGGTGCTTGGCGCGATCACCGGCACCGTCGCCGCATCGGTCATCGCGATGGGTCTCATCTCGCTGCCGATCATGACCCGCTACGGCTACAACGTCCGCCACGCCACCGGCGTCATCGCAGCGTCCGGCACCATCACGCAGCTCATCCCGCCGTCGCTGGTGCTGATCGTACTGGCCGACGCGCTCGGACGGTCTCCCGGCGACATGTATATCGGCGCGACGGGCGCCTCCATCGTACAGGTCCTGCTCTTCATGGGCTGGGTTTTCATCCTGTCGATTATTCGGCCGCACTACGTGCCTGCATTGCCGCCGGAAGCGCGCACCCTTCGCGGCTGGCCTCTGCTCGTAAAATGCGCGCGAGGCATGATCCCGTCGCTGGCGCTGATCTTCGTCGTGCTCGGGACGATCTTCCTCGGTCTAGCCACGCCGACGGAAGCCGGCGCGATGGGCGTTTTCGGAGCCATGCTGCTCGCCTGGATGAACGGCCGCCTGACCTGGAAGCTCACCTATTCGGGCATGGATCAGACGATGCGGCTGACTGCCATGGTCATCTTCATCCTGCTTGGCGCGCGTGTCTTCAGCCTCGTCTTCCAAGGCGTCGGCGGCGGTCACTGGCTGGAAGCCATGCTGACCAACCTGCCGGGCGGCGTGGTCGGCTTCCTGATCTTCGTCAACATCTTCATCTTCATCATCGCCTTCTTCCTCGATTTCTTCGAGATCGCCTTTATCATCGTGCCGTTGCTCGCGCCCGTGGCTTCGGCGCTCGGCATCGACCTCGTCTGGTTCGGCGTCATGATCTGCGCCAACATGCAAACGAGCTTCATGCATCCACCCTTTGGCTTCGCGCTGTTCTATCTGCGCGGCATCGCCCCCAAGACGGTGCGCACGCGCGACATTTATCTCGGGGCGATTCCGTGGCTGTGCCTGCAGTTGATCCTTGTCGGCCTGCTGATCGCCTTCCCCGAAATGGTGACCTTCTTCCTCGACCCGACCGTCGATGTCGATCTCGACAAAATCCAGATCACGATCCCCGATGCGCCCGGCGGCGGGCTCGGCTCACCTCCGGCCTTTGACCTCAACGCACCGCCAAGCTTCGGCAATGCACCACCGGCCGGACAGCCAGCCCAGCCCGCGCAACCCGACCTGTCGCAGCCGCCAAGCTTCAACTGAAGCGACCCACAAACAAGGAGCCCCGGATGTCGCCATCCGGGGCTTTCGTTTGGGATGTTGCGATGAGGTTTACAGCTTGCCTGCGCGTTGCTGCGTCATCATGAAGGTATCGTAATTGTATTCGGCGACCTGAAGGTTCAGGTAGTAGTCCTTGCGGAACGCCTTGATGGACTCCCAGATCTTCTTGAAATTCTCGTTCTTCGCCTCGATCTCGGCATAGGTCTCGTTGGCGGCTTCGAAAGCCGCTGCCAGAATCTCCGGGCTGAACGGACGAAGCTGCGCGCCGTTGGCTACCAGCCGCTTCAACGCTGGCGGGTTCAGCCAGTCATAGGCCTGCAGCATGTTGGCGTCCGCGGCCTGCGCTGCAGTCCTCAGCAGCGACTGGTAGCTTGCCGGCAGTTCCTCGAACTTCGCCTTGTTGAAGATGGCGTGAACGGTCGGGCCTCCTTCCCAGAAGCCAGGATAGTAGTAGTACGGCGCGACCTTGTAGAAGGCGAGCTTCTCGTCGTCGAACGGCGTCGTCCATTCGGCCGCGTCGATCGTACCCTTCTCAAGCGCCTGGTAGATTTCGCCGCCCGGAAGCTGCTGCGGGATGACGCCGAGCTTGGCCAGCACCGTGCCGGCGAACCCGCCGATGCGGTATTTCAGGCCCTGCAGGTCGGCGACGGTGTTGATCTCCTTGCGGTACCATCCGCCCATCTGCACGCCGGTATTACCGCAAGGATAACCGACGATGCTGTGGGTACCAAGGAACTCGTTGAACATGTCGATACCGCCGCCATGGTACGACCAAGCGTTCATGCCGCGCGCGTTTAGCCCGAAGGGAACGGCCGCTCCCAACGCCCAGGTCGGATCCTGGCCCCAGAAATAATACGCGACGGTGTGCGCGGCCTCGACGGTGCCGGCGCTGACGGCATTCGCCACTTCGAGCGCGGGCACGATCTCACCCGCCGCGAAGACGTCGATCTTGAAGTTGCCGTCGGTCGCTTCGGACACGTATTTCGACAGCGTCGTGGCGCCACCGAAGATGGTTTCGGCAAGGCTCTTCGGGAATGAAGACGCCAAGCGCCAGGTGATCTTTGGGTTGGACTGGGCGATTGCGGGTGCCGCCAGCGCCGCGGTTGCGGCGGCGGCTCCAATGCCGGCCGTGCCGGCCTTCCTGATGAACGAACGACGATCCATGTAAAACCTCCCGGATTGGATCCTCCCGGCCTGTCCTTGCGGAAACCCTTGATTTCCTTGGGCGGCGGTTGAGGCCGACAATACACAGGGCCTTTCCCGAGTCCAGCATCGCAGGGCCATCCGGCCGCCTGTTGGCGGGCATCTAAAACTATAGTAGTGCCTGCACTCGCGGCGTATTCGTCCAGCGATCAAGTTGAGATGGATTTGGCGCACCCGATCGCCTATTTGATAGGCAATTGAACATCGTGCCCCGAGCGCTCATCCATGCCCCAGCCCCTCGTCGCCGTATCGACCGACGTCAAGCATGTCGACAATTACGATTGGCACGCTGCACCAAAGCAGTATCTGGAGGCTGCGATCAGCGCCGCGGGCGTCTTCCCGGTACTCGTGCCCTCCTTCGGCGATCGGCTCGATCTCGACCAGCTTCTTGCATCCGTCGACGGCGTGTTGATGACCGGCTCACGGTCCAACGTGCACCCTTCGCTCTATGGCGCCGAGGCGACGGAAGCCAACGGCCCCTACGATCCCGCACGGGACTCCACCACACTTCCGCTCATCCGCAAGGCGATCGACTACGGCGTTCCGCTGCTCGCCATCTGCCGGGGTATCCAGGAACTGAACGTAGCGCTGGGCGGCACGCTCGCGACCGAGATTCAGGAGCGTCCCGGCTCTCTGGACCACCGCGCCCCGGTTTCCGACATTCAGGATGAGCGCTTCGGCATTCGCCAAAGCGTATCGATCAAGCCCGGCACCTGTTTGGCCGGCGTTTTCGGCCCAGGCGACATCATGGTCAACTCCGTGCACCGCCAGGCCATCGACCTTCCCGGCTCCCGGCTACAGGTCGAGGCCGTCGCTCCGGACGGCACCGTGGAAGCTGTATCCGTGAAGGACGCGCGTGCATTCGCCGTCGGCGTCCAGTGGCACCCGGAATACTGGGTGCATTCGGACAACAATTCGGCGAAGATTTTCCGCGCCTTCGGCGACGCCGTCCGCGCCCATGCCGTGGCGCGAACCGGTGCGCAGGCAGCCGCCGAGTAAGGCTATTTCGCCTTGACGTGCGCGGTTTCGGGAACCGCCGTCACCGGCTTGCCTTCGGCAAACCAGGAAATCAGGTTGTCGACCACGAGATCGGCCATCGCGTTGCGCGTGTAAATCGACGCCGAGCCGACATGCGGCAGCAGCGACGCATTGGGAACGTCTAGGAGCGCCTTGGGCACGTTTGGTTCGTCGGCGAACACGTCGAGCCCTGCTGCGTAGATCGTGCCGTCGGCAAGCGCTGTAGCCAGCGCGTCCTCGTCGACCGTGCTGCCACGGCCGATATTCACGAACACGCCGCTCGGGCCAAGCGCCTTCAGCACTTCGGTGTTCACCGCCTTGGCCGTGGAGGGACCTCCGGGCACGACGGAAATGAGCGTATCGACCGCCGAGGCCAGCGAAACCAGCGTCGGGTGATATTCGTAGGGCAGACCCTCGACCTGCCGCCTGTTATGATAGGCCACCGACAACCCGAACGCCTCCAGCCTGCGGGCGATCGCCTGCCCGATGCGACCCATGCCGAAGATGCCGGCATTTCGGCCACGCAATGTGCCTGCTGTCAGTCGGTACGGGCCTTCCTTTACCCAGCGGCCCTCGCGCAGATAGTTTTCCGCCTTCGGGAATTCGCGCACCGTGTTGATGAGGAGCCCGAGCGCCGTATCCGCCACCTCCTCGGTCAGCACATCAGGCGTGTTGGTCACCATCACATCGGTCTTGCCGGCATGCGCCGCATCGACCGAATCGTAGCCGACGCCGAAGCTGGCAACGATTTCGAGCTTTGGCAGCTTCTTCATGAACGCTGCGCTGATTCCGCCAAACGCAGCAATCCCGCGCACCTTTTCCGCCAGATCCGCAGGTATCTTGTCCGAGTCGGCGACATCCATCGTCACCATGTCGAAGGTCTTCCGAATGCGCTCGGCCGCATGGGCGTTCAACTTGCCCGGTACGAGTATCGTTATCCGGCTGAGATCATTTGCGGTCATTGGCGCTCCACTGGTTTCCCGGTTGATTGCCGGACATGCAGTTCCGGCCTGATGAGTTCTTGCGAAGGATTCACGGGTTGTCCCGAAAGCTTGTCTAGCAGCGCCCGCGCCGCCCTTCGCCCGACCTCGCGCTGGCCGTTCCAGACCGTTGTCAGCGCCGGCGTAGCAATGGCCGCTTCCTCGAGGTCGTCATAGCCGGTGACAGAAATATCGATGCCGGGCACGAGCCCGGCGCGTGCGATACCGTTCATCAGCCCGATGGCAACCAGATCGTTCCAGCAGACGGCGGCAGTAGGATGGTCCTTCAGCGCCAGAAACTGCCCGGCCGCCTCGAAGCCTGCCTGTTTGGTGCGCGGCCCCGCAATGCGCCAGTGCGGCTCCATCGTCAGGCCTGCGGCATCCATCGCCCGGACGTAGCCCTGGTATCGGTCGCGCCCCGTTGACGTCTGGTCCGTGCCGCCGATCATGGCGATGCGCTTGTGGCCAAGCGAAATCAGGTGGTTGGTGGCGAGCCCCGTGCCATAGGCGTCGTCGCCGCGAAACACCGGCACCGCCGCACCCTCGACGCTGCGCGCGATCAGCACCGCCGGCAGCCCGTTCTCCTCGGCAACGACGATGTCCTCGCGCGGCGTCCCGATAGCCGGCGACATGATGACGCCGTCGGCGCCGAGCTGCAGCAGCGTGTCAATGAAGGTGCGCTGCTTCTCGAGCTGGTCGTAGTGGTTGGAAAGGATGAAGGTTTGCCGGCTGCGGTCGAGTTCGCTTTCGATCGAGCGCAGGATTTCGGCGAAGAACGGGTTCATGATGTCGTGGACGACGACGCCGACGATTCCCGATCGCGAGGTGCGCAGGCTTGCAGCGCGGCGGTTGTAGATATAGCCGATGGCGCGGGCGTGATCCTTGATCTTGTCCCGGGTCGCATCGGCGACCAACGGGCTGTCGCGCAGGGCAAGCGAGACCGTGGCCGTCGAGACGCCGAGCGCATCGGCGATTGTCGAGAGCTTGATCTTCTGTGCCAGCGCGCCCTCCCTTCCCGGCCAAGAGCCTTAAAACGCATCTTTAAACTGTTTAAAGACGCGCATAGGCCATCAAGGGTGGTCGGGTCAAAGCTTTTTTGCCAGCTCTTCGTCTTCGGCGCTGGGAGCAGCCGACATGGTCAGGCGTAGGCGATGCTCTCGATGAATAATGTAGAGCCCGCTGGCAACGATTACCGATGCGCCCACCAGTGTCCACACGTCGGGAAGTTGATCGAAAACGAGCCATCCGGCCGCAATCATCCAGATCATCTGGACGTATGGATAGGGTGCAAGCGCGGAAGCCGTTGCAATCTGGTAAGCCTTGATCAGGAACCAGTGCGCAATGGCTCCGAACACGCCGATCGACAGCAGCACAGCCCAATGCAGCGCGTCCTTCGGCAGCGAAACCATAAGGGGCAAGGCCGGCAACAACAGGACGACCGGCACAAGAGCCGAGTAAAGGATCATGCTTTCAGCCGTCTCCGTGGCGGACAATCGCCGGGTCATGATGACATAGAGGCAGTAAGACAGCATTCCGCACAACGCGTAGAGATGCCCGACGGCGAACGATCCGAAGCCCGGACGCGTGATGATCAGCACACCCACAAAGCCCGCCAGGATCGCCATCCACCTCCGCCATCCCGCCCATTCTCCAAGCAGCGGACCGGCAAGCGCCGTGACGACCATCGGGCCGAAGAACGCGATTGATGTTGTTTCGGCGAGTTGCAGCGTCTGCAGCGCCATGAAATTGAAGATGCTTGAGCCGAAAAGCATTAAGCTCCGCAGTGCTTGCGCCGGAAGGCTGGCAGCGCGAAACCGGCCAGGGTTTCGCCATCCCTGCAAAAGAAACGGCACGGCCAGCAGATGCGTTGCATATCGCATCCATGCAACGAACAGCGGAGCGATGCCGGCAATCACGAGGTACTTCGCGCCTGTGTCCTGGAAGGTGAACAGGAGGAAGACCGCGTTCATGTATAGGATCGCGGCGGGCGGTGTCGCCAGATCGGTGGGGGTCGGTTTATTCAAGACGCGGCCACTTCATGCCAGTAGGCGCCTTGTGGTCGAATCCGCCGTCCCTCGCAACTAGCAAATACTAAAGTCTGCTATGCAAATTTCACGATAAGCAGGCGCTGTAAGCCTCCGAGCTATTCTTCAGTTTCCGGCTCGTCGTCGATTTCTACGAGTTCGCTGTTGGAAAGATTGGCCTCGATGCGTGCCAGAAGCTTGGCGAGTGCCTTCTGCTCCTTCTTGTCGAGGCCTTTGAGAGCCTGCTTTTCGGTCTTCCGCACTGATTTCTCGATCGCCTTGATCGTTTCGCGGCCCACCTCGGTCAAAAAGATATGTGCCTGGCGTGCATCGTGGTTGGATGCCCGCTTATCCAGGAAACCCTGGGCTTGCAGCCTGTTGATGGTCTTGGTGATGGTCGGCGGGCGAACACCGAGCCGCGACGCAAGCTGCCCCGGCGTCTGGCCGTCCTCGCTGCTGAGCGCCAACATGATCTGGTCCTGCCCTGCATAGAAGCCGTGCGCCAGCAGCCTTGCCGCAAGCGCGGTTCTCGTAAGCCTCGCAGCCGACTGAAGCCGGCTCATCGTCAGGCTCTTGTTTGTCTTGGACATAAAAGCGTCCCCCAATTAGCCGGGCTACCCGGAAAAATCACCGAAACGGGGCTTTTCGGGTATTTCACCAAACCCTTTGCCGGCAAGCAAAGCTCGCGACGGCTCGCTAATGCCAGACCGAGATAACAGTTAGATGACAAACGAAAAAGTGTGTCGAGAATTTCGGCGCATTCGGGCGGTTTCAGCGTCTGGAACGGCAGGACACGGCCCTCGCCGGACGTGCAAAATCAAAACCGCCACACTATATGGAGCGTCTGATCGAGCGAGGCATGCGATGAGCGAAGCACAAACCACCAACCCGCCCCAGATTCCGGTGACCGTCCTGACGGGCTATCTCGGCTCCGGCAAGACGACCCTCCTCAACCGCATACTCTCGGAGAACCATGGCCGGCGCTACGCCGTCATCGTCAACGAGTTCGGCGAAATCGGCATCGACAACGACCTGATCGTGGAATCCGACGAGGAAATCTACGAGATGAACAACGGCTGCGTCTGCTGCACGGTGCGCGGCGATCTGATCCGCGTCGTCGAGGGCCTGATGCGCCGCCCCGGCCGCTTCGACGCAATCGTGGTCGAGACCACCGGCCTTGCCGATCCCGCGCCCGTCGCCCAGACTTTTTTCATGGACGATGACGTCCGCTCCAAGACCAAGCTCGACGCCGTGGTCGCCTTGGTCGACGCCAAGCACCTGCCGCTGCGCCTGAAGGACTCGAAGGAGGCCGAGGACCAGATCGCTTTTGCCGACGTCGTCGTGCTGAACAAGACCGACCTCGTGACGCCGGAGGAACTGGCAAAGGTCGAGGCGACGGTACGCGCCATCAACCCGTCCGCCCGCATCCACCGCACCGAGCGTTCGGGCGTCGACTTGAAGGAGGTTCTGGATCGCGGCGCCTTCGACCTGAAGCGCGCGATGGACAACGACCCGCACTTCCTCGATGCCGACGACCATCATGACCACCACGGGCATGACCATGATCGCGCCTCCCCGATCCACGACGTCGGCGTGAAGTCCGTCTCGCTGCGGGGCGGCGAGATGGATCCGAAGCGGTTCTTTCCCTGGATCGAGAAGATCACCCAGATGGAAGGCCCCAACATCCTTCGCCTCAAGGGCATCATCGCGCTCAAGGACGACCCGGACCGCTACGTGCTGCAGGGAGTTCACATGATCATCGAAGGCGATCACCAGCGTCCATGGAAAGCCGACGAGAAACACGAAAGCCGGCTGGTCTTCATCGGCCGCGATCTCGATGAGGCAAGGCTGCGGACGAGCTTCGAGGCCTGCCAGGCCGCATAACTACCGCATGCCGCGCCTGCTGACCGACATGCCGGACGAAAGCCTGTGGGCGGGCGACATCATCCGCCTCGCCCACAATTATGATCTCGGCCCCAACTCGGGGCCGGTCGATCTTCTGGTCTACGACCCGCGCGACGACGAAACCGGCATGGGCGTCATGGTCGTTTCCGGCTACAAGTCCGGCCTGACGCTGTCGGTCTTCCCCAAGGCAAGTTGCGGGAAAGGCCAGCGCAGCCTTGAAACATCGTGGCTGCTGCGCCATTGGAACGACTGGTTCTGCTACACCTACGTCAACGACCACCACGGAAGGCCAGCCCCAGTTCCCATCGAAGGAACCCAGATCATCCAGTGGGACGAACGTGAGATCGTGATCAAAGACAATGCCGACAGTCGCCCCGCTTGACCTCGATGGCCATTGCATCGCCGCCGTCTTCCTCGGCGGCGTACCGCATTTCGCGATGGCCGATGGTTCGGTCCACCGGCTCGACAACGGCCACAAGACGCTCCAGGTCCATGACGGACTGCTGGCCGCGACGCTCGACCAGACAAAATCCCGGCTGATCACGGGCGGCGAGGACGGCAAGGTTTGCTCCACTGCCGGCGATAGAAGCGATACGCTCGCCGAGGCAGGACGCAAATGGATCGGCAGCGTGGCCTCGGGACCGCAAGGCGCCATAGCCTATGCGACCGGCCGCTCCGCCTTCGTCCGCTTTGCCGACAGCAAAACCAAGGAGTTCCAGCACCCCCGCACCGTGGAAGGGCTCGCCTTCGCGCCGAAGGGCATGCGCTTCGGCGTCGCCCGCTACAATGGCGTGACCCTGCATTTCCCGGCCACCGAGGGCAAACCGACCGAACTGGAATGGGCCGGCGCACATACCGCCATCACCTTCTCGCCCGACGGAAATTTCGTCGTCACTGCCATGCAGGAAAATGCCCTGCACGGCTGGAAGCTCGCCGACGGCAAGCACATGCGCATGACCGGCTACCCCAACAAGGTGAAGAGCCTGTCGTGGAGCGCGAAGGGCAAGTGGCTTGCGAGCTCGGGCGCTTCCGCCGCCATCGTTTGGCCCTTCCAGGCCAAGGACGGCCCGATGGGCAAGGCACCGCTCGAACTCGGCACGCGCGGCAACGCGCTCGTCACCTGCGTCGCCTGCCACCCGAGCCAGGAGGTCGTCGCGGTCGGCTATAATGACGGGATGGTGCTCGCCGTCCGCTTTGCCGACTCGAAGGAAGTGCTGCTGCGCCGCGCCGGCAAGGGGCCGGTCACCTCCATGATGTGGGACGACGAGGAACGTCGTATCGCCTTCGGCACCGAGACCGGCGACTGCGGCGTCATCGACATAACCGGCTGACGCCGCCTACTCCACGAAGCAGGAAACCTTGCCCTCATAGCTCGATGTAATGGCTTCGACGGTGTTCTCGTCCACCGTGTCGTAGGTGCCGAGCGAATAGCTGCCTTCATAGATGCCTTCGCCGTCATCCCCCGGAAGCGCCTTGGTCAGGATCTCGAGTTCGACATATCCATGCGGTTTGTCGCCTTCGTGCTCACGGTAAAGCCGCAGCCTCAGTTCCTCACCGTCCAGCCAGTATTGCGCAACATGATCGAGTTCGAAAGCTGTGTTCGCCAGATCGGTGGCAACCTTCTTGTCAGCGACCTTCACCGCTCCATTGAAGCTGAAGATCGCGGCTCCAAGGCCGCGAGAGACACCGGCGCTGACATCGAACGAAACGGCTTTGTCCTTCGCCTCGCAACTAAGTCCGCCGGACGCCAGTGCCTCGCCGGCACATATCGAGAGAACCGCAACAGCAACCAGACGCATGAAATTTCCCCCGAACCGCCATGCATTCACACGCAAAAGGCCGGGTGGGTCAAGTCGCCCCGCCCCGGCGGGCTTTCGCGTACACGGTTCATCGCGTATGGGCGCGGGCTAAACCTCCCGAATAAGCGTCATTTCATGATTCGTCTCGAAAACATCAGCAAGCAGAACGGCAAGCAGATCGTCTTCATCGAAGCGTCCGCCGCCATCCAGAAGGGCGAGAAGGTCGGCCTCGTCGGCCCCAACGGCGCCGGCAAGACGACGCTGTTCCGCATGGTCACCGGACAGGAACAGCCCGACGAAGGCCAGGTGTCGACCGACCGCGGCATCACCATCGGCTATTTCAGCCAGGACGTCGGCGAGATGGCCGGCCGCAGCGTGGTCGCCGAGGTCATGGAAGGTGCTGGCCCCGTGAGCGCGGTCGCAAATGAGATGCGCGACCTCGAAGCCGCCATGGCTGACCCGGACAAGGCGGACGAGATGGACGCCATTATCGAGCGCTATGGCGAGCTTCAGGCGCAGTTCGAGGACCTCGACGGCTATGCGCTGGATGGCCGCTCGCGCGAAGTGCTTGCCGGTCTCGGCTTCAGTCAGGAAATGATGGACGGGCCCGTCGATGCGCTCTCCGGCGGCTGGAAAATGCGCGTAGCACTCGCCCGCATCCTCCTGATGCGCCCCGACGCCATGCTGCTCGACGAGCCGAGCAACCATCTCGATCTCGAAAGCCTGATCTGGCTGGAGGATTTCCTCAAAGGTTACGACGGCGCTCTGTTGATGACTTCGCACGACCGCGAGTTCATGAACCGCATCGTCACGAAGATCGTCGAGATCGACGGCGGTTCGCTGACTAGCTATTCCGGCGACTACGAATTCTACGTGCAGCAGCGCGCGATTGCTGAAAAGCAGATGCAGGCGCAGTTCGAGCGCCAGCAGGCGATGCTTGCCAAGGAGATCGCCTTCATCGAGCGATTCAAGGCGCGCGCCTCGCACGCAGCGCAGGTGCAGAGCCGGGTCAAGAAGCTCGACAAGATCGAGAAGGTCGAGCCGCCGAAGCGCCGCCAGACCGTGAAGTTCGAGTTCCAGCCCGCGCCGCGTTCGGGCGAAGACATCGTGACGCTCAAGAACGTGCACAAGCGCTACGGCAGCCGAACCATCTATGACGGCCTCGACTTCCAGGTCAGGCGTCGCGAGCGCTGGTGCATCATGGGCGTCAATGGCGCCGGAAAGTCGACGCTGCTGAAACTCGCCACCGGCGCGGTCGAGCCTGACCAGGGCACGGTCGCGCGAGGCCCCAGCGTCAAGATGGCTTATTTCGCGCAGCACGCGATGGAGGTGCTCGAAGGCGAACGCACCGTCTTCCAGTCGCTGGAAGATGCCTTCCCGCAGGCGGGGCAGGCGCCGCTTCGGGCACTTGCCGGCTGCTTCGGCTTTTCAGGCGACGAGATCGACAAGAAATGTCGCGTGCTGTCAGGCGGCGAGAAAGCGCGCCTGGTCATGGCCATGATGCTGTTCGACCCGCCCAACTTCCTCGTCCTCGATGAGCCGACCAACCATCTCGACATGGCGACGAAGGAAATGCTGATCGCAGCGCTGGAGCAGTACGAAGGCACCATGCTTTTCGTCTCGCACGATCGCCACTTCCTCGCCGCCCTCTCTAACCGCGTGCTGGAACTCACGGACGACGGCATCCACGCCTATGGCGGCGGCTATACGGAATATGTCGAGCGCTCCGGCCACGAAGCGCCGGGACTGCGCAGTTAGTTCCTGGGTCAAGTCGGGCTCATTGCCTGTTCCCCTTTAGCCCGCTAGGACATCCTCGAAGGGAGGCTGTCGATGGCTAAGGCGGGAAACGACAAGCAGACTCAGGGCGGCATAGGTTTTGCCCGTATCCGTAAGCTCCGGGCAGCCGAAGCGGAACGTTTCCGCGCCGCGCGTCCGAAATCCGAGGCCGCCTTCGGCAAGGGCATCGCTGGCTTCTTCGGCGGCGTTCCCATGCACTGGATGAACGATTGGCCCACGCCGTTCCCGATCATCGTGGACCGAGCGCGCGGGGCGACCATCCTCGACATCGACGGCATCAGGCTCGATGATTTCTGCCTCGGCGACACAGGCTCCATGTTCGGCCATTCGCCTCCGCCGGTGGCCCGCGCCATCCGCAGGCAGGCGGATCGCGGCCTGACCTATATGCTGCCGGACGAGGATACCCTCGTTATCGGCAGGCTGCTCTCGGATCGCTTCGGCCTGGCCGAATGGCAAATTGCGACGACCGCCACCGACGCCAACCGTTTCGCGCTACGGGTCGCGCGCGCCGTCACCGGTCGCTCGAATATCCTCGTCTTCAACGGCTGCTACCACGGCTCGGTGGACGAAACGATGGTGCGCCTCGTCGATGGAAAGGCGGTCAATCGTCCCGGCCTGTCCGGCGAATTCCGCGACCTCACCAAGGCGACGAAAGTCATAGAGTTCAACGACATTTCCGCGCTGGAAAAAGCGCTCGCTGCCGAGGACGTCGCCTGCGTCATCACCGAGCCCGTGCTGACCAACTCCTGCATGGTCCCGCCCGCCCGCGGTTTCCACGAAGCGCTGCGCCGTATCACCAAGCAGACCGGCACGCTTCTGCTGATCGACGAGACCCACACCATCTCCACCGGACCTGGCGGCTATACCCGGCGTTTTGGCCTGAAGCCCGATCTCTTCGTGCTTGGCAAGCCGGTCGCGGGCGGCGTTCCCGCGTCGGTCTGGGGCATGAGCGCCGATGTCGCGCGGCGCTACCGCGCATATGAACGCGTCAAGGAGCCGGGCTATTCCGGCATGGGCACCACGCTCTCCGCCAACCCGCTCCAGTTCGCCGCCATGCGCGCGACGCTGGAAGAGGTGATGACCGAGGAAAACTACGCCCGCATGGAGACGCTGGCTGCGCGCCTCGCCACCGGCCTGTCCGCCTCGATCGCGAAGAACACGTTGCCATGGCATGTCGCCCGCGTCGGCGCCCGCGTGGAATTCATCTGCGCGCCCAGCCCGCTACGCAATGGAGCCGAGGCCGAAAAGGCTCATGCGCCCGCGCTGGAAGCCGCGATCCACGTCGCCCTGGTCAATCGCGGCGTGCTGATCGCGCCGTTCCACAACATGATGCTGATCTCGCCCGCCACCACCGCGCGTCAGGTCGACCGCCTCGTCCGCGCCTTCGGCGAGGTTGCCAAGGATTTGGCGGAATGACTGAAATGCTGCGCTCTACGAACACCCCCACCCCTAACCCCTCCCCACAAGGGGGAGGGAGATTCCAAAACGCCGGTGCCAAGTCCCACTCCCCCTTGTGGGGAGGGGTTAGGGGTGGGGGTTCTCCGCGCCACCGTTTTTCGTTGCGCCAATTTGCCAGGAGCCGCCAATGATGACCTCCTCCTCCGGCTCCACCCTAGACGAGGCAAAATCCTTTCTCGACGCCCATCCCGAGATCGAGGCGTTCGACATCGTGCTCACCGACGCCAACGGGGTCGGACGTGGCAAGATCATCCGCCGCCACGAACTGATGGGTCTCTACGAAAACGGCCGCCATCTGCCCATCTCGATCCTCGGTCTCGACATCACCGGCGAGGATGTTCACGAAACCGGCCTGATCTGGGATTCCGGCGACGGCGACCTGCGCGCATGGCCGATCCCAGGCACGCTGAAGCCGCTGCACGGCACGTCGCCGGCGCGCGGACAGGTGCTGATGTCGATGTACCTCCTCGACGGCACGCCAATGACCTCGGACCCGCGCCATGCGCTGGCCCGTCAGGTCGATGCCTTCGCGGCTAAGGGTCTGTTCCCCGCAGGCGCCTTCGAACTTGAATTCTTCCTGCTTGCCAATGAGCGCGACGCCGAAGGTCGAGTACAGCCTGCAACCGCCGTGCTCGACGGCCGCAGGAGCGGCAAGACCGAAGTCTATTCGGTCGATCATTTGCACGGCATGGAGCCGCTGTTCTCCGACATCTACGCCGCCGCGAAGGCGCAAGGCATCCCCGCCGAAACCGTCATCTCCGAATATGCGCCGGGCCAGTACGAACTCACGTTGAACTATCGCAAGAACATCCTGCAGGCCGCCGACGACCTGCTGATGCTGAAGCGCCTCGTCCGCGCACAGGCGCGCCGCCACGGCGTCACCGCCTGCTTCATGGCCAAGCCGATCGAAAAATACGCCGGCTCCGGCATGCATCTCCATGTCTCGATGCAGGACGCCAACGGCCGCAACGTCTTCGCCGAGGAACACGAAGGCACGTGGTCGCCCACCCTGCTCCACGCGCTCGGCGGCCTTTCGGCGACCATGGCCGAATCAATGCTGGTCTTCGCCCCTCACGCCAATTCCTGGCGGCGTTTCGTCTCGCAGTCTTATGCGCCAGTCGCGCCGACATGGGGTGTCAACAACCGTTCGGTCGCGCTACGCGTACCAGCCGGCAGTCTCGCCGCGCGCCGCATAGAACACCGCCCGTCCGGCGTCGACGCCAACCCCTATCTGGTCGCCGCGACCGTGCTGGCCGGCATCGCGAAAGGCCTCGACGAAAAGCTCGACCCCGGCCCGGAAGTGTCCGGTAACGGCTATGAGGCTGCGCAGGACAAGCCTTCCACCATGCCGCCCGACTGGCGTTCCGCCATCGAGGCCGCAAAGGCATCGTCTTTCCTGAAGCAGGCGCTCGGCGAGGACATGCACCGCACCTTCACCGCCATCAAGCAGGCGGAATATCTGCGCGTCGCCCGCACTGTCAGCGAACTCGACTACCACCTCTATCTGCACGAGGTCTGAACCCGGCCTTAACAAAAGATATGGCGCGCCATATCTAAAGAACATATCATGAACGAATGGCTGTCCTCACCACCCGCGAAAAGCTGGCGATCCTGTCCGACGCCGCGAAATACGACGCCTCCTGCGCATCATCCGGCGCAGCCAAGCGCGATTCGCGCAAATCCGGCGGCATTGGCTCGACCGAGGGCATGGGCATCTGTCATTCCTACGCGCCGGACGGCCGCTGCATCTCGCTCCTGAAAATCCTGCTCACCAATTTCTGCATCTACGATTGCAGCTATTGCATCAACCGCTCGTCCTCGAATGTCCGCCGCGCCCGGTTCACGGTCGACGAGGTCGTGCAGCTGACCGTCACCTTCTACAAGCGTAACTACATTGAGGGCCTGTTTCTCTCGTCTGGCGTCATCCGCTCGCCCGACGAGACCATGGGCGAGCTGGTGGAGGTCGCACGCCGCCTGCGCGAGGAGGAAAATTTCGCCGGCTACATCCACCTCAAGACGATCCCCGAATGCTCGCAGGAACTGCTCGACGCCGCCGGCCGCTACGCCGACCGCCTGTCGATCAACATCGAGCTGCCGACCGACGAAGGCGTGAAGAAACTGGCCCCGGAAAAGAAGCCTGAGACCATTCGACTTTCGATGGCCGCACTCCGCTCCCGGATCGAGGAAAAATCCGAACCTACCCTCAAGACCAAGAAACGCCAGCGCTTCGCCACCGGCGGCCAGTCGACGCAGATGATCATCGGCGCGGACGCCACGCCCGACGCCGGCATCCTGCAGACCAGCGCGCGCCTCTACGGCAGCTACCACCTGCGCCGCGTCTACTATTCCGCCTTCAGCCCCATACCCGACTCCTCGTCCGCTCTTCCCCTTCGCAAGCCCCCACTGATGCGTGAACACCGGCTCTACCAGGCGGACTGGCTGATGCGCTTCTACGGCTTCGCACAGCGCGAAATTCTGGACGGTCGCCCTGACGGCATGCTCGATCTTGAGATCGACCCCAAGCTCGCCTGGGCGCTACGCCACCGCGCCATGTTCCCCGTGGACGTCAACCGTGCTGACAGGGAACTTCTGCTGCGCGTCCCCGGCCTTGGCGCAAAAGTCGTCGCCCGCATCGTCGAGACACGCCGGCATCGCCGCCTGCGGCTCGAAGATGTCGGCCGCCTCTGCCAGTCCATCGCCAAAGTCCGTCCCTTCATCGTTGCTGAAGGTTGGTCGCCGGGTGGCCTGACCGACCAGTCGTCTCTGCGTGAGAAGATCGTTTCCTCCTGCGAGCAGCTATCGCTGTTCTGATCATGCAGAACGCCCTCCTCGGCCTCTCCACCCACACAGTCCCCCTGTCCGGCGAAACCGACTTCGCCGGCTGGCGCGACGCGGCACGGCGGCTGGCGCTATCAGGCGTCAGGCCCGAGGACGTGGCGTGGATCGTTGGTTCGGGCGCTCCTGAGGAAGTCAGCCTTCCCAACCCGCCTGCTGGCAGCCAACTTACTGTCCCTCGCGAATTCGTCGACCGCGCAGAAACACTGATCTGCCATTTCGATCCCGAACGCTTCGCCCTGCTCTACCGTATGCTCTGGCGCATGCGCGGCGAGCCCGCCCTGTTGAAGATCGCATCCGACCCCGACATCCGTCGCTTCGAGGCGATGGAAAAGTCCGTCCGTCGCGACATCCACAAGATGCGCGCCTTCGTGCGCTTCCGGAAAATCGGCGAGGCCGAGGACGAGTGCTACGTCGCGTGGTTCGAGCCCGAGCATTTCATCGTCGAGCGCAACGCGGCCTTCTTCGTGCGTCGCTTCACCGGCATGCGCTGGTCGATCCTGACGCCATACCTCTGTGCGCATTGGGACACGGCGGAACTCACCTTCACATCAGGCGCGGACAAGCGCGACGCCCCGACCGACGATGCCGCCGAGGAACTGTGGCTCACTTACTACGAGAACATCTTCAACCCGGCGCGCCTCAAGACCAAGGCCATGCAGAAGGAGATGCCGAAGAAATACTGGCGGAACCTTCCGGAAGCCTCGCTCATTCAAGCTCTGGTTGCCGGGGCAGACAGCGCGGCCAAAGAGATGATCGAAAAGATGCCGACCGCACCCGCTCCGCATCATGCAACCGTCCAGGCGAAACATTGGCCTGCCGGCTCGACCTCTCCGTCCGAAATCGACAGCGCGCACGCTACATCGATTGGCGAATTGCGCGAGTCCGCCAAATCCTGCCGCCTCTGCCCGCTCTGGCGCGACGCCACGCAGACGGTCTTCGGCGAAGGTCCGGACAACCCGCAGGTCGTCTTCGTCGGCGAGCAGCCGGGCGATCAGGAGGATATCGCCGGGCGGCCTTTCGTCGGCCCGGCGGGCAAGATCTTCGACGCGGTTCTGGACGAAGCGGAGATCGACCGACGCAAGACCTATGTTACCAACGCCGTGAAGCACTTCAAGTTCGAGCCGCGCGGCAAGCGTCGCATTCATTCCAAGCCGAACGCCGGCGAGGTCCAGGCCTGCCGCTGGTGGCTCGACAAGGAACTGGCGCTCACGAAACCGGATCTCGTCGTCGCGCTCGGCGCGACTGCCGCGTTATCCCTGCTCGGCAAGGCCATCCCCATCACCAGGATGCGCGGTCAGGTCGTGACGCGCGACGATGGTCTGCGAATATTCCTGACGATCCACCCCTCCTTCATCCTGCGCATCCCGGATGCAAACGATAAGGAGGCGGAACGCGCGCGCTTTCTGGACGATATCAGGGAAGTAAAGAAGCTGATGACAGCCTGAGCCGTCTATCGGATCAGGATCGCCCGCAGGTCATTGACGTTCGTGCCAGTCGGCCCTGGCACGAACAGGTCGCCAACGGCATTGAACGCCGTCCACGCGTCATTGCGCGCCAGCAGGGCCTTCGCATCCAAGTCGGCCGCGCGCATGCGTCGAACGCTCGTCCCGTCGGCAAACGCGCCGGCATTGTTTTCCGAGCCATCGATGCCGTCCGTGTCGGCTGCCAGTGCATGGATACCTTCGACGCCGTCAATGCCAATCGCAAAGGCGAGCAGGAACTCGCTGTTGCGCCCGCCCTTTCCGCCTTTGGCGCGGATCGTCACCGTCGTCTCGCCGCCGGAGAGCAAAAGCACCGGCTTCTTGAACGGCCGGTCGCGCGTCGTCACCTCCCGCGCGATCGCAGCATGCACCAAGCCGACATCGCGCGCCTCGCCTTCAATAGAATCGGACAGGATCACCGCTTCCACGCCCTGCCTTTTCGCTTCCGCCACCGCTGCCTCCAGCGAAACCGCGGCCGAGGCGATCACATGCACCGTGTTGCCCTTCAGCCTGATATCACCGACCTGCGGTGCATCGGCCGCCGGCGAATTCAGATGCGCCATCACAGCATCAGGCAATTTCATTCCGTAGGCCTTGATGAAATCCAGAGCGTCGGCGCGGCTGCCCGCGCCGGGAATGGTCGGGCCTGATGCCACCAACGCCGGGTCATCGCCGGGAATGTCCGAGACCACCAGCGACACCACCCTCGCCGGCCATGCCGCCGCCGCAAGCCGCCCGCCCTTGATGGTCGAGACATGTTTGCGGATCGTGTTCATGGCCGAGATCGGCGCGCCGGACGCCAGCAGAGCCTCGTTGACAGCGATCTCGTCGGCCAGCGTCAGCCCCGGCGCGGGCGATGGCAGCAGCGCCGATCCCCCACCGGAAATCAGCGCCACGACGAGGTCGTCTTCCGTCAGGCCGGAAACCTTGTCCAGCAGCCGCTTCGAAGCGATCAATCCCGCCTCGTCCGGCACCGGATGCGCCGCCTCGATCACCTCCAGGCGCTCGCATTTCGCCCCGTAACCGTAGCGCGTGACGATCAGCCCTTCGAGTGGCCCGTCCCAGGCCTTCTCGAAGGCCGCCGCCATCTGCGCCGAGCCCTTGCCCGCGCCGATCACGATCGTGCGGCCCTTCGGCTTCTGAGGAAGATGTTTTCGGATCGTCAGTTCGGGATCGGCGGCCGCGACGGCGGCTTCGAAGATCGAGGTCAGGAACGCTTTGGGGTCGAGGCTCATGTCCGCGTTTTACGAACCCGGTACGTGCGGTCAAGCCGGCTTCAGACGATCGTGCTCTTGGCTGGCTTTCCCGCGACATAAACCTCGACCACCGAGCGGTCGTCGCCAAGCGTCTGCAACAGGAAAAGCTCTTCGGCCAACGTGTTCACCGTTTCCATGCGCAGCCGCATAGCCGGCGTGGAGCCGGCGTCGAGCACCACGACATCCGCGTCCGTTCCCTCCTCCAGCGTCCCCGCCTTGTCCACGATCAGCAGCGCTTCGGCGTTGCCGCGCGTGATCTGCCAGAAGGAGGCCAGCGGATTCAGCTTCTCGCCGTTCAGCGCGATCACCTTGTAGGCTTCGTCCATCGTGCGCAGCATCGAATAGTTGGTGCCGCCGCCGACGTCCGTCGCGGAGGCGATCAGAAGCGGCTTTGCCCGCTTGCGATAGCGCTGGTAGTCGAACAGCCCGGAGCCAAGAAAAAGATTCGATGTCGGGCAGAACACCGCGACCGAGCCGCTGTCGGAGAGCGCATCCGCCTCGCGCTCCGAAAGATGGATGCAGTGCCCGAGCAGCATGCGTTCGCGCAACAGCCCGTAGTGCTCGTAGACATCGGTATAGTCGCGCGACCACGGATAGAGTTCCTGCGTGAAGGCGATCTCCGCATGGTTCTCCGAAAGATGCGTCTGGATGTGCATGTCGGGAAATTCGCGCGCCAGCGCGCCTGCCATCTCCATCTGCTCTGGCGTTGAGGTGATCGCGAAGCGTGGCGTAATCGCATAGCGCTGACGGCCCTTGCCGTGCCATTCATCGATCAGTGCTTTTGTGTCGTCATAGCCGCTCTGCGGCGTGTCGCGCAGGCCTTCAGGCGCATTGCGGTCCATCATCACCTTGCCGGCGATGGTCAGCATGTTGCGCGCATGCGATTCGGCGAAGAAGGCTTCCGCCGACTGCTTGTGTACGGAACAATAGGCCGCGACGGTGGTCGTGCCGTGGCGGATCATCTCGTCGAGGAACAGCCGCGCGACCCGTCTGCCATGCTGCGCATCGCGGAATTTTGTTTCCTCCGGAAACGTATATTTGTTCAACCAGTCCAGAAGTTCCGAACCGTAGGACGCGATGATCTGCATCTGTGGAAAATGCACATGCGCGTCGATGAACCCCGGCAGGATGAGGTGCGGTCGGTGGTCGATGCGCCTGGCATCGTCGTCGGCCTCCGCCGCTACCTCGGCATAGGGCCCCGCTGCCACGATCCGCCTACCCTCGAAGAGCAGGCCGCCATCCTCCTCATAACGATATGCCGCGTGGTCGGCGGTATCATTGGGCCAGCGCAGGAAACTCAGCGTGCGACCGCGCAGGAGCGTCTGTGTCATCTTATTGCCGCGCCTGCTCGAACCATGCCACCAGCAGCGCGCGTTCCTGCGGCGTGATCTGTGTCACGTTGCCTGGCGGCATCGCGTGGCTGCGGCCCGCTTGCAGGTAGATTTCGCGCGCATGCTCGCCGATCTCAGCGTCCGTCTCCAGTTTCACGCCCTTCGGCGCGAAGTTGATTCCCTCGTAGGAAGGCTGTCCGGCGTGGCACATGGCGCAGCGCCCCAGCACGGTGTCGCGAACCGCCGGGAACTGCGCCGAGGCGACGAAGGTCTCGGCCACCACCGACGCCCTCGGTTCGCCCGTCAGCACCTTCGGCACGGTCGACAGCCAGATGATAATGATGAACAGGATCGTCGCGACCAGCCACGTCCAGTAAGGCTTTCCCTTGCGGGCATGCATCGTGTTGAAGAAATGCCGGATCAGCACGCCGATCAAAAACACCAGCGAGGCGATGACCCAGTTGAACTCCGTCGCGAACGCCAGCGGATAGTGGTTCGACAGCATCAGGAACAGGACGGGAAGCGTCAGGTAGTTGTTATGCGTCGAGCGCGTCTTGGCGATCTTGCCGTATTTCGGATCTGGCTTGCGGCCCGCGATGAGGTCGGCGACAACGATCTTCTGGTTCGGGATGATAATCAGGAAAACGTTCGCCGACATGATCGTCGCCGTCACCGCGCCCAGATGAAGAAAGGCGGCGCGCCCGCTGAAAATCTGCGTGAAACCCCAGGCGAGGAATACGAGGATGGCGTAGAGCACCAGCATCAGCAGCGTATCGTTCTTGCCAAGCGGCGACTTGCACAGCGTATCATAGAGCAGCCATCCCAGAACCAGCGAGGCAATCGACAGGCCGATCGCCGTCAGCGGCGCGATGTCGAGCACGTTGGGGTCGATCAGGAAGAGGTCCGCGCCGGCATAGTAGACGATGGCAAGCATGGCGAAGCCCGACATCCACGTCGCGTAGGATTCCCATTTGAACCAGGTCAGGTGCTCGGGCATCTCGGCCGGCGCCACCAGATATTTCTGGATATGGTAGAAGCCGCCGCCATGGACCTGCCACTCCTCCCCATGCGCGCCCGCCGGCAAGCCCGGCCGCTGGCGCAGGCCGAGGTCGAGCGCGACGAAATAGAACGACGATCCGATCCATGCGATGCCGGTGATGACGTGCAGCCAGCGCACGGCGAAGCTCAGCCAGTCCCACGCGATTACGAAGTCGAGCATCCGTCACCCTCTTTGCCGGTAACTTTACGGGCTTCGCCCCAAACCGGAAGGGGAGAGATGACCGATGACTTTCAAAAAAAAATGGAAAATACTGGAAATTCCCTCGAATTCCTGAAGGCAGCATGGCCTATCTCGACAATATCGCCGTTTTCGTCCGCGTCGTCGAACTGGGAAATCTCTCGGCCGCCGGTCGCGACATGCGCATTTCCCCTGCGGTCGCATCCAACCGCATCAAGGAACTGGAAAAGCATCTCGGCGTCCGGCTGTTCAACCGCACGACCCGCCAGTTGATGCCGACCGAGCACGGCACGGTCTTCTACGCCGGCGCCAAGCAGGTCCTGGAGGCCATCACAGAAGCTGAGGCAGCCGTCAGTGCGCTCTCGGGCCAGCCGCGCGGCACCATCCGCGTGACCGCGCCGCTCGGCCTCGGCCGCCGCCTGATCGCCTCCGGCATTCCGGAGTTTCGCGACCGCTATCCCGACATCGAGGTTCGTCTGCGCCTGTCCGACCATCACGTTGACATCATGAAGGAAGGCATCGACGTGGCGTTCCGCCTCGGCGTACTCGAGGATTCGAGCCTGACCATGCGCAGCATCATGGAATGCGAGCGCGTTCTGGTCGCCGCCCCGACCTATCTGAAGGCGCGTGGAGAGCCCGCCGATCCCCGTGACCTCGTGGCGAAGAAACATGACTGCCTGATGCTTCGCTATCCCGGCGTCCGCGAGCATTTCTGGACGCTCAAAACGCCGACTGGACTGACCAAGGTCGAGGTGACCGGCCCCTTCGATTCCGACGACGGCGACGTGTTGACCGGCTGGGCGCTTTCCGGACGCGGTATCGTCAACAAGCCGCGTTTCGAAGTCGAGCCTTTTATCCGGGACCGCAGGCTGAAGGTGATCATGCCGGACGCTCCGCCTACGCCGGTGCAGCTTGCAGCCGTCTATCCGCACCGCAAGCTGCAGGACCCAAAGGTGCGCCTGTTGCTCGATTTCATGGCTGAGCGGTGCCAGCGGCTGATCAGGGACGTTCTGGCCGGAAAATGGTAGTCCGCGAAGGCTTTCATCGTGTTGCGATATTTGCGGGCTAAAATCCGGACCTGCCTTATATTAGGCAGGTAAGGCGGACGCATAGCCCGCGCAAAATGTCACTATCTGGAGAGTCTCATGGCCGGCATTCCCACCAAGAACAACCTGAAGTCCAACACGAAGACCGCGTCGATCGAATTGCTCAACGCGCGCCTGGCCGATGCGATCGACCTCGCTCTCATCACGAAACAGGCGCACTGGAACATCAAGGGGCCGCAGTTCATCGCCGTCCACGAGATGCTCGACGGTTTCCGCACCGAACTCGACGGCCATGTCGACACGATCGCCGAGCGTGCGGTGCAGCTTGGCGGAACCGCGCTCGGGACATCGCAGGTCGTGGTCAAGGAGACGGCGCTGAAAGCCTATCCGACCGACATCCACAAGACCAAGGATCATCTCGCCGCGCTGATCGACCGCTACGCTGCCGTCGCGAATTCGGTGCGCAAGGCGATCGATGAGTCGGACGAGTCAGGCGACGCCGGCACGGCCGACATCTTCACCGCCTTCTCGCGCTCGCTCGACAAGTCGCTCTGGTTCCTGGAAGCCCATACACAGGAAAAGGAATGAGCCAGATACAGGAGCCGGTCAGCGCGCTGGTGCGCTGACCGGCTCCTGCTCGAAGGCGGCAAGCGCCGTCATCACCTCTGCGGCGGCCAGAGCTGCAATCACAGCTGGCCGCTTGTCCTTCACCGCCTCGCCACCGATCGGCGAAACGAGTCGCGAGAATTGGGCCTCGTTTCCTCCTGCTGATTTCAGGAACCAGCTCCGGAACGTCGCCTTCTTGGTCTTCGAGCCGATCATGCCGACATAGGCAGTGTCACTGCGCTTCAGCGCCTCCGCGACGATCAGGAAGTCCAGCGCGTGGTCGTGCGTCAGCACCATGAATGCAGCACCGGCCGCCGCGTCCCGCACCACCTCCTCTGGCATCGGCGTCAGCCGCGTCTCCACGCCCGAAGGCATCCCTTCCAGCGCGTCCGCGCGCGTCTCGATGATGACGGTCCTCACGGGGAGCAGCGACAACGCTCCCGCCAGCGCGTGTCCGACATGACCGCCGCCAAAAACGTAGATATGCGGCATCGCCGCGGCTTCGGCCTCGACCGACCTCATCAGGTCCGCTTTCATAGCGTCGGTCACGAGTCTGATCGCAACCTCAACGCGCCCACCGCAACATTGCCCGATCTCGGGGCCAAGCGGAATATCGAGCGTTACGACCTCACCCTCCCCTTTGAGGGCAGGGTCGGACCGCAGGTCCGGGGTGGGGGTCGGGTACCCAGAACCTCTGCCTGCAAGCATCTGTCGCGCCTTGTCGATGGCCATGTATTCGAGCTGGCCGCCGCCGATTGTGCCGTGGGTCAAGAATGCCGAAACGAGCATGAACGCGCCGGTTTCACGAGGTACGGACCCCCTCGTGCGAACCACCTCGACGAGAGCGGTTCTACCCGCCGTTTCCAGGAACGCTTCGAGGTTTCGTGACAGCGACATCATCGCACGTCATCCAGCCGTCGCCGAACCGCCCACCGCCGCCTTCAGGCGCTCGATCGCCATCAGCACCTTTTCCGGTGTCGCTGGCGCATCGAGACGTGGGCAGATCTTGTGGCCGGCAACGCTCGCCACCGCGTCGGACAGCGCATGCAGCACCGAGATCGCCAGCGGCAACGGTGGCTCTCCGACCGCCTTGGAGCGATGGATCGTCGGCTCGTAGGCCTCGGACCATTTCGTCAGGGCGACATTGAAAATCTTCGGCCGGTCTGACGCCAGCGGAATTTTGTAGGTCGAGGGCGCATGCGTCCTGAGCCGACCCTTGTCATCCCAGACCAGTTCCTCGGTTGTCAGCCAGCCAGTTCCCTGGACGAAAGCGCCTTCGATCTGCCCGAGATCGATGGCTGGATTGAGCGACCTCCCGACGTCATGCAGGATATCGGCGCGCTCGACCACGTATTCGCCGGTCAGCGTATCCACGGAAACCTCGGAACAAGCCGCGCCGTAGGCGTAGTAGTAGAACGCGTGGCCCTTTCCTTTCGAACGATCCCAGTGGATCTTCGGCGTCTTGTAGTGTCCCGCCGCCGAAAGCTGGACCCGGGCGACAAAGGCCTGCCTGACAAGATCGTTGAACGCGATCTCCTGGTTTCCGACCCTGACCCGGTTGGGCAGGAACACCACCTGTTCAACCGGCACGCCATAGCGTTCCGCAGCGAAGCCGATCAGACGCTGCTTGATCTGCCGTGCCGCATCCTGCGCGGCCATGCCGTTCAGGTCCGCCCCCGACGAAGCGGCGGTCGGCGCGGTGTTCGGTACCTTGTCGGTGGTCGTCGCCGTGATACGCACCCTCTCAAGGTCGATCTGGAATTCCTCAGCCACCACCTGCGCGACCTTCAGGTGCAGCCCCTGCCCCATCTCGGTGCCGCCATGGTTCATGTGCACGGAGCCATCGGCATAGACATGCACCAGCGCGCCGGCCTGGTTGGATTCCGTCTTGGTGAAGGAGATGCCGAACTTCACCGGCGTCAACGCCAGCCCGCGCTTCACATATCTGCTGTTGGTGTTGAAGGCGGTTATCTCGCGCCGGCGGCGCGCGTAGTTTGAGCTTTCCTCCAGTTCGGCGACGATGCGCTGGATGATACAATCCTCGACCTTCTGGTGGTAAGGCGTGACGTTGCGCGTCCCTTCGACGCCCATTGCATCGTAGAAATTCAGCTTGCGGATTTCGAGCGGATCCTTGCCGACCGCGAAGGCGATCTCCTCGATCACGCGCTCCGCACCGACCATGCCCTGCGGCCCACCGAATCCGCGAAAGGCGGTGTTGGAAACCGTGTTCGTGCGGAACAGCGCCGACCCAGCGTTAACATGCGGGAAGAAGTAAGCATTGTCGCAGTGGAACAGAGCGCGATCCCCCACCGGACCCGACAGGTCGGCCGAGAAGCCCGCGCGCAATGCGAACATGTAGTCGACGCCGAGGATACGGCCCTCCTCGTCGAAGCCTACATCGTAGTCGACAACGAAGTCGTGCCGCTTGCCGGTCGCAACCATGTCCTCGTCGCGGTCGAGCCTGATCTTGACCGCGCGTCCGAGCCTCTTGGCGGCAATTGCCGCCAGCGCCGCGCACTGGTTGGCCTGCGTTTCCTTGCCGCCGAAGCCACCGCCCATACGTCGCACCTCGATGGTCACTGAGTGCGACGGCACGCCCAACGCGTGCGCCACCATATGCTGGGTCTCGGTCGGCCCCTGGGTCGAGCAATAGACCGTCACCTCGGCGTCCTCGC
This sequence comes from Mesorhizobium sp., assembly GCF_016793485.1. GTDB lineage: Bacteria > Pseudomonadota > Alphaproteobacteria > Rhizobiales > Rhizobiaceae > Mesorhizobium_K. Next base: position 16,238 of record NZ_JAEULZ010000024.1, on the reverse strand, counting down.
CGGGAACGGCCAGCGACACCTGCCCTTCGAGGTAGAAATGATCCTGTCCCCCGAGACGCATGCGGGCTGTCACGCGCTTCGGCGCGCCCGCAATCGCGGTAGCCGCATCGCCTCGCGTCAGCGTTAGCGCGGGAAACACCTGCCCGTCGGTCTTTGGGTCGAGCGGCCAGATGTCGAGTGTCGCCGGCAGTTCCTCATATGCGATCTTCGCCAGCCGCGCCGCGCGCCGCGCCTGATCCCGCGTCTGTGCTATCACGCAGAAGATCGGCTGGCCGTGGAACATGACCTTGCCGTCGGCCAGCACCGGGTCGTCATGCATACCCGAAGGCGAAATGTCGTTGTCGCCGGGCACGTCCGCCGCCGTCAGCACAGTCACCACACCGGGCGCCAAGCGCACCGCAGACAGGTCGAGCGACTTGATCACGCCATGCGCGACTGACGAGAGGCCGAGCCCGGCATGCAACGTACCGGCGGGCTCCGGAATGTCGTCGATATAGACGGCTGTACCGGCTACATGCTTGTGCGCGGAATCATGGCGCTGGTCGGCATGGACGCCGCCCTTGATGCTTGCCGCCTTGATGTCCGGCACGGTGTGCTTGTTCATCACGCAGCCTCCTGCCGGGAAACCGTGATGGGGGCCTTCGTGCCTGTCGTTTCCAGATAGAAACGCATCAGCAGGTTCTTTGCCACAAGCGAACGATAGGCCGCCGTCGCCCGCATGTCCGTCAGCGGCGTAAAATCCTGGTCGTATGCAGGCAGTGCGGCTTCGATGTTCGCTTCTGTCCAGGGTTTTCCAAGCAATGCCGCCTCGACCGCAACCGCTCGCTTCGGCGTCGCCGCCATGCCGCCATAGGCGATGCGGATCGCTTTTACGCTTCCGTCCTTCGCCAGCGTCAGATGGAACGCGCCCAGCGTAGCGGTGATGTCCTCTTCCCGCCGCTTGCTGATCTTGTGGATGGCGAAGTGCGTGCCCTTGGCCGGAACCGGAATATGCACCGCCTCGACGAACTCGCCCGGCTTCCTGTCCTGCTTTCCATAAGCGATGAAGAAGCTTTCCAGCGGGATCGTCCGGCGCTTCTTTCCACGGCGAAGCGTCAGCGTCGCGCCGAGCGCGATCAGCGGCGGCGGCGTGTCGCCGATCGGCGAGCCGTTGGCGATGTTTCCGCCGATCGTGCCCATGTTGCGCACCTGCTCGCCGCCGATGCGGTCGATCAGCCGACCGAGCGCCGGGATCCGCTTCGCCAGCAGCGTGAAAGCCTCCGAATAGGTCACACCCGCACCAATGGTGATGACGCCCTTCTCCTCGGATACTGTCTGCAAATCCTCGATGCCGCCGATGAATACCACCGGCGAGATGTCGCGCATCTGCTTGGTCACCCAAAGGCCGACGTCGGTCGAGCCGGCAACCACCGTCGCAGCCGGCTCTTTCTCCAGCACCTTGGCAAAATCGTCCGCGGACGCCGGCACGATCAGGCGTCGCTTGTCCTCGCCGATCTCGACGCGCGAGCCATCGCGCATTTCAGCGAGCGCCTTGGCGACACTCTTGCGCTCGGCCGCCAGCGGGTCCTTCGCGACCTGTCCGTATGTGGAAATGGCGCGTGCCGCGCGCACGATCGCCTCGTAGCCCGTGCAGCGGCAGAGGTTTCCCTGCAGTGCCTTTTCGATCGCAGCGACGGAAGGATCGGGCACGCGCATCCAGAGCGCATAGAGTGACATGACGAAGCCCGGCGTGCAGAAACCGCACTGCGAGCCGTCGAAGTCGACCATTGCCTGCTGCACGGGGTGCAGCCTGCCACCCTCGCCGCGAAGATGCTCCACCGTCACGACGTGGCAGCCATCGAGCGAGCCCACGAAGCGAATGCAGGCGTTGACGCTCTCATAGACGAGTTTCCCCTCGGCAAGCTTGCCGACCAGAACCGTGCAGGCGCCGCAATCGCCTTCCGCACACCCCTCCTTGGTGCCGCGCAACGACCGACGAAGCCTCAGATAGTCGAGCAACGTTTCGTCCGGACCAACATCGGCGAGCGAAACCGCCTCGCCGTTAAGCAGGAAGCGCAGTTCGGAGCGGACTTTCACCTTCGCCATGGTCAACTGCCCCTATAGGTGGAGTAGCCGTAGGGCGAGAGCAGCAGTGGCACGTGATAGTGCGTCTCCTCCGCCATGCCGAAGCGGATCGGAATCTGGTCGAGGAACGGTGCTTCAGGAAGTTTCACGCCGGACGCGCGGAGATAATCGCCTGCGAAAAAGATCAGCTCGTAGGTGCCGGTCTTGAAGTCCTTTCCTGCAAGCAGCGGCGCATCGCAGCGGCCGTCATCATTGGTGACGACATCCTTGACCTTGCGATGCGAATTGCCGCTGACGCGATAAAGCGCGATCTTCAACCCCGCCGCCGGCAAGCCGGTCGCCGTATCGAGAACGTGGGTTGTCAGGCTACCGCTTTCGGCTTTCGCCATCGGCGCCTCCTTCCTGCGAGGATAAGCGTATGGTTTTCCGACATTAAAGGCCATGCTATCCCAACGGTGAAGCGAAAGGCCACAAAAAGACTTTCAATTTTTTTCGGGGGAATGCCTCCGACATCCTTTGTCTATCCTGAAAGTAAAGCGGAAGGCCGCTTCGGCCCGGAGGAATGGTGCGTTACGTCAGAGACATGCGGGGCTACGGCCGCAATCCCCCCGACCCCAAATGGCCGGGCGGAGCCTTTGTGGCCGTCCAGTTTGTCGTCAACTACGAGGAAGGCGGCGAGAACGACGTCCTGCATGGCGACGCGGCCTCCGAAGCATTCCTGTCCGAGATCGTCGGCGCGGCCCCTTGGCCGGGCATGCGCCACTGGAACATGGAGTCGATCTACGAATACGGCGCGCGCGCAGGTTTCTGGCGGTTGCATCGCATGTTCACCGAGGCTGGCGTGCCTGTCACCTGCTACGGCGTGGCGACCGCGCTGGCCCGCTCGCCCGATCAGGTCGCGGCGATGCAGGAAGCCGGCTGGGAAATGGCCAGCCATGGGCTGAAATGGATCGACTACCGCGATTATTCTCCCGAGGACGAACGCCGCGACATGGCGCAGGCGATCAAGCTGCACCGCGAAGTCACCGGCACGCGGCCGACCGGCTGGTATACGGGCCGCACCTCCGTCAACACCGTCGCGCTGGCCGCGGCCGAAGGCGGCTTCGAATACGTGTCCGACACCTATGACGACGAACTGCCCTACTGGCTGGACCATGACGGCCACGGCAACACCATCCCGCCGCAGCTCATCATACCCTACACGCTCGACGCCAACGACATGCGTTTCGCGACCCCGCAGGGCTTCAATTCTGGCGACCAGTTCTTCGCCTACCTGAAGGACAGCTTCGACACGCTCTATGCGGAAGGCAAGGCGGGCAGGCCGCGCATGATGAACATCGGCCTGCATTGCCGGCTGGTCGGCCGTCCCGGCCGCGCCGCGTCTCTCCAGCGCTTCATCGACTATGTGAAGGGCCACGAGCGCGTCTGGCTGGCGCGCCGCATCGACATCGCGCAGCACTGGAAGGATACGCACCCGTTCCGCCTCCCGGCGGTGTGTCCGTCTAAGATGGATCGCGATGCATTCATTGGGCTCTTCGGCGGCATCTTCGAGCATTCGCCCTGGATCGCCGAGCGCGCCTACGAACTCGAACTTGGCCCCGCCCACAATTCCGCCGGCGGCCTGCACAACGCGCTCTGCCGGGTCTTCCGCGCCGCCTCCGACAAGGAGAGGCTCGGCGTCCTCAACGCCCACCCGGACCTCGCCGGCAAGCTGGCTGCTGCAAAACGGCTAACGCCAGAGTCTGAAAAAGAGCAGGCCTCCGCCGGCCTCGACGCCCTGACCGACGCCGAACGCGAACTGTTCTCGAAGCTCAATTCGGCTTACGTCTCGACCTTCGGCTTCCCCTTCATCATCGCGGTGAAGGGCAAGACCAAGGACGAGATTCTCGCCGCCTTCGAGACCCGTATCGGCAACGATCGCACCACCGAATTCGACACCGCATGCAGGCAGGTGGAGCGCATCGCTCTTCTGCGCCTGCGAGAAATCCTGCCGGAATAGAGGAGTTCCATGGCTGGCCCGCAATATGTCGCCCCAAGAGGCGGCCACCCGCCGCAGACCGATCTTCTGACCGGTCGCGCCGTCTTCACCGAAGCCTATGTCTTCATCCCCAAGGGCGTGATGCAGGACATCGTCACGTCCTACCTGCCCTTCTGGGACAAGACCCGCGCCTGGATCATCGCGCGCCCGCTTTCCGGCTTCACCGAGACCTTCTCGCAATACATCATGGAGGTGCAACCCGGCGGCGGCAGCGTGCGGCCGGAGCCGGAGGCCGGGGCCGAAGGCGTGCTCTTCGTCATGGAAGGCGAGGTCACTGTAAAGCTCGACAGGAAGAGCCATCGCCTGCTCAAAGGCGGCTATGCCTACTTGCCGCCATCGAGCAGCTGGACCATCGTCAACAAGGGAAAAGCCCCGGCGCGCTTTCACTGGATCCGCAAACTCTACGAGCGCGTCGACGGCATCGACGTGCCCGAACCCATCTTCCACAACGAGCAGGACATCGTACCGCTCTCCATGCCGGGTACGGCCGGCCGCTGGGCAACGACCCGTTTCGTCGACCCCGAAGACCTGCGCCACGACATGCACGTCAACATCGTCACCTTCGAGCCGGGCGGATTGATCCCGTTCGCCGAAACGCATGTCATGGAGCACGGGCTCTATGTGCTGGAAGGCAAGGGCGTCTATCGCCTCAACCAGGACTGGGTCGAGGTCGAGGCCGGCGACTTCATGTGGCTGCGCGCCTTCTGCCCGCAGGCCTGTTACGCCGGCGGTCCCGGACGCTTCCGCTACCTGCTCTACAAGGACGTGAACCGCCACGCCAAGCTTGGCGGTTTCGGGCGGTGACGCGGACTATCGTCGCCCGTCGCCTCACCCGCGAGAACTTCGCTCCGTTCGGCGACGTACTCGACACTGGCGGCGACGGCCACTACGCGATCAACGGCGGCAAGTGCGAGCGCTACCATGCCCTCGCCAGGCCGGAAGCGACGGGCCCGGGCGGGCACGTCATCATCTCCATCTTCAAGGGCACGCCCTACACATTTCCCCTGAAGCTCACCATCGTCGAGCGCCACCCGTTCGGCAGCCAGGCCTTCATGCCGCTCTCGCCGCGTCCCTTTCTGGTTGTCGTATGCCCTGACGAAAACGGCGAACCCGGCGAACCGCACGCCTTCCTTACCGAATCCGGACAGGGCGTAAACTATCCCCGTAACCTCTGGCACGGCGTGCTGACGCCGATCGGCGAGCCGCAGGATTTCCTTGTCGTCGACCGTGGCGGCGCCGGCAACAATCTGGAAGAGTTCTTCTTCCCCGAACCCTACAAGATCGACCTGCCGTGACCCGAAACACCGACACAGACATTTCGCTGATCGACCGCCTGCTCGACGTGATCGAAGAGGACATCGTACCGAAGACGGCCGAAGGCGTGGCGAAAGGCAACAAGCTGTTCGGCGCGGCGATCCTGCGCAAGGGCGATCGTTCGCTCGTCATCGCGGAAACCAACAACGAGATCGAAAACCCGCTCTGGCACGGCGAAGTCCATTGCCTGAAACGCTTCTACGAGATGCCTAAGGCCGAGCGCGTCGATACGAAGGACGCACTCTTTCTCGCCACGCATGAGCCCTGCTCGCTCTGCCTGTCGGCGATCACATGGACCGGCTTCGACAATTTCTATTATCTCTTCAGCCACGAAGATTCGCGCGACAGCTTCGCCATCCCGCACGACCTCAAGATCCTGAAGGAGGTCTTCACGCTGGAGCCGGGCGGCTACAACGCCGAGAACGCCTACTGGAAAAGCCGCTCGATCTGCAAACTCGTGCGCGAACTACCCGAGAAGGAACGCGCGCGGCTGGAAGCACGCATCGATGCCGTCGCCGCCACCTACGACCGCCTCTCGTCCACCTACCAGTCCGGCAAGTTTGACAACGACATTCCGCTGAATTGAAGCAGGGCGTCGCGTCGCTTTTTCAGGGAGCCATCGCCTCCGCGCCGCACTCCTTCGCGTCGCTCGTGTCCCCGGCATCCGGCTTGATGCGCCCCAGGACGAGCAGCGAAACGACCGCCGCCAGCAGCGACACCACCGCGCAGACCAGCGTCACGACGTAGAAGGCGTCGGCATAGGCCGTCCGTGCTGCGTCGAGCAGCAATTCCCCGGTCGCGCCCCCGACCTCAACCGCTTCCGCAACGGCGCCGCCAATTGTCGCCCGCGCGTTCGCGAGTGCATCGGCGGCCAGCCCGCTACCGTCGAACGCGACCATGCTCCCGGCATAGAGCGCGGTCACGATGCTGCCGAGTATCGCGATGCCGAGCGCGCCGCCGAACTCGGCGCTCGTTTCCGAAAGGCCTGCCGCCGTACCGGCGCGCTCAGGCGGCACGGTGCCGATGATGAGGTCGGTCGACAATGTGAAGATCGGCGCCAGCCCGAAGGACATCAGCAGATGGCTCACAACCAGCAGGTAGAGCGAGCCGGCGGCCGCGGCTTGCGGCATGACGACGAAGCTCACTGCCGTCAGTGCGTATCCGCCCGCCATGACGTAGCCCGGCCGCATGGCCGCCAGCAGTTTGGGCGACAACAGCGAGCCTACGATGAAGCCTATCGACGACGGCGCCCCCCACAGCCCCGCGGCGAGCGGTGACAGGCCAAGCACGAGCTGCAGGTACTGCGCCGTGAGCAGGAAAATGCCGAAAGCCGCGAAGAAGCCGAGCGTGTTGATGCCGAGCGACGCCGAGAACTTTAACGACTTGAACAGGCTGAGGTCGATCAAAGGCGTGGCGAGCCTGCTTTGCCTCAGCACGAAGACGAAGCCGATGGCAAGGCCGCCGAGGATCGCTATCGCCGCCTCCCCGTCAAACGCGTAGGACGCCGCATGCTTTATGCCGTAGATCGTGGCTAGCGATAGGGCGACGCTGACCAGATCAATGCGTCCTGCATTCTCGTCCCTGTATTCGGGCAGCAGGAAAGGCGCTACGATCAGCAGCACCACCATGACCGGTACTGCAATCAGGAACACCGAGCCCCACCAGAACCATGTCAGCAGGATGCCGCCGATCACCGGGCCGATGGCGCCACCGGCGGAGAAGCTGGATATCCAGACGCCAATGGCGAAGGTGCGCTCCTTCGGATCTGGAAACATGTTGGAGATCAGGGAGAGCGTCGATGGCGCAAGTGTCGCCGCCGACAGTCCGAGGATAGCGCGCGCCACGATCAGCATTTCCGCGCTCGTTGAGAACGCCGCGAGGATGGACGCGAGACCGAACGCGAACGCGCCGATCATCAGCAGCTTCCGCCGGCCGATGCGGTCACCGAGTGTGCCCATGGTGATGAGCATGCCGGCGATCATGAAACCGTAGATGTCGACGATCCAAAGAAGCTGCGTTGCACTCGGGTTCAGGTCCGCCATGATCGCCGGTACGGCGAGATTCAGGACGGTGAGATCCATCGAATAGAGCAGGCATGGCAGCGCGATCACGCCAAGCCCGATCCATTCGCGGCGCGTCGCCTTGCGCGGAACGCTTCCGCTGCTGGCTGCAGAATGATCCATGGCTCGCTCCTGTCTTCGCATAGGACGAACCAGCGCCGGCAAAACCGACACAGGCCATCGACACGTCAGATCGCGCTTTTCACGCCATCCTGCAACGCATCGGCGAAGCCGTTGAGGGATCGTCCTGACAGCCTCCCGTCAGGAGCGCTATACAGGTCGCCGGTTCAGCGGCCCTTCCAGACCGGATCGCGTTTCTCGGCGAAAGCCTTGAAGCCTTCCAGATTGTCCTCGGACCCATAGAGCACGTCGACGGTCGGCAGTTGCCGCTTGGTGACGCGGTTCATGATGTCCTGGAACTTCACGCCCTCCGCCTCGCGCGCCGTTTCCTTGATAGCCGCGAACACCAGCGGCGGTCCCGACGCCAGCAACCGCGCAATCTCCCAGACGCGATCCTCGAGCTTTTCCTTCGGCAGCACTTCGTTGACCAGCCCCCAGCGATGCGCCTCGGCGACATCCATCCAGCGGCCGGTCAGCAGCAGGTCCATCGCGACGTGATACGGAATGCGCTTCGGCAGCTTGATCGTGGCGGCGTCCGCCAGGGTCCCTGCGCGGATTTCCGGCAGCGCGAAGCTCGAATGATCCGAGGCGTAGATCAGGTCGCAGGACAGCGCCAGCTCGAAGCCGCCGCCCACCGCCATGCCGTTGACGCAGGCGATGACAGGCTTGTTCATGTCGCGCAGCTCCTGCAGTCCCGCAAAGCCGCCGACGCCATAGTCGCCGTCCACCGCGTCGCCGCCGGCCGCCGCCTTCAGGTCCCAGCCCGCGCAGAAGAACTTGTCGCCGGCCGTCTTCACGATGGCGACGCGCAACTCCGGATCGTCGCGAAACGCCCTGAACGTTTCGCCCATCCGCCGCGAGGTCTTCAGGTCGATGGCATTGGCCTTCGGCCGGTCCAGCGTGACTTCGAAGACGCCGCCTTCGCGGCGCGTGGTGATCACGTCGGTCATGTTTCCTCCTTGACCAGCAAAGCGTCGGCCACCCAGGCGCCCTTCCCTTCGGCGCAGACGATTAGCGGATTGACGTCGAGTTCCGCCAGTGTGTCGCGATTGGCGAGCGCAAAGTCGGAAATCTTCAGGATCGCATCGATTGCAGCCGCGAGATCGGCTCTCGGCCGGCCCCGGAAGCCGTCGAGCAGCGGGAAAAGCTTCAGCCCGCGCAGCGCCGTTTCCACATCTTCGCGACTGGCAGGCAGCAACAGCGTCGCGCTATCCTTCAAGAGTTCGACCAGCACACCACCCGAACCGACCGTCATCACCGGCCCGAATAGCGGATCGCTCGTGATACCGACGATGAGCTCGGCGACACCACCTTCGACCATGCGCTCGACATAGAGCCCATCGCCGAGGCCGACGAGTTGTTCGGCGGCTGCCCTCACAGACGCCTCGTCGCGCAGGTTGAGCTTCACCGCGCCGGCTTCCGACTTGTGCGCGACACCGAGCGCCTTCAGAGCTACGGGATAGCCGTGCTCGTTCGCCGCGGTGACTGCCTCTACCACACTTGCCGCGCGCCGCCCCGCCGGTACGGACAGTCCTGCATCCGTAAGCATTGCTTTTGCAGCGGCTTCATCGATCGCATCGGAGAGCGTGATCTCCCCCCTCGTGGGGGAGATGGCCGGCAGGCCAGAGGGGGGCGCGACGCCCACAGCCGTCGCCGTTGGCCGCCTCCAAGCCTCCCCCACAAACGCCGCGGCAGCCGCAGCATCCATCGCCTCGGCTATGCCAAGAATCGGCACCAGACCACGCCTCAGCAATTCCTCGGCATGTCCCTCAGGAATGTTCTCGCCCATGGACGTGACGACAGCACCCTTCGCGTCGTTCGCCTTCACCGCCGCCTCGAAGGCGTTGATCGTCCACCACCAGTCGGCGTCGGAGCAGCGGTCGGTGCGCGGGAAATCCAGCACCAGCATGTTAAGCCCGAAGCCGCCGGACACCATCGCCGAGAACGTCGCCGTCATCGCCGGCTCGTTGGCCCAGATATAGGTGTTGTAGTCGAGCGGATTGGCCACCGCGACCAGCGGCCCGAGCGTCTCCTGAACGCGCGCACGATGCTCTTCAGTCAAACCAGGGAACGACACCGGCCGCCCCTCCGCCGTATCGGCCATCACCGACGCCTCGCCGCCCGAGCAGCTCATCGAGGACAGTGTGTAACTCTCCAGTGCGCCGACGCCGTGGAAGAGTTTCAGCGTCTCCAGGAATGCAGGAATCGTGTCGACACGCGGAATGCCGAGCCGTTTGAGGAAGGCGTCCGATGCGGCGTCCGACCCGGCGAGCGACGCCGTGTGCGACACCGTCGCGGCCCGCGCCTGCTCCGAGCGCCCGACCTTCATCGCCACGATCGGCTTCTTCAATTCGCGCGCCCGCGCTGCCAGCCGCTCGAAACCTTCTGCCTTGTCGAAGCCCTCGATATGCAGCCCGAGGCACGACACGCGCGTATCCTCAATCAGCCCGAGCGCCATCTCGGAAAGTCCAGTCTGCGCCTGGTTGCCGGCCGTCATCATGTAGGCGAGCGGCAGGCCGCGCGTCTGCATGGTCAGGTTGCAGGCGATGTTGGATGACTGCGTGATGATTGCCGCGCCCGTCTCGCCGTCCTTAAGCCGCCGCCCGCCATGCTGGTCGGGCCACAGCAGCGCACCGTCGGCATAGTTGATCAGGCCGTAGCAGTTCGGCCCGATGACGGCCATGTCGCCCGCCGCCTCGACCAGCGCCTGCTGCAGGCGTTCGCCGTCGGCGTCGTAGCTACCCGTCTCGCGGAAGCCGGCCGCGAAGCAGATCGCCCCGCCCGCGCCGAGTTCGCGCAGCTCGCGCACGATGTCGATCGTCAGGTTGCGATTGACGCCGATGAAGGTCGCATCCGGCGCGGCCGGCAGATCGGCCAGCGATTTGTATGCCTTCACGCCCTCGATGGAATCCTTCGACGGATGCACCGGCCAGACGCCGCCGGCAAAGCCCATCTTCAGGCACTGCTTCACGACATTCGGCGCGAAGAAGCCGCCGCCCACGACGGCAATCGACTTCGGCCGAAGCAGGCGATCAAGACGCCCTTTACCCTCCTCCTTGTGGGGAGGGTCGGCGCGCAGCGCCGGGGTGGGGGTATCATTCATCCGCCGACCGCCCTCAAGAGTGCCCGGCTTATGATATGGCGCTGGATTTCGCTCGTCCCTTCCCAGATGCGCTCGACGCGCGCGTCGCGCCAGATGCGCTCCAGCGGCAGGTCGTCCATCAGGCCCATGCCGCCATGGATCTGGATCGCCTCGTCCGCGACGAAGGCCAACATCTCGGTGGCCTTCAGCTTGGCCATCGCCATGTCCTGGTCGGTCACCGTGCCCTGGTCGTATTTCCAGCCAGCCTCGAGGATCATCAGCTCGGCGGCCTTCAGTTCGGTCGCCATGTCGGCGAGCTTGAACGACACGCCCTGGAACTTGCCGATCTGCTGTCCGAACTGCTCGCGCTGCGCGGCGTAGTCGATGGCATGACCGAGCGCACGTTCCGCGCGCCCGAGACACGTCGCGCCGACCTGCAGCCGCGTCGCGCCGAGCCAGCTATTCGCCACCTCGAAACCCTTGTGCACCTCGCCCAGAACCTGGCTTGCCGGTAGCCGGCAGTTGTCGAACTCCAGCACCGAATTGGTGTAACCGCGATGCGAGACGTTGCGATAGCCATCGCGCACGGTGAAGCCCGGCGTACCCTTGTCGACGAAGAACGCCGTGATCTTCTTGCGCTTGCCGCGCGGAGAATCCTCTTCGCCCGACGCCATGAACACGATCGCGAAATCCGCGATGTCAGCGTGGGAGATAAAATGCTTGGTGCCGTTCAGCACCCAGTCGTCGCCGTCCTGCACGGCGCTCGCCTTCATGCCGCGCAGGTCAGAACCAGCGCCGGGCTCGGTCATGGCGAGGCAGTCGGACTTCTCGCCGCGAATGCAGGGGAACAGGTACTTCTCACGCTGCTCGGGCGTGCCTGCGAGCAGGATGTTCGACGGGCGCGCCACGCAGGTCCAGTGCAGCGCATAGTTGGCGCGGCCGAGTTCCTTCTCGTAGAGCAGCCACGACACCGTATCGAGTCCGGCCCCACCGACATCTGCCGGCATGTTTGCCGCATAAAGCCCCGCCTCGATCGCCTTCGCCTTCAGCTCCTCGATCAGGGCTGGCCGCAGCACGCCCGTGCGCTCAACCTCCTGCTCATGCGGGTAAAGCTCGTTCTCGACAAACGCGCGCGTCGTCTCGACGATAAGCTTCTGCTCTTCCGACAGGCCAAAATCCATCGCGGTCAGCCCTTCTTCTTTCCGGCTTTCTTGGCCGGCTTCGCAGCGGACTTCTTCGCCGTCACCTTCTTCACCGGCTTTTCCGCCTTCGCCTTGGTCGCGGACTTCGCCGCCTTGCTCTTCAATGCCGGCTTCGCCTTCTTCGAAGCCAACTTGGAGAGCTGCTTCGTATAGTCGTTGTAAAGCTCGCCGGCGCCCCAGCCCTTGCCCTTGTTCTGGCGGCTCAGCGCTTCCATGATCGCGACAAGATTGTCGTCGCGGATTTTTTCCAGCTCACGGATCGACCATTTGTCCGACTGCTCGTCAGACTGCATCGCAATCAGGTCGACCAGCTCGTCGTTGAATTCGGGCACGTCCATCAGCTTCGTCCACGGCCACTTCAGGCAGGGACCGAACTGCGCCATGAAGTGGCGCATGCCGGCTTCGCCGCCCGCCACGCGATAGACCTGGAACATGCCCATCTGCGCCCAACGAATGCCAAAGGAATAGCGCATGATGTCGTCAAGCTCTTCGACCGTGCAGATGCCGTCCTTGACCAGCCACAGCGCCTCGCGCCAGGCAGCCTCAAGCAGGCGGTCCCCGACGAACGCCTCGATCTCCTTGCGGATCACCACCGGCTTCATGCCGATCGAGGCGTAGATTTCCTTGGCGACCTCGATGGCCTCCGGAAACGTCTGCTCGCCGCCGACGATCTCGACCAGCGGCAGCAAATAGACCGGGTTGAACGGATGGCCGACCACCAGCCGCTCCGGATGTTTCTTCATCGCAACCTGCATGTCGGTCGGCTTGATGCCCGACGTCGACGAGCCAACGATCGAGTTGGCCGGCGCGTGCGTGTCAATCTCCGCCAGAACCTTGTGCTTGAGGTCGAGCCTTTCCGGCACGCTCTCCTGGATGAAGTCCGCATCCTTCACCGCTTCCGCGATCGTCTTGGCGAAGGTCAGCTTGCCTTCCTTCGGCAAGCCCTCCGGCAGCATCTTCTTGTAGGCGCGACGCGCACCCTTCATCACCTCGCCCACCTTGCGCGAGGCCTCCGGATCGGGATCGTAGATCGCCACGTCAATGCCGTTGAGCAGCAGCCGGGCAACCCAGCCCGCTCCGATCACCCCGCCGCCGATCGCGGCTGCCTTTGCGATGGTCATGTCCCGTCTCCCGGTCAGGCGGCCAGCGGCGCGCGCTTGGTGAGGTTCAGTTTCTTGCGCACTTCGTCCGGCCCGATCACTCGCGCGCCGAGATTTTCCACGATCGTCACCGCGCGCTCCACGAGCTGTGCATTTGTGGCGAGTACACCCTTGTCGAGCCAGAGATTGTCCTCGAGCCCGACGCGCACATTGCCGCCGGCCAGCACCGCGGCAGCGGCATAGGCCATCTGGTTGCGGCCAAGCGAGAAGGCCGAGAACGTCCACTCCTGCGGCACGTTGTTGACCATCGCCATGAAGGTGTTGAGGTCGTCCGGCGCGCCCCACGGCACGCCCATGCAGAGCTGAACCAGCGCGTCGCACTTCAGCACGCCTTCCTCGACGAGCTGCTTGGCAAACCAGAGGTGCCCGGTGTCGAACGCCTCGATCTCCGGCTTCACGCCCATCTCGGTCATCATCCCGCCCATGGCACGCAGCATGCCCGGTGTGTTGGTCATCACATAGTCTGCTTCGTTGAAGTTCATCGTGCCGCAGTCGAGCGTGCAGATCTCCGGCAGGCACTGACGCACATGCTCGACACGATCAGAAGCGCCGCCCATGTCGGTGCCGGGCGTCCTCAACGGCAGCGGGTTCTCGACATCGCCGAACACCATGTCGCCACCCATGCCGGCTGTGAGGTTCAGCACGACATCGATGTCGGCGTCGCGGATGCGCTCGGTCACCTCGCGGTAGAGCGAGACGTCGCGCCGGGGCTTGCCGGTCTCGGGGTCGCGGACATGGCAATGCACGATCGCCGCGCCAGCCTTCGCTGCAGCGATCGCGGAGTCGGCGATCTGCTTTGGCGAGCGCGGCACGTGCGGGCTGCGGTCCTGCGTGCCGCCCGATCCGGTGACGGCACAGGTGATGAAGACCTCGCGGTTCATGGCTAGCGGCATGTTTCTCTCCCTGAATGCGCCGAGTCTGACTCGCCTTGTCTGGCCATGCTTTTCGTTTTACGAAGAGGTCATGGCAAAAAGCGAAAAGCCCGATGTCTTTCGCGCCGAGCGCGCAAAGCTCGACGTCACAGTGCTCGTCTTCTCGGGCGCATCCATCATGTGCGTCGCTTCCACCATCGACCCGCTGCGCGCAGCCAATCGCGTCTCCGGCGAAACCCTCTTCGACTTCCGCCTTGTCTCGGTCGGCGGCGACCCGGCCATGACCACATGCGGCCTGCCGGTGGCGGTCAGCGGCAAATTCGATCCAGCGCGGCAGACCGACATGATCGTCGTCGTCGCAGGCTTCGGCACGCAGGGCTACGCGACCGCCAGCTTCCTCCATGGCCTGCGCCGCGCGGCCCGTTCGGCGCGCGCCTGCGGCGGCGTGGAGGCCGGCACATGGCTGGTCGCCCGCGCCGGCTTGCTGGAGGGCCGTGCCGCCACGACCCACTGGGAGGACATGGAAGACTTCTCCGCCGCCTTCCCCGGCACGGATGTGCGCCCAGACCGTTATGTCATCGACGGTCCGGTCTTCACCTGCGGCGGCGCCTCGCCCACTTTCGACCTGATGCTGCATCTCGTCCGCTCACGCCTCGGCATGGCGGTCGCGCTGGATGTGGCGAGCGTCTTCATCTACGACCAGTCCCGTGCCGCGACCGACGCGCAGCCGCTCGTCTCGCTCGGTCGGCTCGACGGCTACGATCCAAGGCTCGCGCAGGCGATCCGGCTCATGGAATCGCATGTCGACCAGCCGCTCTCCACCGCCGCGATTGCAAAACGCACGGGCGTCACTCCGCGCACGCTCGAAAGCATCTTCCGCAAGTCCATCGGCGAAACACCCGGCGCCTACTACCTGCGCCTGCGCCTGACCGCAGCCCGCAAACTGGTGACGGATACGCGTGTCGCGATGGCTGACATCGCTGCAAGGACCGGCTTTTCGTCAGCCTCATCCTTTTCTCGCGCCTTCGCGCGCTCCTTCGGCAAATCGCCGGTCGAACTCAGGAAAACCGCAGCATAGAATCTCAGGCGCTTTTTCGTGCCTGCTGTTCGGCGTCAAGGATTGAGCGCATCGCGTCAACCAGCCGACGCTCCAGCCGGCGCGTCACGGCCGCATCCCACTCTGGCGGGGCGTCGCTCTCACTGGGCAACGGCATCGCCATCAGGCTGTCCACGATCGACGCCGATTCGTGGACGCGGTCGAGAAGCGCGCCGACTTGCACGTCGAAGGCATTTGGAGATGTCTGGCGCTTCGTTTCCATGCCAGCGAACATAGCCCCGCTTCATGACGACCAGAAGGCAGGCATGTGTCGGGCAGAAGACAAAACAGCCGCACCCTTGCGAAGGATGCGGCTGCGCCGGAACTAGTTTTCCTAGGCCGACGGCCTCCGGATTTGTCGTCAAACGTAACGGTTGACGATGTTTTCCAGATATTCCTGCCGGCCGGACTTCGGCTGCGGCTCGATCTTCTTGGCGACCACGCGCTCGGCGATGTCCTCCAGCGAACGCTTGCCCGACAGCATCGCCTTCGCTTCGGCCGACTTCCAGCCGGCATAGCGCTCTTCCAGCGGTCCAGTCAGCGCCTTGTCCTCGACCATCCTGGCCGCCGCCTTCAGGCCGCGCGCGCAGCAATCCATCGCGCCGATGTGGCCGATCAGCAGGTCCTGTGGATCGATCGACTGGCGGCGGATCTTGGCGTCGAAGTTGGTGCCACCCGTCTTGAAGCCGCCGGCCTGCAGCACGTAGTAGTAGGCCAGCGCCATCTCCGGCACGTTGTTCGGGAACTGGTCGGTATCCCAGCCCGACTGGTAGTCGTTGCGGTTCATGTCGATCGAACCGAAGATGCCGAGCGACGAGGCCAGCGCCAGTTCATGCTCGAACGAATGGCCTGCCAGGATCGCGTGACCCTGCTCGATGTTGACCTTGACCTCCTTTTCGAGGCCAAAATCCTTCAGGAATCCATAGACCGTCGCGACGTCGTAGTCGTACTGGTGCTTGGTCGGCTCCTGCGGCTTGGGCTCGATCAGCAGCTGCCCCTTGAAGCCGATCTTCTTGGCGTGGTCGATGACCAGCGACAGGAAGCGCGCCGCCTGGTCCTGCTCCTGCTTGATCCGGGTGTTGAGCAGGGTCTCGTATCCCTCGCGGCCGCCCCACAGCACATAGTTGGCGCCACCCAGCTCATGGGTGATCTCCAGCATCTGCTTCACCTGCCCGGCGGCGTAGGCGAACACATAGGGGTCGGGATTGGTGGCGGCGCCCGCCATGTAGC
>NZ_JAEULZ010000010.1 GCF_016793485.1 Mesorhizobium sp. | reverse complement strand
GGTTCCTCGGTCGGGTGGATGCCGGTGGCTTCCGGACTCCGGATGCCGGGCCGGACTCCACACGGGGTCCAGCGGCCACCAGCGGTGTCCGGTCGGAAGGCCAGCGTTCATTGGTGTTTGCGCGGGGCGCGCGTGGCTCCGGCTTCCGGGTGGCTTCCCAAAAATCCGGCCCTGTCGCTGGCGATGTTCCGCGCTTCGCCCGCCAGCATACGAATATCGCCAGGAAGGACCCGTGAACTCGTCTTGAACCGGTCGGGATCCTGGCGCGCGCGCCTCCCGCGAGGATAGCTGAATACCTAGTCTGATCCGCTGTTTATGTCCGTTCGAAAACTGTCCGGCGGACACTTTCCTCGCCACTGCTCACCGTCGCGCCGCGCTAGCCAGTTCGATCACCTTGCGCTTCGAGTAGCTGCGATTGAGCCGCCGACCATTGAGCCGGAACGCAATGACGCACAGCGCATAGAGCCAGCGCTCGTGAGCCGCCGACCGCTGCAGACCTACCGTCCAGCAGATCGTTTTCCAACGCTCGCCCTGCGCACGCAGCCAGATGATCTTGCCGTCGACGGGGTCGAGCCCCACCGTCCAGGTGAGCGTTTCCTCCATCCGGCTGATCGCGGCAGGCGACGGCAGGATACGCATCGGCCTCGGCTGCTGTCCGACCTTGTCGGCAAAGTCATGGACGACCTCCGGCCATGTGCTGAAGTATCCCTGCCGCCGCGATTCGGGCAGTCGCTTGAGCACGTAAGCGGCTTCCGCCAGACGTTCCTCGACGAGGCTCGGTGTCCACTCGGTCATCGGCGCGCCTCGTTCGCCTGATCGCGATCGCCATAGAGCTTGTCGCCGAGTTGCCGGATCAGTTCACGTTCGGGCCAGGTCAGCCGGTCATCATCGAGCGACACCGCGAGGACGCGCTGCTCCCGCCAGCCCTCGCGCTTGACCTCTTCCGGGCTGCGGCGCTGTCCGCCATAACCTCGTGGCGCCCACCTCACAGCACACCTCCCCGGGTCTCCATCGCCCAGAGCAGGATGGCGATTGCATCGGCCTCATTATCGTCGGCGGGCTGGAACCCACGCTCGCGCATTGCGGCCAACACGGCTTCCTTGCCGGCGTTTCCCTTGCCGGTGGCGAACCGCTTGATGGTGCCGACCGGTACGCCTTGATAGGCGACGCCTTCGCGCTCGCACCAGGACGTCAACGTTGCCAGAAACCCGCCATAGAGGTGGGCGGCGTCGGTCCCGATGTGACGCCGGACCTCCTCGAAATAGATCGAGGCCAATCCGCCGCTATCGTCAGCCAGCTGTTCGAGCCAGTGCTGGAATCGCAGATACCGCATGCCGCCGCCGTCATAGCGCCCGGTCCGGAATGTCGCGGTGCCACTGTGAACGATCCCGCTGACAAGGCTCGCCCAGCCGGTGGTGGTCCCAAGGTCGAGAGCGAGGATGGTGCTGCCGGCAGAAGCGGAAGCAACGTGCATGGGAGAGAGGTCGGTTACAGGGACGGGTGATGGATGCATGTTCATGCGGGTTGATCCTTCTCGTGTTCTGTCGGGAATGAGAGGTCCGGCACGCCATGCGCACGCGAAGCCCCTGGGGGTGGGCGAGGGAGAGCCCGCCTGCGGCGTTCTCCCCCACCCCTGAAGGGGGTGGCTTTCACCCCCACAACTTGGAAGGCCAAGTGAGGCCCTGATAACGTTGATAAATTTCAAGTTGGGGATGGGCTGGGGAGCCACCGCTTCCCCAACTTGAACCTGCGCAGCCCATCGAAGCTGTACGAGCAGCAGCGCAGGTAGTTCGGAGAGGTCTTCCCAACTTGACGCCGCGCAACCGCAGGCGGCAGTGCGGAAGGGAGCGCAGGGAGTTGGGCGCCGCTTTCCCAACCTCCCCAACTTGAAGCTGCGCAAGCCTGCGCATGATGTGTATCGGTGGAGGGCGATCATTCGGCGCCCTCCGGATAGACCCAGATGCCAGGGTTCTCGACCGGCAGTGCGGCCCCGGTCTGGGGGCACTTGTACGTGCTGGGAAGGACGGGAATCCGCTCAGGAATGACCTCGCCGGTCTCAACATCGGCCGTCTCGTCACCGGTCGGAAACACCATGTCCTCAACGCAGAGATAGCCGAACTTCGACTTGGAGGTGGGCAGGCCGAAGGGTGCGCCGTCGCGTACGAACTTGATGAATCCCTTGGTCGACAGCACGCTGATCCGGTCGCGGATCGTGTCCTTGCCGCCGAGCCCAGCGCGGTTCTCGAAGCTCTCAGCGAACTGCAGCGCCGTGTAGAGCCGCCCGGCCTGCGCTTCATCGAAGAGCAATTGAAGGATGACGTCGTGCTTGCGGACGCGCTCGGCGTCGAGCTTTTCGCCAAACTCGCGCCGGACGATCCGTTCCCCGGAGCGGTCGATCTCGACCCAGCGTCCACCGGCCTTGTCGACGACCATGGGCTCGATGCCCGGCCCATTGCGCAGCTCGAAATGCAACATCCGCTCCGGGCGCTCCTCGTCGGGCCGGTGCATGATGATGCCGGAGCTGTAGAAGCTGCGGAGCGATCCGGCGCCCGAGAGCGCCATGAACGGATCCTCGACAAGCTGCTTCTTGGTGATCTTGCGCGTGTGGTGACAAAGGATCAGGCCGGCATCGGGCGCGACAGCGTCGCGCAATGCTTCGATGCGCTCCTGCAGGAAGAAGAGCATCGCCGTGTTGTCGTTCTCGCCACCTCCGTCCGGGCCACCATCGAAGAGGTTGCGGATCGGATCGATGCAGAGGATGTCGGGTGCGCCGTGTCCGTAATGAGCACGGGCGGCAGCGACGGCGAGAGCGACGCCGCCGGCGTCGAGCAGCATGCGCACCTTGGGCGTGGCGACCAGATTGTCGCGCGCCGTAGCCAGGAGGGCGGGATCGACCCGGATGGCCTGGAGACGCTCCCGGAGGTAATGGTACTGGATCTCGGCCTGCAGGTAGAAGATCCGCAGCGGGCGGCTAGGCGCGAAACCGAGGAACGGCACGCCTGCTGCCATATGAACGAGCAGGCTGATGAGGAAGTCGCTCTTGCCGACCTTCGGCGCGCCGCCGAGCACCAGCATCCCGCCCGGCGTCAGCAACCGCGGCGCTATGATGTCCTCCGGCATCGGGCTCAGATCATCGAGCAGCGCGCCGAGTTTGAAGGCTGGCAATGCCGACATGGGTGGGGCGGACAGCCGTTCGAGCGCAGGCCCATGGCGTTCCTCGTGCAGGCGCCAGAGGCGCTGCGCTTCCGAGGCGAGTCGGTCGAGCGGCCAGCTGGGACGGAGCTGGGCGACGTTGTACTGGCAGATCGCCTCCCAGGCCTCATCGCGGCTCATGCGGCCTTCGTGGGCCATTCGCACATAGTGACCGATCGCGGCGCTTGCGCCCTGAAAGCGCGACCAGTCGTCCGCGCCACCTTCGCGGACCGGCGTCTTCAGAATCTCGTCGATCGACGGTTTGTCGGTCGCCGGTCCGGGCTCCGAACCAACACCTAGCAGCGGCGGCATGTCCGCGACGAGTTCGGCGAAATCGCCCAGATGGACCTCGACCCGAGGGCTGTGGCGGCGGATGTTGACCAGCCGTCTGAAACCGCCCTTGTGATAAACCGAACCGGCCAAACGGATGGGCTGGTGAGCCGATCTAAAATGGGTGTCGCCGCCGACCTTGACCGCGATGTCGCCGCGCAGCCGACAAAGGAGCGCAATGTCCTCGCCCTCGGCCGGTTCGCTCAGGCGCCACCATACATGGAGCTTGTCCAGACCATCCGGCGTGCGGCCGCCGCTTTCAACGAGCAGCGTCGGTTCGCCGAGATGCCGGATGAGATGATCGAGCTTGGCTGTGACGTCGCCCGCGTCGAGATCGACCAGAACGGTCTGCATTTGCCGGACGTCGGCGGCCTTCGCCTTGCCGGTCTCAGCGACCGTCCCCGGCACCACATAGAAGGCCGCGCCCTCGCGCGCTGCCCAGCCGGCGAAGGCGGTCGCTTTCTCCAGCAAACTGTCGCCGATCTCGATCCAGGCATTATGGGGACGGCCGTCGATGCCCTGGCCCTTGTCGACGAAGCCCCGCAGCGGCACCCAGCCGTCGCAATAGCCGAAGACGACGTCGAGAAAGACGGCGATCTGCGCGAGATCCGGCTCGATGTCGAAGGGATCGGCTTGCGGGGCGGCGTCGTTGAAATCCCGCCATGCATCGAGGGAGACGACCTTGTTCTCACTCATGCCGGCAGCCCCCAGCAGCGATTCGCCCACGGGCACATCCGGCACTCGTGAAAATCGCGTGTCGTGGCGATGCGGGGGAGCAGCTCTCCTGCGTCCGTTGCCTGCAGGATCCGCACGCCGCGGTCGCTCATGCGCTGGGCGAGGCCTGCGTCGAACGGCACGAGCTCGTGGTGGAGTTCGGCGGTGTCCTTGTTGATGGCGGTGAACAGCGCGGGATTGGCGGAGATGCCCGGCACCTGCGCTTCCATGTAGGCCTGGTAGAGCGCGATCTGCGCCGCGTAGATGGGTTTCGCCAGAACGACGCCCCTGGCCACGGTGTCGCGCCAGTTCTTCGCGTTCATCGTCTTGCATTCCCAGAGCGCCGGAACCTTGATCTGCAGCGGCTCTGGTGCGGCGGCGATGATCCCGTCGACATGCCCGCGAATACGCCCGCCGGCGGCAGAAAAGCCGAATTGCTCCCCGTCCGGGTGATTGCCCTTGCAAGTGTAGAGATCGACCCCGGCGGCGCGCAGCCACCGGATCGCGAGGTCTTCGAGCGCGTGTCCGATCTCGAAGATCCGCAGTGTCCGCCCGCCGAAATCGGCGCCTTCGTCCTTCGAAGCTCCGGCAAACTCGAACTGCAGGGCGCGCTCGCAGGTGTGTCCGAGGCGAGAGCCCCCGAGATAGGTTCGTGGCGGGATTGCCGCTCGTTCAGCGACGATCGCCTGGTCGATGACCGTGTTGATGTGTTCCGCGCAGGTGGCGCGGTGATTGTAGTCGAGCATCAGAACGGCACCTCCGCATCGACGCTCGCCGCCATGCCGTGCATGGCGTCCTGAAAGCCGCCGACGGCGACCTCGATGAGCGTCAGCACCTGCGCCTCTGAGAGGTCGGAGAGGCGCGCTTGCCAGCCGATCTCCTCCATGATTTCGGCGAGCGGTTTCATGGCGGCGCGGATCGCCGCCTTCTCGTGTTCGGTGAGGTCAACCATGGCCCAGCGCTCCCGCGCCAAGCGCGTCCAGAAGCCTTGGCAAGCCATCGAGCAGAACCACACTGTGGGGCGCGGCTGCTTTCCCCGCACCGGGTCGGACCAGCCAAAGCCACGGGGTGGCCGCCGACAC
Organism: Mesorhizobium sp.; assembly: GCF_016793485.1. GTDB lineage: Bacteria > Pseudomonadota > Alphaproteobacteria > Rhizobiales > Rhizobiaceae > Mesorhizobium_K. Next base: position 98,913 of record NZ_JAEULZ010000010.1, on the reverse strand, counting down.
ACGGCGCAGAGCGTCCCACGCGGATGCCAGAGCCGCAGGCGATCGGAGACGGGCGTGACCATGAGCACCCTCCATCACGCCGCTGCTCCGATCAGTGCGTCGGGATCAGCGTCGGCGGCCCCGAAGACGAGGGAGCGGATGGCATCCCGGTTGAAGCGGAAGGACAGCAACGCCGAGGCCTGGTAGCGGGTGAGCCCGAAGTCCTGCCGGTATTCGGCCGGCAGGAATGCGAGTTGCCGGCTTGTCGGAGGCTCGTTCAGCCAGCGACGCGTCTTGTGGGCGCTCTCGTCGCTCTCATGCTCGTTGAGCCAATCGTCGGCTGCCGCGAGGCACACAGTGCGCTCGCCCAGCGCCAGCAGATGCGGCCGCTGCTTCTGCAGGCCGCCGACGCCATACCAGCGGCCACGCAGAAAGAAGACACCGCCCCAGGCGTTGAAGCCGTTGGCGGCAAGCGCAGCATCGTCGCCGAAGAGATCGCACCAGCGGAAACTCGAACGCTTCAGGAGGTCGATCTCGGACATCACGAAGTCGCCGATCGGGGCGGCCTCACTACCCTCGGCGCGCTCCCAAAGATGGCCGCACAGCGGGCACTCGGTGGTGGCGAGCGGCACGACGGCGCCGCAGTCGGGGCAGTCCTTTGTGGGTGCCTCGCCGGAGGGTTCATGGCCGTTCAGGTCGACGTCCTGCTCCAGCGATCCATGCAGCAGCGTCGAGGTACCAAAATCGAGCACGATGCAGTCGGTCTTGACGATGCCCGGATGCTCTTCGGGCGAGACCGTGCGCAGGCCCCGCCCAACCATCTGGATCATGGTCGACTTGTAGGAGCTCGGCCGCAGCAGCACGACACAGCTGGTCGGCGGGTGATCCCAACCTTCGGTTAGGACCGCAACGTTGACGACGACGCGCAGGTCACCAGCGGCATAAGCCGCGAGGGTGGCCCTGCGGTCCACATCGCTCATGTCGCCGTAGATCAACCCCGCGGCGATGCCCGCCGCGTTGAAAGCGTCAGTGACGTTGCAGGCGTGGTCGATGGTGGAGCAGAACACTACCGTCTGGCGCGCGCTCGCCTTCTCCTGCCAATGACGAATGACCGCCTCCGTGACCGGCGAGCGATTCATGATCGCATCAACCTCGGCCATGTCGAAATCGTCGGCCGTGCGGCGCACTCTGGTGAGCTGATCCTGGACGCCGACATCGATGACGAAGGTGCGCGGCGGCACGAGGTGGCCGGAGGCAATCAACTCCCCGATCCGGATCTGGTCGGCGACGTTCGAGAACACCGGGCGCAGCCCGCGCTTGTCGCCCCGGTTGGGCGTGGCGGTAACACCATAGATGCGGCACATGGGATTGCGCTTCAGCGCGGTATCGATGATGCGCCGATAGCTGTCCGCCGCCGCGTGATGCGCCTCGTCGATCACCAGGAGGTCGAGCGCAGGGATCTGATCGAGATTGCTGGCGCGTGCCAGCGTCGGCACCATGGCGAAGGTGACCTGTCCGCCCCAGGATTTCTCGCTGGCGTCGACGACTGAGGTGGTGATCCTCGAGTTCACACGACCGAACTTGCTGCGGTTCTGAGCTGTCAGCTCGTCGCGGTGGGCAAGCACGCAGGCCTTGGCTTCGGTCTCGGCCACCATGCGCCCCGAGACCGCAGAAAGCATGATCGTCTTGCCCGCTCCGGTCGGGGCGACGCCGAGGGTGTTTCCATGCTCGCCGAGCGCGCGGACGCTGCGCTCGACGAACTGCTTCTGGCGGGGCCGCAGCAGCATGGCGTGCTCCTCACTGTGCCCAGGAGGGGCGCACGCCCGGCTGCGGCATCGAGGACTGGGGAGCAAAAGCTGGGGGCTGCGGCGGCGCCACCGTGCCGGCCGCGCCCATGATGGCGGCGTATTCCTTGTGGTCCGGCGTCACCGCCGCACGAACCTCGTTCTTCTCGTCGCCATTGGTGTCCGTGCCGATGTCGATCTTGGCCACGAACTCGAGCCCGTCGAGATCGGCGAAGCTGCTGATGCGGCGGGCGGACTGCGCCTGTGCAGAAAGGTCCTTGTCCGAGATGCCGCGCGCAGAATTCAGCATGCCGCGGATCAGGCTGCGGCCCATGTTTGCCCAATCCGGACCCTTAGGGCTGTAAAGCCCGATCAGGGTGAAGATCTTCCGTCGGGCATAGGGTCCTTCGAGCACCGTGAACTCACCCGAGAGGTAGACCGAACCGGTCGTTCCCCGCGTGGCGTATCCACCGGTCCAGCCTTGCGCCGGGTCGTCGAAACCGCCTGGGCGGATCGTCAGGCGGACCTTGGCCAGCGTGCCCTTGGGGATGATGTTGGTGTTCTGCTTGGCGTCGTTGAAGTCGTTCCAGGATCCAGACATGGCTGGGCTCTCCTCGTTCAGGCGTTTTCGGATTGGGTGGGGGTGTCAGTGCCTGGGGCGGTGGCGGCCGGTGATGGGCTGCGGTAGTCGAGCCGCTCGGAAGCGGGTTTAATCGGCCCGCGGATCTTCGCCATGAGGCGGCCGAGATGCGGCTCCTCCACCGACAAGAGCCGGCCGGAACGGTCCTTCGCGGGGAAGTTCCAGGGATTAATGGTCTGGCAGACAAAGGCGCGGTACGGCGTGCCGGCCTCGTCCTTGATCTCGGCCATCGTCAGGACTTCATCGACGATGCCGGGGAGCTCGAGGCCGGTCTTGGACCCGTCGATCTGCGCCGAGAAGACGCGTCGGTTGAAGTCGTCGAGCTTCTCGTCGAGGATCCCGACGAACCAGACGTTCTTGGTTCGCGTGTGCTGCAGATGGGTAAGCCACGCGATCATCTCGCGGCCGTGCAATCCGTATGCGCCGCGGATGTCGGGCTTGCCGGTCTTTTCTGAAAAGGCTTCCGGCTGACCCTTGCACCATTGGAAGCAGAGCCTGGCCGCAACGGTGATCGAGTCGATGAATATGGTCTGGTAGCGGTCGAGCCCTGATGGATCGCCGAAGCGATCGCACACCGCAGCGTGGTGGGCGTCGCTGTAGACCTGATCGTCCCGGAGGGCCGGATTGGGCCCGCCGATGAAGACGGCGAAGTCGCGGCATTCGGCCCATGTACGCGGTCGGACGCTGTCACCGGACCAACCTTCGATGGCGAGGTCGCCCGCCTCCAGATCGATGAAGAGCGTGGTGGCGGGATCGAGCGTCCACAGCAGACTGGTCTTGCCGATGCCGGACTTGCCGAAAATCGCGCCCTTGATGCCACGCGGTTCGGCGAGCCGCTGATCGGCCGAGATGATGGGGAGGGTCATTTCATTCCTCCCCGGCCCGGATGAGCCTGAAGGTCATCTTGCCAGTGCGAACCGTACGAGCCGGTTCGAAGATCTTGCGGATGTGAGAGGGCCAGGCTGCGTAAACGCGCTCGGTAATGTCGAATTTCGTCCTGACGTATTCGGCAGGGTCTTCGCCAGCGGCTCTGATCTTTTCGACGAGTGCAGCAAGGATATGCTGATCCCAGTCGACCCTCTTGGGCGTTGTCACGGCAACGACGACGCCGTCCTCGTCCGCAAGGCGTACGGTGCCGGTGTCCTTTGCGGCCTCCAGGCGCGCCATGGCGGCGCGGTCGGTGTATTTGAGCGCAATGGCCCCGTTGAGCCACTCGCTGATCGCCTCGACGCTGCGCAACCGTTCGCCGGCTTCCTCCTGCAGAAGCGCCAGTTGCTCGGCCGGCATAGCGGCGATGTCGCCGAGCGGCATGAGCCCGAGATCGTCAAGTGAAACGCGATTGGAATCTCTCATCGCCGCACCTCTCACGCCGCTGGAGTGGTGAAGGTGCGGGCAGTGCTCGCGCGGATCTGCTCGCGCTCGTACTCCTCGATGTCCTCCAGCCGGTACACGACCCGGCCGCCCAGCTTGACGAAGCGCGGGCCTTCGCCCGTCCACCGCCACCGCTCGAGCGTGCGGTGCGAGATGTTCCAGCGCGCAGCCAGATCAATTTGGTTGAGATGTTTCGTAGCCATCTGTCTGTCCTTCGGTTCCAGTCGAAAACCTGCGGAGAGGATGGCGAAGGATCAGAACTGCGTCGTCGGGACGGAAAGTGGATCGTGAGGGGATGAAATAGGATGATTTTCCCAAGCCCAGGGGGATGGCTGGGGGATACGGATCAGACGAGCCAGGCCGTTGAAAGCAAAAAGCCCGGCTAAACCGGGCTTCGTGGTGGGGGATCAGGAGAACTTGATGTTGAGCCGATATCGGCCCCGCCGATCGGACTGGATGAGCTTGCGCCATTCGGGCTGCGTCTTGAAGAGATCAGACAGACGGGTGCAGGAGGAGCCGGCATCCGCCAGCACCGCCTTGCCGTGCTGCCATGGGCACCCGCTCATGGCCGCATCATGGAGGATCTTCACGACGCGAGCCTGGAACTGCCCGAGCATGTAGGTTCGCTCTCCGAGGGTGACCTCGCTGAAATCATCCCTTTGCTCGAAGACGATCTCCGAGCCGCGCCCCGTGCCCGCCAGTCCGTGCTTGGCCTCAGCCAGATCCCGCTCATCTCGCCGGACAACTAGTTCATCCTGCTTAATCAGGATACCGTTCTCCGGCTGCAACACCACGCAGTAGCGGCCAGAGGGAGCATCGAAGCGCTCCACGCGCAGCGCACCCTCGTGGAACAGACGATAGGCGTCGTGCGCCCTAAGATCCTGAAGCCCGTGAAATAGACTCTGATCTTCGGGGACGCTGCACCACTGGCCTTTGTCCACCTCCTCGTAGCAGCCCTGTTCCAGGCGAACGCCATAGAGGCGCACCGAGACTTTCAGGAGTCCGTTTTCGGCAAGGTAAACCAGATCGCGGTGAGGCAGGTCCCACCGCTCCTCCAGCTCTTCGAGCGCGAAGTACTCCTTCTCGATGCCTGCCATGCCACGGACTCGCCCACTACCATTCGTTCTGCCTTTGTTCTATTTCCTTGACGCGGACGAATCAATCCGTCTATGTCCACATTATCCACATACTGGATGGACCCAATGCAGATGAAGCTCGCCGAACGGCTCAGGGCACGCGCTCAGCAGATGGCGATGAACGCGCGCGAAGTTGCGGAGAAGGCCCGGGTCAACCGGTCGTTCGTCTACGACATTATGCGCGGACGCTCAGAGCATCCGAACCTGGAGAAGCTGGACAAGATCGCCAGGGTTCTGAAGGTCGACCGCAACTGGCTGCTGCACGGCAGGGGTGAGGTCGAAGGCGAAGAGCCCGTGATGGGCGAGGAAGCGGACGGGTTCGTTGCCATCCCCTCGGTCGAGGTCACTGCCTCGATGGGCGGCGGCAAGCTCGTCGCCGACGAGGTGGAAACCGGTGAGCCCTATCACTTCAAGAGCTCCTGGATCACCCATAGCCTGCGCGCCAATCCCGCGAACTTGAGGATCATGCACGTCGAAGGCGACAGCATGATGCCGACCCTTCACGACGGAGATGTCGTCCTGGTCGATCTCGGTCGCGCTCTCCCGACACCACCCGGCATCTTTGTGCTGTTCGATGGAATGGGCCTGGTCGCCAAGCGACTGGAACATATTCCAAACTCCGACCCGCCACAGGTCCGCATCATCTCCGACAATACGTTCTACAGCCCCTATGAGCGGACGGCAGAGGAGATCAAGATCATCGGACGGATCAGGTGGTTCGGCCGAGAGATTTGATGGGGGAAGCGCATTTGTCTGAATACACATCGCAGCAGTTGTCGCTGGAGCAGATCTACACGCGCGATGATCTGAGAGGCATTTTCAGCATCACAGACGCGACGCTCAACACGGGCGTTTTCCGACCAAAGGATACGTCCTCCGTCTGGCTCTTCATCACCGAGGAGAAGACATCGGATCGCACGCAGTACCGCGACCGCCTCGAAGGAGAGACACTGTACTGGCAGGGACAAACATCAGGCCGAACCGATGCACTTATCATCGAGCATCAGCCCCGCGATCTTGAATTGCTGGTCTTCTTTCGCAAGCGCAAATACGAACACCCAGGGGCCGGCTTCCGCTATCTTGGCCCATTCGCCTATGTCAGCCATTCGGGCAGCTCTCCGACAAGCTTCGTCCTCAGGCGGCAAAGTCAGGAAATCGCTGTCATCAGACCCGAGGAGGCCGATGATGAAGCGTTCGATCCTTCCAGCGTGGATGATGCAAGGCAACGAGTGCTGCGCTCGATTGCACAGCGCCGCGGCCAACGTGCGTTTCGCGACGCACTGATGAGCGCCTATGGGGGGTGTTGTGCGATGACCGGTTGCGCTATCGCAGACGTCCTCGAGGCGGCGCACATTTATCCATATCGAGGAGCGGCGACCAATGCCGTGTCAAATGGGCTTCTCTTGCGGGCCGACTTGCACACTCTGTTCGATTGCGGCCTGATCGCCATCGACGCCGTCTCGAGAACGATTCTGGTGTCTCCCCGGCTTAACGACAGCGAGTATGGCGAACTGCACGGCCGGAAGTTACGCTCGCCGCAAACCCCAGCTCAGTTGCCGAGTGAGGCTGCCCTCATCATCCACCGAGCCTCGGCGGGGTTCTAAGGCAGTTTCTGCCACGCGCGGCGCCGCGGCTGGTCCTCATCGTTGCGCCCGCCGCCAGCCGGCGCTTTGCGCTTCCGCCTCGCTGCAGAACCAGCGCTCCCCGTCGCGCTCCTGGATCCGTGTCCGCTCGTAATCGTGCATGCCCGGAACATGATAGATCCGATTGCCGCTCCTGCTGATGTTGCCCTTGATCAAACAACCAATAGATGCAGGCGCCGTGGCCAAAGGGGCGCTGGCTGGAAGACTACGCTGCTCAGCCCGCCATTCCCATGGTGGCTGAAATTCGCCCTGCCAAATCCCTGCTTCCGCAGCGGCGGCCGCAGACTGCTCATTCGCGTAGGCGCCACCGCTGTAGCGCGGCCAGTCCAGGGCCATTCCCGCCCGCACTAGCGCAGCTGCCACGTTCACTCCGTCAGCCCGGAAGCAGTCACCCACAAACCTACCGTACTGGTCGCGCTCCACGAACTCGCAGCGGAGAGGTCGGGATTGAGCCAGCAGTTTGTCGAGTGCGCCTGCCGCAATGGCTCCGCAGCGATATGATCGCTGATGCCGGTCTTGGCAGAGTTGCGATGATTCCGGCGCGTCGATGCCGTTGATCCGGACGCGTTCGCCGGCGATCTCGATTGTGTCGCCGTCGATGACCGACGCACGACCAACCAGCGGCTGTACGTTTTCGGCGCCATGCACCGATACTGCCGGACTTGCAACAAACGCCAAAGCGGCAAAGATGAACGGCAAGAACGCGCGTGGGGTCATTGGGATGTTTTCGGCTATTTCGGGATGGTTTGAAAGACACCGCGAGTTGAGGCGGCTTTGTCGGGATGATGCGCGCCAGCTTATCGACCGAAATCCACTGACTGCCTATTATGATGCTCAACGTGCCGCCGCTCGCGCCCGCTTTTCAGGTGATGGTCATGCTTTTATGCATTGGGCGCGTGTCGCGGCCGAAGTTGCCAGAATCAGTGATGCGCCAATGAACTTCGAGGTGGTCGAAGCGATTGTTGACGAGGAAGAGCGTAGAGCCAAGTCTTCGTAAGCGGATTGCGCAACAACGCTCGACGCTGCTTTTGTTTTCTAGCAACTTCTCTATCCTCCTGTTTTTGCTGTTCCTTTTGATTTTTGCGTGATTGCTTCTCCGCAAGACGGAGGCAATCGAAGGCATGAATCCACTTTCCCCGGACCGAATGAGCCCAGCTGAGCGCCGCTCAGCACTTTGCGCGATTCTCGGCCGCGGGCTCGTCCGGCTGCGCATGCGTGAGCAGAGGGAAGTCTCTGACCATATTGGAGAAAGTTGCCTACACTTGTCGTCAGACCAATGCCGTCATGCAACCGCAACTCAGCGGAGCAACGCATGACCAATCTCGATCCGATCCCCGCGCGCCTCGCGGCGCTGAAGACCACGCCGACTCCCGAACTGAAACAGCAGTGGCGCGAACTCTTTGAGACGGAGCCGCCAGCCTTCAACCGCCGCTACCTTGAGAGCCGGCTGGCATACCGCATCCAGGAACTCGCCTACGGCGGCCTGAAGCCCGAGACGGTGAGGCGCCTTGAAGCCCTCGGCGAGCAGCTTGATGGCGGCAATATTACCACCCGCCGCATCCGTGCCGACCTCAAACCGATAGCGGGCACGCGGCTGCTGCGCGAGTGGCAGGGCGTCGAGCAGATCGTCACCGTCACCGCCGATGGATTCGAATGGCAGGGTCGCCCCTACAAGTCGCTGTCCGCTATCGCCCGCGCCATTACGGGCACGCGCTGGAACGGCTGGGTGTTCTTCGGGCTCAAGAACCACAGGGGGCGGACATGACGAAGCCCCCCGAAAAATTGAAGGTCGTCCGCAAGCTGCGCTGCGCGGTCTACACCCGGAAATCCTCCGAGGAGGGACTCGAGCAGGAATTCAACAGCCTGCATGCCCAGCGCGAGGCCTGCGAGGCGTACATCGCCAGCCAGCGGTCCGAGGGTTGGGTGCTGGTCCGCGATCAGTACGACGACGGCGGCATTTCGGGCGGGACGCTGGAGCGGCCCGGCCTGCAGCGGCTGCTGGAGGATATCGAGGACGGGCTGGTCGACGTGGTGGTGGTCTACAAGATCGACCGGCTGAGCCGCTCGCTCGCCGACTTCGCCAAGCTGGTGGAGGTGTTCGACCGCAACGGGGTCACCTTCGTCTCGGTGACGCAGTCGTTCAACACGACCACGTCGATGGGGCGGCTGACGCTGAACATCCTGCTCAGTTTTGCCCAGTTCGAGCGGGAAGTAACGGCCGAACGCATCCGCGACAAGGTCGCGGCCAGCCGCAAGAAGGGGATGTGGATGGGGGGCGTGCCGCCCCTCGGGTATCGCGTCGACAGCCGCAAGCTGCTGGTCGACGAGGAGAGCGCCGCGAATGTGCGCTGGATTTTCGCACGCTTCCTCGAGGTCGGGTCCTGCACGAAACTGGCGAGGGAGGTCAGCACGCGCGGCATCTGCACCCCGCGGGGCAACCGGATCGACAAGAAGTATGTGTACCGGATGCTGAACAACCGCGCCTATATCGGCGAGGCAGTCCACAAGGGCGACAGCTATCCCGGCGAGCACAATGCAATCATCGACCGTGAAACGTGGGACCGGGTCCACGCCATCCTTAAGGAGAGTCCTCGCAAACGCGCTGCACGCACCCGTGCCGACACGCCTGCGCTACTGAAGGGCCTGCTGTTCGGCCCAGATGGCGCGGCCTTCTCCCCGACGCATACGCGCAAGGGCGATAGGCTCTACCGCTACTACGTCAGCCAGACGGTGCTGAAGCATGGCGCGGGGTCGTGCCCGGTCGGCCGCGTGCCTGCGGGGGAGATCGAGGCCGCCGTGATCGACCAGCTTCGCGCCGTATTTCGCCAGCCCGAGATCGTGGCGGGCACGTTGAGAGCGGCTCGGGCGCATGACGAGGAGATCACCGAGGCCGACGCACGGGCAGCGCTTCAGCAGCTCGACCCGCTGTGGGACGAACTATTCCCTGCCGAGCAGGCGCGCATCGTGGCGCTGCTGGTCGAGCGCGTGGACATCGGCTCTGACGGGCTCAACGTCCGGCTCCGCGTTGATGGCCTCGGGAGTCTCTACCGCGAAATGCGGGCTTCGAACGACAGAGAGGCCGCATGACCCGCAGCGCGCCGATTCCCGACACCGTCACGTTGCACGTGCCGTTCCGCATCGTGAAGCGCGGCGGGCGGAAGGAGATGCTCGTGCCCGCCGGAAAGACTGTCCCGCGGCAACCACCCGCAACGGTCATCAAGGCACTGGCCCGAGCGTTCCGCTGGAAGCAACTCCTCGACACGGGTGAGTTTTCGACCGTGTCAGAACTTGCACGCAAGGAGGGGATCTCCACCACATATCTCGCGCGCATCCTCCGCCTGACCCTTTTGGCTCCCGACATCGTGGAGGGCGCGCTCGCGGGGTGGCACGAAACTGAGTTCCTTAGAGCGGCCTTGCAAGCGGATTTTCCATCGGATTGGGAAGCGCAACGGGCGATGTCTTCGGCATTTGGCTCAGCACGTTAGCGTCTATCCATCATCTCACATCTTGGCTAAAGTAGCTCCAACTCGGGGAGGAGCTCATCATGCAAAGCATGTCGGCGCGCGATGCCAAGAACGCCTTTGGGCGGCTGATCGACATGGCGAGGGCGGAGCCTGTCGCCATCGAGAAGTATGGCCGGTCTGTCGTCGTGGTGCTTGCCGTTGAAGAATTCGAGCGGCTGACGGCAAAGGCGAAGAAGCAGCTGGCTTCTGCCGCATCGGACAAGCGCGCCGGACAAGACGACTGATCCAACAGAACAACAAACCGGACAAACCGGCAGGAGACTGAACGACATGGCAAGCCACTCGGACCTGGCGAACTTGATCTGGCAGATCGCGGACCTTCTGCGCGGGCCCTATCGCCCGCCGCAGTATGAGCGCGTCATGCTGCCGCTGGTCGTTCTGCGCCGCTTCGATTGCGTGCTGGCCGATACCAAGGACCAGGTTCTGGCGGAGTATGAGCGGCGCAAGGGTGGGAAGCTGGAGGATGATGCTCTCGACCGGATTCTGAACAAGGCATCCGGGCACCGCTTCCACAATCGTTCGCCAATGACGTTCCAGACGATGATCGGCGATACCCCGAACCTCGCGGGTCACCTTCAATCTTACATCAGTGGCTTCTCGGCGAACGTTCGCAGGATCTTCGAGTATTTCGAATTCACCAACGAAATCGAGAAGATGAACGAGGCGAACATCCTATACCTCGTGCTCAAGGAGTTCCTGAAGGTCGACCTTCATCCCGACCGGGTGAAGAACGATCAGATGGGCCTTGTATTCGAAAACCTTATTCGGCGCTTCAACGAACTGGCCAACGAGACCGCGGGCGATCACTTCACGCCACGCGAGGTGATCCACCTCATGGTCGATCTCCTCTTCATGGAAGCCGACGACGTGCTCAGCAAGCCCGGCACGGTGATGCGCATGCTCGACCCGGCATGCGGCACGGGGGGCATGCTCGCCGAGGCGCAGCGCTACATGCGCGACCACCACAAGGAAGCGAAGCTCTACGTCTACGGCCAGGACTACAACAAGAGGGCCTTCGCGACGGCCGCATCCGACATGCTCATGAAGCAGGTTGACCACAACGGCGGCGGTGAGAACGTCCAGTACGGCGACAGCTTCACCGACGACAAGTTCGAGGGACAGACCTTCGACTACTTCATCGCCAACCCGCCCTTCGGCGTGGACTGGAAGAAGCAGCAAAAGGAAATCGTCCGGCGGCACGAGAAGGCCCCGCAGGACAGCCCGTGGAGCGCAGGCTTGCCGCGCGTGAATGACGGTTCCCTGCTGTTCCTGCAGCACATGATCTCGAAGTTCGAGGAGGTCGATCCCAAGGCGCAGAAGTACGGCTCGCGGGCGGCCATCGTGTTCTCCGGCTCACCACTGTTCACTGGCGGCGCAGGCGGTGGCGAAAGCAACATCCGCAAATGGATCATCGAACGCGACATGCTCGAGGCCATCGTCGCACTGCCGGAACAGATGTTCTACAACACCGGGATCGGCACCTACATCTGGATCGTCACCAACAACAAGCCCGGCCATCGAAAGGGCACCATCCAGCTGGTCGACGCGCGCGACATCTGGATGCCGATGGGTCGCAGCCAGGGCGACAAGCGCCGCAAGATCGGTGCGGGCAAGGCACCAGAAGGGGATGATCGCCCGGACGAACCCGATCAGATCGCCGAGATCGTGCGGCTCTACGGTGGCTACGCCCAGAACGCCAAGTCCAAGATCTTCGACAACGCCGAATTCGGCTACACCCGCGTCACCGTCGAGCGTCCGTTGCGGCTGCGCTACCGGATGACGGTGGAGGACAAGGCCCGGTTCCTCGACGCGGCACCCCATCTGCTCGACGATATTCAGGCGATCGACCAGGCGCTGGGGCGCGAGCCGGAACTGGACTGGAGCAAGGTCTGGGGCAGCATCGAGAAGCTGCTGAAAAAGCGCGAGTCCCGATGGCGCGCGCCGGAGGTCAAGCTGTTCCGCAACGTGTTCACCGAAAAGGACGCGGATGCCGAGCGCGTCAAGGACGGCAAGGGCTTCGAGGCCGACCCCGACCTGCGCGACTTCGAGAACGTGCCCCTGAAAGAGGATATCGACGCCTACTTCGCGCGTGAGGTTCTGCCGCATGTGCCGGATGCCTGGATGGACCGCAGCAAGGACAAGGTCGGCTACGAGATCAACTTTAACCGCCACTTCTATCAGTTCACGCCGCCCCGCCGGCTGACCGAGATCGACGCGGACCTGAAGAGTGCGGAGGACGAAATCCTGAGGCTCCTGCAGGAGGTGACGGAATGACTGACACCACTTGGTTCAATACTGCGCCGGAAGGCTGGAGACGAAAAAAGCTCAAGTACGTGGCAGATTTTGTTGGTGGCGGAACGCCAGACAAGTCTAAGCAAGAGTTCTGGAATGGCGACATCCCCTGGGTTTCGCCAAAGGACATGAAGACTGATGAAATCCTCGACACAGAGGACCACATCACCACCGAGGGTCTGAACTCTAGCGCCACCAATCTAGTGGAACCTGGCGCGGCATTGATTGTCGTCCGCTCAGGAATTCTGCGTCACTCAATTCCGGTGGCAGTGAACCTTGTTCCAGTCGCGCTCAACCAAGACATGCGCGCGATCTTGCCGCACGATTGTCTGGAGGTTGGATTTCTGGCCTGCCTGATCCGCGGTTTTCAGACAGAACTATTGAGGCAATGGAGCAAAGAAGGCGCGACAGTAGAGAGCATCGAATATGATCTCATGGCGTCCACCGAGATTCCGCTGCCACCAATCGACGTGCAGAAAGGCATCGTAGCACATCTCAACCGCGAAACCGCCGACATCGACGCCCTGATCGCCGCCAAGCAGAAGCTGCTCGATTTGATGGCCGAGAAGCGGCGCGCCATTGTGGCCGAGGCCGTCATGCGCGGCCTCGACCCTTCGACCCCATTGCGTCCCTCTGGCACTGACTGGCTCGGCGACATCCCCGCGCATTGGGAAGTGGAGCGCTCCCGCTGGCTGTTCACCGAACGCGACCAGCGGTCCCAGACCGGCGAAGAGGAAATGCTGACGGTCTCTCACCTGACCGGCGTCACCCCTCGGTCCGAGAAGGACGTGAACATGTTCGAGGCCGAAAGCACGGCTGGCTACAAGCTGTGCTTCGCCGGGGACCTGGCCATCAACACCCTCTGGGCCTGGATGGGTGCCATGGGCACGGCCCGCGTCGATGGCATCGTTAGCCCCGCCTACAACGTCTACACCCCAGGTCCGCGCTTGCTGCCCGATTACGTCGATGCGCTGGTCAGGATCCCCGTGTTCGCTCAGGAAGTAACCCGCTACTCCAAAGGCGTCTGGTCCTCGCGCCTGCGGCTCTACCCCGAGGGTTTCTTTGAGACCTGGTGGCCCGTGCCGCCGCTGGATGAACAGCAACAGATCGTCGAGCACATCAGCGCCGAAACCACCAAGATCGACCGCCTGCGCACCGCGATCGAGAACTCCATCGCCCTGCTGAAAGAGCGCCGCGCAGCCCTGATCGCAGCCGCTGTGACCGGCCAGCTCGAGATCCCGGAGGCGGTATGAAAATAAGTCGGCTTTCACTTGATAACGTGCGGGCCTTTAAAGAGGCCGAATTTGAATTCAATCCTGGCTTCAATCTGATCATAGGAATAAACGGCGCGGGCAAGAGTACGGCGCTAGATGCGATCCGATTCAGCGGCTCGCATATTTTGTCTGCAGTTCAGAAAATGCCGTTCAGAGCATTCGGTTTCGACGCTCATGACATTCATGGAAACGCTCCCTTCGCCGAGGCAGCGCTGTACCTTAGCTTCAGTGATGAGGCTGACGGGTTTGTTCGTCTACGTGAATGGCGGACCCAATTCGCTACAGATAACATGGAGAATGTCGAGCAGTTGCGACGGAGAATACTCGAAACCACACGCCCAAGGGACCGTCTTCGCAACCAGCTGCGAGAGTTGCAGGAAACAGTCTCACCCGCAGAACCCGTCTTCTTTTATCCGTCAAAGAACGAACTCAAGGCTCGGGCAACTAGCGAAGCCAGCGCGCCGTTGATGATCCACTACTCCACCGCCCGGTCGCTCATGAACGAGCAAGCAGAACGGAAGTCGGCAGCCGGGACGAGCCAGCTTGCCTATGTAAACGCGCTCCAGTCGAACACCCTGAGCCTCCGCCAGTTTGCGGACTGGTTGCGCGCCCAGATCGAACTGGCTTCTGAACGCCCCACCTCGCGGCATCTGGTTGATGGGATCAGTATGGCGCTTGAGCGTTTTCTGCCTGGCTATTCGAACTTGCGGCCATCAGGTGAAAGCGCTTCACGGGTCGAGATCGACATCAACGGTACCACACTTGATGTACGCCAGCTGTCGGATGGCGAGCGCTCCGTATTGGCGCTTATTCTGGATATCGCGAAACGACTCGCGCAGGCGAACCCTCGGATTGATGATCCGCTGACCAGCGCAGAAGCCGTGATCCTTATCGACGAGATCGACCTCCACCTTCACCCGCAATGGCAACGCAAGATCGTAGGCAATCTCGAAAAAACTTTTCCGAACTGCCAGTTCATCGCCACCACGCACTCACCGCAGGTTATTGGCGAAGTCGCGCACGACAAGATTCAGATGATCACGGAGGGCAAGGTATACTCACCGTCGCGCTCTTTTGGAATCGACTCTAGCCGTGTTCTCGAAGAGGTCATGGGCACAAGATCGCGCAACGCAGGTGTCGAGGACGCTATCGGAAATATCGCCAGGCTCATCGGTGACGGCAAAGCCGAGGAAGCACGAGCAGCAATCAAGAAGTTGTCCGCGGAGATCGGAGATGATGATCCTGAGATAACGCGCGCCAAAACCCTTCTCGACTTCCTGGAGGGGGATGCGTGAGGATGATCACTAAGGGCGCCGAGCCAAACAGTCTCACGCAGCATCGGGCTCAGGCGCACAGCGACTACGACAACTATGCCCAGAAAGACGACCTCCGAGCCGCGCTGGTCAGCGAGCAAAAGGGCCTTTGCTGTTACTGCACCGGACGTATTCGCTCGGTGTCGACCGCAATGAAGATCGAACACTGGCAATGTCAAACGAACTATCCCCATCAACAGCTCGCCTACGGAAACCTGCTTGGCGCATGCCTTGGCGGTGAAGGGAAGTCTCCGGCCGAACAGCACTGCGACACCAGGAAGGCTAATCATGATCTCAAATTGAATCCGGCAGACGCCGCTCATGCTATTGAATCAAGGCTGAAGTACCTCGCCGACGGCACAGTTGTAAGCACGGACGAGGAATTCAATATACAATTGACTCAGGTTCTAGGTCTGAATTTCGGCTACTTGAAAAGTAGTCGGAAGGCCGTACTGGATTCCGTACTGCAGTGGTGGCGATCCACACCGAACGCTCGACAGAAGGCCCAACAACAGATCAATTTTCGTAACAACGCGGCGGAGTATCAGCCGTTTAGTCCAGTAGCGATCTGGTTTCTGCGGCAGAAACTTTGAGGTAATTCAGCATGAACCACGCTAGGCATTCAGAAGGCGCATTCGAAACCGTCATCGAAGCCACTATGCTGGCGAATGGTGCCTTGCCGGAACCTGCGTCAGGGTTCGACCGTGATCGCGCCATCTTCCCCGAGACCGTTCTTACCTTCATCCGCGACACACAGCCGAAGGAATGGAAAGCTCTGGAGGCACTCCATGGGGAAAAGACCGGCGCGCAAGTCCTTGCCGATCTGACCAAGTGGATGGACCGAGAAGGCTCTCTGGCCACCTTACGTCACGGCTTCAAGTGCTACGGCAAGACCCTGCGCGTGGCATTCTTCAAGGCGGCGCATGGGCTGAACCCGGAGCTGGAAGCTCGCTACGCAGCCAACCGGGTCGGGCTCACGCGGCAGTTGCACTTCTCGAGAACTTCCGAAAAGTCGCTGGACGTCGCACTGAGCGTGAATGGCATTCCCGTTGTGTCGGTCGAACTCAAGAACCCGATGACAGGACAGACGGTCGAGCACGCCTTGCACCAGTACCGGCATGATCGCGACCCGCGCGAGCCGATCTTCGAGTTCAAGCGGCGTATGCTGGTCCACTTTGCGGCCGACACGGACACGGTGTTCATGACCACGCGGCTTGCAGGTGCGGCCACCCACTTCCTGCCCTTCAACAAGGGCAACAACGGTGGCGCCGGTAATGCGCCCGATCGCAAGGGGCGCGGCTACCGTACGGCGTATCTGTGGGAAGAGGTGCTGCAGCGAGACAGTCTGCTCGACCTCCTCGCGCGCTTTATCCATCTCCAGATCGAAGATAAGCGCGACGACCAAGGGCGAAGGGTCAAGAAGGAGACAATGATCTTTCCGCGCTACCACCAGCTTGAAGCGGTCCGGTCGCTGGTCGAGCAAGCGCTAAGAGAAGGGGTGGGCAACAACTATCTGATCGAGCACTCGGCCGGCAGCGGAAAGAGCAACACCATCGGCTGGCTGACCCACAGGCTTGCATCGCTGCATGACGACGTGAACGCGCGGGTTTTCGATAGTGTGATCGTCATCACTGACCGCGTGGTCCTGGACAAGCAGCTACAGGACACGATCTACCAGTTCGAACACAAGCACGGCGTTGTCCAGAAGATTGACGAGAACTCGCGCCAGCTGGCGGAGGCACTCGAAAGCGCCGTACCGATCATCATAACCACCCTTCAGAAGTTTCCATTCGTCTCGCGTCAGTTGGCCAAGATCGCCGAAGAACGAGGCGAGGCCGACGGTGGTGTGCTGAAGATGCGCCGCTGTGCAGTGATTATTGATGAGGCGCACAGCTCGCAGGGCGGCGAGACGGCAACCGACCTGAAGGAAGTTCTCGGCGGGCAAGGCCTTCGCGAAGAGGCTGCGCGAGCCATGGCCGCGAATGACGAGGACGCCATGGACGAGCTCTATCGGTCCATGGCGAAACGCGGAAGGCAGGCAAACCTCAGTTTCTTCGCGTTCACTGCAACACCGAAACACAAGACGCTCAAGGTGTTTGGGCGCGACGGCAAGCCTGCCCATCGCTACACGATGCGCCAAGCGATAGAGGAAGGCTTCATCCTCGACGTGCTGAAGCACTACACGACCTATGCGACCTATTTCCGGCTACTCAAGGAGAGCGAGGAGGACCCGAACGTCGAGCGGAAGAAGGCGGCACGCGCCCTGGCGCGGTTCCTTAAGCTGCATCCGCACAACATCGCCCAGAAAACCGAGGTGATGATCGAGCATTTCCACGCCGCTACCCAGCACAAGATCGGTGGCCGTGCCAAAGCCATGGTGGTGACGGGCTCGCGCCTCGAGGCCGTTCGCTACAAGCAAAGTTTCGATCGCTACGTGAAGGAGAAGGGCTATGCCATCAAATCGCTGGTGGCCTTCTCAGGCGTAGTCACGGACGACAAGCTGAAGGATGTCGCCTACACGGAGGAGGGCATGAACCTCGGCGTCCGTGAAAGGGAACTGCCGGAGGTCTTTGCCACACAGGAATATCAAGTGCTGCTCGTCGCCGAGAAATACCAGACCGGCTTCGATCAACCCTTGCTGCACACGATGTATGTCGACCGGCGGCTCGCCGGCATCCAGGCGGTGCAGACGCTGTCTCGCCTGAATCGAATCCACCCCCTGAAGGAGGACACCTTCGTCCTCGATTTCGTCAACGAGCGCGATGAAATCCGCGAGGCGTTCAAGACCTATTTCGAAGGCGCGGAGGTCGGCGAGGACGTCGATCCGGCCCGAATGTACGAGATCAAGAGCGAACTCGACGCCGAGGGCATCTATGTCATCGCGGACGTTGACTGCTTCAGCGCCGTCTATTTCAAGCCTCGCCAGCGCCAGAGCCCGAACGATCATCAGTTGATGAATGCTGCACTTGATCCGTGTGTTGCCCGTTTCAAAGAGCTTCAGCAGGTCAAAACCGACGAGGCCGAGCTTTGGCGCGGTAAGCTTATGGCCTTCTGCAGCCTCTATGGGTTCCTAAGCCAAATCATTCCTTATCAGGACACCGACCTCGAACGCCTGTACGTGTTCCTGCGGCATCTCGCGACCAAGCTGCCGAAGCGCGGCGCTGGCCCGTCCTACCAGTTCGATGACGAGGTACGGCTCGAATACTACCGGTTGCAGAAGATTAGCGAAGGCTCGATCAGCCTGAGCGATGGCCAGGCTAACAGGCTTGATGGCCCGTCCGAGGTTGGGAGCGGTGTGCTGCACGAGGAAGCGGTTCCGTTGTCGCGGCTCATCGATGTCGTCAACGACCGGTTCGGTACTGACTTCAATCAGGCGGATCAGCTCTTCTTTGACCAGATCGTAGAAGCAGCGATCTCCGATGCAGCTTTGAGGCAGGCGGCGGCCGTCAATCCTGGCGACAAGTTTGAACTCGTCTTTAAGAACCTGCTTGAGGCGCTGTTCGTTGAACGCATGGATCAGAACGAGGAGATCTTCGCGCGGTTTATGAACGACAAATCGTTCCAGAAGGTCGTGACTGGTTGGCTGTCTTCGGAGGCTTATCGCAAGCTCAACACCTCGGCTGAGGCTCAGAACAGCGGCAGCCGTGCCACTTCCCAGCATACGCTGACCCAAGGGGAACCTGAGGCGAATGGATGAAGCGGGGTTGGATCACGGTCCGCTTTGCATGCGAATGGAACTCGAGAACGGTTGCCGCACAACTAGCATTTTAGGTGAACGAAATCATAGGTTTAACCCGCTGAACTATTTGGGGGTGGTTGACGGGTCCAGAGAACAACCGCCCTGAGAGACCGCATTCAGCCTCGCTGACACCCGGGCCAGTTGACAGCCCATCCCGCATAACCCCCGAAAACAACAAAAAAATCCGGCCGCAGCCGGATCGGGAGAACGCTTTCGCGGGGGCAAGTGGCGGAGAGGGTGGGATTCGAACCCACGGTAGAGTCTCCCCTACGGCGGTTTTCAAGACCGCTGCCTTAAACCACTCGGCCACCTCTCCAACGAGTTGAAAAACCGCACAATTGAGCTTTGGCGGACTGTCCCGAAAAAGCCGTTCGCTACGCGATTTGCAACTATTTGGTTCCTCAACTGCCGCTTATAGCGGTGAGGAGCGCGCCGTCAACTTTTTCAGCGGCGTTTGGCTGCGCGTACTGTGCTCGCGCATGTCGCTATTATTGGACGTTCGCTTCGACACCGAGAGCCCGGTGGGTGCGCGACTAAGCTGAAGGGCTCCGTGGCCCGGAGGCATGGGACATCCTCCGTTCAACGAGTGCTACTCCATCGCACTGCGATCCTGAGACATCGCTGTTTCAGCCGCGCATACCAGATCGGGCAGTTTTCACCGACCAGCAGGGCGTAGGTGACTGTTGTCTGCATCGGGCGATGGCGTAGCGCACGCCGCCATTTCGCGATAAACGCCGCCCTCGCGTCCGCAAAGGGCTTGCCCGTTTTCGCCTCGCCTGAGTGCAAGAGGTGGAATGGGATCACATAAGCAGACCAACCCAGGACGTCTGCGATCATGCAGATATCCGGGCCATACATGTGGAACCCGGTCAGGTCACGAGAGAAGGAAAGGCGTGCTTCCGGCTTCAGGACGAGGAAGTTTTCGTCAAGGCTGAAGACACGGGCGGGCAGACCCGGTGACCGAAAAACGCCGAACGTGTCGGTTATGTGGACGTGCCGCTGGCGAAAGCCGGAACCGCCGGCATTTCCTGCGACTGCCCATGCAGGGTCGATCCTGTCGAGGTGAGCGAGACACAACTCGAACTGCTCGCGGCCGTCATCGACCAGTTCGATGTCCTGATGGCAGAGGATGATCCTGCGACCACGCGCCTCGTTCAAAATCCGGTTCAGTCCGGAATAGGCGTCGGCCTGGTTTGAGGCCGAATTGTCGATCGTCAGGAATTCGCAGTCGTCTCCAAAGCCGTGCTGGCGCATGGACTCGCGCATCTTCTCATAGAGGCCCCAGTCGGTAACCAGAGTTCCAATGCTGTAGGCGGGTTTCACCGCCATCTGGTTGGCCGAAGCCATGGCGGCCGCAATCTGCTGGTCGGCTGACGGAGGGGGCATCACGTTGTTCAGCAGGCGCTTGGCTGCTTCGGCTCCGGTTGGTTGTCGCCCTAGACCAGTTGTCCATAGCGACTCATCAATTTGTCATCCAAAACCAAGCCCATCCCTGATTTAGCTCGGGGGCCGGCAGGCTGCAATCCAATTCAACCCAGGGGGACGATTGGGGATATGCAATTGCCATCTTGGAGAGGGAAATCCACGGGGGACGGCCGATTCCAAAAATAGATCGCCGGAACTTGCTGCATTGACACGGAGCCCTGCGGCATCATTGTTCGGGTTACGGAACTGTCGGGGCGAGGGAGGTTGGACAGTTGAAAACGCGATTGCTGGAGCGCGATGGGGTAACGCTGGCCTGCGTGGACAGCGGCGGATCGGGACGATCGGTCGTGCTTGTCCATGGCTGGTGCTGCGACCGGAGCTTTTTCCGGCCGCAATTCGACCACCTCGTCGCGGCTGGCCACCGCGCGATCGCGCTTGACCTCAGGGGGCATGGCGAGAGCGACGCTCCGCACGGCGCCTATTCGATGGAGGTGTTTACGGATGATGTCGCCTGGTGCCTGCGGCAACTGGCGGTCGATCGGCCTGTCGTCGTCGGCCACAGCATGGGCGGCATCATCTCATTCGACCTGGCGGCGCGGTATCCCGATCTGGCCAGCGCGATCGTGATGATCGATTCCGCAGTGGTGCGCTCGGCCGGTGCGCTGAAGGCGATCGGCGGGATCTGCGAAAAGCTTGCTGGGCCGGATCGTGTGGCCGTCGCGCAGAACTATGTCAGCTCGGCGCTGTTCATCGCTACCGACGATCCCGAGCGCAAGAGAGATATCCTCAAGCGCATGGGAAATGCGCCGGCGCATGTGATGCTGGGCGCGATGGAAGGATTGCGCGACTACGATCCCTCCTACGCCCGAGGTCGGATAACTGTGCCCAGCCTCTTCATCATGGCGGACGAGCCGGTGCCGCGCTCCTACATGCCCGGGCTGCTTGAACTCGCGCCGCAACTGATGGTTGGGCAGACCGTTGGTTCCGGGCATTTCTGCCAACTGGAGGTGCCGGATCAGGTGAACGCCATGCTCGACCGGTTCATCAAGATAAGCGCGTAAGGCCGGTTGCCAGGGATTGCGCGACGCCTAGGATCCGTAATCTGCAGCTACCGCGCGCCTGCGGCATGGTCAGATGCTGCGTCGCACCCAGCTCGCCACGCCGTCAGCCATGGTCTTGAGATGATCGACCGCCGAGAACCCGGATATGGTTTTCCTGGGCTTGAGGTCGTGGTCGCCGTCCTCGAGCCACAACATCTCGATCTTGTCGGAAAGGGCGTAGGTCGCTACTTCTTCCTTGCTGCCGAACTCGTCGCGAGTGCCCTGGACGATCAGGGCAGGGGTCTTCAGGTGTTCGAGATGTGCTGTCCTGAGCTGAGTAGGCTTGCCCGGGGGATGGAAGGGATAGCCGAGGCAGAGCAGGCCAGCGATCTTGCCCTCGCCGAAGGCATGGTCCGCCATCATGCTGGCGACGCGTCCGCCCATCGATTTGCCGCCGATGATCAGCGGCCCCTTGGCATTCAGCGCGTCGATGGCCGCGACATATTCGGGAACGACCGTCTCGGCGCGCGGCGGCGGCTTGCGGATGCCTGAGCGTCGTGCAGCCATATAGCCGAACTCAAAACGCGCAACACGAAACCCTACTAAGGCGAGCGCTTCGGCGGCCGTGGTCATGGAGCGCGAATCCATCGGCGCGCCGGCGCCGTGCGCAAGCAGGATCGTTGCCCAGGCATCCGATGGTCCGTCGAAGATCATGCGCGCTTTCTCCCGGAATGTCGGGAGTATAGCAGCCGGATCGGGGAAGATCAGCCTTTGGCTATTCGATGCCCGGCAGCCACGCGACAAGTGCCGATGGAGTGACGCGCGCGGCGGTCCAGGCAACGCCGGCCTTGACGAAACCGTAGCCGTCGGACGTCTTTTGAAGGACATCGCCACCGCGGGCGACGACAGTGTTGTAAAGCGAGCGGCCCTCTTCCTTTTCCAGGGAAGCGGTCGCCGTCTCGGCCTCCTCCGGCTTGTCGGTGCCTGGGACGGCGCGGCATATGCCGGTGACGAGCGGATAGTCGACGCCTGGCGCGCGAATGACCTGCGCTTTCATCTCAGCTTCGCATTCGGCGACACTCGCCCACTTGGCCGGCGTTTCCGAGACGAACTCGCAGACTTTCGCGTCGCAGTCGCAACCAACGATCGTCAGCGCCACAAGCGCCGTTTTCAACATGATCCGTCCCTCCAGTGGACACCGGGAGGATCGTTCACGATAGCGGCGTCACTTGGCCGGGAATTGGGAAAGAAAGGGGCAGCGTCTATTCGGCTGGCGGGGTCAGCTCACAGTCCTGACCTTTGCATGTTTCCATCGGGCCGCTTGCAGAGGGCATGCAATTCTCGCCTTCGCACTCCTGCGCCGGATTATCCTGCGGCGGCATGCAATCTTGCCCCTCGCACGTGACAGCTGGATGCGTCGGGCATTCCTCGCCCTCACATTGCGGCTGGTTTGGATCGACGTAGACCGGCGCGATCTCCTGGGCAAATGACGGCAAAGGACCGGCCAGGGCGATCGAGCAGACAAGCGCAGCGTAGAAAAACCGCATTACCCTCTCCTGAATTCCAATGTCCGCTGCATCTCACGCGTCGCTCACCGTGGCACCGCGGTCCGAGCAAGGCAAGAGTGACGGGCGAGGAGGGGCCGCCGCCCCGCCATATTGCCGCCCCGTTCTCGACATATTCGCTTAACAGGCTGCTAATTCTTCCCATTCATATTGAGGGGCAGGGATATGTTTTTGGCGGCGGACTTCGCAGGTCGCAGGGGACGATTTTGAGAATTCTGATTCTGGGGCGCTCGCGCCTGCGCAGCGCCAGCACTGTCGTTGCTATTGCCGCCACCGCAGGCTTTCTGGCCGCGTGCACATCGACCCAGCCAAAGGCAATGGTCAACGTCAAGAAGCAGTCGAAAGAGTATTTCGCCGAATCGGAATACGGCGTGAAGGCAAGCCCACGCGTTACAGCCAAAGAATCCAACCTGCCGCGCGGCGGCGGTCGGGACCAGATCGGCAAGCCCTACAAGATCAAGGGCAAGGTCTACTACCCGAAGGAAGAGAAGGGGTACAAGAAAACCGGCCTTGCCTCTTGGTACGGCGACGCATTCCATGGACGCCTGACCGCCAACGGTGAAATCTATGACATGACGAACCTGACGGCGGCGCACCCGACCATGCCGCTGCCGAGCTATGCCCGCGTCACCAATCTCGCAAACGGCAGTTCGGTCGTTGTGCGCGTCAACGATCGCGGACCTTATTCAAACAACCGCCTGATCGATCTCTCGAAGCGCGCTGCGGAGATGCTGGACTACACCGAAACAGGCACCGCCAAGGTAAGGGTCGAGTATGTCGGCCGGGCGCCCCTGGACGGAGAGGACGATCAATATCTGATGGCGTCCTACCGCCCTGGCAACCGCGCTCCGGACCCGTCTGACGGCATGCCGACTGGCGTAATGATCGCCATGAACGGCCCGACGCCGACCACCGATGTCGGGTCGTCCGGCGCGCCATTCGACATTATCGCGAGCGGCCTGGCGCTGCCTGCCGAGGGTCCGATCGCTCCCGAACGTCCGGCCTTGGGTGGCCTGGGAGAGATGCAGGTCGCCATGGCTTCTCTTTCCTATGCTGAAGACAAGGATGACCGCTCCGCTGGGGCTTTTGCGGCGCTGGGCAGCTTGACGCCCGATGCGATCTCGCAATCCTGGAAGCGCATGAACGGCAGCCTGGTGCCCGCCGGAGAAAACTACGTCGCAGCGGCCAGCTTCACCGACGCCTCCGAGGCAGACAGGCTGGCAAAGCAGCTTGGACGCTACGGGCGCGCCGAGGTCGAGAAGACCGAGATAGACAACGTCATGTGGTACGGCGTCAATCTCAGGGCTGATGGCCGCCAGTCGGTCGACGATCTGCTTGAGGCGGCTTGGTCGCACGGCGCCCCGGATGCGATTGTGGTGCGCGACTAAATCCGACGACACATCAAAACTGAACACAAACACGCGATTTTTGCAGGCTGGCTGTTGATTGCCGGCATTGCAGGCTGATAGTTTTCACATCTCAGCCGCAATCCTGCAGGACATCGCGCTCATGGCAACACGCGCATTTTCCTTTCTTATCGCGCTTGCGATCGTCTTTGGCTCGACCGGCGCCGGCTGGTCGCAGGCCAAGTCCCAGTTGTTCGAGACGCGCGCCAAGCAGGCGGTGATGATCGACGCCGAAACCGGCACGATCCTCTACTCGAAGGATGGGGACAAGCTGATTCCGCCGGCGTCGCTGGCAAAGCTCATGACCATGGAGGTCGTCTTCCATGCGTTGAAGGTCGGCCGGCTGACGATGGACGACACGTTCGCCGTCAGCAAGAACGCCTGGACCAAGGGTGGGGCCAAGTCAGGCGGCTCGACCATGTTCGCCAAGGTGAATTCGGAAATCCGGGTCGAGGATCTGATCAAGGCTGTTGTCGTTCAATCGGCGAACGATGCCTGCATCACGCTCGCCGAAGGCATCGCTGGCACGGAAGAGAACTTCGCGCAGCTTATGACCGAGCGGGCGCGGCAGATCGGCATGAAGCAATCCGTGTTCAAGAATTCCAACGGGCTGCCTGCGGAAGGCCAACTGGTCACCATGAACGAACTGGTGCAACTCGGCCGTCACATCTGGCAGGAATATCCCGAATATTATCGCTTCTACAACATTCGCGAATTCACCTGGAACAAGATCACCCAGCCTAACCGTAACCCCTTGCTGAGCATGGAAATCGGCGCGGACGGCATGAAGACGGGCTTTACCGACGCCTCCGGCTACGCGATTGTCGGCTCGGTGCAGCGCGATGGCAATCGCGTGTTCGCCGCGATGAGCGGCATGGCCAGCGAACAGGAGCGTGGCGAGGAAGCACGCAAGCTGCTCGAGTGGGGCCTGCGCGCCTTCGAGAAGACGCAGCTTTTCGAAGCCGACGAGGTGATCGGCGAGGCGAAGGTGTTCGGCGGTACGAAGTCGGGCGTCGCCGTAAAAGCCAAAGGGCCGATCAGTATGTTCATTCCGCTGACCAATACGGATCGGCTGGTCGCGCGGATCGTCTATCAGGGTCCGATCGCCGCGCCGGTGCGGGAAGGTACGCCCGTCGGCGTGTTGCGGGTCTGGATCGGCGACAACATGAGCCAGGAAACGCCGCTCTATGCCGCCGAGACCGTCGAACTGGGAAGCCTGCAGCAGCGCGCGTTGGACGCGGTCGGCGAGTTGATGGTCGGCTGGCTCCGCTGATTTCAGGCTGTTGCTGGTTCGCCAAACAGCGGAATTGATTTCATCCGGGCGATCAATGCTCTAAATACCGTCATCGGCGCGTCTGGAGCGCCGACCGACACGGAATGCGGAATTTGGCGCGCGGCTTTTTCATCACGTTTGAAGGCGGGGAGGGCGCGGGCAAGTCGACGCAGATCGAGCGCCTGTCCAGGAAGCTCCGCGACAAGCGCTATGCGGTCACTGTGACACGTGAGCCGGGCGGTTCGCCGGGAGCCGAGGCGATCCGCCATGTCATCCTCTCCGGCGCGGCTGAGCCTTTCGGGCCGACCATGGAAGCGCTGCTTTTCGCGGCTGCGCGGTCCGACCATATCGAGCACCTGATCCGGCCGGCGCTGAGGCGCGGCAAGATCGTCCTGTGCGACCGTTTCGTCGATTCCTGGCGCGTCTATCAGGACAATATCGATCCGGCCCTCATGGCGGAGATGGAGCACGTGTCGCTGAACGGCGTGATGCCGGACCTGACCCTGATCTTCGATCTCGACCCCGAGGAGGGTTTGCGGCGAGCGTCGGCGCGCCGCGGTAACGGCGAGGTGGATCGCTTCGAGCGCGAGACGCTCGCCATTCACAGGCGGCGAAGGCAGGCATTCCTGGACGTTGCGCTCAAGGAGCCGAGACGATGCGTCGTAATCGACGCCACGCCGGATGCCGACCTTGTGGAGGACGCGGTCACGCAGGCGGTTTTTGCCGCTCTGCCGGTCCGTTCGCATGTCGAGCCCAAAGCGGTCCAGGGAGCCTAAGCGGATGTTCGAGCGCATGGCCCCTGAACAGCACGACACGCTCGACGGCATTCCGGAGCCGGCGGAGAACCCACATCTTTTCGGGCATGGCGGCGTGGCGACGATGCTCGCATCGGCCCATCGCGGTGGAAAGCTGCCGCATGCGCTGTTGCTTGCTGGCCAGACCGGGGTCGGCAAGGCGACGCTTGCCTTTCATCTCGCCTATCATCTGTTGAAATATCCGGAGCCAGGTCGCGCGCCCGACACGCTCTCGACGCCGGACGTCGAATCCGCCCTGTTCCGGCAGATCGCCATCGGTGCGCATCCTTCCGTCCTGCACCTGACACGTCCGCTCAACGAGAAGACGAAGGGTTTCAAGACGGTCGTGACCGTGGACGAGATCCGGCGCGTCAACCGCTTCCTGTCGATGACCTCCCACGACGGCGGATACCGCGTCGTCATTGTCGATCCCGCCGACGACATGAACACCAACGCGGCGAACGCGCTCCTGAAGAACCTGGAGGAGCCGCCGTCGCGCACCGTCTTCATCCTGATCGCGCATTCGCCCGGCGGGTTGCTTCCGACCATACGCTCGCGCTGCCAGACCGTCAGGCTTGCGCCTCTCGGTCGGCAGGATTTGTTTGCGGCGCTGTCGCAATTCGATCTTGCGCAACCTGCCGATGACGCCTCGCAGGATGCACTGGCGGAACGGGCAGGGGGCAGCGTTCGCATGGCAATCCTGCTCACGCAATATGGCGGGCTCGAGATCGCCGAGGCGACCGACCGCATCGTGCAGGCGCCAAGCCTCGATGTCGCCGGCGCGCATCGCGTTGCCGAGGCGGTCGGTGGACGCGACGCGGCGATCCAGTTCGACATCTTCAACCGGCATGCGCTGGACCTCTTCGCCAACGCGGCATCGGCGGCCGCCCTGCGAGGCGACGCGAGACTCGCCGACCGGCTGTCGCAGGGCTGGGAGGACTCGCGGGTTGCGATCGCGGAGACGGAAACCTATAATCTCGACCGCAAACAACATGCGTTGAACATGATCGTCCGGCTGCAAGACACGTTCCGAATGTGAAGCTGCGCTGATTTCGAGCGCCTCGACGGATTTTGCCGAAGCTTTTCATGTTTTCAGGTCCGATGCCCGACCGGGTGGCTTCCATCGTCCCGATGCGCTATCTCCGCCCCACTTTGTTTCCGCATTCCTGAACGGCGTCCATCATGTCCCGCGAAAAGTTCTACCTCACCACTCCGATCTTCTATCCCAACGGCAAGCCGCATATCGGCCACGCCTACACGGTCATCGCCAGCGATGCGCTGTCGCGCTTCCAGCGTCACGACGGCAAGGACGTGTTCTTCCTGTCCGGGACCGACGAGCATGGCCTGAAGATGCAGCAGACGGCGGAGAAGGAAGGCGTGACGCCCAAGCAGCTCGCCGACCGCAATTCGGCGATCTTCCGCGACATGGAGGCAGTGCTCGGCGCGTCCATCAACGACTTCATCCGAACGACCGAGGACAGGCACCACAAGGCCTGCCAGGCGCTGTGGGAACGCATGGCCGCCAATGGCGACATCTACCTCGACCGCTACAGCGGCTGGTATTCGGTGCGGCAGGAAGCTTATTTCGATGAGAAGGAAACGACCCTCGGCGACGACGGCGTCAGGCGCGAACCGCTTGGTTCGCCGGTCGAATGGAACGAGGAGGAAAGCTATTTCTTCCGCCTCTCGGCCTATCAGGACAAGCTTCTCGCGCTCTACGAGAACAATCCCGATTTCGTCGGGCCGTCGGAGCGCCGCAACGAGGTGATGAGTTTCGTGAAGTCAGGGCTGCAGGATCTTTCGGTCTCGCGCACGACCTTCAACTGGGGCGTGCCGGTGCCCGGCGACTCCAAGCACGTGATGTATGTCTGGGTCGATGCGCTGACCAACTACATCACGGCGGCCGGTTTCCCGGACACCAGCGCCGAAAAATGGAGCTACTGGCCGGCGACGCACATCATCGGCAAGGATATCGTGCGCTTCCATGCCGTCTACTGGCCCGCCTTCCTGATGTCGGCTGGCATCGAACTGCCCAAGCGCGTTTACGCGCACGGCTTCCTGTTCAACCGCGGCGAGAAGATGTCGAAGTCGGTCGGCAACGTCGTCGATCCCTTCACCATGGTCGAGCACTACGGTCTGGATCAGGTGCGCTATTTCTTCCTGCGCGAAGTGCCGTTCGGCCAGGACGGCAGCTACAGCCACGAGGCGATCGTCAACCGCACCAACGCCGATCTCGCCAACGACCTTGGCAATCTGGCACAGCGCTCGCTGTCCATGATCGCGAAGAACTGCGGCGGTCTGGTGCCCGCCAACGGCGCGCTGGCGGAAGCGGATGCCGCGATCCTCAAGCAGGCAGACGATGCGCTTGGCACCTCGCGCAAGGCGATGGGCGAGCAGGCGATCCACCAGGCGTTGGCCGCGATCTTCGGGGTCGTCGCCGAAGCCAACCGCTATTTCGCAGGGCAGGAGCCCTGGGCGCTGAAGAATACAGATCCGGTGCGCATGGAGACGGTGCTCTGGACGACCGCCGAGGTTCTGCGGCGCGTCGGCATCCTCTGCCAGCCTTACATCCCGACATCGGCTGCAAAACTCCTCGATCTGCTGGCGGTCAAGGAAGAGGATCGCAGCTTCGCCCATATATCGGACGCGCATGGTCTCGTATCGGGCACGGCGCTGCCGGCTCCGACACCGGTCTTCCCGCGCTACGTTGAGCAGGCTGAGGAAGCCTGATGCTTGTCGACAGCCACTGCCACCTCGACTTTCCGGATTTCGCCGAGGAGCGAGCGGCAGTGGTGGCGCGCGCGGTCGCTGCCGGCGTCAGCCACATGGTCACGATCTCGACCAGGGTCCGGCGCTTCGACCAGGTGCTCGCGATAGCGGAAGAGTTCCACAACGTCTTCTGCTCGGTCGGCACGCATCCGCACAACGCGGCTGAGGAACCGGACGTTACCGCCGACGACCTGGTCCGGCTGTCGGCTCATCCAAAGGTGGTTGCGATTGGCGAGGCGGGGCTTGACTACCACTACGACAAGTCGCCGCGCGACGACCAGATGAAGGGTTTCAGGACGCACATCGAGGCGGCGCGCCGGACAGGCCTGCCGCTCGTGATCCATGCGCGAAATGCCGACGAGGATGTTGCCGCGACGCTTGAAGACGAAACCGGGAAGGGCGCGTTTCCATTCATTCTGCACTGCTTCTCGTCGGGTCGGGAGTTGGCTAGGATCGGCGTGAGGTTGGGCGGTTATGTCTCGTTCTCCGGCATCCTGACGTTCAAGAATTCCGAGGAGCTGCGGTCCATTGCGGCCGAGGTGCCGCATGACCGGTTGCTGGTCGAGACCGATGCGCCCTACCTTGCTCCTGTGCCCATGCGCGGCAAGCGGAACGAGCCGTCACTTGTGGTCAATACGGCGAATGTTTTGGCTGAGGTTGTCGGTGTAAGCAAAGAAGAAATAAGGACAATAACGACAGAAAACTTCTTCCGACTGTTTTCGAAGGCGGGTGCGGCCGTCACACAGGCTGCCTGACGTGGCCGGCGACATCCTGCGCCTTACCATTCTGGGCTGCGGCTCGTCACCCGGCGTTCCACGCATCACCGGAGACTGGGGTAACTGCGACCTAACCAATCCCAAAAATCGCCGCACGCGCACCGCCGCGATGGTCGAGCGTGTGGCGCCAGATGGTCGCGTCACGCGCGTTGTTATCGACACCGGCCCGGATTTCAGGACCCAGATGATCGTGGCCGGCGTCAAGCGGATCGACGCCGTGGCCTATACTCACCCACATGCCGACCATATCCACGGCATCGACGATCTGCGCGGCTATTGGCTCGAACAGCGCAAGCTCATCGACGTCCATGCCGATGCGCCGACGCTGACGAGATTGAAACAGGCGTTCGGCTACTGCTTCGAGACCCCGCCCGGAGGCTCCTACCCGCCAATCGTGCGCGGACGCCTGATCGACACGCCGGCGGCGTTCACGGTGGAAGGAGAGGGGGGACCCCTCACCTTTGAGCCGCTGCCGCATGTGCACGGCGATATCATGTCGCTCGGCTTTCGCACCGGCCGGCTGGCCTATTGCCCTGACGTCAGCGACTTTCCCGCCGCGACCGTCGAGCGGCTCGGCGGCCTCGATGTGCTGGTCATCGACGCGCTGCAGTACAACACGCATCCGAGCCATTTCTCGCTCGGCGAAGCGCTGGGCTGGATTGAACGGTTGAGGCCCGGCCGCGCTGTGCTGACCCACATGCACACGCCGCTGGACTACGCGACGGTCTGCGCCGAGACGCCGGACAATGTCGATCCGGCGTATGACGGCATGACCTTCGAGATTCCATTTTGAATCAATCCGCTGCGGCTTTGAGATAGAGTCGATTGCCAGGATGCGCCAGCGCAGGCTTCGATACGGCTTATATTGATCCATAAGTTCCATAATATATCTTATGCGACATTTGTATGTGGCTTACGAACCGAGATGCAGGTCGTATGATGCACGCGTTTTGGGCTAAGCTGCAGCCGCTAACGTTGGCAAGCCCAGGGAGTGATGCGCTTGGATCGGCAATTTGTAATCCGGGCTGCATCGCCGTCGGATGCCGCTTCCCTCTCTGACTTCGCATCCCAGCAATTCAGAGCCACGTATAGCGCCGACACGCCAGCCCCAGACCTGGAGGCTTATATTTCCGAAAACTTCACCGCCGAAAAGCAGTCCGAGGAGATCACGCATTCTGGCAGTGATGTGCTGATCGCGGCCATTGGCGAGAAAATTGTTGGCTTTGCCCATGTCGAATTCCAGGCAGGTTTGACACCATCTGCGTTCCTGAACCGCATCTACGTGGAGCAGTCCTGGAAAGGTAAGGCGGTGGGTTCAGCTCTTCTCGCAGAAGTTGTCGGCAAGGCTCGAGGGCTGGGCGCGGAGCGGATCAAATTGACCGTTTACGAGAAAAACGCCAGGGCGGTCGCATTCTACAAGAAAGCCGGATTTTCCGTGATCGGAACCGAAGTTTTCCCGGTGGGCGAAGACAGGCAGACCGATCTCGTCATGGAAAGGCTTCTTGTCCAGCTACCGAGGTGATCAGGAACAAGTTGCGCCACCCTGCAGATTGTACCTGCGGCGTTTCGGGCAAACATTGACCGCTTGCAGCTTGCCTTCGCACTCCACTTGACGGGAAGCAGCGGCGCTTGTAGGCCCTGCTCTCCCATCCACGGCCCAACTGCCGAGGCGAAGGAATTCATGGAAATCTTTACCGCCGCCGGTTTTGCCGCGCTCCTGCAGGTCATCGCGATCGACCTCGTTCTCGCGGGCGACAATGCCATCGTGATCGGCCTTGCGGCGGCCGGCCTGCCGCCCGAACAACGCAAGAAGGCGATCCTGGTCGGCATCATTGCGGCGACGATACTGCGCATCGGCTTCGCGCTGATCACCCAGCAATTGCTGCAGATCGGTCCGATCCTGCTCGTGGCTGGCGGTCTGCTGCTGTTCTACGTCTCCTGGAAAATGTGGCGCGAACTGCGCACGCCCCATCACGAAGAGCATGCGGCCGCTGAAGCGCTGGCAGAAGCCACATACGGCGGAGACGTCGCCAACGGCAGCAAGGTTGCCTCTACCAGGCCGCGCAAGACCTTCGCGCAGGCAGCGTGGCAGATCGTCATCGCCGATGTTTCGATGTCTCTCGACAACGTGCTTGCCGTCGCCGGCGCGGCGATGGACCATCCGACGGTCCTCATCATCGGTCTCGGACTGTCGATTGCGCTGATGGGCTTTGCCGCCACCTTCATCGCCAAGCTCCTGCACAAGCATCGCTGGATCGCCTATCTTGGCCTGGCGGTTATCGTCTATGTCGCGATCGAGATGACGCTTAAGGGCGCGTACGGCCAATGGCCTGAACAGTTCGCCTTCCTCGACTTCTGGTTCGGCGGCAAGTAGGGACATTGAGCCAAGGCGGCAACCATTGTGGCGCTCGTTGCGCCCTCGCCGGCCGCGATCCTGTCGCACGGCGGTGATTACAATCCGCAGAAATTGTGATACTGCGCCGCCTTTCCTGATCCACCGGAAGCTTTGAATGGCCGCGCCACGCGTCAGTTTCGTCAGTCTCGGTTGCCCAAAGGCGCTCGTCGATTCCGAGCGTATCCTGACGCGCCTGCGTGCGGAGGGTTACGAAATCTCGCGCAAGCACGATGGCGCCGACCTGGTCGTCGTCAACACGTGCGGCTTCCTTGATTCCGCCCGCGACGAGTCTCTCGACGCGATCGGCACCGCGATGAAGGAGAACGGCAAGGTCATCGTCACCGGCTGCATGGGCGCCACGCCCGAGCTGATCCGCCAAAAGCACCCCAACGTGCTGGCGATCACGGGGCCCCAGGCTTACGAAAGCGTCATGGCGGCCGTGCACGAGGCCGCGCCTCCGGCCCACGACCCGTTCGTGGACTTGCTGCCGCCGCAGGGCGTGAAGCTGACGCCCCGCCACTACGCCTATCTCAAGATTTCGGAAGGCTGCAACAACCGCTGTACCTTCTGCATCATCCCGGCGCTGCGCGGCGATCTCGTCTCTCGGCCGGCCGCTGACGTGCTGCGCGAAGCGGAAAAGCTTGCCGCAGCCGGCGTCAAGGAATTGCTGGTGATCTCGCAGGACACCAGCGCCTACGGCATCGACGTGAAGTACCAGACGAGCCTGTTCCACGACCGCGAGGTGAAGGCGAAGTTCCTCGACCTCTCCAGGGAACTGGGCGAGATGGGGATCTGGGTGCGCATGCACTACGTCTACCCCTACCCGCACGTCGCCGACGTCATCCCGCTGATGGCCGAGGGCAAGATCCTTCCTTATCTCGATATTCCCTTCCAGCATGCCTCGCCGCAGGTGCTGAAGAACATGCGCCGTCCCGCGCATGGCGAGAAGACGCTGGAGCGCATCCGCGGCTGGCGCGACATCTGCCCCGACCTAGCCATCCGCTCGACCTTCATCGTCGGCTTTCCCGGCGAGACGGACGAGGACTTCGAAATGCTGCTCGATTGGCTGGACGAGGCCAAGATCGAGCGCGCCGGCTGTTTCAAGTACGAGCCGGTCGATGGCGCGCGGTCCAACGACCTGGGCCTTGAGCAGGTGCCGCAGGAGATCAAGGAAGCGCGCTGGCATCGCTTCATGCAGCGCCAGCAGAAGATTTCGGCTGGCCTCCTGCAGAAGAAGGTGGGCAAGCGCCTGCCCGTCATAATCGACGAGGCGCACGGCAACGCCGCCAAGGGGCGCACCAAATACGACGCGCCGGAGATCGACGGCTCGGTCCATATCCAGTCGCGCAGGCCGCTCCGGACCGGCGACATCGTTACCGTCAAGATCGACCGGGCCGACGCCTACGACCTCTACGGCACCGCCGTCTGAGCGAACATCAGTTCGACGGTCGAGGTTGTGCTTTCGGCGTCAGGCCATAGATTGACCTGAAAGCGCGAGACGTGATGACCGATCAACAGATCGCTCGAGATGTGGTGAGACCGGGCGCATTTCCGATGCGTCAACAGACGATGCACCCGGTCACGTTGCGTTTTGCCGATCGGACGCTGGAGCGCCACTACCACGACGCGCGGCTCCGCTCCCGGTACGTGGCCGGCCGTATCAGCGCACTGGCCGGGGCCATCGCCTGGGCCGCGTTCATCGTGCTGGGTCTGCTCCTGGACGAACAGCCGGCCCAAATCATCGAACTGACCACAAGAGTCGCTTTCGTATGGATGCTTGGCATGTTCGGGCTGCACTTCCTGCTGAAACCCGGCCGTTGGGTCGAAACAGTCGGGGTGCTGATCCTTCTCGTGAATTTCTGCGTTCTTCTTTTCCTGACGGCCTATACGACCCCTGAGATCGCCGAGCATTTCACGCCGGCCACCGTCTTCACCATGACTGCGGTCATGGCGTTCGCGCTTGTCGGCGTCACCTTCTGGGAGGGTGTCAGGCTGGCGGCGGTAGCGATCGCTTTCTACTACTTGGCGGTTATCTATCTGAGGCCGCAGTCGGCGGTCGACATCATCTATCAATCGGCGTGGATGCTGACGACCGCTACGTTTGCCGGTCTGGGTTTCTACCTTCTCGACCGCACCCAACGCGTAGCCTGGCTCAGACAACTGGACCTGATCGCTGCGCAGGAGGAGATACGGTCGATGCTCTACAACATGCTGCCGCCGGTCATCGCAGATCGCAAGCTCGCAGGCGAAAGCCCGATAGCCGATACCTATGCCCAGGCTAGCCTGCTCTTCGCCGATGTCGTGGGCTTCACGCCCCTCTCCTCACGCTTTTCCTCAACCGAGGTCGTAACGATGCTGAACGACCTCTATCAGCGCTTCGACTCCATCGTCGCGCGCCATGGACTTGAAAAGATCAAGACGATCGGCGACTGCTACATGGTCGCCGGAGGGTTGCCGAACCCAGATTCCGATCACTTGAAGCGCATGACGGCAGCCGCGCTCGAAATGCAGGCCGAAGCCGCCAAAGTGCTTACGCCAGACGGCAAGCCGCTCAGCCTGCGCATGGGCCTGCATGCCGGCCCCGTCACCGCCGGTGTCATCGGACAGGCGAAGTTCGCCTTCGACGTTTGGGGCGACACGGTCAACACTGCGAGCCGGCTGGAGGCATCCGGAACGGCGAACAGGATCACCGTTTCGGACGAAGTGCGAACGGCGCTCGGCGACGCTTTTGCTTTCAGCGGGCCGGCGACGATCGAGGTGAAGGGCAAGGGGCCGACAAGAGTCTGGACGCTGGAGCCTATAGGCTAACCTACCGCTCTAGGTTTTTGGCCAACATACGTTTTCGCGATTTCCACCAACTTTTGTGCATTCTGCTCCCGCGGAGCAGCATTCGGATGCGCTAGCGCATGGATCAAAATCCGCAGTGCAAGAGATTTTAAGCAAATCTCTTGTCGGGATCGGGGTAAAATTCTGTTCCCCTTTTGGCATGCCAATCTTCAAAAGCGGAACTTTCTCGTCAGCAGAGGTTGGTGCCGCGATCAGCAGTAGAAAGAATGATACGAAAGCAAGAGTCTTCATATTATTCTCCTATCATGACTACCGAAAAAATTTGGCACGAAATAGCAGCCGCGTAAATGTAAGTTATTATGGAAAAGAATACATAGCACAAGTTTCATATCCAGGCCTCTCTGCGCAGTGCAATCATGAAAAAGGGCGCCCGAAGGCGCCCTTCCCGTCTGCGATGCACCTGTCGCTTACTGCGGCAGCTTGTCGTCCACGCCGGCGACATAGAAGTTGAGGCCGAGAAGCACGCCGTCCTGCGCGACCTCGCCAGCCTTCAGCCATTCGGTCCCGTCCTGCTTGTTGATCGGCCCGGTGAAGGGGTTCAACTCGCCGGAGGTGATCTTGGCCTGCGCAGCTTCCGCCGCGGCCTTCACGTCGTCGGGCATGTTCGTGTAGGGAGCCATGACGACGTGGCCGTCCTTCATGCCGCCCCAGACGTCGATCTGTTCCCAGTTTCCGTCGGCAACGGCCTTGATGCGCTTGGTGTAGTACGGACCCCAGTCATCGACGATCGAGGTGAGTTGCGTCTCCGGGCCGAACTTGATCATGTCGGACGCCTGGCCGAACGCCTTGATGCCACGCTCACTGGCTACCTGCATCGGTGCGGTCGAGTCCGTGTGCTGGGTGATGATGTCGACGCCCTGGTCGATCAGCGCCTTGGCTGCGTCGGCTTCCTTGCCGGGGTCGAACCAGGTGTTGGCCCAGACGACCTTGACCTTGAAGTCCGGATTGACCGACTGCGCGCCGAGGAGGAAGGAATTGATGCCCATCACGACTTCCGGGATCGGGAAGGAAGCGATGTAGCCCGCGACGCCAGCCTTCGACATCTTGGCGGCGATGATTCCCTGGACGTAGCGGCCTTCGTGGAACTTCGAGTTATAGGTCGAGACGTTGGGCGATTCGCGCTTGAAGCCCGTGGCGTGCTCGAACTTCACGTCGGGGAACTTCTTCGCCACGGCGTTGGTGGCGTCCATGTAGCCGAAGGACGTCGTGAAGATGATGTTGCAGCCCGACCGCGCGAAACGCTCGAGGGCGCGCTCGGCGTCGGCGCCTTCCGGCACGCTTTCGAGATAAGCGAGTTCGACCTGCTCCTCGCCGCCGAGCGCCTTCTGCGCCTCGAGCGCGCCCTGATGGTGCTGATAGGACCAGCCGAAGTCGCCTATCGGGCCGACATAGATGAAGCAAGCCTTGACCTTGGCCTCCGCGGCTATCGTGCCGAAGGCGAGCGCTGCCGCCGCGGCTGCAAGTGTCAGAAATCTGGTTTTCATAGTGATGATCCTCTTGAGGTTCTTTCTTTGGGGTCTCTTCCCGTCTTTATGTTTGTCTAGCGATCTGGCACGAACGGCCGCCCCAGTGAAGCCGGTGTGTTGATCATAGTCAGCCGCCTGTTCCGCGAGATTAGAACAAGAACGAGGATTGTAGCCAGATAAGGAAGCGCGGAGAGCAGTTGCGAGGGTATGCCTATGCCCAACGCCTGCGCATGAAGCTGGCCGATCGAAACCGCGCCGAACAGATAGGCGCCGGCAAGAACGCGCAGCGGTCGCCAGGATGCAAACACCACCAGCGCCAGCGCGATCCAGCCGCGCCCCGCGCTCATGTTCTCGATCCATTGCGTTGTATAGACCAGCGACAGGAACGCACCGGCAAGCCCGGCGCAGGCGCCACCGAACATCACAGCCAAATAGCGAATTCCAATGACATTGATGCCGAGCGCGTGCGCCGAGCCGTGATTGTCGCCGACGGAGCGGAGCGTCAGGCCCGCGCGTGTCCTGAACAGGAACCAGGCGACGCCAACGGTGAGCAGGATCGAGACGTAGAACAGCGGATCCTGCCCGAAGAGCAGCCTGCCAACGAATGGGATGTCGGTCAGGCCTGGAATGTATATGGCGGCCAGCTTGACGCCGGGCTGGCCGACGAAGGCCTCGCCGATCATCCCTGAAAGGCCGAGGCCGAGCAGCGTCAGCGCCAGGCCGGTCGCGACCTGATTGGTCACCAATGTCAGCGTCAGGAACCCGAACAGCAGCGAGAACAGCGCACCGACCAGGATTGCCGCGAAGACGCCGAGCCATGGCGACCCGGTGGTGAGCGCCACGCCGAAGCCTGTGACGGCGCCCATGATCATCATGCCTTCGACACCGAGGTTGAGCACGCCCGACCGCTCGACCACCAGTTCGCCGATCGCGGCGATCAGCAGGGGCGTTGCGGCGGTGGCGATCGTGATGAGTATCTGCTCGATCATGTCAGGCAGTCCCCGCCTTGCCGCTTTCGGCCTTCATTGCCGGCGCGCCGACAAACCGGATGCGGTAATGGATCAGCGTGTCGCAGGCGAGAACGAAGAATAGCAGCATGCCCTGGAACGCGCGTACGGCCTTGTCGGAAACGCCGATCGCAATCTGCGCGGACTCGCCACCGAGATAGGTGAGCGCGAGGATAATGCCCGCGGCCACGATGCCGAGCGGGTTGAGCCGGCCGAGGAACGCGACGATGATCGCGGTGAATCCGTAGCCGATCGAAATCTTCTCGTTCAGGTGCTCGATGGGACCGGCAACCTCGCTGATGCCGGCAAGACCGGCAAGCGCGCCGGAGAGAAGGAAGGCGAAAAATACGACCTTTCCGGAGGAGAAGCCCGCGAAGCGCCCTGCCCTTGGGCTTTGTCCGAGTACTTTTACCTCAAACCCCTTCAGCGTCTTCGAGAGCATGAACCATACAACGACGGCGGCGACGAGCGCGAAGACGAAACCCCAATGCGCGCGTCCGGAGTCGGGCCAGATTTGCGGCAGGATGGCCCATTCGCTGAAGCGGATCGTGCCGGGGAAGCTCATGCCTTCCGGATTGCGCCAGATGCCGCGTACCAGCCAGTCGTTGAAGAGCTGCGCCACATAGACGAGCATCAGGCTGGTCAGGATTTCATTGGTGTTGAACCTGACCTTGAAGAAGGCCGGTATCGCGGCATAGGCCGCGCCACCTGCCATGCCAAGGATCAACATCAGCGGCAACACGATCCATGAATGGAAGCCCGGAAACACCACCGGTATGAACGAGCCGACGATGGCGCCGGCTATGAACTGGCCCTCGGCCCCGATGTTCCAGTTGTTGGAGAGGTAGCAGACCGACAGACCGACCGCGATCAGGATCAGCGGGGCCGCCTTGATGGCCAGTTCATGCAACTGCCAACGATTGCTCGGGTCCCAGATGCCCGTCAGCGGATCGATGAAATAGTAATAAAGCGCCTCGACCGGGTTCTTGCCCAGAACCGAGAACATGATGGCGCCGGCGACCAGCGTCAGCCCGAGCGCGATGAAGGGCGACAGGGCCGAAAAGAGCGCCGAATGCTGCGGACGCCGTACGAGCTCGATGCGCATCAGACGCTCTCCAGCCCGTGGTCGACATGCCCCGGCTCGGCACCGCCCATCAAGAGGCCGATCTTCTCCAGCGTCGCCTCGGCGCGTGGAA
Source organism: Mesorhizobium sp. (assembly GCF_016793485.1). Taxonomy (GTDB): domain Bacteria; phylum Pseudomonadota; class Alphaproteobacteria; order Rhizobiales; family Rhizobiaceae; genus Mesorhizobium_K. The sequence continues at coordinate 60,259 of NZ_JAEULZ010000010.1, read as the reverse complement.
GCGGCCTGGACAGTTCGCCGTTGTGCATGACCGAGATTGCGTCGGATATCTCGAACAGCTCGTCGAGATCCTGGCTGATGACCAGTACGGCCGATCCAGATCGCGCGAGCTCGATCAGCGACTGCCGGATCTTGGCCGCCGCGCCGGCGTCCACGCCCCATGTCGGCTGGTTGACCACCATGACGGTCGGGCGGCGGTCCAGCTCGCGTCCGATGATGAATTTCTGCAGATTGCCGCCCGAGAGCGCCGCCGCTTCGGGGTCGCGCGCGCTTTTCCGGACGTCCATCTCCTGGACAATGCGCTGTGTGGCCGCGTCGATGGCGCTTTCCTTGACGACACCGCCGGGGCCCAGGAAGGCCTTGCTGTCCGTGGCATAGCGGGACAGGAACAGGTTTTCCGAAAGCTTCATGCGCGGCGCGGCGCCATGCCCGAGCCGTTCTTCAGGAACGAAGGCGGCGCCGAGCAGCCGGCGGCCGGTGATGGAAAGCTTTCCGGCATCCTGGCCGCGGATACGGACCGTGCCGGCCTCCAGTTGCATGGCTTCGCCCGATACGGCCTCGAAAAACTCCCCCTGCCCGTTGCCCGCCACGCCAGCGATGCCGATGACCTCTCCGGCCCTGACATTGAGCGAGATATTCTTCAGCGGCATGGAGAAAGGGGTCGCGGGCTTGCGGCTGAGGTTCCTGACCTCGAGCAGTGCCTCGGCCGTCTCGATGCCTTCGATCGGCGCGCGCACGACAGCATGAACCTCGCTGCCCACCATCATGCGCGCCAGCGACGCCGCCGTTTCCTGCCGGGGGTCGCAATGCGCGACCACCTTGCCATGGCGCATCACGGTGGCAGCATCGCACATGCGCTTCACCTCTTCGAGGCGGTGCGAGATATAGAGGATCGACTTGCCCTCGGCGCGAAGCCGCTCCAGCGTCTCGAAGAGCTTGTCCGCTTCCTGCGGCGTCAGCACGGATGTCGGTTCGTCGAGGATGATCAGGTCCGGCGTCTGTAGCAGGCAGCGGATAATCTCGATACGCTGGCGCTCGCCGACAGAGAGGTCGCCGACCAGGGAGTAAGGGTCGAGCGGCAGACCGTAGCTGTAGGACAACGCCTGCGCCTTGGCGGCGATGGTCGAGATCGGCGTCTGGTCGTCCAGCGACAGCGCTATGTTCTCAGCCGCCGACAGCGCTTCGAACAACGAGAAATGCTGAAAGACCATGCCGATGCCGAGCTTTCTGGCGGCGTTCGGGTTGGCGATCTTGACCGGCTGGCCGTTCCAGCGGATTTCGCCCGAATAAGGCTCCAGCGAACCGAACAGCATCTTGACCAGCGTCGACTTGCCGGCGCCGTTCTCGCCGAGCAACGCGTGAATCTCGCCCTTGCGAATGGTCAGGTCGACCGCATCGCAAGCCTTCAGCGATCCGAAAATCTTCGTGAGGCCGCGAACCTCGAGCAGGTTCACCGCGGCGGTATCAGCACTCACCGTGCCTCCCGGACTTTTAGCCAGTTATGTTCTTTTGTTCCCAAGGGCATCGTAGCCGTCGTCTTGTTGCAACGCAAACTAGGACGAGCCTTGAAAGATTTTCAAGTTTTTCGAGGGCAACGCGGACGATTGTTCACGGAATCAGAATGGTCGCGCCGGTCGTCTTGCGTCCTTCGAGGTCGGCATGGGCACGCGCGGCATCCTGCAGGGCGTAACGCTGGTTGATCCGGACCTCGACCTTGCCCGACAGGACCACGTCGAACAGCGCGGCTGCGCCCTTTTCCAAATCCTCACGCTTGGCCGTGTAGGTGAAGAGAGTAGGCCGGGTCGCGAAAAGCGAACCTTTCTGGGCCAGCATAGACAGGCTGAAGGGTGGGACCGGCCCGGACGACTGGCCGAAGCAGACGAACATGCCGAGAGGCCGCAGACAGTCGAGCGAACCCGGAAACGTATCCTTGCCGACGGAGTCGTAGACGACGTCGCACATCCTGCCGCCTGTGATCTTCTTCACTTCGGCGACGAAATCCTGCTCGCGGTAGTTGATGACGTGATCGTAGCCATGCGCCCGGGCTAGCTCGACCTTTTCCGGTGAGCCGGCGGTGCCGATCGTATTCGCCCCGAGATGCTTCGCCCATTGGCCGAGGATGAGGCCGACACCGCCAGCCGCCGCGTGGCAGAGGAGGGTGTCGCCGGGCTTCACCGCGAATGTACGCCTGAGCAGGAACTCGGCCGTCATGCCCTTCAGGATCATGGCGGCTGCGAGTTCCTCCGATATGCCGTCCGGGACTTTCACCAGCCTGTCGGCTGCGACCACGCGCTCCTGCGCATAGGCGCCGATCGCCGTGAAATAGGCGACACGGTCGCCGGGCCTTAGCCAGTCGACGCCCTCTCCAACCTCGACTACCGTTCCGGCGGCTTCGGCACCCGCGATGAGCGGCAGGCCGTTCGGAGCGGCGTAAAGGCCGGTACGATAGTACGTATCGAGGAAATTGAGCCCGATTGCGGTTTGGCGAACCAGCGCCTGACCTGGCCCGGGGCTGCCTGGGTTGTCGTCCTCCCAGGAAAGGACCTCAGGGCCGCCATGGGCGTGGATGCGGATCGCCTTCGACATTCAGGCCTCCTGGGCCTCGGGTTTCGCGCCGAGTTTGGGAAAAAGCTGCATGATGCCGCCAATGCAGAAAAGGTAGACGCCGGTGACGCCGATGCCGATCTTGGTGAAGGCGCTGACGTTTTCAGCCAGCACGCCGATCTGCGTGTAGAACTGGGCAAGGTAGGATTCCGCCAGCGCCAGCGCCCCGAAAGCGCACCATGCCAATGTCACGCCGAGATTGAGCGGACGCAGTCGCTTGACCCGCACCGGATGCAGGAAAAACACCGGAACGAAAGTGAGGATACCTGCCGTCAGCACCACGGCGAAGGACACCCACTCGCCGGGCTCGATGACAAAGAGCGTGAAGACCACCATGTTCCAGACGACGGGGAAGCCCTTGAAGAAGTTCTCCCTCGTCTTCATGCCAGTGTCGGCATAGTAGACGGCGCTCGACACGACGATGATCGCTGCGGACAGGAAGGAGAGCCCCTCGCCCATCAGCCCGAACTGGTAGAGCGCGAAGGCGGGGATCAGGACGTAGGTGACGTAGTCGATAATGTTGTCGAGAAGTTCGCCGGACCAGGTCGGCAAGACCTCCTTCACGTCAAGCTTGCGCGCGATCGGACCGTCGATGCCATCGACGAAGAGGGCCAAACCCAGCCACCAGAACATCGCGGTCCAGCGTTCTTCGCTTGCGGCCACGAGAGACAGGAACGCCAGAAACGAACCGGATGCGGTCAGCAGATGGACCGAAAAGGCGCGGGCCTGCGGCCATGTGACTTTTCTTCTGGGTTTCAACGGCCGCCCGAGCCCCCCTTGTGGCGTCGACCATGAGGCCGGCGAGATGGTCGTGACAGTAATAGCAGGCTTGCGTCAGGCACAAGCCGTGTCGTGCCGCAATCCACCCACAACGATCCGACTTCCCGATGGCGTCTCACGGTCGCATTGATCGAACCGGGCGGCCTGCCTATAGCTAAGGTCATGGACAATATGAGCATGGGCGACCGATCGGTCATCGTGGCAGGCACGGGTCCGGCCGGCCTGATTGCCGCGCTGGCGTTGGGCACCATCGGAGTGCCCGTGACACTCGTCGGCCCGCCCGCTTCTACCTCGGACGGCCGCACCACCGCACTGATGACGCCTGCGTTGGCGTTTCTCGACCGACTGGGTGTGCTCGGTTCTCTGGAGCCGCGCGCGGCTCCGCTGAAGGTGATGCGCATCGTGGATGCCACGCGGCGTCTTGTCCGCAGTCCGGTCGTGACGTTCCGCGCTGCCGAAATTGGCGAGGAGCGGTTCGGGCTGAACATGCCGAACCGCGACCTGAACGCCATTCTCGAAGCTGCGGTCTCGAAGCACCCGGCTATCGAGTGGCGACGTAGTCTGGTCGAGTCCTGGGCAATCGGCGAGAATGAAGTGACGGCGCGGCTCAACGACGGTTCGGAGGTCGAGGCGCCGCTGGTGGTTGCAGCGGACGGAAGGCATTCGCCGGCGCGCGATGCTGCAGGCATCAAGACGACAGGTCGCTCCTATCCGCAGGCTGCATTGGTCCTCAATTTTTCGCATGCGCGCGGCCACGGCTTCATCTCGACCGAGTTCCACACGGAAACAGGCCCCTTCACGCAGGTTCCGCTGCCTGGCAACCGATCGAGCCTCGTCTGGGTCCTCAAGCCGGAAAAAGCCCGGGAGCTGTCCGAAATTTCGGACGACGCTCTGTCCGCCTTGGTCGAAGAGAAGATGCAGTCGCTGCTCGGGCGCGTAACCATCGAGCCAGGCCGACAGGTCTATCCACTCGGCGCAACGCTACCGGCGCGCTTCGCACGAAGTCGGGTGGCGTTGGTCGGAGAAGCTGCGCACGTATTTCCGCCGATCGGCGCACAAGGATTAAACCTTGGCATTAGAGATGTTCGCGATCTTATTGATGTGATTGAAAAAAATACGAGTGATTGTGGCTCGAAAATCGCGCTCGACGATTATGATCGTCGCCGCAGGCCGGACGTGCTTGCCCGCTCGGCTGCAGTCAATCTGCTGAACGTCTCGCTGCTGTCTGGCATGTTGCCGGCGCAACTCGCTCGAAGCCTGGCGCTCGGCACCGTGGGCGGTTTTGCCCCGCTCCGCGCGCTCTTCATGCGCGAAGGACTCCAGCCCGGCAGCGGGCTGGCTCGCGTCTTCAATGACCTACGGGAACAGGTCGGGCGGTAGCGTCCCGCTGCTGATCAGGTAGATGAGCCCGGTTACCGTCGCGACCGAAAAGCAGGTCGTGAGCAGTATGCTTGCAGAGGCCCGCTCGACCCAGACATGATATTGCTGCGCAAGCACGAAGACGTTGGTTGCCGTGGGCAGCGCTGCCAGCAGAACAGCGGAAAACAGCCAGATTTCCGAGAAATTGCTGACCCAACTCAGCACGACATAGCAGACCAGCGGGTGCAGGATCAGCTTGAGGAAGGCGATGGGGCCGAGTTCCTTCGGCACCCGCTTCAGTGGCCGCAGCGCCAGCGTCACGCCCATGGCGAAGAGCGCGCAAGGGGCGGCTGCGGCAGAGAGATATTCCAGCAGGTGCTCGACTGGTAGCGGCGGTCGAAACTGAAAATATGCGGCTGCGACGCCGACGGCGGTCGCGATGATGAACGGGTGCAGGACGATTTTGCGCAGGACGCCCATTAGGAGTTGGGCTGGCGGCTGCGTTTCGCCACCAGAGAGCGCCATCATCATCGGCGCGACGGCGAAATGAAGGATGTTTTCGAAGCAGAAGATCAGCGCAACCGGCACCGCAGCCTCGGGGCCGAACACCAGCAACGCCAGTCCCGGCCCCATGTACCCGATGTTTCCGTAGGCGGCCGCGAGGCTCTTGATGGTGGATTCCGCGATGCTGCTTCCTTCGATCAGCCTCGATCCGGCAAACATCAGCGTGAAGATGAAATAGGTCGACAGCACCGAGCCGAGGATGAACGTCCATTCCGTCAGTTGCTCGAACGGCGTCTTTGCCAGCAATTGGAAGAACAGCGCTGGCAAGGCTACATAGACGATGAACGTATTCATCCAGCCGAGCGCCTCGACCGGCTGTCGGGTGATGCGTGCTACGAAAAAACCGAGGAAAATCAATCCGAAAAACGGCAGCACAAGGCCGATGACATCCAGCATCTACAACTTTTCCTGCCGCTGCGGGGCGCTATCGGCCTCACAGTTCCCTTGCACAAAGAGCCTCCGGGATTGAATTGCATGTTGCACTGCGCCAAATATGACGCAAGGCTTGGATCATGAACGATATAAAGACAGCTAAGTTTGCAATCGGCCAGGTGGTGCGCCACCGGCTGTTCCCGTTTCGGGGCGTCATCTTCGATGTCGATCCGCAGTTCAACAACACCGAGGAATGGTACGAGGCAATTCCGAAGGATGTGCGTCCGCGCAAGGACCAGCCATTCTATCACCTGCTCGCGGAGAACTCGGAGTCGGAATATATCGCCTACGTCTCCGAGCAGAATTTGCTGGAGGACGATTCAGGCGAGCCCGTGAGGCATCCGCAGTTGCAGGAACTGTTCGACCTGGGGTCGGACGGACAGTACGCGCCAAAGGTGCGCACGCGCCACTGATCTTCCGGCTTTCCGGGCAACAAAAAAGCGGGGTCCTGCCCCGCTTTTTTTCTCACCAGTAAGGCGCCGATCAGTTCGCCGCCTTGGCCTTGTCCTGCTCTTCCTTGAGTTTCTTGGCGAAGTCCTCGTTGTTCTTCGCCACGAACTCCTGAAGCTTCTTCTGGCGGTCCTCGATGTCGGACTGCTGCAGCGGCGCACCGTCGAAGGCGGCGGTGAAGCCAGCCAGCGACACCTTCACCGGATTGGCCTGGTTCTGCGAATTGACGGAGGTCAGCGTCAACTCGGTGCCCTTCTTGAACGAGCCGACGAGTTGGTCGGAAAGCTGGGCCTCGGCGATGCAACGGTCGGGGAAGCAGAGCACGTAATCCAGCTTCTGGGCCTTGCCGCCGTCGATCTGCAGGCCGATGCCGGGAGGTACGAGGCGGCCAGTGGGAACGGTTACCTGAAAGACCTTGCGGTTCACCTTCCCCTTGAGTTCGAGCAGGCTGATTCCGGTGATGACCTGACCGGTATTTGCGGTCATGATGTTCTGGACGTTGCAGATGTCGACATCTTCCTGCTTGGCGCAGGCCTTGAACCAGCCTTTCGGAATCTGCGGCTGCTGCTGTTGCTGGGCCGCGACAGGCAGAAGCCCGGCGGCAAGCACGCCCACGACACCGGCGGCCATCACCGAGACACGGTAAGCGTCGGTTTTCAGGCTTGTCATCTCGTTCGATTCCTCTCAACTGATCCGGAAGAGCGGCCAACGCCGTCCATGCGTGCTACCTGTTGGCCAAATGAGGCAACAGGATGACTTTGCCAGCGTCTACACCGACGCCCCGCGTGAATCCAGTCCGGGCATGGCCAGAGAGATCAATTTTCAGGCAAGCTGACCGGCATGCGCCCGACGCGTGGTAGGGTTCCGGCCACGAATCAACCCGGCCCCCGATCCGGCCAGGACGCGGAAGACTTCCTATGGCACGCATGCTGATCAGCCTGTTCCTGGGCATATATGCGATACTGACGGGCGTGGCCGCGGCGCAGCCATCGCACGCCATCGCCATGCATGGCGAGCCGGCATTGCCCGCCGATTTCGCGTATTTCCCATACGCCAATCCGGAAGCCCCGAAGGGCGGCACCATCAATTATGCATGGCCTGGCACCTTCGACAGCATCAATCCGTTCATCGTTCAGGGCAGTGGCGCGCGGGGCAGCATCGACCTCGTCTTCGGCAACAATGTCTTCGAGACGCTGATGATGCGTTCGGCTGATGAGCCGTTTTCGCTTTATCCGCTTCTGGCAAAATCAATCGAGACGGATGACGAGCGGACATTTGTTGAATTCACGCTGGACGAGCGCGCCAAATTCTCCGATGGCGAGCCGGTAAAGCCCGAGGACGTGATCTTCACCTTCAACCTTCTCGCGGAGAAGGGTTTTCCGCGTTACGGCGTCACCGCCGCCAAGGTCGAGAAGGTCGAAAAGGTCGGGACGAACGGCGTCCGCTTCTCGTTCAAGCGGCCGGACCGCGAACTGCCCCTTATCCTCGGTCTGTTCCCGGTTCTACCGCAGCATGCGATCAACGCCGACAGCTTCGACAAGTCGACGCTCAATCCGATGATCGGCAGCGGCCCCTACCGGTTGGAGTCAGTCAAGGCCGGCGATTCCCTGACGTTCCGCAGGAATCCCGACTATTGGGCGAAGGATATCCCGTCCAAGCGCGGCTTCGACAACTACGACACGATCACGCTGACCTATTTCCGTGAAGAGAACGCGATGTTCGAGGCCTTCAAGAAGGGGCTGGTCGACGTTTTCCTCGATGAAAACAGCGGGCGCTGGGCCAGCCAATATGATTTCCCGGCCGTGACGCGCGGCGACATCGTCAAGGAAACGATAAAGACGAGGCTGCCGTCGGGAATGCTCGGTATCGTGCTGAACACGAGGCGGCCAGTGTTTGAGGATACGGCGCTACGCGCCGCGCTGATCGATCTGTTCGACTTCGAATGGGCAAACCGTACGCTGTTTTCCGGCTCCTACACCCGCACCCGCAGCTTTTTCGACAACTCGGATCTGTCCTCCGCCGACAGGCCGGCGAGCGAAAATGAAAGGGCCCTGCTGGCACCATTTGCTGACGCCGTGACGCCCGAAATCATGGCGAACGGTTGGACGCCGCCTGTATCCGACGGCAGTGGGCTGGACCGCGCATTTATGCGCGCCGGTTTCGAAAAGCTGAAAAAAGCGGGTTACGTGCTGAAGGACGGTCGCCTTCTTGCGCCTGATGGAAAGCCTGTCGCCTTCGAGATCATGCTGAAAAGCAACGAGAACCAGCAGGTCGCCGTCGCCTACCAGCAGACGCTAGGCAAGCTCGGCATCGACGTGTCCATCCGCTCGGTCGATGCGGCGCAGTTCCTGCAGCGGCAGATCAACTATGATTTCGATGCCATGTTCTTCAACTACACGGCGTCGCTTTCGCCGGGCGTGGAGCAACTGAACCGTTGGGGCTCGTCGTCAAAGGAAAAACCGGGCACCTTCAATTATGCCGGCGTCGCCGATCCCGCGGTCGATGCGATGATCGAGGCGCTGATCAATGCCCGCACCCGTGAGGATTTCGTGGACGCGGTTCGGGCCTACGATCGCGTTCTTCTGAGTGGCGCATACGTGGTTCCGCTCTATTTCAAGCCGGAGCAGTGGATCGCCCGCTGGAAGCGCATAGAGCGGCCAGAGGTCGTGCCATTGCAGGGCGCGCAGTTGCCGACATGGTGGTATCAGGCAAATTGAGAGGTTCCGAGGTGTCCGAACGACAAACGATCCGGATCGACGTGGTCTCAGACGTCGTCTGCCCCTGGTGTTTCCTCGGGCAGAAGCGGCTCGACGCAGCGATTGCCGCCTCGCCCGACGTTGATGTCGCTGTCGCGTGGCGGCCTTATCAGCTCGATCCGACGATTCCGGCCGCAGGCATGGATCGTAAGGCGTATATGAAGGCCAAGTTCGGCGACGAGTCTCGCTTGCGAGACGCGCATATCCGACTCGAGGAACTCGGAAAGGCCGTCGGCATCGACTACGATTTCGACGCCATCAAGGTGGCGCCCAATACGCTCGATGCCCACCGCGTGATTCGCTGGGCCGGCGCGACCGGGCCGGATGTACAGAACAAACTGGTCCGACAACTTTTCCGGCTCTATTTCGAGCAGGGCCATAATATCGGCGACCACACCGTCCTCGTTAAAGCGGCGCAAGACAGCGGCATGGACGGACCCGTGGTGGGCAGCCTGCTTGCCAGCGACTCTGACCGGAGCGCGGTCACCGAAGAGGCGGCGACGGCCTCGCGGATGGGCATAACGGGCGTTCCCTGTTTCCTGCTCGAGGGCAAATATGCGGTCATGGGAGCACAGGAAACCGCCACGCTGGCCGATGCGATACAGCAGATCGCGGAAGCCAAGAAACGCGGCGAACTTCCGGCTTAAGCAAGCGTCTTTAATAAAATCAAATGGTTAGTCGATATAAAGTCGAAAAAACCAATCTGCTGCTGATCTATCCATTTGACTTGCCGGCGTCAGAAATCAGGGTTGCCTAAAACTTCGCCAAATCATAAAAGCGGTGCTGGATCATTATATGCCCGGAACCCCTCCGCCACTCCCAAAGGTTAGTCTGACGGCGGACAAAGGCGGCTCCAATCGCAGCTGGCGATGAAGGCATGGCTGATCCCTGAGGATTTCGTCAGGGCGCCCCGGTGGCGCGGAGTCCCTGTCGCAAAGCAATACGGCCGGAAGACGAAGGATCCGCGCCGGCTCATCGAGAGCAAACAAGCTGGTCCGGCCAGGCCGGGCTTAGGTTCAAAGGGTTCCGCTAGGGAAGCATGGCTTCGAATAATATCATGGAAAGGTCCGCAGGATACCGCGCCGTTTTGGCCGCGGGCGGCACCGCCATGGCTGAAAGCCAGCTCCGCTCGGACACAATTTCCGGCATCCCATCAGGCACGCGGCGCAGGGCTTTTTCCCTGACGCGACGGTCGATGGCCGCCGGAGGGAAAACTCATAATGCCCAACAAGATGCTTATCGACTCCTCCCACCCGGAGGAAACACGGGTTGTCGTCGTTCGCGGTAACCGTATCGAAGAATTCGATTTCGAATCACAGGACAAGAAGCAGCTCAAAGGAAATATCTATCTTGCGCGGGTCACCCGCGTAGAGCCGTCGCTTCAGGCTGCCTTTGTCGAATATGGCGGGAACCGTCACGGCTTCCTCGCCTTCAGCGAAATCCACCCGGACTATTACCAGATCCCTGTTGCCGACCGTCAGGCGCTGCTGCGCGCAGAGGCCGAGGAGGAAGACGACGAGGACGAGGACGGCGAGGAACGCGAGCGCAGCCGCGGCAATCGCCGGCGTCGGCGCGGCGGTCGCAGCCGCGACAGGGGCGATGAAGGAACCAAGGTGGCAGCCGAAGCGGGAGCCACCGCAACCGAAGAGGTTCCTCACGACGAAGAACAGTCCACCGAAGAGGCGTCCGCTACTGTCGACGAAGCGCTCGATGAGGTCGTAGCGGAGCCGGCGGTCGAACCGGAAGGCGATGCAAACGGCTCGGCAGCCGAGGACGAGGACAAGCCCGAGGAAGGCGGCCCGAAGTCGATCGCGGCGGAAGTCGAGGTCGATGTCATCTCGGAAAAGCTGCCCTCACCGTCGGACAGCCAAGAGGGTGACGCGGAGAGCGATGCCCGCGGAGTGGTCGAGGAAGTCCACGCCGCGCATCACGACGACGAACACGAACACGAGGTGGAATCCGTCGGCGCGGAAGATGCGCTTGAGGAAGTGCGCAATCGTCGCAAGCCACCGCGTCGCCATTACAAGATCCAGGAAGTCATCAAGCGCCGGCAAATCCTGCTCGTGCAAGTCGTCAAGGAAGAGCGCGGCAACAAGGGCGCTGCGCTGACCACGTACCTGTCGCTAGCCGGCCGCTATTCCGTGCTGATGCCGAACACGGCGCGCGGCGGGGGTATCTCCCGCAAGATCACCAATGCCCAGGACCGCAAGCGGCTGAAGGAAGTCGTTTCCGACCTGGAGGTGCCGCAGGGCATGGGTGTCATCCTGCGCACGGCCGGCGAGAGCCGCACCAAGGCGGAGATCAAGCGCGACTACGAATATCTGATGCGGCTCTGGGACAATGTCCGCGAGCTGACCCTGAAATCGTCGGCCCCTTCCCTCGTCTACGAGGAAGGCTCGCTGATCAAGCGGTCCGTGCGTGACCTCTACAACAAGGATATCGACGAGATTCTGGTCGCCGGCGACGAGGGCTATCGCGAAGCAAAAGACTTCATGCGGATGCTGATGCCGAGCCACGCGAAGGTCGTCCAGCCCCATCGCGAGACGACCCCGCTCTTCGCCCGTTTCGGCGTCGAGGCCCAGCTCGACAAGATGCTGCAACCGCAGGTGACGCTTAAGAGCGGCGGCTACCTCATCATCAACCAGACCGAGGCTCTCGTCTCGATCGACGTCAACTCGGGACGCTCGACGCGCGAGCATTCGATCGAGGAGACGGCGCTCCACACCAACCTCGAGGCAGCCGAGGAAGTCGCCCGTCAATTGCGCCTGCGCGACCTTGCGGGTCTGATCGTCATCGACTTCATCGATATGGAGGAGAACCGCAACAACCGCGCGGTCGAGAAGCGTCTCAAGGACCATCTGAAGAACGACAGGGCGCGCATCCAGCTTGGCCGCATCTCGCATTTCGGCCTCATGGAGATGAGCCGCCAGCGCATCCGCGCAAGCGTGCTGGAATCGACGATGAAGCCCTGCCCGCATTGCGGCGGGACCGGTCATGTGCGTTCGGATTCGTCCGTCGCGCTGATGGTGGTGCGTGCCATCGAGGAATTCCTGCTCAAGGACTCGCGCAACCACATCATCGTCAAGACGCCCGCGTCGACGGCGCTCTATGTGCTCAACCACAAGCGCAGCACGCTGACGGAGCTCGAAACCCGCTTCGGACTGACGATCACCATCGAGGTCGACGAGACGGTCGGTTCGCAGCACTACATGATCATGCGCGGAGCGGTTGCCGAAAAGCCTGTTGGCTTCCAGGAACACCAGTTCCTGGCGCCTCCTCCAATCGAGGAAGACGACGACGATATCGTCATCGAAGCCGAGGCGGATGAGGAAGCTGTCGAGCAGAGGCCGCAGCAGAACCAGCAGAGGCAAGGCGAGAACGGCGACGAAGGTCACCGCAAGCGTCGCCGCCGTCGGCGTCGGCGTGGCGGACGTGATCGCGAGCACGACCAGAACGGTGCTCCGCACGTAGCAGAATCCGACGCCCCTTCCGCTTCATCGGCAGAGGCCGAATTCGCGGCCAGCGAATCCGATCGCGATGTGGATGTCGAGGGTTCCGAGGCCGAAGCTGTCGCAGAGGCGGAAGCAGGTACTGCCGTGGTCGCGGACGACGGGCAGGCCAAGAAGCGTCGTCGCGGCAAGCGTGGCGGCAAGCGAAACCGTCGAGAAGGTGAAGAGGCGGACATCGAAGCTGGCTCGTTGGGAGATTCGAGCGAGGAGCCTGAAATCGTCGCCGAGACTGTGACGGAAGAAGTGGTGGAAGCTGTTGCAGCCGAGCCTGTCGGCGAGGCATCGGAAGCGGTGGCTGAAGAGCCGCCGAAGAAGCCGAAGCGTGCTTCCAGGGCCAAGAAAAAGGTTGCCGAACCCGAGGCAGCAGCGACGATCGAGGTCGCCGTCGAGGAGACCACTGTGGCTGTCGCCGAACCGGGGCCCATCGTCGCTCCGGCAGCGGCGGAAAGCGCTCCCGCTTCCAAGCCTTCCAACGGTGAGCCGTCCAAACCGGTCGTTTCGTCCACCCTGTCCGAAGATCAGGCCAAGCCGGCCGACGATCAGCCCAAGAAGGGCGGCTGGTGGCAGAGGCGCGGCTTCTTCTGAGGCCGTAGCCACGTTTCTGTGGCTCGCCAAAAGGTATGAAAAGGCGCGGTGCTGACACCGCGCCTTTTTTGTGCGCCGCATTGTCCGGCGCGTCACCGTACGATACGTTCGGATATATCGCTCCGAGGCCGATTTCCGATGAAGATTTTCGTTGCCGCACTCGCATTGGTAGTAGCACTCTCGTCCTTCGCAACGGGACAGGACAAGCCGCCGCACGGGATCGAGATCGCGGGCGTGGCAGTTACGACGGGCGTGATGAGTTTTGATGAACTGTCAAGCCTTCCTGCTGTCGAACAGAACGTGCGTTACCAGACGTCGAAGGGAGAAGAGCGCGGCAGGTACACTGGCCCACTGCTGTGGAGCATTCTGCAATCGCGCGGGATCGCCGAACTGCCGGGCCACAACGAACAACTGAAGCACAGCCTCGTCGTGGAAGGGCGCGACGGATATCGCATCGTTTTCTCGGTCGGCGAGATCGATCCGAGTTTCGGCAACGCCCCGATCCAGCTTGCGACGGGTCGAGATGGCGAACCGATCGCGAATACGGAAGGATACAGGCTGGTGGTGCCCGGCGACAAGCGCGGCGCGCGCTACGTGCGCGATGTCGTGAAGATCGAAGTGCAGTAGCCTTCAGCCGCCGACTTCGAAATCACCTTTCTGCGGCGGGGCGATGGGCGTGAACAACGTCCTGTCCGGCTTCAGGTCGAGCAACGGCGTTCCGTCGAGGCAATCCATGCCGCGGACGAGAAGCCGATTTCCATCGCGAGATACAAACGTGGCGACAGAAGTTCCGATCGGGTTGGGACGAACCGGAGTTCGCAACGCGAACGTCCCGCGCACAGTGCCGTCATTGGCCGGGCTCTGTTTCACGAGATCGCGCCTGGACTCGTGCAGCCAGTAGAGAATTTCCAGCCGTTCAAACGCCTCGACGCCGTCGAGCGCCTCGGTCCACGGGTCAAATACCTCCACGGTGCACATCGGCCCGTCCGCCCTTCCCTGGCGTGGACATTCGAGGCGCGATGTCCATGGCGTATGGATGCGCCCGATGAATACCAGCCCTGCGTCGGTCGGCGCCGGCGCGTCGACCGCGATCTCGTTCTCGCGGATCTCGTTCAGGCGAACCATCAGTCCACGGCGATCATCACATCCGACGCCTTGATGACCGCGTAGGCTTGCTGGCCAACCTTGAGCTTCAGTTCGTCGACGGCCTCGTTCGTGACGGACGCGGTGACGCTGGTTCCGGCAACGTCGAGCTTGACGTGCGCCGTGGTGGCACCCTTGGTGATCTCCAGAACCTTGCCCTTGAGCAGGTTGCGCGCGCTGATCTTCATTTCGGTCTCCAATGTTGCTTTCGGCGACAGCTTTTGCCGCATGCCAGACTACCACGATAGTCACGCTATAGTCAGTTGAATATGGCGTTCACTTCCTGTTGTCGTCGACCAATCGCAGAAGCAGCTGCATCGCTTCATCTGCCCGCTCAGACGGGACGAAGAGATGGTCGTGGAAATAGGCGGAAATGGGGTTCACGCCCATTCCGGCCGCAGCGAGCCGCGTCGTGATGACGGCCAGGAACCCTACGGCCTCCAGCGAGGAATGCACGTTCAGGGTGATCATGCGGCTCGGGAAGGCAAAGGGGAGTTCAAACGCCCTCGCCTCGCTTTCTCGAACGATAAGAGTCAGACCCTCCCTCTCCCGGAAGGTCATGAGAGGCGCGACGCCATCTGGTATAGCAGCTTCCTGCGGCAAGGTCACAAAGACGAATACATCCGGCAACAGCTCGGGCGACATCGAGCCGAGCAGTTTCTGCAAGTTCGTTTCGCCGGGCATATCAGGCTGCCTTCGACGCCATGCGCGCAAGCTGGGTCATCACCACAGCGGAGCCGGCCAGCCGCTTCTCGGCATTCGGCCAATCGCGGATGAAGACGATGCTGTGGTCCGGCCGTATTTTTGCAAGCGAGCCCTGTTCGCCGATGTAGCGCACCAGCCCGGCCGGGTCGGGGAACTTCTTCTCGCGGAAATGGATGACGACGCCCTTCGGGCCGGCATCCAGTTTCTCGACGTTGGCCTGACGGCACAGTGCCTTGATGAAGACGATCTTCAGCAGGTGCTGGACCTCGTCGGGGAGCGGGCCGAACCGGTCGATCAACTCCGCCCCGAACGCGTCGATCTCTTCTGGTGTCTCCAGATCGCCGAGGCGGCGATAGAGCGCCAGGCGCAATTGAAGATCCGGTACATAACCCTCCGGGATCATAACCGCCGTGCCAACGGTGATCTGCGGCGACCAGCCGCCATCGACAGCCTCGCCGGTGTCGCGGATTTCTGAGACCGCTTCCTCAAGCATCTGCTGATAGAGCTCGAAGCCGACTTCCTTGATATGGCCGGACTGTTCCTCGCCAAGCAGGTTGCCCGCGCCGCGAATGTCCAGATCGTGGCTGGCAAGCTGGAAGCCGGCGCCGAGCGTATCGAGCGACTGCAGCACCTTCAGGCGGCGGTCGGCCGTATCGGTCAGCTTGCGGTTGGCAGGCAGGGTGAACAGCGCGTATGCGCGCAGTTTGGATCGCCCTACCCGCCCGCGCAGCTGGTAGAGCTGCGCCAGTCCGAACATGTCGGCGCGATGCACGATCAGCGTGTTTGCGGTCGGGATGTCGAGGCCGGATTCCACGATCGTGGTCGACAGCAGGACATCGTACTGACCGTCGTAGAACGCGTTCATGATGTCGTCGAGTTCGCCGGGCGGCATTTGGCCGTGGGCGGTGGCGAATTTCAGTTCCGGCACCTGCTCGCGCAGGAAGCTGCCGACCTCGTCCAGATCCGCGATGCGCGGCACGACGTAAAAACTCTGGCCGCCGCGATAGCGTTCGCGCAGCAGCGTCTCGCGGATGACAAGCGGATCGAAGGGCGAGATGAAGGTGCGCACCGCCATGCGGTCAACCGGCGGCGTTGCGATCAGCGACAGCTCGCGTACGCCCGTCAGCGCCAGTTGCAGCGTGCGCGGGATAGGCGTCGCCGAGAGCGTCAGCACATGCACGTCGCTCTTCAGTTCCTTCAGCCGCTCCTTGTGCTTGACGCCGAAATGCTGCTCCTCATCGACAATCAGCAGGCCGAGATTCTTGAAGGAAATCGAGCTGCCGAGCAGCGCATGGGTGCCGACGACGATGTCCACCGTGCCATCGGCAAGCCCTTTCTTGGTTTCGGCGAGCTCCTTAGTCCCGACAAGGCGCGACGCCTGTCGCACCGTAATCGGCAGCCCGGCGAAGCGCTGCGAGAACGTCTTGAAGTGCTGGCGCGACAGCAGGGTGGTCGGCACCACGACCGCAACCTGCACGCCTTCCATCGCCGCGACGAAGGCGGCGCGCAAGGCGACCTCTGTCTTGCCGAAGCCGACGTCGCCGCAGATCAGGCGATCCATAGGACGGCCGAGCGACAGATCGTCCAGCACGGCGTCGATCGCGTTCTGCTGGTCGTCGGTCTCCTCGTATGGGAAACGGGCCGAAAACTCGCCGTAGAGTCCTTCCGGCGCGTTGAAAGCCTTTGCGGTGCGCATCTTGCGCTCTGCCGCGATGCGGATCAGTTGGCCCGCCATCTCCAGCAGGCGTCGCTTCAGCTTGGCCTTGCGCGATTGCCATGCGCCGCCGCCCAGCCGGTCAAGCTGCGCCTCGGCGGAGTCCGACCCGTAGCGCGACAGCAGTTCGATGTTCTCGACTGGGAGGTAGAGCCGCCCGTCCGCAGCGTAGTGGATTTCGAGGCAATCGTGCGGCGCGCCGGCCGCCTCGATCGTCTTCAGGCCGATGAACCGCCCGATGCCATGGTCGGCATGCACGACAATGTCGCCGGCCGACAGCGATGCCGCCTCGGCAATGAAATCGGACGCCTTCTTGCGTCGCTTGGAGCGCCGCACGAGCCGGTCGCCCAGAATGTCCTGTTCTGCGACGACCACCAGCCGGTCGGTCTCGAAACCGGCCTCCAGCGGCAAAACGGCCGCGCCCGCCTGCCCGGCCTCGAGTTTCTCGATGTCGGCCAGCGTGGCGACCGACTTGAGGTTGCCGAGCTTGTGTTCGACCAGAATTTGCGTCAGCCGGTCGAGCGAGCCGTCGCTCCAGCCGGCGACTACGACGCGACGCTTGGCTGCGCGGACGGAAGAGATGTGATCGACCGCGGCCTGGAAGACATTGGCGTTGGGGTCAGCCCGTTCCTCAGCAAAGGAGCGTCCGGCGCGCGACCCCGCGTGCAGGACCTTGCGAGGACCGGCATCGGGCGTATCGAAGGGCGTGAACTCGATGGCCAGATGGTCGGGGAGCGCAGCAGCGACGTCATCGGGCGTCAGGTACAGCAAGCCGGGTGGCGTCGGCTTGTACGGCACCGCTTCCTTGAGCGCCGCGCTAGCCTGCTGGCGGCGCGCCTCGTAGTAGTCGAGGATCAGCTTGTTGCGCTCGTCCAGCGCCTCTTTGGCGAGATGGTCGAACACAACCGGAGCGCCCGGGAGATAGTCGAACAGCGTGTCCAGCCGCTCGTAATAGAAGGGCAGCCAGTGCTCCATGCCGGCAAAGCGCCTGCTCTCGCTGATGGCCGCGTAAAGCCCGTCGTCGCGAGACGGCGCGCCAAACGCCTCGATGTAGTTGCGCCGGAAACGGCTGATCGTCTCAGGCGTCAGTGTGACCTCGGTCATTGGCTGGAGCGTGACCTGCGGCCGTGCACCGGTCGTACGCTGCGTCGCGACATCGAAGGCGCGGATCGTCTCCAACGTGTCTCCGAAGAAATCGAGCCGCAGCGCCTCGTCCGCGCCTGGCGCATAGAGATCGAGGATGCCGCCGCGCACGGCGAACTCGCCGACATCGCGCACGGTCGGCACGCGCTCGAAGCCGGATTTCTCCAACCGCGAGATCAACTCGTTCATGTTGACCTGATTGCCGGGCTTGGCCCGAAAACCCTGCGCCTCGATCACTTCGGCGGGCGGTACGCGCTGCAGCAGCGAATTGGCGGTTGTGAGGATTAGGGCCCGGTGCGGTGCCTTTCGCAAGGCAGCCATCGCCGCCAGCGCATCCAGACGCCGGGCCGCAGCGTCCGCGCCGGGCGAAACCCGATCGTAGGGCAGGCAGTCCCAGGCCGGAAATTCCAGCACCGGCAGATCAGGCGCGACGAAGGCGAGCGCGTCGATGATCGCCGGCAGGCGCTGGCCGTCGCGCGCGACGAAGAGCACCGGACCGTCGGGCGCGGCTTCCGCAACGACGGACGCGAGCGCGAAGGCCTCGAATCCGTCCGCGACGCCGTCGACGATAAACTGACCGGTCCGGCCTTTCGGGAGGCCGATTTTTTCGAGCAGGCTCATGAAATCAATGTCTTCAGGTGGCCCGAGAGGCCATGATCTTCTTCAAAAGGGGCGTATCGAATGCGGCGGGGACGGGTTGCGTGCCGGTGACCCAGGCGAGCAGGTCGGCATCCTGCAACTCCAGCAAATGCTCATATTGGTCGAGTTCGGCGTCGGTCAAGGTCGCGAGGCCCGTGTCCGCAAAACCGCCGAGGATCAGGTCCATCTCGCGTATCCCCCGATGCCACGAACGGAACAGCAGCTTGCGCCGTCGCTGATCCAATCCCTCGCCCGCAAATGCCGTGCCGGTCATCATCCAGTCCCTTTGCGAGGCGGGTATAACGTGGACATCGGCAGTTGTCAGCTTTGCGGAAGGACCATTCCTGCCTAAGTTCCCGCCATGAGACCGTCCCTCCTCGATCCGCTGTTTGCGCCGGTCACCGCGCTGGAAGGCGTTGGGCCGAAGGTGGCCGCGCTGATAGAGAAGGTCGTGCCGGCCGATCTAGGCGATCGACCGGCGCGCGTCGGCGACCTGCTGTTCACGCTGCCGCATTCGGTCATCGACCGGCGCAACCGGCCGGGCATCGCGGGCGCTGCGGAAGGAGCCATCGTCACGCTTGAAGTGCGCATCGACCGCCACCAGCCGCCGCCACGCGGGAATCGATCGGTGCCCTATCGCGTCTTCGCTCACGACGACACAGGCGAGATTGCGCTGACCTTCTTCCACGCGCATGCCGCCTACCTGGAGAAGCAGATGCCGGTCGGCGAACACGTCGTCGTCTCCGGTCGCATGGAATGGTTCAACGGTCGGCCGTCGATGGTCCATCCCGACCACATCGCGCCGTTGTCGGGGGCCGACAGCCTGCCGTTGGTAGAGCCCGTTTATCCCTTGACGGCGGGCCTGTCGGGAAAGGTC
Organism: Mesorhizobium sp.; assembly: GCF_016793485.1. GTDB lineage: Bacteria > Pseudomonadota > Alphaproteobacteria > Rhizobiales > Rhizobiaceae > Mesorhizobium_K. The sequence goes on along the minus strand of NZ_JAEULZ010000010.1, from coordinate 41,000 downwards.
TTGCGGCGCGCCATCGGGCAGGCGCTGGACAGGCTGCCTGCCCTGCCCGACTGGCTCGAGCCGAGCGTTGCCAGGAAGCAGAGCTTCCCGTCCTTCGCCGATGCACTGAAACGACTACATGATCCGCCGGACCCGCTCGCCGTTTCGCCGGAAGCTACTGCATGGCGCCGGCTTGCCTATGACGAGTTCCTTGCAGGGCAGCTTTCGCTTGCCCTCATGCGCGCCAACCTGCGCAGGCTTTCAGGCAGGCCGCTGACGGGCGACGGCAAGATCGAGGATGCGATCCGTAGCGCGCTGCCCTATTCGCTGACCGGCTCGCAGGAATTCGCTCTGGCTGAGATCAACGCCGACATGGCCGAGCCGGAGCGCATGCTTCGCCTGCTGCAGGGCGATGTTGGTTCGGGCAAGACGGTGGTCGCCCTGCTCGCCATGGCGCGCGCGGTCGAGGCTGGCGGACAGGCGGCGCTGATGGCGCCGACCGAAATCCTCGCCCGCCAGCACTTTGCGACGCTCGCACCGCTCGCCGAGCACGCCGGTCTCAGGATCGCGGTGCTTACCGGCCGGGAGAAAGGCCGAGAACGCAGCACCACGTTGGCGGGGCTCGAGGACGGGTCGATCGACATCGTGGTGGGTACGCATGCGCTTTTCCAGGAGCAGGTGAAGTTCCGCGACCTTGTGCTTGCCGTGGTCGACGAGCAGCACCGTTTCGGCGTCCACCAGCGTCTCGCCATCACCGCCAAGGGCGACGCACCCGACATGCTGGTCATGACCGCGACGCCCATCCCGCGCACGCTCGTGCTGACAGCGTTTGGTGACATGGACGTGTCGCGCCTGACCGAAAAACCCGCAGGCCGGCGGCCGATCAAGACCGTGACGCTTCCGCTCGATCGCATGGACGAACTGATCGGCCGCGTCTCCGACCAGATCGCCGAGGGCCAGAAAGTCTACTGGATCTGCCCGCTGGTCGAGGATTCGGACGAGATCAAGGTCACGTCGGCAGAGGAGCGTTTCGCCACGCTGCGGCACGAGTTCGGCGATCTCGTCGGGCTGGTCCATGGCCGCATGAAGGGCGTGGAGAAGGACGAGGCGATGCGCGCCTTCAAGGACGGCGAGACCAAGGTCCTCGTCGCCACGACCGTCATCGAGGTCGGCGTCGATGTGCCCGACGCGACGATCATGGTAATCGAACACGCCGAACGCTTCGGATTGGCTCAGTTGCACCAGTTGCGCGGGCGCGTCGGGCGTGGCGACAAGGCGTCTTCCTGCGTCCTGCTCTACAAGGAACCGCTCGGCGAGACCGCAAAGCGACGCCTCAGCGTGATGCGCGAGACCGAAGACGGTTTTGTCATCTCCGAGGAAGATCTGAAGCTGCGCGGCGAAGGTGAATTGCTGGGCACGCGGCAATCCGGCACGCCGGGCTTCCAGATCGCGCGCATCGAGTTCCACAGCGACCTGCTGGAGGTCGCCCGGGACGATGCAAGGCTCATCCTTTCTCAGGACCCTGAGCTGGAAAGTGAGCGTGGCCAGGCGCTGCGCGTGCTGCTCTACCTGTTCGGCCGCGACGAGGCCATCAGGCTGCTACGGGCGGGCTGACGCCTATTTGAACTTCAGGTTGGAGACTTTCTCCATGCCCGGATTGGCAAGCCCGACCTCGATCGGCTTGCCGTCTCTCGTCACCACCTTGCGCTTGTATTCCGGGGCGACGAGCCCGGCCGAGACGATCAGCTTGGCGCCGTCCTCGATCGACATGTCCAGCGGCACGATCTCCGAACGGTATACGTACATCAGGAAGCCGGTCGTCGGGTTCGGAGCGCAGGGCATGAACACTGCGATCAGAGGATCGCCTTCCTTGTCCAGCTTCGCATTGATCTCGGTCTCCTTCTCGTTCGCCACGAAAACCAGAGACCAGACGCCCTTGCGCGGATACTCGACCAATCCGACCTGTTGGAACATCTCATTCTTGTTGGAGAGAACCGTCTCGAAGATCTGCTTCAGCGCCTTGTAGACCCCACGCACCAGCGGCATGCGCCCGAGAAGTTGCTCTCCGGACGAGACGATCGAGCGACCGACGATGTTGGCGGCAAGGAAGCCGATCATGGTGATGACGAAGATCGCAACCAGCAGGCCGAACCCGGGTACGGCGAATGGCAGATAGGTATCCGGGCTGTAGGCCGACGGAATGTAGGGCTTCACCCAGGAATCGATCCAGCCCACGAACGACCAGGCGATGTAGATCGTGATCGCCAGAGGCGCGGCGACGATCAGCCCGGTCAGGAAGTAGTTCCTGAGGCGGGTCATGCCAGAGATGACGCCTGGAGATTCGGACATGGAGATTCGCCGCTGCTGCACGTCAAGATAGTGGAGCAACGGCGGCTTTTAAATGGCGAAGTTGGGACTACTCGACCGTAACCGACTTGGCCAGATTGCGCGGCTGGTCGACGTCGGTGCCCATGAAGACCGCCGTCCAGTAGGCCAGCATCTGGATCGGCAGTGCGTAGACGATCGGAGCCACGAATTCCGGCACATCAGGCAGGACGATTGTCTCCAGCGTGTTGACCGTCGCGCTGGCCGCGCCCTTCTTGTCGGTGATGAGGATGATCTTGCCGCCGCGGGCCGCCACCTCCTGCATGTTGGAGACCGTCTTCTCGAAGATGCGGTCGTGCGGCGCGATGACGATGACGGGCATATGCTCGTCGATCAGCGCGATGGGCCCATGCTTCAGTTCACCTGCCGCATAACCTTCTGCATGTATATAGCTGATTTCCTTCAGCTTAAGAGCGCCCTCCATGGCCAGCGGATAGTTGGTGTCGCGGCCGAGGTAAAGCACATGCTTGTAGTGCGAAAGCTCGCGAGCCACCCGCTCTATCTGGCTTTCCAGCTTCAGCACCTGGGTGGCGATGCGCGGGAGTTCGGACAGGCTGCGCACCATCGACTTTTCGTCTTCCGGCGAGATTGTGCCACGGGCGGCGGCGGCCCGCAGCGCCAGCGAGGCAAGCACCGAGAGCTGGCAGGTAAACGCCTTGGTCGAGGCGACGCCGATTTCGGGACCGGCCAACGTCGGCAGCACGACATCGGATTCACGCGCGATGGTGGACTCGCGCACGTTCACGATCGCGCCGATCGGCACGCCTGCCTTGCGGCAGTAGCGCAGCGACGCCAGCGTGTCGGCCGTCTCGCCGGACTGCGAGACGAAGAAGGCGGCGCTGTTCTTGACGATCGGCATCTCGCGATAGCGGAACTCGGAGGCGATATCGATGTCCACCGGCAGCCGCGCATAGCGCTCGAACCAGTACTTGCCAATCAACCCGGCAAGATAGGCCGTGCCGCAGGCCGACACCGCTATGCGGTCGAGGTTTGCGAAATCGAACGGCAGTTCGAGCGTCTTGGCTTCGCCCTTGGTGAAATCCACATAGTGCGCCAGCGTATGGCCGATGACCTCCGGCTGCTCGTGGATTTCTTTCTGCATGAAGTGGCGGTAGTTGCCCTTGTCGACCAGGAAGCTGGTTCCGATGGACTGCTGGCGCTTCCGCTCGACGGCCTTGCCGTCCATGTCGAAGATGAGGATTTCGTTGCGACGTATGACCGCCCAGTCGCCATCCTCCAGATAGGTGATGCAGTTGGTGAAAGGAGCGAGCGCGATGGCATCCGATCCAAGGAACATCTCACCGTCGCCATGCCCGACTGCCAGTGGCGGGCCATTGCGCGCGCCGACGATCAGGTCCTCGTCGCCCTTGAACATGATGGCCAGCGCAAACGCGCCCTGCAGCCGCTTCAGGGCGTTGTAGGCGGCCTCGACGGGCTTCCTGCCAGCCGCCAGTTCGCGGGCCACCAGATGGGCGACCACTTCCGTGTCGGTCTGCGAGGCGAAGACGTAGCCGTCGCGCTGCAACTCGTCGCGCAACTCGGCGAAATTCTCGATAATGCCGTTATGGACGATGGCGACGCCGTTGGAGAAATGCGGATGCGCATTCGTCTCGTTGGGAACGCCGTGGGTGGCCCAGCGCGTGTGGCCGATGCCGATCGTGCCATCCAGCGGCTGTTCCTTGAGCCGACGCTCGAGGTTGATCAGCTTTCCTTCGGCGCGGCGGCGTGCAAGCTCGCCGCGCTCGATCGTGGCGACGCCAGCCGAGTCATAGCCGCGATATTCCAGGCGCTTGAGCGCATCCACGATCAGCGGCGCGACCGGCGAATGGCTGACTATTCCAACAATCCCGCACATGCTGCCTGCCCCGATTCCGGACCGTGTTATCCAGCAGGCTCTTAGCGGAGAGCGCGGACGTTACGGAATTCAAATTGCGTTTCGTTCCATTTCAGCCGGACCAATGACATGGGCCCGATTGAAATGCCGTTACCGGAAACGCGAAAAATCAAGCCGACGGGTCGAACGGCCCGGCAAATCAGCCCTTCTTCCTGGCTGCGGCGGCGGCCGCGAAACGCTCGCGAAGTTCCCTGCCCTTGCCCGGTATGGTCTTCTGGCGCGCCCGCCCGAACGCCAGCGCCTCGCCTTCGACGTTTTCCGTGATGACACTGCCCGACGCAATATAAGCGCCGTCGCCAAGCGTCACCGGCGCGACCAGCGAGGAGTTCGAGCCGACAAACGCGCCTGCGCCGATGTCGGTGAAGTGCTTGCCAAAGCCGTCATAGTTGCAGGTGATCGTGCCCGCGCCGATGTTGGCGCCTGCGCCGACGCGCGCGTCGCCAATGTAGGTCAGGTGGTTGACCTTCGCGCCCTTCTCAACGGTTGCGTTCTTCACCTCGCAGAAATTGCCGACCTTGGCCTTTTCCTGCAGGTCCGCGCCGGGCCGCAGACGCGCGTAGGGGCCGACCTGCGAGCCCGTCGCCACGCTCGCTCCCTCGATGTGGCTGAACGCGTGGATCGTAACACCTGACGAAATCCTGACGCCCGGGCCGAACCAGACGTTCGGCTCAACGAGCGTGTCCTGCCCGATCTCCGTGTCGTGCGAGAAATATACGGTATCAGGAGCAATCAGCGTGACGCCCGAAAGCATGACCTGATGACGGCGGCGGCGCTGCCAGATCGCCTCGGCTTCGGCCAGTTCGGCGCGGTTGTTGATGCCGAGCACGCTTTCGGCGCTGGCCTCCGTCGCCACCACGTCGAGCCCGTCTCCGGTTGCGATCTCGACGATGTCGGTGAGGTAGTATTCGCCCTTGGCGTTCTTGTTGCCGACCCGTTCGAGCAACGAAAGTGCGTGCCTGCCGGAGATCGCCATAAGCCCGCCGTTGCAGAACCCGATCTTCTTTTCGGCCTCCGACGCGTCCTTGTCCTCGCGGATCGCGACCAGCTTGCCGTTCTTCTCGATCAGGCGGCCGTAACCGGCGGGATTCTGCGGACGGAATCCGACGACCACGACCGCTGCGCCTTCCGCGAGTTTCGCCCGCGCGGCGAGCAATGGCGCGGCCTCGATCAGCGGCGTATCGCCGAACATGACGAGCACATCGTCATATCCGGGCTCGATTGCCTGCCTTGCCGCAAGCACCGCATGCGCCGTTCCAAGCCGCTGTTCCTGCACGAAAATCTCCGGCGCGGGATCAAATCCGCCAGCCGCCTTGCGCACTTCGTCGGCGCCGTGGCCGATCACGAGAGCGATATCGCCACCGCCGGCATTCCTTGCCGCCGCCGCCACATGCGCCACCATCGGCAGCCCGGCGATCTCGTGCAGGACCTTGGGCTTGGCGCTTTTCATGCGCGTGCCCTCGCCTGCGGCGAGGATGATGGAGAGGCAGCTTCTGTCGGTCATGGGATGGACACCGTACGGCGTGAATCGAGTTGGCGCGCTTATAGCCTAGCTCAGCCATGCTGCGCCAATGCGGTTAAATTCCGGTGCTGTCAGTCCTGTGGGCCGGCTTCGCCTTCAAGCCCAGCGAGATGCTCCCGCAGCGCCTTTGCCCATGCCAGATAGCCCGCGCCGTTCAGGTGGATGCCGTCGATCGTCATGTCGCTGCGCAGCGAGCCGTCCTCGGCGCGCAGCGCCGCGAGATCGAGATAGCTGCAATTGTCACGGCAGGACGCCTGCATGGCGACGTTCATCTCGGCAAACGAGACGTTCGCCCTGGTATCGGCTGGCGCGGTCACCGGAATGGTCGATTGCAGAACGACTGCTTTCGAGCGCGACATCAGTTCGCCGACGATTGCCTGGTAACGCGCAATGATGTCGGAGGGTTGTGACCGCAGCGCCAGAACGTCGTTCACGCCAATGGTCAGGATGACGGTTGACTGGCTGAGGTCGCCAAGCGCGCCGAGGCGCTGTGCGAGGCCGATGGTGTGGTCGTTCCCGATGCCTCGGTTGGCAACACGGTATTCCGGGAAATGCTCCGCCCATTCGCCGAATTCGGTCAGGCTGTCGCCCACGAACACAAGCGCGCCGACGGCCGGGAATTGCCGAAAATAATCGAGCCGGCTTTGGTAAAGCGCCGTCGTGGTGCGATCGGTCTTGCCCGTCATCCAGTCCGGCAAGGGAATTACCCGGGCGTAGCCCGCGAGATACAGTCCGACGGCTGCAACCGCAGCGATACCGGCGACGAGTACCTTGCCGCGCCCCGTCATCCCAAGGTCGCCAAGCCCGGGAAGGTCTCAAGCAACCAGTAGGCGCTGGCCTGGATGCCGCCGGTCAGGAACAGGACGCCCGCGATGACCAGAAGGGCGCCGATGACCTTTTCAACCCGGCTGAGATGCACTCGGAACCGTTGCAGGAAGCGCATGAAGGCGCCGGAGAAGAGCGCCGCGATCATGAACGGTATTCCGAGCCCCAGCGAATAGGCAAACAGCAGCAAGGCGCCGTCGATGACCGTCTCGCGGCCGCCGGCCAGCGTGAGGATCGGCCCGAGCACCGGCCCGATGCATGGCGTCCACCCAAAGGCAAAGGCGAGACCCATCAGGTATGCACCGAGCGCCGTCGCTGGCTTTGCATCCGACTGGAAACGCGCCTCACGCGAAAGAAACGGGATGCGTATCACCCCGAGGAAGTTCAATCCCATGATGATGATGAGCACGCCGGCGGCCATGGCCAGCGGCTCCTGCCAGACACGCAGCAACCGTCCGATCGTGGATGCGCCGGCTCCGAGCGCGACGAAAACCGTCGAGAAACCGAGTACGAAGGCGAACGAGGAAAGCAGCAGCGCCAAACGTGCGCCGCTTTTCGCAGCCGCGGCCCCCTCCGCGCGGAAATCGTCGACCGACACGCCGGCCATGTAGCAGAGGTACGGCGGCACGAGCGGCAGGACGCAGGGCGACAGGAACGAGAGGGCCCCCGCGCCCATCGCGGTCAGATAGCCGACTTCCAACGCCATTCAGCCTGCTCCAGAGTTTCCGGCGGCAAGCATATAGACGCGGCGGCCGAGCCGCTCCAGTCACGACTGCGTGGCATGTCGTCGCCTGGTGACCCGGCGAACCGGGGCGCCTCAGGCGTCGAATTTCTGCAGATCGACGCCCTGCTGGTTCTTCAGGACGATGTCATCGGCCGAGATGTCTTCAAGGGCCACACGGGCAGCCTGGTCGATGTTGTGAATGATCGCCTCGATCTCGTCGTCCGTGTGCGAAGGACTGGTCGCAACCATCACCGTGCGGTTCAGGATGTCGAGCGAGCCCTTGCACATCCCTTCCTTGTATTCCGTGCGCAGACCCTTGTTGGCGGGAAGCTTGTAAGGATTGATCGCCGGGTGGTGCGATCCTTCGTGCATCAGCACCTGATCCCATTGGGTGAAGGTGTGGCGGCCGGTCTTGCCCGCGATCACCGCCGGCATCGTACCGATGAAGGTCTTGGCGGCAGCTTCGCTCGGCAGGGTGAACATGACCTGTGTCGAGCAATCATGGTCGGCGCTGTTCATCGGCGTCGCCTTGAGGCCGAGATTGCCGAGATGCTTGGTGCCGGCCAGAATGCGCTTCTTCTCTGCCCGCATCGTGCGGATCATGCCATCCAGCCGGTCGAGCTGAACATTCAGCATCGCGCCCAGCAGTTCGGAGGCGCGGGCGCCGACGCCGGCGAAGGGTTTCGTATCCTCGCTGCGTCCCTGCCAGTAGAAATGGCATGGATCGATGTAGCAGCGGGCCCGTTCCGCGACCCTGGGATCGCTGGTGGCGAAGCCGCCGCCCTCGCCGCCGCTCATGTTCTTGAAGAAATTGAAGCTGAACGCGCCGGCGTGGCCGATCGAGCCGAGCTTCCGGCCTTCATAGGAGCCGCCGATGCCCTGGCAGACATCCTCGAGCACCAGCAGGCCCTTGCTTTCGGCAATGTCCATGATGGCGTTCATGTTGCAGGCCGCCCCCCACATATGGACGGGAATAATCGCCTTGGTATGCGGGCCGATGGCGTCGCGGATGGCGTCCGGGCTGATCGTGATCGACTCGTCGATGTCCACGATGACAGGAATCGCTCCCACCGCCAGCACGGCGGTCGCTGTGGCCATGTAAGTATGTGCCGGCACAAGCACTTCGTCGCCGGGTCCGATTCCAAGACCGACAAGGCCGGCGGCCAACCCTTGCGTGCCACTCGCGCCCAGTCCGAACTCGCTGACACCGAGGTGCTTTGCGTATCGCTTTTCAAAGCGGTCGCATTCGCTTTCGTCGCGATAGCGGAACATTTTGCCTGAGCGGATGACCTTAGCGATCGCCTCGATCTCTTCCTCGCCTGCCAGGTACATCATGGCCTCCGGTTATTTTTCTGATTGCTGAATGGTGTTGTTTGATGCACGGGCAAGCCAAGGTTTGAAAGAACCAATCAGGCGCGTTCCGACGAATCCATTACCCCTGCACACGCTCGTCAGCAGGACGTCGAAAGGAATGAAAGTTCCTGCCCGCAGACAGCCGTGTCGGCTGCTACGGGCAGAATTCCAGGGACCTTATTTGGCGGGCGGCTAGGCCTTGTAAACGTTGGCCCTCAGGTCGTCCCGGAGCGCGCGCATGCCGATCACCTCGACTCCGAATTCGGCGATCCAGTCCTTGATGACGGACGTTGCGAACAGTTCGTACTCCTCGGTTCGCAAATGCGCATCCGGCGGATTGATGGTCTCGAAGTCGCCGACCGTGTTGAAGTGCATCGACAGGAAGGTCAGCCCATCGGGAATGGCCTTGAACATCTCGTAGTAAGCTGTCTTCGCATCCGTCTTTCGTGCCCACGGCGTCTCAAGGACGATGTCGAAGACAGGTTCGCCCACTGCCTTCGCCTTGACGATCTCCGCGTCGTACCGGCCAACATCGAGTTGGCCTGCGTAGCTTGCGGGATTGTATTTCGACAGGTCCTTCACCAGCAGCACAGGCTGGCGATAATCAGCCCCGAGCTTGCGCAGGATGGCCGTGAATTCCGGCATCTGCGCCGTACCCATATGGCAATCGAAGTGGGTGATATCGATGCCGGCGGCGATGGCCACATCGATCTGGGCACGCAATTCCGCTTCGACGGCTTCCGGGTGAGCCTTCCGCGCCTGCGGGACCGTTGGCCAGAAATATCCGTAGTCGTCGGTCAGGCCGGCGGATTTCGGCGGGCTGGTCAGCGGACGCCAGCGATAGGGCTTCTGCTCGCTGGTCAGCGTCAGGTGCACGCCGACGTCGAGCGATGCGTCCTTCGTCGCGAGTTCGGCCGCTTCGGGGAACCACGGGCACGGAACCATGACGGAACCGGAACTGCAGGTGCCGAGCTTTGACAGCTCGATAAACGCCATGTTGGCGCCGTGGCTCATTCCGACATCGTCCTCGTGAATGACGACGCGCTTCTTGGACTTGCTCAAAGTCATCTCCCTAATTGCTGTCAGCCGACCCTGGCGACGAGGTCTGTCAGTTCGTCCAGCTCGACCTGATCGCGCCGGAACTGGCCGGCCACGCGGCCCTGCGCCAGCACGGTTATGTCATCCGCGACCGAAAGGGCATGGCGGAAGTTGTGCGTGATCAGGATCACCGCCTGTCCCTGTTCGCGCGCTCGGACGATATGGTCGAGCACGCGCCCTGCCTGACGCACCGCAAGCGCCGATGTCGGCTCGTCGAGGATGAGCGCCGACGAGCCGAAGAACATGGCTCGGGCGATGGCCAGCGACTGCCGCTCGCCGCCCGATATGTTGGCACCGCGTTCGTCGAGTCCGCGCTCCCAGCGCACACCGAGACCATGCAACGCTGAGCGGGCCATATCCTCAGCCTTCTTCAGGTCCAGCAGTTTGAAGGGTCCGAAGCCCTTTTGAGGCTCCCGCCCGAGAACGATGTTTCTGGTCACCGAGAGCAATTCACAAACCGCCAGGTCCTGGAAGACGGTCGCGATGCCGCGCTCTCGGGCGTCGGCGGGATTGGCGAAGGTTACCGGCTTGCCGTTGAAGAGAAGTTGCCCGGCATCCGGCGGAAAGACCCCGGACAGGATCTTGATCAGCGTCGATTTCCCCGCGCCGTTGTCGCCGAGAAGCGCAAGGATACGGCCTGAATACGCCTTCAGCGACACATCGACCAGGGCGGTCGTTGCGCCAAACCCTTTGGAAATGTTGGCAGCCTCCAGCACGGGAACTGCCCCCGCAGGGATCGGCTCCACCGGCGGGCGACGGGCAATCATGTCTTCGGAGCCGCTGCCTGCCGGCAAATTGGATACGCGTTCCTCGCTCATCGGGGAGCCTCCGAAGCGCTGGTGCTGGATTTGGAGGTCCCGATATCAACCTCCGCGCCGGCCTTGATGGCAGCGTCGGCGTCCGTGCTGCCCCGCTTGAAGCCGGCCAGCGGCTTGGAATTCGCCATGCGCCGCGCGACCGTGGTGTTGAGGATGACCGCACCGACGACGATGACGCCGGTCAATGTCCGGAAGAAGTGTCCCGGAGCCCCGGCCAGAACCAGTCCGACCTGGATCATGCCGAAGGTAATCGCGCCGAGCATGGTGCCAACGACGCTGCCGTAGCCGCCGGAAAGCAGTGTGCCGCCGATGACGGTGACGGCAACGGCCTGAAGCTCCATGCCCTCGCCCCTCAGTGCGTCCACCGACGCGAAGCGTGCGACCTGAATGATACCCGCAAGGGCGGCGAGCGACGACGTTATGACGAACAGCAGGATCGTCACCCTCTCGACCGGTACGCCGAGGTTGCGGGCTGCGTTGGCGTTCTGTCCGATCGCCTGGACCCAGTTGCCGAATTTGGTTCGCACGAGAAGCACGGTCGCCAGTATTCCGACCGCGAAGAACCAGAGCATGGACATGCGGAAGCCGCCGAGCAGCGGCCCGGACATGGCGTCCTTGAAACCCTGCGGGATGGCGACGGTCATGGGAAAGCCGCCCGTCAGCGCGATCAGCACGCCACGCCAGATCAGCATTGTGCCCAGCGTCACGACGAAGGAGTGGATGCGAAACCGCACCACCAGGAAGCCGTTGAGCAGGCCGAGCAGGCCGCCGACCGAAATGGCAATGAACGACGCGGGAACCGGATGGATGCCAAAATCGCGCATGAGTACGACGGCGACGTAAGACGTCAGGCCCAGCACCGCTCCGACCGAGAGGTCGAAGTGTCCGCCGATCATCAGCAGCGTCACCCCGATGCTGATGATCCCGAGTTCAGCCGCCACGGCCATGATGCTGATATAGGTCAGCCGCGTCGGGAAAAGCGTTGGCGCAAGCGCCGAGAAAACGATGAAGAGGACGATGACTGCGACAACCGAAGTCGCCTCTGGACGCAGCATGAACCGTCTGAGCGCCTCGCCATAGACGACGCGTCTGGAATGCTGTGCGCTGGCATTTTCGCCATTGCTCATGCCGATACTCCGGGCAATTTCTTAATCATGCGAAATCCGGGGCGGTTTGTCGCCCCGGATCGTCGTCCCCGTTGATCAGCGATAGCCCTTCTCGACCAGTGCGGACACCCGATCGACATTGTCCTTGTCGACGATGGTGGGACCGGTCAGGAAGTAGTTGCCCTCGATCAGGCCGTACTTGAGATAGTGGGTCAGCAGCAGCACCGGCATGTAGCCGCGCCAGAACTGCTGCTGGTCGATCGTGAACGCCTGGCGGCCGTCCTTGATCGCTGCGAGAGACTGCGCGACGATGTCGTATCCCGTGAGGATCAGGTTGTCGTAGCCGCCGTCCGCCTTTGCGGCGAGGAAGCCGTCGATGACGTCGCAGGTGCTGGTGGCCGCGGCGGTATCGGGGTTGCGCCGCAGATAGGCCGAAAGCGTCTCCGCCTGCTGGCCAGGATCCATCGTCAGTTCGAGGAATTCGGCCTCGATTCCGGCGGCCTTCAAAGCGTCGATCTGCGAGGTGGCGCGCAACTGGCAGCTCGCATCGCCGGGCTGCTGGTTGGCGACGACAACGCGTCCCTTGACGCCCATGCTGACCAGCCGCTGGGCGGTCAGCCTGCCCGCGGCAGCCTCGTCCGAACCGGTGCGGAACAGGAAGAAGTCCTCGGGATCGCGAACCTGCGCGCCTGACGGCGGAGCAGCGGCGCTGCCGAAGGCAATTCCCGCTTCCTTGGCGCGGGCCGCGATCTCCGCATAGGCGACGTCCTCGGCGAACGCGCAGACTGCGATGCCATTTGCCTGCGCGGCGATGGCTTCCTCGATCTTCTGGACCTGGTTGGGGATGGTGAGCTGGTCGGGATAGATGTACGTGACCTTTACGCCGAGGTTTTCACCCGCCTCGGCAGCACCACGCGCCAGATAGCCGTGGAATCCGGTCGGCGCCGCGCAGCCGACGAAATAGATCGATATGTCGTCCTGGGCTTGCGCCTGGCCCTGCCAGGCCATGCCGGCGAACACCATGGAAGCGCAGAATAGAAGGGCCTTGCCCAACGTCTGCCTTGCGAAACCCGGCTTGCGGACCTCGGTCTCAACCGCCTGCGCGGCATATGCCGATGCATTGTCTATCATCACCTTGCTTCCCCTTTTGTTTTCTCGTGGCGCATACGCGCAGACCTCAAAGCTAAGGCTCAGCCTGCCCCATCAAAAAGAGCCATTTCCCTGCGTTATCCTGGAGCCAATTTTCCGCATGCCGATCGAGCGGTTCACCGGGGCGGAACGAGATCGTGGACTTTGACGCCCTTCTGCTCGTCCCAGACCGGCGCCGCCGCAATCGTATCCATCAAAATCTGTGAAAGTGGCTCTGTCACACTCGGGATTTTCGCGGTTCCATTCGATCCAGTTGGGCAACGCCCGTGGCTCGCGCCGCCGGCTAAACGGTTGAGTTCCATGATTTCCGGAACAGACTTTGGACGACCCGCGCTGCAGGCATCCGTTTGCCGTCAGAGTATTCGCCGATGAACGGCGTAGTCCCACAAACACCCACCAGAGAAATCTGCTCGGCAATGCGCCCCTAGAAGGCCAGCCGATCCGGACCGATGAACCGTCACTTCAATGGGAGACTGCACATGAAGATATTAGCCAAACTCGCGCTCGCCGCCCTCGTGTCGGCCAGCTTCCTGACTGGCGCTCAGGCCCAAAAACTCAAGGAAGCCAAGGATGTGCGCATCACGTTCGTCGTTCATGGCGCCTCATCCGACCCCTACTGGTCTGTCGTCAAGCGCGGTGCCGATGATGCCGCGAAGCTGACGGGCGCCACCGTCGAGTACTATAACCCGCAGGTCTTCGACGTCGTCGAGCAGGCCCGCCTGATGGATGCGGCCGTCGCCAGCAAGCCGGACGGCATCGCCGTCTCCATTGCCGATGCGGACGCCATGCGAAAATCCGTCCAGGGCGCACTTGCCGCTGAGATTCCCGTTGTGGTGGTCGACTCCGGCGAAATTCCCGGCGAGGAGATGGGCACGACCCTTTATGTCGGTACAGTCTCCGAATACGACTCCGGTAAGAAGGCCGGCGAGCGCCTCGCCAAGGACGGCATCCTCAAAGTGGTCTGCATCAACCACGAGGTTGGCAATGTCAGCCTGGACGACCGCTGCCGCGGCCTGAACGACGGCCTCGCACCATCCGGCGGCGGCACGCAGGTCGTGGCCGTGACGCCGGACCCCGCCGACATCACCCGCCGCACCGAGGCCTTCCTCTCTGCCAATCCCGACGTGCAGGCTGTGTTCGCCATGGGCGCCGGGGCGGCGAACCCGCTGATCCCCTATTTCACCGAGAAGGAACTGTGGGGCAAGTTGAAGCTCTATACCTTCGATATCAGCCCGGAAGTGCTGGATTCCGTCATTGCCGGCCAGATGGGCTTCGGCATGGACGCCCAGCAGTATCTGATGGGCTTCCTGCCGGTCATCTACATGGTCCAGAACGCGACCCACGGCTTCTGGCCGATCAATGACAGCTATACGGGTCCGCTCTTTATCGACACGCCTGCCAAGGCGCAGGCCATGCTCGGCCTAGCGAAGGACGGCATCCGCTAAGCCGGACCACGAACCAAACTCTCCCCCCTTTCGCGGGGGAGAGTTTTCGCGTCCGGGCAGACGTTCGTCGGCCTGCATCAATCAGCTTGTGATCTGGAATTTTGGGGAGCCTAATGGCGGCTGTGGAACAGCAACTTTCCGAACCGACTGCCAGCGAAAACCGCTTCGGCATCACGTCGAAACGGTCGGGCGGTGCGGATGAACGTCTAGCCTCCACGGGCTGGTTCAAGAAGCTCATCCAGCGGCCGGAAGCAGGAGCCGCTGGTGGGCTGTTGGCTACCATCATCATCTTCGCGGTGCTGCCCGGCGCATCGAACCTCTATTCGCTTCAAGGTGCGATGACCTTCCTGACGCTGTCGGCGGAGCTCGGCATCATCGCCACCGCCGCCGCGCTGCTGATCATCGCCGGCGAATTCGATCTCTCGGTTGGCTCGATGATCGGCTTTGCCGGCGTCGTCATCGGCCTCACCGTGCGCGAACTTGGCTTCCCGCTGTGGGGCGGCATCGCGGCGGCCTTCGCCGTCGCCATCCTCGTCGGTTACCTGAACGGCCTGATCGTCGTGAAGACGCGCCTGCCCTCATTCATTGTCACGCTGGCGTCGCTGTTCATCCTGCGCGGCCTCTCGATCGCGATCACCCGCGCGGTCACCGGCCGCACGCAGATCCCCTACATCCTCCAGGATGTGCCCGATCCAGGGACCGCGAGCCTGTTCAACGGGCATATCTTCACCGGCTTCTTCCAGTGGATGGCCGACCAGGGCTGGATCGCCGCGCGCTCGGACGGCGTGCCGTTCGTGACAGGCGTTCCGGCCTCCATCGTCTGGTGGATCGGCATCACCGTCATCGCCGGCTACGTCCTCACCCAGACCCGCTACGGAAACTGGATATTCGCCACTGGCGGCGACCAGGACGTGGCGCGCAATGTCGGCGTGCCAGTTGGTCGCGTGAAGATCAGTCTCTTCGTCTGCACCGCCTGCGCGGCCACGCTTCTCGCAACCATCCAGGTTATGGAGGCGGGGTCGGCCGACACCACGCGCGGCCTGCTCAAGGAGTTCGAGGCGATCATCGCCGCCGTCATCGGGGGCGTGCTGCTGACCGGCGGCTACGGCACAGTCTACGGCGTGCTGTTCGGCTCGCTGATCTTTGGCCTCGTCCAGATGGGCATTTTCTATACCGGCATCGACACCGACTGGTTCAAGGTCTTCCTCGGCCTCGTCATTCTCGCCGCCGTTCTCGTCAACACCTATATCCGAACCAAGGCTCTGGGCGGGGGACGCGGCCGATGACATCTGCACCAGCCATGGAATTGCGCGGCGTCAGCGTCAATTTCGGATCGGTCAAGGCGCTTCAGGACATCAACATCAAAGTCTATCCCGGGGAAGTGCACTGCCTGCTGGGCGACAATGGCGCCGGCAAGTCGACCCTCATCAAGGTCCTGTCCGGCGTCCACAAGCCAAGCTCCGGCGAGATCCTCGTCGACGGCAACCCGGTGGTGTTTCGCACCCCGCGCGACGCGCAGGCGCTTGGCGTGGCGACCGTCTTCCAGGACCTCGGCATGATCCCGATGATGTCGATAACCCGCAATTTCTTCCTCGGCCGCGAGCCGACGCGGAGTTCCCTGCCCTTCTCGCGTCTGGACAAGGAACGAGCGAACTCCGTTGCACGCCAGGCCATGGCCGACATCGGAATCGACGTTCGCGATCCGACGCAGGCCGTCGGCACGCTATCGGGCGGTGAACGCCAGTCCGTCGCCATCGCGCGCGCCGTCCACTTTGGCGCCAGGGTTCTTATCCTCGACGAACCGACGTCCGCGCTCGGTGTCCATCAGGCAGCCATGGTGCTGAAATTCATCATCGAGGCGCGCATGCGCGGGCTTGCGGTCATCTTCATCAGCCACAACATCCACCACGCCTATCCCGTCGGCGACACCTTCACGCTGCTCAATCGCGGCCGCAACCGCGGCACCTATGCGAAATCCGAGATCTCGCGCGACGAGGTGATCTCCATCATGTCGGGCGGCGAGGACCTGAAAGCGGTGGAAGCGGAAATCGCCGGCCTGCTCGCATCCATTGCGGAGCGCAAGGCAACGTCACCGGCGGCCTAAATACTTGAGAGCATTCCCATGACAAAACTTCGCGTTGGCGTCATCGGCGCCGGCACCATTTCGCAGGTCGAGCACATTCCCAACATCGTTGCGCTCGGCGATCTGTTCGATCTCGCAGGGGTTGCAGACCCATCCGCGACCGCACGGCAGTTCGTGACCGAGACGTGGGGGGTCTTCTGCTACGAAGCCCCAGACCAGCTTTTCGACCAGAAACTCGATGCTGTGGTCATTGCGGCACCCGATCCTCTTCACCACGAACTGGTGATGGCCGCCCTTGCACGCGGATTGCATGTCTTCTGCGAAAAGCCGCTCTGCTATTCGCCGGAGGAAATCGCCGAAATCTTCGCCGCGCGCGACGCGGCCGGGTGCGTGGTGCAGGTCGGCTACATGAAGCGCTTCGACCCGGCGTACCGCGAAGCGCTCGCCGCGTTGCCGGGAACGGCGCAGACCCTGCGCCAGGTTTCGGTAGAGGTCCACGATCCCGACGCATGGCCTTTCATCGCGCATTCGCGCACGAAGTTCGGCAATGACGTGTCCGAGGCGCTGAAGCAGGATGCGGGCCGGAAGAAGCAGGCGCAGATTGAGCGTGCGTTCGGCAGGCCGCTGCCCAAGCTGGCATCCGGCGGCTTCTCCTCAGTCTACAGTTCGGCGCTCGTCCACGACGTGAATGCAGTGCATGGCCTGCTGGACGCCATTGGCGTGCCTGATGGCGAGGTCGTCGGCGGGCAGATTTTTGCGGGTGGCGACGGCGGACAAGGCACCGTCAGGCTTCTCGGCGGACAGGCGCTCTGGACAATGACACACCTGACCGTGCCGAAACTCGCAGAATACCGGGAGCGGATCACTCTCTATTTCGACGATGCCATGCTCGAGCTGGAATTCCCTTCGCCCTATCTCAACCATCACCCAACCCGGCTGACAGTTAAGAAGTCCGACGGCCACACCTTGTCCAGCAACCATATTCGGCCCGGCTACAAGGAAGCTTTTGTCGAGGAGTTACGCGGCTTCTGGAGCGCGATCGTGGATGGCGAGCCTGTCGTCAACAGGCCTGAACATGCCGCCCGCGACCAGAAATTGTTGATCGCGCTGACCAATCGGTATCTTGAGACGGTCTGAGCGGTCGCCGTCCCGAGGTCCCAAGAGACCAGTTACAGCACCGTCACGGCAATCAGCCACAGGATAGCCCCGAAGCGAGCCGTCGATGCCTTTGCCGCATCGACCAGTTCGGCGGTTCGCCAGACAGCGCCGAAGATAAAGAGGTTATAGGGCAGTGGCGCGTGGAACACGGCGAGCGCTACCGGCAGTTCCGCCTTGAAACCGAGCGCCATGAGGCCGAGGAAAGCGGCTACGATGTTCAGCGCCGAGCCGATCACCACCATGTCGCGCCAGAACACCAGTCCGAGCGGCGCCTGTCGCTGCCAGCGTCGCGTGAAGAACGCAAACGGTCCCGCCAATTCCGTAACCGACATCCGCATCAGCCGTGGTTTGCTCGCACACCTGTCCTTGAATAGGTGTGGCCCATATGCGCGACAAGCATGCGACTATGGAAATGTGGAAAATCTTTCGGCCAGCCGTTTCGCTGCACCGCACACACGGCTAGGGTTCGGTTATGCAGCCATCCCGCGACATTTCCCGCCTCATCGAGATCATGGCAGCCCTGCGCGACCCGCAGACGGGCTGCCCCTGGGACATCGAGCAGGATTTTGCCAGCATCGCTCCCTACACGATCGAGGAATCCTACGAGGTTGCCGATGCCATTGCGCGCGGCGATCTGGACGACCTGCGCGATGAACTCGGCGATCTCCTGCTGCAGGTGGTCTATCACGCGCAAATGGCCGAGGAAGCACAGGAATTCGCCTTCGGCGACGTCGTCCAGGCGATCACCGAAAAGATGATCCGCCGCCATCCACACGTCTTCGGAGACGAGGAGGCCCGCAATGCCGGCATGGCCAAGGGCATGTGGGAAAAGATCAAGGGTCAGGAAAAGGCGCTGAAACGCGAGGCCCGCCTGGCGCGGGGCCTCGACCCGGAGGACCACGGACCCGGGTTTCTCGACGGTATTCCGGTTGCGCTGCCGGCTTTGACCAGAGCGCTGAAGCTGCAGGAAAAGGCAGCCCGCGTCGGCTTCGACTGGGCTTCGGCCGGGCCGATCCTCGACAAGATCGAGGAGGAGATCGGCGAGTTGCGCGAGGCCTTGTCTCGCGGAGACGCCGCTTCCACGAAGGACGAGTTCGGCGACGTGTTGTTCGCACTGGTCAATCTTGGTCGACACCTGAAGGTCGATTCCGAGGCGGCGCTGTCTGGTACGAACGAGAAGTTCCGCAGCCGTTTCCACCATGTGGAGAGGTCATTGAATGCGGCCGGGCGCGGTTTGGACGCCTCTTCGCTCGATGAGATGGAAGACCTCTGGCAGCAGGCCAAGGGCGTCGAAAGGTCGGGCTAGCCGCGCTTCCGGCCGTCCAGACGAACGGAAATCTCTTCCCGCGTCGCCTCGGTCACCCGCATCGATATCGAAACGCTCCCGTCGTCATTGTCGGCGCGCGAAACGACCTCGCCGTTTCGGTAGAGCCAGTCGGTCAGCCCTAGCTGGTCCGGGCGGAGCGTGACATCGACGGGGACAAGTTCGCCGGATACGCGCTGCTCGATCAGGGTTGTCAGCGCATCGATCCCCTCGCCCGTGACGGCCGAAATCGCGATCGGCGGCTCGGCGCGCTCAGCCCTGCCTTCATCCAGCAGCCTTGTCCGGTTTCCTTCGTCGAGCAGGTCGATCTTGTTCCAGACCTCGATGACGCGCTTGCGGTCGCTGGCGTCGACGCCAAGGTCGCCGAGGATGCGCGCGACGTCTTCGGCCTGCGCCACCGTATCCGGGTCTGCGATGTCGCGCAGATGGATGACGAGATCGGCCTCGACCACTTCTTCAAGCGTCGCGCGGAACGCTGCGACAAGGTGTGTCGGCAGGTCGGAGATGAAACCCACCGTGTCGGACAGGATGATCGGCGTGCCATGCGGCAGCTTCACGCGACGCAGCGTGGGGTCGAGCGTCGCGAACAGCATGTCCTCGGCAAGCACGCCGGCACCGGTCAGCCGATTGAACAGCGTCGATTTTCCTGCGTTGGTGTAGCCGACGATGGCGACCACCGGAAAGGGCACCTTCTTGCGCTTGGCGCGGTGCAGGTCGCGTGTGCGGCGTACCGTTTCCAGTTCGCGCTTCAGCTTGATGATCTTGTCCTGGAGCACCCGCCGGTCGGCTTCGATCTGCGTTTCGCCGGGACCGCCAAGGAAGCCGCCGCCGCCGCGTTGCCGTTCAAGGTGCGTCCAGCTCCGCACCAGCCGCCCGCGCTGGTACTCCAGATGCGCCAGCTCGACCTGCAGCGTGCCTTCTTTTGTGCGAGCTCGCTCGCCGAAAATCTCAAGGATAAGCGCGGTGCGGTCGAGAACCTTGGCGTTCAGTTCCTTTTCGAGATTGCGCTGCTGTACGGGCGTCAGCGGATGGTCGACAATGACCACCTCAACCTTTTTCTCCGTGACGATTTCAGCAATCTCTTCGACCTTGCCGGAGCCCAGCAGTGTCGCGGGACGCGGATCGTTTACAGTCACCACGACGCTGTAGACGATATCGAGATCGATCGCCCCCGCTAGGCCCAGCGCTTCCTCATGCCGGGCGTCGGACGAGCGCGTCAGCCGCGGCCGGTTCTGGCCAGCCTCATCATCGGCATGGAACGCTCGCGGCAACACAGGAACGATGACGGCGGCACGGGTTCGTGCGCGCACTCGGTCAATACCGGAGCCGCCGCTAGATTTGCCGCTTGCCCCTTGGCCCGCGTGCTTCAGCTTTGACAATCAGCTGCCCTGGCCAGCTTCCTCGCCATCAAACATCTGAACCGGCTGGCTAGGCATGATGGTGGAAATGGCATGTTTGTATACGAGCTGGGAGTGCCCATCGCGACGCAGCAACACGCAGAAATTGTCGAAAGAGGTGACGACGCCCGTCAACTTGACGCCGTTGATAAGGAAAATAGTCAGAGGATTCTTGGTCTTTCTGACCGAGTTCAGGAAAAGATCCTGCAAGTTCTGCGAGCGTTCCGCCATTGTTCTTATCTTCCGCCTAACCCTGTTCGTCCCTAAAGCAATGCGCCAAATTTAAATGCGCGTGTCAAGCGCACAACCTGCCCTTGCCGCTGCTAGCGAAGCAAAGGCGGGGGCATAGAGACATTGCGCCTGCGGTTATCAGGCCGGTCTCTTCTCTGCAACGTCAAAAAAGGCCTGACGCAAAGAAAGCACCGTCGAGCCGGGGTGCCCGTTTGCGATCGGAGTATCGTCGATGGCGATGACAGGCATCGCGATCGTGGTTGCCGAACTGATGAAGGCTTCGCGAGCCTCCTTGGCCTCCTGAACGGAGAAGTGCCGTTCCTCGATCTTCAACCCCAGGCCAGCGGCGACCTTGAAGAGCGTCGTGCGCGTGATCCCGCGCAGAATGCCATGATCTGCCGGCCTGGTGACAAGAACGCCGTCCTTGGTGACGATCCACGCGTTGGAGGAGCCGCCTTCCTTGACGTTGCCGTCCGTATCCACGAACCAGGCCTCCTGAGCGCCGGCTGCCTTCGCCTGCTCCTTGGCAAGCACATTCGGAAGCAGGCCGACAGTCTTGATGTCTACGCGGTCCCAGCGGTTCTCCGGCACGGTGATTACCTTGATACCGGCCTCGGCCTTTCCAGCATTGATCGCCGGATTGACCTTTCGCGCGGTGACGACGAGCGACGGCCTTGCGCCGGCCGGAAACAGGAAGTCTCGGGGTGCAACCCCGCGCGACACCTGGATGTAGACCAGCCCGTTGGTCACGCGGTTGCGCCGGACGACCTCGCGCACCACGATTTCAAAAGCAGCACGCGACATGGGCCAAGCCATGCGCAGTTCGTCCAGAGAGCGGCCAAGACGGTCGAGGTGGCCACCCATGTCGACGATGTAGCCTTTCGCGACCTCGCAGACTTCGTACACTGCGTCGGCGAACTGGTATCCACGATCCTCGATATGGACATAGGCGTCGGCATGCGGCGCATAGCGTCCGTTCACATAGGAAATGCGCGGCATGACGAGAGGTCTCCGGAGTATGTCGTGGAGTTATGCGATTCCTGGTCGGCCGCAAATCACAAGAGATTGGTCCACCACTGTCAGCGATAACCTTAAACGCCCAAAGACTTGAGCTTGCGATGCAGTGCCGACCGTTCCATCCCGATGAACTCGGCGGTTCGGGATATATTGCCGCCGAAACGATTGATCTGCGCGATCAGATATTCCTTCTCGAACATCTCTCGCGCCTCCCGGAGCGGCAGCGCCATGATGTGCTGGTCCGACTGGCTCGGCGCCCTCGGCATGACGTCGCCGATCTCGGATGGCAACAGGTCAGCCGTGATCGGCGCCTCAGCGTCGTCGCCGCGCACCAGGATCATCAGGCGCTCGATGTTGTTGCGCAACTGCCGAACGTTGCCGGGCCAGTTGTGCGCCTGCAGAACGGCCAGTGCGTCGTCGCCGATCCGCCTCGGCTTGATGCCGGCCTGTCGGGCCACCTGCTTCATGAAGTGATCGACGAGATAGGGAATATCCTCTCTGCGCTCGGCAAGCCCGGGCACCGCGACCGGCACAACCGACAGACGATGGTAAAGGTCCTCCCGGAAGCGGCCTTCGGCGATCATCGCCTCAAGATTCTGGGCGGTCGAGGAGATGATGCGGACATCAACCTTGACCCGCTTGGTGCCGCCTACCCGCTCGAACTGCTGGTCGACAAGCACGCGCAGGATCTTGCTCTGCGTCTCGCGGGGCATGTCCGCGATCTCGTCGAGATAAAGGATGCCTCGGTGCGCCTCTTCCAGCGCGCCGACCTTGCGCTCGCCGCCATTCGATTCCGTACCGAAAAGCTCGATTTCCATGCGCTCAGGCGTGATCGTCGCCGCGTTGAGGCTGACGAACGGACCCGTTTTGCGCGACGACATCGCGTGGATGGCTCGCGCCACCAGTTCCTTGCCGGAACCGGAGGGGCCTACGATCATGATGCGGCTGTTGGTCGGCGCGACACGTTCGATCGTCTGTCGCAACTGGCTCATCGCCGATGACATGCCGATCAGGTCGAACGTCTCGCCGCTGCGAAGCTTGAGGTCGGAAACCTCGCGTTTCAGCTTGGAGGTTTCGAGTGCGCGTTCCGCGATCAGGATCAACCGATCCGCCTTGAACGGCTTCTCGATGAAATCGTATGCGCCGCGACGAATGGCGGACACGGCGGTTTCGATGTTGCCGTGCCCCGATATCATCACCACCGGCAGGCTTGGATGCATGGTCTTGATCTGGTCGAGCAGGGCAAGACCATCCAGCCGCGACCCCTGCAGCCAGATATCGAGGAAAACCAGACGTGGCACGCGATCGGCGATGGCGGCGAGCGCACTGTCCGCGTCTCGCGCCGTCCGTGTCTCGTGGCCTTCATCGCTCAGGATGCCGGCAACGAGTTCGCGGATGTCCTCTTCGTCGTCGACGATAAGTATGTCAGACGCCATCGGCTACCTTCTCGATTTCACTTGAGTTCCCCTCGGCGCCGGCCGTGGCCGGAAGGAACATGCTGACCATTGCGCCGCGTCCGCCATGGAAATTCTCAGGCGCATCATGAAGTTCCAGTCGACCACCATGATCCTCTACAATTTTCTTCACGATCGCGAGGCCGAGCCCGGTGCCCTTCTCGCGCGTGGTCATATAGGGCTCGAGCAGGCGCTGGCGATTCTCTCGCGGCAGGCCCTTTCCGTTGTCGATGACATCGACTCGGATCATGCCGCCTTCCAGGTTGGACCGGATACGTATCGCGTCTGTGTCGCCGATCTCTTTTCCCACCGCATCGATCGCCTCGGAGGCGTTCTTTATGACGTTGCCGAACGCCTGGGCCATCAGGCGGCTGTCGAAGGTTCCCTTCAAGGGCGCATTGCCGAAATCGCGTTCGAATTTGATGTCCGACCTGCTGACCTCGACCAGGAACGACGCCTCGCGCAGCGCTTCACGAATGTCGATGACCTTCATTTCCGGCTTCGGCATGCGCGCGAAAGCAGAGAACTCGTCGACCATGCGACCGATGTCCTCGACCTGCCTGATGATGGTGTCGGTGCACTGGTCGAAAACCTCGCGGTCCTCGGTGATGACTTTGCCGTAACGGCGACGGATGCGTTCGGCGGAAAGCTGGATCGGGGTAAGCGGATTTTTGATTTCGTGAGCAATGCGCCGGGCCACGTCGGCCCATGCAGTCGAGCGCTGCGCCTGGACGAGGTCGGTGATGTCATCGATCGTGACGACGTAGGACTTTTCTTCCTGCGCATCGTCTCCGCTTTCGATTGTCACCTGTACGTTGAAGGTTCGCTCCGCGCCGGTGCGGTAGAAAGTCACCTGCTCACGATAGACGGGACGGCCCGAGCGGCGGCCTATCTCGAAGACCCGACCGACATGGGGTAAGAGCGTCGAGAGATTCTGGCCGACGGATTCCTCTGCGGGAACGCCCAGCATCGTCTCGGCAGAACGATTGACGATGGTGATCGTGCCGTAGGGCTCGACGCCGATGACGCCTGCTGTGACGCCTGCAAGAACCGCTTCCGAGAACCGCCGTCGCTCGTCGACGAGATCCTTGGCGTGCAGGATTTCGTTTCGCTGCGATTTCAGTTCCAGAAGCATGTTGTTGAACGTATCGCCGAGAGAGGCGACGTCGCCATCCGACAGGCGCACCGGAACCGAAACATCCAGATTGCCGGTCGCGACTTCATCAGCCGCGCCGATAAGCTGTCGAATCGGCCGAACCAACCGGTCCGCAACCGCGATACCTGTCCAGATCGCCGACAGCACGATGATCAACGTGAGGCCGAGGTATAGAAGTCCGAAGGCGATCTGGGTCGTCCGTCGGTTTGCCTCAAGTCCGCGATATTCGTCGGTGTTCGCCGTCACGATCTGGCGCGCCTTGATGACTTCGGGATCAACAAGGCGGATGGTGTAGAGAAACGTGTCGTCGAACTGGCGCAGCTTGATCAGCGCACCGACGACGTTGCTGGTGCTCGGCTCGATCAGCACCGGCTGGCCGGTCGCTGCTCTTTCAAGCGCTTCCTTGGCCGGAGCGGGCATGTCGAAATCGGATCGGGTCTGGGCATTCATGATGAAAGACCCGTCCACGCGAACCAGAGCGGCGTGCGCCAGGGCCCGGCCCACGGCCTGCCTGCTCAGGAACTCGCGAAACCCGGTTCGGTCCAGCCCGTACAGCGAACGCGCGTTGTCGAGATCGTTGGCCATCGACAGGGTCGTGCCCTGAAGGTTGCGCGCGTTCTCGCGCACATAGGCCTCGGCAATCGACAGCGACGAGTTGATGATCGTCTTGGTGCGAATCTCGAACCAGCGGTCGAGGCCGATATCCAGCGTGATCGACGCAATTACCGCCACCAGCAATGCCGGAAGCACGGCGATCAGTGAGAACATGGCGACGATACGGACATGCAGGCGCGACGCGGCCTTGCCCCTTAGTCGCGCCATGGAGATGCGATGAAGCTCACGTCCGATCAGCGCGATAAGGACCGCTACGAAAACGGCATTGATGACAATCAGCGCAACGGTGGTCGTTTCGTCAGGGGTTATCGGGGTGATGCCGACCAGGATGGCAAAGGATATCGCGGCCGTGATCAATGCCGTGATCACCGCGACGATGCCTGGCAATGCCAGCAGGCGCCGCCCGTCGGTGGCTACGGGCGCCTCAAAAGGTCGATCGGGAATCGCCGCTGACTGGAATGCCATGTCGCCTGTCGGTTGCCGTCCAATTGTGGCGATCTATGCAACGCATTGTGGCAATTATGCAACGAGGCGTGGCATTTTCGACACGTTATTTACGGTCAGACAGGGTTTCAGTTCTATTTTGACGCGCGGTAGACGTTGACGCCCAGTTCCCTGATTTTCTTGCGCAACGTGTTGCGATTTAGACCCAGCAATTCTGCTGCCTTGATCTGGTTGCCGCGCGTTGCGGTCATCGACGCGAGAACCAGGGGGTATTCAACCTCCGCGAGAATTCGCTGGTAGAGACCGGGCGGCGGCAGTTCGCCTGCGAAGCTGGCAAAGTATCGCTGCAGATAGTGCTCGGCAGCCTGCCCGATGGT
Organism: Mesorhizobium sp.; assembly: GCF_016793485.1. Lineage (GTDB taxonomy): Bacteria > Pseudomonadota > Alphaproteobacteria > Rhizobiales > Rhizobiaceae > Mesorhizobium_K. The sequence continues at coordinate 15,449 of NZ_JAEULZ010000010.1, read as the reverse complement.
AAGGTTTTCCGGTACCATGGCGCCACCCGGTACGGCTGGCTGTTCGCCCGTTTTCAACTCAGCCTCGATGATCTCGGGCGATATCTCGTCTTGGGGATAGAGCGCGGCCAGACGGCGTATCAGGTTTTCCAGTTCGCGCACATTACCCGGCCATGGATAGCGCTTCATCAGTTCGATGCCGCCGCTTGATATGCGTTTGGTGCGCAGGCCTTCCGCCTCGCCCTGCTTGAAGAAATGCCGCACGAGGTCCGGCACGTCCTCGGCGCGCTCGCGCAGCGGCGGCAGCCTGAGCGGCACCACGTTCAGGCGGTAGAAAAGGTCCTCGCGGAAGAGCCCCTGCCCGATCAGCGTGCGCAGATCCTTGTTGGTCGCCGCGACGATGCGCACGTCGGTCTTGATCGGCGTACGACCGCCGACAGTCGTGTATTCGCCCTGCTGCAGGACGCGCAGGAGACGCGTCTGCGCTTCCATCGGCATGTCGCCGATCTCGTCGAGGAAGAGCGTGCCGCCTTCCGCCTGCTCGAAGCGGCCGGTCGAACGATTCTGCGCACCGGTGAAGGCGCCCTTCTCGTGGCCAAAAAGCTCCGACTCGATCAGGTCGCGGGGGATGGCGGCCATATTGATGGCGACGAAAGGCCCCGTGCGACGGCGGCCATATTCATGTAGCGCCCGCGCGACGAGCTCCTTGCCCGTTCCGGACTCGCCGGAGATCATCACCGTCAGGTCGGTCTGCATCATGCGGGCGAGCATGCGGTAGATGTCCTGCATGGCAGCCGAGCGGCCGACCAGCGGCATCGCCTCCGCCTGATCGTCCGGCCGACCATCGATCTTGGGCCGGCGCGGCTCCGACAGGGCGCGGTTGACGATGTTCAGCAGTTCGTTGAGGTCGAACGGCTTGGGCAGGTATTCGTAGGCTCCGGTCTCCGATGCGCGAATGGCCGTCATGAAGGTGTTCTGCGCGCTCATGACGACGACGGGCAGTTCCGGCCGCGCCTTCTTGATGCGGGGCAGCATGTCGAAAGCGTTTTCATCTGGCATGACGACATCGGTGATCACCAGATCGCCTTCGCCCGCCGCCACCCAGCGCCAGAGCGTGGCTGCATTGGAAGTGACGCGCACCTGATGTCCGACGCGCGACAGCGCCTGGTTGAGAACCGTACGGATCGCCGCGTCGTCGTCGGCGACGAGAATATTGCCCTGCACGCTCACTCCTTGCCTCCCTCGGCCTCGCCCTCACCGGGGGCCGAAACGTCTTTCCAGGCCGGCATCAGCACACGGAAGGTGGTGCCGCGCGGTGTTGAATCGCATTCGATGATGCCGCCGTGATCACCGACGATCTTGGCGACAAGGGCAAGCCCAAGTCCGGAGCCGTTCGGCTTGGTCGTAATAAACGGGTCGAACAGGATCGGCAGGATGTCTTCGGAAACGCCTGGGCCGTTGTCCCGGACACAGAATTCGAGGGGCAGCGACACGCGATCCTGCGTGCCCGGGAAAGAAACGCGGATGCCGGGACGAAACGCCGTGGAAAGGACGATTTCGCTGCCGGGGTCGTTGCCGACTGCTTCCGCGGCATTCTTCACGAGGTTGAGGAAGACCTGGATCAGCTGGTCGCGGTTGGCGTAGACCGGCGGCAGCGAGGGGTCGTAATCCTCGAGTATCTTGATCTGGCTCGCGAAACCGTTCTTGGCGATCGCTTTAACGTGGTCGAGCACGACGTGGATGTTGACGGGATAGCGCTCGATCGGCCGCTCGTCGGAAAAGATTTCCATGCGGTCGACCAGCGAAACGATGCGGTCGGTCTCGTCGGTGATCAGGCGGGTCAGCGCGCGATCATCGTCGGAAAGCGACGTTTCGAGAAGCTGCGCCGCGCCGCGAATGCCCGACAGCGGGTTCTTGATCTCGTGCGCCAGCATTGCGGCAAGTCCGGTCACCGAGCGTGCCGCGCTGCGATGCGTCATCTGGCGATCGATCTTGTCGGCCATCGACCGTTCCTGGAACATCACCACGACCGACCCCGGAAACTCCGGCACAGGAGCGACATAGAGATCGACGACCTTCTCGATGCCGAGACGTGGCGAAGAGACGTCGACGCGATATTCGTTCACCGGCGAATTGCGCGCGCGCACCTGATCGACGAGCGAAAGAATTGGGCTGCCGAACGGCACGAAATGCGCCAGCGTCTTGCGCGCAAGGCCCGCTGCGCTCGACCGGAAGAAGTCCTCGGCGTCCGCATTGGCGTAGGTGATATTGCCTTCCGGCCCGATCATGATGACCGGGCGGCGAATGGTGTTGAGAACGATGTGCGCCGCGTCGGCTTCCGCGATGGGCTTGGTCATGTTCATGCAGCAGCCTTGTGTGCGGACGCGTAACCGTCGCGCCGGAATGTGTCGCGCAGGCCGTCGATCACCGTGCGTGTGTCGAGAGAAGTCATGATCGCGCTGCGGGCCTCGGCAGGCAGGTCCGGCGCGTGGCGGTCGAGGTACCAGCCGAGATGCTTGCGCGAATGCCGCAGCCCCGTTTCGATACCATAAAGCGACAGCATGTCCTGGTAGTGGGCGATCACGTAGTCGGCCATCTGTGAGCCGGTTTCGGGCACTGCCCCTGAAACGTCCGCACCTGCGGTTTGCGCGATCGCTCCCGGCGTCCAGGGGGCACCGTAGCTGGCGCGGCCGACCATGACTGCATCCGCGCCCGACTGCTCCAGCACAAGAGCCGCATCGGCCGGAGAGCCGACGTCGCCGTTGGCGACCACAGGAATGGAAACGGCAGCTTTGACCCTGGCGATGGCGCGCCAGTCTGCCTTGCCCTGATAGAACTGGCAGCGCGTGCGGCCGTGAATGGTGACCATCTTCACGCCGGCTTGTTCGGCACGCTGCGCAAGCGTCGGTGCGTTCAGCGCGGTCTCGTCCCAGCCCAGCCTCATCTTCACGGTAACCGGGACATCGACGGAGCCGACCACGGCGTCGATTAGCGTCAGGGCGTGGTCGAGATCGCGCATCAACGCCGATCCCGAATAGCCTCCGGTCACCTTCTTGGCCGGGCAGCCCATGTTGATATCGATGATATCGGCGCCCTCGCCTTGTGCGATGCGCGCGGCTTCGGCCATGTGGTGCGCCTCGCGTCCGGCAAGCTGCACCATATGGACCGGTAGCCCGGAATGGCGTACACGTCTGCCTGTGTCGAGACGGCCCCTGGCAAGTTCGCCGCTGGCAACCATCTCCGACACCACCAGCCCTGCGCCGTGCGCGTAGGCGCGACGACGAAAAGCCTCGTCCGTGACGCCCGACATCGGCGCGAGGAAGACGCGGTTGCGGATGGCGACATTGCCTATGACCAGCGGCTCAGAGAGCCCTGCTATCCCGATCATGCATAAAAACCAAGCACTTTTGCGAGCTGCCTAGGAAATAAACAGTTTCCCCCCTGCATGCAACCGCAACTGAAGCGAAATTATGTCGCTTGCGCAAAGCCTCTGGTTTTCGATTCCGCGCGCGATTATGCGTCTGGCCATGCAGACAGGTTCACCCCCGGAGCTATCCAAGGCCGCCGTCGTCATCGTCGCGGCAGGACGCGGCGAACGGGCCGGCAAGGCTGACGGGCCAAAACAATATCGCCTGATTGGTGGCAAGCCCGTCATCGCGCGGACGATTGAGGTTTTTCTCTCTCACCCCCTCATCGACAGGATCGTGGTCGCTATCCATCCCGACGACGGTGCGCTGTTCAGTGCTTCCGTGTCCGGGCTTGATATCGATCGAATCACGGCCATTCACGGCGGAGCAACTCGGCAAGAGTCCACCCGGCTGGCCCTGCAAGCTTTGCGCGAAGATGCTCCCGCAAAGGTGCTGATCCACGACGGCGTCAGGCCCTTTGTCGATGCTGATCTCGTCAGCCGTACGATAGAGTCCATCGGTGATCGGCGCGGCGCCCTGCCATCGATGCAGGTGGCCGACACGCTCAAGCGCACCGACAAGGCCGGCGACGTCGCCGAGACTGTCCCGCGCGATGGGCTCTATGCAGCGCAGACACCGCAAGGATTTCCGTTCGGGCCGATCCTGGCGGCGCACGAGAAGGCGTTCGCACTTGGCAAAAACGACTTTACGGACGACGCCGCCGTTGCCGAATGGGCCGACATTCCGGTGCGCATCGTCGCCGGCTCTCCCGACAATGTAAAACTGACATGGGCGCGTGACATGGTGCTTGCCAACCAGCGATTTTCCGGCGTGGCGTCTTTCCCGGACGTGCGAACCGGCAACGGTTACGACGTGCATTCCTTCGAATCCGGCGATCATGTCGTGTTGTGCGGCGTGAAAATTCCCCATGGGAAAAAGCTGTCGGGCCATTCCGACGCCGACGTTGCCTTGCATGCCCTCACAGACGCGCTTCTCGCTACCTGCGGAGACGGCGACATCGGCACCCATTTCCCGCCCTCCGATCCTCAATGGAAGGGTGCGGCGTCCAGATTGTTCGTCGAACATGCCGCGTCCATCGTGCGCTCCCACGGCGGCCGGATCGCCAATGCGGACATCACCCTGATCTGTGAAGCGCCCCGGGTCGGGCCGCACAGGGAGGCGATGACAAACGCTCTCTCGGAGATGCTTGGGATCGCGACCACGCGCGTCTCGGTGAAGGCGACGACCAACGAGAAGCTCGGGTTCATCGGTCGTGAGGAAGGCATCGCCGCGATTGCCACGGCAACCGTGGTTTACCCAGGAGAGCTGCCCGAATGACAGAAGGATCGAACGACTGGGGCGATCTTGCAGATAGCTTTCTGAAAGCCTGCGCGCGTCACAAGATTCTCGTCGCGACCGCCGAGTCCTGCACTGGCGGCATGATCATGTCTCTGCTGACCGACATCCCAGGCTCGTCTTCGATGGTCGATCGTGGCTTCGTGACCTATTCCAACGAGGCGAAGATCGACTTGGTGGACGTGTCCTGCGCCACCTTGCAAGCGCATGGCGCTGTGTCGGAGGAAACAGCAGGCGAAATGGCGCAAGGTGCACTGAAGAATTCCCGCGCGGGTATTGCGTTGGCCGTTACCGGCATCGCGGGACCAGACGGCGGATCGGCGGAGAAGCCCGTCGGCCTCGTCTGGTTCGGCATGGCGCTGAAAGGGAAACCCGTCGGCACCGAAAAGGTGATCTTTGAAAACCGAGGCCGCGACTTCATCCGGCGGGAAACGGTGAAGCATGCGCTAAGGATGGGACTGAAGGCTCTCGGCTGAGACTCAGGCGTTCGAAACCGTCCCGTAAATCACGTCTGCCCGCTTCTCGAAGGCGTCCGTGAACATGCGGAACGCGCGGTCGAACATCGCCCCCATCAACGCGCCAAGAACACGGCTCTTGAACTCGTAGTCGATGAAGAAGTTGACCAGCGAGCCGCCCTTCCCGTCCGGTTCGAAGCGCCACTCATTGTTGAGATAGCGGAACGGGCCGTCGATATACTTCACGTCGATGGCAAGTTCGTCCGGCTTGAGATGGACCTGGCTGGTGAAGGTCTCGCGGATTGCCTTGTAGCCGACCGTCATATCGGCCACGAGCATCGTGCGGCCGTCACGTTCACGGCGCGAGCGCACCGTCAGCGCCTCGCAAAGGGGGAGGAATTCCGGATATTTTTCGACATCCGCCACAAGGGCAAACATGTTCGCCGGGGAGTGGGCGACATTGCGGGTCGTCTCGAATTGCGGCATCGCGAGGGGGTCTAGGCCAACTTCGCGAGTTGCGCTTCGCGCGCCGCACGAAGGCGGGCGAAATCCTCGCCGGCGTGGTGCGAGGAGCGCGTCAGCGGGCTCGATGCAACAAGCAGGAAACCCTTCGTCCGGCCGACAGTTTCGTAGGACTTGAACTCCTCCGGCGTCACGAAGCGCTTCACCGGATGATGCTTCTTCGTCGGCTGGAGATATTGGCCGATGGTCATGAAATCCACGTTGGCCGAGCGCAGATCGTCCATGAGCTGCAGGATTTCGTTCCGCTCCTCGCCAAGGCCAACCATGATGCCGGACTTGGTGAAGATCGACGGATCAAGTTCCTTCACGCGCTGAAGCAGCCGTATCGAGTGGAAGTAGCGTGCACCTGGGCGCACAGTGAGATAGTTCGACGGCACGGTTTCGAGATTGTGGTTGAAGACGTCCGGCCTCGCCGCGACAACAATCTCCAGCGCCCCATCCTTGCGCAGGAAGTCAGGCGTCAGGATTTCGATGGTCGTGCCCGGAGCCTCGCGCCTGATCGCGTGGATCACTTCTGCAAAATGCTGCGCGCCGCCATCGGCGAGGTCGTCGCGATCGACCGACGTGATGACGACATGCGAAAGGCCCATCTGCTTCACAGCATGGCCAATGCGTGCCGGCTCGTCGTGGTCGAGCGCGGTCGGAATACCGGTCGCGACATTGCAGAAGGCGCAGGCGCGGGTGCAGATTTCGCCCATGATCATGAAGGTGGCGTGCTTCTTGTCCCAGCACTCCCCGATATTGGGGCAGCCCGCTTCCTCGCAAACGGTCACAAGCTTATGCGTCTTCACGATCTCGCGCGTATCGGCATAACCCTTCGAGGTCGGCGCCTTGACGCGAATCCAGTCCGGCTTACGCAGCACCTCCTGGTCGGGCCGGTGGGCTTTTTCGGGGTGCCTGACCCGTGGCGGATTGGCTATGCGGTCGAGCAGGGTAACCATTGTACGTTCAGTTCACTCCGCCTCGCTTCGCGCGGCCAAAAATCCAGAGAAGCAACACCGCGCCAGCTATTGCGACAATCAGGTTACCGGCAAAACCTTGATAATTCAGTCCGAGCACGCTGGCCAGTGTGCCGCCGACGAAAGAGCCCGCGATGCCAACGAGGATGTTGGTGAGCAGGCCATGGTCCCGGTTCATCGCCTTCTCGGCCACGTAGCCGGCTAGAAAGCCAATCAGCAGCATGCCGAAAAAGCCAACGCCCGGCATGCCCATAATTCCGACGCTTTGCTCCATCGCGACGTCTCCTCGACCCGTTGCCTTCATATAGGCTGTATTGCATCCGCGAAACAGATGTGGGCGCGCACGGCCCTCATGCGTTCAGCACACGTGCGTATGCATCGAGAACGCTTTCCTTCATGGTTTCGGACAGCGTCGGATGCGGGAAGATGGTATGGAACAGCTCTTCCTCCGTCGTCTCCAGGTTCATTGCGATGACAAAACCCTGGATGAGTTCGGTGACTTCCGCGCCAGACATGTGCGCGCCGAGAAGCTGCCCGGTCTTCTTGTCGAAGATCGTCTTGACGATGCCCTGGTCCTCGCCGAGCGCGATCGCCTTGCCGTTGGCGACAAAGGGGAACCGCCCGACGCGGATGTCGTAGCCGGCTTCCTTTGCCTTTGCTTCCGTAAGCCCGACCGACGCCACCTGCGGGTTGCAGTAGGTGCAGCCGGGGATCTTCAGCTTGTCGAGCGGGTGCACGTTGGGCAGGCCGGCGATCTTCTCCACGCAGATGACTGCCTCGTGCTCGGCCTTGTGCGCCAGCATCGGCGGTCCCGCGACGTCGCCGATGGCGTAGAAGCCCGGCACGTTGGTGCGGCAATAGCCGTCGATGGCGATCGTGCCGCGCTCGGTCTTGATGCCTACGGTTTCCAGGCCGATGTTCTCGACATTGCCCTGCACGCCGACGGCCGAGATCATGCGGTCGGCCGTGATCTTCTGGACCTTGCCGTCCTTGGTCTCGACATGGGCGGTAATCGAATCCTTGCCCTTCTCGACCTTCGCCACCTTGGCTTCCAGCAGGATCTTCATGCCCTGCTTCTCGAACTGCTTTTTGGCGAAGGTGGCGATCTCGGTATCCTCGACCGGCATGACCTGCGACATGATCTCGACGACAGTCACATCGACGCCCATCGTCCGGTAGAAGGAGGCGAACTCGATGCCGATCGCGCCGGACCCCATGACCAGCAGCGACTTCGGCAGGTCCTTCGGCACCATCGCCTCGAAATAGGTCCAGATCAGCTTTCCGTCCGGCTCGATGCCGGGCAATGCGCGTGGCCGCGCGCCGGTGGCGATGATGATGTGCTTGGCGGTGTATGTGCCCTCGCCCAGCGTGTTCTTCGGCACCGGTCCGACCGGCTCCATCGGCTTCTTGGTCGTCTTGGACACGACGATCTCACCGCCGCCGTCCTTGTTGGCCTTGGTGATCTTGGCTTCGCCCCAGATCACGTCGACCTTGTTTTTCTTCATCAGGAAGCCGACGCCGTTGTTCATGCGCTGGGCGATGCCGCGCGACCGATCGACGATCGCCTTCACGTCAGGCGTGACCTTGCCTTCGATCGAGAAGCCATAGTTCTTCGCATGCTCGGCATAGTGGAACACTTCCGCCGTGCGCAGCAGCGCCTTGGTCGGGATGCAGCCCCAGTTGGAGCAGATGCCAGCCAGATGCTCGCGCTCGACCACCGCCGTCTTCAGCCCGAGCTGTGCAGCGCGGATCGCAGCGATGTATCCGCCCGGCCCCGAACCGATGATAATCACGTCATAGGAATTGGCCATGGAAATCTCCTGTGGCTCAGAGTTCGAGCATCTTGCGCACAACCGGCACGAGGCCGCGCCCGACCGCGCGCGTGTTTTCAGCGTCGAGATGAACGCCGTCGAGCGGCGTCGTCTCTGCGACACTGCCGGCGTCGAAAAAACCGGTTCCCGTCGTCTCGGCGAGTTCGGCATAATACCGCGCCAGTTGGCGCGAGGCTTCCTGGCCGCCCGCGAAGAACTGGCTGAACTCTGCGTCATCCGTGCGGGAGACCGCCGGCGGAGAAACCAGCAGGATGCCCGGTGCCTTCCAGCCGAAGCCATAGTCGGTTCCGCGGATGATCTCGACCAGCCGGAGCATGCCGTATTTCGCGACCGCCGGGCTGCCGTGGATCTGTGGCTTCATGTCGTTCGCGCCGAGCATGACAATGACCAGATCGAGCGGAGCGTGGGTGAGCAGAGCCGTGCCGAGCGTACGCGCGCCATTGCGGTCCGCTGCGGTCAGGTGATCGTCGAAGGCGGTCGTGCGGCCGTTCAGCCCGTCGGCGATGATGCGGACACCACTGCCTAGCTCGGCCTGCAACACACTTGGCCAGCGATCCTCATAGGCATGGCGCGACGGACCTTCGGCATTGTAGCCCCATGTCAACGAGTCGCCGTAGCATAGAATGGTCTTGGTCATGTCGGCTCCATGAACTTCCCTCCCCCTTGCGGGGAGGGGACGGGGGTGGGGGTCGAAGCGGAGAGAGCTGTCGAGATCCGTTGAAGCACGGATTTCAGTTCCAGAGAGACTTCAGTGTTGGTGAATCTGAGTATGCGATAACCGCCTGCCCGCAATACTTCGTCTCGCAATCTATCATGAGAATGCACCTCCACCTGTAGGTGGATCGGGCCATCGACTTCCACGATCAGTTTGTGGCCGGGGCAGCAGAAATCGGCAACATAGCGGCCGATAGCAACCTGCCTGCGAAAATGAGTGCCTTTGCCTGCAAAATCACCCCGCAGATTTTTCCAAAGGACCTTCTCTGCATCGGTCATGTTACGTCGAAGGCGACGGGCTATTGTCTTGGCCCCAGCGGTCGTCGATCGCGATGCTTCTTGATTCCAAGGCAATCAATTTCCTCCGAGCCTGTGCCCCCGACCTCGACCCCCATCCGGCCCTTCGGGCCACCCTCCCCGCAAGGGGGAGGGTCAGGCTCAGACCAGCATCCCGATCGGATTTTCGATGTGCCGCTTGAAGGCGACCATGAGCTCGGCACCGAGCGCCCCGTCCACAGCCCGGTGATCGGTCGACAAAGTCACGGACATGATGTTGGCGACAACGATCTGGCCCTTCTTCACCACGGCCCGTTCCTCGCCAGCACCAACCGCGAGGATCGTGGCGTGCGGCGGGTTGATGACGGCGGCAAAATCCTTGATGCCGAACATGCCGAGGTTGGAAATGGCCGTCGTGCCGCCCTGATACTCCTCGGGCTTCAGCTTCTTGGCTCGGGCGCGGCCGGCGAGGTCCTTCATCTCGTTGGCGATCACCGACAGCGATTTCGTGTCCGCATTGCGGATGATCGGCGTGATCAGGCCGCCTGGAATGGAGACGGCAACACCGACATCCACCTGCTTGTGCTGTACCATGGCGCTTTCGGTCCACGACACGTTGGCGGTCGGCACGTCGCGGAGCGCCAGCGCCATCGCCTTGATGACCATGTCGTTGACCGAAACCTTGTAGGCTGGAATGTCGCCTTTGTCCGTCTTCTTCACTGGGGCCGCTGCGTTGATCTGCGTACGCAGCGAAAGCAGCGCGTCGATCTCGCAGTCGAGCGTCAGGTAGAAATGCGGGATGGTGGACTTTGCCTCGACCAGCCGGCGCGCGATGGTCTTGCGCATGTTGTCGTGCGGGACGAGCTCGTACGAGTTCTCCTTGAAGAGCTTGAGCACCGCGTCATCCGACATCGGCTTGGCGGCAGGTGCTGCACCGCCGGCTTTCGCCTGAGGCGCGGCCTTCGTGCCGCCGCTTGTGATCGCAGCATCCACGTCCGCGCGCACGACACGGCCATGCGGGCCGGTGCCGGCAACCGCTGCAATGTTGACGCCTGCATCCTTCGCAACGCGGCGCGCCAGCGGTGACGCGAAGACGCGCTCGCCTGGCGATTGGCTGATCTCCCCCCTCGTGGGGGAGATGGCCGGTAGGCCAGAGGGGGGGGCGACAGGGCTCGGCTCTTTTCCATTGGCCTTCGGCGGAGAGGTCGGCGGGACAGCGCCCCCCTCTGTCGGCTTCGCCGACATCTCCCCCACGGGTGGGGAGACTGGAGCCTTATCCTGCTTCTTCTCAGCGCCGCCCGAAGACTTGGCTGCGGCGCCTGCATCCTCACCTTCGCCCGCGAGCACCGCGATCAGCGCGTTGACCTTCACGCCTTCGGTACCCGCCGGAACGACGATCTTGGCGACCGTGCCCTCATCGACGGCTTCGACTTCCATCGTCGCCTTGTCGGTCTCGATCTCAGCGATCACGTCTCCGGGCGAAACCTTGTCACCCTCCTTGACTAGCCACTTGGCGAGATTGCCCTCCTCCATCGTGGGAGAGAGGGCCGGCATTGTGATGTTGATCGGCATGGCTTCCTCCCTCGCCGCTCAGCGATAGGTGACGGCTTTGACCGCCTCGACGACCTCGGCGACGCTTGGCAGGGCCAGCTTCTCCAGGTTCGCGGCGTACGGCATGGGTACGTCTTTGCCGGCGATCGTGATCACCGGCGCGTCGAGATAGTCGAAGGCCTGTCGCGACACCTGGTTGGCGATGAAGTCACCGACGGAAGACTGCGGGAAGCCTTCCTCGACCACCACGAGCCGGTTGGTCTTGCGAACCGATGCGATGACGCTGTCCAGATCCATCGGCCGGATCGTCCTGAGGTCGATCACTTCTGCATCGATGCCAAGGCCCGCGAGTTCGGCCTCGGCCTTCACCGCATAGGTCATGCCGATGCCCCACGAAACCAGCGTCACGTCCTTGCCGGCCTTATGCAGACGGGCCTTGCCGATCGGCAGAACGAAATCGTCCAGCTTTGGCACGTCGAAGTGGTGACCGTAGAGGATTTCGTTCTCGAGGAAGATGACCGGGTTCGGATCGCGGATGGCGGCCTTGAGCAGCCCCTTCGCGTCGGCGGCCGTATAAGGCTGCACGACCTTGAGGCCGGGAATGTGGCCGTACCATGCACCGTAGTCCTGGCTGTGCTGTGCAGCGACGCGCGCTGCTGCGCCGTTGGGCCCACGGAACACGATCGGCGCGCCCATCTGGCCGCCCGACATGTAGAGCGTCTTGGCCGCCGAGTTGACGATCTGGTCGATCGCCTGCATGGCGAAGTTGAAGGTCATGAACTCGACGATCGGCTTCAGGCCGGCCATGGCCGCACCGACGCCGACGCCGGCGAAGCCGTGCTCGGTGATCGGCGTATCGACGACGCGGCGCGGACCAAACTCCTGCAGCAACCCTTGCGTGATCTTGTAGGCGCCTTGGTACTCGGCGACCTCCTCGCCCATGATGAAGACGTTCTCATCGCGGCGCATTTCCTCGGCCATTGCATCGCGAAGGGCCTCGCGGACCGTCATCGACACCATCTCCGTGCCGGCTGGAATGTCCGGGTCTGCGGCGGCTTCGGTCTTCGGCGCGGCGGGAACCTTGGCCGCTTCTTTTTCGACCGCCGGTTCGTCAGCAGCAGCGCGGGCCTTGCCGCCGGCGTCGTCTGCCGGTGCTTCCTGTTTTTGGGCTTCCTGTTTCGGTGCCTCAGCCGCCTTCGACGGGGCCGCGTCCGCAGCCTTCGAAGCGTCCTCGCCCTCGACCGCCAGGATGGCGATCGGCGTGTTGACCTTCACGCCCTCCGTGCCTTCCGGCACGACGATCTTGGCCAGCGTGCCTTCATCGACAGCCTCGACCTCCATGGTCGCCTTGTCGGTCTCGATCTCGGCGATCACGTCGCCGGCGGTAATCTTGTCTCCAACCTTTTTCAGCCATTTGGAGACGTTGCCTTCCTCCATCGTCGGGGAAAGCGCGGGCATCAGGATTTCGATAGGCATCTTCGCGCTCCCTTACAACGTGATGTCGGTCCAGAGCTCGGATGCATCCGGCTCGGGATCGGTCTGCGCGAATTCGGCGGCGTCCGCGACGATGTCGCGAACCTCCTTGTCGATTGCCTTGAGTTCGTCCTCGCTTGCCCACTTCTTGGCGGTCAGGCGCGCCTTAACCTGCTCGATCGGGTCATGCTCGGAGCGCATCTTCTGCACTTCGTCCTTCGAGCGATATTTTGCCGGATCGGACATCGAGTGGCCGCGATAGCGATAGGTCTGCATCTCCAGGATGATTGGACCCTTGCCGGACCTGCACCATTCCACCGCAAGTTCGGCAGCGGACTTGACCGCGCGCACATCCATGCCATCGACCTGGATGCCCGGGATGCGGAACGACACGCCGCGCTGCGAGAAATCGGTCTCGGCGGAGGAACGCGTCACCGAGGTTCCCATGGCGTAGCGGTTGTTCTCGATGACGTAGATCACCGGAAGCTTCCACAGCGAGGCCATGTTGAAGCTTTCATAGACCTGGCCCTGGTTGGCCGCGCCGTCGCCGAAATAGGTCAGAGAGACGTTCTTGTTGCCGCGATAGCGGTTAGCGAAGGCGAGCCCCGTGCCGAGCGACACCTGCGCGCCGACGATGCCGTGGCCGCCGTAGAAGTTCTTCTCCTTGGAGAACATGTGCATGGAGCCGCCCTTGCCGCGGGAGTATCCTCCCCGACGGCCGGTCAACTCGGCCATGACGCCCCGCGGCGACATATCCATCGCGAGCATGTGCCCATGATCGCGATAGGCGGTGATCATCTGGTCGCCTTCGATCAGCGCCATCTTCATGCCGGTGACGACAGCTTCCTGGCCGATATAGAGGTGGCAGAAACCGCCGATGAAGCCCATGCCGTAAAGCTGGCCGGCCTTTTCCTCGAAACGACGAATCAAGAGCATGCCACGATAGGCATCGAGCTCCTGTTCTCTGGTGAAATTGGCTGGCTTTGGCGCTGATGGCGCCGCGAGGGGCTTGGCTTGGCTTTTCGCGTCCGCTTTTGATTTGGTTGCGGACGCCTTCCTGGCGGCTACGGCCATTCATCACTCCCTGATTCTTGTCTCTTCGCGGACAGTCCGAGGATACATTGCCCTCGATTGGAACGGACGCTACCACGCCTGCAGGCCCTGAGCCATGCGGAAAAATGCATGGCAGGCATGCGGCTTAACCGGCTAAAATCGTTAGAAAAGTTTTAAGATAACCGAATTTCGGTTAATTCTTGGGGAGCGAACTGCGCATAAGGACGATCTCGTCCGCCTGCGCCAAGTTCAGCGCTCGGCGCGCCTGCTCGTCGAGCATGTCTTTTTCCAACGTGCCATCATATAGCAACTGGATTCGGCGCTCCATGTCCATACGCCGCGCGCGAACTGCATCGAGCTTTGCCTGCAGTTCAACGCCCTGCGCCTCGTAACGGTACTTTGAATAGATGCCGAATTCGCCGTTGTACGCGTGGAAGCCGAAATAGGCGAAGAAGAGCGCCGAGATCGCCGGGACGATCAATCGGCCGGTCTTCCTCTGCTTGTGCTGGCGCGTCCACATCTGCAGCTCCCATCTCTCACGCCTATCTCGCCCCGTTGTGCTTAACGGACGGTTAGCGGGAGCCGCAAAACGGTCCAGTCAGGCCTTCAGGATCGACTTGCCGGCGTACAGCGCCTGCTTGCCGAGTTCTTCCTCGATGCGGATCAACTGGTTGTACTTCGCCATGCGATCCGAGCGGGACAGCGAGCCGGTCTTGATCTGTCCACAGTTCGTGGCGACCGCGAGGTCGGCGATGGTTGAATCCTCCGTCTCGCCCGAGCGGTGCGACATGACGGCGGTATAGGCTGCCTTGTGGGCGGTGCCGACCGCGTCCAGCGTTTCGGTCAGCGAGCCGATCTGGTTGACCTTGACGAGGATCGAGTTGGCGACACCCATCCTAATGCCGTCCGTCAGGCGGGCGGTGTTGGTGACGAACAGGTCGTCGCCGACGAGCTGGGTCTTCGAGCCGATCAGGTCGGTCAGGTATTTCCAGCCCTCCCAGTCGTCTTCGGACATGCCGTCCTCGATCGAGATGATCGGATAGTCGGCGGCAAGCTTGGCCAGATATTTGGCCTGCGCCTTGGGGTCGCGAGTCTTCTTCTCGCCCTCGTAGACGTAGGCGCCGTCCTTGAAGAACTCGGTCGCGGCGCAGTCGAGCGCAATCGCGACTTCCTCGCCGGGCTTGTAGCCGGCCTTCTCGATCGAGGCCATGACGAAGTCGAGGGCAACGGGCGCGCTCTTCAGATTTGGCGCGAAGCCGCCTTCGTCGCCTACGTTGGTATTGTGGCCTGCTTCCTTGAGGCCCTTCTTCAGTGTGTGGAAGATTTCCGCGCCCCAGCGCAGACCCTCGCGGAACGATTCCGCGCCGATCGGCATGATCATGAATTCCTGGAAGTCGATCGGGTTGTCGGCATGCGCGCCGCCATTGATGATGTTCATCAGCGGCACCGGCAGGATGGAGGCCTGGCTGCCGCCGACGTAGCGGTAGAGCGGCAGGCCGCATTCCCTGGCCGCGGCCTTGGCCACGGCGAGCGAAGCGCCGAGGATGGCGTTGGCGCCGAGCCGGCCCTTGTTGGCCGTGCCGTCGAGCTCGATCAGGGCGCGATCGATCTTGATCTGCTCCAGGGCATCGAGACCGGCCAGCAGATCCATGATCTCGCCGTTCACCGCCTGGACGGCCTTGAGCACGCCTTTGCCGCCGTAGCGCGTCTTGTCGCCGTCGCGCAGCTCGACGGCCTCGTGCTCACCCGTCGAGGCTCCGCTCGGCACGGCCGCGCGGCCGAAGCCGCTGATGGTGCGAACCTCTACCTCGACCGTGGGGTTCCCACGGGCGTCGAGGATTTCTCGGGCGATGACGCTCTCGATCTCGGACA
>NZ_JAEULZ010000012.1 GCF_016793485.1 Mesorhizobium sp. | reverse complement strand
CCGGCGTCGGCAGTTGCATCGCCTGTGAGCGAGTCCTGTTTGCTCGTATCGTCGGCCGCGATTTTTAGGGTGAGCGAGGTATCGCTTCCTGCCATGAGCGCGGTAAGGGACTGGCCTGACAGCAGGGCGGCGAAATCCCCTGGCGGCGCACTGTTTGCGGCGCCTGAGGCGGTGGCAGGGTTTGCGCTGGCGACGGTCGCCAGCTGCGAAATGACACTCAGGCCCATGGCCGGATCCTTGAAAAGATTGTTCAGCCAGCTGTCAGCAATATGTGTGCCTGTCAGGCGTCCGGGTCGGCGGGGTCCTTGGTGCCGTATTTGCGTGTGGAGAACTCGTCCTGCAATTTCTGCTCGATCTTGTTTTCGCGATAGCGCTCGCGGGCATCGTGTCGCTGGGACAGGGTGTAGATCGCCTTCAATTGCTAGTTCTGACTTTGCCAATGCTCCTGCCCGGCCTTGGTGTTGCGCTCGGAGTCCTTAACGGCGAGCCGTTGCTGCTCGATGGCTTCGTCGATTCTGGCCAGGAAATCCTGATAGTTGAGCATGACCAACCGGGTGATGCCTTGAGCGACGGCTTCCCGCAGGCGCTGGGCATATTCTTCGCGATATTGCTCGAGCATTTGCAAGCGGCTGCGCTGGCTTTGTTCGGCCGCGATCAGCCTGCCGAGGGTCCGGGTCGCCTCGTCGGTGCGGGTTTGCATCAGGTCCAGCAAGGGCTGCAGCGAAAATGTCTGGGGCATGGATTATCAAAGCAGCGTTTTAAGTGCTTCAAGGCTGGCCGGAAAGTCTGCCTGTTCGGCCAGTTGTTGTTGCAGGAAGCCTTCCATTCTCGGGTAGAGCGCGATGGCCTGGTCCAGAACGGGGTCGGAACCCGGTGCGTAGGCGCCGACCGAGATCAGGTCGCGGGAGCGTTGATAGCGCGCGAAGAGCACCTTGAATTTGCGGATCTGGTCGAGGTGCGGCGCATCGATCAAATTGACCATGGCGCGGCTGATCGATTGTTCAATATCGATGGCGGGGTAGTGGCCGGCGTCGGCCAGCGTACGGGATAGCACGATGTGCCCGTCGAGAATGGCGCGCGCCGAGTCGGCAATCGGGTCCTGCTGGTCGTCGCCTTCGGCCAGTACGGTATAGAAGGCGGTGATCGAGCCGCCGCCTTCCGGGCCGTTGCCGGCGCGTTCGACCAGCTGCGGGAGGCGTGCGAAGACCGAAGGCGGGTAGCCGCGGGTGGCGGGCGGTTCACCGATGGCGAGCGCAATCTCGCGCTGGGCCATGGCGAAGCGGGTGAGCGAGTCCATGATCAGCAGGACTTGTTTACCTTGGTCGCGGAAGTACTCGGCGATGGTCGTCGCGTAGGCGGCGCCCTGCAGGCGCATGAGCGGCCCGGTGTCGGCCGGTGCCGCGACGACGACGGAGCGCCGCATGCCTTCCTCGCCGAGGATTTGTTCGATGAACTCCTTGACCTCGCGTCCCCGTTCGCCGATCAGGCCGACAACGATGACTTCGGCTTCGGTGTAACGCGCCATCATGCCGAGGAGAACCGACTTGCCGACGCCGGAGCCGGCGAACAAGCCCATACGCTGGCCGCGTCCGACGGTGAGCAG
>NZ_JAEULZ010000049.1 GCF_016793485.1 Mesorhizobium sp. | reverse complement strand
CAGCATCTCGCCGGCATGAAGGACTCGAAGGTCATCGTCGCCATCAACAAGGACGAGGAAGCGCCGATCTTCCAGGTCGCGGACTACGGCCTCGTCGGCGACCTCTTCACAATCCTACCAGAACTCGAAAAGGCGCTTTGAGCGATACCTTGATACATACTGGCGTGACCACGGTTGAGGCCGTTTTTGTCTTCAATCCACTTCACGCATAGCGGCCTATGCCGGGACGACTTAATTGGATAGAAGACGGGGGATTATTACACTCGCGCTACCCTGAGTATGCCAGATATGAAGCGTCCCAACATCCTGATATTGATGGTCGACCAGTTGAATGGGACACTGTTTCCCGATGGTCCGGCTTCATTCCTGCATGCACCACATTTGAATGCCCTTGCCCAGCGTTCGGCTCGCTTCGCCAACGCCTATACGGCAAGCCCGCTCTGCGCACCTGCCCGTGCATCCTTCATGTCGGGGCAATTGCCTTCGCGCACGCGGGTCTACGACAATGCAGCTGAGTTCGCCTCGGATATCCCTACCTATGCGCATCACTTGCGCCGGGCGGGCTACCAGACCGCGCTTTCGGGCAAGATGCATTTTGTCGGTCCCGACCAGCTTCACGGTTATGAAGAGCGGCTGACCACCGACATCTATCCGGCTGATTTTGGCTGGACACCAGACTATGCGCGGCCCGGCGAGCGCATTGACTGGTGGTATCACAATCTCGGCTCGGTAAAGGGTGCCGGCGTTGCGGAGATCACGAACCAGCTCGAGTATGACGACGAGGTGGCCTACCATGCGTCGCGTAAACTTTATGATCTGGCTCGTGGCCACGACGAGCGGTCATGGTGCCTCACGGTCTCCTTCACCCATCCGCACGATCCCTTTGTGGCTCGCAAGCGGTTCTGGGACCTTTATGAAGACTGCGCAGAATTGGCGCCGACTGTCGCGCCGCTCGCGGAGGACGAACTGGACGCTCATTCGCTACGTCTGATGCAGGCCAGCGACTATGCGAACTATCCTATCTCGGATGAGGACGTGCGCCGGTCGCGCCGCGCCTATTTCGCCAACATCTCCTACATTGACGAGAAGATCGGCGAGATACTCGGCGTGCTGAAGGATACTCGGCAAGAGGACAACACCATCGTTGTCTTTCTCTCGGACCATGGCGACATGCTGGGCGAACGCGGCATGTGGTTCAAGATGAGCTTCTTCGAAGGTGCCGCCCGCGTACCGCTAATGATTTCGGCCCCTGGCCTGGAGCCGGGCCGCATCGACACGCCGGTATCGACCCTCGATGTTCTGCCTACGCTGGTCGAACTTGCAGGCGTTGATCTGGCGGACATCCTTCCGTGGATAGACGGCGAGAGTCTGGTCGGCGTCGCGACCGGACAGGCCTTTCGTGGCCCGGTGCCGATGGAATATGCGGCAGAAGGTTCGGTCGCGCCTATGGTCGGACTGCGCGACGGCAAATACAAGCTCATGATGTGCAGCGCAGACGAGCCGCTTCTCTTTGACCTTGAGGCTGATCCGTATGAACTGCGAAACCTTGCCGGCGACGCCGGGCACCGCGAGACAATGGCCGACATGACAAACGCCGTGAATGAGCGCTGGAATCTCGATCGTTTCGACGCAGATGTCCGTGCCAGCCAGGCCCGCCGCCATGTGGTCTACGAGGCGCTGCGCAATGGTGCGTATCATTCGTGGGATCATCAACCGCTTCAACGTGCCTCCGAGCGCTACATGAGAAACCACATGGATCTCAACGTGCTTGAAGAGGCGCAACGTTTTCCGCGCGGAGAATAGACATGGCTACGGCGCGGGAGCGATACGCAACGCGTATCGACGCCGAGACGTGGGCGTTCATCGAACGATCCGAGTCCTTCTATCCGCCGGAGGCTTCAGGTTGGTCGCTGGCTGAAAATCGCGCAGCCTATGATGCACTATGCAGAGCCTTTGATGCGGGGCATCCGCCGGGTGTCACCGCCAAGACCTTTTCGATAGCGGGTCCGGGAGGGCCACTTCTCGTTCGTTCTTATCGCCGGACGGAACACGATACAGCGGCGGTCATGCTCTACCTCCATGGTGGCGGCTACATGTTGGGCGGGCTTGAGAGCCATGATGCGATCTGTGCGGAATTGTGCGCGGCCACGGGCTTCGATCTCGTTTCCGTCGACTACCGGCTCGCGCCTGAACATCGACATCCTGCGGCCTTCGAAGATGCAATGGCGGGCCTTAATTGGACCGCCGAGACGTTCGGGCGTCCGGTGATCGTCGCAGGCGACTCGGCGGGCGGCAATCTGGCCGCCGCGATCAGCCATTCGACAAGACGTTCGCGCATTCGGCCAGTGGGCCAACTGCTGATTTATCCGGATCTCGGCGGCGACACGTCGGGCGGCTCCTATGTCCAGCATGCCGAAGCTCCCATGTTGACGACGCGCGATATCGAGGCCTTGCACGATACGAGAGCCAGAGGCGCGTGCGCGGGCGACGTGACGCTTGCGCCGTTGACCGACAGGGACTTTTACGGATTGCCGCCGACGGTGCTCATCGTTGCGGAAGTCGATCCGCTGGCTTCAGACGGCGAGGCCTACTGCGCGCGCTTAGCCGCAGCCGGTGGCAAGGCGCATTGGGTTTCGGAAGAAGGCCTCGTCCACGGCTATCTTCGCGCACGGCATACGGTTGCTCGCGCCCGCCATAGTTTTGCGCGGATTGCGGAGGCGGCAAAGGTACTCGGCCACGGGCGCTGGATTTGGCGAGAGTCGCGAGCCGCTAGCTGAGGAAAGGCTTTGCCTTCATGGTTGGGGGAACCGGTACGCCGAGGCGGGCGAGAATTGTTGGCGCTAGCTGTAGTTGGTCGAGCGGCGTATCGCCGCCTTCGCCTTTACCGTCGCCGAAATAGTACAGCGCGACGTCCTGCATTTCGTCGTCGTGCCCGCCATGATGACCGCGGACCGTCTGGCCGTGGTCGGCGGTGACGATGACTTCGTAGCCCGCCTTGCGCCAGCGCGGCAGAAAGCCGGCAAGGCTGGCGTCGAGAGCATAGAGCGCGTTGTCCATCTCGACGCAATCCTGGCCATAGCGGTGGCCCATCGAGTCCACCGTACATGTGTGCAGGATGCCGTAGTCGATGCTTTTGACCTCAGTCAGCCGCGTCAGCGTCGCGAACAGGTCGACATCGCTCGGCGTCATCTGGTTGGTGTGGTTGTAACCGCTCATCGTATGAAAGCGGCCATGATGGATGGGGCCTTCAGGCTCATCATACTCGATGTCGCGCACGGGGTCGAAAGGGTGGCGCTGGAAGAACTCGGACCAGTAGGAGTGCGTCACGGCGCCTGAGCGTCCTCCCGCCCGGGCCACTTCGGAGAAAATGTCCGGCTGCACAACGCGATGGCGAAACTCGTTGGAGGTAACGCCGTGCACCTGCGGGCTGACGCCCGTGTGAATTGAAGCGTAGCAGCATGCCGAGGTCGACGGCAGGACGGAGCGCATAAGCCACTTGCGGGCTTCTCCGGATTGGACCCAGCCTTCCAGGTTGCCCATGAAGGGTTTCCAGTTTCGCCAGGGCAGACCGTCTAGAACGACGAGAAGCAGCTTCGAACGCAGCGGCATTAGTTTCCAGCGCTTTCCATGCGGCGTGACTTGATCGCCTTGTCCAGCCAGCCGATCTCCATTTCCGGAACCGAGGAAAGAAGCAGATCGGTATATGGGTCGAAGGGCGGCGCGAGCACTTCACTCTTGGCGCCATAGCGAACCACACCGCCCCGATACATGACGGCGATGGAATCGGCGATCGACTTCACGGTCGCCAGGTCGTGCGTGATGAAGAGATACGCCACGTCTTCCTCGGCCTGAAGTTCGAGCAAAAGCTTCAATATGCCGTTGGCCACCAGTGGATCGAGCGCTGAGGTGACCTCGTCGCAGATGATCAGCTTCGGCTTTGCCGCGAGCGCTCGCGCAATACACACGCGCTGCTTCTGGCCACCCGATAGCTCGGCCGGATAGCGATCGGCAAAACCCTTGCCCATTTCAATCTTTTCGAGCAGTTCGGCGACTCGGCGGTCACGCTCGGCTCCCTTGATCCCGAAATAGAACTCGAGCGGCCGACCTATGATGGTGGCGATCGACTGTCTCGGATTCATCGCGACATCCGCCATCTGGTAAACCATCTGCAACTGCCGCAGATCTTCCTTGCTGCGGCCGGTAAGGGAATTGGACAACGTCCTCCCGCCGAAGGTGATCGACCCTTCCATTGGCGGCAACAGTCCGGTGATTGCGCGGGCGAGGGTGGACTTTCCTGACCCGGACTCGCCGACGACCGCTAGTGTCTGCCCCGGATGAATGTCGACGGATACGTTTTTCAGCACCTTCACCTTGCCGTCGCCGTAGGACGCGGTGACATTCTTGACGGACAGGAAGGGCGTGTCGGTCGGCTTCTTCTCCTCATGCTCGATCTCATGCACCGAGACGAGCGCGTTGGTGTATTCCTGGCGGGGCTCCTTGATGATCTGGCGCGTACCACCCCATTCGATCAGTTTGCCGTGCCTGAGAACCATGATCTCGTCGGCCACCTGCGCCACAACTGCAAGGTCGTGCGTGATGTAGAGGGCGGCCACGCCTGTCGCGTGGATGGCATCGCGGATCGCGGCCAGCACATCGATCTGGGTCGTGACGTCGAGCGCGGTTGTCGGCTCGTCGAAGACGATCAGATCAGGCTCGGAACAAAGCGCCATCGCTGTCATCACGCGCTGCAGTTGACCGCCCGAAACCTGATGCGGATAGCGCTTGCCGATGTTGTCGGGGTCCGGCAGACCGAGCTTGCGGAACAGCTCCCTGGCCTTCTTCTCAGCCGTCGCTCGCTTGGCCGTGCCGTGCAGCAGCGACGCCTCGACGACCTGGTCCATCAACTGGTGCGCCGGGTTGAAGGCCGCGGCAGCCGACTGCGCGACGTAGCAGACTTCCTTGCCCCGGATCTTGCGGATGCCCGAGCGCCCGCCCTTCATGATGTCGCGGCCGTTCAGAATGATTTCGCCGCCGGTGATGCGCACGCCGCCGCGCCCGTAGCCCATCGACGAGAGGCCGATGGTCGATTTGCCGGCCCCGGACTCTCCGATCAGGCCGAGCACCTTCCCGCGTTCCAGCGTGAGAGAGACGTCGTCGACCAGGGTTATGGTCTTCGGCGGCTCGTCGGGCGGATAGACAGTCGCTTCGATTCTCAGGTTGCGGATGTCTAGTAGGAGCCCTTCTTTCTTGTTAGCCTGAACCTCAGCCATTGCCTCGCCCTCCCTTCAGGTCGGTCGTCCTGTTCAGGATCCAGTCCGCCACGAGATTGACTGAGATCGCCAGAGCAGCGATCGCTCCGGCTGGGATCAGCGCTGCCGGAATGCCGAACACGATGCCGTCCTTGTTTTCCTTCACCATTCCGCCCCAGTCTGCCGATGGCGGTTGCACGCCGAGGCCGAGGAAGGAAAGCGCGGAGAGAAACAGGACTGCGTAGATAAAGCGCAGGCCAAGCTCGGAAACCAGTGGCGACAGCGCATTGGGAAGAATTTCGCGGAAAATGATCCAGCCGCGACCTTCGCCACGCAGCTTCGCCGCCTCGACAAAATCCATCACGTTGATGTCCACGGCAACGGCACGCGAAAGCCGATAGACGCGCGTTGAATCCAGTATGCCCATGACCAGAATGAGCGTCACGATGTTCGACGGCAGGACGGAGAGTACGACAA
Organism: Mesorhizobium sp.; assembly: GCF_016793485.1. Taxonomy (GTDB): domain Bacteria; phylum Pseudomonadota; class Alphaproteobacteria; order Rhizobiales; family Rhizobiaceae; genus Mesorhizobium_K. The sequence goes on along the minus strand of NZ_JAEULZ010000049.1, from coordinate 67,108 downwards.
GCGCGAAGATCAGTGTCGGGATAGACATCAGCAAATCGACGAAGCGCGACATCAGCGTATCGAACCAGCCTCCGACAACGGCCGCGGTGAAGCCGAGTATGGAGCCCAGGGAAAAGGCCAGCGCGGTAGCCAGCACGGCGATCAGGATGGTAATCCGCGCACCGTAGATCATCCGCGACAGCAGATCGCGGCCGAGGTTGTCGGTGCCCAGCCAGTGCGCTGCGGACATAGGCTCCCAGACATCTCCGACAATCTCGGCGTTCCCGTAGGGCGCTACCCAGGGTGCGAAGATCGCGCAGAAGACGAACAGGCCTGTTACGATCAGGCCGATCCAGGCGCCGGGCGGAATGCGTTTTATGTCGAGCATGACCGCCGTCCTACTTCGGATGCCTGAGCCGCGGATTGGCCACGATGGCCGCAATGTCGGCGACGATGTTCAGTATGATGTAGACGGCCGCGAAGATCAGGCCGACAGCCTGCACCACTGGTACGTCGCGCTTGGTGACGTGATCGACCAGGTACTGTCCCATTCCCGGATAGACGAATATGACCTCGACCACGACGACGCCGACGACCAGGTAGGCGAGGTTCAACATAACCACGTTGACGACCGGGGCGATCGCATTGGGGAATGCGTGTTTGCGGATGACATCCAGCGGCCTGAGCCCCTTGAGCTCGGCCGTCTCTATGTAGGCCGACTGCATGACATTGAGGATGGCGGCTCGCGTCATGCGCATCATGTGAGCGAGGACGACGAGCGTCAGCGCGGTCGCCGGCAATGCTACGGCCTGGAGACGTTCAAGGAACGACATACCATCGAAGACGGTCGAGATGGCCGGAAAAATCTGCCATTTGACGGCGAAGAAATACACCAGCAGATAGCCGATGAAGAACTCCGGGAAGGAGGTCGAGGCAAGCGCGAAAGCCGAGATCGCCTTGTCTATTGGTCCGTTGCGGTAGCGTACCGCCAGCAGGCCGAGCAGAATGGCCAGCGGCACGGCGACGATGGCAGCGGTGGCAGCCAGGAAAAGCGTATTCGCCAGACGTCCGCTGATGGCAGGGGCGATGGGCAGACCGCTGGTCAGGGCGTTGCCGAGATCACCGGTTAGCAAACCACCGAGCCACCGGAAATACCGCATATAGGCCGGGTCGTTGAGGCCGAGTTGTTCGCGTAAATTGGCGAGCGACTGGGGCGTGGCGGACTGGCCGAGGATCGATTGCGCCACATCGCCCGGCAGAACCTGCGTGCCTACGAAGATGAGGACGGAAACCGCGAACAGAAGGACGATACCGAGCGCGATGCGCTGAACGATCAGCTTCAGGATCGGATTGGACATGAGCTGCCTGCCAGGGACTGGAGGATTGCGTCGATGCTATGTGGAGCGAGGAAGGGGCCGGAGTTCGCCGGCACCCTTTTCTTTGTCCGGGATCAGGCTTCGAGCCAGCAGAGGATCAGCGCGCTGCCGTTGCACATTTCCTGCGCCGGGTTGGCGACCCAGCCCTGCACACCCTTGCCACTGGCGTCGATGTACTGGTTGAAGAACGGCACGAGCAGGCCGCCCTCGTCGCGCATGATGACCGCCATGTCGCGGTACATTGCCTTGCGCTTCGTCTCGTCGAGCTCGCCGCGCGCGGCGATGACCATCTTGTCGAACTCCGGCCGCTTCCAGCGTGTGTCGTTCCAGTCGGCGTTGGAGACGTAGGCTGTGGAGTACATCTGGTCCTGCGTGGCGCGACCGCCCCAGTAGGAGAGCGAGAAGGGCTGCTTGTTCCAGACTTCCGACCAGTAGCCGTCACCCGGTTCGCGCTTGATCTCGATGGTGATGCCGGCCTTGGCGCAGCTCTGCTGGTAGAGCTGCGCGGCATCGACCGCGCCCGGGAAGGCGACGTCGGAGGTGCGCAGCAGGATCGAGCCGGAGTGGCCCGACTTCTTGTAGGCTGCGGCGGCTGCGTCCGGATCGAACGTGCGCTGCTCGATGTCGTTGGAGAACAGCGGATAGGCTTCGTTGATCGGGAAGTCGTTGCCGACCGAGCCGTAGCCGCGCAGAATCTTCTCCAGCATTTCTTCGCGGTCCATGGCGAGCTTGAGCGCCATGCGCAGGTCGTTGTTGTCGAAGGGCGCCGTGTCGCAGAACATGTTGAACGGGTAGAAACCGCGGCCCGACGCGGTCTGGACGGTGACGCCCGGCACGCGCTTGATCAAATCGACGATCTTCGGTTCGACGCGGTTGATCATGTTGACCTGGCCGCCCTGGAGGGCCGCCGTACGGGCCGTCGGATCGTTGATGACGATGATCTCGACCTGCGCTGCGTGGCCGAGCTTATCGCCCTGCCAGTAGTTGGCGAACTTCTCGCCGCCGTAGCGCACGCCTGGCTCGTTGACGGTAACCTTGTACGGGCCGGCGCTGATGCCCGCGTTCGGGTTGTCCTTGCCGCCGTTCGGCTGGATGACGAGATGGTAGTCGGCCATCAGGTAGGGGAAGTCGGCGTTGGCTTCCTTGAGGGTGATGACGGCCTCGTCGCCGCTCGCCTTCATCGTCTCGATGCCCTGCAGGATGCCAAGCGCGGCGGACTTGGAAGCCTCGTCGGCATGGCGCTCTAGCGTCGCGACGACGTCCTCGGCGGTGACGGTCTTGCCATCGTGGAACTCGACGTCCTTGCGGATTTTCATGGTCCAGGTCTTGGCGTCGGGCGACGAGCCGATCGACTCGGCGATGCGGTTCTCGAGGCTGCCGTCGGGCGCCAGTTCGAACAGCAACTCGCCCCAGCATTTACCGAAGTTGAAGTTGACCTGGCTGAGGTTCAGCGCCGGGTCGAGCACGTTGGACGATTCACCTCCCTGCAGCCCGGCCTTCAGCATGCCGCCCTTGACGGGCGTCTGCGCGACGGCGGCGCTGGAGAGCAGGGAGTTGGCGAAGGTCGCCGAGACGCCGAGGGCGGCGGCGCGGCCAAGAAAGTCCCGCCGGCTCAGCCTGCCCTTTGCGACGGCTTTGCTAAGGAAATCGAGTTCGTCCGACATGCTAGGGTTCCTCACTCTGTTGATTGTTTATTTTCCTGATAGTGGCCGCAACAAGCGACGAGAAACAAGGCTGTTTGCGACATTGCGTGGCGCAATACCCCAGTATGGTCTGGCCTAAGAGTTTTTTGACCCTTTGAGAGCCGTGGACCGCCAGCAATCAAGGCGCTATCTGTCGCTTCTCTTGTCCGACCAGATCGCAACAAGCGAAGGGATAACCACAGACAGATCAGGTCGCGGCGAAAAAGTGGAACGATCGCTCTAGACGACGTTCTTCAACGGAGGGAACTGGATACGACGACCGGCCGTATCCGACATTCGGATCGTGGCCAAGTTCGTTCTCGTCAGGTCCAGCGCCCATCGCTTTTGTGATGTCTTGATATTCGTCGATATGCAGAAATGCGCGATGAACGAGATAAGGGTGAAGGCCATAGACATATGCGAGCGAATAAAAATCTCGAAGAACGGAGAATTGCTGATCCTTCGTCGAAATATTTCTACGATACACTTCTGCCGCTCCACCCGTGTAGAGATACGGCCGCGTCCAGTCGCCATCTCCGTCGTGCAGCAGCGGCCCAACGGCGATAGAGCCGGGACGCCCTTCATTTCTGTAGTTGTCCAGCCCGTTCCAAGCGATGATCGTTTCGGACGCCTTCATGGTTGCCTCCCAAGTTGGTCGTTGAGGCACATCTTACAATTCATCCGTGCTGTGACAACGTCGGAGGGACCCCGCTAAAAGAAGCTGACGTCAGGTGTTGCTCAACCGGTCAACTTTTGAAGATATTGTCCAATTGCCGTCGTTGCCGATGCATTTCTAGGAAAACGAGATAGTCACGATCGAAGCGCGTCCGTGTCGCGGGATTGGGCTTTCTTTCACGAACCGGCTGGCGCATGCCGGCGCAGGCGCTGGCGACATCCGGGTAGAGACCTGCGGCGGTCGCGGCCAGCGCCGCCGTTCCGATAAGAACGGCCTCGTCGGCAATAGGCTCGACGACAGTGCAGCCAACGGCATCTGCGTAGAGCTCCATCAGCAGCGGATTCTTCGTGTGGCCGCCGGTCACATGCAGCGTATCAATTGAAAAGCCGCCAGCGTTCAGCGTGTCCAGAATGTGCCGGACGCCAAGCGCGATCGCCACGGCCGTTCGCCAGTAAAGATGGCAGAGGTTGTCGAAAGACGCATCGAGGGTAAGTCCGCTGATGACGCCCAGCGCATGCGGGTCGGCCAGTGGCGATCTGTTGCCATGAAAATCCGGCAGCACGTGGAGTCGGCCGGCAAGATCGAGACCCTGCTCGGAGCGAAGCGCCATGATACGCTCGGCTATCGCACGATGACGCTCTGCCGTTGGCTCGCCACCCGCGCCGTGCAGGCGGATGATGTGATCGAGCAGCGCGCCGGTTGCGGATTGCCCACCCTCTGCGATCCAGCATTCTGGCAATGCCGCGCCATAGTACGGTCCCCAGCCGCCGACAAACGGCCGGGCGGCCGGCGACATTGCCATGACGCAGCTGGATGTTCCGGCGATGAGCGCAAGATGACGGTTGAGTTCGTCGGTGCCGCCGGCGAGGCCCCCAATCACGCCCAGTGCGCCGGCATATGCATCGATCACACCTGTCGCCACCCGGCAATCAGAAGTCAGCCCGAGTTCGCTTGCGGCTTGCACGGTGAGAGGTCCGAGATCTGATCCGACAGGGCTGGCGGTTTCAGGCAGCCCTGCACGCGCAAAAATATCGTCCAGCCCCACGCTTGCGAAAAAGTCGCGCTGCCAGCCCGGCTTCTCATGGGCGAGATAGGTCCATTTGCAGGTCATCGTGCACTGTGATCGCGCCAGCGATCCTGAGGCGCGCCAGGCGAGGTAGTCTGCTAAGTCGAATATATGGGCCGCCCGGTTCCAGCTTGTCGGGAGATGTCGCTTCAGCCACATGAGTTTTGGTGTCGCCATCTCGGGCGACATGACACCGCCCAGATAATCAAGCACTCGATTGCCGCTGGCTGTACATTCATCTGCTTCGGCAAGCGCGCGGTGATCGAGCCAGACAATCGTGTCCCACCGTTTTTCGCCGTTTTCCGAGACGCTGACCTGTCCGCCGTCAGCGTCGCTTACGACGATCGAGCATGTGGCGTCGAAGCTAATACCGGCAACGGACTGCGGCGGGACATTGGCTCTGGCGATTGCTCCCTTCACAGCATGGCACACGGCACCCCAGATATCTTGGGAATCATGCTCTGCGTGATCGGCCTTCGGCCGGTGCATCAGGATCGGGTGTTCCGCGCGTCCGAGCAACGTACCCGCGCGGTCAAAAATACCTGCCCGCGCACTTCCCGTCCCCACATCGACGGCGCAGACATATCGTTCCATCAGGCGGCACGTCCGCCTTTGCGCGCCAGCAGGTCGGGCAGTTGTGTCATGTCCGAAAAGACGGCATCCGGCTTGAGGGATGTCAGTACATCCGCCAGTCTGGCATCGAGTGCGTGCGAGCCGCCCGTGAAGGCAAATACCCGCATGCCGGCTCGCTTCGCCGCATCGATTCCGGCCGGACTATCCTCCACGACGACGCAATCCTCCTGTCGGACCCCCATCTCCCTGGCTGCATGCAGGAAGAGATCGGGCGCCGGCTTGCCTCTCGCTACCATTGAGGCACTGTATATGTGCGGTTCGAGCATTTCCAGCAGGCCGGTGAGCGAGAGCGAAAGGCGGATTCGATCCAGCCCGCTCGATGAAGCGACGCAACAGCGCGGCAGGCGGGGCAGCGTCTCGGCGACCCCTGGCACGGGCCTGAGCGCAGCGCGAAAACGACTAAACGTCTCCGTCCTGATATCGTCGAGGTGCTCGCGTGTCAGTGTCAGCCCGAAATCCCGCTTCAGAAGGACCTCGATCGAAGCCATGCTGCGACCGAGAAAGAGCCTGTAGGCGTCACTCTCGCGCAAGCCGGCACCTGCTTTGCTCAGGTGGTCGACAAGGACAGAGACGGAAATCGGCTCGCTGTCGACCAGCACGCCATCGCAATCGAAAATGACAAGCTTTGGCTCAAGGGGCATCAGACGGCGGCGCTCTCAGGCACCGCCGAGATAGCGCTGCACCGTGGCGCGCGTGCCCTCCGACCAGAGCGATTTCAGGTTGCGCGAAAAGGCATCCGCAAAAGCGGCATTGCGGCCGACCTCGCCATAGATGTCACCCATCGCCAACCATGCAGTGGGATCATCCTTGGCCTTCCGGGCGGTCGCTGTCATACGCTCCCAGTTGGGATCGTTCGGCTCGATGACAGTGTCGGAATCCGTCGTGCCGAAGCAGTAGCGGCACCAGAGCGCCGATTCCAGCGCCAACCCTTTCACGCCCTTGCCGGACTTCAGGCGGTCCGCGATTGTCGGAATGATGAACTTGGGCTGGCGGTTGGAGCCATCAAGGCAAAGCCTGCGGATGGTGTCGCCGATGGTTGGGTTGGAGAAGCGGCGGGCGATCAGCGCGTAGTAGTCGTCGAGCACTACGCCCGGCACAGGCGGGACTGTCGGGATGATCTCTTCCTTCTCCAGCTTGTCGAGGAAGCTACGCACCATCGGCTCCTGCATCCCCTCGTGGACGAAATGGATGTCCAAAAGCCCGGACACATAGGCGATCGTCGCGTGTCCACCGTTAAGGATACGTATCTTCATGAGTTCGAAGGGCGATACGTCGTCCACGAACTGTACGCCGACTTCCTCGAGCGCAGGTCGGCCGTTGGTGAACCTGTCCTCCAGGACCCACTGGATGAAGGGCTCGCAGAAGACCGGCCAGTTATCCTCGATACCGAAATCCCGAGACAGCATCGAACGCTCGCGGTCGGTGGTGGCAGGCGTGATGCGGTCGACCATTCCGTTCGGGAACGCCACGGTGTCGCGAACCCACGCTGCCAACTCCTTGTCGACCAGCCCGGCCAGTCCCGTCACGGCATCTGCCGTCACCTTGCCGTTGTGAGGAATATTGTCGCAGGACATGACTGTGAATGGTTTAAGCTTGAGCTCTCGCCGCCGGATAAGGCCTGCGAGGATCAATCCGAAAACGGTCGTCGGCCTTGCGATGTTCTTTGCATCCGAGACAATGTCCGGATGCGCGGGGTCGAATTTCCCGGACGCCGGATCAATGAAATAGCCACCCTCGGTGATGGTAAGGGAGACGATGCGGATCGCAGGATCGGCGAGCTTGCCGATGATAGAGTCAGCATCGCCCGGAGTCAGGAAGTCGATCATCGCGCCCGTTACATGAGCCTGCTTGTGGCCGGCATCCTGCTCGACAACCGTGGTAAACCAATCCTGCTTTTGCAGTTTCAGGCGGCCAGCCTTCTCCCCATCGAACACGCCTGCGCCGACAATCGCCCAATCATGACCCTTGCCGGCGTTGAAAAGACGATCGAGGTAGACGGCCTGGTGCGAACGATGAAAATTGCCGACGCCGAAATGCAGGATTCCTGCCTTCAGGTCATTCCGCTCATAGCCAGGGACGGCGACACCAGACGGCATCCTGTCCAGATTGGAAAGGGAGAGTTTTACACTCATCGAACCCGATACCTTTCAACTCATCCAGTTGCCGCCGTCGACGTTGTAGGTCTGCGCCACGATGTAGTCGGCTTCCGAGCTTGCTAGGAAAATCGCTATGCCGGTCAGGTCTTCCGGCGTCGCCATGCGCCCATAGGGCACGGCCTCGCCCACCAGCTTCTTCTTCTCGCCGGGTTTGCGGTTCTCGTATTTCGCAAACAGGGCGTCGACGCCGTCCCAGTGCTCACCGTCGACCACGCCTGGCGCGATCGCGTTGACGTTGATGCGGTGCTTGATCAGGTCGAGGCCGGCCGATTGGGTCAGCGAAATGACGGCTGCCTTGGTGGAGCAATAGACGGCGACGAGAGCCTCGCCACGTCGGCCCGCCTGGCTCGCCATGTTGATGATCTTGCCGCCCTTGCCTGCGGCAATCATTGACCTTGCCGCCGCCTGCAGAATAAACAATGTGCCGGCCACATTGACCGAAAACAGCCTGTCGTAGCTTGCCCTCGTTATGTCGACGATTGGCGCTGCATCGAACAGCGCAGCGTTGTTGACGAGGACATCAATCCCGCCTGCCTTCCGCTCTACCGCACGAATGGCGGCATCGATCGAGTCTTGGCTCGTCACGTCCAGATGCACAGCATAGGCTTTCGGGCCGATTGAATTTGCTGCCTGCTCGGCTGCGGCGATATTGATATCGCCGATTGCGACCGTCGCACCTTCGCGCACATAGGCTTCGGCGAATGCTCTGCCGATGCCGCGTGCGGCCCCGGTGATCAGCGCCGATTTGCCTTCAAGCCGCATCTCAGATCGCCAGTCCGTCCGGCGTGAAACGGTGTATCTTGGCCGCGTCAGGCGTGAGGAAGATCGTGTCGCCATGATGCGCGCCGATTTCGCCACCGGTGCGTACGGTGAGAGGACCAACGCCATCGGCCGTAACATGAAGGAAGGTATCCGAGCCGAGATGCTCGGCCACGCCGACGGTTGCTTTCCATTTGCCCTCGGTTGTCGATACCGAAAGATGCTCCGGCCGGATGCCAATTGTCGCGGCGCCGTGGTCCGCGGCTGCGTTACCTTCGATCAGGTTCATCCGCGGAGAACCGATGAAGCCCGCAACAAAGAGATTTTTCGGTGAGCGATAAAGTTCGAGTGGCGAGCCGACCTGCTCGATATTGCCCGCGTTCAGCACGACGATCTTGTCGGCCATGGTCATGGCTTCGACCTGGTCATGCGTGACGTAGATCATCGTCGTCTTGAGCTGGTTGTGCAGTTCGGAGATTTCGAGGCGCATCGTGCCGCGCAATGCTGCGTCAAGGTTTGATAGCGGTTCGTCGAAAAGGAAGGCGGAGGGTTGTCGCACGATGGCGCGGCCGATCGCGACGCGCTGGCGCTGGCCGCCGGAAAGCTGGCCGGGACGCCGTTCGAGATAGTTGGACAGGTTCAGCACGCGCGCCGCGTCGGCCACCTTCTTTTCAATGGTCTCCGGGCTCTCGCCCGCCATCTTCAGCGGAAAGGCGATGTTCTTCGCAACCGTCATGTGCGGATAGAGGGCGTAGGACTGGAACACCATCGCCAGCTTGCGCTTGGCGGGAGCTTCGTTTGTCACGTCGCGGCCGTCGATGGCGATGGTGCCAGACGTGGTGTCTTCCAGTCCCGCAATGAGCCTGAGCAGTGTGGACTTGCCACAGCCGGACGGGCCGACGAAGACGACGAATTCGCCGTTTTCGATTTCGAGATTGATGTTCGGGATGATGTTCGTCGCCCCGAAGGATTTCCGGACGTTCTTCAGCGTTATCTGGCCCATCGTTCGCTCCCCGTATCTTTACTTGACCGCGCCGAAGGTCAGGCCGCGCACCAGTTGTCTTTGACTGAACCAGCCCATGATCAGGATGGGCGCTATCGCCAGAGTCGAGGCTGCTGACAGCTTCGCCCAGAACAGGCCCTGCGGGCTGGAGAAGGACGCTATGAATGCCGTCAGAGGCGCAGCGTTGGTGGTGGTCAGCCGGATCGTCCAGAACGCCTCGTTCCAGGCCAGGATGATATTGAGAAGCATCGTGGAGGCGATGCCCGGCACGGCCATCGGCGTCAGCACGTACCAGATCTCGCCCCAGAGAGATGCGCCGTCCATGCGTGCTGCTTCGAGGATCTCGCCGGGTATCTCGCGAAAATAGGTGTAGAGCATCCACACCACGATCGGCAGGTTGATCAGCATGAGCATCAGCGTAAGGCCGATGCGGCTGTCGAGCAGCCCGAAGTCGCGGAACAGAAGGTAGATCGGCACCAGAACCGCCGCAGCCGGCATCATCTTGGTGGAGAGCATCCACATCAGGATGTCCTTGGTGCGATGCGTCGGAGAGAAGGCCATCGACCATGCGGCGGGCACTGCAATGATGATACCGAGCAGCGTGGAGCCGACCGCGATGATCACCGAATTCATGAAGGGCCGGAAATAGTCCCGCTGCGTCTGCACCTCGACGTAATTTTCAAGCGTGAAGGACGGGATCAGGTTGAAGCCGGCGATCGCTTCGGGCTCGGTCTTGAGTGATGTGATCACTGTGTAGAGAATTGGAAAGAAGATGATCAGCGCCACCGCCCATGCGGCGAACGTCCATCCGATTTTGCTGCGTGTCGAGATTGCGCGCGCCATGGCTCTCTCTCCTACCGGTCCAGGTTCTTGCCAACCGCGCGCATCAGGAAGAACGCGACGATGTTGGCGAGGATGATTGCGATGACGCCGCCTGCCGATGCGCCGCCCACGTCGTAGCCGAGCAGCGCCGTACGGTAGATGAGGAACGGCAGGTTCGTGGAGGCGTAGCCCGGACCGCCATTGGTGGTGACCAGGATCTCCGCATAGACGCTGAGCAGGAAAATCGTCTGGATGAGGATGACCACGGTGATGGCGCGAGCCAGGTGTGGGAGCGTCAGGTAGATGAATCGGTTGACGAAGTTTGCGCCGTCCATCTCGGCGGCTTCCTTCTGCTCGCTGTCCAGCGACTGCAGCGCGGTCAGCAGGATCAGCGTCGCAAACGGAAGCCACTGCCAGGCGACGATGATGATGATCGAGAGAAGGGGATACTGCGCGAACCAGTCGATGGGCTGCGCGCCGAAGAACTTCGCGATGTCTGCGAACACGCCGTAGCCGGGGTGCATGATCATGTTCTTCCACACCAGCGCCGCGACCGGCGGCATGACGAAGAAGGGTGAGATCACAAGGATGCGGACGATGCCCTGCCCGAAGATCGGCTGGTCGAGCAACAGCGCAAGCAGGATGCCGCCAACGACCGTGATGAGGAGGACGCCGAGCACGAGCAGAAGCGTGTTCCAGATGGACTGGACGAAGGCAGGGTCGGTCAGGAAGAACCGGTAGTTGAAAAGGCCTGCGAAGCTGACGTTGCCGGGATTGAGCAGATTGTAGTTCAGGAACGAGAACCACACCGTCATCGCCAGTGGCACGATCATCCAGAAGAGCAGCAGGATGACCGAAGGGGCCATCATGAAGCGGGCAAGTGTTCGCGTCTGTCTTGTGGCCATGGTCGTGTCCTCGCGCGGCATCCCGCCGCGGAATCCTGGATGCAGACAACTCGGTTCTGTCGGCCCTGCCGTTGCCTGTGGCGAGATAAGAGGCGTCAGTAGCTACAGGCTGTAGGCTGTTTCGGGGGAAAATGTGCCGTCCGGGTACAGGGAAGACCCGGACGGCAAGGCACCGGGAGGATGCCTTAGAACTACTTGATGTAGCCGGCGCGCGTCATCTCGCGAACCGAGACGGACTGTGCCTGAGCCAGCGCGTCATCGACACTGCTCTGGCCGGCCAGCGCCGCCGAGAAGAGCTGACCGACAGTCGTGCCAAGGCCCTGGAATTCAGGGATCGCCACGAACTGTACGCCGACATAGGGAACAGGCTTCACGGTCGGCTTGTTCGGGTCAGCCGAGTTGATCGAGTCGAGCGTCATCTTCGCGAAAGGCGCTGCCTTCTGATACTCGGCGTTGTTGTACAGCGAGGTGCGCGTGCCGGGAGGCACGTTGGCCCAGCCTTCCTTCGATGCGACGAGATCGAGATAGGCCTTGTCGGTCGCCCAGGAGACGAACTTCTTTGCCGCGTCGGCTTTCTGGGTACCTGCCGGGATCGCCAGCGACCATGCCCATAGCCAGTTGCCACGCTTGCCGAGACCGTTGTCGGGCGCCAGCGCATAACCGACCTTGTCGGCCACCGTGGAGTCCTTCGGATTTGAGACGAATGAGGCCGCGACAGTTGCGTCGATCCACATGCCGCACTTGCCCTGCTGGAACAGCGCGAGATTTTCGTTAAAGCCGTTCGACGAGGCGCCTGCCGGGCCGGCGTCGTTCATCAGCTTCACATAGAAGTCGAGCGTGTTCTTCCACTCGGGCTGGTCGAACTGCGGCTGCCATTTCTCGTCGAACCAGCGTGCGCCGAACGAATTCGACATGGCGGTGAGGAAGGCCATGTTCTCACCCCAGCCGGCCTTGCCGCGCAGGCACACGCCGTTGATGTCGTTGGCGCGGTCGGTCATCTTGCGCGCGGCCTCGCCGATGAATTCCCACGTCGGCGCGTCGGGCATGGTCAGTCCAGCCTTTTCCATCAGGTCCTTGCGGTACATGACGAAGGAGGACTCGCCATAGAACGGCGCGGCAAACAGCTTGCCGTCGGCAGTCAGGCCCCCGGCGATCGCGGGAATGATGTCGGCCGCGTCATAATCCGCGCCGAGATCATCGAGCGGCAGAAGCCAGCCCTGCTTGGCCCAGATCGGAACCTCGTAGGTGCCGATTGTCATCACGTCGTACTGCCCGCCCTTGGTCGCGATGTCGGTGGTGACACGCTCGCGCAGCACGTTCTCCTCGAGCGTAACCCAGTTCAGGTCGATGTCCGGGTTCTTCGCCTTGAAGTCGTCCGTCAGCTTCTGCATGCGGATCATGTCGCCATTGTTCACGGTGGCGATGGTGATGGTTTCGGCATGCGCGGCAAAAGCCAGCACGCTGGCGGAGCACAGGCTCAGAACGAGCGTTTTGAGTTTCATCCAGAATTCCTCCCATAAACCAATTGAGCATTTGCTTTGGTTATGAGCAATTATTCGCATTGGAAAATTTGAAGTCAAGCGGGATTCCTTGCTGCGGCGCAGCATGGGCGCGGCCCATGGCTCCACAATTTGTATGTTCAGACTGTTGCGGAGGGTAAAAGTGACCCGCGCTTGCCGTCAGGCGTCCAGCAAGGATTCGGCGGTCCGTTCGTCGGTGATGAGGCCGTTGACCAGCCGGCGATTCACTGCGGCCATGATGCCGGGGAGTTTGTTCTCGCCCTTCGCCAGCGCGATGACCAGCGATTGTTCCCGTGAGGGGATCGGGGCCGACGCGACCCGCTCGTTGATGATTCCTTCGATCAGCCGGCCATCTCGGTCGAAAACCCAGCCGACGATTTCAGCTACCCCGCCGGCCTTTTGCAGCGCCTTCAGTTCCTGTTCGGTAATGAAACCATCCTGGAAAAGCGGAGCCTTGGGGCCGAGGTCGCCGATGCCGACAAAAGTGATATCCGGCCTTTCGGCAAGCGCGAGTGTGGTCTGGATCATGGGTTGGCGAAGCAGCATCGCGCGCTCCTCCGCTGACGACGCGATAACAGGCAAAGGCATTGGAAAACTGCGTGCCTTGATGCGATCCGCCATCGTGAAAATGACGTTGTAGAAAGCCGCTGAGCCGTCTGGAGATATGTTTCCGGTAAGCGATACGATTCTGTGCTGGGGGCAATCCATCGGCGGCAATTGTTCTATGGCGGCCTTCAGTGTCCTTCCCGTACCTATCGCCATCAAGATCGGCTCTTCGGAACGTAGACGCCGCTCGATCTCTCCCGCAGCGGCCTCGGCAATGCCGAGCGTTGTCGACGTCGAGTTCGGATCGCTGGGAACCACTTCGACAAGGTCCAGCGTGAAGCGTTTGCGCAAACGAGCGGCGAGGTCGAGACAGTTTGCGATCGGGTGGTCGACTCTTACCTTGATGAGGCCCTCGGAGACGGCAAGAGAGACAAGTCTTTGCGCCGACTGCCGGGATATTCCCAAGGTCGATGCAATCTGGTCCTGGGTATTCCCGGCAATGTAGTACAGCCAGCCTGCCCGAGCAGCTTCATCGAGCCTCGGATTTGCCGGTGGATCCTGTCTAGCGGCCACGCCTGCCTCAATTTACCTGCTGTGTCGAAACAATGTCCCGAACAATTGCAGCTTTGTCGAGCAAATATTTGATTAGGGCGTCGGCATTCGCGGATGATCAACCGCAGTCCTCCCATCGATAGGGACGGGGAATAACGGATTCCATTTGCGTTGTCGGCGCGAGACAAGACCGAGGTTATAACCTAAGCTCCTCGAAAGTCTGCCGGTCTTCTAACGAGCAAGTGCTTCGCGTGCCTTGAGCGCGATACCCATGGTGGTCAGGCCGCTTCGTTCCATAAGCGTCTGGGATGCGCCGAGTTCTATGAAAGCGTCGGCGATGCCGACCGAACGCACAGGCCGTACCACACCGGCATCGAACAGGCACTCGCGAACCTGCGTGCCGAGGCCCCCGCGAATGACATGGTTCTCGGCGGTTACCACAGCCGCGTATCGGGAAGCAAACTCTGCGACAGCATCGCCGTCGAACGGCTTGAGCGTCGGCACATGCAGAACGCCTGCCGAGATCCCTTCGTGCGCGAGCGTGGTAGCGGCATCAAGCGCCTGTTCGGTCATCAGGCCGGTCGAGATGATGCCAACGTCGGTTCCCTCTTTGAGAACGGAAGCTTTTCCAAGAATGAAAGTGTAGCGCTGCGAATCAAGCACCCTGCGCACCTTGCCGCGCAGAAGCCGCATGTAAACGGACCCCTGATAGTCGGCAACGGCGTGCGTGATTTGCTCGATGTCGGTCGCATCGCAAGGGTCGATCACGACGAGGTTAGGCACCATGCGCATCAGCGCCACATCCTCGATAGCCTGGTGCGTACCGCCATAGCCTGTCGTGAGGCCGGGGAGCCCCGCGACGATCTTCACATTTACATTGCTGTGTGCGCAGGCGATGGCGATGAAATCATAGGCCCGTCGTGTGGCGAACACGCCGTATGTCGTGGCGAATGGGACGGTTCCGGTCCGCGCAAGGCCGGCCGCGACAGCCACGAGGTTTTGTTCCGCCATGCCGACGTTGAAGAACCGATCCGGGTACGCGTCACGAAACGTAAGGATGTCGGTGTATTTGCCGAGGTCCGCGGTCAGTCCGACGATATCTCCGCGCCGCTTGTGCGCGGCAATAAGGGCGTTGCCGAATGGAGCATCGACCACTGGACGTGAGCCTACTAGCTCATCGACACCCATCGCCTTGGAATAGTTTGGGGTAGTTGTCATCAGTTGTGGTCCTTGAGTTCGCGGATCAGCGCATCCCACTCATCGGGATCGACGCGCACGAAATGCGCCTTCTCACGCTGTTCCAATGTCGGAACGCCTTTGCCGGGCTTTGTTCGCAGAACGATTGCATGCGGACGGCTGCCCTTCGTCCTTGCCGCCTGCAGAGCGTCCGTCACCTCTTTCATGTCGTTGCCGTCGATCTCCTGCACCTGCCAGCCGAAAGCCCGCCATTTGTCGGCGACGGGCTCGATGTCGATGACGAGGTCGCCGTCGGCCTGGATGCCGTTGCAGTCGATCAGCGCAATGAGATTGTCGAGGCCGAAATTGCTGCCCGACATCGCAGCTTCCCACGTCGATCCCTCCTGCAATTCTCCGTCCGAGAGTTCGCAGAAGATGCGTGCGTTCGAACCGCGAAGGCGCAGTCCGAGAGCCATGCCGACGCCTTGGCCGAGGCCGTGGCCAAGTGAGCCCCCGATGATCTCGACGCCAGGCGTGGTGTCGAGCGTGGACATCTGCAATCGGCTGTCGTCGGCTCCATAGCTGGGGAGTTCATCAAGCGGAAACACACCAGCCTCTGCGAGCGCGGCCCAGAGCGCTACCGAATAATGTCCGGTGGAAAGCAGAAAACGGTCACGCTCAGGATCATCAAGGTGTTCTGGCGACCACCGCAGTTCGTGAAAGTAGATTGCCGCCAACACGTCGGCTATGCCCAACCCCTGGCCGATGTACCCCTGGCCCGGTCCTCTCGCCATGACGAGCATGTGGTTGCGCATGCGCTTGGCGCGCGCCTTTAGCGCGGCGATGTCAGCCTGCGCCGGCGGATGGTTTGGAAGCGATGCCATGTTCAATCCTTGTCGAGACCGCCGCTCATGTTGAGCCGTTCGGCCACCAGATAGTCGGGAGCGTCAAGCGCGAGCCAGACGACAGCGGCGGCGATTTCGGAAATCTCCGCGCGACGACCGAGCGGAATGCGTTTCGTTCGTTCGGCGAGGAAGGTTTCGAAATCCTCGCGCCCCTCGATCCGCGCCATCGTCGCCTCGGTGGAGCGTTGCATTTCGGTGTCCATCATGCCGGGCGCGAGCGAGTTGACCTGCACGCCATGGGGCGCAAGCGCGACGGCCGCTGCGCGCGTTATGGAATCCACGGCTGCTTTGCTTGCCGAATATGCGGCATAGTTGGGCAGTGCCATGCGCGAGGCGGGTGAGGTTATGTTGACGATGCGGCCACGGCCGGCATCCTTCATGACCCGCCCGGCCGCGACTGTCAGCATCGCCAGGGCAGTCACGTTGATCCCAAGTGTGCGTTCCCAGGACTTGCGCGTCATTTCGAGGAACGGTTCGATGACGCCATAGCCGGCGTTGTTGACGAGGATATCGAGATGGCCCCACCTCTCGACGACGGCGCGGATCGCGTTGTCTGAAGCGTCCTCTCTGTTCAGGTCGCCAGCAAGGTGAAGGACCGTATCGGACGCTTTTGCCGTCTCGGCCAGACCATCCGCGTTCAGGTCAGCGATTGCGATGCGGACGCCGCGTTGCGCCAGTTGGTGCGCGATCACACGCCCCATGCCGCCACCCGCGCCCGTCACGAGCGCCGTTCGTTGTTCTGCCGTATCCATCGTTCCGTTCCGCTCCTACTTGATGCTTGCGAGCTTTGCGGTACCGGTGAACTCGTCCCGCCACGTCGTGTCCCACAACGAGGGGAATGAGAGCGGCCGGTACGGATGCTGGGCTATCGCCCCCTCGTCGAGTTCGATTCCCAGACCGGGTTTCTCGGGCAGTGCGAGTTTTCCGTTGCTCAACGGATTCCAGCCGCCCACAAGATCGTTGCGCCAGTCGACGTCGAACTCGCCGAAGCTCTCCAGCATCAGCATGTTGGGCGTCGACCAGGCGACATGCAGCGCGGCTGCGAAAGCCACAGGTCCAACGGAACTGTGCGGCGATATCGAGATGTCCTGCGAGAAGGCCATCGCCGCGATCTTCTTTGCCATGGTGATGCCGCCGCAATGGGCGACATCCATCTGAACAACATCGGCAGCATGCAGGTTGATGAGACGGGCGAAGTCGGCAATCGTATAAAGCCGTTCGCCAGACGAGATCGGCAGGCGGGTCCGGTCCTTGACCTCCCGCAGCAGTTCGACGCTTTCCGGCGACACCGGCTCCTCACACCAGAAGATGCGTCCGGTCGAAAGACGGTCGATAAACCTGACCGCATCGCTGACACCAAGACGGCCATGGATCTCGATCATCATGCCGGCCTCGGAGCCGATTGCCTCCGCAACAGCGTCAACGACCGCGACCGCATGATCCTCTTCTGCCCGGTCGAGTTGCTTCCATGCTGTCGAGAATGGATCGAACTTCATCGCGCGATAGCCGCGTGCCGCGACCTGTCGCGCCCGTGTCGAGAAATCGGCAGGCGTTTCGCAGCCCCCGTACCAGCCGTTTGCATAGGCGTACAACTCAGGCTTGGCTCGACCGCCGATCAGACGGAACACTGGCTGTCCTGTCGCCTTGCCGATAATGTCCCACATGGCGATCTCGACGCTGGAGATTGCCGTCATCACGGTCGATCCGCCCTGATACTGGTCGCGGATCATGTCGCCGACGACCTGCTCGATGTCGAAGGGATCCTTGCCGATAATGCGAGACGCGACCCATTCGTTGACGAGGACCTCGACGGCTTTCTCCTGCCATTCCAGCGTGGCTTCGCCGACGCCCGTCAGCCCGGTGTCGGTGGTCAGCCGGACGAAAAGATAATTTCGCTGGCCGGCATTCGCCAAAAACGTCTCGAGTTTCTTGATCTTCATGGGACCAGCCCTTCAGCAGCGACATCTATGTCCCGGTCCTGCGAAAGCGACCGGTATATGGCTTCGATCAGTCCGATGGTTGCGGCGCCTTCGAGACCGCTCGATGCGAGCGGCGCGATACCGCGTATGGCATCGAGTACGTTTTCCAACAGGCCCGCATAACCTCCGAACGCCTCGTCCATCATCAAAGTGTTCGGGATTGTCGGACGCCAGCTTTTGGCAGGCCCCATTTCGTCATCGTAAAGCGTCGTCTCGAACTGGTCGTCGACAACGAGAAACGCGTTTCGACCGACGATCTCGACGCGCTCCCATGGCTTGAAGCTCATGGCGGAGGCACTGGTCATGATCGACCCGATTGCACCCGATTTGAACGAGAAGGAGACCGTAGCGCTTTCTATGCCACCGTCGTCTCGTTTGACTGCGCGCGCATGAAGCTTCGCCACCGGCCCCATGAACCACTGGACCAGATCAAGCAGGTGAACCGTGCCGCCCTCCAGCAAATCCACATAGGGATATCCGAGCGTAAATTTTCCCGTGAACAGGGTAGGCGCAGATTTCAGGGCTCCGTCTGAAACCAACGCCTTGGCCATGGCATAAGGCGGGGAAAAACGCTTGTTCGCGACAGCAGCCAAAAGAGTTGATTGTCTTTCCGCCAATCTGGCGAGCGCAGCCGCTTCTTGAAAACTGCGCGAAATCGGCTTTTCCACCAGACAGGCGATATCTCGTTCGATGGCCTGAGTGGCTACCGTGACATGCGCAGAATCAGCCGTCAGCACAAGCAGCAGGTCGGGACGATGCAGTTCCAGCAGATGCTTTACTGTGTCGAAGGCCTCCGCACCTGTCAGAAGCGCGGCCTTGTTTGCGACATCAAGGCGAGGATCGGCGATTGCCGATACCGTGATCGGTTCGCCCCGTGTCTGAAGATTACGAATGGCGGGAATCCACTTGGCCTGCGTTACGCCGCCGGCGCCGGCGATCGCGATCTGCAAGGGGCGTTTGGTGGAGTGCACGGAATCCGCAGCGACGCCGTATACATCGCCTTTGACAAACGCTGCGTCATAGGAGGTGTGGCCGAAATCGACCTGGGGCCAGCGCGTCATGTCGTACCTCGCCGTACGAAGTACGTCTGAACACATGCGCGCAGGGTGAGTGCTGCGAGGATGATCGACCCTTTGATGAGAAAGAATTGCGCGTCACCCATCTGAAGGCCAGAAAGGCCATTATTCAGGATGGCGAGGAACAGGACGCCGACGGCCGTATCGCGCAGTCTCCCGGTGCCGCCACGAAAGGAAGCGCCGCCGAGGATGACCGCTACGATGGCATCGAGTTCAAGCCCGAATCCGGCGGTCGGCGCCGCCGCGCCGAGGCGACCAAGCATCAGCAGCATTCCGCCGGCCGTGAAGGCGCCCATCACGACAAGGATCATCAGGCGCAGTCTGCGCTCGTCGATGCCGGCCTGCCGGACCATTCTGGGGTCGCCCCCAAGGGCATAGACGCGAACTCCGAATGGCGTGCGGTGCAGCACGATCCAGCCGGCGAGAAAGGCCAACCCGACCATTGGCGCGGCGACGGTGAAGCCGAACGCAAGCGGCGTGTTCATGAATGTCACGAAACCCATGTCGAAGCCGATTGTGGTCGCGTTCGTCAATGAGACCGCGAGACCTCTCGCCCAGATCCACGCGGCGAGCGTGACGATCAGCGCGTCCAGACCCAGGCGCCCGACGATCAGGCCGTTTAGCGCATAGACCGCCAGGCAAGTGCCTATTCCCGCGAGAAGCGAAAGCGGCATGGGGCTTCCGGCCTGCCCGGCCAGCGCTGCGACGACGGCGCCGAGCGCGATGACCGAACCGGGGGAGATGTCGACCGAACGCGAGATGATGCCGATCGTTGCACCCACGGCCACCACAGCGAGCGCCGCGTTCTGTTCGACCAGCGCAATGACATTCGGCCAGGTTGCAAAGCGAGGATTGATAAAGACGAAAACACTCGCGAGCAGAATGGTGGCAAGCAGCAACGCACTGCGTGAAAGCCGGATGCCCATCTGAGACAATCCGGCGTTCTCGTCGACGGTTGCCTCACCTGCGGATATGTCGCCGGAATCGCGCTGCAGAAGCCGCCCGGCAACCATTGCGCCGAGCAACAGCAGGCCGGTAACCGTCGTCTGCCAGGTTCCGGGCACGCCGCGAATGGTCATGTAGTTGAAGATCATCATCAGGATGAAGGTCCCGACGACGACCTGCGAGATGCGCAGCCTACCAGCAGGCAGTCCACCGGCGCCGAGGGCAACGACAGCGATAGCGAAGAACTCCAGCCCCTGGCCGATCGAAGGGCTGATCAATCCGGTGCGTGTCGCGACCAGAATGCCGGCGGCGCCCGCCAATGCTCCACAAACGATATAGGCCACCGCGCGCAGCCAACGGATACGAAGGCCCGCAAGCCTCGCTGCGATCGGCGCATCGCCCGTGGCATGCCAGCGGCGACCCAGTGTGGTTCCGGCCAGAACGAACCAAAGGACGGCTGCCAACGCCAGCGCCAGCAAAGCATCGAGTGGCACACCGGCAACAGTGCGTCGGGCGATGTCCGAGAAGATCGGCCCCTTGATTTCGACCCATGAATTGTAGCGCCCAAGCACCACGAGGCTGAAGCCGCGTACCGCTATCATGGTGCCCAGGGTTACGATGACAGGACTGATGCGCAGCCCTTCGACAAGCACGGCGTTCAGGGTTCCGACCGCCGCGCCGATTCCAATGCCGGCAAGGATAGCCAGTGTGGGATGCGCGCCCTCTGCCAACACGATGCCCGCAAGGGTCGCGGATGCCAGCACCACCGAACCGACCGAAAGGTCGATGCCGCCAACGAGCACGACCGTCGACATTGCAAGGCCGAGAACCAGCACGGAAGCCGATTGGCGCAGAATGTTGGCGGCGTTGCCCGACGTTCCAAAGACAGGCGAAGTCAGCGTGAACGCGATGCAAAGCAGGGCCGCGGCAAGCAGCATGGGATTGCGGGCCACGAAGCCACGCAAAGCCTGACCCGGTCCCCCGTCACGATCCCGACGATTGGCAAGAGTTGCCGTCATGCGGCCGCCGCTCCCTGGATCATCAGGTTGAGCGCTTCCTCGTCCACCTCGGAGGGGGTGGTTTCTTCCACGATGACACCATTTCGAAGAACGAGTATGCGGTCCGCGAGCGCGAGCACTTCGGGAAGATCGCTGGATACGACGACGATCGACTTGCCGCTTCTGGCAAGCGTGTCGAGACGGCGATAGATATCCGCGCGTGCGCCGACGTCCACGCCTCGCGTCGGCTCGATGAGGACAAGCACATCCGCATCGGCGAGATCCCATCGGGCTAGCAGCGCCTTTTGCTGGTTGCCACCGGAAAGGGTCCTCATTGCCACCTCTGTCGAAGAAGCGGCGATGCCATAGTCGCTGATCGCCTTGCCGGTGAGTTCGCGTTCCTTGGTGGTCTCCACGATGCCGGCGGTTGCGCGGCGATCGGCAAGCGAGGCTATGCCGATGTTCTCGCGAAGTGTCAGATTGGGCAGTATTCCCTCATGCTTGCGCTCGTCGGTCAGTAACGCCACCCCAGCGGTCGTGGCTCCATATGGTCCCGACCAGGGGAGGGGCCTGCCATCCTTGACGATCGAGCCGCTTTCGGGGCGCAAGTCCCCGCCCAGAATTCGTGCGATCTCGTTCTGCCCGGCGCCGAGCAGGCCTGTGAGTGCAAGAATCTCGCCCCGTCGCAATGCAAAGGACGTCTCGTGGACACGCTGCATGTAGGTCAGGTCACGCACGGACAGAACGACATCGCCGGCTGTACGCTTGGAAGGCACATAGCTGGCCGTCTGCGCGCCGATCATGGCGTCTGTCAGTCTTGCTTCCGACCAGCCTGCGAGGCTGGTGGACACGACATGTCGGCCGTTGCGCAATACGGTCGCGACGTCGCACAGCGCGAGAACTTCGGCAAAGCGATGGGAGACGTATACGACCGCCACGCCTTCGGCCTTCAGCCTGCCGATAGCGTCGAAAAGCTTTTGCGATTCGCGCTGACCGAGCGATGCCGTCGGTTCATCGAGGATCAGAATTTTCGGGTGGGACGCGAGAGCCTTCGCGATCTCCACCATCTGGCGCTGGGCCAGTGAGAGGTTGCTGACCAGAACGTCCGGAGAAAAATCGAGTCCGAGACGAGCAAGCGTTTCGGCCGCATGTGTCCTCGATGTCCTTATGTCCAAAAGCCCGCCTTTTGTCGGCTCGCGACCCAATGAGACATTCTGGGCGACTGTCAGATTGGGGAGGAGGCTAAGCTCCTGGTAGACGGTCGCGATGCCGAGGGAGAGTGCGTGGCGCGGATTGCGGACCGCGACCGGGGCGCCGTCGAGGCGAATGGCGCCTGCGTCGGGCGTCAGCATTCCCGACAGGATGTTGATAAGCGTGGACTTGCCCGCGCCGTTCTGGCCGATGAGACCGTGGACTTCCCCCGCACGAAGCGAAAGGGAAACGCCATCAAGGGCAACGACGCCCGGAAAGCGTTTTCCCAGGGTGTCGATCTCCAGCAGCGGTGTTTCGGTAGGCATGAGGCAGGACGCTTTTTTTATCGCATGGCAATCCCGCGAGCACTCCTGCCCGCGGGATGCCGCCAATCGGCTCAGTAACCCGCGACGATTTCCGCGAGTGGCTTCTCGAACGGGAAGTTCTGCATCGCAGAGACCTGGTCCGAAGCGAGCTTCAGCGCCGCATCGACATTGTCGCCCGTCACGAGCACGCCCTGGATCAGCACCTCCTTGCGGTCGTCAGCCTTGGTCGCGACCAGGAACGGGAAATAGGCTTTCCAGAACCCTGAATACTGCGGTGCGAGTAGCACGGTGCTCTTCATCACACCGCTCTTCACGGCATTCAAACCAGGTTCGGTTCCATCGACCGAAACGAGCATCACCTGCTCCTGCTTGCCGGAACGTTCGATCACGCCAGCGGCAGGCACGGTCAGGCTGTCGCTGTTGCCGTAGATGAGATCGAGATTTGCATATGCCGTCATCCAGTTTTCGGTGATCGACACAGCCTTTGTCGGATCCCAGCTTGTCGGCTCCTGGGCGACTACCTTCACGCCCGGATACGCCGCCATGACGTCGGTGAAGCCGCCAGAACGATCAGTGTTCAAGCCTTGTCCGAGAAGACCCTGGAGATTGGCCACCTCGCCTTTGACTTCACCGTTGTAGCGTTGCTTCAACAGTTCCACGGCATATTCGCCGACGATCTTGCCGGTATAGCGTTCATCGAAGCCCAACGTTGCCGCGCAGCCTTCGATCTTGGAATGCAGACAGATGACCGGGATGCCTGCGGCGCTGGCCTTGGCCATCGTCGGGCCGAATGCGGCCGAGTCGATGAAGTTGATCGAGATCGCATCGACGCCCTGATTGATCAGGTTCTCCATCGCTTGGATCTGCTTGGTAACATCGCCCTCGCCACTGGTGATGACAAGTTCGAAGCCGGCGCGTCGAGCCGCTTCCTTGGCGCCTTCCACCTCGCCAAGATGAAACGGATTGGACAGGTCGATCTGGATGAGGCCGATGGTTGCCTTGTCCTGCGCGAACGCACAGGTCGTGATGGCGGTCGCCGCAGCGACTGCCAAGAATGACTTCTTGAACATGCGAGTTCCTCCCGAAAAGCGCGCATACGATGCGATGCGCAATCCGATCATGGCGTCGGATATTAATATGTTACCGGTAACTAGCTGTCGTGTCAATCGGGCTTTGTGGCCGATGCATGCGGATCAATGGTTTCGACGCGTACTTTCTCTGGAGATGATGCTGAAACCCAGATCCTGTCGCGGCCGGGTCGAACGTTTGCCGGACAACCGGGCGAGGATCATGTGGCCGGCCTTGCGGCCCATTTCCAGAGTCGGAACCTGCACGGTAGTCAGCGTCGGGGAAACAACACGACCGACCTCGAGATCGTGGAAGCCCGCGATCCCCAGCTGATTGGGTACATCGATGCCGAGTTCCCGGGAGGCCAGTATCGCACCAACCGCGAAGACGTCGCTCGTGAAGAAGACGGCGTCGATATCTGCCTGTTGCCTCAGAGCCCGCAACGCCTTCGCGCCGGTTTCGGGCTGGATGACTGCTTCATGATGAACGACGTGGATCGGAGGCGCGGAGAGGCCGGCTTCCTTCATCGCGGCCAAATAGCCTTCCGCACGATGCCGGGCACGCTCATTGGCCTCCATGGGTCCGTTCACGAAGGCGATGCGTCTGTAGCCCGAACGGATCAATTCCACGGTCATCGCATGTGCCGCTTCGCGATTAGAATAACCGACCGCCATGTCGACCGGATCGTCATCGGTTTCCCATGTCTCGACAACCGGAATGCCAAACCCACGCAGCAGGTCGCGTGCGGCCTTGGTATGCGTCAGGCCTGTCAGGACAAGCGCGTCGGGGCGACGCTCCAGGATGGATCGGATCTGGCTCTCCTCAACGTCCGAACGATAGGCGCTGGAGGAGATGAAGAGCCCCAGGCCAGCCTCTGAAATGACATCGGACAGCCCCTCGAGCGTGTCGGCGAAAAGCGAATGGCGCAGAGTGGGCACGATTGCGGCAACAAGGCCCGACGTACCCGTGTTGAGGCTTCCGGCAAGCCGGTTGGCAACATAGCCGAGCTTGGCCATCGCCTCGGTCACCCGCTTGCGGGTCTCGAGATTGACCTTTTCGGGATGGCGAAGCACCCGCGACACGGTCATCTTGGTTACACCAGACAGCGCGGCAACCTCCGCCATGGTCGTACCGGGGCGCGCCTGCGATGCTCGTTCTTTTGGTGCCACGATGTCGTTGTTCCTTTTGCGGGCGGATTAGAGACGAAGCTGGACATTGCGTCCAGTGGAAGGAAGCCATTAGGATACCGGTAACAAGAATACTGTTTTACGGAGGAAGCCTTGGATTTCTTTGCTTCAAACTTGTCGGCCGCGGATATCCGCAGACGCGTCGGCCATCCGTCGCAGATCGCCGGAGTAAGGTTTTTGTCATCGGAAGACGGTCCCTCGCGCGGGGTCCGCGTTCTGGAATTCCGGACCGGCACCGGCTTCGGCTTCGAGATCGGAGTAGAACGTGGCTTCGACGTTGGCCGCGCAGATTATCGTGGCGCTTCGCTTGGCTGGATGCCGCCGACGCTGATGCCGGGTCCATGGTATTTCGAGGACCAGGCGAATTTCGGCTGGTTGCGTGCGGGCCTGGGTGGCTTCAACAACACGTGCGGCTTCATCCACATAGGCAATCCGGAAGAAACCTCCGTAGCGCACTATAATTTTCCCGCCCGCCCAACCGAACGTTACGGTGTGCACGATCGTGCGGCGCTCATACCTGCTGAGCTCCTGTCGTTCGGAGGACGATGGGATGGCGAACGTTATGTACTTGAGGCTGTCGGCCGGATCACGCAGGCGCAGACCTATGGCGAGAACCTCGTCGTCACCCGGACATACCGTTCGGAACTTGGCGCCTCATGGTTCACCATGGAGGACGTCGTGGAAAACGCCGGCTTCCTGCCGACCGAGCACATGCTGCTCTATCACATCAATGCGGGATATCCGTTCGTCGATGAGGGATCGGAATTGATCGCGCCCGTCAGGGGAGCGCCGAAACTGCTCTTCGGCGAGGCAGATGTGCGTGACAGGACAAGCTGGTCGCGCTTCATCGCGCCGCAGAAGAACTGGATTCAACAGACTTTCCAGCACGACATGGTCCCCGATGAAAACGGGGAGGTCGAAGTCGCCATTTTCAATCCGAGGCTTCTCGGAGGCACCGCGCTGAGCGTGCGTTACGATCACCGAGTGATGCCGAACTACATCGAGTGGCGGATGATGGGAGAAGGGCAATATGCCGTTGGTATCGAGCCCTGCACAAATGGCTTCGGCCGCAAGGCGGTGGCCGAGTCCGGCCAGTTGATCGTGCTCCAGCCGGGTGAGCGTCGAACCTACAGGACAACGGTATCGATTTTGTCCAACGAGGAAGCCGGAAAGCTCCGCGACAGGACCGTGGCCGCAGCTTAAGTTCCCGGCGCGCGCCACATCGATGTGGTGACGCCCTCGTCGACGAGCCGCCTTTGCATAGCGTAGGCTTTCTCCCAGCGGTCGCGTGCATCGTCATACACCGACCTGTTCGCGAGATTGGGATCGACGGTTCGATCCCAGCGCACGAAGGCCTTGCCGGCTTCGCGCAGCGAACCAAACTGGCCGATGCCGACAGACGCGGCGGCTGCACCGCCAAGTGCGGTCGCCTCGCGCACCTTCGGGATGCGGAGCTGGCGTCCGGTGACATCCGCGACGATCTGCGGCCAGAGCCTGCCTTTCGATGCGCCTCCCGCCAACGTGAGCGGGGCCGTCGAGGCGACTTGGGCAAATTCCTCGACGCGGGCAAGATTAACCGCGGAGACGATTGCTGCGTTCTCCTGGATAGCGCGGAACATCGACCCCTTGTTGGCAATGGCAGGATCGATGGAGAGGTTCAGAAACGACGGAGCTGCATGGTACCAATTCCCGAAATTCATCGCGTCCGAGAATATCGGGATGATACCGTTGGCGCCCACCGGGGCTTGTATGGCGAGATTCTCGATGAGGTCGTAGGCATCCAGTCCGCGTTCAGTGGCGGCCCGGATCTCTTCGCCACAGAATACGTCGCGAAACCAGCGCGCGGTCAGCCCGACGAAGAAGGAGATTGCCTCGGCCTGGTTCGTGCCACTGGTCGCCGCGCTGTTGACGCGGACGCGCATCGTGCGATCGACGGAACCATGAGGGATATTGACGACCTGTTGCCAGAACGTACCCCCGAGGATGGCCGCGTCGCCCATTTCGACCACGCCAAGCCCGATCGATCCCATCTGCACGTCGCCACCGCCGGCGACGAAGGGGGTTCCGACAGCAAGACCGGTTTCGCTCGCGGCAGACGTCGTCACATGGCCAACAACGGTACCGGGTTCGACCACCCTCGGAAACAGGGAACGGTCGAGTCCAGCGCTTGCTACGAGATCGTCAGACCAATCCCGCGTCGTCAAATCCAACAGGCCATTGGTGGAACCGTTCGTCGGCTCGACGGCGATCTCGCCGGTCAGCCGTGCGCCGATCCAGTCGTTGATCATGGAAATCGTTCGCGCCCGCGCGAAAGTTTCCGGGCGGTGCTTGCGCAGCCAGTTGAGGCGGGGCAGGGCGCCGAGAGCAAAGGTCTCGCCAGACACGTTATAGAAGCGCTGTTCAAAATCGGCCGAGCGCGCCTTTAGCTCCGCAACCTCCACGCTCGCCCGACTGTCGACATTGGCGACAGCCCAAACCTCTTTGCCCGAGCCGTCATAGAGAACGATGGCTTCGCGCATGCTGGTGGCGCTGATGGCGGCGATGTCGTTGCCCTCGAGGCCGCAGTTCGAGAGCGCCTTGGCGATGCAGCGCCGTAGCAGCGCCCAGCCTCCCTCCACGTCGAAGGACATCGAGCCGGGGACGCCGTCTTCAGGCAGATGCCGCCATTCCTCCTGTGCGAAACCAATCTGGTTGCCGGCGCGGTCGAAAATCACGGCCCGGCCGCTGCCGGTGCCGGCGTCGATGACAAGCAGATGGGTCTTCAATTTCCTCTCCTCAACAGTTCCTCCGCCGTGGCCTGATCGGTGATCAGAATGTTGGCGAGTCGGCCACGAAGCAGCCCGAGAATGGCGTCGACCTTCTGCAGGCCGGCGGCAGCCGCCGCGCGATTGGGAATGCGGCGCAGATCCTCGACCCCGATCGCGACGACATGGCGATGGATATCGAAGTCGATGATTTCACCCTGCGCATCGTAGAAGTAGCCGAGGATGTCGCCCACCGCCCCACGCCGCGCGAAAACCTCGAGCTCGGTGCTGGTGCAATAACCGTAGCGTACCAGTGTCGCCGCGTTCGAAACCACGCCGACGCCGACCAGCGCCATCCGTGCCGTCGCTGCCATGTCGAGCACGTAGCGCACATAGGGCTCGACCCGCAGCATCTGCGCCAGCTCCTGGGAGGACACGCGCAGCGGGGTCGGGATAAGATGGGCGTTGCTCTGGGGACCGTGGAGGCCGGTCGTGCCTACATAGGCCGAGACACCGCCCGTCAGGCTCACCAGCGATATGTTGTTCTGCGGAAACACGGGGGCCGCATAGCGAAGCGCCGTGGCGACCGTCTCGCCCCAGCCAATTGCCAGAAGGTCGTTCGGCTCCAGCTTCTGCATCAGGAAACTCGCCGCCGCCCGCCCAATCCGCGGCACGACCGGCAGATTATTGGCGGAAGGAACGACGCGCGCATCGACAAGACCGAATGCCGTGATCAACTGCTTCTGCAGTGTCAGGCAGCCCGCGTGCGGGGCATTTATCCTGAGCTCGATCAGCCCGGTCTGTCGCCCCTTTTCAAGGAGGCGCGATATCTTGATGCGCGAGACCCCGAGTACATCGGCGATTTCGTTCTGGGTCAGTCCGTCATTGTAATAGTGCCATGCGGCCCGCGTGATCTGCTCGACCTCGTCTGGGTCGAATGACGCCGCCGTCTCCGCATCATGGAGCGCCTGTGCCATCTCACAAAATCCTCCCCGTAATATGTTCAAATGATCAATAGATGATCATGGTGTCAACGTAAAATCACATTGTTCGCTGCAATAAGTCCGCAAAATCTATTGACAGGACTGCACATAATGACACTCATGTATCAGATGATCACGATGCCTGGGGAGGAGCGCCAAGTGTCGGCCGGATCATCGACCTCAGATATTTCAGACAGGATCGATCCATGTTCGTTCAGCTTGTGCACATCCGCCTCAAACCGGGCTGCGTGGAGCAATTCCTCGATGTGTTTCGTGTGAACTACGAAGGCACCCGCGCAGAGCCCGGCAACTACCGTTTCGATGTGCTGCAGGACCCCGAGGACGAAAACCATTTCGTGATCTACGAAGTTTTCGAGAACGCGGCCGCCGTCGATGCGCATCGGCAGACCGAGCACTACCGCCGGACAACCGAAGGGTTGAAGGCGTTGATGTCGACCGGCGAGCGACAGAAGCAGTTCTTCAATCTCGTCATGCCCGATCGCGCGGCGGCTCTGGCGGGAGAGTGATGACTGCGACAGCCAATCCCGTGCCGCTCGTCGCCTTGCGCGACGTCTGGAAGGTGTTTGAGAGCGTCACCGTGCTACGCGGCGTCGATATCGACATCCGCCCCGGCCGGGTTCTGGCGTTGCTTGGTGGCAACGGCTCAGGCAAGTCGACCATCGTCAAGATCATCTCGGGCGCCTACCAGCCGACAGCAGGGACGATCGAGGTCCAGGGCGCTCCGGCCGTACTTGCCCACCCATCGGATGCACACGCCAAGGGCATCTATATGGTGCCGCAGGAGCCGCACATCTTTCCGAACCTGTCGGTCATGGAAAATCTCACGGCGGGATTGAAGGGCGATACGGCAGCCAACAATGCGAGGGCGAAGGCAGCCGCACATGAGATCGGCCTAGACGTCGACTTCGAGTCTCCCGGCGGTGAGTTGTCAATTGCCAGCCAGCAACTCGTAGAGATTGTCCGCGGCCTGCTGCGCAACGCCCGGGTCCTCATTCTGGACGAGCCGACCTCGTCACTGACCCGCCGCGAAGTAGCAAACCTGGCCCGGCAGATGGAACAGTTGAAGGCGCGGGGCATCGGCCTCCTGTTCATCTCGCACCGGCTGAACGAGGTGCTCGAACTGACCGATGACACGCAGGTCCTGCGTGATGGAAGGATCGTCCTGAACGCGCCATCATCGGCACTGACCACAGACATGCTGGTCGAGGCCATGTTGCCGGCGGACTTCTCTGTCCCTGCCGAAGAGGTGTCACGGCGCGAGCGCCGGACGGGCGACAGTGCCGTTCTTTCGGTACGCAACCTCTCCAGCCGCTTGTTCAAGGATGTGAGCTTCGAGGTCTATCCCGGCGAAGTCTTGGGCATCTCGGGTGTCGTTGGTTCTGGTCGGACCGAACTGGCCGAAGCCATCTACGGCATCGATCCCTTCGTCAGCGGCGAGGTGCATATTGCCGGGAAGGCCGTTCCGCGCAGGTCGCCACAGATTTCGCAGGCGATGGGTCTTTCTTATGTACCGGAAGACCGACACGCGCACGGCATCTTCCTCGCCCTTCCGAGTTCGCAAACCGTGACGGCCGGTCTCCTGTCGCTCGGCAGGTCGCGCTTCATGCAGCGCGAACACGAGAGGTCGCTGACCCAGGACTTCATCCAGCGGCTGCGCATCAAGCTGTCGTCGCCGTTCCAGGTTGCACGCACCCTGAGCGGCGGCAACCAGCAGAAGGTCGTGCTTGCCAAGACGCTCGCGCCGGGTCCACGCGCGATCATTCTGGATGAGCCGACGCGCGGCATCGACGCCCGTGCCCGGCAGGACGTGTACCGGACGATTCGTGAACTGACAGCCGAGGGTGTGGGCGTTGTCGTCATTTCCTCTGAGGTTGGCGAGATCGCGGAGGTGGCCGATCGCGTCATGGTCATGCGGCGTGGACGGTTGGTGGCGCTTCCAGGCGGACCCAAAACCGTCGAGCAGATTTCAGCGGCGACCTTTGCCGCCAACGGCGCTGCAGCGGCATGAAGAAGATTCTGAAAAGCCGCGAGTTCCTTGTGCTGGCGCTGCTGGTTGCGATGATTCTTGCTGTTTCGACAGTCAACGCGGCTGTGCTGCGACCGCTCACGCTGATCAACATCGTCAATTCCTCACTTTTCCTGGTCCTGATCGCCATCGGCCAGATGTTCGTCGTCATGACCCGTGGCATCGACGTGTCGGTGGGCGCGATCGCCGGGCTGTCGGCGGTGATCTTTGGTATGGCGCTCAACGCGGGAATACCGCTGCCGCTCGCCATGGTCTGCGCACTTCTCACCGGCTTGGTGTGCGGTAGCGTCAATGCGGCTGGCATAGTGTTCGTCGGCATTCCACCAATCATCATGACGCTCGGTACGCTCGGCGCCTACCGCGGCCTGATGCGTGTGCTGACCGGCGGAAGCTGGATCGAATCCATCCCGCAATCGATCAAGACACTTGCCGTGACGCGCTACATGAGCGTTCCGCTGATGGTCTGGGCCGTGGCGGCGCTCATCATCGTGCTGGCGATCCTGCTCTCCCGCATCAAGGCCGTTCGCAACTTCTATGCCGTCGGTGACAATCGCGAGGGCGCATATTTGCTCGGCATAAACGTGCGGGCGACCGAGTTCACTGCCTATGCGCTGGCCGGCCTGTTCTCCGGCGCTGCGGCGATCGTCTTTACCGGCCAGATCGGCTTCGTGCCGATGCAGACCGGTTCCGGCCAGGAACTGAAAGCGATCGCGGCCGTGGTACTCGGCGGCGTCAGCCTGATGGGCGGCACCGGCACGATCTGGTCCGCCGTCATCGGCGCGCTGTTCCTGACGACGGTCGACTCGATGATGATCTTCCTCAAGGTGCCGGGGTCCTGGAACAACGCCGTGGCTGGTGCAGTGCTGCTTGCCATTGTCGTGTTCGACTATTTGATCCGCCGCGCGGTGCGCAATCGACAACTCGCTATGCGCGCAGCGGAAATGCATCACGCCGAGCAGGATCACGATACGAGATTGCAGCCGAGGGAGGCCGTGCGATGAAAGCCGCCGCTGTCTTCAAGAGCTGGGAGTTCATGCTGGCTGTCGTGCTGGTGCTGGAGCTGCTTGTGCTCGGCATGATCAATCCGGCCTTCCTTAACATCGAGAACCTGCTGTTTTCGACCAGCGATTTTGCGCACGTGATCATCGCGGCGATCGGGTTGACCCTGATCATCATGACCGGCGGCATCGACATATCGGGCGTCTCGATCATGGGCCTTGCTTCGATCGTCCTGGGTCTTGCGTTCATCGCCGGCGTGCCGATCGGTTTTGCGGTGATCATCGCGCTCGGCGTCGGGATCGCGGCCGGCGCGTTTAACGGCGCGGTGGTCGCCAACACGGATGTCAATCCGCTCATCGTCACACTGGCGACACTGTTCCTGTATGCCGGCATCGCGACCGGACTTCCGACGCTGCTCGACATGCTGGGCTTCCAGGCCTACGGGGCGGGCGGTTTCGAAGCCTATCAGTATGAGGGCATCACCGGCCTGCCAAAGGCCTTCACCTGGATCGGTTCCGGCCGGATCGGCTGGGTGCCGATGCCGCTGGTCGTCGCGCTTCTGCTGGCAGCCGTCGCCACCTGGGTTATGCTGTTCACCCGCTTCGGCCGCTATCTCAAGCTGATCGGCGTGTCGCCGGCCGTCGCCCATTTCACAGGCGTTCCGATCAAGCGCACGCTCGTCACCGTCTACGCGATGAACGGTTTCGCCGTCGCCATCGCCGGCCTGGTTCTGACAGCCTATCTCGGCTCGGCGCGCTCCGACCTCGGCAGCGAGGCGCTGCTCAGCATCATCACCGCCGTCGTGCTCGGCGGATCGTCGATCTACGGCGGACAAGGCTCGGTGATAGGGACGCTACTCGCGGGCTTCGTCCTCGGTTTCATGCGGCAGGGACTGCTCGCGCTGGGCATCAGCAGCGACGTCGTGCCGGTCATCATAGGTTTGCTGCTCGTCGGCTCGGTCGCATTGAGGATCGGCCTGGCCAAACTGAGCACAGCGCGCGCCAATCGGGCGGCCTTCGCGGCCGAGCAAATGGCCGTGGAAGGGAACGGCGGAAGATCCTGACGGGTACCGTCCGGGAAGGGCCGATGTCGGCTGGAAAACTGATTGTAAAGTGGAGGAAAGTGGAAATGACAAGATTGAGAACGTTGGGAATGCTGGCGGCCTCCGCCGTCGCCCTGGCCTTAACGGCCAACGCCGCAAAGGCCGTGGACTCGAAGATCGCGTTCATCCCCAAGCTCACCGGCGTCGGCTTCTTCGAGTCGGGCGGCAAGGGCGCCGTCGAGATGGGCAAGGAACTCGGCATCGAGGTCAAGTACGACGGGCCTTCCGAAGCGTCGGTCTCCGGCCAGGTCGAGTTCATCAACAACTTCGTCAACCAGGGCTACAACGGCATCGCCATCTCCTCGCTTTCGCCCGACGGTCTATGCGAGGCGCTAAAGCGCGCGATGGATCGCGGCGTGAAAGTCCTGACATGGGATAGCGACGTCAATCCGGAGTGCCGTAGCTACTACATCAACCAGGGCACTTCAGAGCAGCTCGGCGCGCTTCTCGTCCAGATGGCAGCCGACCAGATGGAAGATCCTTCGGCCGCGAAGAAGGTGGCCTTCCACTATTCGTCGCCGACCGTGACCGACCAGAACCAGTGGGCCGAAGTCGCGAAGAAGATCATCGCCGAGAAGTATCCGAGCTGGGAAGTCGTGGCGACCGAGTTCTCGAACCAGGACGCTCAGAAGGCCGTGCAGGTGCCGACGGCCTTGTTCCAGACCTATCCTGATCTCGACGCCGTCATCGCGCCGGACGCCAACGCGCTTCCCGGTACGGCGCAGGCAGCCGAAAACCTCGGCATGGGCGGCAAGGTCATCATCACCGGCTTCTCGACGCCCAACACGATGCGTCAGTATGTGAAGTCCGGGACAGTGAACCAGTTTGGCCTGTGGGACGTCGTCGTGCAGGGCAAGCTGTCCGTGTTCATGGCCAACGAGCTCGTGCAGGGTAAGACCTTCAAGGTAGGTGACAAGATCGAGGTACCCGGTATCGGCACCGTCGAGGTCAGCCCTAACTCCGTGCAGGGCTACAGCTACGAGGCGGAAAACAACGGCATCATCCTGCTGCCCGAAAGGACTGTCTTCAAGGCGGACAACATCGACAACTTCGACTTCTGACCAAGGAACAGGCCTGCCGCGGCTGCTCGTGCCGCGGCAGGCCGAAACCGTCGCGGTTGCAAAACAATCGGGGCCATGGTTGAGTTTTTGATGCGTCCTTGCGGGGGCGCATGGCGGAAAGTGCGGACACTGAGACGACTTGGTTCGCGCGAGTCGTTCCGCCAAAACGAGCGCATCGAGGTTGCCAAGCTTGAGTTCCCTTAACGTCATCGGCCGGCACAAGTCACCGCGCCGGATCATTGTCGGGATCACCGGTGCCACGGGCATAGTCTACGGCGTCCGTCTGCTTGGGGTGCTGAAGGCGCTCGGCATCGAGACGCATCTTGTCGTGACCAAGGCCGGTGAATTGACTCGGGCGCATGAGACCGACCTCTCGGCGGACGATCTGCGAGCCATGGCTGATTTCGCCTACAGCCCCGGCGAGATTGGCGCGGCCCTTGCAAGCGGGTCCTTTCGCACGATGGGCATGATCATTGCGCCATGTACCGTCCACACGCTGAGCGAAATCGCCACGGGCGTTACCAGCAATCTCCTCACGCGTTCGGCAGACGTGACGCTCAAGGAGCGCAGACGCCTCGTGCTGCTTGTTCGCGAATTTCCGCTGCACGGTGGCCACCTCAAGAGCATGCTCGCGGTGACGGAGATGGGCGGCATCGTCGCGCCGCCGGTGCCGGCTTTCTATACGCGACCGCAGACTATCGAGGAGATTGTCGACCAGACGATCGGCCGCGTACTCGACCTGTTCGAACTTGAGATGGGCACGTTCCCGCGCTGGGGCGAGACGATCGCACTGACGACGCCGGCAAAGCGGAAATCGGCCGTCGACACCTGACGCGGAAAGCCGCGCGTCCTCTTCAGGATTACGAACGACGCATTATCTCGCGCGCCCGCTTCAAGACAGGCGCGTCGATCATGCTTCCGTCCATCGTCAGGACACCTGTTTCCGAGCCCGCGGCAGTCAGAATTTTTTCTGCCCAGGCAATCTCTTCGGGGCCCGGGCGGAATGCCAGCCGCGTCGGCTCGATCTGCTTCGGATGAATAAGCAACTTGCCAGCGAAACCCATAGAGCGGCTATGTCTGGCATCGTCCTCGACCACCTGAAGGTCATTGAACTCCTGCGTTACGCCGTCGATCGGCGATGCAGTACCCGCGCCCCGCGAGGCAAGCACGAGGACGGAGCGTGCATGCGCAAGGGCAAGACGGTCCTGCCCGATCCCGATGTCGGCGGCGAAGTCTAGATTCCCGAACGCCAGTCGGTTCGACGCGTTGGCGATCTCGTTGGCGTTGAGGACACCTTTCGCGGTTTCGATAAGCGCGATGATAGGTTTGCCGCATGCCTGGCGAACGTCCGCGCATGTTGCCGCCGATTCCGCCTTGGGAAGCATCACCGCCGCGACGGGAAGACCGGTCGCGACAGCGACATCGTCCGCGTGCCAGTTCGTGTCGGCCCCGTTGATGCGAAGTACAATCGGCTTTAGTGCTGCGGCCGCGTTGAGCGCGCCGATAAGGCCATCGCGCGCTTGCTTTTTCTGGTCGACCGCCACAGCATCTTCGAGATCGAGCACCACCGCGTCAGCCGTCGTGGACACGGCCTTCTCCAATCGATCGAGTCGGTTGGCCGGAAGAAACAGGAGGAGAGACAGGTCGTCCAGTTGCATGGTCGTTCCGAAGCTTGGTCGGGTGGAGGTCGCGTCGGCTATCGTAGGGGCGCTGTCAACCCAGTGGATGCAATTCAGGCACGGATCCGTAGGAGCGGTTTTCGTTCACGAAGACCGGTGCCGGCGATGGCAGCGAGACGGGGCCGTTGGGCGTATCGACCGTTATGCGCCTGAGGTGCGGGTGTTTGGACAAAGCCTCCATGTCGCTGACCCGGGCCAGGGCGATGTCTGCTCCGAGCAGTCCCTCGATCGCAGCGCGACTGTCAAGCTTGGAAAAACCTTCCGCGACGACCGCGTCCGTCTCCGAGCGGTTTGCCACCCGCGCGACATTGGTTGCGAAGCGCGGGTCGGTCGCCAGCTCGGGCTTATGCAGGAAGTCTCGGCAGAGCTTTACCCACTCCCTGTCGCTTTGCACCGATATCAGGATTGGCTCCCCATCGCTCGCGGTGAAGACGCCATAGGGCGCGATGGAAGGATGCGCCATGCCGACACGTGTCGGCGGCGTGCCTCCCTCATGGTTGAGGAGCGGCACCGTCAGCCAATCGGCCATGACGTCAAACATCGCGACTGAAATGTTCGCGCTCTTGCCGGTTGTGGATCGGCGGATCAATGCTTCCAGTATCGCCGAATAGGCGGTTGCGCCCGTCGCGATATCGACGATCGAAATGCCGACGCGAGACGGATCGGACGGCCCGCCGGTTATCGAACAGAGGCCCGACTCGGCCTGCACGAGGAGATCGTAAGCCTTTCGATCTGCAAGAGGCCCGCTTTCGCCATAACCCGTGATCGAGCAGACAATCAGCCGGGGATAGTCACGCGACAGTCGCTCCGCGTCGAATCCGAGTTTCGCCAGCGCTCCACGCTTCAGGTTCTGGAGCAGGACATCTGCGTCGGTCAGGAGCTCCTCGAGGCTGGCTTTCCCTTCCGGCGTCGAAAGGTCCAGTGTGACTGACGTCTTGCCGCGGTTGAGCCAGACGAAATAACTCGACTGCCCCGCCGCGGCCTTGTCGTAACCGCGCGCGAAGTCGCCTTCCGGGCGTTCGATCTTGATGACGTCGGCGCCGGCATCGGCGAGCCGGGAAGAGCAGAAAGGCGCAGCCACGGCCTGTTCGATCGCCACGACTTTCAATCCGGCCAAAGGGAGA
Source organism: Mesorhizobium sp. (assembly GCF_016793485.1). GTDB lineage: Bacteria > Pseudomonadota > Alphaproteobacteria > Rhizobiales > Rhizobiaceae > Mesorhizobium_K. The sequence continues at coordinate 30,843 of NZ_JAEULZ010000049.1, read as the reverse complement.
TCGGCGACGGCCATCAGAACGACCTCGGCAATTCGAGCACGTGCTCGGCGATGAAGCTGAGGATTAGGTTCGTGGAGATCGGCGCGACCTGATAGAGTCTCGTCTCACGGAACTTGCGCTCGACGTCATATTCGGCCGCGAAGCCGAAGCCGCCGTGAAACTGCAGGCAGGCGTTGGCCGCCTCCCATGAAGCCTTGGCGGCGAGATACTTAGCCATATTGGCCTCGGCTCCGCACGGCAGCTTTTCGTCGAAAAGCCGGCACGCCTTGAACCGCATCAGGTTCGCCGCCTCGATCTCGATGTAGGATTCCGCGATCGGAAACTGCACGCCTTGGTTCTGCCCTATCGGGCGGCCGAAGACGTTTCGCTCTCGCGCATACTTGCTCACGCGGTCGATGAACCAGTAGCCGTCGCCGATGCACTCTGCCGCGATCAGGGTACGTTCTGCGTTGAGACCCGTGAGGATGTATTTGAAGCCTTGGCCTTCCTCGCCGATGAGGTTCTCCGCCGGTATCTCCAGATTGTCGAAGAACAGCTCGTTCGTCTCGTGGTTGATCATGTTCGGAATCGGCTGGACGGTCATGCCGCTTTTGACGGCTTCCTTGATATCGACGAGAAAGATCGAAAGCCCTTCGGATTTCTTCTTTACTTCGGCAAGCGGCGTTGTCCTCGCGAGCAGGATCATCAGGTCCGAGTGCTGCACCCGGCTGATCCAGACCTTCTGTCCGTTGATCACATAGCGATCTCCCTTACGAACAGCGGTCGTCTTGATCTTTGTCGTATCCGTTCCCGTTGTGGGTTCGGTCACGCCCATCGACTGCAGGCGCAACTCGCCAGAGGCGATTTTCGGCAGGTACTTCTGACGCTGCTCCTCGGATCCGTGCCGCACCAGCGTGTTCATGTTGTACATCTGCCCGTGGCAGGCGCCGGAATTGCCTCCCGACCGGTTGATCTCCTCCATGATGATGGAGGCTTCCGTGAGCCCGAGGCCCGACCCGCCATATTCTTCAGGGATCAGCGCGGCCATCCAGCCCGCCTTGGTGAGGGCGTCGACGAACTCTTCAGGATAACCGCGCGCTGCGTCGATTTTCCTGTGATATTCGTCCGGAAATTCCGAGCAGAGCGCGCGCACGCCGTCGCGGATAGTCTGATACTGGTCGGTCGTCTCCTGCGACATTTCCCGCTCCTGATGACTTTTCTTATTATCCCGCAGGGCGGGAGATTTTCGTGCGGAATATGGCGCGGGGCGGGAACCGGTTGCAAATAGCCGATTTGCCTACCTCCCATAGAACGCAGATATACCCCGCGTGAGGCCTCAAATACGCAGGTCGCGCGCCGAGCCCGCCGCACGGCCACGCATATCCGTGCTATATGGGGGGTATAATCGTTTTCTCTTTCTCCGCTCCGGTTGAGGTGGAATATATGTTTCGGGAACGAGCGGCCTCCGTTCGTTACCAATGGGAGGAACCAACCATGAAGTCATTCATGCTACGGCTGTCGACGCTTTGTTGCGCGGCCCTTGTGGCAACCGTGGTCCATGCCGGCGTCGATGAACTGCCGCAGGACATCCAGGACAAGCTCTACAACAAGGACCTGATCGATCCGAACCAACCGATCGGCGACAGCGCATATCGCGACTGGGTCGCGAAAAATCCGCCACCGTGGAAGATCGGCTACGCGTCGTCCTATGCGGGTAACACTTGGCGCGCCGGCGTCATGGATCGTCTGCAGAACGTGCTCATTCCGAAGTGGAAAGAGCTCGGCTTGGTCAGCGACGTCATTATCACGCAGTCCAACCTGAACGACGCCACGCAGATCCAGCAGATCCGCCAGCTCGTGGATCAGGGTGTCGACGCGGTTATCGTGTGCTGCTCGAACCCGACAGCGCTCAATGCTTCGGTTGAATACGCCTACAACAAGGGTGTTCCGGTGTTCTCCGGCATCGGCTATCTGACCAGCCCTTACGCGGTGAATTCCTCCGCCAACTTCGTCGTCGGCGGTCGCATGATGGGCGACTGGATGGCGAAGGAAATCGGCGGTAAGGGCCGCGTTCTCAATGTCGAGGGCATCCCCGGCGCTTCGGCATCCGACAGCCAGAACCTCGGCATCGAATTGGCTATGAAGGAATATCCGGACATCAAGGTCGAGGGTCCGATCTCTGGCATGTGGACCGATCAGGTCGCGCAGGCTGAAGTGCAGCGCTGGCTCGCGACCAATCCCGGCCAGCTCGACGGCATCCTGATCCAGTCGGCTTCCGAGCTGGGTGGCCTGCGTGCGTTGCTTCAGTCTGGCAGGCCGATGGTTCCGATCACGATCGGCTCGGAGGAGGGCGCGCTCTGCTACTGGCGCAAAAATCCCGACTATGTGTCGGGAGCGATCCACGCATGGCCTCCGGGCGATGACTTCGAGATGATCTGGAACATCATGATGCGTACGCTTCAGGGCCAGGGTCCGAAGATCCAGTCGATCCTGACGACGCCGGTGACGATGAACCGCGAGGAGATGATGGCCGCCATCCCCGAGGATTGCTCCGAGCAGTCCAGCGGCTGGTACCACCCGGGTATCGAAAAGTGGGCTGGCAAGGAGTTCCTCGACAACTTCTTCCTGCGTCCGGCCGACCCGGAAAAGTACGATCCCAAGTCGCACCCGGCTGCGAAGTGAAATTGAGGAAGGCGCGTCCGCCTTTGGCGGGTGCGCCTTCCTCATTCGTCTCGCCGGCAGTAGGTTTGCTTCCGGCAGACCTTTTCCCACGATAGGATCGTATCCGTGTCTGCAGTCGCCGCAGAATTGGTCGATGTCAGGAAGACCTTTGGTCCGACGGTGGCTTTGGATCGGGTGAGTCTTCGCGCCTATGAGGGCGAGGTTCACGCGATCATCGGCGGCAACGGCTCGGGAAAATCGACCCTCGCCAAGGTCATCTCCGGCGTCCTTGTGCCCGATCGGGGTCAGGTCTCGATATTCGGCAAGAGCGCGACCACGCCTTCCGAGTCGAGGGCGCTCGGGATCGCAAACGTCTATCAGGAAGTCCTGGTGGCCGACGAATGCTCGGTCATGGATAATCTGTTTCTCGGCGCTGACGGGCTGTTCGGCGCGGCGGAATCGCATGAAGTCCGCTACGAGCGTGCGCGCAAGGTCATGAGCGACCTGCTCGGTTTCGACCTGGATCCCGATACGATCGTCGGCGAGCTTCCGCTGTCGATCAAGCAGTGGATCACCATCGCGCGTGGCATGCTGACGAATCCGCGTGTCTTGATCCTCGATGAAAGCTCGGCTGCGCTCGACTTCGAATCGACCGAGCGGCTGTTCGCCAAGATGCGCGAGATGAAGAAGAGCGGCTGTGCCATCTTCATCGTGACGCATCGCATCGCTGAACTTGTCAGAATAGCAGATCGCGCAACTGTTTTGCGTGACGGCGTTTCGGTCGGCACGCTCGACAAGGAAGACATCACTGAAGAAAACATCCTGCGCCTGATCGCCGGGCCGGAACGTGAACTGGCCCATTCGTCCAGCAAGCCGGTAGAGAAACAGTCCGATCGTCCGATCCTGCGCCTGACGGATGCGCGCGTCTGGCCAGAGACCGCAAGGTTCGATTTCAACCTCTATCCCGGCGAAGTGGTCGGCGTGACCGGCCTCGACGGGCAGGGGCAGGCCGACTTCGTGCGTGCGCTGGCTGGTGTCCAGGGACTTCTGGATGGGAAGATCCACCGTGTTCGCGACAAGAAGGCCGAGCCGATCACGAGCCTCGCCACAGCGCGCGAGAACGGCATCGCCTATGTTTCGGGTGACCGGAAGAAGGAGGGTATTTTTCCAAATCTCTCTATCTTCGAAAACATGGTCATGCCGATCTATCCGGACTATTCGATCGGCGGCTTCCTGAATTTCATAGACCGGCGCAAGCTCGATCCGATCTTCGTGCACGAGACCGGAAAACTGGCTACGAAGATGGGCCATTCCGGCAACCTGATCACCTCGCTGTCCGGTGGCAACCAACAGAAAGTCCTCATCGCGCGTTCCTTTGCAGAGCGGCCTGGCGTGCTTATCCTCAACGATCCGGCGCGCGGCATCGACATCGGCGCGAAGCTTGATCTCTATCGGAACCTTCGTGAGTTCGCTGCGCGCGGCAACGCCGTGGTATTTCTCTCCTCGGAGATCGAGGAGTTCATGGATCTGTGCAACAGGGTTCTTGTGTTCAGGGGCGGTGTCATCTCGTCCACCTTCGAGCCGCCTTTCGATGGCCATGTCATCCTCAACGCAACCTTCGGACGAAAGCCTGATGCACGGCTTCCCGGCGAGGCGCGCGAAGAGCATCATGAAAAGGGCAGCCGGCGTATCGTGATCGACGAGGGCCGTCCGGTGCCTCGTACCGTACGCCTGCGACCTGCCATCAACCGGAGGATATCAATGAACCAATCGGGCTTTCTTCTGATAGCGCCCGACATTGCGCAGGGCGGTATCATTCCCGATCACTTCACGGAACGAAACAGACGTTCGCCAGCGCTTGAGTGGGAGAGTGTTCCGGAAGGCACGCAGAGCTTCGCGCTTGCGATTACGGACCCCGACGTGCCCGCCGAGTTCAATTTCCCGCGCAGCTTCGCGCACTGGCTGGTTTACAACATCCCGGCCGACGCGCGCAGACTGGCCGAGGGAGCATCCATGACGGCGGCAATGCCTTCCGGTTCGCAGGAGCTGAACTCGGATTACGTAACCTTTAGGATTCCGGGCTTCGGCCGGGGCTACGGCGGCCCGTGGCCACCGGATCGCGCCCATCGATACGTCTTCACGCTTTATGCCCTGAAGGCACGCTCGATCGATCTGGCTCCGGACGCGGATCTGTCCGCTTTCGCCAGCGCGATCCTCCCGGTGACGATCGACCAGACAAGTTTCACAGCAATTTACGGTCCGGCCAAGGCGGCGTTGCCGGCTGCCTGAACGACAGGAGAAGAAGATGAGCAAATATGGCAGCAGAAAATCCATCGATCTGGAATGGATCGAGCGATGGGCACGCCGGGTCAATGAAGACCGCGTCATGCCCAAGCTTGGCCGTTTCTTCAATGCAAGGTTCGTGCTCGGCGTCGATGACGTCGACTATCTCCTGCACATGCGCGAAGGCAAGGTCGCCAAGATCTCGGAAGGTCTTGAGCCTTCGGACTTCGGCTATGAATTCGCCCTGCGCGCCCCGTCGTCGGCATGGTCGAAATTCAGCCAGAAGACGCCGCCGCCCATGTTCAACGACATCTGGGCCATGGCGCATCCTCTACACAAGCAGCTTCGGATCGAAGGCAACCAGCTGACCTTCTGGCAGAACATGCGGGCCATGCACTGGATGCTGTCCCTGATGCGCGAAGTTTAAGGAGAGCGAGCGATGAACAAACACGATCAGATCGTGGGCCGCTACGTCTATGTCACCTGCCAGGGCAAGACCTATCGGACCTACTACGAAGAAGCCGGCGAGGGCATTCCGCTGGTGTGCCTGCACACCGCAGGCGCTGACGGCCGCGAATACCGCCACCAGCTCAACGACACCGACATCACCGCGAACTTCCGCGTCATCGCGTTTGACCTTCCGCGCCACGGCAAGTCGCTGCCGCCGGCCGGTTGGCATCTGGAAGAGGAAGAATACAAGCTGACGACGAACTTCTATTCGGAGTTCATCCTCGAGTTCTGCCGTGCACTCGAACTCGACAAGCCTGTCGTCATGGGCCAGTCGATGGGTGGCAACATCTGCCTCGACCTCGCGCTTCGCTACGAGAACGAGTATTCGGCGCTGATCTCGCTGGAAGGCTGCGACCACTCGCCGGGCTGGCACATCGATCCCCTGCATCATCCGCACATCCATGGCGGCGAGGCAGTGGCGACGTCGGTGTTCGGCCTGATGGCGCCTGACAGCCCGGACGAGTACCGCTGGGAGACCTGGTGGTACTACGCGCAGGGCGGCCCCGGCATCTTCAAGGGCGACCTGTATTTCTACTCGGTCGATTCCGATTTCCGCGACAAGGTTCACAAGATCTCGGGCAAGGTTCCGGTCTATTTCCTCACCGGCGAGTACGATTTCGCTTGTACGCCGGAGATGACCCAGCGCACCGCCGAAAAGGTGAAGAACTCCGAATGCGTGATCTTCGGTGGCGGGCATTTCCCGACGTCGGAAGACCCGGAGAAGTTCAAGGAGGTGATCATGCCGATCTTGCGCAAGATCATCCAGAACGATCCGAAGCGCCGCGGTGGAAACGCGCGCGACTGGTCGCCGCGTCGGCAGGAAGGCGCAGCATCGGGCAGCCGTGGCGAACGTTCGTCGGATCGCCGCGTCATCGATCTCTAGCATTTTGAACGCTTCCCGCTCCCGGCCGCTGTCAGGCCCGGGGCGGGAAACAAAACGAAATAGAGTATGGCAAAGTCCTCTTCGTCCTCGAACGCGTACCTTCTGGTTCCGATCGCGCTGATCGCGGTGTTGCTTTCGACAGCCGTGATCCGTGGACCGAGCCTGGTGACGCCGGCGGGAATCGGCAGCGCGATAATCGTCGCCGCGCCGCTGATCATGGCGACCTATGCCCTGATGGTACTGGCTGTCGCCGGGCGGGGTACGGTGGACCTTGCGGTTGGTCCGCTGCTTGCCTTCATCAACGTTGTCGTCGTCAAGCTCAGCACGGCCGGATATCTCGCCAGCCCCATCGCGACTTTCATCGTCGCCATCGGCCTGGGTATGGCCTATCAATTGCTGTTCGCGCTGATCATCATCTTCGTCAGGGTGCAGCCGATCATCGTCGCGCTCTCCGGCTTCCTGGCGCTCACCGGCATCAACCTTGTGATCTTGCCGCGCCCCGGCGGCTCGGCTCCCGAATTCATGATGAGCTGGGGCAGCGGCACCAGCATCTTCTCGCCGGTCCTGCTGATTATCGTGCTGGCGACTGCGGGCTGGTATCTCTTCACGGCAACGACGTTCTATTCCAACCTCAAGATGATGGGCTACGACGAGCGCGCGGCCTGGACGTCGGGCGTGAAGACGGACATCGTGCGCATCGGCGCGCATCTGATTGCAGGTATTTATGTTGCGCTCGGCGCGCTTTGCTACACGGCTCTGATCTCGTCCGGTGATCCCACGCAGGGCCAGAACATGACCCTGACGGCGGTGACCGCGCTGGTTCTCGGCGGCGTTGCCTTGTCAGGCGGTCGTGGCGGAGCCACAGGTGCGCTGATGGGCGCGGTGAGCCTCTGGCTCATTGGCTATGTCCTGGCGACCTTCAATTTCGGCGCTATCCAGGCCTTCATGACGCAGATGGTCTATGGGATCATTCTCGTCCTGTCGCTTCTCCTGACGCTGCTTGTCCCGGTCATCTCGCGTTATGTGAGCTTCATATCCCCCTGGAGCGCGTTCCTCGTGCTCGGGTTGGTCGTCCTCGGCATCATGCTACACGTGGCGACGAGCGGCACCTATGGCGGCACGGAGCATCAACTCGTGTCGGGCGCACTGACCGATCGTTATTTCCTGATACCGCCAGCTCGTTTCGGCGGCAGTGGGACGGGACAATTCTTCAACTCCGTCCAAGGCATAGCCCTTCTCGTCGGACTGGCCGCAATCGTCTTCGTTGCAACCGCCAGGCTGATCAATGCCGATGCGGGCGCGCGGAGGATGAGCCTGTTCCTCTACGTTGTCGTTGCGGTTTTGATCGTTGCGCTGTTCGCAGCCGCGATCATCCAGCCTGAATTCCACCTGTTCGGGAGGGGCTCATGAGCGAGCCTCAGATCGAACGCGCCCGTTTCGCGCTGCTGCCGATCCCGAAATCGGTCGCGCTCGTATGGCTCAACATCGTTCTATCACTCATAGTGGCGGCGATCGGGCTCGGCGTCGGCTTCTCGCAGGGCAGGCTTGCCGCGCAGGAGGTCATTCTCTTTACCGTGCTGCTTGCAGCGGTGCTGTTCATCCTTCTGAACTACATCGCGGTCGTCTTCGAGGCGCGCGATGCGACCGGCTCTCAGGGCGAAGTCGAAGCAGAGGCCGGCCACGTCAGGGGCCTGTGGCAGAACAACCGCGTCATGATCATTGCCATGGCCGGCCTGCTGATCCTGTATCTGCTGATCACGGCGGGCGTTCCCGAATTCCGGTCGATCAAGAACCTCATCGCGTTCCTGATCCTCGAGCTCATCCTCGTTTTCGCGTTCAAGATATCCGGCTACTTCGCGGCGGGCCGCAGCGCTTTCATCGGCCTTATTGTGCTGTTTGCGCTGATCGTCATCTCTGCCTTCTCGATCGAAGGCTTCCTCTCAGCATCCAACATCCGCGCGATCCTGCTTTTCGCAGCATTCCTCGGCATTGCATCGATCGGCCAGACGATGGTGGCGCTGCTGGGCGGGCTGGACTTGTCGATCCCCTTCGTCATTGGCTCGTCCAACATCGCTCTGCTGTTCCTGATAACGGTCGGCGTTCCGTCCTATGTCGCCTTCGGCTTCATATTGGTGCTGGGCGGCATCATCGGGCTGCTGAACGGCATCATGAGCTTCCGCCTGCAGGGGCAGGCGCTGATCGTTACGCTTGGCACCGGCTTCGCCGTGGCGGGCTTCACCCAGATCATGACCTCTATCGGCTCGCAGTATGCGGGCAACGTGTTCGGCACGGTGCCGCCATGGCTTGCCAACCTCGCCGCCATGAACGGCCGTTTTTTCGGCCTGCCATTCCCGCCGACCATCATCATCTGGGTCGTCCTTGCGATCATCCTCATCGTCGGCCTCAGGATCACGTCATGGGGCCGCAATCTCTATGCGCTCGGCGGAAATCGCCGCTCGGCGAGCCTGATCGGCGTCAGCGAGTTCAAATACTGGGTCGCATGCTACGTCATCTCCGGCGTGTTCGCCGCGCTCACCGGCTCTTTGCTGCTAGGCTGGTCGGGTGGAGCGTTCATCGGCGTGGGCGATCCCTATCTCTTCACGACGCTGGCCGCCGTCGTCATTGGCGGAACGTCTCTGCTCGGCGGCAATGGCGGTTACGGTTTCACCGCCATCGGCGTCCTCGTTCTACAGGTCCTTACGTCTTTCCTGCTGGGCATCGGTCTCCAGTACGAGTGGCAGCAGTTCATCTTCGGCTTGCTGATCCTTCCCATGGTCGCCCTGTACGGCCGTTCGCCGCACATCCGGTCTACTGTCTAAGGAAATGTGATGTTCACCACCCTCTATACGTCCAAGGATGTCGTATCGACCTCGCTGACCGGGCTGGCGCTGATGAGCCTGGCTGCTGCGGTCCTCTGCTTTGTCGGCCTGAGCTGGTCCAATGAACGCTGGAGGGTGCCGACGGCACTGGTCGGGGCGGCGTGCCTCGTCACATCGATCTATTATGCCGGCGCGACCGGGTATTGGCTGACTTCGGGAGCGGCAAGCGCAGGCGTCCGTTTCTCGGCTTGGTACACGGTGCATCCGCTCCAGATTGCGGCCGTCTACTTCTTTGCGCGCACGCAAGGCCCGGTTCCGGTCGGCGTCTTCTGGCGTCTGGTGGGCGCTTCGCTGCTGATGGTCTTCGGGCGATGGCTTGGCGACGCCGGCTTCTTCAATCCGACGCTCGGCGTGCTGATCTCGATTGGCTTCTGGCTCTATATCCTTGGCGAGATGTATTTCGGCGCCATGCCTGAGGCCGTTCGCAAGTCATCGCGGCCGGTCCGCTTCGGCTATTTCTGGATCAGGCTTCTCTTCACGCTGGGATGGGCCGTCTACCCGATCCTGCATTTCGTCGATGTCGTCATCGGTGTCGGACAGGCGCCGTCGATCATCGTTCTCTACAGCGTTTTTGACATCGTGAATCTCATCATCCCGTCGCTGATCGTCCTGGCTGTCGCCGGCCAGGACCGGTACTGATAGTCCCCGGCGCTAAGGAAGGAACCCAAATCATGACCGGTGCCGACATCATCGCCATCATCATACTTTTGACGATCCTGATCGCAGTGGGCGTCTACCTGCTGCACTGGCTGTATCGCCACTCATCGAAGGATCAAAGCTTCGTTCGCACGGGCTCGGGCGGCGAGCGTGTCGTCATGGGCGGCGGCGCGCTGGTGATCCCGATCATCCACGACATTACCGTCGTGAACATGAACGCCGTTCCGATTGAGGTTCGCCGCCAGGGCGAGCAGTCGCTCATCACCAAGAACAAGATGCGGGTCGACATTACCACCGAGTTCTTCGTGCGCGTGATCGCCTCGACAGAGGGCGTCTCGACCGCCGCCCGTACGCTGGGCGCCCGCACCCAGGATCCCGTCGCCCTGAAGGAAGTGATCCAGGGTCGTCTGGTCGATGCGATGGCTTCCGTCACTGCAACCATGACCATGAACGAGATCCACGAAAACCGTGCGTCCTTCATCAAGCAGGTGTCCGAACTTGTGACCGGCGTTCTGGCCATGAACGGGCTTGAATTGGAAACAGCGGCGCTGACCTCGCTGAACCAGGCGGATATTTCCGTCTTCGACCCGTCCAACCATTTCGACGCCGAGGGCCTGACGCTGATCGTCAAGGAGACGGAAGAGCGTCGCAAGCTGCGCAATCAGATCGAGAACGAGACCAAGGTACAGATCAAGCTGCGCGACTTCGAGGCCGAGCAGCGCGTGATCGAAATCGACCGCGATCTCGAATATGTCCGGATCGAGCAGGCGCGCGACATCGAGACCAAGAAGGCGCAGCAGGCGGCGGTCATCGAGGCCGAGCGTGCGACATCGCAGATCGCCATCACACAGTCGCGCACGAAGGCCGAGGAAGAGTCTGAGCGCGTTCTGATTGCCAAGGGACGTGCGATCGACGAGGAGAGAATCCGTGCCGAGAATGACGTGAAGGCGCTTGAGATCGAACGCCAGCGCGATACTGAACTGACCGAGATCACGTCCAAGACGCGTATCGAGAACGAGCGTATCCAGGCCCGCCAGCAGGTCGAGGCTGAGCGCATCCAGCGTGAGCACGAAATCCGTGAAGCGCAGATCGCGTCGCGTCAGCAGATCGCTCTGCACGAGACCAAGGCCGACGGTGAGGTTGAGAGCGCACGCCTTGCGACGCAGCAGGATGTGGAGACTGCACGCATCCAGACCGGCAAGCTGGTCGAACTCGCCAGCGTGGAGCGCGAGAAGGAGATCAAGGTTTCCAGCGAGAAGGCGAAGGCCGAGACCGAGCGCGCGGCACTGACCAAGAAGCTCGCTGTTGAAAACGAGCGCCTCAAGACCGAAGAGGAAATCCGCTCGCGCGAAATCAACCGCCAGCACAAGATCAAGCTGGCCGAGACCGCGAGCTTCCGCGAGGTCGAAGACGCGCGCGTCGTCGCCGAACGCGAGATCGAGGAACTGCGGATCGCTGCACGCAAATACATCGAGCGCTTCGAGATCGAACAGGCGATGGAAATCGAGATCGCCGACAAGGAACGCCTCATCGCCGTGGTCAACAAGGCGATCGACGAGGCAGTTGTGCGGACCAACGAGGCTGAGGCGCAGCGCAAGCTTGCTTTGACGCAGGAGAAGATTGAGACATCCCGCGCCGAGGAAAAGGCTAACCGCTCGAAGACCGTCGAGATCATCGACGCGACGGCGCGTGCGGAGCGCGACGCGATCCGCGTGGTCAAGCAGTCGGAAGCCGAAAAGACGGCGAGCGAGCTTCGCGCCGAAGCGGAGATCGCCGAGGCGAAGGCAGCCGAGTTCCGCTACGAGGTCGATTCAGGCGGCAATCGCAAGCTCAACGAGGCGGAGAACGTGCGCAGCGAGGAAAGCCGGCGCAGCGCGATCCTCGAAGGCGTGGTCACCCGTCTGCCGGAGATCATCCGCGAGCAGGTCAAGCCGATGGAGAATATCGACTCCATCAAGATCCTGCAGGTCGATGGCTTGCCCGGCCTCAACAGTCCGTCGGAGAGCGGCTCCGGCGGTGGTGGCGGCGGAAACATTTCCGACCAGGTGGTGAATTCCGCCATGAAGTATCGCACGCAGGTGGCGTTCGTGGATGGCCTTATGGAAGAGATCGGATTGCCGCTGAAGAACCTCGGCGCTGCGGGCGGAATGCAGTTCAAGAACTTTCCGCCCAAGCCCGACGACAAGGACAGCGACGACTGAGCGGCAAGCACGCGGCGAACCTGAATGAAACCCTATGACCGACTCGATCGGCATGCGCTGGTCATGGCGATCTGGACGCCCTCGGCCTTCGTCGCGGCGACGTTGCTCCACAGGGGGCTGTCGTCCGGCGGAGACTGGTGGATATTCTCGGGGTTTGCCGTCATCATCGCAGCCTTCGTCGCCCATATCATCGCAAACGCTGTCCTCGGGAAAGGCTTCACAACGGGCGAGAGGGCTCTCGGGATCGTCGCTTTCGCTGCAGCGTTGCTCGCCTTGTTACTGGCGGTTCTCGTCGGCCCGCCGGGTCTCGGCGCGCGCATATTCCTTCCTGTCGGACTAGGCCTGATATCGCTTGTTGTGGCTGTCGTCGCCTATCTGGTGATCGCCTTTGGCGCGCGGGGGGCTTTCGAACAGTTCGACGTTGTTCGCGACAACAATCTGCGGCCGGCGTCGCGGCTTCCGCATCGCGGAGGTCGCAGATGACGCCACTGCTGCTCTCCATCCTGACCCTGCTGGCGCTTTACGGCGTCTATATCGCCGCGATCACCGCTCGTCAGGAAGCGCGTCCGGCGGACTTCCTCGACGGCGCGCAGGCATTGCCGGGATGGGCAGCGATGTTCCTCCTGCCTGCGCTTGTTGCGACCGGGCTCGGGCTGGAAACGCAACTCGCGATGGTTACGCGGTTCGGTCTACAGGCCTCGCATCTCGCGGTCGGATTCGTCCTCGCCTCGATGGCGGCGCTGCTGCTGTGGAATCGCATGTGGTATGTTGCGCGCGTCGCGGGTCTGTCGACCCCCGGCGAGGCGCTTGGCCAATTTTACGGCTCCGTAACGCTTCGCGTCGTCATGCTCGGACTGGCGGTGCTGTTCGCGCTACCGTTCTCGGCGAACCTGCTTTCATCCGCTGCCCTGTTGCTCGAAGGAGCGACAAACGGACTGCTGCCGCGCGCGGCCGGCGTCTGGCTGCTGGCGATCTCGCTCGCCATTCCCGCGATCATCGGCGGCTGGCGCGCAACGATCATGACCCTCGCGATGCAGGCCGTGCTGCTGGCGCTGCTTCTTCCGGGATCGACCATCCTCGCCGAGATACTGGCATCGGCGCCCGGCTTTCCGGCCGCGCCAATCCCCGTGCAGGACGGCGTTCTTTGGGACCGCCTTCCCGGCGTCATCCAGTACAGCGCTGGCATCGGCAAGGAGATGCCGGCCACGGGCATCTTCACGACCGTTGCCCTGTCGTCGTCCGTGATCGGCCTTCTCGGCATCGTGTTCAGCCCCGCCACCCTCTATCTCGGGCAGACCGCAAGTCCCGGTCGAGCCGTCGGTCTATCGACCGTATGGCTTGCCGCCGGGCTGCTGACGGGCATCTTCGTCCTTGGTGCTCCCTTGCTCGCTACCCGCATGGCCGAGGGTCCCTTGGCGTTGGCCGCGCAGTTCTACGCCTTCGAGCCTCTGGCGGGTGTCGGCCTCATCGTCATGCTGCTTGTTGGCGCCTTGCTTGCAGTCAGCTTCTTCGTCACGGGTGGCGCGATCCTTGTCACGCGCGAGCTGGTGATCCGCTACCTGTTCCCGGAACTGTCCGAACAGGAGCAGCGGTTTTCAGCGCGGGTAGCCATCGGTTTCGCCTTCTTTCTCCTCGCCTTCATGGCGAGCTTCGTGCCGTTGGTCTCGGCCGTGTTGGGAAGCGTCGCCCTGCCGCTCGCTGTGCAGCTCCTGCCGGCCTTCCTCGGCCTGACCTTCCTGCGCTGGATCAGCCGTGGCGCGGTCATCGCCGGAATGACGCTTGGCATGCTGATCGTCTTCTTCACCGAACCGCCTGGGCTGATCCTCTTCGAGGGACTGTTCGTCAATTTGCCGTGGGGCCGCTGGCCTCTGACCATCCATTCCGCCGCTTGGGGGCTGGCGATCAATCTGGCTGTCGTTCTGCTCGCCTCCGCCGCGACGCTTCGCGCGCCCGACAATCTGCAGCGCAACCGTCTGCATGACGCGCTATTCCAGGCGACGGGCATGGCGGTTGGCGGCCGAGGCCTGTTCTGGGCGCTCATGCTGCTGTGGAGCTTTCTTGCCTACGGGCCGGGCGCAGTCCTGGGCAACACCTTCTTCAGCCATCCGATCTTCACCTCTGGGGAAGCAACCCTCGGTATTCCCTCTCTTTGGGTCTGGCAGATCCTCTTCTGGCTTCTCGGCGTCGTGCTCGTCTGGTGGATGGCGTTTCGCGTCGGCTTCGGGCGGACAAGCGAGGATTCGATCCGGTCGATCGAACTTGAGGACGGCAAGCGCGTCCGGCCGGATTGGCTCGCGGCGGGTCTCGACAGGGTCAACGGCCGTGCGCGCTGACGCTGCCGTCTTATGCAGGAGTTCTCCATGTCGTTGATCGACCGTGTCATCGATCTGGCTCAGTTGCCGGCCGATCGGCTGCCGCAGAGGGCAATGAGCCTGGCCCGTCTTTCGCTGCTCGACTGGATGGCGTGCGGCATTGCCGGAACCGAAGAGCCACTAGCCGTTAAACTTCGCATGCTTGCGGACCTGGAGGCGGGCAGGGGGGTGGCTTCCGTCGTGGGCGACGGCATGGCCCCGGCCCGGATGGCCGCGCTTGTAAACGGAGCAACCAGTCATGCGCTGGACTACGACGACACGCATTTCGCCCATATCGGGCATCTGTCTGTCGCTATCTATCCGGCAGCGCTCGCTGTGGCCGAGGAGATCGACGCGCCAGCAGAAGCCATGGTGGAAGCATTTCTGGTCGGCGCCGAAGCTGCGATCTGGATCGGGATCGTTCTGGGCAGGGCGCACTACAATCTCGGTTTTCACCAGACGGCTACAGCTGGCGCCTTCGGCGCGACCGTTGCTGCAGGACGGCTCTATGGCTTGAGCCGCGAGCAGCTGCGCAATGCAATCGGATTGTGCTCGACAAGGGCGTCCGGGCTCAAGTCGCAATTCGGCACCATGGGAAAGCCCTACAATGCAGGCGTCGCTGCCTCGAACGGTGTCGAGTGTGCCAAGCTTGCTTCACTGGGCATGACGTCTTCCGATGACGGCCTTGAGGGGATGCAGGGTTTCATCACGACACACTCGCCTGCCGCAGAGCAGGCAGCCGGCGACAGGTCCATCGAGAGCTTCATTTTCGAGGACAACAAATACAAACTTCATGCCTGCTGCCACGGCACTCATGCGATGATCGAGGCGCTCCTCAGCGCCGACGCCCTGAAGGGGCAGAGCCTCAACGACGTGGCCGCGCTTGTGCTGCGCACCAATCCACGCTGGCTGAAGGTCTGTGACATAAAGCGGCCGCGCACGGGCCTCGAGGTGAAGTTCAGCTATAACTGGCTGGCCGGGATGACGATCCGCGGCGATCGTACGGGCGATGACAGGATATATCAGGACAGCCTGTCGGACGACGGCGCGCTTTCGGCATTCGCCAATAAGGTCGAGGTGATCGAAGACGATGCGCTGACCGACATGCAGGCGCGGGGCGTCCTGACGCTGAAGGATGGCGCGAAAATCAAGCTGTATCACGACCTGGACGCCGAGCTGCCGCAGCATGTGCTCGCCGGCAAGCTGCGCGCGAAGGCGGAAGCGCTCATCGGAGCGCGCGGTGCTGGACTTTGGCAGGCGTTCGCCGATCTGACGGGCAAAAGCGCCCGCGAGGTAGGCAGCGCGTTCCGCAAATAACAGGGCTTCCGTCGCCGCGTCTCGGTCCGAGTCTTCCGCAGCCTGTCGGGCCTAGAGCAACGTCAGTTTTGCCGTCATCGACACGACGCCGTCCGACCGCTGGATTTCGCCATGCCGTGGGTTATCCGGCACGCCCGTCACGATCCGGATAGGGGATGTCGTGAAGACCGGTGCCTGCGCGCGGAAGCTGAAGCGCTGGGACACCAGCTTTTCGCCGCGCATCGCCTCGCACAGCTTCGTCGCCATCAACGGACCGTGGACGACGAGGTCGGGGTAGCCTTCGACGTTCCGGCAGAAATCACGATCCCAATGGATCCGGTGTCCGTTGTAGGTGATGGCGGAATAGAACCACAATTCGCTGTCGGGATGCACGAAGTAGCCTTCGGGAATGGCATCGCTTGGCTGCCTCAACGGTTTCTCAGGACCGCCCCGATCGCGATAGACGACGGTCTGCTTCTCGGAGATGCTGGGGGCGCCGTCCTGTTCGATCTCGTGAGAGACGGTGACGAAACACATCTGGCCCGAATTGCCGTCCTTGAACTCTACTGAAGTCACGGTTGAACGCCGACGCGCCGGAACGCCAATGCGCAGCGGCTGGAAGATCGAGACATCTCCAGCCGCCCACATGCGGCGATGAAAAGGTGCGGCCGGCAGAAAAATTCCCGTCCGTTCATGCATGTCCGCGCCGACATCACGCGCAGGAATGCCCTTGTTGAAATAGGCCCAGTGATATGTGGGTGGCAGGTGCTCGCTGGGCAATTCGTGGCCAAGAAGGACTGCGAGCTTGTCAGCAGCTTCCGGGGCGAGCGTATCCTCGATCTCCCGGCAATTGCCGACAAACGCCTCGCATGCGGCGCGCACGTCGGCAGGAATATCCGTCTTCGCCTGATCTGACATGATGGTCGATCACCTCAGCCGTGGTTGTGAACGATCGTCTTGATGGTCGAGAACTCGTGAAGGGCAGCGAAGCCTTTCTCGCGGCCGTGTCCTGATTTGCGCCTGCCGCCGAACGGCAGTTCGATGCCGCCCCCGGCGCCATATCCATTGATGAAGACCTGCCCACAGCGCAGCGCCTTGGCGACACGCTGCTGCCGGTTTCCGTCCAGCGTCCACACTCCCGCGACCAGACCGAATTCAGTGCCGTTCGCAATCCGAATTGCCTCTTTCTCGTCTTCGAACGGAATGGCGGCAAGAACCGGGCCGAAGACTTCGACTTGAGCCAGGGTGGATTGCGGATCGCAGGGCCCGAACAGCGCAGGCGCGACGTAATACCCGTCTTCTGGTGCGCCGGCCGCTACTTTGCCGCGTGCGATCAAGGGGGAGTCCGTTCCGGAAATGAACGCCTTCACCCTGTCGCGTTGCTTGCCCGAGATAAGTGCGCCGAGTTCCCTGTCCTGCTCCGAAGGTGCTGCCGTCAGTTCCTTGAAGCGTTCGGCTAGGCGTCCGACAACCTTGTCCCATATGGAGCGCTGGATCAGGGCGCGGCTGCCGGCTGAACAGGTCTGCCCTCCGTTCTGAACGATGGCGCCGGCCAGCACGGGCAGCACACGGTCCAGATCGGCATCCTCGAAGACGATCTGCGGGCTCTTGCCGCCGAGTTCGAGCGTGCAGCCAATGAAATTCTTCGCCGCGTTCGTCTGGATGATCACGCCGACTTCTGGCGACCCGGTGAAAGAGATGAAGTCGATTCCGGGATGCTCGGAAAGTGCGGCGCCCGCAACGTGGCCTTCTCCGGTGACGATGTTAATCGCGCCCGCCGGCATGCCTGCTTCCATCGCGAGCTTGCCGATCATGAGCACTGTGAGACAAGCTTCCTCAGCCGGCTTTATGACGGTCGCATTGCCCATCGCCAGGGCGGGCGCGAGCGTACGTCCCACCATCTGAGCGGGGTAGTTCCAGGGGATGATGTGTCCGGTGACGCCATGCGGTTCACGCACAACCTTCACGTCATAACCCGACATGAACGGGATCTGCTCGCCATGCACCTTGTCGGCAGCCGCGCCGTAGAATTCGAAGTAGCGCGCGGCGGCAACCATGTCCGCGCGCGCCTGCGAAATCGGCTTGCCCGTATCCAGACTTTCGACCTGTGCGAGTGCCTCAGCATCCCGGGTGATCAGTTCGGATATCCTGATCATGATGCGTCCGCGCTGAACGGCACTCAGCCGGCTCCAATCGCCTTCCTCGAAGGCGTGGCGCGCAGCCGACACAGCAGCATCGATATCGCTGGCGTCGCTGGCGGCTATCGTTGTGAAGACCTTGCCGGTTGACGGCGCTACGACATCCAGAGTTTTGCCGCTCCGTGCCGGAACCCAACTTCCACCGATCAGGTTCATGGGTTCCGGTAGCTGGACGGTCATATCTGCGTTCCTCGAGCAGGTTGGGAGTTTGGCGAGCCTTCCCTCCCATATCCCGTCGACAATAGGTCGGCCGGGTCGGCACATCCAATAGGCGCTGGAAGGAAGGGGTATAGGAAAGGTCTATGCTTTGTCCGGCAGTTGCGCCTGCCAGATGCCACGCGCGACAAGGTTTGCCACGACCTCGCGGCAGGTTTCCTCGGTGCGCCTGCACGCCAGCGTGACCCCGGCATTGGACGAGCGGACGAGAAACACGTTGCGCCTCAGATGCGGGTTGATGATGGGACTTCCCACCAGTGTTCCGTCCGATACGAGGTCGTGCATGGAAGCCGGCGACAGGATGGTGTAGCCGCTGCCGCGCGCGACGAGCGCTTTGATCTGCGTGAGGGAATCCATCTCGATGGAAACCTTTGGCTCGAGTTGGTGCGCTTGCGCGATCCGTTCGATGAAGGTGCGCAGTCCGTGCCGCTCTGACGGCAGGACAAGTTCCGTGGCAAGGACGGCCTTCAGGTCCACGGGCTCCAGTGGCGGCGTGCTGAACGGCCAGTCCTCCGCGGCCGAATAGAACCAGAGGTCTTCCGTCAACAGTAGCGAGTTCGAACAGTCGCCGATGTTGGTGTTGTCGTAGAGCAGGGCGAGGTCGAGTTCGCCTCGGATCAGCCATTCGCGCAGATGTCCGGTCATGGCCTCGATAGCGCCGAACTTCACCTTCGGCATCTCGATGCGGATCGTTTCCGCCATTGGAATCGAGAGGGCCATCGAGATGGTTGGCGGCATCCCGAAAACAACCCTTCCGGATGGCTCGGAGCCGATGTTGACCACGTCCTCGCGTGCAGTCTCGATATAGTTCTCGATCTGCCGTGCGTGATGGTAAAGGCGCTGCCCCGCCTCGGTCGGCACGATCCCCCGAGCTGTGCGGATCAGAAGTTCAACGCCCAGCGTCTCTTCGAGATTGCGGACCAGTTGCGACAGCGATGGCTGTGCGATGCCGAGATTGCGCGCCGCGCCGCTCATGGAGCCGTTTTCCACGATCTCACGGAAATATTTGAGCTGACGAGAGTCCAACGATAGTTTTTCCTGAATGCCTTGCGGTCCCCGAGACACAATCTGCGGCGCGTTGACATCAGGTTCATAAGGCCAAGCGCAGCATCTGTCACGAAGCCTTGGATATCAGGTGCGTTGGCGACCACGCCTTACATTTGCCAGCTTGGCCGCGAGACTTTCGCCCAGAATGAGCGCGCGCTCGGAATCTTCGATGGCGGAAAGACACACCAGGTCCATCGTTTGGGCGAAGCTGACATAGTCTAGGGCCGGGCTGAAATCCGAGCCCCAATGCAGGTTCGCGCCTCCAAAATGCTCAAGCAGAAGCTCGATGAACGGCTGCGCCGTCACATGCGGCGCGACGGGGTCAACGGCATAGAGGCCGGAAATCTTGACCGCGACATTCGGGTATGTCGCCAGATTCAGGAGCGGCGATAAACGGTCAGCGGCTTGTTCCAAGCTGGGCGCGGTCTCATGCCGGCCGGGCAGTCCGAGATGCGAGAAGAGAAACTGGCAAGTGTCCGACTGATCGATAAGCTGCCCGAGGTGACGGATTGCCTCCGGTCGCGCATTGAATGAGACGATAGCGTTCGCCTCCGACAACACACGCCAGTTCTCCGATGGCCACGCATCCAGCGATTTTACGGACGCCTCGTCAGGCAGATAGAGCGCGATCCCGCTATGTCCGGCCGCAAGCAAGTCTGCAATGTGCTCTCCGCTGGGCGCTGACGACGGTGACAGATAGGCGACGCTGTGAATCCAGGGGCGGCTGGCGGCGAGATCGCGCACATAGGCGTTGTTCGAGGGATCGATGCCCTCGGCTTCGTAGGAGACGACAAGGCCGGCCCCGATGTCGTGGGTTTCGCGCAGGCGCTCATACGCCTCTATGTCCGACAAACCTTCAAGCGGCGACGGTTGAGTGGCAAAGTGGCCGTAACCGTTGCGGAACAGGTGCAGGTGGGAATCGACGATCATCTCCGCAGTGATCCGATGATCGCCTCCGCGACGACCAGCCCATCCAGCGCATCTTGTGGCGTTACCGGCGGCTTGAGGACGCCCGAGCGAATGCCGTCCAGAAAACACTCCAGCTCCCTCCGCAGCGGGTCGTCCTTCGTGTCTACCGGGATGCGTTCGCGGTGGCTCCCAAAGATCTCGATATGGCTTCCAGCGGTAAGTTCAGCGCTCCCATCCGCGCCAATGATCTCCACGATATCAGGCGGGCAGTCGGTGCCGGGGTGAAGCCATGCCGTCGACAGCCGCCAACCAACTCCCGACGCGGTTTCGAGGCAAGCGGCGGTCAACGAGCGCGGCGTTCCTGCGGGACGCCGCGCCACGCTTGTCACGTGCGCCGGCTCGCCGCTGAACCACAGCGCGAGATCGATGTCATGGATCATCGTCATCAGCACCGGATCGATGTCGCGATAGCGATCCGCGTGGCTGGCATCGCGATAGCGGCGCGAGGTGAACTGGAGAAGTTTGCCGATCCTTCCGCTGGCCAGTACCTCGTGCAACTGCCTGTGTTCCGCCGAGAAGCGCAGGATATGGCCGGGCAGCAGAAACGCGCGGCTGGCCTTGGCCGCTTCGCAAAGCGCTCTCAACGTCTTCGCATCTGGCGTTACCGGCTTCTCGACCAGGACCGGTATTGTCTTTTCCAGCGCAGTCAGCGCCAGAGGCGCATGGGCGTCCGCAGGGGTCGCGATCACGATCCCGTCGGGCTGGAAGCGATCGATCAGCGCGAAGGCATCGGCATCCGTGTCTGCGAGTGCGAAATCGGCGCTTAGCTTGTTGCGCGCGTCTTCCCGTGGTTCCGCAACTGCAAGTGTGACGCTGCCAATCGTAGTGAGCGTCTTCAGGTGTTCCCTGCCGAACAGGCCGCCACCCGCCACCAGTATCTTCACGGCGCGGCACCCTCCGCGCCCGCGCCGCAGACGATCGCGCAGATCCGCTTGCTGCTTTCAAAGATCGGATCACCGCTGCGCAGCGCTGCGATCGAAGCCGCGCCCGAGAGATCGGCGGCGATCCCGAACTCGAACCATAGCCATTGCGAGGCCTCGAGCATGGCTTCGTCGGAGACCAGCACGACGTGTTCGATGTTTTGCCGCGCGATCTCGAAGATACGCTCGTCTGTGCGCCGGCAGGACATCGTCGCCACGCGGCTCGTCACCTCGGGCAGCGACACGACATGGCCGGCGTCCAGGCTTGCCTTTATGGTCGGCGAACCGATCGGCTCGACCGCGACCACCCGCACATCGGGACGCCGCGCCTTGATGGCGGTCGACAGGCCCGCGACCAGCCCGCCGCCGCCGATTGCGACGACGATCGTGTCGAAGTCCCAGCTCTGATCAAGAATTTCCAGGCCAAGTGTTCCCTGCCCGGCGACCACCAGCGGGTCGGCGAAAGGATGGAAATAGCTTGCGCCGCTGGAGCGCGCATAGTCGTGCGCGGCCTCGTTCGACACGGACCATTCAGCGCCGACGATGCGCACGTCGGCACCCCAGGCGCGCATCTTCTCGACCTTGGCCGGGGAAACGGTCTCGGGAACGAACACGACGGCCGGAACGCCGGCGACTTTCGCAGTTCGAGCGACCGCAAGCCCGTGGTTGCCGCCCGAGGCCGTCACGATGCCCGCTTCTATCTGGTCGGCCGGCGTGCCGAGCAACCGGTTCATTGCACCGCGCGCCTTGAATGAACCCGTTACCTGTTCGAGTTCAAGCTTCATGACGACGCTGGCGGATACCGGCAGAGGGTCGCGGGCATGCGACGCCTCCATGATCGGCGTGCGGCGGATGTAGGGAGAAATCCGCTCCCGCGCGATTTCGATGTCTTCGATCGCTATCATGCGCGTTGCCCGTAAGGGGAAGCGACGACGACGCAGCAGTTTCCGGGCGAGACGCGCCCCGGATGCCTCTTTCCATAGACGATGCCGTCGATGCCATAGTGCAGCGTTACGGGCTCCGCGGTGATGTCCCATGTCTGGTGGACGCGGCCGGCCGGCTGACCTGCCGAGACCGCTTCGCCATTTGCATGGAAGGGCTCGAATATCCCATCCACCGGCGCATAGACATAGGCCGACGGGCCCGCCAGTTCGAGTACGGGGCGGTTGTTCCTTTGCGCGCTGCCTCCCTCCATGACGCCGAGATGGGCGAGCACGTTGCGAACGCCCTTGCGGCACACGTCGAGCGCGTCCAGCGAGACAGTTCCGCCACCGCGCATCTCCGTTCCGACCGTGACGAGACCGGCCCGGCAGGCGGTCGCGGTAGCCGTGCGCTGGTCTCCGAGATTGGCGACCACGACCGAATAGGGCGCGTCAAACGCCTGCACGGCCGCGACGTTGCGGCGGTGCAGGTCGGGGTCCGTGGTGGGCTCGATGATCGCGCTCGGAAGAATGTCCAGCGACGACCCGCCGGAATGCAGGTCGAGGAAAGCATCCGCCATCGGAAAAATGCATTGCGAGACATAGGCGGCGATCTGCTGTGTGATCGTACCCATCCCGTCGCCCGGCCAGACGCGGTTGAAGTTCAAGCCATCGACAGGCGAGGTACGCTTCGCGGCGCGCACCGCGTGCACGTTGTTGGCCGGCATCAGGATGAGCCGTCCCTGTATGGCGCCTGGGTCGAGCTCACGGGCGAGTTCGCTGATGACGATCGGCCCCTCGTACTCGTCGCCGTGATTGCCGCCTTCGAGGACGACCGTCGGGCCGGTGCCGTTCGCGACAACCGCGATCGGGACCTGCGTTACGCCCCACGCATCGTCATGCGGTGAATGGGGGAAGCTGACGAAGCCGAGCTGTCGCCCCTGCCTCTCGAAGTCGATATTGGTGAAGGCGTTTCCCGTGTAGTTCTGCGGAGTGTCTAGCATGGCATCCGTTCTTCTTGTGGGTGGCGGCTTCAGGAGCCGCGAATTGTTTCGATGGTGGAATTCAGTTCCCGGCACGCAGACGCATCGAGGGCGCCGAAGCGGAAGTCGGTTCGGAAAGCGTGGCTAGGCTCGATCCACACCAGTTGCCCGTTCCTCGTTGCCGCAGCGAGCCCATCAGGCGCGGCCGTTGCCGGCAGGACGAGGCCGAGCGCATCCTGATCGCCGCTCCGGGTGATCCAGCGCACTGCGTAGGGAAGGTCGGCCGGCCGATAACTGACGAAGTCACCTCCGCCATCCGGCAGACGCTGCAGGGCGTGTGTCCAGCCGTCATCGTCCGCCGCAGCCTTCATGGTCAGGACGATCTCGGGTTCGATCGCCTGCCCGTCTTCCAGCGTCCGGTGGTGCGAAGGGTTCTTCGCGACCGCATCGTGATAGTCGCGGACGGACGGCGTCGCGTCCTCTGCGAGATCCGGCACGCGAACGATCGCATCCCTGGCATCATCGCGAACGGTATCGCTCAGGACGCCGCCATCGACCGGCCGGAAATTGATGTGGGCGAGGTAGAGGAACGGCATCGGCTTCAACGATCGGTTCTCGACTTCGATCGTCGCGTCGAAAAACGTCTTACCCTCGTAAAGACGCAACCGGGGCCGAGCCTCGAAGTCATGCCCGAAGGCCCGCCTGTCCCAGCCCGACCCCGTCAGTTCGACATAGGCCCCGGTGCTGTCTTCTCCAAGGACAAGGGCAGCGTCCTGATAGGGAAGATTGGGCAGTTCCCCGTGCAGCGGGTGCGTGTCGTCGGGCCCGGGGTTACCCATCGAGGTGCCGCCGCAGTGGATGAAGAAGGCGCCGTAGGTTGCCAGATAGTCCCGTGTCGGGATCGGTTCATCGAACATGGAGCGCATGGTGAGCCTGCGCCCTAGGAATTCCGCATCCCAGATCTGCTGCCCCTGAAACGGCAGGAGTACCGCCGATCCGACGCCATTCTGGATGCGCAACGCAGCAACGCCTGAGCGATAACGGAACGCCGATACGCCGAGCGCGCCGCTGGCGGCAAGCGGCCGCTCGCTTTCGCTGAACATGCGCTCGTCAAGATGGATGATAACGGGTTGCGCCATGTCAGCTGCTCATCCCAGCCGTCGCATGCGCGGCACGGCGTTCGCTTCGACAGTGTGTCCCATCCGCGCGAGAAGCGAACGCGACGCCTTGCGCACCTCGGCATAGATCGCCCGTTCGTCGAGTTGTGTGAAACGGCCTTCTTCGAGGATTACCCGCCCGTCGATCACGACCGTATGCACGGACTTGGATCGCGACGCGTAGAACAGGTTGCGGATCATGTTGGTGCTCGGCACCATTTCGGGACGGTCGAGCGTGTGGATGACGATGTCCGCCCGCTTGCCGACTTCCAGCGAGCCGACCTGCTTTTCGAGACCGACAGCGCGCGCACCGCCGCGTGTCGCCATGTAGAGACCGTCCTCGGCGATCATGTAGGTCCGATCCATGTGCACGTCGCGCGCGGCCATGACAGCGAGGTTGGCCTGACGCCAAAGGTCGAAGTCGTTCGACCAGTTCGGCGAATCCGAGCCGAGTGCGATGCTGGCCCCGCGCCGCCACAGCTCGGCATGGCGGCCATGCAAAGAACTGCCGTGTCCCCACATCATGGACGCGGCCGGCGCCCAAGCTATGGACGCTCCCCTGTCCAGCAAGGCGTCGCACTCTGCGTCCGTCAAATGGTTGGCGTGGCCGAACGTGACATTGCGCGACAGGAAGCCGGTTTCATGCAGGTGCACGAGCGGGTCCTTGCCGAAACGGTTACGGTCCGCCTCGGTGTCTGCCGGGCTATAGGATTGATGGATGTTGAGCGTAACCGAGGCGGCATCGGCACACGCCTTTGCCTCCATCATCAGCTCCTCGCTTGCCGTCCCGAGGCCGAGCACTGCGACATGGCCCGTCACCAGTGCATCGGGATCAGAGTTTCGCTTGAGTTCGTTTCCAAGGATCGCAAGTGCTTCACCCCGAGTCTTCGGCGCGCGCTCCAAAACCGTATGCAGCTTCGCCTGCGCGGCACAGGTCGAGCAACTGTCCTGCTTGTCGTCGGTCTTGCCCTGCGCGAAACCCTGCGGCTGGTCCCAGATGAAGGGATCGCCGAGGATCGCCCGCACGCCGACTTCCTTCGCGGCCTTGGCGGCCATGGCGGGTGTCAGGATGGTTCCGGCTTCCATGAAACACGTGCTGCCGTTGCGCACCATTTCCATGCAGGCGAGCAGCACGGAGAAATACTCCTCCTCGTCGTTCACCGTGTTGTAGAAGTGCCCTTCGAAAGTATCGAAGGACTCGCTCTCCACGAGTTGGTCTGGAAGCGCGCTGCGGAACAGATGGTAGGACGCATGCAGGTGGCATTCGACAAAGCCTGGATGAACCGGAGCGCCTAACGCGTCGATCGTCTTTGCAGCGTTGTAGGCTGATGCGATCTCTGCATCGTCACCCACCGCGAGGATGCGGCCGTTTTCCCCGACGGCCACCGCGCCGTTCTCGAAGATCGTGCCGTCGTCATCCATGGTGATGACGTAGCCATTGCGGATCAGAAGGCTGGCCGCGTGAGGTTTTGCGTTCATGTGCCGTCGTCCTCCAGAATCGTAGCCGCATCTTCGGCCCAGCCGAGCGCGACCGTGTCGCCGATGGCGATGCCGTCAAACTCGTCGTCGCGTCCTTCAGCCCAGAAGATGGTGTCCGGGTCCAGCCGCGTGCCGACCCGGATGTTGTTCCCCTGGTAGATGATTTCAGTGACGAGGCCGCTGACGCGGGCTCCTTCGCCTTGCAGCCGAACGGCTTCGGGACGGACGGACAGCACCATGCGCTGCCCAGCTTTCAACGGTGACCCGATCGCGGGGATCACATAGGTTCCGCTGCCGGTCTGCAGCGAGGCCTGTCCGTTTTCGACGCTGGTGACGGTTCCGCGCAGCAGGTTGGTGGCGCCGATGAAGTTCGACACGAACACCGAATTCGGCTTGCGGTAGATGTCGCGCGGCGTGCCGTACTGGACAATGCGGCCGTTGTTCATGATCGCGATGCGGTCGGACATGACCAGCGCTTCCGTCTGGTCGTGGGTGACGAAGACGAAGGTGGCCCCGAGCCGTTTCTGGATCGCTCGCAGTTCGAGTTGCATCTGCTGGCGCAGCTTGAGGTCCAGCGCCGACAGGGGTTCGTCCAGAAGCAGAACCTGCGGCTCGCTGGCGAGTGCGCGCGCCAAGGCTACGCGCTGTGCCTGGCCACCGCTCAACTGGCCCGGCTCGCGGTCGCCGAACCGTTCCAGGCGGACGAGCGCGAGCATCTCGTCGACCCGGGAATTGATGCGTGTCCGCTCCCAGCCCTTCACCTTCAGTCCGTAGCCGACATTCTCGCGGACGGTCATGTGCGGGAACAGCGCACCGCGCTGGAAGACGAGATTGGTCGGCCTGCGCTCCGGTGGGAGACGGGTCACATCCTCGCCGTGGATAAGCACGCTGCCTTCGCTCGGGCTTTCGAAGCCAGCGATGATCCGCAGCAGGGTGGATTTCCCGCAGCCACTGGCGCCCAGCAGCGACACGAATTCTCCTGCGCCGACCTCGAAGTCGACCCGCTCGAGCGCGGTCGTCGCGCCGAACAGCTTGCGCACCCCGATGATCTCAACTGCTGTCGTCACTTGACCTTCTTCCGATTGATGATGTTGGAGGCGACGACGAGGCAGACGAGAACCGAAAGCAACACAGTCGCGATGGCGTTGATGGAAGGGTCGATGCCGCGGCGCATCAGGCCCCAGACCAGCACGGGCACCGTCTGCTGGTTGCCGACGTTGAACCACGTCACGACGAACTCATCGAGCGAGAGCGCCGCCGCCAGCATGGCAGCGCCGATCACCGACGGGCGGATGAGCGGGAAGGTAATGTCCCTGAAAGCCCGCGATGGCGTCGCGCCGAGGTCACGCGCGGCTTCGAGCACACTGAAGTCGAAGGTTTCCAGCCGCGCATTCATGGTGAGAACCACGAAGGGCAGGCTGACCAGCACATGGCCGATCGCGGCGTTGAGCAAGCCCTGCTGCATGCCGACACCCCGGAAGAACACTGCAAGCGCGATGCCGATGACAAGCAGGGGCACGATCGCCGGCATGAGGCTTGCGGTGAGCAGCGTCGCTCGCAGACGGGCACGCTTGAGCGTAACGAGCCAGAAGGCAAAAGCAGCGCCCATCGCGCCCGAAAGCACGGCGGAGATGACGGCCAGTATCAGGCTGTTGCGGAGCGCAGTCGTGATCAGCGGGTTGGCGAAGGCGTTTGCGTACCACGCCAGTGTCAGCCCCTCGATGGGAATGCTCAGGCGCGGCGACGTCGTGAACGAGAAGATCACGATGACCGCGATCGGCGCGTATAGATAGGCCAGGACGACAGCCAGGAAGGAAGCCGGAAGGATTTTGCGCAAGGCTACCATCGCGTTATCCACCGGATCAGACGCATCACCGTGAGATAGGCGAGGAGCATGACGGCAACGACGACGAAGGCCATGCCGGCACCCAATGGCCAGTTCGAGCCGATACCGCGAAACTGGTCGGCGACGATGTTGCCGATGAGCATGCTTTGCGAGCCGCCGACAAGCGCCGGCGTCACGAAATCGCCCGCCGAAAGCAGGAAGGCAAAGGCGAAGGCCGTGCGAAGGCCGGGGATCACCATGGGCACCAGCACAGTGCGCAATGTATGCAGCTTGCCGGCGCCGAGATCACGCGCCGCCTCTATATAGTCTCGCGAAACGTTGAGCATCGCCGAATAGAGCGGCAGGACCGCGAGTGGCAGCAACAGCCCGCTTAGCGTGATCACCACGGCGATGTTGCTGTAGATCAGAAACTCAAGCGGCTGTTCTATGATGCCGAGCCACTGTAGCGTCGAGTTGAGCAGCCCCTGTTTTCCCAGAATGGTGCGCCAGGCGTAGATGCGCACGAGGTAGCCGCTGAAAAGCGACAGCAGGATGATCTGCAGGATCAACTGGCCTCGGCGCTCGAAGACGAACCGCATGACATAGGAGATTGCGAAGGCCACTGGCACGACGATCAGCGCCGTGGTGAAGGCCACGCCGATCGTGCGCAGCATGAGCGCGCGGTAGAGCGGCGAGGTGAATATCTTGTGGTAGTTGTCCAGCGTGAAATCCGGGATCAACTCGAACCCTTTTGCCCGCCAGAAACTGAGGACGAGCAGGCACAGCATGGGGATGGCGAAGAACACCACATAGAAGATGCCCGCGGGAAGCATCGCGTGCAGGCCACGCCGGCTGGAAGCAGACAATGCTGTAGACGCGCTCGACATTGCACCGTCAGGCCCATGAAATTACGACTGATAATGATAAGCGGCAGGCAGATTTAATCTACCTGCCGCGTACGCTCGGCTCAGGATGCCTTGAAGGTCTGCCAGGCCTCGACCCACGCAGGCGCGCCGACGACGTCGCCATCCGGCTCCTGCGGAGGAACGACGGTCTGCGTGCCTAGGATTCCACCGCCCGGCTTGCGGACGTTGTCATACGGGAACATCGAGCGGATGTTCTCGGGCATGAGGTCGTAGGCCGCTTCGACGGTGCAGCCGGACGCGAGTTCGGCAGCGAGCGCGGCGTTCGATTCCGGCTTGGTCATGAAGTCGATGAAGCCGTAAGCGTTGTCGATATTGGGGGCGTCCACGGCAATCGCGTAGGAATCCGACCAGTAGAACGTCCCATCGACGGACGGCGAGCCGACGACGAGATCGACGCCCTTTTCCTTGGCGATCATGACCTGGTAGGCCCAGCCGCCGACGCCGATGGAAGCATCGCCGCGCACGAGCACGTCGGCCATGTCGCCATGCGACGCACCAACCGTGACGACGTTAGGCTTCACCTTCAGCATCGCATCCAGCACCTGCTGAAGCTGGGCGGCCGTGAGCCGGCTCGGCTCGGGCATTTCGAGCGAGGTCGCCCACAGCCAGATGTTGCCGAACGGATCGTCGAGCAACACCAGTTCGCCCTTGAATTTCGGGTCGGCGAAATCGGTGTATTTCGGCGGCATCGCGTCCCACTTCTTGGGGTTATAGACGCAAGGCTCGTTGCCCCAGATGATCGGAATGCCGTATGTCTTTCCGTCACGCACAAGCCATGGCGCATCCTTGAACGCCGGAAACAGGCCGGCAGCGGTCGGGATGCGGCTGAGGTCGAGCGGCTGGAAAAGCTCCGTTCCCGCGTTCAGGATGGCCGCCTGGAAATCCTTGTTCGGCGTCAGGATGTCCATCGAGCCGCGCCCACCGGTGTTCAGCCGCGTCAGCGCCTCGTCGGCGGCGGACTGGAAGGAGGCGTTCATCTTGATGTTGTTGGCCTCGAGGAAAGGCTTGGCGACATTGCCGCCATGCTCGCCGTCCCAGCCGAGGAAGTTCAGTTCGCCGCCCAGCTTGCCGTCGGCGGCGAAGGCATGCGTTCCGGCGCCGAGCACCGTCAGGGTCGACAGGCCTGCCGCGCCCTGCAGGAAACGGCGGCGGCTGACATCGGCATTGAGCTTTGCATC
Organism: Mesorhizobium sp.; assembly: GCF_016793485.1. Lineage (GTDB taxonomy): Bacteria > Pseudomonadota > Alphaproteobacteria > Rhizobiales > Rhizobiaceae > Mesorhizobium_K. The sequence goes on along the minus strand of NZ_JAEULZ010000049.1, from coordinate 1,325 downwards.
CAGGAATATCTTCAGTCTCTCGTCCACGATCGTTCTCCACAAATCGGCACGCGTCCAAAGAGGTGCCTTGTTCCCCTGTGCTGATATCTTCCAGCACTGATTGCGATTAAGGGCGGTTTCGCATATGAAGTCAAGTACCGCAGATGAAACTAACGATGTGACGATGACCAACGAAGATCGCGCCGCCTATTCGGCCCCAGCGCTGGAAAAGGGGCTGGATATCCTTGAAGCGCTGGCGGTATCGCCCGAGCCGATGACAGCAAGGCAGATCGCCGAACAGCTCGGGCGCTCGAAGAACGAGATCTTCCGGATGGTCTTTGTCCTGGTCGAGCGCGGCTACCTGCATCGCGACCCCGCGACCGACCGCCTGTCGCTCAGCAACCGATTGTTCGAACTCGGCATGCGCACGCCACGATCGAGGACGCTGGTCGAGGTGGCCCTGCCAGCGATGGAGCGGTTCGCGAATGCCATCGGTCACGCCACGCATCTCGTGGTCGTGTCGCGGGGGCAGACCGTGGTGATCGCCAACGTGGCGCCACCCTGGACCGCATTCAACTTCTTCCTGCAGCCGGGTTACGGCAACGCCGCGACGGAGGCGATCTCGGGCCAGACGATCATCGCGTTCCAACCCGAAGACCGTCGCAAAGCGATGATCGAGGAAAGCCTGGCGCTGCTCAGCGGCAACTCGTCCTTCGCCCGACTGGACGAGGAGATCGACGCGATTGCGAAGGCGGGTTCGGTCGTTGCACCAAGCCATTTCCTTGTCGGCGTGATCGACATCTGCGCACCCATTCTCGACAAGTCGGGGCGCGCGATCGCGAGCGTGGTGGTCCCTTGCATCCAGCATCGCGAGCGTGCGGAGGATTACGAGCAGATCCGGGCCGCGCTCGTGGAAAGATGCGCTGAGATTTCGGCGGGACTAGGCTGATTCCTCGCCCCTGCGAAGCGGGGGAGAGGTTTGGAGCGGAAGCGGACGGAGAGGGGGTCCTTGGCAGACTGACTGTCTCGTCTTTTTTGGACAGGTTGCTCCCCCACTCCGTCTCGGTCCTGCGGACCGATCCACCTCTCCCCCGCTTCGCAGGAGCGAGGAACCCTAATCGCGAAGGTCGCACTTCTTCATTGCCACGCCCTGCTTTCGCAGTCTGGCTTCTGTCAAAGAACGCTCCCCGCCACGGAGGGAGAAGTCGGGAAGCGGGGCACGAGGCCTTGCCTCTCATATAAATTTTACGTGGCCGGTCTCCCGCGCCCCGCCGGTGTTCTTGCCCCGACGGAGGACACGGCCGTTGCCGCTGGTCTCCGCCGGGGCCCGGACCTGGGGGTTCATC
>NZ_JAEULZ010000032.1 GCF_016793485.1 Mesorhizobium sp. | reverse complement strand
CTCGTCGCAGGGATTGCGAACATGGTGTTCTCCTTCAGGAATGAAAGGGAACACCCATCCCTGGCGGGGAACTTGGGGTTCCCCGTTCGGGATGCTCCGCCGTGGACGGCAGAGCGGCTCGGCGACGTGCCAGGCGGCACGCGCAGGTTGAAGGCCCACGGTTCTTGCGAACGGGGCCTTCGCTCGATGCCGATCGACCCGAAGGTCGCGCGGCAGGACACAGCGTTCAGCCGGGCGGCTGAACAAGTCACACGGCCATGGATATGGCCGGACCCGATCGACGCCGGGTATCCTTGAGGCAGGTAACGACTGCGACGCCAGCAGGGCTGGACTTCAGGGCGACCGTGGTCACCGATGAAGGCTGTGCAGACACGATGTCCGCAGAAAGCCCTTGCAGTATTGCGCAGGGCTTATCCGGGCTCAAGCCAGCGATCTGAATTGCCACCCGCAAGCGCCAGGGAGGTCAGGGGATTTGCCTTATGAATGCGCCGCGGACACAAACAGGCAAGCCACCTTGAGACGTTCGCTGACCACACGCCGCCTCGAGTCAGCCCCCCGTTGTGCGGACTATCACTTCAGTTGGCCACTATTGCATATCACAACTGCCCACCCAAATTCTTCATCCTGACCACGCTCATGTCATCAGATGGCAACCTGCCGCTGCGCGATGATTCCGGAAAGCAACCTTTCAAGCGGCGGCTGTACCCTGAAAACTGCCGAAAGGCCAATTCACACTCCTCGGCCAATCCGACCGTTGCGGGTAGCTCGAATGTAGGGCCGGTGTCGCACGTTTGCTGCCGTTGACAGGTTGGGTCACCTTAATGGCCGTTCACATCAAGGTTCAAGGATGGCACCCGACCAAAAGCGGAACTAGACACACCGGCAATTTACAGCCACCATCGGTATTCGGAGATCGACGTCGCTGGCATTCTCTCTACTGACTTTCCGCGCCTGACTTGGTCATAATGTGCGCCTATGACCAAGCCTGCCAACACCGCCAGCGCCCCGGGGAATAATACTGGCGCTCCTGCCGCTCTCGCAGGCTATGACTATCAGCTCGACGTCTCGATCTTAGCGGCCTTGCGTATCCTCTTGGTAACCAAATCGGCGTCACGCATTACGCTCGAGCCGGCGAATGCTGACGATATTGAGGTGGAGCTCGAGGAAGACGATCCCGGTCATGTCGAAGCGATGGCGCAATTGGGCGTTGCTACCCGGATCATCATGCAGGTAAAGCTGCGCCGCGGTGATCCCTGGTCGATCGACGCGTTCGAGCGGCTGCTTAAGCATGGGAAACGGCGTACGCCGGCGAAGGACCATTTGGTTGATCCAGATGTTCGCTATCTCTTGGTGACGAATGCTGATGTCTCGGGTGTGGCTCGGAATCTCCTGGTCGGGGATTTCGAGGAGCAGCCAGGGCATGAGGATTTTCCGGAATCGCTACGCAAGATCCTGCCCGACGCGCCAGATGGACGCATCGCAATTTATGCCGCCCTGACACCGAGGCTCCTTGAATATGAGATCGAGCATATCCTGACCACCATTCTGCGAGTGCCCAAGGATCGGCAAGGACCGTGCCTCGCTACGTTCCGGGAGGAAGCCATGGCCCGCATGCGCGGCACCTCGCCGGGGGTCTGGGCCTATAACGATCTGCTCGGCACGATCCGTGGCCATGGCGGATTCCTGGCGAGTGTCGCGGAACTCGACGCCTTCGTCGAGCCGACAAACTTCTCTGACATGATCCGTCAGATCGAAAAGAAGAACGCGGTCGTGATTGTCGGATCATCCGGCACGGGCAAGACGCTAGCTGCAAGCGCGCTGTGCGACCAGGCACGCAAGCGCCATGGCGCACTCGATATAGTCGTAGTCAATCCGAACAGTGACCCATCGAGTATCCGGCAGATCGTACAGACCGGACCGAAGCTCTTCTATCTCGAAGATCCATGGGGGCAGAACAGCCTACGAATCGGCTCAGAAACGTGGACGGAGCAGCTTCCGCGCATGCTGCGCGGTGCCCATCAAAACAACCAGTTCGTCGTGACGTCCCGGAGTGATATGTTGTGCGGTGCGCACGCCCTCAAAGAACTCGCGCCTTGGTCGATCGAGCTTGAAGCCGACTGCTATCTCGACGGTCGGCTCGCCGAAATCTACGACAAGCGGATGGATCTCCTCCCGCCTCACCTTCAGTCGAAGGCGCTCAGCTTCAGGCCCAATGTCCTGCGCACGCTCGAAAAGCCACTCGAGCTTGACTTGTTTTTCGCGAACATCCTGTCAGGTCGCAGCGAGGGCGAGAATGACGGCCAATGGCTGCATCGCCTTATTGGGGTCGCACATCGGGATGCGGTTGAAGGCGTGGTTGACCGCTATTTGACACATACGGACGCGACCGGTCACTCCGCCATCATTTGGGGCGTGCTGGCGGCACGAGGATCGTTCGACCGCATGACGCTCGTCGCGCTGATGCGTTCCTTGCGCATCGCCGCGCCAGAACTCGCCATCGGTCTCGACAAGCAGATCGACACGATGATCGCTGCGCGTCATCTGCGTCAGCCGAACACCTCGGTTGCCTTCGCTCATCCGAGTGTACGTGCGGGTTTCGAGAAACATCTGAAGGAAAACTGGTTTCGCCATGAGCTGGCCTTTGCGACTCTACTGAGCGCGCTCACCACCCTCCCGCAACCCTACGCTGAATGGGGCATGGAAACGGCTGCGAGACTCATCGACGAAGGGCGCCGGCTTGTCGCCGGGGTCGAAGGCGGTGCGTTCACCTTTGAAGTTCCTGCCGCAGCCCAGACCAGAATCGATAGCTGGCTTGAGGCGGCCCTGATCGACCCTGGCGCGGACTTCCCCAAGCTTCTCCAGCTCGCAAGCGATGTCGGTAGTGGAACATCCAACCCGTCGGAACTCGCCCGCTGGCTACTGACCAGTGTCCAGAGCGGTGCGGCATTCTTCAACGAACGGTGGAAGGCCCCCACCTTCACCGACGCATGGTACGAGCGGATCTCCCAGGATCCGCGCTCCTTCCCGATTGCCGAGCGTTTCGTTCGCGGCCAACTTTCCGATGAACGCGGATCCTACGGAACTGGATTTCCGGTCGCGCTCGACCGCATCGCGACGGGGCTTGAGGACGCCTACCTCCACGCCGCGCGCCGTCTTGTGGGCATGGGTCATGGACCGAACATCGAGGCGGTCGTGACCGGCGCGCTCCGCGATCTGCCCGCCTTCGAGGCGGTGTTCGAGGAGGCACTCGACGATCTTGCTCGCGATGACGCCAAGCGGGCGGAGGATGCCGAAAGGTCGCGTGTCATCGACGATGGCGAGTGCGACTATGGGTTCGAGGAGTATTACACCTCCGGCCCGGACGACGATGGCTACGCGTCTGGCATCATCGCCGGCCTCTATATCGAAGCCGTTCGTGCCGCTGGCAATTGGAAGGCATTGGCCGAACACAATCGCGTCTATGAGTTTGGCTACTATTGGGCGCGAGCGATTCAGAAAACTGATGCGGCCACACCGCCCAGCCCAGCAGAGTTGACGACGATGTTCGCGGCCGCCCAGGCGGACGGGCATGAGCACGAGGGTTGGGACGCGTTGCGCCAACATTGGCACCCGGATTTCCGCGAGAAGCTCAAGCAAACACTTAGCGTTGGCATCCCAGTTCAGAGCAGCAGCTATGCCGCGATGGCCTGCGCGATATCGGTTGATCGGACCCTTCTCGCAGAAGCGTTCGACGGGTCGCCGACATCTGCTTCTCGTATAGCCTTCCTCTGCGACCTGATCGATGCGCCCAGTCGCTATTTGCAGATCAGGAAAGCTGGGTTGCGGGGCCTAATAAAGGCACTAGGTCCGCTCTATCGCGAAATTGGTTGGGCGCTGCTTCACGGCACCTCCAGCGCTGCCCCGCTCAGCTCTCGGGCTGTAGAGATTCTCCAGCAGGCGGCCGAGACCGCACCGCCTCGCATTCTCTCCAAAATCCTCCCGCTCCTGATCGAAGCGGGGGGGGCTCCGACCGAGCCGATCCGGCGCTGGCTGAGGGAGACCGCTGATAAGAATCTCGCCGAGGCGGCCGCATCCGCTGCGGCCGCGATCAAGGATGAGGAAGCGATCGCGATGGCCCTTCAGCATCCCCGGGCCAATGCGCGCGTCGTCGCACTCGAGTTTCTTACAGGCCGGGCTAATGCACCTTTCCCCGTCGATATCCTCGCTTTGTCGACCGATCCCGGGCACCGGGTCCGTCAGGCACTGGTGCGTGCCCTCATGGCGAAGCCGCACCAGGAGCACCTCCACGTGCTGCTCCGCCTGACGGAGGACACATGGTCCGATGCCGATCCATCGCATAACGAGCCCGATTCCTTTCCGATCGCGCGGGAGGCGGTGAAGGCGCTGGCCACATATGCTCCCTTGTCCGACCAGATCAGCGATCAGCTCATCACGCTCGCGACAACTACCCCGGATCGGTCGCTCGGCCAAGAGTGCCTGAAGGTCGCAGCCTGCCAAGGCTCACCCGCTGTTCGGAAGATGATCCATGCGATGGTCAGTGATCGCGACCAAGGATGGCTTCGGCTCGATGCTCTAGACGCCTTGGTCTTTGCGGAGATGATTGAACCCGAGTTGCTGGCGCCGTTCACGGCGGAACGAATCATTAAGCTTGGCTCTGCGCTTGCGACGTCGGCGATCGTGCTGGTTAGTCACCATGCACCGCTCAAAACCGCTGTCGCGCTTTGCGAGCGCATGGCCCATTCGAACGCAGATCGGTCGCTCGCCATTCTCGGCGCCTATTTCCTCCATGATCGCGATCCCGGGGCCGCCCAAGCGATCCTTGATCTCCTCGCCGAAGGACACCCGGCGCGTCGCCTATTCGCCGTCGAAGAGGAGCTCTTGCCTGCATCGGTTCTGGATGGGCTTGGTGACATCAAGCGCCAACGGTGGGTCCATAGATGGCTGAGAGACCGTATCGCCAAGGCGTGATCGAGTGGTTCCTACGTGAGGAAGTGGGTGCCAAGCGCTGCTGGTTGCGTCACAAAGGAGTACTTGGTGTGAGCACTACTCATAGAAGACTGGTGAGCCAGAAATCTCCAGGGGCGTGAAATCCTCTTCTCGCTGCCGAAGCCGCTGTGTCAAGGGCGTCGAAAACCCGCTCAGTTGCTCAAGGGCGGTACCTGACGCTGGGGCGTCCTTATGGAGCGCCCCCAAGGCACTCTGGAAACTATCAAAAAAACTCTGGCCCCGACACAGAAAAGTAGCGAGGAAAGCTCCGAATGTTGCCGAGGGATAGTGGGTCACTGGCCACAAATGTGAGATTACGGCCTGCGCTGGTCCCGCAACGCTTGGTGCGAGACCAACGTGCGGCAAAAGCCCACCCTCCTCGAACCGGCCGGCATCGCACGCATTCAAGAACAACAGACGCCGATCCTCCGTCTCCGGCGAGCGGCGCCAAAGGTCGGCCAGCGAGACACGGTCGCCGTTTCGCGAGACTTGTAGTGTCGCTTCGTGAGGCGCCCAGTGGTCGAACTCTCCATGGGACATCACCCACAACACATCCACTGCGGGATCGGAATAGACGGCTGCGAATTCCGCGGCAGTTGAGTCGACGGCTATGTGCGCGTCGACTGTTACGTGTACTGCTTCAAAGCACGCTCTCACAAACTCGAGCTCCATTTCTTCCGCGAGGGTTCCGCCCCCAGACCAGAGAAACACACGCCGAATCTGCCGATCCGGGCGTCGCCTCTTGAGTGAGGCACACAGAGGCCATGTGCGCCCCCAAACAGCCAGTTGGACAGCCTGGACAGGATGCCCCTCAGGCGGGAGGATTAGTTGGTTATCTGAAGTCCATTGTTGGGGAAGATGCGTCGGGCAATATGCTAAGCGCATTGCCTCCTGAAGCCCTATCGATTCAATAATCCGAGGTACTCCTGGCCGTTCAGGGATCCTAATCCCGCTGTTGTCTGCGCCGGTGACCGTTTTTGCGGTGCCTAGGAAGGCATTGATTTCGCGCGATAGCTGTTCTAACGTAGTTTGCGAGTCCCTCTGAATCTCCAACTTTTGGGAGTTGCTGACGCATAGATACCCGTCTTCACCAAAGGGGACCGTCACTAGTAGTGTGGCTGGATCTATGGGATCTGTGTCGTCTAGCAAATGCCAAGCGCGCAACCCACTCACAAGGGCCGCGTATGCGCTCCCGCGCGCCGCTCGCAAGAAGAAGGGGCGTATCACGTCGCTGCGGCGCGCTGCGTGTCGAAGGAACTCAATTGGCTCAAGTGACCTGCTTGCTGCCTCTTGGTACCTTCTCATTTCAGCTACTACATCAGCCGCCTGGTCCGGATCGGTTGGGTCGGATACAGTGACGAGCATCTGTGTGCGTTGCTCGTTCACAAGTGCTCCGGAGAATTCAATTAGCGCCCTGCGAGCCCACTCGACAGCAGGGTAGGTTGAAAATTTTCCGGCGTTAGTGGCGAGGGCGAGACAGAACATCGCTCTGACATCGACCGGGAATTCTTGGTCGACAGATTGTTCGATTTCGGGGGTGAGCTCACGGGCCAAGTCGTCAGCGTCGACGGCAGCCCAGGCGAGCATACTGACTCCGAGGTACCCTTCCGGTACTTGGACTCCCGCTTTGTCTCGCCCCAAAAGTCGCTGAAGAGTCCAGCGCGCCTCCGGCCAAAAGGAAATGGCTAAATCCTTCATCGCAGCACGTTGCCGGGCATAGTAGTAAAAGGTGCCAAAGAACACGGCTGCAGTGGGCAGAAATTTCCCCCACGATACGAAATCGTCATTCGCGAAGAACCGTTTTAGACGCTCAGGATGGACCTCCTGCTCGTGTTCCTCCTGAATTTCACTGGCAAGAGCCCACCCCGCCCAATCGCCGAGCACATTTAGGTCACCGTGCTCGCAAAGAGAGTACATGGTCCAAGCAGCAGTGACGTACTGCAGGAACTGCGCGACAACGCCACCTTCTTCCGCGCCGTCCCTTACCAGTTCCGGGAGCAACGGGCGCGTCCGCCCGTGCTCCACGGCATCAGAAATGACGAAAAACTGCTCATCAAGGTATCGGTGAAGCAGGGCTCTGGCTGTGGCCATCTGGAAGATCCTCGCGGTTGCGGCGCTTCTTTTTATCGGTCGCCGCTTACTTCTAAGGTTACAACGAAGGCGATTGGGATGTTTCGCCAGCTTATGTCTGCTTCGGGTCGGGTTCCTGGCGCTCGCTCGGTCATATCGCTGGACTTGCTGACTGGGACGAGATGGAATCGCTGCTCCCTTCGGACCGGACCCCCAGTTACGAAGAACTGGAATCCTCAGACGGGCAGCGATATCTCCGGATGCGACGCTCGGCGCCAGTATTCGGAGGAGTGAAAATTTGCCTATTCATCGCGCCCAACCTACCTCCCTGAGGAGAAAACCTAGGGCGCTCAGAACTAGTTGAGCATCTTCCTCGGTCGGCGGTCGGGTGTTGTAGCGTTTCTGTTCGTTGGGTTTTCCTCGCGAGTGAAAACGTTGCAGCAAGCGGACGGCCGAACCGGCAGCGGATGGCGAATGGGCATCGGTATGGCCTTGCTGTTTTTCGAATGCTTTCAACAAGGCGCCCAGGTCAAGATGATGAACGTTGTCGGGAGCATCGCCGGTCGATTCGAGCCAGTGCGCGAGGACGATGGTCGCGGCGGCGCGGCACAAGTCGATCAACGAGACCGGGCTGGACCGGAAGGCGGCATCGGCGACATGCTCCAAACTCGCCAATACCTCGGTTCGGGCCCCGTCGGGGATATGGTCCTCGACGAGTTCGGGCAATGCGCCAAGGCTTGAACGGGCGCGCAGCGTGATCAACTCTTCGCCAGATGCCACCGTCTCCACCGACACAATCCGCCACACGGTCGGGGCCGACTTCGTCCCGAGTAGCAATTGCGCGCGCAGGACGTTCGGACGCATCGAAGAAAAGATCTGGGCCGGCCGATAGGTACAAAGCGTTCGGCTCAGGCGGCCATCCATCGTCATGCTGTTGCGATCGACGGGTTCTGCCGGGTGCGGCGGAAAATGCCAGGTCTGCTGTAGCGCGCCGTCCCGCCACTCATACAAGCGCCCACGCCGTACACGTGTGACCGGATCAAACGAGTCTTCCCGGAAAATCAGCTTGGCGTTGTCGAGGTGGGGCGAGGACGGCAGCGTCTCCCAGTCGGCCTCGCTGGCGATCAAGGTGGCGATAGACACCACGGGTGTGGGCCACACGCCGTGACCATAGTTGCTAACCCCCTCGTAGAGTAACCAGGTATTGCTGTCGATGCCGATCATATAAATATTTCTCCCTCTGCTTGCGCTAGGATGCTAACGGCTTCCCGGCCATCGGTGAACGCTTGGGCGCGAAAGTGCCGCGCCCAAGCATAATCGAGGGACCCGGCGGGCGTGACTAAGCCGTGCTGGGCGGCGCGTCGGTGGCGTTGTGAGGGGAGGCGGCCACAAGGTCTTCATCTGTCGTCGCGGGTGTGTTACGCGATGGGCTGGCTCCCAAATACGCACATGCGGCTCTTGCGCGCGCATGCCCCGCCAGTTGCGACACTGCCAGCCGCGCTGCCCGATCCAGTTCCGGTGATACCGGCCCGCCACCCCGGACCGGGGACGGGACCCCTGTGATGTCTTCATATGCATCGTTAAGAACCTCGTGGCGCAGGCCATGACCTGTAGCGCCCCGCTGGCGCAGGGTGATGCCGAATTTCTCCAGGACGTAATCCAGCCGCCGCAGGTTACGCTTCAAGTCCCGACGCGGATCGCCCATGTGGGCGTCGCGACCGTCGACCACGCCTTGGGCAAACTCCAGCGCTGCCAGATGAACAAGACTGTCCAGGGGAATCCAGCGCACCCGGCCGCCCTTGCCCTTGACCCATGCATACCGATCCGCCTGCTGCTGGTTCTCTGGCAGCCCGGTCTCACTGAACGGCATGACATGCTGGAATGGCCGGAACTGCACCGACTCCTTGCGCCGCAGCCCCAGGGCCGACATCAGCCGCAGCGACGCGCCGACACGGGGGTCGAACTGGCACACCGCGGCGATCACCGCCTCGGCATCAATCCCCTGGGCGGTCCAACTCTTGTCGCGCTGGGCGGACTCGTGGCGCTGGTACTCCTCCAGGCTCAAACCGTAGTGTCCCGGCTTGCGCACGAAACCGTGCTTGCCCATCCACATCGCCAGCCCCCGCAGGAAGCTCAGGTAAGTCTGGATCGTCGCC
>NZ_JAEULZ010000021.1 GCF_016793485.1 Mesorhizobium sp. | reverse complement strand
CGGACTCCGATCGTCTGGAGTCCGCGAGCGCACGAGGCGACAGGCGGTCGGACGTCCCGCTCAGTCCAGCGGAAGCACCCGGCGCCACACTTGCCCCTTGATGCTGGCTGTACACACCAGGTCCCACAGGCAAGTTGCAGGAGGGAGTATGCGTCAGCGACGGGGCACGTGGATAAACCGCGCGATTTTTCTATTCCCGTCCAATGAAATCAACGGGTTGGATGAAGAAGCCTTCCACACTCGGGGCAGATGCGGGAAACCGCCTACCCGTTCGCGATCACCAGCGCCCGCTCCAGCTTCGCCATGCCTTCCGCCAGCACCTCGTCGGAGATGGTGAGCGGCATCAGGATGCGGATCGTGTTGGCGTGGACGCCGCAGGACAGGAGCACCAGCCCCTCGGCGAGTGCTGCCGCGGTGACACGCTTCGTGGCGTCAGCGTCCGGCTCCTCGCCGCCGCGTGACCTGACCACGTCGAAGGCGATCATCGCGCCCGGCCCGCGGATCGCTGACATGGCGACCGTGTCGTTGCGCTGGGCGATACGCTGGAGATCGTCCTTGATCTTCTCGCCGAGCGTGTTGGCACGCTCGACCAGCTTTTCTTCCTCGATGACGTCGAGCACCGCAAGCGCCGCCGCGCATGCAAGCGGGCTGCCCGCATAGGTGCCGCCGAGGCCGCCCGGCTCCGGGCCATCCATGACGTCAGCCCGACCGACGACGCCGGAGAGCGGAAAGCCGCCGGCAAGAGACTTTGCGATGGTCATGATATCGGGCTGGACCCCGGAATGCTCGATGCCGAACAGCTTGCCCGTACGCGCGAAGCCGGTCTGCACCTCGTCAGCAATCAGCAGGATGCCATGCTGGTCGCAGAGCTTGCGAAGGCCTTCGAGCAGTTCCGTCGGCGCCGGATGGAAGCCGCCCTCGCCTTGCACAGGCTCGAGGATGAAGGCTGCGACATTGACCGGATCGACGTCGGCGCGGAAGAGATACTCGATGGCGCGCAGCGAATCCGCGACGGTCACGCCGAACTGCGGCACCGGGAACGGCGCATGCCAGACGCCACCCGGCATTGGCCCGAACTTCTTCTTGTAGGGGGCGACCTTGCCGGTCAGAGCAGACGCCATCAGCGTGCGACCGTGGAAGGAGCCGGAAAAGGCGATGACGTTGGTGCGGCCGGTGAAGGCGCGCGCGATCTTGACCGCGTTCTCCACGGCCTCGGCGCCGGTCGAGAACAACAGCGACTTCACCGGGCCTGAGATCGGAGCCAGCTTGTTCAGCCGTTCGCAGAGCTCGATATAGGGCTCGTAGGGCACGATCTGGAAGGCGGTGTGGGTGAAGGCGTCGAGCTGCTTCTTGACCGCCGCAATCACCTTGGGATGGCGGTGACCGGTGTTGAGAACGGCGATGCCGCCGGCGAAATCGATGAAACGCTTGCCGTCCTTGTCCCAGAGCTCGGAGCCCTCGGCGCGTTCAGCGAAGACCGGATAGGCGGTGGCGACGCCACGCGGTATGGCGGCGATACGCCGGGCCTGAAGGTCCGAATTGGTAGACATGGAAATCCCTCTTGCTTGTAACAGTAGGCCCAGTTCTACAGGGGACAGCGCGTCAGCGAAACGAAGATCGATTGCGCCAGCGGGATTCGCTTCTCAGACGAACGGCTTGGCGACGTCGAACTTCTTCGGCACCAGCCGCTTGAGATAGGCCATGCCCTTGTCGGTAAGGCCGGTGCCTTCCGCCGTCAGGAAATCGTCGGGCATGTGGCGCGTCTTGGCCGCGACGTTGGACAGAGGCACGATCTTCAGCACGGTCTTCGTTCCATCATACTGCAGCGCCACCGAACCGCCACCCTGCGCAGCCGCCTCGACCGCATGGACACCGGCGTCGAAAGCCTCCTGCTGGTCGACCTTGCTGATGGCGCCGACATAGCCGCGCGGCATGTAGCCCAGTGCATCGACGCGAGCGCGCTTGCCGGGCAGGCCTTCCGCGAGTGCAGTCTCGAAGGCGCGGTTAAGGTCGCTGCCCGACAGCTTGACGTTGCCGTGCGCGTCGCGCTCGACCCGATCGGGGCCGACGATGCTCTCGACCAGCGACGTGCCTTCCGCCGTCTGAACGCCTTCGGACACCGCGACGATGCAGCGCTTGTGCTTGTCGAGCTTGCTCTTCACATCATCGAGGAAACGCTTCACCGAGAAAGCGCGTTCGGGCACGTAGATCAAATGCGGCCCGCTGTCCTCGTCGATACGCCACGCCGCCGAGGCGGCGGTCAGGAAGCCCGCATGCCGGCCCATGACGATCGCGACATAGACGCCGGGCAGCGCGCGGAAATCGAGATCGACCGAGAGGAACGCGCCGGCGACGAATTCGGCGGCCGAGATGAAGCCCGGCGTATGGTCGTTCTCCATCAGGTCGTTGTCGATGGTCTTAGGCGCATGCACGAACGCCATCGAGCCGCCGGACGCGTCGGTGAGGATCTGCTGCGTGCCGGAGGTGTCGTTGCCGCCGATATAGATGAAGGCCTGGGCATCGACCTTCTGCAGGCCCTTGAGCACGAGATCGCAATAGGCTGCGTCAGGCTTGTCCCGCGTCGAGCCGAGGCCGGAGCTCGGCGTGCCGGCGAACAGCCGCAGTTGTTGTTCGGAGAGGTCGGAAAGAGTGACGAAATCGCCATCGCGCACGCCGCGCACACCGAAGCGGGAACCGAGCACTCGCGCCTTCGGATAGCGCTTCATGATTTCCAGCGTGGCGCCGGCGACCGTCTGGTTGATCACCGCCGTCGGCCCGCCGCCCTGCGCGATCACGAAGGTCTCTGCCATGTCGAAATCCTCTCAAGAATGCCCTGATGGGCAACCAATGCCTGCGTTTGGCGACGAGCGCAACAGGCCGGAGATGATGCGATTCGATTGAAAGCCGCTACGAGCCAACTTCGTTCAGTACGAGCTCTTCATGCCCGCGCATTTCCTTCAGCGCCGCCGCGATATCGATGGTCGCCTTCAGGGGAAGATGGTCGGAAGCCACCTTGGCGAGCGCGCTGTCGTGAACCTGCATGGCCGTCACCAGGCCGGGCGAACCGATGACGCGATCAAGCGCGATGAAGGGAAAATAGGACGGAAAGGAAAAATGGTTCTGGCTGAGCGGGCCGAAGACCGGCTTCAGCTCAAGCAGGGACGATTTGCTGCCCGGCCGCCACTCGTTCAGGTCGCCCACCAGCAGGATCGGCACCCGTGGTCCCTGTTCGATGGCGTCGAGGATCGAGCGCACCTGCCAGCGCCGGCTCCGGCGCAAAAGCCCAAGATGGGCGGCGACGAGGCGGAGCGGCCCGGCGGGAAGTTCGAGGTCGACGACCAGCGCCCCGCGTGGCTCGGCACTCGGCAGTGCGAGACGGCGCATGTCGCGGACCTCGCCCCTGCGCAGGAAGAGCGCATTGCCATGCCAGCCATGACCATCGGCCTCCTCGGACGTCGGGATGAGCGTCAGGCCCGCGTCACGCTCCAGCGCCTTGAGGTCGAGCAGCCCTGAACGGCGACCGAACCGCTTGTCGGCCTCCTGGATGGCGACGACGTCAGCCCCCAGTTCCGTGATGACGGACGCGATGCGGGCCGGATCGAACCGCCCGTCGGTGCCGATGCATTTGTGCACGTTGTAGGAAGCGATGACCATCTCGTGGTCGCCGTTGGCCTTCACACCGCCCCTCGGAGCGCGCTCTCCGCCTGCCGCCTGCATGGTTTGAAGGCGTGTCCTGAGCCGCGCCTTCAGCGCGGTGAAGCGGGATTTCCTGCTTAGCCGGGCGAGCAGAACCGGATCGAGGAAAGTACGGCGTTTGGGCATCCGTTCAACCTGACGGGCATTGGGACAATAGTGTTAGCGGCAGCTTTCAAGGAGGAAAAGCCGTCAAAGCACCGAAGGTTTCGTTACCGACAGGAGAAAGCGCCCAAGACCGCAGTTTACGCTCGTCAGAGCTGGCTTTCGACGGGCAGCACGCTCACCAGTCCGGCGAGCGCTCGGCGGCGCACCGTGGCGTCCGGCTCGTGATCAACGACGCCGCTGTCGTCATGCCACCGTGTGGCGCCGTCGCGCAGGACCACGCGGTAGCTGTGGGCCGCTTGCGTTTCCTCCGCGAAGACGGACTGCATCTCACGCGCAAGCCCGGCATGGTCGAAGAGGACGCCCATTTCCGTGTTCAGGGACGCAGAGCGCGGATCGAAATTGAATGACCCGATGAAGCCACGCCGTCCGTCGACCACGAACGCCTTGGTATGAAGGCTTGCGCCCCGCGATCCGAACAGCGACACGTTCTTCTTGCCGTGCCGCGCACGCAGTTCGAACAGCTTCACGCCGCCCTGCAGCAGCTGCTTGCGGAAGCGGGAATAGGCTCCGTGAACGGCGGTGACGTCCGTCGCGGCAAGCGAATTCGTCAGCACGGATATCCGCACGCCCTTTCTGGCGAGATCGAGGAACATGCGCACGCCGCTCTCGAGCGGGATGAAATAGGGCGAGGTGATCTGGATGCTTTGACGGGCCTGGGACAGGATCGGGCGAATGGCGGACACCAGCCCATCATCGCTGCTTCTTTGCACGCACTTCTCCGGCGGGTCCGAGACGATGGTCGCTTCGGCGGTCCAGTGCATTCCAACCCCGGAAGCGACTGCACGGAGCGCATCGTCTACCCGTCCGAGATAGTCGCCACTGCGCTTCGACCGGACGCGACGCCGCAAGCGCCTGCGCAAGCGCGCCAGGTCGGCGCGATGCAACCAATCCGCAAGGTTGCGTATCGGCGAAACCATCTCGCTGTTCCAGAAGCGATCGAACACCTGCTCGGCCTCCCGGACCGCAGGCCCGATCAGGGACACGTCCATGTCCCGGAAATTCGATTCCTCCGAAGCGTCGAAATAGGCGTCGCCGATGTTCCGACCGCCAACGATCGCGACCCGCCCGTCGGCGATCCAAGCCTTGTGATGCATGCGGCGATTGACGCGCCAGAAACGCACCACCATTTCGAGTCCACGCAGGAAAGCCCCTTCCCGGCAGCGAAGCGGATTGTAGAGACGCACTTCGATATTTGGGTGCCGGTCCAAGGCGCGATAGTTCGAATCGCGGCCCAAGGCATTGATGTCGTCGAGCAGAAGACGGACCCGGACGCCACGATCGGCCGCATCCAGAACTTCGCTGGCGAGCAGCCCACCGGTCAGATCGTCTTTCCAGTAGTAGTATTGCAGGTCGAGACTACGTTCCGCCATCCGGGCAACGGCCGCCCGCGTGGCGAAGGCTTCCACGTTGTCGGTGAGCAGCCTGAGGCCGACCTTGTCCTCGTGTTTGGAACAGATTGCCGAGATCGTCCGGTCCAGCAATGCCTCTGAACCAAGGTTAAAGGCAGTCGAGGGCAGACCGACTGATCTTGTCGTCAGACGGCCATAGAGCATCAGCGCGAAAGCCGCAGCCGGCACAACGAAAATGATAGCCCACCAAAACATGCGACGCGACCGGAGCTCCAAATGGCCGGTCGCATTTGGCGTCCGGAACTCCCTAACGCTCGACGGCCAGTCCGAGTTTCCACAACCGGTCCGCATTTTTCCAGAAAAGCGAATCCCGCTCATCGTTGGAGCAGCCCTCAAGGATGGCATGCGTCGCCGCCACCCAAGCGAGCAGCCCGCCGCCAAGCGTGCAGACCGGCCAGTCGCTGCCCCACACAACGCGGTCCCAGCCGAAGCAGTCGATGACATGTTCTGCATAGGGGCGCAGCGTTTCCGCAGTCCAGGTTTCCCTATCCGCATAGGCAACGATGCCGGAGATCTTGGCCATCAGGTTGGGACGCGCAGCCAGTTCGGAAACTCCCCGCTTCCATGCGTCGAAATCCCCGCTCTTGATGTCGGGAACGCCGCAATGGTCGAGGATGAAGGTCACGTCCGGCGCAAGTTCCGTCAGCGCAAGCGCAAGCGGCTGCTGGCGCGGGAACATGCAGATGTCGAAGGTCAGCCGTGTACCGGACAGCCGCTTCACATTTTCGCGAAACAACGCGCCTTGCGAGATGTCGTCGGACACCGTGTGTAAAATCCGCCGCAAGCCCTTCACGAACGGGTCGGCAAGAGCGCGTTCCAGCATCTCGGGAAATCCCGGGGCTTCCGGACGGCAAGCCGAAATCGCTCCCCGGACAAGACTACCGGGCTTGCCGGATTGCTCGCGAACATAGTCGATCTCGTTGGATATCAGCTGCGGCGCGACATCGACCTCCATGTGCAGCACGTCGGTGATGCCTGAACGCAGCGCATCGCGCGCATATTCACCATAGAGAAAGTCACGATTGAGCGCCGGCTCTCCGGAGACCCAGGGGTAATCAAGCCGGGATTTGTCGATGATATGCAGATGCGTGTCGACGAGCACGATGTCCTCCCACTGATGTGTCGACACCATTCATGCGACGCGGCGACGCCGGGAATCAACCCCTTGCCAGACATCGAATGATAGGGACCGTCAGCGCCGCTCGCGGACGATGACTTCGTCGGTGTTGGCGAGCAATTTGCGCACCGCTGCGCGGGCGGCATCGGGCCGCTTCAGTCGTATATTGCGCTCGATCGCTTCATGCAGCTTCTGGGCATGACGCACGTCGGCCGTTTCACGCGTCACCACGACAAACAAATTGTTGAGCGCGGATTCGATCAGGACGCCAAGCGGCACGAGAAGCTCGTTGCCGGACGCGCGCAGGATGGCGAGATGAAACCGCGTGTCTGCCTGTGTCCGTATGGCGAGCGAGCTTGCCTCGCCCATCTCCCGGCAGGCGGCGCTGATCTCTTCCATTTGCTCGTCGCTGCGGCGTTCCGCCGCCAGCGCCGTCGCCTCTGGCTCGATGATGTGGCGGAACTCCTGCACGGTGCGCAGGAAAGCTTCGCGATCTGGAGCGGAGGCGTACCAGCCCAGCACATCGCGATCGAGCAGGTTCCAGCGCTCGCGCGGCTCGACCCAGCTTCCGACTTTGGGACGGGACGAAAGCAGGCTCTTCGCCATCAGCATCTTGATGGCCTCGCGCACTGCGGAGCGGCTGACCTCGAAGGTCTCGGACCACTTGGCTTCGTTTGGAAGGATCGTGCCCGGCGGATAATCGCCCCGCACGATCCTCGCCCCGATCTCGTTGGCGAGGGAGGCATGCACGCTCGCCCCGGCGACGAGTGAACCCCCGAACCCCTTGCCGCGATCCGTCTGAACAGATCCGGTTGCCGATATGTTGTCTGGCTTGCGCCTCATGAATCGTCCCCTGCCCTGCCTAGCTACTTATGGCCGTTCGAGCAAGGTGAGGACGCGCCCATTTCGGGCGCGTCCTGCCTGACCTACTTCTGGATGCAGGTGTCGGCGGTATCCTTGGTGCATTCGTCGAGACCCGTGAACACCGGATCGGCGACTTCCTTGCCCTGGATGAGGTCGATCATGACGGACGGAGCCTTGTAGCCCATCTCGAAGGGACGCTGCCCGACGAGTGCCGAGACAAGGCCCTCTTTCGCGATCGCGACCTCTTCGCCGATCGTGTCGGCAGCCGAGATAACGAAATCACCGCTGGCCAGACGATCGGCCAGAGGCTTGGTGAAGTCGCGATACGGCTGAGGCGCCATGAACAGCGGCCAGCCACCCATGATGCCGAAGCCGTCCAGCTTCGGATTTGCGGCCAGGATATCGACCATCGACTGCACGCCCTTCACGCCGTCGTCATTGGTGAAGACCGGGCAGCCGGCAACTTCGGTCCAGCCACCTTCGCCGGCAAGCGCGGCGAGGCCCTTCTGGCCCGACAGGGCGTCACGGAAGCCCTGTGCGCGCTGCAGGATGTTGTCCGCAGCCGGGTTGCCCTGGATGGTGCAGACGGTGCCGCCGTTCGGCTTCGACTTCTTGAAGTACTCGCCGATGCGGAAGCCCATCAGATAGTTGTCGGTGCCGAGATAGGTCTTGCGCAGGCCGGCGTCTTCCTTGGTCAGGTCGGCGTCGAGCGTCATGACCGGGATGGACGGGTTGGCGTTCTTGATCGTCTGGGCGATCAGCGGCGCATTGGACGGCGAGATCGCAATCGCGGCCGTCGACGGCTTGGCGAGCATGTCGGCGACGATCTGGGCTTCGCCCGCCTCGTCAGACGTCGATGCCGGGCCGGTGTAGAAGCACTCGAATTCCGAGCTGGCATTCTCGGCGTTCCACTTCTGGCAACCCTGGTTGATCGATTCGAAGAAGGCGTTATCAAGCCCCTTCACCACGATCACGAGCTGCTTCTTCTCCTGTGCCACGGCCTGGCTCACGCCAAGCGCCATCGCCGCCGTCGCGGCAAGCAGCAAAAGTTTCCTCATAGACTTCCTCCCTTGAAAAAGACGGAAGCGGATGCTCCCGCCAACCACATCAACCCGGATAGTAGACGACACGGGGATCTTCACTCCCGCGTTCGTACTCCCATGCCGAATCGACAAGCATTTCGAGATCGTATTCCGGCTCCCAATCGAGCAAGTATTTCGCCTTGCTGTTGTCCATCCAGTTGGAATGGAAGGAGCTGGGGATCTCGATCGAATCCAGGCCGCGCGTGCGCGCGAGATAGTCAGCCAGCTCGCCGTAGTCGACGGGCCGGTCCATTGAAATGTTGAAGAGCTGGCGCTTGGCGCGCGGATTGTCGATGGCCGCCACGATCGCTTCGATCAGGTCGTCGACATGCACGAAGTTGCGCCTCAGCGGTCGTCCGTCGGCATCCTTCAGCAACGGTACTGTGCCTTTCGCGGCGTAACGCCGAGCGTCGTCCGCCGGGACCATCGTCTTCCAGTCCGGCCCGCCGAACAGATCGTCACCGAAGGACAGCGTATGACGGAAGTCGTCCTTCTCCATGATCCACGGCGCACGCAGGCAGCAGCCGTTCAAGTCGTACTGGATGCCGAACTGCTCGAGCATCACCTCTTCAAGCACCTTGGAAAGCGCGTAGCAGCCTGGGTAGGCCATATGAGGCGCATGTTCCGTCAGGGGACCATCGTGCCGATAGAAGAAATGTCCGACGCCCGCGTCGCCGCCGATCAGGATGAACTGACGCGCGCTCTTTGAGACACGGAACTCTTCCAGCAGCCAGAACAGACCTTTCACCGTGACGTCCATGACGTCTTCCGGGATTTCCTTGCAGGTGGCGAGGTGAACGACGTGAGTTACGTCCTGGAGGGCGCGGGCTACGACAGACCTGTCGGCGATCGACCCCTTGACCACCTCGAGCCGCTCGCTCTCCGGCAGGCTGCGATTGTGGCAGAGCGCCCGAAGCCGGGCGCCGCGAAAGGACGAGTCGGACAGGAGCCTTGAAACAAGGCTTCGCCCGACCTTGCCGGTTGCGCCAGTAATCAGGATCAGCATGCCTTCCTCCCGAAGGTGGGCTAACCTAATAACCAGGCGTTCCCCGCGTCAACATCTATTGTCCTATTTGTCTTACAAAATATTGGCGTGCCGGCTTCGCATTCGATTGACGCCCGCGCGCCTCTCGGCATAAATGCCCTCCGTCGCACCTTCCGGAGGATACGGGGAAGATCGCGACAAGCAAAGCCTCGCGGCACCATAGCGACTGGCATGCAATACAGGGAGGTAGGCCGGTGGCGGTTCTCGAACTGACCAATGTTTCCAAGCACTTTGGAGCAATCCAGGCGGTAAACGATGTATCGTTTTCACTGGAGCCTGGTGAAGTTGTCGGCCTGATGGGCGACAACGGCGCGGGCAAGTCCACGCTTGTGAAGATGATCGCCGGCAATTTTCGTCCCAGCGA
The DNA here is from genome assembly GCF_016793485.1 of Mesorhizobium sp. Taxonomy (GTDB): domain Bacteria; phylum Pseudomonadota; class Alphaproteobacteria; order Rhizobiales; family Rhizobiaceae; genus Mesorhizobium_K. Next base: position 7,053 of record NZ_JAEULZ010000021.1, on the reverse strand, counting down.
CGGCAAGATCAGCATGGAAGGGCACGAGCTTGTCATGCACAAGCCCGTCGACGCACGCCATCACGGCATTGAGATCGTGCATCAGGACCTCGCGCTTTGCGACAACCTGACGGCGGCGGCGAACGTCTTTCTCGGACGCGAATTGCGCAAGGGCGTCTGGCCTTTCGCCATCCTCGACTATGGCGCCATGTACGCGCGCGCCGGCGAAATCTTCAAGGAACTGAAGTCCGAGACACGTCCGCGCGATCTCGTGAAGCAGATGTCAGGCGGCCAGCGCCAGGCGGTGGCCATTGCCCGCACCAGGCTTTCGCAGGCCAAGATCGTGCTGATGGACGAGCCGACCGCGGCTATCTCGGTGCGGCAGGTGGCCGAGGTGCTGAACCTCATACGCAACCTTCGTGACCAGGGCATCGCGGTGATCCTCATCAGCCACCGCATGCCCGACGTTTTCACGGTGGCGGACCGGGTGATCGTCATGCGGCGCGGCCGCAAGGTTGCAGACAAGAAGATCGCGTCGAGTTCGCCGGAGGAGGTCACCGGCCTCATCACCGGCGCAATCGAACAAGCGGCCTAGGCAGGGGGAGACGACCATGGCTGTGACACTCGAACAGACGATCGATCACAAGCAGCACAGCTTGGGAAGCAGGCTGGTCAACAGCCAGACCTTCTGGGTGCTGCTCGCCGTGATCGCGGCCTGCATCTTCCTGACGTTCGCGACCAACGCGTTCGCAACCAAGGCAAACCTCTTCAACATCACCCGCAACGTCACCTTCGTGGCGATCATCGCGCTCGGCATGACGCTGGTCATCATCACCGGCGGCATCGACCTGTCGGTCGGATCGGTCCTGTGCCTGTGTTCCATGGTGCTGGCGGTGGTGATGAACGCCGGTTACGGCATCGAGGTGGGCATCCTCGCATCGCTTGCGACAGCGATCCTGGTCGGTGGCTTCAACGGCGTATTGATCGCCTATCTTGGCTTTCCACCATTCGTGGTGACACTCGGAATGCTGTCCATCGCACGCAGCCTGGCAATGGTTGTGTCGGGCAACACGGTCGTCTTCCAGTTCGGGCCGGACCACGACCTGCTTCTGTCGATCGGCGGCGGCGCATGGTTCTTCGGCATCGCCAACCCCGTTGTCTTCATGGTCTTTTTCGCGCTGCTCACCGGTTTCGTGCTGCGCTGGACGAAGTTCGGGCGACACGTCTACGCGATCGGCGGCAACGAGCATGCGGCAACGCTGACCGGCGTTCCGGTCAAGCCGATCAAGGTCGCGGTTTATGTCATCTCGGCATTGTCCGCCGGCATCGCGGGCATCATCCAGACGGGCTGGCTCGGCGCGGTGACGACCAATATCGGCGCCGGCATGGAACTGCAGGTGATCGCCGCGGCGGTCATCGGCGGCGCAAACCTGGCCGGCGGCGTCGGCACTGCCTTCGGCGCGCTTGTCGGAGCCGCCCTGATTGAAGTCATCCGAAACAGTCTGGGCTTGCTTGGCATCAATGCCTTCTGGCAAGGAACTTTCATCGGTGGCGCCATCGTGCTCGCGGTGATGTTCGACCGCATCCGCAACTTCAGACAAAGTGATTGATAAGCAGGACAATGCTGGAACTTTTCAGCCTGAAGGGCAAGCGCGCGCTCGTTACCGGCTCCGCGCAGGGAATTGGCTACGGCCTTCTGGCGGGACTCGGCGAACACGGCGCCGAACTCGTCGTCAATGGCCGCTCTGCCGACAAGGTTGAGAAGGCAGTAGCCGGTCTGCGCGAGAAGGGGCTGAAAGCCGAAGGATCGATCTTCGACGTTGTCGACGCCGCGACAGTTGAAGCGGAGATTGCCCGCATCGAAAAGGACATCGGTCCGATCGATATCCTGATCAACAACGCCGGAATGCAGTTCCGCATGCCGCTCGACGAATTTCCGGACGACAAGTGGCACCAGATGCTGGAAACCAACGTCACCGGCGTCTTCAACGTCGGCAAGGCCGTGGCAAAACGCATGATTCCGCGCAAGCGGGGAAAGATCATCAACATCGGCTCTGTGATGAGCGAACTGGGCCGGACGACGATAGCGCCCTACACCGCGACGAAGGGAGCGGTGCGCAACCTGACGCGCGGCATGTGCGCGGACTGGGCGAAACACGGCATCCAGATCAACGCCATTGCCCCCGGCTTTTTCCGCACTGAAATGAACACTGCGCTGGCGGAGAATCAGGAATTCACGGCCTGGCTCGAGAAACGCACTCCAGCGGGACGTTGGGGAGAGGTCGAGGAACTCGTCGGCGCGGCGGTTTTCCTCGCCTCCGATGCCTCGACCTTCGTCAACGGCCACACACTCTACGTGGATGGCGGTATCACCGTTACTGTCTGACCGCCCGCAGCGCTGCTGCGGAAGCGCGCCTACTTCTTCTTCGCAGGAGCAGCCTTCGGCGCGTACTGGCGCCAATTGTGCTGCTGCTTGAAGCCGAGCATCTTCTTCACCTTACGGTTCGAGAACAGCGTCTCGTACTTGCCGAGTTTTCGCTTGACCGGCACCTTCGGATAGAAGCGATCGAGCAGTTCCTGCGTCGTCAAATCGGCTGACGGATCGTCATTGGCTGCGTTGAACACCTGGTATCCGAGCCCGTCCTTCTTGACGGCGAGATCGACGATCTGGCCGAGGTCGCGCGCGTCGATATAGCTCCAGGCGATGCGCTTGCGGAATGCGGGATCCTTGATCCAGTTCGGGATGTAGCCCTCATATTCATGCGGCTCGATGACGTTGCCGATGCGCAGCGCGTAGATGTCGAAGCCGCTCCTGAGCGCAAAGGCGCGCGCGGTCTTCTCGTTGATCACCTTGGACAGCGCATAGGAATCCATCGGATCGACGTCGTATTCCTCATCGAGCGGGAAATAGACGGGGTCCTTCGGCTCGTTGGCGAAAACCACGCCATAGGTCGTCTCGCTGGACGCCACGACGATCTTCTTGATGCCAAGCTTCACCGCCGCCTCGATGACGTTATAGGTGCCCATCGTGTTGACGCGGAAGAGCTCGTTATCAGGCGTGATCATGATGCGCGGGACAGCCGCGAAATGGACGACGGCATCCACCGGCTGCGCGCGCAGCGACGGATCGAACTCGTGCAGGCCCATGTAGCTGGTGAAGGCATTGAACACCTGGCCGCTGTCGGTGATGTCCGTGATCAGCGTGCGGACCTTTGGATTGTCCAACGGCTTCGTGTCGATGTTGAGCACCTGGTGCCCCTGATCGACGAGATATTTGACGACGTGGCGGCCGGCCTTGCCGCTGCCGCCGGTGAACATGATTCTCTTGCCCATATTCTCCTCCAATACTTCGACTGGCGGCGACACTTTCATCGCCGCCCTGAATTTTCCCGACCTATACTCAGGGTAGCGTGTAGGCCGTCTTGACGATGGTGAAGAATTCCGCGGCGTAGCGGCCCTGCTCGCGCGGCCCGAATGAAGACGCTTTGCGGCCGCCAAACGGCACGTGATAGTCGACGCCGGCGGTCGCCAGATTGACCATCACCATGCCTGCTTCGGAGTTACGCTTGAAATGGCTCGCGTGCTTCAGGCTGGTCGTGCAGATGCCCGCGGAGAGGCCGAAGATGGTGTCGTTGGCGGCGGCAAGCGCCGCGTCGTAGTCCTTCACCCGCATGACGCTGGCGACCGGCCCGAAAACCTCCTCGCGATTGATTCGCATGTCGGCGGAGGTTTCGGTAAACAGCGCCGGCTGCAGGTAGAAGCCGGGCGTCTCGCGATTCAGCAACTCGCCGCCGAAAGCGAGCTTCGCGCCTTCCTTCTTCGCGATGTCGATATAGGAGGTGTCCTGGTCGAGTTGCGATTGATCGACGACAGGCCCGATCTGAGTGCCGGCCTTCAACGCATCATCGACGACGACGCCCTTCAACTTCTCTGTGACGGCGGCAACGAACTTGTCGTGAATGCCTTCGGTCACGATCAGGCGCGACGAGGCCGTGCAGCGCTGGCCGGTCGAGAAGAAGGCGCCGTTGACCGCGACATCGACGGCGACGGCGAGATCGGCATCATCGAGCACGACGAGCGGATTCTTGCCGCCCATCTCGAGCTGGAACTTGCGCATGTGTTCGACGCAGGCGGCGGCAACCTTCTTGCCGGTGCCGACCGAACCCGTGAAGGTGACCGCGTCGATTCGCGGATCGTTGAGCATCGCGTCGCCAACCACGGAGCCTCGGCCCATGACCAGGTTGAACACGCCTTCCGGCACGCCGGCGCGAACAATGATGTCGGCAAGCGCCCATGCGGAACCCGGCACGAGGTCTGCCGGCTTGAACACCACCGTGTTTCCATAGGCCAGCGCCGGCGCAATCTTCCAGGCGGGAATCGCGATCGGGAAATTCCAGGGCGTGATGATGCCGATGACGCCGACGGGCTCGCGGGTCAGTTCAACATCGATGCCAGGGCGGGTCGATGGAAGCTTTTCGCCGGAAAGACGGAGCGTCTCGCCGGAAAAGAAATCGAAAATCTGGGCAGCGCGCAGCACTTCGCCGATGGCTTCCGGAAGCGTCTTTCCCTCTTCACGCGCCAGCAACTTGCCGAGCTCGTCCTTGCGGGCGATGATCTCGTCCGAAACCTTCTTCAGAATGTCATGGCGCTGCTGGATGCCGGAACGCGACCACGCGGGAAAAGCCGCCTTTGCAGCAGCGATAGCCTGATCGGCCTGAGCCTTCGAAGCGCGCGCATAGCTTCCGACCACGTCGCCCGTGTTGGACGGATTGATGTTGTCGGCAGCCTCGGCGCCCTCAATCCAGCGTCCGGCAATGAAATTCTGATGCAGTGTCATAAGGTAAGCTTCCGTCCCATTGTCTCGCACACCAGCGCACACCTGCGCGCATGGCTCCTGCTAGATATAGGCTGGAAGCATCGCTTCATAGCGGAAATCGCCGCGGCAGCCGCTTGATATGGTCGCGGCTACGTGTGCTGTTTCTGCAATCCGCCAGGCGGATCGACCTGGACGGTCACATGTTCGATATCATAGCGCGCTCGCAAAAGTTTCGCGACGAGCGGCGGCAGGGAAAGCGGGTCGGTTCCAGGCGCAGGGGCAATATGCAACGTCGCGATGCTCGTCTGGTCCGTCAGCGTCCATGCGTGGAAATGTCCGGCCTCGGCTACGCCGGGGATAGCGGTGACCTCTTTCTGGACAACCTCGGGGTCGATGCCCTTCGGCGTCGCCTGGAGCAGGACGCGGATGGACTCCGACACGAGCCCCCACGCCGAGCGCACGACGAGACCCGCGACCAGGACCGAAAGGATCGGGTCGAGCAGCGTCCAGCCCGTCAGCATGATGCCGATGGCGGCCGCGATCGCCCCGACGGATCCGAGAAGATCGCCGATGACGTGGAGCAGGGCACCGCGAAGATTGCTGTCGCCCTTATTGCCGGACCACAGGATGTAGGCGCCGGCAAGATTCACGCCGAGACCGATCAAGGCGACGATCAGCATCGGGCCGGCGAGGATTTCCACCGGAGAATTGATGCGCTGGACAGCCTCCCAGGCGATCCACGCCACCAGAAGCAGCAAGGCTGCGCCGTTGGCGAGCGCGGCAAGCACGCGGACACGATGGAATCCATACGAACGCATGGAATCGGCAGGCCGGCGCGCGATTCGATACGCGATGAGCGCCAGAAGCAGCGCGGCCGCGTCCGAGATCATGTGGCCGGAATCTGCGATCAGCGCCAGCGAGCCTGACAGATAGCCGCCGACCGACTGGACGACGGCGTAACCGGCAGTAAAGATCAGCACAAAGCGGATTCGACGCTCGTTCTCGGACGTCACGACCTGGCCGTGGTCGTGCCCGTCTCCGCTGCCGTGGTCATGGCCGTCGCCTTCGCTGTGAACCGCCGCGTCAGACATCGAAAAACCCTTTCCCGAAACTATCTCACTCGACATGACCCGTCGACGCGACGCCGACGGATATCCACGCGGACGCTAACATAGATGCTCAAGGAACTTTAGGTTCAAGCCGTGTTTTGAGGAGCGAAATATCGACCAGTCGGCACGTAAGAGGCCGTTTCTGCCCCAAATCCAGCGCCACCGGCAAAAACAAAAAAGCCCGGACGAACCGGGCTTTTTGTTTTTGGTTGCGAGGGCAAGATTTGACGACTCCTGTCCCGCGGCGTCGGCTGCGCCTCCTTGCGGGCCCCTGATGAAGTTCAAATCCAGCGCCACCGGCAAAAACAAAAAAGCCCGGACGAACCGGGCTTTTTGTTTTTGGTTGCGGGGGCAAGATTTGAACTTGCGACCTTCAGGTTATGAGCCTGACGAGCTACCGGGCTGCTCCACCCCGCGCCACCGGATTTTTGCCAGAGGCAAAGTGTCCGTCACGCTTTCCGCCAAAAGAAAAGGCCGCCCTAACCTTTTAGGCAGGCGGCCCGATATCCCGTTTGGCGGGCCTTCGTAGAGAGAAGATTTTCAAACATGCGCTTGGCAGACCTGGCAGCGACTTACTCTCCCGCGTCTTAAGACGAAGTACCATCAGCGCTGGGGCGTTTCACGGCCGTGTTCGGAATGGGAACGGGTGCAGCCACCCCGCCATAACCACCAGGTCGGCAAAGAGCATGTTTGTTCGAGAAGCTGTTCTTGGTGTGCCGTCCTATCAGCGCCTTGCGGCGCGATGGGCACAGAGAATGAGAACGATCAAGCCGATCGAGCTATTAGTACCGGTAAACTTCATGCGTTGCCGCACTTCCATACCCGGCCTATCAACGTGGTCGTCTTCCACGGCTCTCAGGGAATACTCGTTTCAAGGTGGGTTTCCCGCTTAGATGCCTTCAGCGGTTATCCCGTCCGGATATAGCTACCCTGCAATGCGGCTGGCGCCACAACAGGTCCACCAGAGATCCGTCCATCCCGGTCCTCTCGTACTAGGGACAGATCCTTTCAATATTCCTACACCCACGGCAGATAGGGACCGAACTGTCTCACGACGTTCTGAACCCAACTCACGTACCGCTTTAAATGGCGAACAGCCATACCCTTGGGACCTGCTCCAGCCCCAGGATGCGATGAGTCGACATCGAG
>NZ_JAEULZ010000029.1 GCF_016793485.1 Mesorhizobium sp. | reverse complement strand
CGCCTGTTGGGGATATTCCTCGAGGGAGCCGCGCAAGCCGGCATGGCCGGCGGCGCGAAACTCGACCTGCTCGGGCTGGAGGCCGGGGTGCGCGATGTGATCAACCAGTCGATGGGTTTTGGCGAGGTCAGTGCCTTTACCACCGCCCCGGAACATTGGCGCGTGCAGGAGACGGCATTCGCCGGTATCTGGCGCGCGCTCAAGATGACCGATGACGGGGCAATGCTGGTTGACCGCCTGGAAACGGGCGCCATTCCCGATGTGCTGACCGATGCCATGCTGAGGGCGGCTGACGCAACCTTGCCGGCACCCGATTACCCGGTCGGCTGCATGAACGCCCAGGCCCTGGTCGAGGAAATCCGCATGCAGGCCGCGGCTTTCAAACCCGGCCAGCCGGCGCACATCATCAACCTGACCTTGCTGCCGGTCTCCGACGCCGATCTCGATACCCTTTACGGCTGGCTGGGGCACCGAGAGGTATCGCTGCTGTCGCGCGGCTACGGTAACTGCCGGATCACCAGCACGCGGCTGCGGAACGTCTGGTGGGTGCAGTACTTCAACAGCATGGACACCCTGATCCTGAACTCCATCGAAATCGTTGGCATGCCCGACGTGGCGCTGGCGGCGGACGAAGACTTCGGCGATTCCGTCGAGCGCCTGCGTGAATACCTCGACATGATGGTCGAGCCCGTCTGATACGGCATCGCGGAATAGTTGCGCTGGAAACGAAAGCGAGCGTTCGCGCCGCTGGCGCAGTCGCTCGTACTCGCGTTAGCATGGGCGTGCCCCGGCATGCAATTGGGGGCGAAATGCAATCGAGGCGTGCACGTCCTTTCGCCAATCACGAAGCTGATCACTGACCATGCGATTCGAAGGTTCACATCACGGCGTCAAGCCGGAAGACAAACTGGAATGCGGTATCTGCTGGTGGGTCTACGACCCCGGGCAGGGCGACGACGTGCGCGGTATTCCCCCCGGCGTGCCGTTCGCCGACCTGCCGGACGACTGGTGCTGCCCGGGCTGCGATGCGCCCAAGCACAAGTTCATGGTGACCGAATGAGCAGGGAGCAAGGTTCCAAGGCTTGCCTTGGAATGCGACCGACCGCGAATGAGGTCCGAGCCCTCCCCAGGCAGCTGGGGTCGGCAGCGGGTTCACTTGGGGTGTCGCTTGTTCTGTGTTTTTGGAGGGCGGAATGAGCAGGGAGCAAGGCTCCAAGGCTTGCCTTGGAATGCGACCGGCCGCGAATGAGGTCCGAGCCCTCCCTTGGCAGCTCGGGTCGGCAGCGGGTTCACTTGGGGTTTCGCTTGTTCTGTGTTTTTGGAGGGCGGAATGAGCAGGGAGCAAGGTTCCAAGGCTTGCCTTGGAATGCGACCGACCGCGAATGAGGTCGGCGCCCTCCCCGGGCAGCCGGGGCCGGCAGCGGGTTCACTTGGGATGTCGCTTGTTCTGTGTTTTTTGGAGGGCGGAATGAGCCGAGGGTTGGCCGCGTGAAAGTCTGGGCGAACGATCCGTCGGCCGAACTGGTGTCGGTGTTCACGGACATCGCGCGCACCCGGATGGCCGACCTGCCGATCTGCAACGCGGCGCTCAGCGTCGAGGCGGTCGGTTTTGCGCGTACGCCGCAAGGCCATTGGGCGGGCGTGATGATCACCCCCTGGGCCATCAACCTGCTGTGCCTGCCCGGCCAGGAGGAAGGCTGGCCCGGTCTGGCCGCCTGCAGCAAGCACGACTGGCGCTTCCCGTCCGGCGATTACGAATTCACCGTCGCCGAGGAAGCGCGTCTCGGCAACTATCACCTGTGCTCGCTGTTTTCGCCCGCCTTCGAGTTTCCGACGCAGGAGCAGGCCAGGCTGACCGCGCTGGCGGTGAGCCATGCCCTGCACGCCGAGCCGATGGCGGCGCCGGAAGCCGCGGCGGCCAAGCCGGTTTCCGGGCGGCGGGCCTTTCTCGGGCTGGGACAATGACTTCGGCCGGCCAGCTGGTCGTGCGCGCCACTCATGACGGAGAGGCATTGCGCGATATCGCCGTCGATCTCCAGCGGCCATCGGTGACCCGCCTGTTCATCGGCCAGCTGCCCGATGTCGTGATCAAGACCGTGCCTTACCTGTTCACGCTCTGCGCCCACGCCCAGCGCGTGGCGGCGCAGGCGGCGGTCAATGTGGCGCTGGGCGAGACGCCGCGTACACCGGAGCACGCCGAACTGTGGATCGAAACGCTGCACGAGAACCTGTGGCGGCTGCTGCTGGACTGGCCGGTCGCCGTCGGCCTGCTGCCGGCCAAGGAGGCATTCATCGCGTG
>NZ_JAEULZ010000011.1 GCF_016793485.1 Mesorhizobium sp. | reverse complement strand
GGGCAAGTTGATCTTCGGCGCGACTTATGTGCGGAAGCAGCACCTGGAGTGGCAATTCTGACAGTGTGTATCCCATTGTGATGTTTCGCTGATTTTCTTATACGGAAGCTAACATGGCGTTCGTTTCCTTCATAGGTGGGGTTTTTCGGGAGCCTCTTATTATATAGTGTCCGAGTGACCCTCCCGATTGAACAGCGGTTCGGTGATCGGCGCCCAGATGGCCAGAAATGTTGGTTTTAGCCGGTTTTGGCGTCACCGGACCGCGACAAAAGGCCACTAAAGACGTTTACAAACGATCGTTTATCCGCATCCTCTACATTTGGAAATCGGACGATGAGCGGCTCGGAGGCGCTTAAAATGGTCCCTGAGACGCAAAATCGAGCTTCCCGTCCATCACAGGGCCGCCTGATAGGCTATGCGCGCGTATCCACGGAAGAACAGGCAACAGAAGCGCAGGAAATGGAGCTGCGCGCCGCCGGCTGCGCTGTGATCGTCCAGGAACATGGCTCCGGGACATCGCGTTCCCGGCCGACCCTCAGCAAGCTGCTGCGCGACGTTACCGCCGGCGACACCCTTGTCGTCGTCCGGATCGACCGCCTGGCGCGCTCCGTTAGCCATTTGCTCGAGGTGATTGAAGGCCTGACGGAAAGAGGGGGCCATTTTCGCTCGCTGCGGGATCCGATCGACACCACGACGCCGCAAGGCATGTTTTCCCTCCAGGTCCTCGGCGCCGTGGCGCAGTTGGAGCGCTCACTGATCTCAGAGCGCACCAAAGCCGGCATCAGGGCCGCGAAGGCGAAGGGCCGGCTACCCGGCAATCCCGGAATTCGCGAGCGCCGGCCAGAGGCGCTTGCGAAGATGACGGCAGCGCAGAAGGCGGCCTATGGAGCGCGCATCCAGGCGACTGCCAACCAATGGCTCCCGACCGTGAAGCGCATGCGGCCAGACCACACCTGGGACGACATCGCGCGGGTGCTGAAGCAGCGCGGTCAAGATTGGACGCCTGAGCGGCTCCGCCGCGCCGTGAGGTGGCTGGTTGGCGAGCACATGGCGGATGCCGCCCTGCTTCGCAAATCGCCGCCTCGTCTTCCTGAGGATAGGCTGATGACGCTCGTCGTCGGCATCCATTCTTCAAATGCGAAGCTGACATTGCGGGAAATCGCTCGCCAACTCGAACAGCTGCATGAACGTACCCCACGTGGCGGGACCAAATGGTCTCCTTCATCGGTCAAGAACCTGATCGATCGCGCGAGGCGATCCGGACTTCTGGCCAGCGAAACGGCATGACCGCCCCTTGACCGTGAATGGCTTCAAGCGCATATGTGGTCACATATGACCACTTTACGGAGACGTCGATGTCTACTGTCAGTCTGAAAGATGCGAAAGCTGGTCTCTCCAGCTATGTCGATGACGCCATCAAGGGTGAATTCGTCACTATCACCCGCCATGGAAAGCCTGTTGCTGCTCTGGTCCCTTTGCAGGCGGCGGAGATTGCCAAGCGCGCGCTTAAACCCCGCCGGCCCAGCTTCCTGGCGTACCTTAAGACATTTCCTGGCGGAGAGTTCGAGCGCAATCCCTCACCTTCGCGGGATGTCGAACTTTGACGGCATATCTCCTCGACACAAATGTCGTCTCGCTGCTGTCGCCTTCGCGCGCAGAGACTGCGACTGGGTTGATCGCGTGGCTCGACAAGGCCGCAGAAACGGCCGAGTTTTTCCTGTCGGTCGTCACCGTCCACGAGATCGAGCGTGGGATCATGTTGCTTGAACGGAAAGGCGCCACCGCCAAGGCAAGGGATCTCAGGTATTGGATGGACGGCCTGTTCACGACATACGAGGATCGGATCATCCCGATAGACTCGGCGGTTTCCGCTTTGTCCGGCAAACTCGAAGCTGAAGCGATCGCCGCAGGCCACAGTCCCGGCATGGCCGACGCACTCATCGCGGGAACCGCGAAGGCCCATGATTTGACGGTGGTTACGCTTAACCTGAAGCATTTCGAACCGTTCGGCATCGATCTGATGACGGCGCCTGTCTGAACGCCGTTTCCGATACCAGTTGCAATTGCACCGGACGGTTCTCACCAAGGGCTTGCCGGCCGACATCATGGTCGCGGGTTCCGCTTGCGTAGGCTTTTCAGGAGGGAATCCGACACTTCGAGCCGCAGCCCTGCCTCGGATGTCGCATTTTCCGCTGTTTGGCGCTGCTTCCCCTCGTCCAGCTTGGCGCGCAACAGGGCCATGATCATCGGCCAGGTCGAGAATTTCCCTTCTCTCGCCCTGTCGGTCAGGCTGCGCAGATAACCGCCGGCGCTGTTGATCTGGTCGGCACGCTGATAGATCGCCGCAAGCGCAATCGCGGCCGGAACCTCACCCATGACCTCGCGGGCATCACTCCAAGCGCTCGGGCTGATGCCGAGCATCGTTCGGACCAGCTCCGCGGCCGCTACTAAATCGCGCCAGTGGCGGATTTCACCCGACTGGACTGTTTCCCGCAAGTTCGGGCAGGCATCAAGCACGATGCTCAATGGCAAATCCCGCTTCGGCAAGCTCCGTACGTTGTCGGTTTCCGCAGCGCTGCCGCTCGCTTCTTTCTTTCCTCGAAAGCCATATTCAGATTCAAATATGGAGTCTGGATTTGAATTCTGTATGTGGCGTTCAGAATGAGACTCATTGGCGTTCGGATTCTGTGTTTTTGCAAAAGATTCCAACACGTCACGGATTTCCACATGCAATTCGTGAAGCTCGCCGCAGATGTCCTCGATGAGTTGCCTCGATGCCGTGCGAGGAAGCCTGGAGATGACAGCCTGATAGGTCTGAAGCACCCTACCCCAGTTGCCGGGCACGCCTTCCTCGATGCCGGCGTCGATCATTTTGACGATATCGCGTCGTAGCAGGGTAAGCCGCTCTCTCGCGACGCGAAACGCCTTCTTTTCCGCCTGCACCGCCTCAGAGAGGTCTCGAAATTCCTCGGCGCGGGCGACGATCGGCGAGAGGTCGAAGCCATAGGCCTGCTCAATGTCCCCTGCCCTGCTCCTACGGGCGAAGCGCTTGCCATTCGGACTGTCGCGCCGGATGATTAGCCCGCATTCGACGAGGACCGCCAGATGACGGCGCAGCGTCGCCGGCGAGATGCCATTGGCCCTCGCCATGAGCTGTTCGTTCGACGGCCAAACGATGAGTTCCCCCTCGGCTGACAACTCAGTTTCACGGTGAAACGAAAGCAATGCGTTGAGGATCGCCAGTGAGCGATCAGTCGCGCCGAGCAGCTCGCGCGCTTCACGGATATACTGGAAGACCTGCCATTTGTTGACGATTGCCTCCTTCGGCATCGCCTTGGCTGTCGCCTGGCTTGCAATCTGGCCAAGCGTTAGCGCTCGCCGCCCAAAGGGCGTCGTTGAGATATGCGTCTGCATTGTCTTTCACCTATCGCTAGGCAAAAGAAATTGGCTCACCGAAACGACGTTTTCCGTCGCGGACTCTTGACTGCGATTCGCGGAAGTGCGATTCTCTAGGTGCTAACTTGGAGAAGGGCTTCCGAACGACGTTTTGGGGGCCTTTTTCTTTTGCTTCGTTTCGATCTCCTGCTTCTTATTCAGTTCGCCATTATCCGACGCTCTTGCGGTATTCCGCGTAGAGCCGGGAGACCTCGTTCATGACGAATTCGGCAAACTCGGGGGACGCCTTCCGATCGACGCTGAGCGTCACCTTCTGCCTCGTCTGAGAAATTCTACCGATTACATTGCCTTGGTGAGTGACAGGCACCTCGTCCTTCGGAGCGAGCGCACCGTCCTTGAGAGCTTTCGCGATGGCCTCGAAGCGTTCCTTCGACTTAAGCAGCTCGAACCCTGGGCGATTGGCAACGTTCAGCGCTTGCCTCGCTTGCTGTTTGTCTGACGCCAGCATGTCCGACAATGCCATCCAATTGCGGCGGCCTACACCGTGTGCGGGGCCGATGGCATCGATCAAGTCTTCCGGAATTTTCGCCGCGACAGCCAGCATGTTTGAAAGATCGCTCTTATAGATCGCCAGGGCCGACATAATCACATCACGCGGAAACTGCTTCTCGAGGCGTTGTGCGAAGCGGACTTTCTCGATGTAGGAGAGGTCCTGTCGTTCGTTGTTCTCCTGCCCTTGGGCAATGACCAATTCCTGGTCGGTCATTGGCCTAACGACGGCCTTTACCGGCCGTTCCAGCGCGATCGCAGCGCGCAGCCGGCGATGACCAAACGCAACTTGATATTTCGCAGCATCGTCAGGGTGGGGCCGAACCAAAATCGGAACCTGTTGCCCCTCATTCCGAATCGAGTCCACGAAGCCGCGGAAAGCGTCATCATCAGACAACATGCGGTCTGGGATGAACGAAGGCTCCACGTCGGCTGTGTCGAGTTCGACGATGATCTGCCCCGAGAGGAGCTTCTTCTCAATTTCGTCTGCACGTTTCGAACGCTCGCTGAGTTCACCGAGCGACTGACCAAGGGCCCCAACCGGTGTGGCGTCGCTCGGATCAGTCAAATCAGGCGAACCAAGAAGAGGTCGCAGCCGCGACGGCCGACGCGTGCTTTGGTCGACTTGCGAGACTGCAGGCCCGGTCTCGCGGCTCTGATCCGTCGTTTTTTGAGACAGGTTGCCAAAGATCTGCTTCCGACTCATGCGGCTCTACCCCATGCTTTCTTGATCAGCGCCTCGATCTCAGCGTTGACACTCTCAACAGACTCCAACGCTCTGTCGTAGGTTGACCGCGTGAACTGACTTCTTTCCACCTCGAAAATAGTTTGGTTGGTGAGACCGGCGTCTGAAATCGCGGTGCTCTTCAGCATCGGGTGATTGAGGACGTGGTCACCAAAAATCGAGCGCAAAAAGGCGACCATCTGGTTTTGCGGGCCATCGCTAGGCTCAAAGCGAGTCACCAGATACTTCATCCAGAGATATTGCGACGACGCCCCTGCCCTACTGATTTCTTCGAGCAAATCGCCTGTCATTGCGAGGAACTGGCTCATCGACATTACGTCCAGCATCTGCGGATGAATGGTGATCAGTACCGACGTCGCGGCAGTAAGCGCTGACATCGTCAGGAAACCTAGTTGCGGCGGGCAATCGATTACCACCACATCGTATAGCTTTTGGACTTGAGAAAGCGCCTGTCCGATGCGCGCAAAGAACAGGGTATCGCCCGGCGCGCGAGTCATTAGAGCCTTTGGCGTATCGTGCTCAAATTCCATCAGCTCAAGGTTACCGGGCACCAGATGGAGATCGGGGATGTAGGTCGCTCTGACAATTTCAGCGATTGGGCGTTTCTCGTCGTCGTACCGAATCGCTCCGTACAGCGTTTCGTTGGGTCCGACATCGAGCTCGGGCTGGTGTCCGAATAGCGCGGAGAGGCTGGCTTGCGGGTCGAGGTCGATCGCTAGAACGCGGTAGCCGCGAAGAGCAAGATACTGAGCAAGGTGGGCGGTCGTCGTCGTCTTTCCGGACCCCCCCTTGAAGTTCATCACTGTGATGACCTGGAGTTGCTCAGACCCGGAGCGCCAAGGCAAATACCGCTTATTTCCTCGCGTCCCGCTGTCCAGCGATTTCCGGATCTCATGGATCGCGTCGACTGAATATGTACGGCGGCCTCCTGCCGAGACGTTACCAATGTCCGGCATTTCGCTCGCGACTTGTCGAAGGTAACCCTCCGTGATTCCAATCAGCTTTGCGGTCTCGGCCGGCGAGAAATTGCGAATGCCCTTTTCCGCGTGTGGCGGAAATGTGCTAGCGTGGTGAGCTTGTAGCTCGGACGACAGCGCCGCAGAATGACGCTGAATGAGCGTCTTGAGCTCATCGGTCACGTCGGTCGACATTGGCGCTTTAGCAGTGGTCTCCATAAGGTTCTTCCATTCCTGCGGTAGTTGCGGAAATTTTACGAGATTGCGAAAAACTCCGCAGGTGAGCGAACTATGCCCGATTCTTTCTGATCTGCAACAAAATAAGGGTTAACAAGACCTTAATGGCACGCTCCGACAGCATTTCGAGCGGAAGTTAGCCGCGGCTAACTGGCATTCTCGGGCCCTCGCTGAAGCCACAGCATCCGACAAACCCCGGCGCACCGGCTCCTCGTAAACGCCAAAGAATCACCACCGTCGAGGCGCCAGAGGATTATACGTGCCATGGGCGCGGCGCCACTGGGCTGGCATCATGAATTCACTCGACCAGATTCCAGCGCTCGCGGCCTTCGCCCTCGCCTCGACCTCAGCATAGCCGGGCGGCGGATACTCGTGCTCTGGTACAGCCAGGACATACATCCCCTGCCCTAGACCCAAACCTGCAATGTCTACGCCGTCGACGTAACACTGCGCGCGAAAGCCTCCGCCCGAAAGAACACGCGTCGGTCGGCACTCGACTTCCTTCGTCAACGTTCGCGATGTAAGCCAAGCCGCTGCCACCGCTCCGCATGGCCACTCCACGTCTGCAAGCCGGGCCTTCTGCCTGACTTCACAGGCATCGACTGCTTCAAGGCGGATGCGGGTTACCGTCCGATAGCGCGCATCGTTCTGAATCAGGCCAAATGTGGCGCCGTCGTATACCTGAGCCTTGCCCGTCACCATTTCTGGCAGGCGCTCGGCAACTGCCTTGCCGGAGCCAGAGAACAAGCTCACTCCAAGGCCAATTGCACAGATCACCCAAGGCAGCTTGAGGTCGCGCCTTCCCAGGCAATTGATCCAGGGTTCCATATCAGCGCGGCCGCCATTTCTTGCAGAACCCAATAAACGCCTTCTCGATGCTCGGTTGGGCAAGGTCGATATTCCCCTCACGACACCATGACCTGGAGGCATCCGCTACTGTCTCGACGTCAGGTGTCGGTTTGGGCGCATGGCTTCGCACCAGGTCGGCCCAGACGGTCCAGTTGATCGGATCTAGCGGAAAGCCACGGTAGGGTTGTACGGGGAGCGATCCCTTCCTCGGGATGCTGGCGCCCTTTGCGTCTGCGAGCGCGAACAAGGATCGGCTGATCCGCAGTTGCCCCTCTCTTCCACGCTGAACCAGCGTCCGGAGGTACGCACTTGGGTTGGCAACCTGACCATCCTCTGCCCGTTGCATAGTGACGGCGAGCGCGGCAATTGCCCCGTCCGGCCCAAGATAGGTTTCGGCCTCAGTCCATACCTGCGTGTTGATTGTGGCCGCGACACAGAGCCGGCGGCCCGAGGACCGTAGCTCTGTCCAGCTGTCGAAGATCTCGGGAATATGCTCCTGAAGGGAAGGGCAGGCGGATCGAACCAGTCCGAGCGATACATTCCCGATGTCGTCACCTAGGCTCAAATCCGGGCTCCGATGAGTTCGAACAGCCGATCGTGCCTCCGCAATCTTTCTTCCGGAAGTGGGGAGGGCGGGGCGGGGTAGTGCGCCGGCGGTATGTCGCTGGCTCTCGGCAGAGGTTGATGTTCTACTTTTTTCTTCAGATGGTAGATCGGCTGTAGTTTGTACCTGACGAAAACTCGCCACCGCGGTGTCTAAATTTGAGCGTTGCGATACGCTGCGATAGGCCTCTTCAACGTCTTCGCGAAGAGCGGTCAAGGCTTCGATCAACGCGCGAAATTGCTCAAGGTCACTCGCCACGGCTTCCCGCAGTCGATCCAGTCGCGCATGGAAGTGTTGCCAGTTGCCCGGGAGCCCATCGCGTTGCACCGCGACAAGGACAGCCTCAATCTCTCTGCGGATCTGCGTACGCTGATACGAGAGCGCTCGTCGCTCTCGTCCTTCCCGCTCGTAGACACGAGCGATCTCGAGAAGCTCGTCATAACGCATGATGATCGGCGACAGGTCGATCCCGAAAGCCTCGACGATATTGCCTTCAGCGTCGCGAACGCCGCGACGCTGAAAGGTAGGGTGGGATGCATGCGCGATAAGTCCAGCGGCGGCGAGCCCGCGAAGATGATGCCGGGCCGTCGATATGGATAGACCGAGCTCCTGGGCGAGGAGCTGGTTGGAAGGCCAGACGATCGGGCTGGCGTCCTTGCTGCTCCAGTCGGCCGCCGGCGAGTAGCCAAACAATTTGTCTATCATCGCGATCTTCGCCGCCTTTAGCCCCAATGCCGCCGCGGCGCGCTTGGCCACCTGCAATGCTTCAATACGCTTTACCGCCAGCGTCCGATCGCGGGCATACTCGCGAGCTGCCCTGTGGGCGGCCAAACCGGCGGGCGTGACCCGTCGAACACCGGCCACTGGTTTCAACCCGTCGGCCGATGCAAATTCCTCAATAGTGCTCATTCCGGTTCCTCCCGAAACGGCAAGCAGGATCGTTCGCCGAAGTGGCGTTTTGCCTTGACACGAATTTGGGCTTTTGCGACTATCCGAGCCTGTAGAGGTTGCGGTTCTCGCCAAAGAGACCCATCAAAGAATTCCGATCTTCAGTGAACCGGCCTTGGAAGCGCCAACTTCCGAGGCCGTTCCGTTTTTGCCGTATAGCTTCTCCATCACACGGTTTGTCTACGCGAAACGAATCAGTCTGCCCGCGAGAGCAGGCGAGTCGCAGCGCGAACTATGCTCGCGCCTTTGAGCGCAATCAATACTGTGCGTTTTTACCCTGTAATGGAAGGCTTTTTAGACAGCGGACGATCGCGCCGTATCGATCAAGAGCCGTAAACGCCCTGAAGCTTTTCGAAAATTTCCGGAGCGATTTCATACTGGCGGGCCTTGCCGCGGCCGATCGAGGTGCGCCCCCAGGATTCCTTCAAAAGCCCGCGCACCACGAGCGGATCAATCGCTTCCTGCGCCGCTTTCCTTGTCATTCCAGCCACTTCCGTGACGTTTGTAATCGTCAGAGCCGTGTCGGCCTTCTGCAAGGTGTAGAGAAGATTCAACATGCCGAGCTGACGCAGACGCGAATTAGGTGTCTCGCCGGGCAGGGGCTTTGACATGATCTCGTGCGTAGCCAAGGTCGCGAAAACCGTGTTGTGCCAGCGTTGGTTTAATGGGCTTGGCATCTTCTTATCTATTCGTTATCGTGCAGTATGACAACATGGTGAAGCCTCAGGAATGGCTGGCCAGCGGAGAGACAATCGAGGAAATTAGCATGAGAAATGCGGTCATTCGGGCACTTTCTGCCATTTTACTCTGCGTTCCATTGTACACCTTTTCGTCCTCCATTGCGCGGGCGGATGCCTGGGGATGCCAGGTTCTCCTATGCCTTTCAAATCCCGGCGGCGCAACGCAATACGCCGAGTGCCGACCGCCGATTGAGCGGCTGTGGTCGCATCTGGCGAAAGGCCGACCCTTCCCGATCTGCAGCGGCGTTGGCTTCACAGCGACGAAGCCCCGCTACGAACCGTATTATTGCGATGCCGGGTTCCGGCTGGTCACCCGGTCGGGAGATCGTCGGAATGAAGTTGGCTGCGTCTCCACCGAACCCAAAGTCGTTAGCAGCGTCATGTGCAGCTATCGTGACAATGGAGGAGCCTCCTCGGGACGCTGGCATTTCGAAGACGGCAGGCGGGTCTGCAAGGCACTGGTCACCCAACGTCCCCATGTGCGCGAACAGCCGAGATATGTTGACGTCAACATCGACGGCGCGGGCCGCCAGCGCGTGTGGTTCTAACCAATGCCAGTGGCGTTTCTCGATCTCGCTCAAAACTGCGCGCCGCAGGTCGCCACGGAAACAATCGCCGCTGTCGTGAGCGTCGAGAGTGGATTCCAGCCCTTTGCCATCCGCATCAACACAGATCATCCGCTCGCCGAGCAGCCCAAAACCAGAGCCGAGGCAATCGAGACCGCGACGATCCTGATCGCGGAGGGCCACGATATCGACCTGGGACTTGGTGGGATCAATTCCGGCAATCTGGGACGGTTGGGGATCTCGGTCAGCGACACATTCGATTTCTGCCTGAATATCAAGGCCAGCGCAGCGCTGCTTGAGGGTTACTACCGGGTGGCCCTCCAAGGCGGCGCGACGACGGCACAGGCGGAAGCTGTCATGCTGCGGAGCTATTTCGGCAATGGTGACGCCTCCGTCGGCGAAATGGTGGGCTACGACAAAAAGGTCATGGCCGAGCGCGCGCGACTGTCCGACCAACTCGAAAGCATCGAGATCGACACCCAGGCACAGGCGTTGCCGGCGCGCGAAAGGGCAGGGGGATCTTCTGCCGCCACAGTCGAGAGCGGTCCGACCGAAAAGGACCAGCAGCGGCCGCAGGCCTCAGTGCCGCGATGGGATGTCTACAACGCGGGGCGGCAATCCTCCGTCCTCGTCTTTTCCAACGAGCAAAAGGAGTAATGAGCCCATGAACCTATCGGCTCGCATAAGGCCGTTCGCGACGACCGCGACGATGGCGGCGGTATTTTCACTGACCTTGGTTGAACCGAGCTTCGCGCAAGCGGGCGGCATCGAAAGCGTGCTGCAGAATATCGTCAACATGCTCACCGGCAATGTCGCGAGACTGCTGGCCATTATCGCCGTGATCATCGTCGGCATCGCATGGATGTTCGGTTATCTCGACCTGCGCAAGGCGGCCTTTGTCGTGCTCGGCATCGGAATCATCTTCGGGGCGACCGAGATCGTCAACATGATCTCAGGAGGCTGACGTGTCTGAGCGGATTACCCTTGAGGAAGACACACTTTTTCTCGCCTGCACCAGGCCGGCGATGATCGGCGGCGTGACGATGGAGGCGATGGGGATCAATATGATCTTCACGACGATCCTCTTCATCGTGGCGGGATCGGTGGCCTACGCCCTTGTTGGCCTGGTGTTCCACGTCATCTTCAAGGCCATCGTCAAGCACGACCACAACATGTTCCGCGTGCTGCTCGGCTGGATCGAGACACGCGGAAGGACGCGTAACAGCGGATTCTGGGGCGGATCGAGCCTCACCCCGTTGAAGCTCGTCCGGCGCTATGACGAAAGGGACCTCGGCTTTGCCTAGTACCGCGACCGTCAGGAGCCGCGAGCTCGATCCCGAGACCTTCATCCCGTACGTTCGCCACATCGATGAACGGGTGATCGCGCTCGATTCCCGTGCCTTGATGGTGGTGATCGCGCTCGAAGGCGTGTCCTTCGAGACGGCTGACACGCTCCACCTCAACGCGCTCCATCGCGATCTAAACACGCTTTACCGCAACATCGCCGATGAGCGGCTGGCGCTGTGGACCCATATCATCCGGCGCCGCGACAACGAGTACCCCGATGGCGAATTCTCCAACGCTTTCTCGCGAACGCTGAACGACAAATACCGCAACCGGATGATCGGCGAGGACTTGTTCCGCAACGATCTCTATCTCAGCCTCGTCTGGCACCCGGGCAGGGATCCGGCCGAGCGGGTGGCGGCGTTCCTGTCGAAACTGCGTAGGGCGCGGCGGCGTGGGATCGAGCTTGATGAGGATGCCCTCAAGCATCTCGACGACGTCATCGTCGACGTTGCAGCCGGCCTGAAGCGGTTCGGCCCGCGCGTGCTCACCCTGCAGGAACGCGAGGGGCTGATCTTCTCTGAGCCGAGCGAAATGCTGCACCAACTGGTGGGCGGCCGCCGTGAGCCAGCGCCGCTGACCGAGGGCCGTGTTTCATCCGCAATTTATTCCGACCGGGCTATTGTAGGCCGCGAGACGGTCGAGATCCGCCACGAAGGATCGAGCCGCTATGCCGGCATGTTCGGCTTCAAGGAGTATCCGGCCCGCACACGGCCTGGAATGTTCGATGGGTTGCTGACCGTCCCCTATGAGCTGATCCTAACCCAGAGCTTCTCCTTCCTGTCGAAGTCCGACGCGAAGACCGTCATGGGTCGCAAACAGAACCAGATGGTCAGCGCCGGCGACAAGGCCGGATCGCAGCTCGAGGAACTCGACGATGCGCTGGACGATCTGGAATCCAACCGGTTCGTGCTCGGCGATCATCACCTCACCGTCACGGTCTTCGCCGACTCGGTGAAGGAACTGACAGACAATCTGGCCAAGAGCCGGACCCATCTGACCAATGGCGGCGCCGTCGTCGCCCGCGAGGACCTCGGGCTGGAAGCTGCCTGGTGGGCGCAGCTTCCCGGCAACTTCCGCTATCGTGTCCGGTCCGGCGCGATCACCTCGAAGAATTTCGCGGCCTTTTCGCCTTTTCATTCCTATCCGGTCGGACAGCGCGACGGTAACGAATGGGGACCAGCAGTCGCCATGCTGAAGACGGCGTCGGGATCACCGCTCTACTTCAACCTGCACTATGGCGATCTCGGCAACACTTTCATCGGCGGGCCGTCCGGCTCGGGCAAGACGGTGCTTCTCAACTTCATCCTGTCTCAGGGCGAGAAGTTCGACGCCCATATCGTCTTTTTTGACAAGGATCGCGGCGCAGACCTCTTTGTACGCGCGGCCGGCGGAACCTATCTGCCGCTCATGAATGGCCGACCGACCGGCTGCGCTCCGCTTAAGGGCATGGAACTGACGCCAGAGAACAAGGTGTTTCTGGCGCAATGGGTGACAAAGCTCGTCGGCTCGAAAACGCGCGAACTCTCCGTCGCGGAGACCCGCGACATCGCCAATGCCATCGACGGGCTCGCCGATCTCCCGGTAGAGCGGCGCACGATCGGCGCGCTGCGCACCTTCCTCAACAACACCGATCCCGAAGGCATCGCATCGCGGCTCCGACGCTGGGAGAGGGGAGGGCCGCTGGGTTGGGTGTTCGACAACGTCATCGAGGACATTGGCCTCGGAGACTTTGGTGTTGGTGGCAAGTTCGTCGGCTATGACATGACCGACTTCCTCGACAACGAGGAAATCCGCACGCCGCTGATGGCCTACCTCTTTCACCGGGTCGAGCAACTGATCGACGGCCGCCGCATCATCATCGTCATCGATGAGTTCTGGAAGGCGCTTGCCGACGAGGGCTTCCGCGAACTGGCCCAAAACAAGCTCAAGACCATCCGTAAGCAGAATGGGCTCATGCTGTTCGCTACGCAAAGTCCGCGCGATGCGATCAATTCGCCGATCGCGCACACCATCATCGAGCAATGCCCGACACAGGTGTTCATGCCGAACTCACGCGGCAGTCGGGCCGACTATGTCGAAGGCTTCAAGCTCACCGAACGGGAATATGAGCTGATCACGCGCGAACTCTCCAACGAGAGCCGCCGCTTCATCGTCAAGCAGGGACACAACAGCGTCGTCGCCGAGCTCAATCTCGGCGGATTCGATGACGAACTCGCCGTGCTGTCCGGCCGCACCGCAAATGTCGAGCTTGCCGACACCATCCGCTCGCAGACGGGCGACGATCCGGCAGCATGGCTTCCCCTCTTCCAGCAGCAAAGGAGTGCAGGCTGATGCGTATGCGCGATTCGTTGATGGCCGCCGTCGCCATCCTCTCCCTGTCGGCCAGCGGCGCTGGCGCACAAGGGATCCCCGTGATCGACCAGACCGCGATCCTGAAGCACATCGAGAGCATCACCCAGCTCAAGTCGCAGCTCGACGCGCTCAATCAGCAGATCACGCAAGCCGAGCAATTGTTCGGATCGCTGAACAAGCTGACGAATATGGCCGATGTTGCCTCCCTGCTGAACCAGCCGGAAATACGCAAGGCCTTGCCGCAGGATTTTGCGGCGATAGAAAGCCTGCTCAGCGGCAACGGCTCGGGTGTATTCGGCGATGCCGCCTCGAAATTCCTCGAAGGCAATTCAACCTATCAGACCTCGGCGAACGATTTCTACGCAAAGGAGCTGGCGCGCGTCCAAAACCGCAATGCCGGTCAGATGAGCCTTGGCCAGCAGATCTACGACGCCGCCACCAAGCGCATCGATGGGATCGATCAGTTGCGCCAGCAGATATCCTCGGCCAGCGACGCCAAGGATATCGCCGATCTGCAGGCCCGCATTCAGGCCGAAAGCGCATTTCTCCAGACCGATCTCTTGCGCATGCAGGGACTACAGATGGTTCAGCAGGCGCAGGCTCAGGTTGAGGATCAGCGCAAGGCGGAAGACTGGCGCAAACGCATCGACACGATGAACACGGCGCTGTCGCAATGAAGCGTGTTGCGGCTCTCGTCATGATGGCATTGCTGGCGGCGTGTTCGGAACCGCCGCCGGTTACGGTCATCACCGTCAGCGAGTTCCTCGCCGACGAGAGCTTGCGCGCTGATCATATCGGAAAATGCCGCGAGAACCCTGGCGAGCTGGGGCAGACGCCCAATTGCCGCAATGCGGAAGAGGCGGAGGGCAAGGCCCGGCTCGAGCGCATGAACAGGGCGCTGGGGGGATAGCGCCATGTACACCGTCTTCGACTTTCTCGATCGCCAGTTCACGACGCCGCTCCAGAACTTCATCAGCTCCGGTACGAGCGGGATCAGCGCGTGGGTGACGGGGCCGTTGACCGCGGCGCTGACCCTCTACGTGATCCTGTACGGATTCTTGATCCTGCGCGGATCGGTGCAGGAACCGATCATGGAGTTCGCCTTCCGGGCGATGAAGCTCGCCATCATCCTGATGCTGGTCAGGAATGCCGGCGAATACCAAACCTACGTGACCAACGTCTTTTTCGAGATTCTGCCAAGAGAAGTTTCCGAAGCTCTGAATACCGGCGGCGCCCCAAGCGCCACGACCTTCGACAGCCTGCTCGACAAGGGTCAGAAGTCCGCCAACGATATCTGGGCGCAGGCATCCTGGCCGGTCGATCCACTGACCGGATTTGCGGGTCTCGTGGTGATCGTTGTGACGTTCATTGTCGCCTCGATCGGATATGTCGTGTCGCTCTACGCACGCGTTGCGCTTGCGATCATTCTGGCGATCGGCCCGATCTTCATCGCGCTGGCCATGTTCCAGTCGACGCGGCGCTTCACCGAGGCATGGATCGGGCAGCTCGCCAACTTCGTCATTCTGCAGGTTCTGGTCGTCGCGGTCGGCTCGCTGCTGGTCACTAGCTTTGCGACAATGTTCACCACCGTCGAGGCTTACAGCGACGTCTTGATGCGGCCGATCGCCGTCGGCGCCATCGGCCTTGCTTCCCTTTATGTCTTTTATCAGCTGCCGGGCATTGCGTCGGCGCTCGCGAGCGGAGGGGCCTCGCTCACCTATGGCTTTGCTGCGGGTCGGGACGCCCATCAAAGCACCGTAACGAGAACGATCGGTTGGGGTTGGCGCAGGCTGACCGGCAGGGGAGCCTGACGCCATCACCATGAGGGGTATTCCAGCGTGCATATAGTTCGAGTTGTAACAATGATGGGGCTGCTAGTCGCCGTCTCAGGCTGCGCGACGCTAAGTTACCCGCTGCCCAAATGCGACGGCTATGCCAAACGGCCGCTCAATCGTTCGATGTGGGATTGGGATGCCGGCAAAGCACAGGGCGAGCAACAGCAATCTTCGCTCGCTGGTGGCAACGGGACTGCCTTGGCATTCGCCGATCAGTCGGACGAGGCAACTGCCAAGACCGTAGCTTTCGCCGGGTTCGACGAAGCCGGCTCTCACACCGCCTGCCGGGCAGGGTAGGGGGCATGGTGACTACGGACAGTCTCAAGGAATATTTCGATAAAGCGCGCCGCTTCGACCAGGACCGGATGGTCTCGGCCGAGCGCTCGAAGCGGATCGCCTGGTTCGTCGCTATCGTCGCCAGTGTGCTAGCCTGCATCTCAGTCGCCTCAGTGGTCGCACTGACGCCGCTCAAGACGGTCGAGCCCTTCGTCATCCGCGTCGATAATTCGACCGGCATCGTCGACGTGGTGTCGGCCATGGCGTCGGCTGCGGGAAGCTATGACGAGGAAGTCACCAAATATTTCGCCGCCCGCTACGTCCGGGCACGCGAAGGCTATGTCTGGTCGGAGGCGGAGGAAAATTTCCGGACCGCCTCACTGATGTCGAACGCGGCCGAGCAGCAGCGCTTTGCTGCCGCGTATCGCGGCGGCAATCCGGAATCGCCGCAAAACGTCTATGGCCGATCCGCAACGTCCCGCATCGGGATCAAGTCGATCTCGCTCATCAACAGCAATGTCGTTTCAGTCCGCTACATCAGGACAATCACGCGCGGCGAGGATGTCCGCACAACCCATTGGGTGGCAACGATCACCTATTCCTATGCCAATGCCCCAATATCCTCCAGCGACCGGTTGGTGAACCCCCTTGGATTCGTGGTGAGCGAGTACCGGGCCGATCCGGAGGCCTTGAATTGAAAAAACGATCTCTTCTCGCAGCAGCCGTCGTTGCGGCACTAACGATGCACCCTGCTCAGGCCCTTGAGATCCCGGCGAGCGCGCAGCAGGACAATCGCGTGCGCTTCGTAAATTACCAGCCCTACAACATCACGCGGATTGTCGGCACGATCCGCTCGTCGGTTCAGCTGGAATTCGCGCCTGACGAAGAAATCGCCCATGTGGCGCTCGGCAATACCGTTGCCTGGGAAGTCGCGCCGGCCGGCCACATTCTGTTCCTCAAACCGCGCGAGAACCAGCCGGCGACCAACATCTCCGTGGTGACGACACGGCGAGACGGCTCCAAACGCAGCTATCAGATGGAACTGGTCGTGCGCGACGGTTCGGTCGATGCCGGGCAGAACACCTATTTCTATGTGAAGTACCGTTATCCCGCCGATGAGGCCGAGCGACGACGTCTCGAAGCGGAAGCGCGCAAGCGCGCGGCCAAGGCCGGCTATGCCGATCAAGTCCTCGGTATTCACGAGAAGTACGGCCCACGCAACTGGCGCTACTCGGCACAAGGAAGCGCGTCGATTGAGCCACAAGCCGTCTACGACAACGGCAAGATCACGACCTTTGCCTTCAGTGGCAATCAGGAAATGCCGGCGATCTACATCGAGAATTCCGACGGAACGGAAAGCCTCGTGCCAAAGACCGTTCAGGGCGATCTCGTGCTCGTTCACGCAATCAGCCGGAAGTTCATCCTGCGGCGCGGATCCGGCACGCTCTGCATCTTCAACGAGGCCTATTCGCCCGTCGGCGTCGATCCGGGAACCAATACCACCTCGCCCTCGGTCGAGCGCGTGGTCAAGGTTCCGGCCGCAGGACAGTAAGGGAGCCGCCATGACAGAAACGCCAGAAACGACGATCCCCGGCGAACGCGCGCAAACCACCACAGCGCGCAAGGTCGACAACAACCCCTTGCTCAAGCGCGGGGCCGTCGTGCTGGCGGTCGTCGCCTTCATGGGTTTTGCCATGTGGTCCATGCGGCAGGAGCCGAAGGAGGACGTCGAGCAGCCGGGATCAGGGGTGATCCGCCAGACGACGGAGTTCGAACCGGCCCGGGCCGAACCCGAACCCGTGGTGCTGCCCGTACCGGAGATCAAGCTACCGACGCCGGCCGTCGAGACGGCGGAGACAGCCGGCGTCGATGAGCTGCTTGACGCGGCAAGAAGGGCGCCGGTGATGGCATTTGGTGGCGGACAATCCGGCAACAACGCCAGGCCTTCCAACACGGCCGACACGACGACGGATCCGAACTTCCTTCCGGTGGATGGCCTCCTGGGCGGAGGAGGGCAGGGGGAGAACGAGGATCAGCGCTTCAACCGGATGCTCAAGCCAACCGTCCTGGAAGGATCGAAGGCTGGACATCTCGGCAACCGCAACTTCATCGTCGCGATGGGGACCTCGATCCCCTGCGCGCTTGAAACCGCACTGTCATCGGATCAACCCGGGTTCACCAGCTGCGTGATTACCCGCGACGTTCTCTCCGACAATGGCCGGGTCGTGCTGATGGAGAAAGGCACCCAAATCGTTGGCGAATATCGCGGCGGCCTGCGCCGCGGCCAAAGCCGGCTATTCGTGCTCTGGAACCGTGCCAAGACACCCACAGGCGTCATCATCACGTTGGCGTCGCCGGCGACCGATGCGATCGGCCGCGCCGGCTTCGATGGCTATGTCGACACGCACTGGTGGGAGCGCTTCGGCAGCGCTCTGCTTTTGTCGGTGGTCGGCGATATCGCCACCTATGCCGGTCAGGAATTGCAGCGCAGTGATGTGCAGGCGCAAGGCACGACAAGCGCTGGCAAGGACGCCGCCGCGATCGCCGTCGAGCAGTCGATCAATATTCCGCCGACGCTGATGAAACATCAGGGTTCGCTGGTTTCGATCTTCGTGGCACGCGATCTGGATTTCTCCAGCATCTATGGCCTGCGGGTGACCGAGCCCCGTAACACGATCTACGACCGCGCCGTGATGGGCGATTTCTATCCAAAATCCGATTTGGTCACGAAATAGGGTAGGGGATGGCGGAAAACTCCGATGCGGGCGTCGTCCGTCAATTGCTTCTCCCCCTCGATTCCTTCCTGAAGGACAAGAGCCTCTACGAGGTCGTCATCAATCGACCCGGCGAAGTGCTGACGGAAGGAACGGCGGGCTGGCAACGCCACGAACTACCGGACCTGTCGTTTGACAAACTGATGCGGCTGGCAAGGGCTGTGGCAAGCTTCTCCAATCAGGGCATCGATGAGACCCGCCCGCTTCTCTCCGCTACTCTTCCGGATGACGAACGCATCCAGATTGTGATACCTCCAGCGACGACACGAGACACCGTTTCCATCACCATCCGCAAGCCGTCGGCGGTCTCACTGTCGATGGAAGATCTGGAAGCGGACGGTCTGTTCGAGAATGTCGTGGCGAGCACCGATCAGAACTCTGGTGAGGATCCACTGCTGACGACCTATCGCAGCGGCCAGTATCGCGCCTTTCTCGAAGGTGCAGTTCTGGCGCGCAAGAACATCATCATCTCCGGCGCCACGGGCTCCGGCAAGACCACGATCTCGAAGGCCCTGATCCAGCACATTCCGCACGACGAACGGCTCATCAGCATCGAGGACACACCCGAGCTGACCATCCCGCAGCCAAACCATGTCCGGTTGTTCTATTCGAAGGGCGGGCAGGGATTGGCAAAGCTCGGCGCCAAAGACTTGCTTGAATCGTGCCTGCGCATGCGGCCGGATCGGGTCCTGCTGCAGGAGCTGCGCGACGGCACTGCATTCTACTACATCCGAAATATCAATTCCGGGCATCCTGGCTCGATCACCACTGTTCATGCGGGTTCACCGAGCCTGGCGTTCGAGCAATTGACACTTCTGGTCAAGGAGTCCGAGGGCGGACAGGACCTCGACCGCCACGACATTCGCAACCTGCTTAAAATTTCGATCGACGTGATCGTCCAGTGTAAAAGGGTTGGCGGCCGATTCCGCGTGACGGAAGTCTACTACGCAGATCATGCTCATACTGTACCCACCCGTCAGGTAGACGCGCTTCGTAAAAAAGCACCTGCAGCCGCTCTATGAGCCCGCTCTATCCTTTGATTTACGAGCGCAGGGAAAACCGCTCAACGGCCGCGCCTTAGTAACCGCTTCAGGCTCAAACCTGCCAACAAACTGTAGGGCGGAATTGCCAGCGAATAGTGACCACAGTTTAATTCAAGAAGGTCGGGCCTAGCCCCGGCGTCCTTCAGCCTCTGCATGAACCTCTCCGATAGCTCTGGCAACACCACTTTGTCTCTCTTAGCCAACACAACCTGAAGATCGAGATCAGGCCGGGCCAAACCATGCGTGTAATTCTCCAAGTTAAGTGGAGCCCAGGCCCTTCTGAGATCGGTCAGCTCAATCTCAGGCTCAAGGCTATCGCGTATCGATCGTGTCGCGCGGCCCGTCCAAACCATATCCGCTAGACTCCCCGCCGTCAGAAACAACGAGGCTTTTGACACGGCCAAGTCGTGTGCGGCGATTGTGGCCGCAACCCAGGAGCCCAAGCTCAGTCCGAGAACCGAAATCTCTCGATAGCCTTCGCTTTTCAACCAACGTATGAGTTTTCGCCCATCCAACACTGCCTGCCTAACAGATTGGATCGTGCGACCAAGGTTGGCGCTAAGCATATAATCGGCGTGCAAGGATCCGGGACGGCCGCGCTCGAAGTGATAGGGCATCGCGATCTCGACAACCGTGATGCCGCACTTAGAGAAAAAGCCGGAAATCTGACGATTCCGGGAGCTTGCATTCCAATGGTGAAAAATCACCAATGCCTGATCGAAGGACCCGCTGTCTGTGATTTTTGCCCAGACAACATTGTTCTCTTCAACGTCAGTGGAAATGTCCGATGGAAATTTGAGCCATTCGCCCTGTCTTTCAAAACCCCCATTGTTGCCGTCCGGCTCATCGAAAAAGGCTGACTTAGCCACGGCCTGGTCCGCCAGGGCACAAAATTCCACGATGGTTTCTATCTTCTTCTCGCCTGGAAAAGCACGGTGGGCGTCAAGGATGAAATCGGTCGTTTTCTTCCCTTCTTGACCGCGTTGTGCCCGTCGTTCATCCCATCGATCAAGCCAACTATGATACACTCTGATCGTTTCCTAATTCGCTCGCTCGCCCTCGGCCGAGTCCTGGATCAATTAGGCCGTATATCGCGAGCAGCACCCCAAGGCCCAGAAGGATCGAGAAGCCTGAAAATGCATCGACCAGCAAGTAGCTAACAAGGAGCAGCGCAACGACCGCTGACATCTTCCACAAGGGAGCCCGAAATTGACTTCCGATGCGTAAACGGATGGCGCCATACAGAAAAACAAAACAGGTCGAAATAGCGATAAGAAGGCTGCTGTAATGCGTCGGCATTCTATAGCTGAAACTGTTGCTCGCATCGGCGCGTTCGTACAAGGCTGAGGATAGATCGCGGACCAACCAGGTCAAAATATTCGTTCCATTGGATGCCAGATAGGAACTTTGAAGCTTCATGACAGTGGCGATTAGAACACCCAAAACAGTACACCGGAAAACCCACCGCATTACCTTGAAGCCGGCGTCATCTAGATTGCGTTGGAAATCCATCTCTTGTCGATTTTTCAATGTCTCGCCAATTTTCGAAAAGTCATCGATGACCGCATAAAGCAAAATGAGACCAGCGAAGAAAAGATGAAAACACAGGCACATATATAGGTAAGCGAGTCCTGTGAATCCGATTGCCACCGGTACCGATACGATCTCAGGCCGCACAATGGCAATCGAGCCCCAGTCGGTCGCGTAGTTGCCACCACCTTTCATTAACGGGATAAAACACACGCCGATCCACTGGAAAATACCGGCGAACAACAAACAAATCAAAAAAACTGCCCAAAATGAATAGGATAAAGCGTCTATAATGTGCTCCCAAGCATGGCAGTTTTCATCCTGGTTGCCGCTTCTTACAAGCTTTGATCGTTCTTCCTGTTTCCACGACGTCACCAGCTCAGAGACGAAGGCCAAAAAGAGGGGCAGAAACACCATGAACACGAATGTCCAATTCGCGGCCCAAAGAAATCCGACTTGCTTAACAATACCATCCGCACGGCCATATTTCACGTTGTGAATGCCGATAATAAACGACAGAAACCCAAGAGCGGAGATACCCGCAAACACCGACGCCGGTAAATTCAGGGGGGATCCGTGACCAAAAAATGCCTCCGATTTCCTCGCCAAACTAAAACGCCGCCGCGGCCCCTTGGCGTCAGTATCCCGTGTCAGTTCTGCCGGGGAGTCTGTCTCGTCATCGAAGGTCGCAGTTAGTGCCGGATCTGGAAACTCCTGTGCAACGCTGCTTCCGGCTCGCTTCCATTCTCGCCTCTTGGCCGATAACCGCGATTGCGCCGCACTAAGCTCCATCTGCCATTCGCTAGTTGCGACCGGATCATCGCATCCAAAAATCCTCGCCAGCCATCGAATGTTGGCAGTGCTAATTCCCTTGTCGTTCTCTTGAAACCAAAGCTGCACCGTTCTCAGATCGATCCCAACCGGATTGGAATCAATCTGTGAGATTGCTTCTGCGAGAAGCTCGGGCGTCCATGGGCCTGCAGGAAACCCGTCCTCGCCCAGCGGCCGACCCGCTCCCGCAGCCGCCTGTCGTTTGAATAATTCTTTCAAATCACTCCCGTCTCTCGGCGGAGGGAGAAATAACTTTCCGTTTCTAAACAATGACTTATAGGCTCTGATTTCGTTCCGTTTCGCTAGGTTTCGTATCCTATCGTGCCTTCGTCCTCAATCAACGTATTTATCAACTCGATTTTGGCCGGCACGGAGAGGATCGAATGACCGGCGACCCGCTGGAGAGGCTTGAGCACGGCTGTTGCGTGAGAGCTGTTTCGCAAACCGCTGGCCAAGGCACTGAACTGCTCCGATCGGCCGCAAGGCGGGCACCCACCTTACGCTGCGTGATGATGTTCAAGATCCCGGTGTTAGAGGCGCCCAGAAGACCAAGGAACCGGCCGAAGGTGCGACGGTTTATGATCTGAAACTCGGCCTGCTCATCTGACAGCCGGAAAGTGACAGCGACAGGGTCGACGCGGGTTGCTGGCCACCACAAACATCGGCTCCGAAGTGTGGGCCGACACGGCATACCGGTCGAATAGACCAGCCTTCATCAGCCGCGTTCATCGCAAGCAGCCAAAAGGCAGGCCGATGCGAAAGAATATCGAGCACGGTAAGGCGTCACGACACGAAAGTGGCAAATCTGTCCGGCATTTGAGAACATAGGGTGATCAAGCGGCCAGCATGGATGTTTCGCGCCGTAGCGGCCTGAGGTCGAGGCTGTCTGTCGGGGTCCAGATGTAGTCGCCTGTCAGGCTGATATGCTGCCAGCCGAGCGGGGTGATATGTTTGATCACGTCCGGCGGCGTGGCAACGCCCTCCTGGTTAAGCTCGGCGAACGCCGGTTCGAGATAGAGTGTGTTCCAGTAGACAATGGCGTTGATCAGCAGGTTCAGCCCGGACGCTCGATAGAACTGGCTCTCGAAGGTTCTGTCCCGCAGCTCTCCGAGGCGGTTGAAGAACAGTGCGCGGGCCAGTGTGTTCTGGGCCTCGCTCTTGTTGAGCCCGGCGGTGGCGTTCCTGCGCATTTCGGGGTTCTGCCACCATTGGGGCAGGAAGATGGACCGGTTGATGCGCCCGATGTCGCGTAGCGCGAGCGCCAGTCCGTTTTGGCGCGGGAATGCGGACAGCTTTGCCAGCAGGGTTGAAGGGCGGACCTGGCCGGAGCGGATCGTCGTGACAAGGCGCAGGATGTCATTCCAATTTGCCTTGATCCGCTCGACGTTGATGGGATCGCCGACAAGCGAGGCGAGGTTCTCGGGAGGTGCATCGCCGGGGAAGAGATACAGCTTGCGATCCTTGAGACCCCGCAGCCGGGGCACGAGTTGAAAGCCGACGAGATGGCAGAGTGCGAAACTCATGTCGCTGACCCCACCGGTATCGACATAGTGGGTTTCGATGGCGAGATCGCTGCCATGATAGAGCAGACCGTCTAGGACATAGATGGCCTCGCTGGCGTTGGCGTTCATGGCGATGATGTGGAAGGCACCGTACTGGTCGGAGGTGAAACGATAGAATTTGGCGCCGGGATTGGGGCCATAGCGGGCGTTGAGATCGCCGATTGCCTCGGCATGCCCTCCCGCCGGAAAATACTGCCCATCCGAGGACGAGGTGGTTCCGTCGCCCCACAACCCTGCCAGAGGCAATTGTCTCTGGGCGTTGACGAGGATGGCATGCGCGGTGGTGTAGCCTTCTTCCCGGATATGCCAGTCGTGCGCCCAGGCGAGCTGGCGCATCGTCAGTCCGGGGGAAACATCCGCCATCCTGGTGAGGCCGAGATTGATGCCGTCCGCCAGGATGGCAGTAAGCAGCGCAAGCTTGTTGTCGGCCGTGCGCCCGGTGCGCAGATGGGTGAAGGCGTTGGAAAATCCCGTGTGTGCATCCACCTCGAGCAAAAGATCGGTGATGCGGATCGCTGGCAGGCGGCCTTCCACCTTCGGTTTCAGCGCCTTCGCGATATCCGGAAACATGGCCTTGTGCGGCGTGACGCTGAACCCCGCGCCGGTCAGTTCGACATCGTCGAGTTCGCCGGCGGCAGCCAAACGAGAAAGGTCGTTCAGCCCGTCGTTCAAGGTCTGGCGCTGTTGCTTCAGATAGGTTTCCACATCGGTATCGACGGCGACCGGAAGCGGGCCTTCCTCGCGCATCAGTTCGAATGTCGGCGTGGGAATGAGGAAGCTCTCGAAGGACTGGAAGCGCTTGGCACCCTCTACCCAGACATCGCCGGCATCGAGCCGGCGTTTCAATTCGCTGAACAGGCAGAGTTCATAGGCCCTGCGATCGATCTTGCCATCTTGCAGGATGAGCGGCATCCAACTCCTCGGCGCAAAGGATATAGGTGCCCTATCGGGTATCGCTCTTTTCCGCTTGCGGTACAGATCGGCGACCGTGGACAGCGCCCGCAGGAGGTTCGCCGCCACGGCGTGTCCACGAAACACGAACGTTGACAGGAATTCCGGCGCCATTTTCCGGATTGTCGGATAGCGCTGGAGCATTTCGATCTTCCCATCGATGCTGTCCGGGGCGATCAGCGTGTCGACCGCCTGAATACTGGTCGCGAAGACCGGCCATTGAATGATCCGTTCGAGCGCCCTGCCGATATCCTCGCCCTTCTCCCTGGCCTCGATGATCGCGTGGCAAACTTTCGATACGTCCTTCAGCGGCTTTTGAACCTCCCGGACGGAATGGGTGATGCGGGCGGTCGCCTGATTGTCGGCTCGCCGCGTCATGGCGCCGATCAGTTTCTTGAACACGTTGATTGCGCAATCGGTCAGATGGCGGGAAAGGTGCAGCGCCGTTGCAGCCAGCACGGCGTGCCGGCGTTCGGGATTGAGGTCGCGCAGATGCTGCGCGCTCATCCGCATCCCTTCCGCGGCGAGTTCGTCGAAAACCTTGGCCGGAATGCGCTCCATCAGTTCTATTGGCAGGTTCAGAGACCGAAGAAACTGAACGCGTTCGGCTATCCTGTCGAGATTGATGGCGGTGGGCGACAATGCCGGTGTTCGCGTCCACGCAAGAATTGTCACGCTCGTCGCCGCGCGCGGATCTAGAAGCTTGTCCAGATCGAGCTTCTGGCGTTCCGAAAGCCCGCCAGCCAAGGCCCGGTGAGCGATCCGGATACCGCACCGGATTGCGACGTGGACGATGGCTTCGAGCGCCCCGCGCGCCGGCAGGAGAATTCGCCGGCGGCGCAGTTCCTCCACAACCATGTCCGCCAGTGCATCGGCCCTGCGCATGGTTTGCGCCGCAGGCGTCAGCCAGCCGGTCAGCGCCCGCACGTCCGAAGGCCCGAACGGGCGCATCTTCATCCTCTCGAAAAGCAGAGCGAGGTGTTCTCTGCGTGTCTGCGGACGCTCGAAATATTGATCGATCTCGCGATAATCGACGCCGATTTGCCGCGCCAGGAACCGCAATACGCCTGGCGGCAGGACCTCACCATCCGCGAGCGGTCGGCCTGGAAATCGCAGCATCGCCAGAACGCAGGCCAGTCCCAGCCGGTTCGATGCCCGATTCTGCCGCATGATCAGATCGAGATCCGTCTGGTCCAGCGTGTAGTGCTTGGCGATCTCCCTTTCGTCATCGGGGATCGCGGTCGTCTGACTCCACCATGTTTCGCTCAGCAGTGCTCTTCGCGCCATTCACCATCATCCATCTCGTCGAGGAGGCTGCAGCGAAATGGAAAATGCATGTCCGGCAAACGACCGTTTCACGGCTTCCACAGATTTTGTCCGCAAACCTTGTCATGAAACGGCAAATCGGACATTGTCCGTATTCAACAAGAAAACGGACAACCCGCCTCATGACCGCCATTGGCTATGCAAGGGTCTCCACCAGTGATCAGGATACGGCCCTGCAACTCGATGCGCTACGCAAGGCCGGCTGCGAAAAGGTGTTCGAAGACAAGGCGTCGGGCGTCAGAGCCGATCGACCCGGTCTGGCGGAAGCCATTCGTTATGCCCGGGAAGGTGATACGCTCACGGTCTGGAAGCTCGACCGCCTCGGCCGATCGATGAAGCACCTCATCGAGATCGTCACCGAGTTGGAAGCCAAGAGCGTTGGCTTCCGATCGATCACTGAAAACATCGACACCACGACGCCCGGTGGCCGCCTGGTCTTTCATTTGTTTGGGGCGCTGGCGCAGTTCGAGCGTGATCTGATCCGGGAGAGAACCCGCGCCGGTCTCCAGGCCGCAGGGGAGCGAGGTCGACGCGGTGGCCGGCAAGCTGTCGTCACACCGGAGAAGCTCGCCAAGGCCCGCCAGCATCTGGCTACCGGTCTCAATGTTCGCGAAGCCGCCGCGCGCGTGAAAATCGGCAAGACCGCACTCTACCAAGCACTGAAAGCTGACAAATCTGCCGCGTCCACCATCAAATAGGCAGAAGTTCCGGGTACGTTCTCAAATGTCGGACAGATTCAACACTTTCGTGTCGTGACGCCAGAGAAGCGCCGATCCGTGGAGCAAGGGACTTGAGTCCGGGATGAACGCGGC
Source organism: Mesorhizobium sp. (assembly GCF_016793485.1). Lineage (GTDB taxonomy): Bacteria > Pseudomonadota > Alphaproteobacteria > Rhizobiales > Rhizobiaceae > Mesorhizobium_K. Next base: position 48,577 of record NZ_JAEULZ010000011.1, on the reverse strand, counting down.
AAGGATCCGCAGGACAGCCGAAAGCATGACCGCCGCGAACACCAGACAGGTTGCCGGACCGGCCCGCAGCGGATGGCCGGTATGTCCGAGCGTAGCCCGCGCCATCACGGCCAGCGTCATCGATCCGATCGCACCGACGCCGAATGCATGCACGCCAGCGACGGCTGGAACGAATTCGGGCGTCAACGCCGCCAGTCCGATCAGCATGAAGCCGAGGGGTACGAAGGCGAACGCAAGATGGAGGACGAACACCAGAGGATCGCGAGCGGCGCGGTCACCCGCCCAACCGGCAAGCCGGACGGCATTGCCGAGCGCGGCGGCCAGCGACGCCGCCCCCGTGCCCCGCCAGTCTGGCCAGAACACCCAGCTTGCGAGCGCCAGGGCCGTCAGCGCGATCAGCGCGACGTCGAGCCGCCCGAACGGTCGCGGCAGGCGGCCCGGATTCAGACGAGCGAGCCAGTTACGAGTGAAACTCGGGATGATCCGGCCGCCGATGACGACGATCAGCATCACAGCCGCGGCAATGGCGAGGCGCGGGCTCAGACTCGGCGATCCTCCCTGTCGAACCTCAACATCGAACAGCACGTTGGCCAGCAAAAGGACAAACAGGGGCAACAGGATCTTGAGGTTGCGCCAATTGCGCCCCACAGAGATCTCAACGGCCGCCGAGGTGGCTACCGCAGCCAGGAAGGCATTGTCGATGATGGTTGTCGCGACCCATCCGATGTTGCTGGAAGAGAAGACCGCGAAGCGGCCGGCCAGCCACAAGACCAGCAACAGCAGAAGCGGCAGGCCTTGCACCGGCAGACGCCCCGTCCAGTTTGGAATTGCGGTGAGCAGGAACCCGGTCACTATCGCCGGCACATAGCCGAACAGCATCTCGTGGGCATGCCAGTCGACGGGCGCCAGAAGGCTCTCCGTCTCTACCAGACCATAGAGCAAAGGCAGCCAGAAGACGATCGCCAGCGCGCCATAAAGCGCGCCGGCGAGGAAGAATGGCCTGAAGCCATAGGAGAGTATGGCCGGATGACTGCCGGGTCTCGTCCTGGGGATAGCCATGTCGGTCGATCGCGCTAGCGTGTACTGCCCGTCAGCTTGCCGGCACCTGCGCCAGCAATTCCTCGAATACCTTCTTCGCCTTGCCGGTCTGCTTGACCGCCTTCGCCTGCTCCAGATTAACCGGTTTGCCGACGACGATCAGCGCCACCATGCCCATTCCGTAGTGCGGCAGGCATTTCACGCCGTAGACGCCTTCCTTTTCGAGGGTCACCGTAATCTGCTCGTTCAGCTTGCCCTTGAACGCGGTCGCCCCGTCTGGGATCATGCCCTTGATGCTCTCGGCGTTGTGTGACTTGTCTGTCGGGACAAAGGTGACGGTATCGCCGGGCTCTGCGACGATGAAGTCGGGCTCGTAGACCATCGCTCCCTTCTTCCCCTTGTTGAGCATCATCACCTGATGGTCGGTGGCGGCCGCCCGGGCAGGCAGCGCCGCCACAGCAATCATACCGGCCGCGCCAACCAGCACTTCGCGACGTGTGAACATGAATGCAATCCTCTCTTCGTATCCGATCGAAGGTTAGCCCGTTCGCAGGCAGCGCTCTTTGACCATCCGCAAACGAAAAGGGAGGCGTCGAGACAGGAACTGGCTTGATCCCCCGCCTTTGCCGATGCCAAAAAGATGCACGCGGTCGCCGCAACTGACGCAAGCCGGAGGACTACGACTTTGAGCCGCCTCGACCGTTCTCTCATCCACGGTTTGCCGGTTTTTGCCGGCATCGAGCCGGCCGAACTCGACAGGATTCTCGATAGTGCCACGGCGTTACGCGTGCCCGACGGCAGCGCCGTGTTCGAGCAAGGTGAAGAGGCGCACTCCTTTTTCGTCCTCCTCGACGGGCGCGTTCGGGTGGTCAAGACGACGCCCGATGGTCAGCAGGTAACGATGCGCTATATCGTTCCAGGCGAACTCTTGGGTATTGCGCAGGCGCTCGGGCGGACGGATTACCCTGCCAGCGCCGTCGCGGTCACCGATTGCGTCGCACTTGCCTGGCCCAGTCGGCTATGGCGGAAGTTCGCCGACGTTAGCCCCGCCTTTGGAGCGAACACCTATAAGACGGTGGGCATTCGGCTCGACGACGTTCAAACCCAAGTCGTGGAAATGGCCACGCAGCAAGTCGAACGCCGTGTAGCGCACAGCCTGCTCCGTTTGGTCGGGCAGTCGGGCACAAGAACAGGCGACGGCATTTTGATCGACTTTCCGCTCTCGCGTCAGGACATCGCCGAGATGTCGGGAACCACGCTGCATACCGTGAGCCGGCTCCTTACCGCATGGGAGAAGAAGGGCTTGGTCAAAAGCGGTCGCCAGAAGGTGACCGTGGTGGAGCCTCATCGGCTGCTTCTCCTGGCAGAAGGACGTGCCTGACATCCCCTGGCCAGGCTCCGGCATCCCATCGCGAGATCCAGGTCCCGGTGCAAAGCTGTTCCGTCAATCCCATGCTCGCGGATGGCGTCGTCGATTGTATGAAAGGCTGCAGCCGGACAGCCGGCGCAGAGAAGTCGGTGGCGGATGACGACGCCTATGGTCGCAGGCCACCGACGCATGATTTCGTCCATCGTGATGCACTCGCGGCAAGGTTTGGCCATCGTCCAGGCTCCGCGTGACGAAGCAGCAACGATGGACGAATTCGGCCAGAAGCTTCGTTGCGGCAGAACAAACTCCCGGAGTAATCTCGCAAGCGTAGAAGTTTCGGTCCCGGCCCCTCGAGATGACGCCTGCGATCACGGCTGAGAAGCCTGTTCGGCATTTTCCCGCAGCCGCGCGCTGCGGGTTGGCGCGAAAGCAGCCAAAGATGCGCGCCGCCCGCTGCTTGCGCGCAAAGACCGATAAGGCTCAGCCGAACTCACGATCGCTTTTCGGTTCACCCTGCGCTTCATCGTCGTCCAGCAGGATTCGCTCGGCGGCGCCGTCGAGATCTTCGTACTGGCCGCTTTGCAGGGACCAGAGGAACGCCGCGAGCGCGCCGCCGCCGAGCACCAGCGCGAGCGGCACCAGGTAGACAAGGCTGCTCATTCGACCGACTTCGGGCCGCGGGCGAGCGCCTGCGCCGGCGCGCTGCGGTCGGGTTCCTCGGTCGCCGTCGTCCCGCTCGTCCTCAGCCGCAGCGCGTTGGCGACGACCATGACGGATGAGAACGACATGGCGAGCGCGGCGATCAGCGGCGTGACATAGCCGGCGACCGCGATCGGTATAGCAATCGCATTGTAGGCGATGGCGAGCGCGAAGTTCTGCAGTACCAGCCGGTTCGCCGCGCGGCATATCCAGATGGCGGCCGGCACCGCGTCCAATCTCTCGTGCAGGAAGACGAAGTCGGCCGCGTTGCGTCCGACGTCGGCGGCGGTGGCTGGCGCCATCGAGACATGAGCTGCCGCGAGCGCCGGGGCATCGTTCAGCCCGTCGCCCACCATCAGCGTCTTGCTGCCCTGCCTGGCGAGCGCCTCGAGCGCGGCGACCTTACCGGCCGGCAGCATTTCCGCAGCGAAATCGTCGATGCCGACGCGCCGTGCCGTCGCCGCCACTGCATCGCCGCCGTCGCCCGACAGGATGCGGGACGCGATGCCGGCCGCACCGAGCGTCGCAACGGCCTGCCGGGCGCCGGGCCGCAGCATGTCCTCGAAAACGAAGCGGGCCAGAATCCGGCCGTCACGTGAGAGCACGGTGCCGGTCGGGACCGCTTCCCCGCCTGCAACCGCCCAACCGGCACGGCCGAGACGATAGACGGATCCCCCTGCGAGCCCCTCTATGCCAGATCCGGCCTGCTCATTCACGCCGGAGAAGGCGATGTCCCGGGTTCCGGATGCCGCCGCGGCGACGAGGCTGCGCGACAGCGGATGACGTGAGTGGAGAGCCAGCGCGGCGGCGATGCGAAGCGCGTCCGGCTCGCAGCCCTCCACGGCGGCAAGCCGCGGCCGGCCGACAGTCAGCGTCCCGGTCTTGTCGAACACAACCGTATCAGCTTCGGCGAGGCGCTCGATCGCCGACCCGTCCCGCACCATGATGCCGATCTCGAACAGCCGGCGCGCCGCGACGACCTGCACGATCGGGACGGCCAGACCCAGCGCGCAGGGACAGGTAATGATGAGCACGGCGATGGCGACGGTGATCGACTGATGCCAGTCTCCGGTCGCTACCATCCAGCCCAGGAAGGTGAGAAAGGCGGCCGCGTGCACGACGGGCGAATAGAGTTTGGCCGCCCTGTCGGCCAGCCGGCGGTAGCGCGCCCTGCCGCCCTCTGCCGCCTCCATCATGCGGACCATCTCGGCAAGGAACGAGGCGTCTGCCCGCGCCGTCGCCAGCACCGTCAGCGGACCCGACAGGTTGAGGGTGCCGGCGGTGACCTTCGACCCGGCGCCGACGGGCTGAGGCATGCTCTCGCCGGTCGCGATGGCCTGGTCGATGTCGGAGACGCCGGCCTCGATCATCCCATCGACGGGGACGCGCTCGCCGGCCGCCAGGGCGATGCGCATGCCGGGCGCGATCTCCTCCACCGGCAGATGGACGCGCGCGCCGTCCTCGCGCAGCACGGTCGCGACGCGCGGGGCGAGCCGCGCCAGGCTTCGCACGGCCGTGCGCGCCCTGTCGCGCATCATGTGGTCGAGCGTGCGGCCGATCAGCAGGAAGAAGATCAGCGAGGTGGCGGCGTCGAAATAGGCATACGGCCCGTTGCCGATCGTGTCGTAGAGGCTGAGCCCGAAGGCCAGCGTGACGCCGATCGAGATCGGAACATCCATGTTGGTGCGCCCGCGCCGCAACGCCGACCAAGCCGAGAGGTAGAATATCCGTCCGGAATAGATCAGACAAGGCACGGCGAGCGCTGCCGATATCCAATGAAAGGCGCCCCGGGTCGCGGCATCGGCGCCGGACCAGACCGACACGGAAAGCAGCATGATGTTCATCGCCGAGAAGCCCGCGACCGCAAGCGCCCGCATCAGCCGGTGCAATTCCGGATCCCAACCTCCCGTTTCGACGTCTACCAGATGACCGGCGAAGCCCAGCTCATCGAGCGCCTCCAGAAGGTCGGGCGGATTTCCTCCTCTCCAGGTGACGCTGGCTCGCCGGGTGGACAGGTTGATGCGGACGTGCTCGACACCGGGAAGCCGCCGGAGGCCGGTCTCGACGGTCCGTATGCAGTTCGCGCAATGGATGCCCGGCACGGAAAGCTGCGTCCGGTGAAGGCCTTCGCCCAACGCCTGGCTCGCGAGGCGGATCTCGGCGAACTCAGGCTTGCCATCCACGTCACGGCTCACCGGATCGCGCGGTAGCTGTGCCATGTGGCGTGCCCCAGCAGCGGAAAAACGACGATGAGGCCGATAAGGCCCGTCGCGACGGTGACCAGAAACAGCAGCAGCACGATTGCGCCCCAAGCGAGCATGACCACAAGATTGTTCCAGACCAGCGAGATGCTGGTTCCCATCGCCGTGAACGCGTCGGTGCGCTCCGCGAGCAGCATGGGAATGGCGAAGGTGCTGATGGCGAAAGAGAAGGCCGCGAACAGTCCGCCGACCGTCGTGCCGACGAGCAGCATGCCCCAACCCTGCGGCGTGGTGAGCAGCATCGTCAGAACACCGTCGAAGCCAGGGAACGGCCGCAGCCCGAAAAACAGCGCGTAGATGATGACTGCCGCCCGCATCCAGACGAGCATCAGCAGGCACAGGATCGCGCCGGTGAACCAAACCTGCGCGCCGGATTCGGCTCTGACGAAGACCATGCGCATCAGGCTGGGCCGGCGACCGTCCTCGATGTCACGGCTTTTCTGGTAGAGGCCGATCGCGAGAAGCGGGCCGACGACCATGAAGCCGGCGAGCGCGGGAAACAGGGCGTAGTCGATCCGGAGGGCGAACAGTCCCCAGATCAGGGCAACCGAAACGCCGAAAACCAACGTGCCGTAGGCAAGGCTCGTCAGCGGAGAGCGCACCAGGTCGCGCCAGCCGGCTGCCAGCCAGCCCAACGCCGCGCCGGCGGGCAGGTTACGCCGTCGCAGCTGCGCGAGCGGTACCGGCATGGTTTCGCTGGTCGGCATGGCTGTTCCTCCGGTCAACAGGCGGAGCGGGCGGCCCGCAGCGTCGACGACGACCCGCCCTCCGACTCCCTGGCATGCGGCACGCAATCGGGCTGCGAGGTGAACGCGACGTAGAAGAGATGAGCGTTGGCGGCCACGAAAAGCGCCACGACCGCCCCGGCGATCAACAGGGAGACGCAGCGCCAGTTGACCTTTTGCCGCGCCGGGCTCCCGGCGGGCGGGTTCATGGCCTTTCCCCGCCGAGTGTGCCGACATAGAGCGCGAGCAGCTTAATCTCAGCCGGTGTCAGGCGGCCTTCCCAGGCCGGCATCTGGCCTTGGCGTCCGGAATAAATCGACGCGTGGACGGACTGCGCGTCGCCGCCATATATCCAGCGTGTGTCGGTCAGGTCGGGTGCGCCAAGGTCTGGCTGCCCCTTGCCGGCGGCGCCATGACAGGAGGCGCAGCTCTCGGCGAACACGGTCCTGCCCGTTTCGACGCGGCCTTGCTCCACGTTCGTCAGTTTCTGACCGGACAGCGACCGGACATAGGCGCTGGCGGCAAGAACCGCGTCCCTTTCGAGGATGCCGTCGCGGCCGAAGGCGAGCATCTGCGAGACGCGCGTATCGGGATGGGCCGAATTGATGCCGACCCGGATCGTCTCGGCGATCGTCGCGGCATCGCTCCCCCATAGCGAGGATCCGCCTTTCAGGTCCGGAAAGCCGGGGCCGCCTTTGCCCCCTGCGCCATGGCAGGCCGAGCAGGCGTCTGCGAAGAGCGTTCTCCCGCTGTCCCGCACGTAGGTCATGACCTGATCGTCAGCGGCGAGAGACACGAAATCCTCCGTGGCGATCCTGTTCGTCAAGGCCGAGCGCGCGGCCGCCGCGTCTTCCACTTGCCGTGTAACAAGCTGGCGCTGGTCGATGCCGAGCAGGCCTTTCGTATAGGACAAGCCTGTCGGCCAGGCCGGCATCAGGATCCAGTAGCCGACCGCGAAGACCGCAGTCACCGCAAGAAAGAACAGGACGACGCGAGGCACCGGGCTATCCAGTTCCTCGATGCCGTTCCATTCATGGCCGGTCGTCTGTCTGCCGGTAACTGGATCGTGGCTACCGCTTGCCATGGCGTGCCCCATCGGGTCGGTCGTCTTTATCGAGGACGCTGTGCTTGGCGCGATCGAACCGCTTCCTGTTTGAAGGCCACAATGCGTAGATCGCGACGCCCGCTGAAAGCGCCAGGAAATAGAGCAGTCCCCATTTCTGGGCGAAGGCGACGAGTTGGTCGTGATCGAAGCCCATGCCCTCAGTCCTCCTCGACTTGCGGGGCGGTCTCCGGGTTCGCCTCCGTCGCCTGTTTCTGCGCGGCGTCGGTGAGTTTGCCAAGGACCTGCAGGTAGGCGACGAGCGCGTCCATTTCGGTGAGCCGGCCGGGATCGCCGTCGAAAGCGCGGACATTGGTCGCCTCGCCGTAGCGCTCGCCGACGCCGGAGGACTGGCCACTATCCGGCGCCGCCTGTCCGTATGCATCGGCGGCGGCGTTTGCGATCATGGCGTCCGTATAGGGCACGCCGAGCATCTGCTGTGCGGAAAGGCTCGCGCCAAGATCATCGGTTCTTAGCGTGTTGCCCAGCAGCCAGCCGTAGCGAGGCATGATCGATTCCGGCACCACGTCGCGCGGATTGTTGAGATGAGCGACATGCCATGCGTCGGAATATTTTCCACCGACACGCGCCAGATCCGGTCCCGTCCGCTTCGACCCCCACAGCATCGGCCTGTCATATTGTGACTCGACGGCCAGCGAGTAGGGACCGTAGCGCTCGACCTCGTCGCGCAACGTGCGGATCATCTGGCTGTGACAGGCGTAGCAGCCTTCGCGAACATAGATGTTGCGGCCGGCGAGTTCGAGCGGCGTGTAGACGCGCATGTCCGGCACCTTTTCCACCGTCTCGTCGATGGTGAACAAGGGAGCGATCTCGACGAACCCGCCGATCGCGGAGACGCCGATGATGGCAAGCACGAAGCCAATGGCGCTGCGCTCGAGTTTTCGGTGAAACCGGGGCATTGCTTCACTCCCCCGGCTGGACGGCGACAGCCGGCACGTCGGAGGCGCTGTCGGGCGCCGCCGCGCCGCGGCGCGCCATGCGGATCGTCATGATGATGTTGTAGAAGCCGACCACGGCGCCAGCCAGGAAGAACAGCCCGCCGACGGTCCGTGCGATGTAGTAGGGATGCATCGCGACCATGCTCTCGATGAAGGAATAGGCGAGCGTGCCGCTGTCGTTGTAGGTGCGCCACATCAGGCCCTGGATGATGCCTGCGTTCCACATGGCGAAGACGTAAATGATGGTGCCCGACAGAGCGAGCCAGAAGTGCACTTCGACCAGCTTCGGCGAATACATGCGCTCCTGTTTCCACATCCAGGGCACCAGCGCGTAGAACGAACCGAAGGTGATCATCGCCACCCAGCCGAGCGCGCCCGCGTGCACATGCGCCACGGTCCAGTCGGTGTAGTGCGACAGCGAGTTGACGGCGCGGATCGCCATGAAGGATCCCTCGAAAGTCGAGAGGCCGTAAAAGACGGCCGCGACCATCATGAAGCGCAGCGTTGCGTCGTCGCGGACCTTGTGCCAGGCGCCGTTGAGTGTTGCCAGCGCATTGCCGGCCGAAGCCCAGGATGGCACCAGCAGCATCACCGAGAAGGTCATCCCAAGTGTCTGCACCCACTGCGGCAGCGCCGTGTAGTGAAGATGGTGGGAGCCCGCCCACATATACATGAAGGTGATGCCCCAGAAGCTGATGATCGACAGCCGGTAGGAGAAGATCGGTCGCTCGGCGCGCTTGGGCAGATAATAGTACATCATGCCGAGGAAGCCGGCCGTCAGGAAGAAGGCCACGGCGTTGTGGCCGTACCACCACTGCACCATGGCGTCCTGCACGCCGGGCCAGATCGTATAGCTCTTGGCGCTGCCGGCCGAGATCGGGAGAGCAAGGTTGTTGACAATGTGCAGCACCGCCACGACCAGGATGAAGGCCATGTAGTACCAATTGGCCACGTAGATGTGCGGCTCCTTGCGCCGCATCAGCGTGCGGATGTAGATCGCGAAATAGACGACCCAGACGATGACCAGCCAGAAATCGGCGTACCATTCCGGCTCGGCATATTCCTTCGACTGCGTCACGCCCATCAGATAGCCGGATGCGGCTACGATGCAGAACAGGTTGTAGCCGATCAGCACGAACCACGGGCTGAACTGATCGGGCAGGCGCGCCCGCGTCGTACGTTGCAGCACGTGGAATGACGTGGCGATGAGCGCGTTGCCGCCGAAGCCGAAGATCACGCCGCTGGTATGGACTGGACGGATGCGACCGAAGCTGGCCCAAGCCTGATCGACGAACGTCAGTTCAGGCCAGGCAAGTAGCGCCGAAACCCAGACGCCGAAGAACATGCCGATGACGGCCCAGATCATCGCCAGCACGATGCCGACGCGCGTCGGGTCGTCGTAGTATTCGGACAGCCGTTCCTGGGAGGGTTCGGGATCATGGTAGCGCGAGAGAACCAGGAAAGCCAGCGCGACGCTGATGATCAGCACGATGAAGCCGTGCGCACCCAACGGGTCGCCGCGACCAGCAGCAGCCATCGCAAGGCCGCCAGATGCCAGAAGGCCCAGCACCAGGAGAGCCAGTTGGCGCTCCGACACAGTCAGTCCCGCTACCATTGCGCCCTCGCTCGGCATCGCGTCGCATCGCCGGATAGGAGGTCACGCAACGGGTTTCGCGCAGGTGGTTGGGCAGCCCGGCAGACGGACCCTGATGGCCAACGCACGATAAGACAGCGCCAGGCTTTCACATGATCATCTGGACCGGAGCAGCGGCTGCCGGCCTGCATTACCGAAGCGACAATCATTCTGCCTTCACGCCGACAGCGCGATGCTCAATGTCGGATGCTGGTTGGCCGGCCACCTCCGCTTCCGCCCGAAGCCAGTGATCGAGCTCGCAGCCACTCGGACAGCCTTCGGCCAGCCATATCTCATAGGCCCGAACCTTGATCCGCGAACGAACGGGATCCTGAGCGACTGATGCTTCGGACATGCGCACCCCCAGTTTGAGCTTCAACACCGATACGGCTCGACAATGGGCGGATCCGACCGCGCCGTCTTTGATGAAAATCAAAGACGCACGAGCCGATGCAGTCCATCATCGACTTTTCCTGTGATCGGCATTTCGCCCGCGGCTTGATGTCAGTCGATGACGGCGCACATGGTCGTGGAGCGTTGTGAAGGCCTGCGCCTTCGAGGGCGACCGCCTGCGAAGCGACATGCGGGTGCGCAGGAAGTCGGCAACCGTTCCCATGCGGTCTTCACCGCAGAGATTTTCTGAACCGCCACAGCGAGGTTGCAAAAAAGGCCGAGCCGATGGCGAGGAGAGCCGTCAATTGCGGCCAGATCGCTTCCAATCCCGCGCCGCGGAAGAGAATAGCCCTTGCCAGGGCCACAAAGTGCGTATCCGGCGCCATCGTCATCGGGATCCTGACGAATTGCGGCATGTTCTCCACGGGCGTGACGCCGCCGGCCAGCACCTGAAGCGGAAAAAGCACGAGCATCAGCAGGAGGCCGAACTGCGGCATCGAACCAGCGAGCGTGGCAAGAAGAATGCCGAGCGAGGTCGTCGCGAACAGTTGCAGCAGCAGACCCAGCATGAGCAGCCAGAGCGAACCCGCGACAGGGATCGCCAGCCAGGCCCGTATCACCACCGCGACGGCCAGGAGCGCGGCGATGAAGACGACGAGCGCGGTGGGCCACATCTTGCCGATCATGATCTCGGTCGGCGTCACCGGCATGACAAGCAGATGCTCGATGGTGCCGCGCTCGCGTTCCCTGATCAGGAACGCACCGGCAAGAATGACCGACAGCAGGGAGACGTTGTTCACCACCTCCATCATTGCGCCGTACCAGCTGGCATCAAGGCCCGGATTGAAGCGGGAGCGTAGGACGAGCTCGACGGGCGCCGCCTCGACCGCCCGATAACGCCGAACGAATTCCTCGACCTCGCCGGACACGATGGCCTGGACGTAGCCGGCGCCGGTGAAGGCCTGGGTCATGCGCGTGGCGTCGATGTTGAGCTGGATTGCCGGCGCGCTTCCCGCCAGGACGTCGCGTTGGAAGCCGGCCGGGATGACCAGGGCAAAGGTATCGAGACCGGCATCCATGCGGCGGTCCATCTGCGAAAGGGAGATCAGCTGCGGCGGATTGAACTGCGGTCGGTAGAAGCCCGAGGCTATGCGCAACGACAAGGGGGATTGGTCCTCGTCCACGATCGAGATCGGCGCTTTGTTGAGTGTTTCGGGCATCACCGTCGCGGCAGCATAGATCTGGACCGTGAATGCCCAGACGATCAGGGCCAGCAGCGCCGGGTTGCGCACGAGCCCCCACAACTCCTTGATGCCCAAGCGCCATATGGTGGAAATCCGCATGGCTATCGCGCCTGCTTGCGTAGCAGAATGACGCTGAGCCCCAGCAATGCCGGAGCCGCGATGAGCAGGGGAACGAAGGAGGTTCGCAGTTCCGAAAATGCGAGCGCCTTGGAGAAGGTTCCGCGCGCGATCGTGACGAAGTGCGTGGCTGGATTGATCGAGCCGATCAGCGCCGCCGATCCCTCCATGGAGGAGACCGGATCGAGCATGCCGGAGTATTCGACCGCGAGCAGCATGGTCACGAGCGTGGCGAGGAAGATCGCGGCGATCTGGCTGTTCATGAAGCTTGAGATCAGCAGACCGAGCCCTGTCGAAGCGAAGGCGTAAAGCAGCGCCCCGGCGGCGAAGGCGAGGAGGCTGCCCGCGAACGGCACACCCTGCACAAGGATCGCGAACATCGTCAGCGTCGCGGTATTCATCATGGCGAGTGCGACATAGGGAAGTTGCTTGCCGAGCAGGAACTCCAGCCTCGAAACCGGCGTGACGTAGAGATTGACGATCGAGCCCATCTCCTTTTCGCGCACGATCGACAGCGTCGCCAGCATGGTGGGAATGAACAGAAGCACCAAAGCGATGACCGCCGGAACGATCGCGATGAGGCTCTCCAGCGCTGGATTGTAGCGAAATCGCGGTTCGAGCTCGAACGCTCCCGTGAGTGCGGTCCGCCCGAGCAGTTGTCTCGCCTTTTCCGCCAGCCAGTAGGCGTGCAGACCCTCGACATAACCTTTGGCGGTTTCGGCCCGGGTCGGCATCGCGCCGTCGATCCACGCACCGATCGTGACTGTCCGGCCAGCCGAGAGGTCGCGGGCGAACCCTGGCGGGATCTCGATGGCCAGGCTGAGTTCGCCGCTGCGCATGCGCCGGTCCATTTCGTCAGGGCTCGCAATCGGAGGACGTTCGGAAAAGAAGCGCGATCCCGCGATCTGCTGGGTATAGTCGCGGCTCAAGGTCGTCTGATCGTAGTCGAGGACCGCGTAAGGCAGGTCCTCGACGTCCATGTTGATTCCGTAGCCGATCACAAAGAGCAGCAGGATGCTGCCGAGAAAGGCGAAGGCGGCGCGGATCGGGTCGCGGCGCAGTTCGAGGGTCTCCCGCCTCGCATAGCTCAGAAGACGCCGCAAGTTGAGGCTGCCGGCCGTCGCCCCCGTGATATCCGCCGGCGCGGCCGACGTCGGAGACGGGTCCAACGGGCGGATCTCTATTTGACGGTTTCTGGAAGGGTCGCGGCCATCTGCGTCGGCGATTGCCGTTTCAAGATAATGGACAAAGGCCTGCTCGAGGTTCGGGCTGCGGCTCGTCTCGATGATCGCCGCCGGTGTGTCGCTGATCAGCACCTTGCCGGCATGCATCAGCGAAATACGGTCGCAGCGCTCAGCCTCGCTCATGAAATGGGTAGAAATGAAGATGGTGACGCCGTCCTTGCGCGACAGGTCGGCGAAGCTCTGCCACAGCGCGTCGCGGGCGATCGGGTCCACGCCGGACGTAGGCTCGTCGAGGATCAGGATTTCGGGCGCGTGGATCATGGCGACCGCCAGCGACAGGCGTTGCGTCAGGCCGAGCGGCAGGGCAGCGGGCAACGTGTCGAGGACCTCGGAAAGTCCGAAGCGCCGGGTCATCTCGTCGATACGTGCCGGAATGTCACGTGCAGGCAGATCGAACAGCCGGGCATGCAAGTCGAGGTTCTGGCGGACCGTCAGTTCGGAATAGAGGGAAAACGACTGCGACATGTAGCCGACGCGGCGCCGCGTGGCGATGTCGCTGGCATCGACCTGTTGCCCGAACAGGCGTGCGGTCCCCTCGCTGGCCGGCAGCAGGCCCGTCAGCATCTTCATTGTCGTGGTCTTGCCACAACCGTTAGAGCCCAGGAACCCGAAGATCTCGCTGCGCGGAATGCGGAAGCTCACCCTGTCAACCGCCGTGAAGTCTCCGAAGCGCATCGTCAATCCGTCCGCCTCGATGGCGGGCTGGTCGTCGCCGCTCAAGGAGCGTGGCGGGATGACGACGCTGCGATGAAGCCGGCGCTTGGCTTCCGGCATCAAGGCGATGAAGGCCTCGTCCAGCGACGAAGTCCCTGTCCGTCGCCGGAGGTCATCCGGCGTTCCGGTGGCGAAGACCTGTCCGCCATCCATCGCCACGAGCGAGTCGAAACGCGCGGCCTCCTCCATATAGGCCGTGGCGACGATGACGCCCATGCCGGGCCGGCCAGCACGGATCGTATCGATCAGGGTCCAGAACTGGCGCCGCGCCATCGGATCGACGCCGGTGGTCGGCTCGTCGAGGATGAGCAGGTCCGGATCGTGGATGAGCGCGCAGCAGAGGCCGAGCTTCTGCTTCATACCTCCCGAGAGCTTGCCGGAGGGGCGGCTTGCGAACGGGGCGAGCCCCGTCGCCGCCAGCAGTTCGCCGATGCGTCGCTCCCGCACCTCCCGGGGATGCCCGAACAGACGTCCGAAAAAATCGATGTTCTCGAACACAGACAGCGTCGGGTAGAGGTTCTTACCCAGCCCCTGGGGCATGTACGCGATGCGCGGACCGACGTCGCGGCGTTGACGCGCGCTTCGCATGTCGGCGCCCAATGTTTCGACTCGGCCGACCTGCACCTTGCGCGCGCCGGCGATCAGGGAGAGCAGGGTGGACTTGCCGACTCCATCCGGCCCGATCAGGCCGACGATGCCACCAGCGGGAAAGTCGAGCGTCACGCCGGCGAGCGCGCGCGTCCTGCCGAAGACGTAGCTTACGCCCTGCAGGCGGGCAACGACGGGTGCCACGTCTTGCGACACGTCGTCCATCATTCGAGAAGCCCCGTGGCCAGGCGCTCCGGCCAAGCCGCGTTCGGGTCGATAAGCACATAGGCCACCCCCGGCAGGCCCGGCTTCACGTAGTCGGAATATTTCTGCAGGAGTTCGGGGGCGATACGCACGCGGACGCGGAACATCAGCCCTTGCCGCTCGTCGGCGGTTTCCACCGTCCTCGGCGTGAACTGGGCAAGGTCGGATATGAAGGATACGGTGGCGGGCACGACCACGTCTGGCGCAGTATCGAGCACGATGCGGGCCTCTGCCCCAAGCCGCAGCCGCCCGGCCTCCGCCGTCGGGAGAAAGAACGTCATGTAGACGTCGCCGAGATCTATGAGATTGAGCACCCGCCCGCCACCTGCCACGACTTCACCGGGCTGCGCGACGAGATACTGGATCCGCCCGCTTCGGGGCGCGCGTAGGGCGCTGTCATCGATGTCGGCCTGGATCCGCTCGATGGTGGCCTCGGCGGCCTCGATGACGGCGTCGGCATCGACAATCTGCGCACGCGCAGTCTCTATTCCGGCCTCCGCGGCAGCAACTTGGGCTCGCGCGGCATCGAGGGCGGCACGCGCGCCTTCCATGCGGGCGCGATCGTCGTCCAAAACCTGCTGCGATATCGAATTGCTGCGCGCGAGCTGTTCAGAGCGGCCAAGCTTGCGCGCCGACGCATCGAGTTCGATCTGCCGTTGCGCGACCACGGCGCGCGCCGCGGCAAGCTCCGCCTCGGCTTGGGCTACACCGCTTTCGGCAACGCTCCGAGCAATCCGGCCGCGCTGCAGTTGCGCGCGCGCCTCCCGAAGCTGGGCTTCAAGTTGCTGCGTATCCATGTTGGCGAGAACCTGCCCGGCCGAGACGGCCTGGCCTTCCTCGACGGCGATCTCCCTGATCCGGCCGCCAGTACGGGGGGCGATGTCGATGGCGACCGCTTCGATACGGCCGTTGCCGAAGGCGATGCCCGGCGGCAGCGGCGCTTCCGCCAGACGCTGTGTCAGATACCATCCAAGCAGCGCCGCGGCTGCAATCGCAAAAATCCAAAACCAACCGCTGCCGAACAGCAGTCTTATTCGATTACGCATCGCTGCGGCCTTCCAGGCATTTGTTGCCGGGTGTGAGGCTGACGCCCATGAGTCCTCCAGTCGTGCAACTGATGCAGCAGGCTTCATTTGGTCCGCGACCGGCGATGTTTGTCGGATCAGGCCGGCCCGACGATGATCAGGCGGCTGATGTGATTTGAGCTACGACACCATGTCGGTCATCGATAAGATCGGCTGGTGAATTGCGCCGCTGGCAGGGATGCCCGCCAGTTCGACCGCTGACATTGAGAAAAATCAAGTTTCGGGAGACCGCCCATACCGAGATGAGCGAGCCACAGGACAGTCGAGCCGGCACTCTCACGAGTGTCGATGGGCCGCTGCCAAGTGCCGGACCGGTCAAGCTCGCTTGTTCGCTCCAACCGGTAACCTTGACCAAAGTCAAAGCGACAATCGAACAGGTGGGCAAAATCCGAGCCAAGATAAGGGGCGTCCCGATAATCGATCCCGCCCCGCGCAGGCTCAGGAGCATCTTGCATGAAAGCTTTGGTTTACGAAGGTCCCGGCGCGAAATCGCTTCAGGAGCGACCGCTGCCGGTCATCGAATCCGCAACCGATGCTGTCGTCAATATCGTCAAGACCACGATCTGCGGCACGGATCTGCATATCCTGAAAGGCGATGTGCCCAGTTGCTTGCCGGGTCGCATCCTTGGGCACGAAGGCCTCGGTGTCATTACCGAAGTCGGAGCCGGCGTCACGCAATTCCGGAAAGGCGATCGCGTCCTGATTTCGTGCATCTCCGCATGCGGGAAATGCGAACATTGCCGCCGCGGTATGTATTCCCACTGCGCGACCGGCGGATGGATCCTCGGCAACACGATCGACGGCACCCAGGCCGAATATGTCCGCATCCCGCATGCCGACACCAGCCTCTACGCGATCGCCGATGGCGCCGACGAGGACGCGCTGGTGATGCTCAGCGACATCCTACCCACGGGTTTCGAATGCGGCGTGCTCAACGGCAAGGTGCAGCCCGGCGGCACGGTGGCGATCGTCGGCGCCGGTCCCGTCGGGTTGGCAGCGCTGCTCACGGCGCAATTCTATTCGCCCGCCCAAATCGTCATGGTCGATCTCGACGAGAACCGGCTCGAGATGGCGAAGCGCTTCGGAGCCACACATACGATCAAGGCGTCAGGCGAAGACGCTGCCCGCGAGGTGATGGCGCTGACCGGCGGCCGCGGCGTCGACACCGCTATCGAGGCGGTCGGTATCCCGGCAACGTTCGAGCTTTGTCAGGAGATCGTGGCGGCTGGCGGCATCATCGCCAATGTTGGCGTCCACGGCGCGAAGGCGGACCTTCACCTGGAAAAGCTCTGGTCGCACAACATCGCCATCACGACCAGGCTCGTCGACACCGTCACGACACCGATGCTTCTGAAAACGGTCCAGTCCGGAAAGCTCGAAGCCGGAAAGCTCGTCACCCACCGGTTCGCCCTCGACCAGATCCTCGAGGCCTATGAGACGTTCGGCAGCGCATCCAGCACAGGCGCTTTGAAGGTCATCATCGAGTGCGCCTCACCGGCCGGCGCGGGTCTTGCAAATCAGGAACCGAATATGACCGACCATGGTGAGACGACCGCCGTCGAAACCCGCTCCGGCCTCGTCTTCCATGTCCGCGCCGCACGTCCCGACGACGAAGCCGCGCTGGCGGAATTCTTCAGGCATGTCGCGCCAGATGATCTTCGGTTCCGCTTTCTCGGCGGCATCCGGGAAGTGAGCCATGACCGACTGGTCGACATGCTGAGGGTCGATCACGGCCGGACCGAGAACTTTCTGTCCTTCGCGCCTGAGGGAACGCCGATCATCGGCACGGCGATGCTCGTCTGCGAGGAAGGGCTTGGAAGAGCCGAGGTCGCGATTTCGGTGCGCTCCGACTACAAGCACAAGGGCGTCGGATGGGAACTGCTGCGTCACGTCTCGGCCCATGCGCAGGCCATGGGGGTGAAGGTTCTTGAATCTCTCGAGAGCCGCCAGAACCACGAGGCGATCGAACTTGAGCGGCAGCAGGGCTTCACAGCGAGCCCTTACCCGGACGATCCCACGCTCGTTCTCATCCGCAAGAGCTTCAAAGCAGATTGAGGCGCGTGCAGACAATGGATCGCGGCCGGTCCGGAGGACCGGCCGCGTCATCTGCGGGGAGCGAGAGGATCTCGCGCACGATCGCGCCGACATCGCGTCCCGCATCTACCCTGCGCCAGTCCAGCGTCCCGACATCCCGTTGAAGCTGACGCGAAAGGACATCGCTGGTCGCGTCGGAAGGACTTTGTTCGCGCCCTTCGACCCGCTCGCGCAGGACCGTAGGCGCGGTTTCCAGCCAGACACCGAGAAACGGAAAGTTCCGATCGCGCGCCATTCGCGCAATCCGATCCCGATCCGATGGACGATCAAAAACCGCATCGGCGACCACCGAGCCGCCCTGGTCGAGGATGCGAGCTGCGCGCGCAACCATGTCGCGATAGACCCGGTCGGACACCTCCGGTCTATAGGCCTTTTCGGGAAGACGGGTTTCCGCCGGAACACCGTGCATCGCCTTGCGGATGCGATCGCTCTCCACGATGCGCGCCCCAGGCGGAGGATCTATCACCGGGGCGAGTTGTTCCGCGACCGTAGTCTTGCCGGAGCCGCTCAGTCCACCGATCACCACAAGGCGTCCCGGATGGGGCTCCAGCAGTTTGCCTGCGAGCAGGAAATAGGCTTTCGCCTCCCGGTTCAAAACGCCCGAGGGATCGCCGCTTTCGTGTGCCTGAGTGGCGGTGACGTGCGCACGCACCGCAGCGCGGATTGCCATGAAGACGGGCAACAGGACAAAGCCGTCCTCATCTCGGCGCCGCCGTCGGTATGCGCGATCGGCGCATGGTGGTGGAAGTCGGCAATCATGCGCGCCGTTTTGGTCATGAGGGCCGGCGTCAGCCGACCGGGCCCGGCCATGCGGTCGAAAAGCGCGGTCTGGTCGAAGCGCCTCATCTCGATGGCCGCATCGACCAGGGGACCGTCCCCGTCGAAGGCAAGACCGCCGTCCGCTTGGCGTGTGATGCGGCGCACGCGGAGATAGATCCCGGGAGCCGTGGCGTTGTTGAGCTCGACTTCGCGGCGGCAGGCGGCCAGCCGAAGATCGGCCGTCGAGAAGTCGACATAGGGCAGACCAACCGCACGCTTCGTCTTGAAGGCGCGATCACCCACAAGAAAGATCCGCGAAATATGGGTCTCGATCACCTCCACCGGACCGGCAAGACCATATGAAACGGGCGCCGTCAGGAAGGCGATGAAATCCGACTGGCCCTCCGCATTCAACGGTTCTTCCTCCTGCTGGACGTCGCCTTGGGGCGGGTGTCGGACAATCAGGATAGGGCGGAGAAGCGCCTGCGCCACTACCGGGCCATCAGGACGGGAAGCGGCGGCGTCTCGATCATCGAGCGCGTTACGCCGCCGAACAGGCGCTCGCGCAGGCGCGAATGGCCATAGGCGCCCATCACGAGAACTTCGGCCGCCGTATCGATTGCGTGCCGGCCGAGGACTTCGGCAATCGGCTGCCCCTGCGACGGCAGACGATCGACCACGACCTTGACGCCATGCCGGGCCAGATAGGTGGCAGCGTCCGCACCGGGCTCGGCGCCCTGAGCGCCCTCGCCCTGTACGGGATCGACAAGCACAAGACGCACCTCCTCGGCCGTTCTCAGCATATCCAGGGATGACGCGACAGCATTCGACGCTTCGACGCGGGAATCCCAGGCGACGTTGACCCGCTTCGGCTTGAGCGAGGCTTTGGCGCCCGCGGGAATCAGCAAAACCGGCTTTCCGGATGAAAACAGCGCGCCCTCAAGAGCCTTTGCTTTCAGCGTCTCGTCGGAAAGCAATTCAGGGCCGAGCACCGTGATGTCGGCATAGCGGGCGCGGCGGCCGACGACATCGTCCAGATAGGGCACTTCCGGATAGACCGTCCAAAGGTCCGAGGAGACTGCGGACGACGCCAGCAATCTCGACACGGCCGCTGTGCGCCGCTTGAGCGCGTGCTCGTCGCGTTCAAGTTGCTCGAACCAGCCGATTGCGTGGTGACCGATCGGCGGCGGCGGCGCCGGCGTCAGGATGACGACTGAAAGATGTGCCTCGGTCTCGCCACAGAGTGTGGCGACCATCTTCAAGTCGTCGTCACCCCGATGCGGTGAAACAATGGTGAGCACTGTCTTGAACGGCATCTCGCGTTTCCCCGATTGCAATTGGCTTATGTTGGCATTGCTCGAGCCGTCCGACTTTGAGAAAAATCAAAGAGGCCTTGGAGGTCTGTCCCCTCATCAATCGTCTTCATTTGCCTCGCGGCCCGATAATCGATCGATGACGATGCGGAAGAACACATGGGTCGCATGATCGCTCATGGGCGGGATGACAGGCTTGAGAGCGCCCGGTTCCCACCATGCCGCATGGCGGCTCAGCAATGACCAGGCATGATCCCGATCGTGCTTGTGCCCGACCCGGTCAGGCAGTTCCTCGAACCGGCCGTCGACAACGACGCTTTTCCATGCGCGGCGGGGACCGTGCTCCTCGACCAGCATCGATACCTTGGGATTGGACCGCATATAGTCGATTTTTCTGCCGAGCAGGGAAAAGGCGTAGAGAGAATTGTCGGCGTAAGCGAAGTGGATGGGAACGACATAGGGCTGACCGTCCAGCGAACAGGCCAGCCGGCCGAGACGATTGACTGAGAGCAGTCGGATGCATTCCGACCGGTCGAGTGTGCGGACCTGCATGTCGTGCTCCTTCGCGTCGAAAAAGTCGGTTCGGTTCACGCCAGACTTCACCCGACTTGGCCGGCATCCGACGCGTCCTGCAACGCACGGACCGGGGCGCGCGCTCCATATCCTGCCCGGTTCAGTGCGACAGCAGCACCGGCATCTTGAGGTCGGCCAGTACCCCTTCGGTGGCGCCGCCGAGCACGAAGTCGCGAAGCCTTGAATGGCCGAACCCGCCCATCACCAGGACATTCGCGCCGATGGCGGCGGCGTTGTCCTGCAGCGCCTCAGCGACCGGGCGCCCGCCAAGCCTGAATGTCTGCAACTGAGCCGGCAGCCCCAGCTCACGCAGATGCCCGGCGAGTTTCTCCCCGGCGACGGTGCTGAGCGGCTTCTCGTCCGTGATCATGATGACCGTGACAGCCGAAGCTCGCTTGAGGAGCGGCCGGGCGTCGGCCAGCGCGCGCGCCGCAACCCTGCTGGCATCCCAGGCTACAGCGACGTGATCGAGCCTAACTTCGGGCCGCGCTTCGGAAAAAAGAAGCGTCGGACGCCCCGATCCGAACACGACCGCTTCGGCCAGCATCTGTGTTCCGGGATTACCCCCGCTCCAGCCGACCAGCGAGATGTCGTGATAGCGTGCGTGTTCCGCGGCGAGGTCGGAAAGGACGGGCAGATGGCCGCGGATCGTCTCCGTCGTCAGGGCGACATCCGCCGTCGCGCATGCCGCCGTGACCGCGGCGCGAAGGTCGGCGCTGCGCCGCGCGCTGAGTTTCTCGGCGTCGCGGATCATTTCCGGAAGGTTCATCACCACATTCGACAACGCGTTGGAAACCGCCGGAATGTCGGCCTCGAGCGCCAGCGCATGGAGGTCGGCGCCGAGGTAGCGCGCGACCGCGGCAGCATTCGGCGCGATGATTTCGCTGTTGGCATCGGGATACGTGACGAGGGGAAGTAAGGCTTGGAGCTTCAAGATCGGCATCCTTCTCGGTTCTTCAAACGGTCCGCTGTCAGCGGACGACCAGCACGGGCACCGGGCTGTGCGCCAGAACGTCGGCAGTCTGGCTTCCGAGAAGCAGACGCCCGAGCCCGCGCCGGCCGTGCGAGGCCATCACGATGAGGCTGCAGCCCTCGGTCCGCGCCGCATCGACGATGGCCTCGGCGGGGTGGGCCTCAGGAATATGGAGGGTGGCAGCGGTGACACCGAGTTTGTCGGCGGCACGCTTCACGGCGTCCAGAATTCGCTCCGCGCTCTGCTTCTGGCTTTCCTGGAAACTTGCCAGTTCGTCCGTCGTGGGCGCCCACTCCGCACCAAGGCCTCCGACCGGCAGCGGATAGCGGTCGGTCACCGTCAAGATGGTGACGCGCGCGCCCAGAGCCTTGGCCAGTGACAATCCATGATCGACGCCCTTCTGTGCGACTTCCGATCCGTCGGTGGGGATGAGGATATGCTTGTACATGGCTACGGCTCCAAAATGTTCAGCTTAGGTCGGTTTCTCGACCCGCGCGACCTGGTAGGTGTGCATGCGGCCCGCCCGGCTGATCGAGACGTATTCGCCGGGAACGAAGCGTTCCTCGCGGAGGCGGAAGCCCGCCTCATCGTCGCGATCGCCTTCCTCATAGTCGACGAACCATTGACCGCCGGGTTTGCGGCGCAGGCGTCCGATCCGATCCTCCGTTCCAGGCGTGAAGCGGCGTACACGACAGCCATCGCGGTGTGCCCGCCAGAGATCCGCGTCCAACCGCCCATCGGTCGTCAACGGCACCATGAGATCGTAGCCGTCGTCCGGATCGCCGGCGGGATGGCCCGGCTCCCGTGCGAGAACCAGACGGACATGACGGAAAGCCGAGGGGACGTTGTTGGAGCCAGCCATTCGCACACCTTTCGTCGCGGCGCCTGCCTGTCGACTGCGCGCGTTCCAAGCCGAGTTCTAGGCTGCGCTCTCGTTCCCTTGTTTGACCAAAATCAATATCTTTCCCTGGCCTTCATGGCGAAAGTATTCATTGCCGCCTGAGTGGGCTGGGAGACAGACCTGTCCCGGCTGCCAAAGCCGCGAACCGTATCAAGGACCCGTCATGCTTGTATTGGTGTTCAACGTCGGAAGCTCGAGCCTGAAATTCGGCGTCTTCCGCATCGATGGCGAGGCCCGTGAGGTCTTAAAAGGATCCTACGAGCGCTTTCGCGACGGTGGGTGCGAGGTGCGCATCCGCCACGCGGGCACGGAGGAACGCCGGACCGCGGAATGCGATGGCGTCGCAGCGTCGATCGCCGAGGTTCCAGCGACTCTCGACCGCTTCGGATTGGGTTCGCTCGAGGCGGTGGGACATCGCGTGGCGCATGGGGGTTCTCTGTTCGCGGCGCCAGTAATCCTCGACGAGGCTACGATAGCGCGCATCGAGACGCTGACGCCGCTCGCGCCGCTGCACAATCCCGCCAATCTGGAGGCGATCGCACTCAGCCGGCGCCTGTGGCCCGAAATCCCGCAGGTCGCCGTGTTCGACACCTCGTTCCATCTGTCGAACCCGCCCTTCGCCACCACCTACGCCGTGCCGAAGGCCTGGCGGGAAGCCGGATTGCGGCGCTACGGCTTTCACGGCACGTCGCACAAATATGTCGCGGCGCGCGCCGCCGAGGAGATCGGCATGGGCCTCGCCGACCTTCGGATCGCCAGCGTGCATCTGGGCAATGGCGCCAGCATCTGCGCGGTCAATCGCGGGGTCAGCATGGACAGTTCCATGGGCATGACGCCGCTCGAAGGGCTTGTGATGGGAACCCGCTCCGGCGATGTCGATCCGGGCGCATTCGGCCACCTCAGCCGCCAACTCGGCCTCTCCATCGCAGAGATCGAGGACGCTCTGTACAGCCGGAGCGGTCTGAAGGGGCTCGCCGGTTCCGCAGATATGCGCGATCTGGAAGATGCGGCTGCTAGGGGCGATGCCGACGCGCAGCTCGCCATCGAGGTCTATGCCTACCGGGCGCGGAAATATATCGGGGCCTATGCGGCGGCAATGGGCGGCCTCGACGCCATCGTCTTCACCGGCGGCATCGGCGAGAACTCGCCCGCCATGCGCCGGCGCATCCTGGATGGCCTCGAGTTCATGGGCGTTCGTCTCGACCACGAGCGCAATCAGGCTGCCGACCTTTCCGGACAGGCGGCACCGCAGATCCAGGCCTATGGTTCGCGCGTGCGGGTGCTCGTCACCGAGACGGCCGAGCAGTTGATGATCGCGCGCGAAACCGCGATGGCGGTCGCTGGGCCGAAGCCTTCGACCGGCCGTGTCCCCGTGGCTGTGTCGGGGCGGCATGTTCATCTGTCCGGTGCCGCCGCCGATACGCTGTTCGGCCCAGGTTACGTACTAACGCCGCAGACCCCGCTGCGCCAGCCCGGCCATTGGGCGGCGCGGGAACGCGTCGCCGTCGAGGGACCAAAGGGCCGCCTCGACCATGTCGCCATCCTTGGACCACTGCGGCCGCGCACGCAGGTAGAGATCTCGCGCACCGACAGCTTTGCGCTCGGCATCGACGTGCCGGTGCGCGACAGCGGCAAACTCGACGGCACCCCTTCCGTCACGCTCGTCGGTCCGGCCGGCACGGTGAAGACGGAAGGGCTGATCCTGGCGGCCCGTCACATCCACACCAATCCGGCCGATGCCGCCCGGCTGGGCCTCGAGGACGGCGAGCATGTCGACGTGCACGTGGGCGACGACAGCCGCGGGCTTACCTTTGCGCGCACACTTGTCCGCATCGGCGCCGATTCCTTCACAGAGATGCACATCGATACCGACGAGGCCAACGCCGCCGGCATCGGGGCCACGACGGACGGTGAAATCGTCGTCGGCGCGACCGCCACCATCCGCCCTGGGCATCGATAACCGGACCATAGCATACGCTGCGGCGGTGGCTGACCGCGCCAGACGTTCTGCTCCCGACTTCTGAGGGAACGTGCGGATGGACCACGCTTCTACCGCAAATTGGGACCTGTCGGGAACAACAGGCCATGTCCAAGCATTTCCTCCAGTCACGCACGCAAGCTGGCGTCACGCTGAAGGAGGAAACAATGCCACAGGAAAAGCCGGGTAAGCACCATGACCATCCCGGTCATAAGCCGGGTGACCTTGACCCCCACGGTCACCGCGACAAAGAGGGCAAGAAGGAAGTGGCCGGCGAACATCATGATCATCCCGGGCACAAGCCCGGCGATCTCGACACGCATGGCCATCGCGACAAGAGTGGTTCTACCAAGAAGTAGAGTTTATCTGCGGCTTCCCAGATTATCGGGAAGCCGCACTTCTATGCTGCCTTCCGCGCGACCGCAGAACGGCCAAACTTGCCCCATGACTGCTGACCTCACTATAGACGCCAACCCGGTAGACGCCGTCTCATTTTTACTTGAGAACGGGTGGAAATCTCGACGGCATCCAGGCGGCGAAAGCCACGGGTGAGAGTTCCAACCGAGAAATTTGCTTTGTCGCAAACTCCGGGTTCAACACAGTTTGTTCTTTCGGTCGAATTTCCTTCAGCCAGAGTAGCTAATAGGTCGAGCTGCCGAATATCGCTCCTATTCCGGCCGTCGACGCCATCGCACCGGCGCCCCAGAACGCCACCCTTGCGGCTCCTTTCGTCGGGTTCGCGCCGCCCGTGCAGGCGCCGAGTGCGCCAAGGAGGGCCAGGAACGCCAGTGATGATATGAACACCGCAGGGACAAGAGCGTCGGCCGGAGCGATAACGACCATGAGGAGTGGTAGCGCCGCGCCGATGGCGAAGCTGAGGGCCGATGCAAGGGCGGCCTGGATCGGGCGCGCAGCCGTGACATCCGACAGCCCGAGCTCGTCGCGCGCATGCGCGGCAAGTGCATTGGACGACATCAATTGTGTCGCCACCTGGCTGGCAAGTTCCACGCTGAGGCCGCGGCCGACGTAAATCTGCGCCAGTTCCTGGTGCTCGGCAACGGGATCGTCCCGGAGTTCCAGCGCCTCACGTTCGAGCTCGGCCTTTTCTACGTCCGACTGGGAACTGACGGAAACATATTCGCCTGCCGCCATCGACATCGATCCGGCGACGAGGCCAGCGGCGCCAGCAACGAGAATACTGCCGGCCGAAGCGGAGGATGTCGCAACGCCCACGATGAGGCTGGCCGTCGATAGTATCCCATCATTGGCCCCCAGAACGGCCGCCCGTAGCCAGCCGATCCGCCGAACGAATCGGCTGGTGCGTCGCGGCGCCTCTTGAAACATCATCCTTGGGATCAAGCCCCTGCTTCCGAAGCGAGTAATCCAGACCAATGCCAGTCGCGGATTTCAGGCATGTCTTCGCCATGTTGGCGGACATATGCCCTATGCTCTTCAAGCTTCCTTTCCAGCGCGGCACCGAACTGCGCCGAGCGGTCAGTGAACTGCGGCAAGCGCCGCAACGCCGCCAGCGCCAGATGAAACCGGTCGAGCTGGTTCAGCACCGCCATATCGTAAGGTGTTGTCGTCGTGCCTTCCTCGCGGAAGCCATGCACATGGAAATTGTGGTGGTTGGTTCGCCGGTAGGTTAGTCGGTGAATGAGATAAGGGTAGCCGTGGTAGGCGAAGATCACCGGCTTGTCGGCGGTGAACATGGCATCGAACACCGCGTCGGTGAAGCCGTGCGGGTGCTCGCTGCTTGACTGCAGTGTCATCAGATCGACGACGTTGACAAACCGGATCTTGAGGTCCGGCAGAGCCGTCGCCAAGAGCTCGGTGGCGGCGAGCGCCTCCATGGTCGGCACATCGCCCGCCGACGCAATAACGAGGTCGGGCTCGACGTCTGCCGGACATGTCGATGCCCAGTCCCAGATGCCCGCTCCCGCCGTGCAGTGGCGCTCCGCTTCGTCCGCCGTCAGCCACTGCGGCGCCGGCTGCTTGCCGGCGGTGATGACGTTGATCCGGTTCCATGTCCTCAGGCAATGGTCGGTCACCCAAAGCAGCGTGTTGGCGTCTGGCGGGAAATAGAGCCGGACCGTGTCGGCTTTCTTGTTGGCGACGAAATCGGCAAAACCGGGGTCCTGGTGCGAGAAGCCGTTATGGTCCTGCCGCCAGACATGCGAGGTGAGAAGGTAGTTGAGCGAGGCGACCGGCTTGCGCCACTCCAATTCCGCCGTGGTCTTCAGCCATTTGGCGTGCTGGTTGACCATCGAATCGACAATGTGGATGAACGCCTCGTAGCAAGAGAAGAGACCATGCCGGCCGGTCAGCAGATAGCCTTCGAGCCAGCCCTGGCACAGATGCTCGGACAGCACCTCCATGACTCGGCCATCGCGCGCGAGGCCGACGTCGTAAGGCTCTATCCGTTCCATCCACACGCGGTCGGTGACGTCGAACACGGCATCGAGCCGGTTGGACGTCGTTTCGTCCGGTCCCATCAGGCGGAAGTTGCGCGCCTCGGCGTTCAGCGCCATCACCTCGCGCAGATAGGCGCCCATGAGGCGCGTCGCCTCCCCGGTCGTTGCGCCCGGCTTCGGCACGTCGAGGGCAAGGCTTTTCCAGTCGGGCAGGTCGAGGTCCTTTTTCAGCAAACCGCCGTTGGCATGCGGCAGCGCGCCCATCCGCTTGGCTCCGGTGGGCGCCAGCGCGGCGAGTTCCGGCAATAGCCGGCCTTCTTCGTCGAAAAGTTCCTCGGCGTGGTAGCTGCGCATCCAGTCCTCGAGGATTTTGCGGTGGCCGTCATCGCCGCGTGCTTTCGAGACCGGCACCTGATGCGAGCGCCAGAAGTCCTCCACCTTCTTCCCATCGACTTCGACCGGCCCGGTCCAGCCCTTGGGACTGCGCAGCACGATCATCGGCCAGCGCGGCCGCTTGCCCGACCAGCCCCCGGCGCGGCTCTCGACCTGAATGTCGTGGATGCGGCCCATCACCTCGTCAAGTGTGGCCGCCATTAGGCCATGCATCAACATCGGGTCGCTGCCCTCAACGAAAAACGGGTCATAGCCGTATCCCTGGAAGAGGTTTTTGAGTTCCGCCTCATCCATCCGGGCCAGGACGGTGGGATTGGCGATCTTGTAGCCGTTGAGGTGCAGGATCGGCAGGACCGCCCCGTCATGCCTGGGATTGAGGAACTTGTTCGAATGCCAGGCCGCGGCGAGCGGCCCCGTTTCGGCCTCGCCGTCGCCGACCACGCAGGCGACGACCAGATCGGGATTGTCGAAGGCAGCGCCGAACCCATGCACCAGGGCGTAGCCGAGTTCGCCGCCTTCGTGGATCGAGCCGGGCGTCTCGGGCGCGACATGGCTCGGCACGCCGCCGGGGAAAGAAAACTGCTTGAACAGCCTCTTCAGGCCGCCCGCATCACGGCCGATTTCCGGATAGATCTCGCTGTAGCTCCCCTCGAGCCAGGTGTTGGCGACCATTGCCGGACCGCCATGGCCGGGTCCGCAGATGTAGAGCATGTCGAGGTCGCGCTCCTTGATGACCCTGTTGAGGTGGGCGTATATGAAGTTGAGACCCGGCGTCGTACCCCAGTGACCGAGCAGCCTCGGCTTGACGTGTTCGGCTCTCAGCGGCTCGCGCAGCAGCGGATTATCCATCAGGTAGATCTGGCCGACCGACAGATAGTTTGCGGCGCGCCAATATCTGTCGATGAGTGCGAGCTGGCTTTCGTTCATGGCAAATGTCCTTTTGATCGGTCGAGACTGAACAGCAAAGCCGGGCATTGTGAGGCGCAGTCGCTCTCGTCACATCATGCTGCGCAACCGCACCTGACGCGTCGCGACAATCTCGATCAAACCGGTCTCCTCGAGCTGCGTCATCGTGCGCGACACGGTCTCGATCGTCAGGCCGAGGTAGTCGGCCATGTCCTGACGCGAGATGGGAATGGCGCGCATGTCGCCAACTCTCTCGGTTGGCAATGTCCGGAGATAACTCATGATCCGTTCCGCCGCACTGGTCCGGCCGAGCAAAGATACGTGGTCACTGACTCTTCGCAATTCATCGGTTGCGGCATCGAACATGGCCACGGCGAGTTCGGCTCGTTGCGCCGCCGCAACCGCAAGTGCCTGGCGCTTGACGGCGATCAACTCGCAATGCGTGGCCGCCTCGGCAAAGAGATGGTGCTCGGAACCGGCCGCAAGACCGAAAATATCGGCCTTGAAGTGAAACGAATCAATCTGACGACGCCCGTCGGCCAGGAATCGGCACGTCCGCACCACGCCCGACACGACCTTGTAGAGATACACCGCCGGGTCCCGCTCGCAGAAGATAACGCGGTTTCGCGGGAACGTCATCGCGGTTCCCAGAGCGTCGATTTCCCGGGAGAGCAGGTTCGGCTGATCGGCAGCTGCGGCCGCGAATGCAGAACGCGACACAGTGCGACCGACAGCATCTTGCGTTTGAGCGTACATGGCGGTGAGGTCCCCTGCTTCTGCCGACAAGGGATATGTCCATGTGGGCGCCAGCCAAATTCAGGTATTGATCTTAAGGGATGTCCCTGAGGTCAATGCCGACCATGTAGCGTCAGCCGGAACCGGTTGGATATCTGCCCGGATACCGTATCATGCAAACTTTGACACCGTAGACCCGTGCACCCGATATGTTGCCAGATCTTCGTATGAAATGAGAACCTCGTTCCCGTATCCCGCATTTTCGCTGGCTGACTTGCGCTCGGCGCTGCTGAGGCAGTGGCCGCAGGCCGGGATTTACGCTGTAACGCTCGCCCTTGTTCTCATCACGTTCAGCCTTCGCTGGGTGCTCGATCCTGCCATAGGCGGCCAACCGCTTTATTTGCTGCTTGTGCCGCCAGTCCTGATCGCCGCAGTGATCGGTGGGCTAAGACCAGGCCTGTTTGCGACTACTACGAGCCTTGTCGGACATCTTCTGCTCAACGATGAGCTAAGCGCCATAATCGACCCCTCATCCGCTGGCTGGAGCAATGCCTTCACGCGGGCGCTGACCTTCGCGCTGCTTGGGATCGGCATCTCCTGGTTCGGTGAATATTCCGGCAAGGCAAGGGCGCGCGCGGCGGCGCGCGAGGCGCACCTCAAATCCATTCTTGCCACTGTGCCGGATGCCATGATCGTCATCGATTCCCGCGGCGCAATCCAGTCGTTCAGCGCCGCGGCCGAGAAGCTCTTCGGCTGCACCGCCGGCGACATTATGGGCCGCAACATCAAGCTGCTGATGCCATCGCCCTATCGCGACCGGCACGACGGCTATCTCGACCGTTACGCCTCGACCGGAGAAAAGCGCATTATTGGTATCGGTCGGATCGCTGTCGGCCAACGCAAGGACGGCTCGACCTTTCCGATGGAGCTGTCGGTCGGAGAGATGCATTCGGGCGGGGAGAGGTTCTTTACCGGCTTTATCCGCGATCTCAGTGAGCGCCAGGAGACCGAGGCACGGCTGCAGGAGCTTCAGACCGAGCTCGTCCACATCTCCCGGCTTTCCGCGATGGGCGAGATGGCCTCGGCGCTGGCGCACGAACTCAACCAGCCGCTGACGGCGATCAACAGCTATCTGAACGGCTCGCGCCGGATGATGGAGGGGCGCGAAGGCAAGCAGGACGAGATGATCCGCGATGCCCTGCAGCATGCGGCAGGCCAGGCGATGCGGGCGGGAGAAGTCATCCGTCGCCTGCGCGAATTCGTGGCGCGCGGCGAAACCGAGAAGCAGATCCATGATCTCCGCAAGCTGATCGAGGAGGCTGGAGCGCTCGCACTGGTCGGCGCCAAGGAAAAGGGCGTTCGCGTCGTTTTCGACCTCGACGGAGCCGAGACGAACGTTCTCGTCGACAAGGTGCAGATTCAGCAAGTCCTGTTGAACCTCATCCGCAACGCGCTGGAAGCCATGACGGCTTCATCGGAGCGGGTGCTGCGGATATCGACGCAAGCGCACGCGGAGGGCCTTGTCAGGATCAGCGTGTCGGATAGCGGCGCTGGCCTCGATCCCAACATCGCGCAAAACCTGTTCAAGCCGTTCCACACCACCAAGCCGACCGGCATGGGTGTTGGCCTTTCGCTCTCGAAGACGCTGGTCGAGGCGCATGGCGGACGCATCTGGGTCGACTCTGGTGGCAATGGTGGAACGACGTTCAGTTTCACACTGCGGACGACGCAAAGGAAGAAGGCCGATGATGAGTGAGGCGACGGTCCATGTAATAGACGACGATGATGAGGTTCGGCGCGCCCTCGTTTTCCTCCTCGCATCGGTGGGCATCGAGGCGCAGGCTCACGCATCCGCGAACGACTTCCTGACCGGTTTCCCGCGCGGTTCGGGCGGCTGCATCGTCACCGATGTGCGCATGCCGGAAATGACCGGCATCGACCTGTTGAAGCAGCTCAAGCACGAGGACGTCCGTGTCCCCGTCATCGTGATGACAGGTGATGGCGACATACCGCTCGCCGTGGAGGCGATGAAGATCGGCGCGCTGGACTTTCTCGAAAAGCCTTTCGACGACGAACTCTTCATCATGTCGGTCCGTCGGGCACTGGACATGGCAAAGAAGGCCGGGCGGCTCGATGCCGAGCGCCGTTGCTTCCGGGATCGGTTCGAGACGCTGTCCGGGCGTGAGCGCGATGTCTTCAACGGTCTCATCGCCGGCCATCCGAACAAGATCATCGCGCATCTGCACGGCATCAGCCCAAAGACCGTGGAAGTCTACCGGGCCAATGTCATGGACAAGATGAAGGCGTCGAGCCTCTCCGAACTGGTGCGAATGGCGATGATCATCAATCCGCCGCACGAAGGGGATGGCAAGCCGGCTTGACGGTGCGCCAGCTACACGCCGCGGCGGCCAAGCCGCTCAATGCGCGCCAGCCATCGCCGCCGCCGCGCATCGTCTATGCCGCCGACATCGCCGATCAGCGTGGCGACGACCGGACGTATACCCGCAACATGCAGGACGTTGCGACTTGGCACCATCAGGTTTTGGGCGAGGATGAAAACCCGGAATAGCATCGCCGGCATGCCCATTGTCACGACGATGCGCGCCGATTTGCTCTGCAGCAGTCCCCTGTCGAAATTGCGGTCACGTGGCGCAACGGCGAAACCCGGCCGCAGAACCTGTTCGAGGAATGCTTGCAGCAGGGCCGGCATCGTTCCCAGCCACAACGGATACACCAGCACGAGGTGATCGGCCCATCTGATGCCTTCTTGCGCCTCCGTGAGATCAGCGGGAACACTTTCCTGCTCCCATTCCGCTTCTGATCGCACGAACGGAACGTTCACCCCGGCCAGCGTGACGCGTCGGATGGTATGTCCCGCACCGGAAGCCGCCAGTGCGTAGCTGTTCACGAGGGCATGGCAGAAGCGCTCCTCATTCGGATCGGGATGACCGTCGATGATCATGATCTTTCTGAGCGGCATAGCCGGTCGTTTCTCCGCTTCTATCGCGGCGCCGGCCTGCCGCTATCGCCGCCACGAGCTTATCCAGCTTGCAAGAAAAACGCCCCTTACGAAATTGACGCTGGTCAAAGAAGGTATCTTTTCGGATTGGTTGGCTCGAGTGTTCCACCCCTTCCTCTTGAACAAGGCAAGCATCTGCAGCCGTTCTGCGCCCAGGGTTCAATTCATTTTTCGACCTGCATTCCCGGTCACAACATTCTGGCATATCGACCGGATCAGTCGGGTACGTGATAAATCGCCAGACTCGCACGTTGGCGCTACGTTTAGGCGCAAGACACGAGTCTAAATTCCCGACCTCACGGTTTCAGATGATGTGCCCTTCGACCACGCTTGTTTGCTGGAGATTGCGCCGGTAGATGGCGCCCCCTTTAAACGGCGAGGAACTGCGCACTTGAATCCTGCCTGCCTTTACTGTCCGGCATGCTCAGAACACAGCCGCGGTCGAAGAGTTGCGGTGGCGCTTTGGCTGGGGAGATCAGTGTCGAACGTCATAGCCGCAACCACGTCTCGGAAGAAAGACACCGGGACTGAGCCGGGTACGGTTGCTGATCGTCGAAGTCTGCTGGTCGCAGGGGTAGCCGCGGGCAAATGTCACCGCAGCCTCCGCTGGAACAACACCCGCGAATATGCAAATGAGTTGCACAAGCATTTTTTGGAGGTTTCGGTTGGATCAGCGGGTGCCGGATACATCGGAGGGCTGGAAGACAAGTGGCGGTGACCCATCGCTGTCCGACGTTCATCGTAGCGTCGCTGTGCGCGGCAAGCAGTCTTCGTGGCGCAGGGCGGCCGCATTCTTTGGCCCTGGCTATCTGGTGGCGGTCGGTTACATGGACCCTGGCAACTGGGCCACGTCTCTGGCAGGCGGATCGCGCTTCGGCTACACGCTGCTGGTCGTTGCGCTTGTTTCCAACATCATGGCGATCGTGCTGCAGTCATTGTGCGCGCGCCTGGCCATAGGCTCGGGCCGCGATCTGGCGCGAGCCTGTCGAGACGCCTTTCCCCGTCCGGTCGGGCTCGTTCTCTGGGTGATGGCGGAAATCGCGATCATCGCCACCGATATCGCCGAGGTGATCGGTACGGCGATCGGCCTCAATCTCCTGTTCGGCATTCCGCTCGAGCTCGGGGTGATTATCACCGCGCTCGACGTCTTTCTTATTCTCTATCTTCAGAAACTCGGCTTCCGTTGGGTCGAGGCACTGATTATCGCGCTTCTCGCGGTGATCGCGGTATGCTTCGTGATCCAGATCGCGCTGGCGGATCCGGACTGGGGCGCCGTCATTCGCGGCTTCGCACCCACCACCGAAATCATCAGCAATCCGGAAATGCTCTATTTGGCGCTGGGCATCCTGGGCGCGACGGTGATGCCGCATAACCTCTATCTCCATTCGGCCATCGTACAGACCAGGGATTACGGCTCCACGCTCCAGGAGAAGCGTGAGGCACTCAAATTCGCGACGATCGATTCCACAGTTGCGCTGATGTTCGCGCTGCTGGTCAACGCTTCGATTCTCATCCTGGCGGCAGCAACGTTCCATGCTGCGGGTCAGACGCAGGTAGCCGAGATCGGCGAGGCCCACGCGCTTCTCGCCCCCATGCTCGGCGCCGCATTCGCGCCAACGCTCTTTGCGGTCGCGTTGCTTTGCTCCGGTATCAATTCAACGGTGACCGCGACGCTCGCCGGCCAAATCGTCATGGAGGGATTTCTGCGCATCAAGATCGCGCCATGGCTGAGGCGGCTGATCACGCGCATCCTGGCCATCCTTCCCGCCGCCCTGGTTACCGCATGGTTCGGAGAAAGCGGCACTGCGCAACTGCTCATCCTCAGCCAGGTCTTCCTCAGCCTGCAACTGTCCTTTGCCGTCATCCCGCTGGTGATGTTCACGGCCGACAGGAGCAAGATGGGCGTGCTTGTCGCGCCTTTGTGGCTCATCGTCCTTGCCGGCCTGATCGCCGCGATCATCGCCGGGCTGAACGTGAAACTCCTCTGGGATTTCGCATTCAGCGGATAAGCAGTCAGTTCGCTACCACAAGCTGTCGACTATTGCGTCGGCTGCAGCGTGCCGAACCAGGCGACGAGCGCAATCGCCGCGGCGGCAAGCACGAGTTCGGCCAGTGTGCCGGCGACCAGCGCTTTCGGCGCCCCGATCCATAGCCGCAGCCGCGGAACGAGCAGATAGCGGTTGACGACGGCCAGCGACACCATCGCCCCGACGACCGCGATCTTCACTATCAGCAGCACCTGATAAGCTGACCGCGTGTCGGTCGGCAAGCCGCCGACGATCAGAACCGTGTTGATGCCGCCCGAGACGAGGACAAGCGCCACTGCCACATGTCCCATCGTGGAAAAGCGGGTCAATGCCAGGCCGGCGCCCGCTGCAGTCGCGCGGTTGGCCAGCAAGGGCAGCACAAGCAGCAGGGGCACGAGCGCTCCGATCCATGCCCCGACGCTCAACAGGTGCAGCACTGCATTGGCCTGATGCAGTGCGCGCAGCCAGCCCTCGTAGGTGGCCGCATGGCCCGTCAACGTTGTGCTGGCGAGCAAGGCCGCCGCCATCGGAGCGGTCACCGCCGGGCTATCGCGGCGTGCCAGCACCAGCAGTGCAAGCGCGCCCGCCAATGCCGCCTGCACCAGCCATGCGGTACCGATGCTGGTGTTCCAAAGCAGTGACCCGATGAGCGTCGAATCGGTGACGCTGCTCCAGCCGTCGCCCAGCAGGGCGGTGCGCGACGGCAGTGTGACGACAACGGCCAGCACCAAGCCGGCAAAAGCGGTCAAACGCGCCGCTGAGAGACGCCGCCAGAGCCCGGCGCCGATCTCGGCCGGGACCAGACGCCATAGATAGAATCCTGCGCCCCACAGGAACAGCGCGGCAACATCGAACGCGAAGCGTGCTGCGACGATAACGGCCGCCGCATCGGTCATCGCGTCACGGCACGACGGTGAAGCTATATTTGCCGTTCAGCTTGTGACCGTCCGAGGACAGGACCGACCAGTCGACGGTATAGACCCCTTCTTGCAACTTGGCTCCGACGGGCGCGGTCATGCCTTTGCCGCCCGGGACCAATACAGTTTCACCTGTCGCAACCTCTTTGCCGTCCGGCCCCAGGAGCTTCATGCGGCTGAAGGCGAGATTGACAGCCTCGTTGAAATTCATCGCCACCGCCGTCGGCGACGGGCCGCGGGATTTGTCGGCCGGTGAAGCCGAAACGATGTTTGCATGGGCCATAGCGGAAGCTGACATAGCCGACAGGCCAACTGCGAACACGACAAATCGGATCAGTGTCAGCATGTGGGTCTCCGTGCCGTGTGTGTTTTCAACAGGCGGCAAGTATCGAGCGAATAAGCGCTCGGCGCGAGATGACAGATTGGCACATCGCTGCCGCAAAGGACGTCGAAACTGCGCGAAACCGCGTCGGTCATCTGGCTCTGCTCGCCAGTCGGCCGCGACCGAATGGCAGAGCCTTGAAGTTGGAGGATCTGCGGGGATCTCGCACATCACGAAGCCCATCGACGTATCGCCCGATAATGGACGCCGTTGAGGAGACGTGATTTGGCGGGGTATCGGACGCCGATAGGCTCGAAGTCGGACAGGCGTGGGCCGAAGCCTCACATCGCATCCCGCGGCACGTCTAGTGGAATGGACAGCATGACGCGACCATGCGCGGCCGGAGCGGGAAACTGTCCGGCGCGTATGTTCAAAGGCAACGAATGAAGAAGCAGGGCCGGCATGTCGAGATGTGCGTCGCGGCGTCGGCGCAATGCAATGAACTCTTCCTCCGTACGGTTGCCCCCGACGTGGATGTTGCTGGCCAACTGCTCGCCGACCGTGCTTTCCCAGGCAGGCTTGCGTTTTCCGCCAGCGCCGTAGTCATGACATGCAAGCAGGCGAACGTCCGGGGAGCGATCGAGGATGCGGTGGATCGAGCGATAGAGCTGGCCCGGGTCGCCCCGATAGAAGTCGCAGCGCGCCGAACCGGAATCCGGCATGAACAGCGTGTCCCCGGTGAACACCACGTCGCCGGCGACATAGCTCATATGATCGACTGTATGACCTGGCGTCGCCATCGCTTCGATGGCGATTTCGCCGATTTCGATCCGCTCGCCATCGTCGAGCAACCTGTCGAAGCGGTCGAGGTCGCGACCTTCGGCCGACAACCCATAGACGGCGGCGATGGCATCGGCGACTTCGATGACCCGCCGTCCGATGGCGACTCGTCCTCCAAGGGCATCGCGCAATGCCGATGCCCCGGAGATATGATCGTGATGAACATGGGTCTCGAGTATCCAGTCGAGTTTCAGGCCCTGTTCGCTGATGTAGGCCGCAATCTCCGCGACAGGCTTGCCGCTTGTCTTGCCGGAACGCGGATCGAGATCGAAGACCGGATCGATGACAGCGCACGCCTTGGTGCGGGCGCACCCGATCAGATGGCTCGCCGTGCCGCTGCGCTTGTCGTAGAAGGTCCTGACCTTCGCTGTCACCTTATCCCCCACCAAAATAGGATTGCCTCAGCCCTTGGGCTGCGGCACGACACGCAGATAGGGCTTCAGCGTTTTCCAGCCTTCCGGGAATTTTTCGCGGGCGGCCTCATCGGACAGCGAGGGCACGATGATGACGTCGCCGCCCTGCTGCCAGTTCGACGGGGTCGCGACACTGTGGCCGGCCGTGAGCTGCAGCGAATCGATCGTGCGCAGGATCTCGTCGAAATTGCGCCCGGTGCTGGCCGGATAGGTCAGGCTGAGTTTCAGCTTCTTGTCCGGTCCGATGACGAAGACCGAGCGGACCGCCATCGTGTCGCTCGCATTGGGATGGATCATCCCGTAGAGGCTGGCGACCTTGCGCTCGGGATCGGCGATCAGCGGAAAGTTGACGCGCTGACCTTGCGTCTCCTCGATGTCGGCCTCCCATTCGCCGTGCCGGGCGAGCTCATCGACGCTAAGCCCGATGACCTTGACGCCGCGGCGGTCGAATTCCGGCTTCAGCCGCGCGACGTCTCCGAGTTCGGTCGTGCAGACGGGCGTAAAGTTCTTTGGATGGGAGAACAACACCGCCCAGGACCCTTCGATCCAGTCGTGGAAGCGGATCGGCCCCATGGTCGTCTCGGCCTGAAAGTCGGGAACGAGGTCTCCGAGTTGCAGTGTCATGATCTTTTCCTTTCCGGATGGAATTGGAGTTGGGCGCCGTCGAGTCAGATTGGCCCCCCTTAAGTGGGAACTCAGGCAGCTTCAGGTTCAAGAGCGAAGCTTGCATTTTCTTCAGGAACGGGAGCCGCGCGAGGCGGCTCCCTGTTTATGCTTATTTATTTCTGACGGATCAGCCGCGACGAGTTGGCGAGGATGCCGATGTCGGGAACCGCCTGCAGCGAGGCTGCCACGATGGGCGGAATGATCCCGAACGCCGCCAGCGACAGGCCCGCCAGATTGTACAGCGCGGTGAAGGCGATGTTCATCTTCACCACCCCCATGGTCCGCCGCGAGATGCGGAAGCAGTCGGCGACGAGGTTCCAGTCCTCGCGCATCAGCACGATATGCGCGGCCTCCATCGCCACATCGGTGCCCCCGCCCATGGCGATGCCGACCTCGGCCTGGGCCAGCGCCGGGGCGTCGTTCACCCCGTCGCCCACCATGACCACGCGGTGCCCCCTGGCCTGCGCCTCGCGCACCACGCGGATCTTGTCCTCGGGCAGCAGATTGGCCTGGAAGCCGATCCCCAGCGGACCCGAGATCGCCGCGGCCGTACGCTCGTTGTCGCCGGTGAGAAGCTCGATCCGCTCGATGCCAAGCTTGCGGATCTCCTCGATGGCGTTGCCGACCTCGGGGCGGACGGTATCCATCGCGCCGATGATCCCGGCAGGGCGACCGTCGATCGCCACGATCAGCAGCGTCTTGCCACCGGATTCCAGACGCTCGACATCGGCGTTGTCCCCGGGCAGCGGCACCAGGCGGCGGTTGCCGATCTCGACGACCTTGCCGTCGATGGTGGCGCGGATGCCCTTGCCGGGGATCGCCTCGAACAGCGCGGGCTCGCCTGCCCACAGGTTCATCTCGCGGGCGCGGACGCGCACCGCCTCGGCCAGCGGATGCTCCGAATGGCGCTCGGCGGTGGCGGCCAGCTGCATCAGCGTCTCCTCCGGCGTGCCGTCCAGCGACACGACATCGGTGACGGTCGGCTTGCCGGTGGTCAGCGTGCCGGTCTTGTCGACGAAGACGACATCGGCCGTCTTGATCGCCTCGACATATTTGCCGCCCTTGATCAGCAGGCCGCGCTTGGCCGCCGCCCCGATCGACGCCATCATCGCGATCGGCGTCGCCAGCGCGAAGGAGCAGGAACACGCCACCACCAGCACCGCGACCACGGCCATCAGGTTGCCGCTGAGCACATAGGTCAGAACCGCGATGAAGGCGACGAAGGGCAGGTAATAGCCGCTGAACTTGTCGGCGATCCGCTGCACCTCGCCCCGGTTGGCCTCGGCTTCCTCGACCAGCTTGATGGTGCGGCCGAATGTGGTGTCGCGCCCGACCCCCTCGGTCCGCAGTTTCAAATAGCCCAGCTTGGCCATGGTGGCGGCGAACACCTTGTCGCCAACCTCGGCCTCCACCGGCATGCTCTCGCCGGTGATGGCCGCCTGATCCAGCGTCGCCTGCCCTTCGATGATAACGCCATCGACTGGCACGCGCTCGCCCGGGCGGACGATCACGATGTCACCGACATTGACCTGCGCCAGATCGACCTCGACCTCATCCTCTCCCCGCAGCACCCGCGCCCGGGTGGGCGCCATCGCGGTCAGTTCCTTCAGCAGGCCGCGCGCCTTTTCAGAGGTGAAGCGTTCGATATAGACGCCGACGCGCATCAGGAACACGACCACCGCCGCGGTGTCCCACTGGCCGGTGCCCAGAGCGGCAAAGGCCCCTACCGACATCAGCGTATGCGCGGTGACTTCAAGCCGCAAAGCCGACTTGAAGACATCGTAGAAGATCGTGGCGCCGAATGCGGCCACGATCAGCGTTCCCACCCAAAGCGGCACCATTTCGGTCACGGCTTCGAACAGGCCCAACCCCTCGCCGATGACGACAAGCAGCAGGATCACGCCGAACAGGATGCCCAGCGCAAGGAACAGCTGGCGCTGAAGGTCGTTGCCCTCCTTGACGTAATAGGGCACGTCGCCCTTGGGCTTCGGCACGGTAAAGCCGACCTTCTCGACCGTCGCGGTCAGCGCATCGCGCGTCACCAGTTTCGGGTCCATGTCGATGATCGCCTTCTCGGCGTTGAGCAGCACCTCGACATTGGCCACGCCGGGCAGTTTCTTGAGCGCACGCTGGACCTTCTTTGCGCAGGCCGCGCAGTCCATGCCGCCGATGGGGAGTTCGAGCGTGCTCATCGCGGAACGTCAAACCCCGCGTCTTCGACAGCCTCGAAAATGGCGTCCTGCGTAACGAGCGAGGGATCGTGGGTGACGACCGCGTTGTTGTCGGTGAGCGAAACCTTGACGTCCGCGATACCGGGAAGGGTGCGCACAGCCTTCTCGATGTCCCGGACACAGGATCCGCAATCCATGCCTTCGATGTTGAACGTTATGGTTTTGTCGGTCTCAGTTGACATTGCTTTACCCTTGTTGATGTGCCGATAAGGGTAAAGTCGTGCCTGTAGTCGCTACAGGGTCAATAGGGATTCCACTGAAGTGCAAATCTTTAGGCCGTCGCAGATGTGCGGTGGGCGCCGCCGACTTTCCCGTCGGCGGGCTGGCCTAGATTTTCACCAGCATGGCGGTGACGTACATGAACGCGACCCCGACGGCGAGCCCCGCCATCGCTGACGGCGCCGTCACGGCACGCAGGCCGTCGCCATGCTGGCGCATCTGCATCGAGACGACTTCTACGATGACCTGCAGGATGGCGCCGGCGCCGATCGCCAACGCCAGCGCCGACCATTGCGGCGCGAAGGCAAGGCTGCCGATCCACAGGCCAAGTACCGCCGGCCCACCGGCGAGAAGGGTCAGGGCGGCGAACGTCCACAGCGGCGGCCGTCGGCTCAGGATAGGTGCTGCGATGCCGATCCCCTCGGTAATGTTGTGAAGCGTGAAGCCGAGCACCAGGAAAGTGCCGAGCCCCGCCGCGCCGGACGCAAACGCCGCTCCGATGGCCAGACCTTCGCCCAGATTGTGCAGGCCGATGCCGAGCGCGATGAAGGTCGCGAGAGCCAGTCCAGTCGGAGTTCCAGCTCGGCGGCCGGCAGCCATCAAGATCAGGAAGCTGGCCAGCGCGGTAAGCACCACCATGGTTTGCCCCTGGAACACGGCGGCGGCCCGGGCGGCGAGTTCCAGCGCTTCAGCAAAGGCGTCCACCAGAAGGAAGGCCAGCAATCCCACGGTGAGCGACAGCAGGAAGTTCATGCCTGAACTGCCCACCCCACGCAGCGCCGGGTAGAACATCAGGCCGACGGCGACGGGCAGAATGCCGACAAAGGCGCCGAGGATCGCCTGCGAGATGAAGCTGATCGAGTCGCGGGTCGGAGTCGGTACCGCGACATCGATCACATGGTCGAAGGTGATGCCGGTGTTGGTCACCATACGCACCGTGTGCGTCTCGCCAAGCACCCAGGGATAGGGCAGAGCGATCCAGGCGGTATCGCCGCGGGCGATCTTTCCCGCTGGCTCCTGTGTAAACTGCCAGTAGGCATCGTCCACCTGCACCTGGGCGATGGTCATCGGCTCCGAGCCGCCGGCGCGCACGAGCAGGCGGATGCCGTCCGCGCCAAGGATGGTGCGCTCGACGGTCAGTCTCTCGACCGGCGGCGCTCCGTTGCGGAAACTCGCCAGGGGATCGGTGGAGATCAGCCATGCGACAGCCAGGCCGAGCACGGCAAGCGGCACCGCGATCCAGGCGAGATGCGCCCAACGGGCGCCGGTGGAGGTGCGCTCTTCGGCGGGGGTGGGGACGAATTCGCTCATGACAGCGCCTCCACGACGTCGAACATCCCGACCCAGCCGAGTTCGGTAAACTCCGATTGATGCGCATGGAACATGTAGAGACCCGGCTCATGCTCTCTGAAATGAAATTCGAGTATGCCGCGCTCGGCCTGGCACTGAGTGATCAGATCAACCGTTTTGAGCGTCGGCGTCAGCGTCGTGCCCTGGTTGTAGTAGTCGAAGAAATTGCCGTGCAGGTGAAACGAGTTGATCGGATCGAACTCGACGATGTTGATGAGGTAGACCCGGACCGGCCTGCTTTTCACGATCTGGATCGGCTTCTTCGCATAGGCGTGCGCCACCGTGTTGACCGCATAGACCTCGTTGGCGCCGTCGAAATTGGTGTCGAAGGCGTTCATGACCATCACCAATTCCTGCCAGTCGGCGTTTTCGGGCGTGCCGAGGAGGCGAGAGCGCGCGGCCGCGACCTGGTCGGGGTGACGAGCGGGATCGGGATCGATCACGAAGGCGCCGTACATGCCCTTGTGGATATGCCGCTTCAGCGGCAGCGCATGACAGTGATAGAGGTGGCAGCCGAACGGCTTCGCGTCGAACTCGTAGACGAATTCCTCGCCGGGCTGGATCAGGCCGGCGCCCGGCACGCCGTCCATACGCGCCGCGTGGATACCGTGGAAATGCATGGAATGGGGATGCGAGCCGTAATTGCGGAAGATGATCCGCAGCGCCTCGCCCTCGACAGCCCGCAGCGCCGGTCCCGGCACGCGACCGTTATAGGTCCAGGCAGGGAAGAATATCCCCGGCGCGATCTCGATCTCCTTGTCCTCGGCATTGACCTCGAAGGTGCGCAGCGTGCGGCCATCGGGCAGTTTCGACACGGTGCCGACATCCCAGTCGCTGAGGATCGCGACCGGATCGAAGCCGTTGCGGGTATCATCGACGGCACCCACCGTGATCATGTTTCCGTGCGCAACCAGATGCGCCGACGCGTCGGATGACGACGTTCCGTCCGTCGCAGCCATAGTGGATCCACCCATCGGCATCGAATGCGCGCCACCCTGGCTTGCCTGTCCCGCGGCGTTGCTCGCCAAAGCGATCGTGCCTCCCGCGGCGGCGAGGCCGCCTGCAAGGAGCAACCGGCGATCCAGTTTGCGATCGAGCAAAGTGTCGGACATCGAGACCCCGAGCTTTTGGTTTTGCAAATGCGAATGAATTGCAGAATATCGCATTTGCCGAGGATTGCCTAGGGGCCCTTCTGCGCAGGAAAGCGGACAGGCCCTCGAGTTCTGGGATGCAACGCAAGCCCATCGAAGCCACCGTTGACTCCGCAGTCACTGCAGGGTGCAGGCTGGCAACAGATGGAAATCTGTCTGGCTGATCATGTTCTCGAACGCGGCCAGGCGACTTGGGGAGATCGAAGCTGGAGGCCGACATGCTGACGATAGGCGAACTCTCGCGCTTCAGCGGCGTGAAAATCCCGACCATCCGCTATTATGAGCAGTCGGGCCTCATCGGCGAAGCGGCACGTACGGCCGGCAATCAGCGTCGATACTGCGCGGCCGACCGTGAACGGCTGTTGTTCATCAAAAACGCCCGGGAGCTCGGCTTCTCGACCGAAGCAGTGCGCGATCTCCTGGCCCTTGGCGATCTGCCGGACGCCGGATGTGAGCAGGCGCATCGCATCGCCGCTCGCCAACTCGCCGTGGTGCGGGAGAAGATCGCGTATCTGAGAGGCCTCGAAACCCGTCTGAAATGCCTTTCCAACAGGCCTCACTCGGGAGGACGGGTCGTGGACTGCACCGTAATGAAAGGGCTGGCCGATCACGGTAGGTGCGAATGTGGACGAAGAGACGGATGAACGAGAACATTTCCCCGGACGGGGCTCCCGGTCGCGCGACCTTTTGTCCCGAGATGTTCGTTGACCCTGAAGCAGCTGCAGCCTGTAGGCAGGGTCGAACAAAATGAACGATCGAGGCTGAACGGTGGGCTTGAAATTACTTTGCTGCGCGGCCCTGTTACTGGCTGGCACTTTGGCGCCCACGACTTGGGCGACGGCCCATGACTTCAAGGCCGGTTCGATCGAGATCGAACACCCCTGGTCGCGCGCGACCCCTCCGGGCGCACCTGTCGCCGGCGGCTATATGGAGATCAAGAATGTCGGCGGCGAGGCGGACCGCCTGGTCTCGGTGACGTCGGATATCTCGGCCCGCGCCGAACTTCACGAGTCGACCATGACGGACGGCATGATGAGGATGCGGCCGATGTCAGGCCCGCTCGATATTCCGACCGGTCAGACGGTAAAGATCGGAGACGGCAATCACATCATGTTCGTCAAGCCCATGCGGACCCTGCGAAAAGGCGAGACGTTCAATGCGACGTTGACCTTCGAAAAAGCGGGCGCCGTGGAGATCAAGTTTCTGGTGCAAGGCATGGGCAGCCGCGAAGCCGAGGAAACGCCGGATCACGGCACGCATGGAACCGCCGCGCCATGAACGGGCTGAAAGCATTTCGATTGGCCGCGTGGATCGCCGTTGCGATCGTGTCCGTCGGTCTCGCCGCAATGATCCTGCTGAAGTCTGAAAATCCGGGCGCGCCCGCGCCGTCCGTATCCGGGACGCCTGCGGTCGGCGGACCCTTCTCGCTTGTCTCCCAGCGCGGCGAAGTCGTGAGCGACCAGTCGCTGCGCGGCAAACCCTATCTCGCCTTCTTCGGTTTCACCAACTGTCCTGACATCTGTCCCACAACGCTGTTCGAACTGTCGGAGATGATGGCCGAGTTGGGAGCGGACGCCGACAAGTTCAACGTCCTGCTGATCTCCGTCGATCCAGAGCGGGACTCGCAGGAACTGCTTGCGCAATACATGACCGCGTTCGATCCCCGGATCGTCGCCCTGCGCGGCACCCGGGAGCAGACGGACGCCGTGCTCAAATCGTTTGCCGCGGCGGCGATCAAGGTTCCGATGGAGGGCGGGAATTATACGATGGAGCACACGGCCGGGGTCTACCTGATGGACGCCGCCG
This sequence comes from Mesorhizobium sp., assembly GCF_016793485.1. Taxonomy (GTDB): domain Bacteria; phylum Pseudomonadota; class Alphaproteobacteria; order Rhizobiales; family Rhizobiaceae; genus Mesorhizobium_K. The sequence continues at coordinate 5,142 of NZ_JAEULZ010000011.1, read as the reverse complement.
GCAAGTATGTCGACTTGATGCGGATGGAAGAGCCGCGAGAGGAGCGCATGCGCAAGCTCCGAGAGATCACCAGTTGACGCAGTCGCTTCGCAAAATCGCCAGTCGGAAGCCTGTATCGTGAAAGCCAAGCATCTGTTGATTGCTACAGCGACGCTCGGCGCGGTCGCTGGGCTGGTCTTCGCGGTGCTGATGCGGGATTTCAGCCAAGATGCCGCAACGGGTCCGTGGTCTGCCGATATCCCGCAGGCCGAGGTGGCGGAGCAACCAGCAGCGCCTCCCGCGCCGACTTTCGATCCGCGCTTCCGCAGTTGCGCGCACTGCCATCAGGCAGGTCCGGGCGCACGCAACTCATCGGGCCCGGTGCTGACAGGCGTGCTGGGCCGCAAGGCGGCAACGACCGACTACCCCTACTCGAAGGCGATGCGCGCAGCCGGCATCGTCTGGGACGAACAGACGTTGCGTAACTTCCTCAAGGCGCCACAATCTGTCGTTCGAGGGACGCGCATGGCGTTCGGGGGAATGTCCGACGCCGACATGGATGGTCTCATCGCCTTCCTGAAGGAACAGGACGCGCGATAGCGTCTTGCGAAACATGCCGGGCGAAAATGCGTACTACCGTCCACCATGTCCTCCGGGCGCGGCATCAGACATCAGCAGCGTCCCCAGCGCATGGAAAATTCCGATCACATCCACTATCTGTTCGGCAACGCTGTAGGAACTACAAGGAGGGCCCGATGCCCCGCCAGATGACGATCGGCACACTGTCGAGGGAGACAGACACAAAAGTCGAAACCATTCGCTTTTACGAGAAGAGCGGGCTCCTGCCAGCGCCGGATCGCACCGAGGGCAATTATCGCACCTACGAACCCTCGCACCTCAGGCGCCTGAGCTTCATCCGTCGCGCACGCGGCCTTGGTTTTCCACTGGAGGCGATCCGCACTCTTCTCAACCTCTCCGACGACAGGTCTCGCTCCTGCGAGGCCGTTGATCGTATCGCAAAGGACCATCTGGTGCAGGTCGAACAAAAATTGGCCGATCTCAACGCGCTGCGGGCCGAACTCGACCGAATGATCTCGCTGTGCAGTTGCGGGACCGTGGCCGACTGCCGCATCATCGACACGTTGCTGCCCGGCCCTGCTGGATCGCCTTCGCGCGCAACTGAGAACCCTCGCTGACTATTCAAGTTGGAGGCAACTGGCGCCGGCTTAGAGTCTCCAGTTGATTAAGACATCAGATCTGTATCGAAGCGGCGACTCGAATTCCACAATCGCTACCGATCCGTCGCGGCGGTCCCGTCTCAAGAGATTGGCGGGACATCTCGATCAATTGTCGCTCCGCCGCTGAGATGTCCTGTGGCCCCGCAGGTCAGCGGACGGCCTCGTCTCGCTCGCGCAAATCGTTGTGAAGCGTCGTCGCGGCGATGGCGGCGTGGCCCATGGCGACGCTGATCTGGTCCAGTGCATGGACGATGTCGCCGGCCGCATACACGCCCTCGCGGCTCGTCCGCTGCTTCTGGTCGACCGCGATGCAGCATCCGTCGCCCATCTTCAGGCCGAGCGCCTGCGCCAGCATGTCGTTCGAATCCGAACCCAGCGCCGGATAGACCGTGTCGAGCCTTAGCGCATCGCCGTCCTCCAGCAAGGTTGACACGCCGTCCTCTCCAAATTCCAGACGCGCCAGCCGACGCCGCTCCAGTTTGATCCCGGCTTTATTGAGCCGCGCGAGATCGTCTGCATCAACATCCACCGCGTCCATCGTCAAAAGGGTGACGTCTTCCGAATAGGTGCGCAGGAACAGTGCCTCCGCAACTCCGCGCGCGTCGGCGCCAAGAACGCCAATGGCCTGGCCGGCCGCCTCGAACCCGTCGCAGATCGGGCAATAGCGCAATTGCCCGCGGTCGAGCGCCGCCTGGTGCGTGGCGGCATCGATGTCAGGCTTGCGGTTCACCGTGCCCGTTGCCAGCACGATGGCGTGCGCCTCGATGCGGATCGCTTCGCCATCCGCACGGAATTCTCCGGCGGTGCCGTAGATGCGTTCGATCCGGCCGCGAATTAGCTTTGCGCCGAAGCATTCGGCCTGGGTCTTCATCCGCGCAAGCAGTTCCCGGCCGCCGATACCATCCGGGAACCCCGAGCAGTTGTGGGAGCGGGGAATCCACAGCGCACGGCTGTTGCCGTCGTCGACGACCGCGACCTTGCGGCGAAAACGCGAAAGGTAGATTGCGGCGGTCAGCCCGGCTGGGCCGCCACCGACGACCAAACAATCAAGCAGGTCCGGCACCACTCCTGAATTACTCACTCAGACATCCTTCTCGATCATGCGGCGGAATTTCGGTAAGGGTCGCGGTAGGCGAGTAGCCGCAGGGCATTGAAGACGACGAGCAGCGTCGAACCTTCGTGGACTGCGACCGCGGCACCGATGCTCAAGCCCATGATCGTCGACGGTATCAAGATCGCGACCACGCCCAGGCTGACGATGACGTTCTGGAGGATGATTCCGCGGGTCTGCCGGGAAAGGCCGACCGCGAAGGGCAGGTGCGACAGATCGTCGGCCATCAGCGCCACATCCGCCGTCTCCAGCGCCACGTCCGACCCCGCGGCGCCCATGGCGATGCCGACGGTCGCGCTCGCCATGGCCGGCGCATCGTTGACGCCGTCGCCGACCATGGCGACCTTGCCCTCGGCGCGCAGCTTCTTGATCGCCTCGACCTTGTCCTCGGGCATCAGGTCGCCCCAGGCCTCGTCGAGCCCCACATCCCTGGCGATGGCGTCGGCGACCTTCTGGTTGTCGCCAGAGATCATGATCATGCGGCTTATGCCGATCCCATGCAGTTTCTTCAGCGTATCGACCGCCGCGGCGCGCGGCGTGTCCATCAGGCCGATCACGCCGAGATCGCGGTCGCCCCGCCGCACGACCATGGTCGTGCGGCCGCTATCGCGCAGTTGCGCGTCGGCGCGCTTCATCGGATCGCCCAGGGCAGGAACGCCGTCGGCTCCGAACATCTCCGCCTTGCCGATCCACACCGTCTGGCCGTCGAGCACCGCGGTGACGCCGCGTCCGGTCAGGCTGTTGAGATTGGTCGCCGAGGTGACGGCGCCGCCGAGCTTTTCCTTGCCGTCGCGCACGATCGCTTCCGCGAGCGGATGGTCGCTGAGGCTTTCGACGGCCACCGCCACCTTCAGCAATTCGTCGTCGCTGATGCCTTCGGCCGTCACGATGTCGGTGATGCGCGGCCGCCCCTCCGTCAGCGTGCCGGTCTTGTCGAAGGCGATCGCTGTCAGCGAGCCGAGATTTTCGAGCGGGCCGCCGCCTTTCACCAGCACGCCCCCGCGCGCCGCGCGGGCCACGCCCGACAGCACCGCGCTCGGCGTCGCGATCGCCAGCGCGCAGGGGCTGGCGGCCACGAGCACCGCCATGGCGCGGTAGAAGCTGTCGCGGAACGGCTCATCGATGACGACCCACGAAAACAGCATGACGATAGCGAGCGCCAGGACTGCCGGCACGAAGATGCGTTCGAACTTTTCGGTGAGACGCTGCGTCGGCGATTTCTGCGCCTCCGCCTCGCTGACCATCTTCACCACCTTGGCGAGCGCCGTCTCGGTCGAGCGGCGCGTCACCTCGATCTCGATGGCGCCGGAACCGTTGATGGTGCCGGCGAAGACACGCGACCCGCCGTCGACGGAGTCGGGCCGCGCGCGGGCGGCCGCAAGGTCGGCGACGGGCTTCTTGTCCACCGGGATGCTTTCACCGGTCACCGGCGCCTGGTTGACGCTCGACTCGCCCTTGATGAGGAAGCCGTCGGCCGGCAGCCTTTCGTTGGGACGCACGATCACGGTGTCGCCGACCTGAAGCTCCTCGACAGGGATCTCGCGGGTGTCGCCGTCCCGCCGCACGGTGGCGACCGGCGGCGCCAGTTCGGCCAGCGCCTCGATCGCGCGCTTCGCGCGGCCCATGGCGTAATGTTCGAGCGCATGGCCGAGACTGAACAGGAAGAGGAGCAGCGCGCCTTCCGCGAAGGCCCCGAGCGCAGCGGCGCCGGCCGCCGCCACCAGCATCAGCGTATCGATCTCGAAGCGCCTGAGGCGCAGATTGTCGATCGCTTCGCGCAGCGTGAAGAAGCCGCCGAAGAAATAGGCGGCTATGAAGCAGGCGGTCGGCAGCCAGGACGGCGTGCCGGACACGAACTTCTCGACGAACACGCCGATGCCCAGCAGCGCACCGCTGGAAAGCGCGAAGATCAATTCGGTGTTGGGGCCGAGGAACTCGCCGCCATGACCGTGGTCGTGGCCGTCGCCTTCCGAATGCTTTTCTGACGGGAAATGATCGTGGCCGTCGCCCGGCGCATGCTTGCCGTCAGGCCCGTGTGAGTGGCCCGCATGCGCATCCTTCTCCGGCGCAACTCCTCCCGCGCCCTGCGACCGGGTCACGCCGAGGCCGCGCAGCGTCCCGGCCAGGGTTTCTTCGGAGGTCGCCTCCCGGTCGAACTCGATATGTACCGTGCCGGCAGCGGTCGCCGCAGCCTCGATCACTCCCTCCGACCGACGAAGCGCTTCGACCACGGTTCGTGCGCGGCGCTCGTGCCCGATGCCTTCGACCTGCCACGTAAGATGTCCGAACCGCGCGGTAATCTTTGCGCCCGCCGCCTGTGCAAACTCTCGCAGGCGGGCAAGCGGCAGGATGTCCTGATCGAAGTGCACGCAGAGTGTGGCCGGTCCGCCGCCTTCCGTCTTGTCGACATGAGCCTCGTCCACGCCTTGATGCGCCTTGATCTGCCCCACGAGACGCGCCACGCAGGCATCCGCCGCCTCGCGCACGTCGGGCAGAAGTACAGGAATGTCGAGGCGCAGCTTTTCACGCATGAATCTCTCCCGTGGGTCAGGACTTTGGCTTGAGAGCCTCGACCTCTTGAGCAACGGCGTCAATCAGTTGCTGCCTGCCGAATGAAGGCAGCGGCTTTCCATTCACGAAGAAGGTCGGCGTACCGGTCACCCCCACGGCTTTTACGTCGGCCATATCCTGAGCGATGACCGCATCGACCTCTGGTGCGGCCCCGTCCAGCTTGCCCTTGGCGACGTCCAGCCCGACTTCCTTCGCAACGTCCCATGCGCGCGCGGGCTGGGGATTGCCGTCGGCACCCCAGGT
>NZ_JAEULZ010000043.1 GCF_016793485.1 Mesorhizobium sp. | reverse complement strand
TGACCGTAGGGCGAACCTGGCAGCGACGCCCATTCACGGTTGCAGCGTTCGATGGCCGTTTTCCAGTCGGCTTCGATCACCGCATCGAGCGCCCGACGCCGGTCGATCAGATAGAGCGCGGCAATATCCTGGGACACTGGTGAAAAGTCATCCAGCGAACAGGCGACGACGCATTCGTCCCATGTACGGCTCAGGAATTGATAGGCGCCGGCGGCCGTCGAGGTGATCGGCCGCCCACCCAGCTTTTTTGTAATCGACCGACGCGGATGGTCGTCGAAGGAAAGAAACTTTTCGCCACCGAATAGCGTCTGGTAACCCGCGCCTTCGGTGTATTTGATGAGCGCCAGAAATGCCTTGACGTTCGCGCTGGATAACAGTGAAGCGTAGTCTTTCAATTCACCACCTCCAGCCAGACGGGTCGTCCGGCGCTTTCGGCGACTTCAAGCATGGCGAGAAGGCGGCTGAGAGAACCTTGTGATGGAAGGACACCGTTGCGGCCGCGTACGCTACCCAGAACGCAGTCGCACTCGTAACCAGCCCCAAGCCAGCCGAGACCAATTGCGTCTGGAAGCACCTTTCCGTGAACATGCGCGTATTGCGTCGTGACCTCATATCGGCCAGTTGGTAGATTTGGGCGTCCATTTCCAGGCTCCGCTAAGCAAAATCGCAGGTTGTCGGCATAGAGCACGCCATCTTTGATCGAGAGGTTCATCGCGGCCTCCGATCAGCTCCCATGCTGCTCTGCGCGTAGTTTTCCGCTTGGACTTCCAGCCGGGTTATCCGCTCGGCGTTGCGCTCAGCTTGTTTCTGCGCCTGTTCCTGCATCGTCCGAAGCTCGGAAGAAACAGCGACGATCTTCTCGTTCATGTGGCGCACTTCCGAAGCAAGGTCGCGCGTCGTGTTGTAGGTGCCTACCGCCGTCCCGGCCAGCGCCATCGCCACCGAAATCAGCAGGTTGGACAGATTGAACTGTTTCGCCTGGGCGGCAACCATCATCAGGTGCCAGTTTTCGCCGAGGTGTCTCCAGTGCTCAGACATCAGTTGGCTCCCACGTCGTAATACTGCTCAGCTGCCCAGTGCTCATCGATCGCTGCGCTCGGTGGACCGAACTCCGCAGTGAATCGCTCCTCGAACTTGGCAGCCTTGACGAGATCCATCGTGTCGGCATCCTGCTTCTGATAGGCGAGGAACTTGACCCAGTCCAGCAAGGACTTGTGGTACCGCCGAGGGATCTCCGGCTCGTCGTCGTCCTCGACCATCTCGTTGAGCGGTGTGCGAACGACGGTAAGGCGCAACGTGGCGGTCGCGGAGAACGGCGGCCAGATGCGCAACTTGCCGGATTCCCAGTCCGGCACGAAGATCACCGGGTTGCCTGCCGGTGTGTCCTCCCAGCCGGGGGCATCTTCGTCCATCGAACGAGAGACCCGGGGTTGCAGGACTTGCCCGCCTTGAACGCGAACCCGCCGGACGTAGATCACCGAGGCGTCGAGCTCAACTTCATAGTCCCCCGCCGAAACACTTATCTCGGTGATGCTGGACGATGAATCGACCAGAAGGCCGGCACGCCGGCAGGCCTCATCTTCTGCCTGATTGACGAAGTCGATGATCTCCGGGTCAGTCCACATCGGTGGCTTGCCCGTGTCGCGGACATCCCTCCGGAAATCGTCGATGAAATTTCTGAGATTCATGCGATCCCCATAGCCTTGAAGACGTCATCCGGATCGATGAGTCGCTGGCACATCGCTGCCCCCGACTCGGCATCCTCAACACAGAACTCCCGCGTG
>NZ_JAEULZ010000036.1 GCF_016793485.1 Mesorhizobium sp. | reverse complement strand
GTCCAGCTTGCCCTTGGCGACGTCCAGCCCGACTTCCTTCGCAACGTCCCATGCGCGCGCGGGCTGGGGATTGCCGTCGGCACCCCAGGTCTCCTGATTCTGCAGGAGCCACTCCATCACACGCTCAAATTTGTCCTGCTTACGCGCCGCCTCGAGAATCCGTACTGCCTCCTCCGAAGCCGGGTGAAACGGCGTGTAGCGGATCACCACGCGCACATCTTGCGGGTAGGTCGCCATTATCTGCTTGACCGTCGGGTAGAAGGCGCGGCACGCCTCGCAGGACGGGTCGAAAAACTCGACGACTGTCACGGGCGCGGATGCCGGCCCCAGGACCGGCGAGTGCGGACGAACCAACTGGTTGCCTTCCGCCACAACCGCGAGGTTCGCCGCGTCACCGGCCGAGCGCGAATAGAAGTACGTGCCGGCAGCGAAGACCGCGATGGCGGCCAAGGCGGTGAATATGATCGTCGCGCGTCTGTTCATCGGGTTCTGATCCGTGCTGTGAATGACAAGAGAATGATGATCGCCGCGAAAGCGGCCAGAGACAGGAAGGGCAGAGGCACGCCGAGCACGGTCATCGCCGCATCGGTGCAGGACGGTCCCTGTCCGCAAGGCTCGAGCGCCTCTGCCAAAACTCCGGCGTAAAGCAGCGCGTGGTAGGCGGCGACGCTTCCGCCGCCGATGGCCAACGGCAGGGCGTAGGTCCATGTCGAAGGGTCTGCCCGGAAGGCTCCCACGGCTAACACCACCGCGAGCGGGAACATGAAGGCGCGCTGGTACCAGCACAGCACGCAGGGCGTCTGTCCCATCACTTCGCCAATGAACAGCGCCCCCAGCGTCGCGGCAAGCGCGACGATCCAAGTGGCGAACAGCAGGGCCCAAAGCCTGTCAGCCAGCGATTTTCCGTCCAAGCCGCTGCCGGACCGATCCGGGGAAACTTTACTCATTTAGGTTCATCCGATTCTCCCGAACATGGGAAATTTCTCCAACAACCAGAATGCGAAGACGGACATCTGGCCGGTGATCATGGCGATGCCCATCACGATCATGACGACGCCGGCGGCGACATGAAGAACCTTGCCGAGGCGGCGGACTTTTTTCAGCCGCGCGCCGAGAACATCGGCGAACAGCGCGGTGGCCAGGAACGGCACGCCGAGGCCAATCGAATAGATCGACAGGAGGGCGACGCCGCTCATCGCGCCGTCGACGGTCGCGCTGACGGTCAGGATGGCGCCGAGGATCGGACCGATGCACGGCGTCCAGCCAAAGCCGAACGCCAGGCCGAGGAAATAGGCGCCGAGCGGCTGACCGCCCTCGATTGCGCCATGATAGCGCAGGTCGCGATCGAGCCACGGCATCTTGAGAATGCCCGTCGTGAAGATGCCGAACAGGATGATGACCGCGCCGCCGACGATGTTTGCCTCGTAGCGATATGACAGGAGAAGGCCGCTGATGGCGGTCGCGCTGGCGCCGAGAAGGATGAACACCGTCGAGAAGCCGAGAACGAAGCACCCGCTCAGGAAGGCTGTTTCACTCCGTTCGCGTCTTCCTGTCCGATCGGCGCTGCCGGCGATATAGGATACGTATCCGGGCACGAGCGGCAGCACGCAGGGCGACAGGAACGAGATCATGCCTGCGAGCAGGGCCGCCAGCACACCGATATTGGCGATCTCGAAGCCCATGTGGTCTTCCTACCCCTCTCGCTGGGCGGCAAGCAGAGCGTCGATTTCGGCGACCACGGCAGGCTCATCCCATTCCCTCGGGCCTGCCCACCGCGCGAGCTCGCGGCCGTCAGGTCCGATCAGCAGCGTCGTCGGCAACCCGACGATCTTCAGAGCCCGCATCGAGGCGCCGGGCGCGTCCAGATACATCTTGAGCTTCTCTATTCCGACGTCGCCGTAAAACGGCTTGACCTGGTCCGCTCCGCCCTTGTCGATCGAAAGCGCGACGACCTCGAAACGATCCCCGCCCTTCATCGCCTGCAGGCGGTCGAGCGAAGGCATCTCCTTCCGGCATGGCGGGCACCACGTCGCCCATACGTTCAGCAGCACGGCCCTGCCGCGAAAATTCTCGAGCGTGAGCGTGCTGCCGTCCTCGGCCTGAAACTGAAAGCCGGATATTTCGGCAACCGCACCTGTTTGCGGCTGCGCAGATGACCACCATGAGGAGAGCGGCGTCGCTATCAGCAGCGCGCCGGCGCCTACGCCGGCCACCGCAGCAACGCCGACGGCGAGGACTGTCCGGTTCAAAGAAGAAAAGCGCAATCCAGTTCCTCAGCGCGAAAGACAAGGAGATTCCCTCTTCGCCTAGGGGCTGAAGTGACTACAGGGTCAAGAGTCGATGGCGAAGATCCTGGTGGCAGTCGGCGATGAACCTGCTGAGGGGCCGCTGTCTTCGGCAAGGCTCAGCTTTTCATGTTACCAGCGCGCTTGACCGCACGCTTTCGCCGAGTGGGCTTCACATAAATCTCAAGTCTGTGGCTGATGATCTCGAAACCGTGCTCGTGCGCGATTTCACGCTGCAAACGTTCAATCTCTTCCGATCTGAACTCGATCACTTTGCCGGATGAGATGTCGATCAGGT
>NZ_JAEULZ010000022.1 GCF_016793485.1 Mesorhizobium sp. | reverse complement strand
ATGCGTTTTGGCGTACTTTTTACTCTAACCAAATCTTGAAAAGGCCATAGTAAGTACGGCTTTGATTTTATCACGCCGAGCAAATTGCTGATGGTCTCATAAACCCCACCAGCCTCGGCTAGTTGACAATAAAGCATGAGTATTATGCGCAATTCGGCCTTAGAACGTTGATGGTTCGATTGGAGATATGCACTAATCTCTTCAAACACTTCCTGCGCAGTGATGGTCGTAGCCCATCCCGCGTCCTGCATTCCTCGAAATTCTCCACTGAGAGCTGCTGCGAAGTCGAGTTCGTTCATTTGTCGGGAAAAAGAGTATAGGTGCGAAAGGTGTCTGTTTAGCTGAGCTAGAAACTCGTGCGCTGTCATCGAATCCAAAAAGCCTCCAACAAGCCGGGTGAAGATATTAATCCCCTCTCTTGCGATTTCTAACACTTAGCGTTCCGCTTTTGCTCCAGGCTAAGATGTTGAAATCGCTTTCTCTCCCACAAGGGCGGAGATAAGTCAGGGAGAACCGCTTGCGCCAGCCCGTCCCGCCAACCCACCGCAGCTTCGCCCGCGCCATGCGGGCTGACTCGACCAAGGCCGAGAACGTGCTGTGGCAGGCGCTGCGCAACAAGCAGCTCGGCGGGTTCAAGTTCAAGCGACAGGTGCCGCTCGACGGCTACATCCTCGACTTCGTCTGCTTCGAGGCGAAGCTGATCGTGGAGGTCGATGGCGGCCAGCATGCGGAGTCGGACAGCGATGCCAGGCGCGACCGCCATTTCGAGGCGGCAGGCTTTGGCGTGCTGCGTTTCTGGAATGACGATGTGCTCCGGAATATCGACGGGGTTTGTGTGGAGATCTTGCGGGAGGCGCAGGGGAGATTGGGAGAGGGGTAGGCGCTCCATGAGGTGTCCCCTCTCTTGCGTTTTCCAAGCACTTGCTCGGGGACAAGCCCCTCGCAAATGCAGGAAAACGCTTTCTCCCCCGCAAGGGGGGAGATAACCCGCCGCGTCGTTTTCGACCAATCGCGAACGCAGTACGGTTTACCACACCCAGCGCCCGACACGCGCGCCTGGCCACGGTCTCTATCTGATGTGTGACAGATGCGCTTGTGCGGCGACGCGGCTGGGCGCAAGGCTCGGCCTTGGCCCTTAGCCGAAACGTCAGCTCAGCGCCTTATCTCCCCCCTTGCGGGGGAGAAAGCGATTTCAACATCTTAGACGAGCACGGCCGCAGGCCGCGCGCAGGCTAAGTGTTAGAAATCGCAAGAGAGGGGATCGCTTCAGGCGCGGACCCCGGCGACCATTGGCTCGGACCGAACTCCGTTGAGAGAAAAAAGCTCCCCGAAACGTGGAGAAAACAAATCCCCTCACTTGCGATTTCTAACACTTAGCCTTCGCTTCGCTGCGGCTAAGATGTTGAAATCGCTTTCTCTCCCGCAAGGGGAGAGATAAAGGCAGCGCTCTTCAAAAAAAACTTCGTCAACTTTATTCACACCCCTCCCACCTCCCCCATAATCCCCAGACCGCCCTCGCGGGAGCCCGGGTCATGAACCGGATGACGGGGAGGGTGGCGGCGCCGGATCGGTCGCGCCGGGGCTGATTTGCGACAAAGCGGATACCCGCTTGTCGGGGATCATGCTTCATCGGTAGCGCGGCTGGGTGATGAACCCCCAGGTCCGGGCCCAGACGGAGACCAGCGGCAACGGCCGTGTCCTCCGCCGGGGCAAGAACGCCGGCGACGCAGAAGACCGCGCCGCACAAACATAATCAGAAGGCGCGGTCGCATGCGTCGCCTCCCGGCCTTTTCAAGGCGCGGGCTCGCTTTCGCGCGCCTGCCCAAATGCCCCCAACCAGAGGAGAACGGCAATGCCGACTACCAGCCCCGACGAGCGGGAATACCGCACCGGATACCGGCCGCAGTTGTTCGAGGCAGCCCTTCGGGCCGCCGCGACGGCGCATGGCCTGCCCGCCTCCTGCCGCCGGCGCGCCTGCCGCGCCTCACGCGTCTGCGCTCTCCTCTACCAGCCGTGGAACGGCGAGAACGATCGTGGCTGCACGCCGGATTTCGCGGTCGCGCGCGCGGCCGCCGAGCATGTCGAATTCCTGCGCCTGCTCGGCTGGATCGACCCCGAGGGTACGATCTACGATGACCTCGTCGCGCCCGACATGGAGACGTTTCCGAAGTTTGGCCCGAGGCCCGTCCCGCAGCCAGAGGTCTGGGCGAGGATGATCGCGACCGCCTTCGCCATTCCGGTTCCCAACAAATCACGCCGCCCAACGGCCGAAGGCCGCAAGCCCGACCGGGCGTCGGCCGGTCAGGCCGCCCCCGCGGAGGGCCAGCCGCCGGCAGGCGGCGAAACGGCCCGTGAGCGACGGCTAGACTCTCCGCGCCAGCGTAACAAGCAAAATGCCGGCGACGATGAAGGCGGCGCCCGCGAGGTCGTAGCCGTGCAGGCCCTCGCCGAGCAGCAGCCAGGCGAGGATGGCGACGAACACCGTCTGCAGGTACATCAGCATGGAGGCGCGGCCGGCGCCGAGCGCGCCGACGCTGCGGTTGTAGAGGAAATACATCAGCGCGCCGCCCGGCCCGGCGATATAGGCGAGCGCCAGCAGGCCGTTGCGATCCAGCGCGGAGCGGTCGCCAGAGGCCAGTTCCCAGAGGTAGAAGGGTAGTGCCGCGAGCGCGCCGACGCCGAGCAGGAGGACCAGCAGCGGCAGCATGGGCATGTCGAATTTCGAGCGGCGCAGCAGCACCGTGTAGAGGCCGAAGCAGAAGGCGCTGCCGACGATCCACAATTCGCCGACGCTGAACTGGAGCCGCAGCAGCGCGCCGAGGTCGCCGCGCGAGACGATCCAGAGCATGCCGGCGAGCGCGAAGATCGCGCCGAGCGCCTTCTGGAGGCCGAGCGCCTCGCCGAGGATGAAGCGGGCGAGCACGATGGTCATGATCGGGCAGAGCGCCATGATGATGCCGGCGGTGGTGGCGTCGGTGTAGTGCAGGCCGACGAAGATCATGCCCTGGCAGAGCGCCAGCCCGACCGCGCCGATCACGGCCAGTTCCAGCGTGCGCTCCTTCAGCAGGCCGAGCATCGCGCCATGGTGTCGGTGCACGATCGGCAGCAGGATCACGCAGGCCAGCGTCAGCCGCCAGAAGCACAGCGCCCAGGGCGGCATTTCGGGCGCGACCCATTTCGCCGCGATGTAGACGCCAGCCGACAGGAGCCAGCCGAGGACGGCCAGCGTATAGGCCTGCGTCATCGACTGCCCGGCAGCGTTCTCGGCCGCACCCGCCTGTCCAATCGGCACTGCATGCATGACCAACCCTCCCCGGTCGCAGCCCGATCCTAGCGCGCCGGCAACCTTCTGCCGAGAGGGAGATTTGTTATGAAGCAGATCAGCTTTCCGGCGCGACCGCCTTGCCGCGCCTGGGTCTTGCAGCCTTCGCCGCCGGCCTGGCCTTGCGCGGCTCCTTTGCGGGCGGGTGGTCCACCAGCGACAGCACGAGCGCCGCCAGTTCCGGCTCGTCGATCAGCGTTGCGGCATCCGCCGGCGACAGCCATGCCCGCGCACGCTTGCCCTGCTCCTCCCAGTCGGCCAGCACCTCATCGACAGCCAGCATGAAGACCTTGACGTTCACCTTCACGAAGGAGCCCGACAGCCGCTTCCAGTATGCGTATGCGCCGAACGGCTTCTCCGAAGGCTCGCCCCGCACGCCGGCCTCCTCGAAGGCCTCCTGCGCGGCGGCCTCGCGACCGGTCTTCGATTTCATCGGCCAGCCCTTTGGCACGATGAAACGCCGCGTCGTGTTCGAGGTGACGAGCAGTACCTCGATGCCGCCGTCAGTCGTCGGCCGATAGGGAACAGCAGCAACCTGCCTGATCGGCTTGTTCTTCTTCGCACGGCGAACGAGGCGCTTTTCCCTGGGCATGAACGAGGAGTATGCCCGGCAGTGCCGAACCGCAAGACTTGCCGCCGTATCAGTCGGGATCGCGCTTCAGGATTTCGAGCGTGCCGGCAGCGAGATCGAGGTCATATTCGCGGCCGTCCGCGTCCAACGGCGTCATCAACCTCCCAGACTGACCGGATGGCGAGATTGTGAAGTGTAACGGAACTGACACGAAACGGACATCCAGCCTTCATGCGGACGCGTTACCGCAATGCCCCGATGGAAGAAATTTTGGGTGAGGCTGCGTGCTGCAAATCCGCAACGTGACACGCCGGTTCGGGAAACACGTCGCAGTCGACCGCGTGGCGCTGGAAATTCCGGCTGGACAGATGGTCGGCGTCATCGGCCGCTCGGGCGCCGGCAAGTCAACGCTGTTGCGCATGATCAACCGGCTCGCGGAACCCAGCGAAGGTTCGATTTTTTTCGACGGCAAGGAAGTGTCGACCCTTCGCGGTGCTGCGCTTCGGCACTGGCAGCGCGATTGCGCGATGATCTTCCAGCAATTCAATCTGGTCCCACGCCTTGATGTCCTCACCAACGTGCTGCTCGGCCGGCTCAACCATCGCTCCACCGTGCTCAGCATGCTGAAGGTCTTCAGCGACGATGAACGGATGCAGGCGGTCGTCGCGCTCGAGCGGCTCGGGATCGAGCAGACCGCGATGCAGCGCGCCGGCACGCTCTCGGGCGGCCAGCAACAGCGTGTCGCCATCTGCCGCGCCTTGATGCAGCAGCCGAAGATGATCCTGGCCGACGAGCCGATCGCCTCGCTCGACCCGCTCAACGCCAAGATCGTGATGGACGCGTTGCGCGACATCAATCGAGAGGCCGGCCTGACCGTCATCACCAACCTGCACACACTCGACACCGCGCGCGCCTATTGCACGCGCATCGTCGGCATGGCTGCCGGCCGCGTCGTCTTCGACGGCAAGCCACACGAACTGACCGCCGCCGCGGTCCGCGAAATCTACGGCTCGGACAGCGCTGGAGCCGGCATCGACGAGACCATCACGTCAACCAGCATCGGCAACGGCATCAAGGTGCCCGGCCCGGCGGCACCGCGCGACAAGGTAAGTGCCGCGCGGGAAATGGCGACATCCAGCGTCTGACAGACCGAGATCGTCGGCCCGCGTGAAGGGCCAAGTCTTTGCATACCAACTCCGGAATCACCGGGAACCAAGGAGAACCTCCATGCTCAAGAAATTGCTTATCGCCGCAGCCGCGGCGAGCGCCCTCTCCACCTCCGCCTTCGCTCAGGACGTCAAGGTCCTGCGCATTGGCCTCGACGGCTCGGAAAACGAAGCTGACCAGATTCGCAACACGCAGTGCGTCGCCGACCAGCTCAAGGCCGCGACCGGCGTCGAAAGCGTCCAGATCTTCCCGTCGCCGGATTATAACGGCGTTATCCAGGGTCTGCTTGGCGGTACCATCGACATCGCCACGATGGGCGCCTCCTCCTATGCCTCCATCTACCTGCAGGACCCGAATGCGGTCGATCCGATCCTGACCTACACGCAGTCGGACGGCTCGTCGGGCTACTATTCGATCATGGTCGCCCGTAAGGACTCGGGCATCAAGACGCTGGCCGACGCCAAGGGCAAGAAGCTCGGCTTCGCGGATCCGGACTCCACCTCGGGTTACCTTGTTCCGAATGTCGCCCTGCCGGCAGAGATCGGCACGTCGGTCGCCGGCTACTTCTCCGAGACGGGCTTCGGCGGCGGCCATGAAAACCTCGTTCTCGCGGTTCTCGACGGCAAGTTCGACGTCGGCACGACTTTCGGTTCGGGTGTCGGCAACTGGGATGAGGGCTATACAGGCGGCAACCTCTACCAGATGGTGAACAAGGGCAATCTCGACATGGACGACATCGTCGAAGTCTGGAAGTCGCCGCTGATCCCGAACGGCCCGCTGATGGTTTCGAACAAGCTTCCGGCAGAGATGCGCGAGAAGGTCGAAAACTATTTCTTCGAACTGCCCAAGACCGACCTGGCCTGCTTCCAGTCCTACACGCAGGGCGCGAACAAGGACTACATCAAGGTCGACCAATCCTTCTACCAGACGATCATCGACGCCCGTAAGTCGGTCATCGGCGGCTGATCCGCTTCATCTGAAACAACGGCGGCGTCCCATGGGCGCCGCCGTTCTGCAAGGGGCCAAGGCTTGACCTATTTCGACGCAACCCATGGCGGCGGGACGCTTGGGCCCGGTGGCTCGCTGATGCTGCAGCACTACCGGCAGCAGATAGCCAGGCGGCGCGTCTATACCGGCATCGCGATTGTCGTGTTCCTGGTCGCACTCGTCGCTTCGCTGAATTTCGCGAACCAGGCCAACTCAGGCAAGTTCTTCGAACGTCTGCCCTATCTGTTCGACTTCATCACCCATTTCGTGCCGGACAGCCCCATGGACATCTTCCGGGCGATGTTCGACCTGCCGTCACCCTACGCCGACGGCTCGCAGAAATACGACTTCACCTCTCAACGTCATTACATTACCGACAGTTTCTACATTCCGCATTTCATCTACCAGCTGATCATCACCATCAACATCGCGCTGGTCGCCACTATCATCGGCGCAACGCTCGGCTTCCTGCTCTGCTTCTTCGCTGCGACCAACCTGGTCGGCGCCGGCCTGGTGCGCTGGTTCACCCGCCGCGTCATGGAAATCATGCGCGCCTTCCCGGAGATCGTCATCGCGGGTCTTCTCACGGCGATCCTGTCGATCGGTCCGATAGCGGCGATCATCGCGATTACTGTCCATACGATCGGCGCCCTTGGCAAACTGTTCTTCGAGGTGGTCGAGAATTCCGACATGAAGCCGGACGAAGGCCTTCGAGCCGTCGGCGCCACCTGGGTCGAGCGGGTGCGTTTCGGCATAGTACCGCAGGTACTGCCTAATTTCGTCTCATACACGTTGCTGCGCGCCGAGATAAACGTGCGCGCCTCGACCATCATCGGTGCAGTTGGTGGCGGTGGAATCGGTGAGGTCTTTCGTCTTGCGATTGGCAACAACCACGCCGCCAAGACCTACGCGATCATCATCCTGTTGTTTGTCTCGATCGTCGCCATAGACCAGTTTTCCGCCTGGCTGCGCCGCCGCCTTGTCGGACACCAGTCCTTCGAATTCGGTCGGGGAGCCGCCTGACATGGCAACCGCCCCAGCTATCAGCACTTCGGAACGTGAAAGGCTCCTAGCCACCTTTCCTGATGTATTCCAGCGCAGCTTCATGCAGCGCTTCGGGCTGGCGATCGGTGCGACGCTCACTCTCATATACCTGACGATCTGCTTCTTCGCCTTCAACGTCGGCCCAGCCTTTATGGAGGGCCGATGGGACCGGGCCGCGATCTACCTTCAGGACTGGTATTCATGGCGGGCGCAGCCACGTCTGCGTTTCGAGTCAGATGGCACGGTGCGCGTACAGTGGTCCAGCCGCGGCCAGTATCCCGCCGATGCCTACATCTTCTGGCTGCAACCGATGCAGGACGGCGGCTACAGCGTGACCTACGGCAGCGAGCGCGATCGCATCGACGTGACGCCCTCGCTGGTCCAGATCTACGTCAACGGTGAAGCCTGGCCGGTGACCATCACCGCCGATGCGGCAACGGCGCCCCCGGGAGTCCCACCATCTATCGTGCAGGACGGCAACAAGGTCATTGTCGACTACGGTTTCCAAGGGTCCGCCGAAATCCGCACCAATCAGGTCTTCGTGCAACGCCGCTTCCTCGGCTGGGCAAACTTCCTGTTCGACACGCAATCCGTGTTCTGGGGCAAAAGCTACGGAGAACTGCTTGCGCTGGCGATCTATCAGCCGCGCATCGATCCCGAGCGCTCAAACCTCAGCTACATGGTCGATGACTTCCTCGGCAACAAGGTGTGGCAGCACGCCGACATCCTTTCAAAGCTCCTGCAGACGATCGTGATGGCTTTCGTTGGCACGCTGATGGCGACGGTGGTGGCATTCCCACTCGCTTTCGTTGCTGCGCGCAACATCACACGCAACCGCGTCGCCAACTGGGGCATGAAGCGATTCTTCGATTTCCTGCGTTCTATCGACATGTTGATCTGGGCGCTGTTATTTACACGTTCGTTCGGCCCCGGACCGATCCCCGGCATAGCGGCGATCTTCTTCACCGACAGCGGCGCGCTCGGAAAGGTCTATGCCGAGGCTCTGGAGAATGTCGACGACAGGCAGCGCGAGGGCGTGAAGTCGGTTGGCGCGTCGCCCGCCGTGGTGCAGCGCTACGGTGTCGTGCCGCAAGTGCTCCCTGTCTTCATCTCGCAGTCGCTGTATTTCTGGGAATCGAACACACGCTCGGCAACTATCATCGGCGCTGTCGGCGCGGGCGGCATCGGCCTCAAGCTGCTCGAAGCCATGGGCACAAATGCCGACTGGGACAAGGTTGCCTACATGGTCCTTTTGATCCTGCTTGTCGTGTTCCTGTTTGACAACATCTCGACCGCCATTCGTCAGCGGTTGGTGGGCCCGCAGCACTAAGGAGCACCTCACTCGGTCCCCTTGTTGCAACTCGTAGCGCGCATCCGATGATCCGGGACCACCCGTTCTTCCGCCGCCTTCGGAATTGCCCTGTTGACAAGACCGGCCGCAACCTGAATGCCATTCGCCAGCGCCGACATTGCGGCGTGGAGGCAGCGGCTTGAGCATGAACGGCGGCATAAGCGACGAGATATTCAAATCACCGTGGGTTTTTATCCGCGGCGTGCCGGCAATGAAATTCTTGCCGCCGGAGGGGCCTCCCGAGGTTGCATTCGCGGGACGCTCAAACGTCGGGAAATCCTCCTTGATCAATGCCCTGGTGAGCCAGGGCGGACTGGCGCGCACGTCCAACACGCCGGGTCGCACGCAGGAGCTCAACTATTTCGTTCCGGATGGATATTCGGGCAACGACGGCGACCTGCCACCGATGGCGTTGGTCGATATGCCGGGATACGGCTATGCCAGCGCGCCGAAGGAAAAGGTCGATCAGTGGACCAAGCTGATCTTCGACTACCTGCAGGGGCGCGTGACACTCAAGCGCGTCTATGTGCTGATCGACGCCCGGCACGGTATCAAGAAGAACGACGACGAGGTGTTTTCTCTGCTCGACAAGGCGGCGGTGTCCTACCAGGTCGTCTTCACCAAGACCGACAAGATCAAGGCCGCCGGCGTGCCGAGGCTGATCACCGAGACTCTTGAGAAGATCAAGAAGCGCCCCGCGGCCTTCCCGGAAGTCATCGCCACATCGTCTGAAAAGGGAGATGGCATGGATGACCTGCGAGAGGCCATCGTGCTGGCCGCAAACGGCGGCTGATCCGCGATCGAACCATTTGCCCGCACGGGCGTTTCCCGCTAAGACGCGCCAGCCCAACAACGCCCAGAGATTTTCCGAGGATACCGATGTCGACGGATTTCGCCGCCACCGCCGAGATGCAGGCTGCGCTGCTTTCGCGGGCGTTGCCCTACATGCAGCGCTACGAGAACAAGACCGTGGTCGTGAAGTATGGCGGGCATGCCATGGGCGACATCGAACTCGGCCGCGCCTTTGCGCGCGACATCGCGCTGCTCAAGCAGTCCGGCGTCAACCCGATCGTGGTACACGGCGGCGGCCCGCAGATCGGCGAGATGCTGAAGTCGATGGGGATCGAGTCGAGGTTCGAGGGGGGACTTCGCGTCACCGACCAGCGCACGGTCGAGATCGTCGAAATGGTGCTCGCCGGCTCGATCAACAAGGAGATCGTCGCCCTCATCAACGCCGAGGGCGAATGGGCGATCGGCCTCTGCGGCAAGGACGGCAACATGGTCTTCGCGGAAAAGGCCAAGAAAACCTTCCGCGACCCCGATTCCAACATCGAGCGCGTGCTCGACCTGGGTTTCGTCGGCGAGCCCGTCGAGGTCGACCGGACGCTTCTCGACCTGCTTGCCCGCTCCGAGATGATCCCGGTGCTGGCGCCGGTTGCACCCGGTCGCGACGGACACACCTACAACATCAACGCCGATACCTTCGCCGGCGCTATTGCCGGCGCCGTGAAGGCGTCGCGACTGCTGTTCCTGACGGACGTTCCAGGCGTGCTCGACAAGGACAAGAAACTCATCGACGAGCTGACTGTCGCAGAGGCCAAGGCCTTGATTGCGGACGGCACGATCTCGGGCGGCATGATCCCCAAGGTCGAGACCTGCATCGAGGCGATCGATCGCGGCGTCGAGGGCGTGGTTATCCTGAACGGCAAGACCGCTCATGCCGTGCTGCTCGAGCTCTTCACCGAGCACGGCGCGGGCACGCTTCTCGTGCCTTGAGGGACTAGGCCTAGCGCAACATCAGCAGGACGACGATGCCTGCGACGATCAGCAGGCATCCGCCGATCTCCCTGCGGTTTATCTTCTCCTTGAAGAAGAAGACCGTCGTCGCGAAGGTGAAGAGCATCTCGACCTGCGCCAGCGAGCGCACCAGCGCGGCCTGCTGGATGGTCATGGCCATGAACCAGCCGAAGGACGCCAGGCCGCCGGCAACGCCGGCCACCATGGACCAACGCCAGGCCTTCGCGACCCGAACGAGTTCGGCGCGGTCGCGCAGCAGCATCCAGCCCGCCATGAGGATGGTCTGGAACAATGTTGTCCAGGCCAGCGTATAGGCCGCCTGCATCATGAAGTTTGGACCGCCGAGCGACGTGGAGGCCGCACGATAGGAGACGGCCGAAAGGGCAAAGAATGCGCCCGACGCAATCCCGATGCCCGCCGCACGGCTTGCCAGCGCCTCGGCTATGCCGCGCCAAGTCATCTGTACCCGCGCCAGCGAAATCATCATCACGCCGAAGACGCTGATGGCGATCGCCGCCATAAGCCCGACGGTCACGGTCTCACCGAGGAAGATCAGCCCGAACAAGGCTGCCTGAACCGGCTCGGTGCGCGAATAGGCCGTTCCGACCGCGAAATTTCGAAACGAGAAAAGATAAACCAGCAGGAAGGTCGCGGTGATCTGCGTGAGACCGCCGAACGCCATCCAGAAGACGAAGGGCGCATTGGCGTCGGGCAGAACGTCTCCCCGGCCGAAATGCAGCGCCAGCACGATGGCGATGGCCACCGGACAGCCGAAGCCGAACCGCGCGAAGGTCGCACCGGTCGTGCCCATGACGCCTTTGAGCTGCTTCTGCGCCGCCGAACGCAGGTTCTGCAGAAAGGCTGCGGCGATTGTGATTGGAATCCAGAGTTCCATATGCGTGTCGGTCTGAGATTGGCTGTCGATCGCGCGCCAATCCCATCCCGCGCGTGCGCGGTCAATGCCCCAGTCTCGCCTCTGGAGACAACCAGACCCTGCTAGGACGCCTTCTTGCGGCGCGGCTTCCTCGCCACGGGCGTTCGGCCCAGACCGACATCCCTGGCCATGGCCGAACGCGTGGCCGAATAGTTCGGCGCGGTCATCGGATAGTCCGCAGGCAAACGCCACTTCGAGCGATATTGCTGCGGCGTCAATCCATGCGAAGCAAGGTGGCGCTTCATGGATTTGAACTTTTTGCCATCCTCAAGGCAGACGATATGTCCGGGATGTATAGACCTCTTGGGGTTCACCGCCGGGACCAGTTCCGGCTCGGGAGCCGGCTCGGGCTGCCCCAGCTTCTGAATTGTCTCGCTGACGCTTGCAATCAAGCCCGCCACCTCGGTTGGCGGCAACCTGTTCCTCGCCACATATGCCGAGACAATCCCGGCTGTAAGCGCGATAAGTTCGTCCTTTTCGATGTCGCCCAAAATCCCAGCTCCCCTTCATGCCCCATCGATATCTATTCTGGAAATTTGATTTCCTCAATATGTCGAACAGGTGGACCAACAAAAAGCGGAGTTCATTTCAGCAAAACGTGATGATGGTGAGCGATCGCCGTTGTTAGAATTCGTCCCGGTGTGTCTATCGATGGAAGTGTTCATCGTCAGAGATGCGGGTCACTTCTGCACCGCAAATATTGCGTGCGAAGTAATCTTCGGCAGTGCAATATATTCGCTGCTTTGCAAAATCCAGCGATCGCCGGTCGGGCTCTTGTAGCGGCACCAATATTCTCCTGGACTCCGAGCGTCGGAGGCTACCGGCAGCCTCCAGGAACCGGTCGCTTTCAGGTGCTTAGGAGAGCGTCTCCGCCGAGTTCTCGTCGGTTGTGGAGAGATCGTCGGCGCCCTTGGGCGGCACGCCCGGATTGAGCTCGGACCGGTCGCGATAAAGCGCGGAGCGGCCAAGCATCATCAGCGTCACGGGCGTCGTGACGGTCACGAAGATGCCGATCAATATCTCGTGGAACACCGGCCGGGCGGAAGCGGCGGTGAAGATGATCATCGAACCCATGATCATGCCCGCGGCACCCCAACTGGTGCCGAGAGTCGGCGCGTGGATGCGCTCGTAGAAAGTCGGGAGCCTTACGAGGCCAAAGGTTCCAATGAGGGTCAGCCCAGCACCGACAAGGAGGAAAGCGGAGCCGACGATCGCCGCCCAAAGCGGAACATCGGCATGGCTGAAGTTGATCATTCGATCACCTCGCCGCGCATCAGGAACTTCGCCAGCGACACCGTCGCGACAAAACCCAGCATGCCGATGATCAGAGCCGCCTCGAAGTAAATGGTGCTTCCTGTCCTGACGCCGAACGACAAGAGGACAAGCATGGCGCAGACGTAGAGCGCGTCGAGCGCGAGGATACGGTCCTGGGCGCGTGGACCTCGAACCATGCGGTATACGCAGAGGCACATGGCGAGCGTCAGTGCAGCCTGAACGATCCACAACGTAACGGACAGGATGAGGACGTTCATTCGAAAATCTCCAGCAGCGGCTTTTCGTATCGGTTGACGATCTGATCTATCCAGACCTCCTCGTCCACCAGATCGAAGACATGGATCAGCAGTTCGCCTCGCGTGGAATTGTAATCGAGCCATGCCGTGCCGGGGGTGCTGGTAAGAACGACGGCAAGCGTTGCCAGCCCGGTAGGATTGCGCAGCTTGATCGGCATCGTGATGAAGCCCGACTTGCGCGGTCTCCCTTCGCCGGAGAGCAGAATCGAAGCGACCGCGAGGTTCGACCGGACAATGTCGTAAAGAACGATACCGATGAACTCGACGATCAGAAGCCAGCGCTTTACCGGCGGACTGGCCTCACCAAGCGCCTTCAGCGCCCGGGCCGCGCCAATCGCCACGAGAACCGCCAGCACGAGTTGACCGCTCGTAAACCCGGCGAGCAGGAGCCACATCAGCGCCAGACACGCCGTCAGGATCGGATAGGGGAGGAACCGGGTCATTGCCCGCCTCCCGCATAAGGCGGCACCCGTTCCGCGCCCAGGACGGCGCTGAGATAGCGTGCGGGATGGTGCAGATCTTCGGCAGTTGCAAGAAGCAGGTTCATGACGGGACCAGCCAGCAGCGTCAGCGCCACCAGCATGGCGAGCAGGATCAGGATGGGCGCGGCCTCCACGACGGTCACGCGCGGAGAAAACGGCTCGACCGGAGCCCAGAACGTTCTGATGCCCATACGCGAAAGCGCGACAAGCGCGACGAGACCGGAAACCAGGAGCAGAATTGCAAGGACAGTGCGCCTGGCGCCCAGCGCACCGAGATCGCCGGCGCCGGGGCCGAGCACCGCCGTCAGGATTGCCAGTTTCGCAAGGAAGCCCGAAAGGGGCGGAAGACCGATCAGCACGAGCGCCAGAAGTGCGAAGCCGACGCCGAGGACGGCGAGCGCGCTCGGCATGACCTGCCCGACTTCCTGATTCTCTTCCTCGACTTCCTCGCCGTCGCCATACGCCTCCTGCGTGACGGCCAGAATGCCCGAGGCCGCATCCTGCTCACGCTCGAGCAATTCGACCAGCATGAAGAAGGCGCTGATCGCCAGCGTGGAGCTCAGCAGATAGAAAAGCGCTCCAGCGGTGCCGCCGGGCACGGATATGCCGAACGCCGCAAGCAGCGTGCCGGATGACATGAGGATGAAATAGGCGCTGGCGCGCTTCATCGATTGCGAGGCGAGCAGGCCGATCGAGGCGAAGGCCAGCGTCACCGCGCCGCCGATGAAGATGACGCGCGACCCGAACGCCGCGCCGTCGCCGGGCAACAGCAGCGCCAACCTCAGCAAGGAATAGATGCCGACCTTGCTCAGCATGGCGAAGACCGCCGCGACAGGACCTGCGGCGGCGGAATAGGCCGGAACCAGCCAGTGACAGAGCGGCCACATGCCGGCCTTGATCAGGAACGCCAGCCCGAGCATGGCAAGCCCGACATGCAGTCCCGGCCGCGCGAAGCCTTCCAGGGATTCCGCGCGCAACGCGATTTCAGCCATGTTCAGGCTGCCGGTCGCACCGAACACCATGGCGATGCCGATCAGGAATATCAGCGAAGCACCGAGATTCACGGCGATATAGTGCAGTCCGGACCGCACCCTTTGCGGCCCGCCGCCGTGCAGCACCAGCCCGTATGATGCGGCGAGCATGACCTCGAAGAAGACGAAGAGATTGAACAGATCGCCTGTCAGGAACGCTCCGTTCAAGCCGACGAGCAGGAACTGGAAAAGAGAATGGAAGTGCGGCCCGACCTTGTCCCAGCGCTCCATGGCATAGAGGATGGCGGGAAATGCCAGGGCCGCCGTAAGAACCAGCATCACCGTGGCCAATCGGTCGGCCACGAGGTTGATGGCCACGGGCGCGGGCCAGTTGCCCACGAGATAGACCAGGGCAAGAGGCCCTCCGCTGAGATGAACGGTCATCAGCAGGGACGTGGCGACGCCAAGAAGGCTGAAGATCGATACAATCGACAGGACGGTCTTCAGGCGCCGTTCACGCTCATCGAAGAACAGCATAAGCGCACCCGCCAGAAGCGGGATCAGGATCGGCGCAATTGTCAGATGCAGAGGGGCGGAAGACATGGTCAGCCCTCCCTGCCATCGACGTGATCGCTGCCGGTCAGGCCGCGCGACACGATCAGCACCACCAGGAACAGCGCGGTGGTCGCGAAGCCGATGACGATCGCGGTCAGCACGAGAGCTTGCGGCAGCGGATCGGTGTAGGCAGCCACATCGACCGGCCCCGAACCATTCAGCACCGGCGGCGCGTTGACGCGCAGGCGCCCCATGCTGAAGATGAAAAGGTTGACGGCATAGGCCAGCAGCGCGAAGCCAATGACCAACTGATAGGTGCGCGAGCGCAGGATCAGCCAGACGCCCGATGCCGTGAGGATGCCAATTGCGGCGGCGATAACCAGTTCCATCAGCCCTGCCCCCCCTCGGCGCCGCTGCGCGAGGCGCGTGTGCGTACGCGAAGCGACTGGTGGGCGATGGCGATGAGCATCAGGACTGTCGCGCCGACGACCAGGCCAAAGACTCCGAGATCGAAGAGAAGCGCCGATGCGGTCGGCACCTTACCGATGAACGGGATCTCGGTGTACTGGAAGTAGGACGTGAGGAACGGGTAGCCGAACAGGAACGAGCCCATGCCCGTCATCGCGGCTACGATGAGGCCCGCCCCGATCCAGCGGATAGGAAGGATACGCAACCGATCCTCGACCCAGCGCGTCCCGCCGGCGAGATATTGCAGCAGGAAGCCTATCGCCATCGTCACGCCGGCAGCGAAACCGCCACCGGGCAGATCGTGGCCGCGAATGAACAGGTAGGCCGCGAAGACAACGATGACCGGGAACATCCACCGCATGATGATGGACGGCACCAGCAGGTAGTCCTGCAGCGTCTCGCCAACCTCGCGGTCCTGCGCGACGCTGTCGGCTTCGTTCTGCTCGCGCTGCTGGTAGGGCAATTGCGCGCTGTCCTCTGCCGGTCTGAACCGCCGCAGCAAAGCGAAGATCGTCAACGCGACGATGGCCAGCACGACGATCTCGCCCATCGTATCGAAACCGCGGAAATCGACCAGGATGACGTTGACGACATTGGTGCCGCCGCCTTCCGAATAGGCCCGCTGCAGATAGAAGTCGCCAACGGATTTCGGCACGGGCGTAAGCATCATGAAATAGGCCAGGACGGCGGTGCCCATGCCTGCTGCGATAGCCAGGGCAAAATCGCGGTGACGGCGAAACCGTGCGGCGTAGTCAAACCTTGGCGGGATGCTCTCATCGCGCTTGGGCAGCCAGCGCAGGCCAAGCAGGATCAGCACGGTGGTTACGATCTCGACCAGCAGTTGGGTCACGGCCAGGTCGGGCGCCGAGAGCCACACGAACGACATCCAGGTCACCAATCCCGTCGTGCTCATCAGGATGAGCGCGGCAAGACGGTGGTACTTCGCCTGATAGGCCGCTGCAACGGCGCAGAACGCGCCGATCGCCCAAAGCACGCCAAGGACGGGGTCGAGTCCGTGCACCGTCAGATCCGGGAGCACACTGCTTGCACCCCACATCGCCCACACACCGGCGCCGACGGCCGCTGCCACCAGCAGGCGCATCTGCGGCTGCAGGCGGCGCGTCGCCAGGACACTCTCCAGCCACCGCGCCCACCGCCAGCTGACGGTGATCAGAACCTGGTCGAAGATGCGCTGGCCCTTGATCCTCCTGAAGTAGGGAGGCCCCTCCTCGCAGGTCTTGAGATAATTGCGCAGCAGGAAATACAGCACGCAGCCGCCCGTAAGTGCGATGAAGCTCATCAGGAGCGGAATGTTGAAACCATGCCAGATGGAGAGGCTGTAGGCGGGCGTCCGGTCGCCGAGCACCGAAACCACCGCGGCGTGGAGCAGCGGACCTATGCTCAGCGCCGGTATGGTGCCAACGACGAGGCATGCGATCACAAGCAATTCGATCGGGCGACGCATCCAGCTCGGCGGCTCGTGCGGCTCCTTCGGAAGGTCGGTCGGCTTTGGGCCAAAGAAGACGGTGTGGATGAAGCGGACCGAATAGGCGACCGCGAAAGCGCTCGCGACAGTCGCGACGTATGGCGCGACGCCGTCGAGTAACGACCGCTGGTGTTCTTCGATCGCCTCCGCGAAGAACATCTCCTTGGACAGGAACCCGTTCAGAAGCGGCACGCCGGCCATGGCCGCGCTCGCCACCATGGCAAGCGTCGCGGTGATCGGCATGGCGTTGAACAGCCCGCTCAGCCGTCTCATGTCGCGGGTGCCCGCCTCGTGGTCTATGATGCCCGCGGCCATGAAGAGCGAAGCCTTGAAGGTCGCATGGTTGACCATGTGGAAAATCGCCGCGACGGCTGCAAGCGGACTGCCGAAGCTCAGAAGCGCAGTGGTCAGGCCGAGATGGCTGATGGTCGAGTAGGCAAGCAGCCCCTTCAGATCCTGCTGGAAGATCGCGAAATAGGCTCCAAGCAGAAGCGTCGTCAGGCCGGCGAGCCCGACCAGCGTGAACCATTCGGGCGTTCCCGAAAGAACCGGCCAGAATCGCGTGAGCAGGAAGACGCCGGCCTTCACCATCGTTGCGGAATGCAGGTAGGCCGAAACCGGGGTTGGCGCCGCCATCGCGTTCGGCAGCCAGAAGTGGAAGGGAAACTGCGCGCTTTTGGTCAGCGCGCCGATCAAAATCAGCACGAGCGCCGGCAGGTACAAGTCATCGGAACGGATCAGATCCCCCGAGGCGAGCACCACATCCAGGTCGTAGCTGCCGACTATCTGTCCTATGAGGATGAGGCCGAGCAGCAGGCACAGACCGCCCGTGCCGGTGATCGTGAGCGCCATGCGCGCTCCGTCGCGCGCTGCCTGGTTGTGGTGCCAGTAACCGATCAGCAGGAAGGAGAAGATGCTGGTCAGCTCCCAGAAGATGGCGAGCATGATCAGGTTGCCGGACAGGACCAGTCCCTGCATCGCCCCCATGAAGGCCAGGAAAAACGCGTAGAAGCGCGCGACCGGATCCTTAGGCGACATGTAGTAGCGCGCATAGATGACCACGAGCAGACCGATACCGGTGATCATGGCCGAGAACAGCCACGCAAAGCCGTCCATCCGGAAGGTGAGCGACAGGCCTAGCGCGGGAACCCATTCGATCGTGTGGCGGATGACTCCGCCGTTGGACACGTAAGGAAAAGCCGTGATGGTGATGGCGAGCGCGGAGGCGGCGACGGTACCGGCGAGCCAGGCTTCGGCATTGCGCGCATTCGATGACAGCAGCGCGGCCAGGACAGCGCCCGCGAAGGGAAGTGCGACGATGACCGCCAGAAGCCCGCTATACCACATTCACCAGCCTGATTTCTCCTGTCGCCACACCCAAACGGGCAAACTGCCACCGCGCAGTATGCCATTTCCGACCTAGCATTCGCGGCGAGAAAAGACAGCCCTTTGTTTCATTGGAAAAGCAGGCTTATCGCCGCGGCTCTACAAGCGGTGGGGTCGCCAGGAGAGTTTCTGGCAAGCTGTTGATGACCGGAAAGGGATATCCCTATGCGAATCGCTGCTCCGGAAGCCTCGAAACCAGGCGGAAAATCCTGCCACCGTTCCGTTGCGACAGGCAGATTCCACCTTGCCCTTCCGTTCGACTGACCCATAGTCTCTGCAATGGCTGTGGCAGGTACGTTCATCCAAGGAGGAGCATGATGATGATGCATTCACTGATGAGAGCGGCGTTGCTGTCGACCGCGCTTGCGGCGGGGTTAGGCCTGATGGCCGGCGGCGCGTTGGCCGAGGTCGTCTACAATCGCGGCAACGACACCGACCCTACGACGCTCGACCACCAGAAGACTTCGACGGTCGCCGAGGGCAACATCATGCGGGACCTCTATGAAGGCCTCGTCGTCCAGGATGCAAAGGCCGCCGTCGTTCCGGGCGTCGCCGAGAGCTGGACCGTTTCGGAGGATGGCCTCGTCTACACATTCAAGCTTCGCGCTGATGCAAAATGGTCCAACGGGGACCCGGTCACGGCTGGCGATTTCGTGTTCGCCTACCAGCGCATCCAGAAGCCGGAGACGGCGGCGCCCTATGCCAACATGCTGTTTCCGATGGTCAACGCCGAAGCCATCAACAAGGGTGAAAAGCAGCCGTCCGAGCTCGGCGTGAAGGCCATTGACGACCAGACGCTGGAGATCACGCTCAACGCGCCGACGCCCTATTTCCTCGAACTGCTGACCCACCAGACCGGCTACCCGCTGCATCAGGCATCGGTGGAGAAGTTCGGCGAGGAGTTCACGCGCCCCGGCAACATGGTGACCAATGGCGCGTATATGCTCGAAAGCTTCACGCCCAACGACAAGATCGCGATGCGCAAGAACCCGCAATTCCACGACGCGGCCAACGTGAAGATCGATGTCGTGAACTTCATCCCGTTCGAGGACAGGGCCACCTGCCTGCGCCGTTTCGAGGCCGGGGAAGTCCAGTCCTGCTCGGACCTCGACAACCAGCAGATGGACTACATGAAGGCCAACCTGGGCAAGCAACTGCGTATCGCGCCCTATCTTGGAACCTACTATCTTCCGGTGAAGGTGAAGAAGGAGAAACTCGCCGACCCGCGCGTCCGGCAGGCGATCTCGATGGCCATCGACCGGGACTTCCTTGCAAACCAGATCTGGCGCGGCTCGATGCTGCCGGCCTATTCGTTCGTGCCGCCGGGCATCGGCAACTATACCGAGAGCCCGGTCCTGCCCTACGCCAAGGACGATCTCCTCGATCGCGAGGACGCCGCCAAGGCCCTGCTCAAGGAAGCCGGCGTCGCGGAGGGCTCGCTCTCGGTCGAACTGCGTCACAACACCGGCGAGAACCACAAGAACACGATGACGGCGCTCAGCGACATGCTGAAGAACATCGGCATAAGCTCCACCATCGTTGAAATGGAGGGCACCGGCTATTTCGACTACATGAAGCAGGACGGCGATTTCGACATCACCCGCGCCGGCTGGATCGGCGACTATTCGGACCCGCAGAACTTCCTCTTCCTGTTCGAGAGCGATAATCTCGGCTTCAACTATCCGCGCTGGGTCAGCCCCGAATATGATGCGTTGATGAAGAAGGCCGCGGTCACGAACAACATAGAAGAGCGCGCCGGCATCCTGAAGCAGGCCGAGGAAATCCTGCTCAAGGAACTGCCGATCATCCCGATCATGTACTACTCCTCGGGCTCGCTGGTTTCGGACAAGCTGAAGGGCTGGGAAGACAACGTCATGAATGTCCACGGCAGCCGCTGGCTCTCGATTGAGCCGTAGCATGCGCGAGCCCGCCGGACGCGGGTTTCGCAGTTCCCTCGGGGGCGAGCCATGATCCTTTACGTGCTGCGGCGGCTCGCCAGCGCGATCCCGACGTTGTTTATCATCGTCACGATCGCCTTCTTCATGATCCGCCTGGCGCCGGGCGGCCCCTTCTCGCTGGAGAGGCCGCTCGATCCGCTCATCATGCAGAACCTCGAACGGGCCTATAATTTCGACAAGCCGCTCTGGCAGCAGTACCTGATCTATCTCGGCAATCTCGCGCAGGGCGACCTTGGCCCGTCCTTCACCCGCCGCGATTTTTCTGTCGGAGACCTGTTCCGCACCGGCCTGCCGGTCTCCATCCAGCTCGGCGGTATCGCGCTGTCGATCGCGCTGGTCGTCGGCGTGTTCCTCGGTGCGCTCGCCGCGTTGAGGCAGAACAGCTGGGTGGACTACATGGTCGTCGGCACGGCCACGCTCGGCATCACGGTTCCGACATTCGTGATTGCGCCGCTGCTGTCGCTCTTCTTCGGGGTCATGATGGGCTGGCTGCCGGCCGGCGGCTGGGGAACCTGGAGGCATATGGTCCTGCCCGTCGCCACACTGGCGTTGCCGCAGATCGCGATCATCGCGCGACTGACCCGAGGCGCGACCATCGAGACGCTGCGCTCCAACCACATCAGGACTGCGCGGGCCTACGGGTTGCCCGCCCATGTCGTCGTTGGCGTACACGCGCTGCGCGCCGCGATCCTTCCGGTCGTCTCCTACCTCGGACCGACCGCTGCGGCTTTGCTGACAGGCTCGGTCGTCGTCGAAACCATTTTCGGTATCCCGGGGATTGGGCGCTATTTCGTCCAGGGAGCACTGGGACGCGACTACACGCTGGTCATGGGAACCGTGGTCGTCATCGCCTGCTTCGTGATCGCGTTCAACCTGATCGTCGACATCCTTTATGCGTGGCTCGATCCGCGCGTGCGGTTCGACTGAGCCCGGCCTATGAGCGACGCCGCCATCTCCGTTGAACGCCCCGTTGCCGGCCGCTCGCTTGGGCAGGACGCATGGCTGCGGCTGAAGCGCAACCGGGCGGCCGTTGCCAGCGCCATCGTGCTTTTCCTCCTCGCCTTCGCCGGTATCGTCGGCCCCTACCTGACACCGCATCCCTATGACCGCATCTATCCGCACTATGTCCGCACGCCCGCCAGCCTTGAGGCATACCCCAAGGCAGACACGATAGAGCCGTCGTTCAGGAGCGCCTTGGAGCGAGCACGCGTGGAAATCGGCGACGTCGAGGTTTCCGGCAACGTCGTCCGCGCACCGGTCAGCTCGACGGAACCACTCGATCCACGCATCGTCCGCTATGTCGATCGCTCGGACATGTTCTCGAACGCCCGTCTGGAAGGCGAGGACGGCGGCGAGCTTGAAGCGGGAGCGACTAGTGGCGTTATGGTCGCGGATGTCCACCGCGTCCGGTTCCTGTTCGGCACCGACGCCAACGGCCGAGACCTGCTTGCGCGCATCCTGATCGGCATCCGGATCTCGCTTGCCATCGGCGTTCTCGCCTCGGCGATGTCACTGCTGCTCGGCGTGTCCTATGGGGCCGTCGCGGGCTATCTCGGCGGGCGGACGGATAATGTGATGATGCGGGTGGTGGATATCCTTTACTCGCTGCCCTTCATCTTTTTCGTCATCCTGCTGGTCGTGTTTTTCGGCCGCAGCTTCGTGCTCATCTTCATTGCGATAGGGTGTACGGAATGGCTTGATATGGCGCGCATCGTGCGCGGCCAGGCCTTGACCATCAAACGACAGGAATATGTGCAGGCGGCGGAAGCGCTCGGCGTCTCCGACGCCGGTATCCTGCGCCGCCACATCATCCCGAATACGCTCGGACCGGTCGTCGTTTTCGTCACCCTTCTGGTGCCAAAGGCGATCCTGCTCGAGAGTCTCCTTTCGTTTCTCGGCCTCGGAGTGCAGGAGCCGCTGACCAGTCTCGGCCTGCTGATCGCGGAAGGCGCTGCCAACATGCGCGGCGCTGCCTGGCTCCTTATCTATCCGGCCATCACGCTGACGACGATGCTGTTCGCGCTGAATTTCCTCGGCGACGGGCTGCGCGACGCCCTCGACCCCAACGATCGCTGAGATGGAGGAGAACCGCCTTCTCGAAGTCCGCGATCTGCGCGTCGATTTCGAAACCAACGACGGACCCGTGCATGCGGTGCGTGGAATCGACCTCCACGTGAACTCCAACGAGACGGTCGCGATCGTCGGCGAATCCGGGTCCGGCAAGAGCCAGACGATGATGGCGATCATGGGCCTGCTCGCCTCCAATGGACGGGTCAAAGGCTCGGCGAAGTATCGCGGGCAGGAACTGATCGGCCTGCCGGAGCGCGCGCTAAACCGTATACGCGGCGGCAAGGTCACGATGATCTTCCAGGAGCCGATGACGTCCCTCGACCCGCTATACCGGATCGGCCGCCAGATTGCCGAACCCATGATTCATCATCGGGGGTTGTCGGCCCGGGCCGCGCGAGAGCGTACGATCGAGCTGTTGCGCCTCGTCGGTATCCCCGATCCGGAGACGCGCATCCGATCCTACCCGCACGAGCTTTCAGGCGGGCAGCGCCAGCGCGTCATGATCGCGATGGCGCTCGCCAACGAACCGGACATCCTGATCGCGGACGAACCCACGACCGCGCTCGACGTGACGATCCAGGCGCAGATTCTCGCTCTGATCGCAGACCTCCAGAAGAAGCTCGGCATGGCGATCGTCTTCATCACGCACGACCTCGGCATCGTGCGGCGCTTCGCCGATCGCGTCTACGTCATGCAGGCGGGCAAGGTCGTCGAGCAGGCGCGCACGGAGGCGCTCTTTTCATCTCCCAACCATCCCTACACGAAGATGCTGCTTGAAGCCGGACCTTCAGGCCGTACATCGCTGCCGCAACCAGATGCGCCCATCCTGCTCGAAGGAAGGAACGTCGGCGTATCGTTCCATCTCGGTGGCGGCTGGCTTTCAGGGTCCTCTTTCGAACTGCGCGCGGTTGCTGACGCTTCCGTAAAACTGCGGCAGGGCCAGACCATCGGCATCGTCGGCGAATCAGGCTCGGGGAAATCGACGCTCGGGCGGGCCTTACTGCGGCTCCTGCCGGGCACCGGAACCGTGCGTTTCGAGGACATCGACATCAGCCATGCCGACAAGCAGACGATGCGGCCCCTGCGCAAGCGGCTCCAGCTTGTGTTCCAGGACCCCTTCGGCTCCCTGTCGCCGCGCATGACGGTTGGCCAGATCGTCACCGAGGGCCTGACGGTCCACGCGCCGGAACTGCCCGCGCGCGAGCGCGACCAGAGGGCGAGCGCGGCGCTGCGGGAGGTGGGCCTCGATCCCGCCATGCGCAACCGGTATCCGCACGAATTCTCAGGCGGCCAGCGACAGCGCATCGCCATCGCACGCGCCATTATTTTGAGACCGAGCGTGGTGGTGCTCGACGAACCGACCTCGGCGCTCGACCGGTCGGTGCAGAAGCAGATCGTCGACCTGCTTCGCGACCTGCAAGGCGCGCATGGTCTGTCCTACCTGTTCATAAGCCACGACCTCGCGGTCGTTCGGGCGATGGCCGACTATATCATCGTGATGAAGGCTGGGCGCATCGTCGAGGAAGGGCCGACGAGCGTCATCTTCGACAGCCCGCGTGATCCCTATACAAAGGTGCTCATGGCGGCGGCGCTGGACGATCGATCGTTTCGGGCAGCACAAGCGTCTTGATCGCCAACGTCGAACGGCGCATGGGTAAGGCGTCGCCGCCGGGTAGCGCACTTTGATCGACCTCGTTCTCCACTATCTTCCGTGGGCTATTGCCATGATCGTGGCTGGCCTTCTGGCCGGCTTCGTCGCCGGCCTCTTGGGCGTCGGCGGAGGCATCGTCATCGTGCCGGTGCTGGATACGATACTTGCGACGCTCGATGTCGACCCTTCATTGCGTATGAAGGTCGCGGTCGCCTCTTCGCTCGCCACGATTGTCGCGACGTCCTGGGCTTCGGCCCGTTCGCACAAGGCGCATGACGCAGTCGATTTCGATCTCCTGAAAAGCTGGGGGCCGATGATCTTCGTCGGCGTGGTGCTGGGCACCTATCTCGCCGGCATCGTCGACGCGCGGGTGCTCAAGCTTGTGTTTGCAACGGTTGCGCTTCTGATCGCCGCCAACATGTTCCTGCGCTCGAAGAGCCAGAAGCTGGCCGATGGATTTCCAAACATGATCGTCAAGGGCGCGCTCGGCCTTGTCGTCGGTACGGTCTCCGCGATGATGGGCGTTGGCGGCGGCACGCTCGGCGTCGCCATCCTGACCGCCTTTGGCTGGGATATCCGTCGCGCGGTCGGAACGGCCTCCGCGATCGGCTTCATCATTGCCGTGCCGGGCACGATCGGCTTCATGGTCGCGGGCTGGGGCGTGCCCGACCTACCGCCCGGCTCCGTCGGCTACGTGAACCTCATCGCGGTGGCGGCGGTCATTCCACTCTCGATCCTGACCGCGCCTTACGGAGCCCGCGTCGCGCACTCGATCCCGCGCCAGTATCTCGCCTACGGTTTCGGCTTTTTCCTGGTCATCACGGCGATCAAGATGCTGTGGGGATTTTTCGCCTGAACGCGGCGGGCGCCAGGCTTCGCGATCGGCCTACAGCGTTGTGTTGATGGCGCCGCCATCGAGCAGGATGTTCTGTCCGACGATGTAGCCGGCATAGGCGCTGCACAGGAAGGCGCAGGCCGCGCCAAACTCCTCGATCGTGCCGAAACGGCCGGTCGGGTTGGCGGCATAGGCCGCCTGCCGGGCTTCGTCCACGCTTATGCCCTTGGCCTTGGCTGTATTGTTCATCAGCGACTCGATGCGCGCGGTCTCGTGCGAACCGGGCAGCAGGTTGTTGATGGTGACGCCATGGCGCGCGACCTGCCTGGAGGTGCCGGCGACGAAACCGGTCAGCCCGCTGCGCGCAGCGCCGGAAAGGCCGAGCTGCGGGATGGGCGACTTTACGGAGCCGGACGTGATGTTGACGATCCGTCCCCATTTCCGTTCGATCATGCCGGGCAGGACCGCCGTCATCAGGTGGATCGGCGACAGCATGTTGGCGCGGATCGCGCCCTGCCACTCGTCCTCGCCCCATTCGTTCCACATGCCCGGGGGCGGCCCGCCGGCATTGTTGACGAGGATATCAGGTGCCGGCGCCGCCTCGAGTAGCTTCGCCCTGCCCTCCGGCGTGGTCACGTCGGCTGCCACAGGCGTCACCTTCACCCCATATTGTCTGGCGATTTCTTCCGACGCCTGCTCCAGAGGTCCCGGCGATCGCGCATTGAGGACGATATTGACACCCGCCTCGGCGAGTTTTTCCGCCGAACCGCGGCCGAGCCCTTTCGAGCCTCCGCACACGATGGCGGTCCTGCCCTTGATTCCGAGATCCATCTTGCCTGTCCTGATCTGCTCGCCTCAGCGAATGAACTGATCGATATAGTCGGCACCCAGGCCGTTTGTCGCATAGTGGGCGCGGCACTTGTCGATGCGGGTGAAGACGTCGTCATAGCCGACCGTGTTCCCGTCCGGGTCGACATAGATCATCGCGCCGTTGACCTGGAACAGCGTGATCATCTCCTCGACATGTTCGTCCACGACCAGCGTATGGGTCTCGCCCGGCGCCTCGTAGACGTAGCCGCCTTCCCGGGCCACCCAGTCATGTTCGAGATATCGCCATTCACCCTTGAGCACGAAGCCGTGCACAGGCTGCGGATGCCGGTGGCGCGACAGGACGCCGGACTTGCGTACTTTCAGCAGGTTCGTCCAGTAGCCGCGCGATGCACACATCAGAAGCGGCCGGAACCAGACGTTCTCGTCCACAGGCACCCAGACTCGATCGTCGAGCGGTATTGCGTCCGGGATGACGAGTTCAGGCGGCGAATCAACAGGCTGGGGCTTGCGGTATGGCGTCCACCTCCCATCCGCTGCCGCCGGCGTCTGGCCTGCCATGTTCAACTCCATCTCAATATTTCGTCATAAGGTCTAGGCATATCGGCAAGTTGAGGCAATCAACAAGCCCCGATGCGCTGTTCCAGATCGCGCGTTCGCCCTATCCGCGCCACATCGCGGAGATACGGCGGAAACGTTGCGTTAACCAACCGGCGTCAGATTTACGCTGAATTCCGGGCAACCCCGCCTCGGACCCTTTTGCATCGCAGAGAACGGTATGCTGTCCCGACTGGTCCTCATTTTCGCGGCAATAGCCCTTTCGGGATGCGTATCCACGGTGCTCGACGTGGATACGAAGTCGTCGCAGCCGATCCCGGCGTCGCTGGTCGCCGACATGAAACGTCGCTCGATGAAGCCAACCGACCCTGTCGTGGTGCGAATCTTCAAGCAGGAAAGCGAACTGGAAGTCTGGAAGCGCGACCGCAGCGGCAAATACGCGCTGCTCAAGACCTATCCGATGTGCCGCTGGTCGGGAAAACTCGGACCCAAGAAGCGCAATGGCGACCGGCAGGCGCCGGAAGGCTTCTACGCGGTCAGCGCCAGCATGCTCAATCCGAAGTCGCAATACTATCTGTCGTTCGACCTCGGATATCCGAACAAGCTGGAGGCAGCCCTCGGCTATTCCGGCGAAGCCCTGATGGTTCACGGAGCCTGCTCGTCGTCGGGCTGCTATGCGTTGACCGATGACGGCGTTGCCGAAATCTATGCCGTTGTCCGCGAGGCATTGTCGGGCGGCCAGCGTTCGGTGCAGGTCCAGGCGTTCCCCTTCCGGATGACGCCACAGAACATGGCGAAGAACCGGAACGACCCCAACTATGCCTTCTGGCAGAACATCAAGGTCGGCTACGACCTGTTCGAAGTAACCCGGCAGCCGCTGCAGGTCGGCTATTGCGGCAGCGGCTACGCATTCCAGTCGAAGCCGCTGCAGAGCTTTCCCTCGGACCCGATGGCGGCCTGCCCTGCTCTGGAATTGACGACCGATCCGCTGGTTGCGTCCAAGCAGGAAGCGGACGAACGCGTGGTGCAGGCGCTTCTGGAGCGCGGCGTCCCTGCCAGCGCTTACGCATATTCTGACGGCGGCATGCACCCGGTCTTCCGCAAGATGCTCGAAAGCGGCGGCCCTGACAGGCTGGCGCGAAAGACCTCGAAGACCAAGGTTCCGATCAGCAGGCCTGACGCGGCGCTAGCGGATCCTTATTCGGCCGATAGCGCGAACTAGGCGCGACCGCTATTCCGGCATCTGCCTTGCAGGCGCGGTTCCGAAACCGCCCTGCTCTCCCGGCGCGACGCCGAAGACGAACTCCGCCTTGCCCTGCCCCATGTTATAGTACTGGTGGCGATAGCCGGCCGGGATGTAGAAGCCGTCGCGCGCGTTGAGCTCGAACCAAACCTGTCCCTCGGCGTCGGGCACGTGGATATTCAGCGATCCCGACAGCACATAGATGCTTTCGTCCCCGGCATGGGTCTCCATGCCTGTCCGCTTGCCGGTCAGGATAGACGTGCGGCCGACCGTCAAATGTTCGGTTGCGCAGTAAAAGCCAGTGTAGGCACCCTGCGTGTCGCGATCGAGGCTCCACAGAAGGTCGGTGTCGCGCATTGGATGGATGGTACGCCCGGCGCGCTCTGCCGCCTCCTCCATCGGGAAACGCCCGATCCATTTGTCCTGCAGGTAGCGGTTTTCCGAGATCAGTTCCTTGGTGCGCGCGTAGGGGCCGGATGTTCCCTGCGATGGCGGCGGAGAAAAGTATTCCAGGACGCGAACTGGCTCGTCGCCCAGGTTGAAGCCGTGATGCCATGTGTCCTTGCGGAAGAAGAGCGCTTCTCCCGCCTTGGCTACCTGCATCTCGCCGGTCTGTGGATTGGCCAGCCCGAAGGTGCCCGTCAGCACGTAGAGCACCTCGTCAGCGCCGAAGATCGTACGGAAGGCATCGGTGTGCTTGAAGAAGCCGCCCGGCTGCAGGCCGAAGACGAGCTGGTGGATCTTGTCGGTGGACGCATAGATCCAGTCGTCGACAAGCCCCGCGTCCTCCTCGCCCCAGAGGTGCCGCGTGACGGCGGCGTAGGGAATATGCGTCGGCTTGTCGAAAACCGGACGAGGCGATGGCTTGTATCCCATGATCGTCTCCAGACTCAGTGATTGCTACGATGCTGCGGCGCGGGACGCCAGTGCGGCGACCCCTATCGCCGAGGCATTGTCGCCCAGTGCCGCCGGAACGATCGGCAGAGCACGCGCCGTATCAGCGAAGATGAACGGGCGCACCAATTCTCCCAGCTTCGCGTTGATCTCCTGATTACCGCCGATCCCGCCGCCTATGACCATCATCGACGGATCGAGGATGTTGATCAACTGGCCGAGATAGGAGGCGATCGAGAGCAGCGAATTGTCGACCAGCAGCCGCGCACCCGCGTCGGATTTCGCGGCCTCGAACAGGTCGCGCGCCGAAGCATTCGGGTTGCCGATCAGCTTGCCATAGCGCTCGCCCATGCCTTTGCCACTGGCGAAGACTTCGATGTGCTGGCGCACTTCGATATCCTTGTTCTCGCCTGCCCATGCCACCAGTTCGCTGCCGGCGAAATGGATCGCGAAGCCGCGTGCGCCGCCGTATGGCTTTCCGTTGACGACGAGCGTGTGCGACATGCCGGTCGACAGCGTCACATAGACGAAGATGTCGGCGTTACGCCCGGAGCCGATCCAGCCCTCGGCGAAGGCCGCGGCGCGTACATCGCTTTCGATGTAGGGCGGTCCGAAAATGGAGAGCGGCTTGCGGTAGTCCAGCCCGCGCCATTCGAAATTCCATCCCGACCCGACCTCACCCTCATTCGAAACCAGTTCGGGCAGGCAGACGCCGACGGGGCAGACTTCGCCGCGGATGATTTCGCCGGCTTCCCTCTGGATTTCGGTGGCCATCGCCACCACCAGATCGAGGACCGCAGTCCCACCCCGCTCGCACTCCGTTGGTCGCGTGCGCTCGATCAGCACATCGCCGGTTTCCATCGCCACGAGGCAGGCCTTGGTCTTGGTGCCTCCGACGTCGACCCCAACGGCATAAGCACTACCCATGCTGGGTGCTCCACTGTCGGGCCGCAATTTCAAAGTCATGTCGGGGAAGAATACGCATCGGATGTCTTACCGGCGGGAAGTCATGCGGAATATTCCGGCCGTCTTAGTCCACGGACTCCCG
Source organism: Mesorhizobium sp. (assembly GCF_016793485.1). GTDB lineage: Bacteria > Pseudomonadota > Alphaproteobacteria > Rhizobiales > Rhizobiaceae > Mesorhizobium_K. Next base: position 37,777 of record NZ_JAEULZ010000022.1, on the reverse strand, counting down.
GTTGGAAAGCGAACAGGCCGCCCTGCTGCGGATATTTGGTGGCGGTGTCGTCGTCGATGCCGAGGCGCGCCGTCGTCACGTAGAGGGTGTCCAGTTGCGGCCCTCCGAACGCACATGAGGTGACCAGAGACGCCGGCATGGGCACCACACGATCGACCTCGCCGTCGGGCGATATCCGCGCCACGCAATGGCCGTCCCAGCGCGCGCTCCAAAGATAACCTTCCGCGTCGACGGTACTACCGTCCGGCGTGCCCAGGCCGGAAACGTCGTTGAAGACTCGGCGCGGGCCGACAGTGCCTGTTTGGAGATCGAAATCGCAGACGTAGATGCGGTCCAGCATCGAGTCCACGACGTAGAGCTTTGTCGAGTCCGGACTCCAGGCAACACCGTTGGTGATGCTGAGGTCTCCCATGGCCGCAACCGGCGGCTTGCCCGGCTCGACGCGCCAAAGGCTGCCTACAGGTCCTTCGATCGCGATGCCCTCGCCGTTCGGGCCGAGATTGTTTTGCATCGTCCCGACCCAGAAGCGCCCGCGCGCATCCGGTGCTCCGTCATTGCTGCGATTACCGGGCAGGTGTGGCTCCAGCTCGAACAGGCGGCTGTAAGTACCCGTTCCCGGATCGAAAGCGTTGATACCGTTCTCCGACGCCACGAGCAGCGTGCCGTCCGGCCTCTTCACCATCGCCGTGACCATCTCCGGCATCGGCCACGTGGCGTGGTCGCCTGTCGAAGGAATATAGCGATGGATGCGCGATGGCATGGGCACGTCGAGCCAGTAGACCGCGCCCTCCTTCGGACACCAGAAAGCGCCCTCGCCGATCTTGTCGCGGCTGTCGACCACACAGGTCACCGCGCGGTTGTCTACCGGAAAGGCGAAATTCATGGAGTCTCCTGGCCCGTGAGCAACCGAAGTTCTTCGATGTCGACCCGTGAAGCCAGGTCAAGATAGGGCATTTCGCACAGAGCCTTCGACACCCGCTCCGCCAGGAACGGGTTTCGCGCCGTGATCGCCTCTGTCAGTTCTCGATGCAGCGGCAGGCCGCGCTCGAAGTCGCCGGGCTTGCTGCCTGTGTATTTGACCTGCACGCGCATGATCGAGGCGGTCAAGACACCGAGATGCTGCAAAAGCGCGTTGTGTGAAGCGCGATGGATGCTCTGGTGAAAGGCGATGTCGGCATCCGGCATGCGATCGAGATGTCCGACACAGGCTTCGAGCGCGTCGCAATTGTCGCGAATGGTCTGGATTTCAGCATCGGTTGCGCGCCTCGCCGCCAGGAACGACGCCTTGGGCTCGACGATCAGCCGGAATTCGGTGAAGTTGAAAGCGTATGGCAGATGCAGGTCGCCGGCCGCCTCCCATGCAAGAACCTCGGGATCCAGCATGTGCCAGTTTTCCTTGGCACGGACTGTCGTACCCGTCTTGGGGCGGACATCCAGCATTCCCTTGGCAATGAGGACCTTGACGGCTTCGCGCAGGACGTTGCGGCTGACGCCGAGGTCCGAGGCGAGGTCCGCCTCATTCGGAAGGTTCGCTCCCTCGGCGAAACCGCCGCTGACGATGCTGCGGCCCAGCGTCTCCACGACCTCGTCGTGAAGGCTCCGGCGAGGCACCGCGCCGACCACCGAAGAGCCAGCCTGTTCCCTCGCCTCCGAGGCTCGATCGATTAAAGCTGTTGATCTGGGCAAGACGTTTCCGGCTATTGACCAATCATCCTATGTTTGTATCATTATCCCCAAAAGCGTTTCCGGGGCAAGGGTCGTTGGGTCAGTGAGCAGTTCGTCCGACGGGTTGAAGATCACAGGGTTCGACGTCTACCCGGCAAGCATCGCCTACAGCCACGTTGAACGCAGCAGCCGCGTCAACAGGGCCGGCGTGACCGACGTCATCGTGAAGCTGACGACCGAAAGCGGCCTCGTCGGCTGGGGCGAGGCCTGCAGCGGGGCGGACACAGCCTCTATCGAGGCGGCCCTCCGCTCGATGTCGCGTTTTGTCCTCGGTCGAAATGCCTGGGAGACGGAGGCGATCGCCAGCGATGTGTTCGGCGCGGGCCTCTGGGACTATCGTCCGATGACCGGAAACTTCGCCTTCGCCGGCGTCGACATGGCGCTCTGGGATCTGTGCGGGAAGGCAGCGAACCAGCCGCTGTACCGGCTTTTCGGCGGCGCCCAGCGCAAAAGCGCAAACTATTTCTACTACCTGTCACAGGCAACGCCGGACGATCTCGCCGCACAGTGCAGCGAGGCCGTGCCGAAGGGATACAACTGCTTCTATCTCAAGGTTGGCGTGAACGCGGCCGCCGAAGAGGAGATGCTGGCAGCCATCCGGAAGACCATCGGGCCGTCGGCCAAAATCAGGATCGACGCGAATGAAGCCTGGTCGGTCCCCGAAGCGGCGCGGTTGCTGACCCGCTGGCACGAGCGTTTCGATATCGACTTCGCCGAAGCGCCGGTTCGCGCGGTTCCACATGCGCTGATGCTCGATCTCAGGCCGCGCGTTCCGGTTGCGCTTTGCGCCAATGAAGGATTGGGCCGACAGTCGGACGTCGTGTCCATGATCGAGAGCCACGCCGCCGACGTCCTCTGTTTCAGCAGCTACTGGGTCGGTACGCTCAGGCGCTTCCATACGCTGTCCCACCTCGCCGCGTTGCACGGCCAGCGTGTGCTCAAGCATACGCATGGCGAGTTCGGATTGGCCGCCGCGGCCGGTCACCACATGATGCTCGCGCTGCCCAATGTCGAGGATGGCGTCCAGCAGACGGCTGCGATGATGGCAGACGACATTCTTGTCGATAGACTGCCCATCGCAGACGGTCCAGAATGGGGACTGATTGAGGGGGCTGGGCTGGGCGTCGAGGTCGACGAGGACAAGCTCGCAAAATACGTCGAAGCCTATCGCAGGGATGGCCAGTTCCTGCCTAATTGAGTTTTTGGTACTGAACGAATGACGGCACTGCTGAAGCTTCGCGGGATTTCCAAACGTTATGGCGACGCCGTCGCGGTGCAGCCGCTGGACCTCGACATCTTCGCGCATGACTTCGTCGCCATTCTCGGCCCCTCTGGATGCGGCAAGACAACGCTCCTGCGCATGATCGGCGGCTTCGTCGCACCGACCAGTGGAACGGTCGAGATCGACGGTCGCGATGTCACGCGCATCGGCCCGGAGCAGCGGCCAACCAATACTGTCTTCCAGGGCTATGGCCTGTTCCCGCATATGACCGTCCGCCAGAATGTCGGCTACGGGCTGCGCCTGCAGAAGAAACCGAAAGCAGAGATCGCCGACCGGGTCGCCGAGGCGCTCAGGCAATCGCGCCTTACCGAATTCGCCGACCGTTCGGTCACCGCGCTTTCCGGCGGCCAGCAGCAACGTGTTGCACTGGCGCGCGCGCTGATCCTGCGCCCGAAGGTACTGCTGCTCGACGAGCCGCTTGCCGCGCTCGACCTGAAGCTGCGCCACGCCATGCAGGACGAGTTACGACGCCTGCACCAGGAGTTCGGCGGCACCTTCGTCTTCGTGACGCATGACCAGGGCGAGGCGCTTTCGCTCGCGAACCGCATAGCGGTGATGAATGCCGGGCGGATCGAGCAGGAAGGCGATGCCGAGACGATCTACACGGCTCCCGCCACGCGTTTCGTCGCGACCTTCATCGGCGAGGCAAACCTGCTGCCGGGCGAACGCAAGGCAGGTCAGGTGAAACTGGAAGCCGGCCCGAGCTTTGCCGACGCTGGGGCCGACGAGCCCGTGACAACTGTTGTCAGGCCGAAAGCGGTCCGCTTGCTGCGCGCCGAGGAAAAGGCGGACATCGAGATTTCAGGCAGCCTCACGGAGGTCGTCTATCTCGGCGACCACATCAAATGCGTGGTCGCCGTATCGGACAAACAGGACGTGGTCGTCCATCTCGACGTAGCCGTTGCGCCACGGCCGGTCGTTGGCGAACACGTAAGGCTCGGCTGGTCGATCCAGCAACAGCGCGTCGTCAGCGCATGACCGTCGGGACACCGTAGGGGAAATAACTTCGGGAACTATAACCAAACAGGAGAAGCGAAATGGGAAGAAAGATTTCAGACTTTGCCTTGACGAGGCGGCATTTCACGCAAGGGCTCGCGGCCACGGCGTTGGCCGGAACGGTTGGACTCCCGTCGATGGCGCGCGCCGAGTCCGCCGTCACCTTCCTTGGCTGGCAGGGTTATGACGATCCGGTTGCCTTCGACGGCTTCCTCAAGGAAAAGGGCATCACGCTTAACACCACCTATATCGGCAACAATGACGAGATCGTCGCCAAGCTGCGCGGCGGCGGCATCGGGCAGATCGACATCGTCACGCCCTACATGGGCTACATCCCGCTGCTGGTGAAGCTCGACCTGATCCAGCCGATCGACGAGTCGCGCGTGCCGAACCTCAAGGACGTCATGCCGATCTTCCGCAACGATCCAAACATCGTGGTCGACGGCAAGCTCTACGGCGTGCCCTTCACCTGGGGTGGCGGACCGATGGTCTATGACCCCTCGGTGATCGCCACACCGCCGACATCGTGGAAGGACCTGCTGAAGCCCGAATTCACCGGCAAGGTCGGCATGATGGACGATCCGCTCGGCAACATGATGATCGGCGCGCTGGTCGCCACGGGAACGCAGACCCCGACCAAGCTGACCGCAGCGCAGCTCGAGCAGACGATCGATTTCCTGATCGAGGTGAAGAAGCAGTCGCGCGTTGTCGCGGCAAGCTGGGGCGACCTCTCCGACGCGATTGCGCGCGGCGACGTCGCCATCACCTTCAACGGCTGGGAAACGATGGTGAAGTTCTGCGCCGACAAGGGCAAGGTGGTGAAGTACACCTATCCCTCAGAGCGTACGCACGCCTGGCTCGACAACTACTGCATAGCCAAGGATGCCCCCAACCTCGATGCGGCCTACGAGCTCTGCAACCGCGTCATCAGCGTCGAGGGCCAGAAGCGCCTTGCCGAAGTCGCGCTGCAGGCGATCGTCAACTCCGAAGCCGTCGCCGCACTGCCGGAAGACATCAGGGCGCTCTATCCCTATGGCGAAATCGAGGACTACGGCAAGAAGGCGAGCTTCTTCGGCTTCCCGCCGGTCGAGCCCGAGGGCGATCTCACGACCTTCAGCGACTGGCTGAAGGCCTACGAGCGCTTCAAGGCCGCCTGACAAAGCGGGAACTCCGGTACCAGCCGGAGTTCCCTTCTCCTGCAGGTTCGGGACTGATGGAAAGCAGATCCAACTATTGGCTCGTCGCGCCTTCGGCGCTGGTCTTCGTCGCGCTTTTCATTGCGCCGATGGCCTTCTTCGTCGTGCTCAGCTTCTGGCAGGTCGAGTATTTCGAACTCAGCACCGAACCGACGCTCGCCAACTACCGCGACGTCTTCGTCAACTACTGGCGGGTGATGGGATTCACCGTCGCCGTCGCCACCGCTACCGCGCTGCTCACCACCTTCCTCGGCTTCGTCTTTTCCTTCCTCGCCCGCTTCCGCGCCGGCCAGTGGGCGCAGGCGCTGCTGTTCATCGTGCTGATCACGTTGTTCGGCGGCTACCTCATGAAAATCTACGCATGGAAAACGATCCTCGGCAACGAGGGCGTCCTCAACAGCGCGCTGATGGCCATGGGTATCATCTCGTCGCCGATCACCTCGCTGCTCTACAGCCCGCAGGCGGTCGTCCTGACCCTGATGCACTTCAGCCTGCCATTCGCGGTGCTGCCGATCTATGCATCGATGCGCGGCATTTCGGACGCGGAAGTCGAGGCCGCGCGCGACCTCGGCGCCGGCCGTTGGCCAATCCTCTCCACCGTCATCGTGCCGCGCTGCCAGAGCGGCATCGTCGCAGGCTTCAGCTTCGTCTTCCTGATGGTCGGCGGCGACTATGTCACGCCGTTGCTCGTTGGCGGCAAGATCACCATGATCGGCAACCTGATCGCGCCGCAGTTCGGTGCGCAGTTCAACTGGCCGCTCGGCGCTGCGATGTCGCTGGTCATGCTGCTTGCGGCAGTCGCGATCATCTATCTCTTCCGGTTTCTCGTCGCCCTCGGGAGCCGCCCATGAACACCCGCTCCAATATTATCTGGGGCATCATTGCCTTCGCATTCATCGTCTTCCTGCTGTCGCCGATCGTTCTGCTGGTCATCTTCTCGTTCACGTCGCGCAGCCTGACGAATTTCCCGATCGAAGGCCTCTCTCTGCGCTGGTGGCAGGAGATGGTGGCGACACGGCAATTCTGGCCCGCGCTCGCTAACAGCCTCATCATCGGCGTCTGCGTGGCGGTCGTCTCGGCGGTGGTGGGCACGCTCGCGGCGATGGGCCTTGCAGCCATGCCGAAACGCCGCGCGTCGATCATCATGGGGCTGCTCACCCTGCCGGTGATGCTGCCGCCGTTGGTGCTGGGCGTCGCGCTGCTTTCCTTCTACGTCTCGATCGACCTTAAGCTCGGACTGACGACCGTCATCCTCAGCCACGTCCTCTTCGCGCAACCATTCGTCATCCTGATCGTCCATGCGCGCATGATCAGTTTCGATCCGCGCGTCGTGGAAAGCGCGCGCGATCTAGGCGCAACGCCGCTGCAAGCGTTCTTTACCGTCACCCTGCCCATCATCCAGCCCGTGGTGATCGGCGCGGCGCTGGTCGCCGCCGCCTTGTCGATCGATGATTTCATCATCACCTTCTTCACCATCGGCACCGGAAATACCCTGCCGACGCTCGTCTGGGGCATGATCCGCACCGGCCTGACGCCGGCGGTCAATGCCATCGGAACGCTCATCCTGCTTCTGACGATCGGCTCGACCATCATCGCGCTGCAACTGACGCGCTACCGGGGCTGACGGTATGGCCGACCGCCTCAAGGACAAGGTCGCCATCGTCACCGGAGGCGCGTCGGGCATCGGTCGTGCAGGTTCGATCCTGATGGCCGGCGAAGGCGCCAAGGTTGTCGTCGCCGACATAGATACGGAGCGAGCGAATGCCCTCGCCAACGAGATCGGGAACGCCGGCGGCGAGGCTATCGCCATCCGACTGGACGTCCGCGATACTGTTTCGGTGCAGGCGATGGTCGACGCGGTCATCGAGCATTTCGGGCACATAGACATCCTGTTCCACAACGCCGTCTCGGTGCCGCTGGTCAACAAGCATGACCGTCGCATCACGGAACTGCCGGAGGAGACCTGGGACGCGATCGTCGGGCTGGTTTTGACCGGCACCTACCTGACCGCCAAATACGTGGCGCGCCGGATGCTGGAGCAGAAATCCGGCTCCATCATCCTGACCGCGACCGTCGATGCATTGATCGGACAGGCAGGTCTCGACGCCTACACGGCGGCGAAAGGCGGCGTCATCTCGATGACCCGCTCGATGGCGGCCGGTCTCTCGCCGGAGGGCGTGCGCGTCAATGCCATCTGCCCGGGCTTCGTGAAGACGCCGCACCAGGGCGTCTTTCTCGACGACGAGCGGGAACGCGCCTCCATCGAAGCCCTGCATCTCATGGGCATCATGGCCCCGGAGGAGGTCGCTGCCTTCGCGGTATTCCTCGCCTCCGACGAGGCGCGCTCGATGACCGGCGGGATCCATGTCGTCGACAGCGGCTACACGGCCTTCAAGGCGAACGTGGATCCCGCTTCGGTCTTCAAGCGCGAGGCTTGACCGCATGGCCCGGGATCCACGCTACAATCCGCTTTTCGAGCCCATTGCGATTGGCCCGAAGACACTGCGCAACCGGTTCTTCCAGGTTCCCCAATGCACCGGCGCGGGCTCGGGAAAACCAGGCGCCAACGCAATGCACCGCGAGGTGAAGGCGGAGGGAGGCTGGGCAGCGCTCTGCACCGAATCCTGCATGATCCATCCCGAGACGGACCAGCCGGTCGCAGACGTGTCGACGCTCTACGACGAGGCTGACATCATCAACCACCGTCACATGACCGACAGCGTCCACAAATGGGGCGCGCTGGCGGGCGTGGAGCTTTGCCACGCAGGCGGCCTGTCCAATGCGCTGTCCAGCCGCGCAGTATCGGCAACCGCGCATCAGTTCGTGACGCCCTGGATTCCGGCCGCCCACAGCTACGAGGCCGAAGACGGCGACTTCCTGCGCCTGATCGACCTCTACAGGGAGGCGGCAAAGCGCGCCGTCCAGGCCGGGTTCGATATCGTCTACGTGCACGGCACGCATGGCGCACTGCCTGTGCAGATGCTTTCGCCATACCATAATCGCCGCACGGATCGCTGGGGTGGCTCGTTCGAAAACCGCGCGCGCTTCTGGGTCGAGGTTCTCCACGCAATCCGGAGCGTGGTCGATGGCCAATGCGCGGTGGCCAACCGGTTTTCCATCGATCAGTTGTCCGGCCCGGAAGGAGTCGAGACCGGCGAGGACGGGCTGCGCTTCGTGGAATACATCACCCGGCTGGGCCTGGTAGACCTCTGGGACGTGAACATCTCCTCGCTGCATGAATGGGGCGAGGACGCGGCCCCGTCCCGGTTCCAGAAATCCAACCATCAGGCACCATGGACGCGCGACGTAAAAAGCATCGCCAAGGTACCTGTCGTCGGCGTCGGCCGGTTTACCGACCCCGACGAAATGCTGCGCGTCGTCCGTTCCGGCCAGTACGACATCGTCGGCTGCGCGCGGCCCTCGATCGCCGACCCCTGGCTCCCCCGGAAGATCGACGAGGGGCGCACCGACGACATCACCGAATGCATCGGCTGCAACCAGTGTATCGCCCGCTTCGAGTATGGCGTACCGATCGGCTGCAACCAGTGTATCGCCCGCTTCGAGTATGGCGTACCGATCGTCTGCACCCAGAACCCCACTGCGCTGGAGGAATATCGGCGCGGCTGGCACCCGGAACGCTTCGCAGCGCGCGCGCAGGACGAACTGGTTCTCGTGGTCGGCGGTGGCCCCGCCGGGCTGGAAGCCGCCCGCGTGCTGGGCAAACGCGGCTACCGGACGCATCTCATCGAGGCGACGACACAGCTCGGTGGTCATTTGCGCAACGTCGCCGGCCTGCCTGGCCTCAGCGAATGGATGCGTGTCGTTTCGGCGCGCGAAACCCAACTCAGGCAGATGACCAATGTCGAGACGATGCTCGGAACCGGGATGGCCGAGGCGGAAGACCTCCTGTCCTACGGCGCGGACAGGATCGTGCTTGCCACCGGCGCGTCATGGGTTGGCGATGGATCGGGAAGCATGGGACACGCGGCGATCCCCGGTGTTGACGCCGCCTTGTCCGCCTTCGCCACGCCAGAGCAGGTCTTTGCCGGCAAGGAACTCGGCAAGCGCGTGGCGGTTTTGGACTCGGACGGCTATTTCATGGCCGTCAGCCTTGCCGAACGGCTCGCCGATGCCGGGCATGACGTGACTCTTATCACCGCGTCCGACAGGGTCGCGCCCTACACCGACTTCACGCTCGAGGCAGCCAATTTGCGCAGGATGCTGCGGGAAAAGGAAATTGCATCTGTTACCGGCCATTGGGTCGAGGGCGCGCACGTCGCCAACGACATTCAACTCCGGCTCTTCGATGTCTACCGCGCTGGTTCGCGCCGGACCACGACGCCCAAGGCGGGTCAGGCTCCAAGACAGCCCGGTACGGAAGCATCGCTGTTGAGTTGCGACAGCGTCGTGCTTTGCACCGGGCGGCGGTCCAACAACGATCTCTATCGCGCGCTTCGCTCCCGCGCCGGAGAATGGGAAGGCGCAGGGCTGAAGGATGTCTACCGGACTGGCGACTGCCTTGCGCCGCGCTATATTGCCGACGTCGTGTTCGACGGCCATAGGATCGGCCGCGAGATCGACTCGGCCGACCCGCATCACGCCCTGCCCTTCAGACGGGAACAACCCGTCTGGGGCGCGATGACTGGAGCCTGATTGCCTACTTGGCGACGCCCAGATTGATCAGCTGGACGCGGCGGTTTGCGGCGGCTTTGGGATTTGTCGCGTCGAGCGGAAGCTCCTGTCCGACGCCGATCGCCGCAAGATTGCTGCTCGGAACCGAAAACGTCGTCGCCAGCGCCACCATGATGGCATTCGCACGCTTGAGGCTCAGATCCAGATTGTGGTCGGGCTTGCCCGTCGCGTTGGTGTGGCCCACGATCAGGAACTTGTAGTTCCGCAGCATAGGATTGTGGAGCGCGTCCGCGATCACGCCCAGCGTCCTGTAGGACTCCGGGACGATTGCCACCGAATTGTTCTCGAACTCGATGTCGACCGCGAATTGGGGTAGTTGCGCCAGCAGGCTCCAGTTGGGCAACTGGCCGACGCCCTTGCCGACATTGGCATTCACTTCATCCACCAATAAACCGACATCGACGGCAGGAGCCTCGGCAGCCAACTGGTCGAGGCTTCCGACAAGCTGCCGGTCGGTGATCTGCTGCGCCAAGGCGGCGCCGCTTCCGAGCGCAGACGCCACCATCAAAATCCCGAGAAAACGAGCGAACATGATTCCTACCCCCGTCCTGGTTCTCAACGCCAACCGGCGTCCGTAATCGCCTGATTGCACTTCTCGCTGTCGATGCGCTCGGTTTTGATCAGGCACTGGAGAATGTGCACCTCTCCAACTACCCCTTTACAATGCTGCTTGGCGTTGCCGGCGCATACCTTGAAGACCGCCGCCTGGGCCGCCAGCCTGCGCTCGATCGAGGCAGTCACCGCGGCGAGCGTCGCCGTGCACTGCGGCGAAACCTCACCCTGATTGCCTTCGAGGCAGTTCCTGATCTCGTTGTTGCCGAGGTTGAGGTCCTTGCAGAATTTCTTCACGTCTGCGCCGCAGTCCCTCGCCAGCACCGTCATCGCATCGGCGTAGCTGATGGTTTGCGCCGAAGCCGCCGTATACCCGGTGACCAGAAGCAGAAGCGTCAAAGCACCGAGGAAACGAGGTCTGTTTGACATGTTGCCTTCCCCCTTGAAGTTTTGAAGGTATGAAAGTCAGCGTTCAGAAGCGGATCGTCAGCCCCGCGATCGGTCCCTGCTGGACCGCATCGAACAGGAAGCCGTCATCGTTGCTGTAGTCGACCCCGAGCGCGCGGTATCCGAGGGTCGCTGAGAACGTATCGTTGATGTTGTAGCCAACGCCGGCAGCGACATCCCAGTCGATGTCCGCGCCACCGGCCCCTACAAGGCCCCAGCCCATTGCGTAGAAGCGTGGCGTGAACGCGAAATTGCCACGCACGCCGACAAGGCCATCGACCCAGGTGGCGCCGTCGCTGCGGGTTGCACCGTCCCAGCTACCGCCATTGAGGGTTATGTCGGTGTCGACCGACCAGACCCTGATGCCGCCGACGACATCCAGCCGTCCGCTCGCGCCTTCCAGGACCGAGTAGCCGACGCCCGCCAGGCCTGCGAAGGTGGAGGTCTCCACCTCAACCGTTGTTGCGAGTTCGCCGCGCGGCGTCGGGCTTTCGGCGGAGAGCTTGGTGTAAATCACGTCGCCAAACAGGCTGTAGGGCCCGTTGCGCGCCTCGCCTATCGCCATTGCCGCGAAGTCGAGATTGTCGAAGATGTCGCTGAAGCTCGCATCCATCTCGATGACGGGCAGGTCGAACTGCGAGGTCTCACCGGAAAGTCCGGCGGCCCAGAAATACGGCGTGATCGCGTAGGTCCAGCCGCTTTCCGTGATCGGCGCCGGCTCCGGCGCGGAGGCGGACACGATGTCCGCCGCAACAGCCGGGGTTGATGAAAGTGCCGCCGAAATCAGGCAGGCCTTGACCAGGCTTTTCATGGAAAGCTCCCTCATTCATATTCTCGCGCGATCGAGCTCAGTAGCAGGGCGGATACGGATAATAGCCGCACGCCGGCGGGCCGTAGTACGGTGCAGCGGCCGCAGCGCCGATTGCCGCACCCGCGCCGGTCGCCGCTCCGGCGTACCACGCTCCACGATAGGCGGTACGGCGCGCCGCGCCTGCGAACGAAACTGGCGTCCGGGGCATCCCGATGATGTCGATGAAGACCGAGGCCGGGCCGTCGGCATTTCCGAGGTCGCCCTCCAGAACATCGACCGCGAAGGCCAGAGTATTGCCTTCAAGCTTGGGCGACTTCAGCGTCACGACAGCGTCGGCCACAGACGAACCATCCTTGCTGAAAACGGAAACCGTGGCGTTCGGCGGATCCTTGGCGAAGCTGTCGGAGCCGTCCGCCCATTCCTCCAGCAGATGCGCCGTCAGCACGTGACCGGCGGACCTGACCGGACGATCCGCGAACACAATGGAGTTCGATGAAACGCCAGAGAGGACGAGCTGTCCATCTGTGAGCTTTGCGCCACTCGAGTTGAGCACGATGAGGGACGGCACCATCTCGGTCTTGGCGACGCCGATCTGCTTGGCGGCCGGTGCCGAGATCGCGTCCTGCGCGCTGCCCGAATGCGTGGAGAATGCGAGGGCCGCACAAGTCAGCGCGGCATAGACAAGGTTCTTTGCCATGATCCAATCCTTTGGCGTGGGTTATTTCTTCGGAAAGAGGAAGGTGACCGCGGTCCTAAAGCCCCAGCCGTCCGGGCCGCTTTCCGGGCTCTCGGCCCAGTAGCGGACACCAGCCGTGAGGCTGACCGGCATCTTGTCCAGTTTGACGAGCTTCGAGACCGTGAAGTTTACGGGGACCGACCATTCTTCGGTCTCCCAGTTGTATGTGCTTTCGGTGTTCAGGGTGAACGTCCAAGCGTGCGCCGTCGTATAGGAAAGGAACGGCTGCATGTAGGTCGAACTGATGTCGTTGCGGTCGTCGTCACCGGCAAACGACCAGACGTGATTGGCCAGGACGCCAGCCGTCCAGCCGTGGCTCTGCTTCAGGACGACGCCCGTTGGACCCGCGCCCCATTTTCCCCCGCCTAGCATGGAGTCGGTTGCCGTCGGCAACAGGATCGCCGGCCCGACGCCCCATATCAGGCCGCCGGCGCCCGGCTCCTTCGGCGAAAAGAAAAAGCTCTGCGTCGTGTCGCCAAGTCCCGACTGGTCGCCGGATGGCCCCGCAATATCGCTTTGCCAGATAACCGGGAGGATCGTTCGCGATATGACATTCCATTCGTCGCTGAGCGAAATCGGAATGACGGGCTGGATGTTCACATAGGCCTTGTTGCCGTCGCTCGAACCGTAGCCGCTGTCATAATTGAACTGGAAGGGAACGCTGATGAGCGACGCGATCGGGTTGGACAATTTCTTGGCCAACTCTTCCGTATCGTCATCGGCCAGCGCGGGCGACCAGGAACCGGCAGCCAGCGCCGCAACGAATGCGGGCACTGTCAAAATTTTCGACATGCAGACCCCTCCACCTTGCCTTGAACGTCAGGCGGACGGAGTCCGTCCGCCTGACGTTATCGCTTCCGGTCAGCTGACCTTCGTTACGCCGGGAATCGTCCAGGAACCGTCGAGGATCGAGGGATCCTTTGCACTTGGATAGTAGAGTCGCAGCATCAGGTGGAACTTGTCCTTCGGCGCGGGAAGCCAGTTGGCCTCCTTGTCCGTTCCCGGGCTCTCGTTCTGGATGTAGATGATCAGCGAGCCGTCGGCTTCGTAGGTCGGGTTCGTACGGACGCTCATCGAATAGCGGTTGATCGGATTGGCGATGAAGAACATGTTCTGGTCGTACATCGTCAGCGACCAGAAGCCCTCCACCGGAGGCAGTTGCCCCTTTTCGAAGCGCATCGTGTATTTGTTGGCGCCGTCATAGTTCTCGACCAGCGAGGGCTTCAGGGACGTCGGGTAAATGGCGTCCTCGGGACGATTGGCGCCGAGGCCGATCGCCGTGATGAGCGCGCGCTGGATGTAGTTGGTGCCATACTCTCCGGCCTTTGTCGTGTAGGTCCAGCCGTTGATGCGCGTGAATTCACCATCGCGCGACAGGAAGTGCAGCATGATCAGGTCGTAGGAGAGCTGCGGAAGGCGCTTGGCCCAGTCGTGCTTCATATACTGGGGATCGAAGTCCTTGCCGGCGACCAGCCCGATCTTTTCGAAGCGGTTGAGTGCCGGCGCGTCGGCGGCCGCTGGCGGATTGCGCTTCATCAGATCGGCAAGCATCGCGAAATAATCGTCCGTGGACAGGTCGTTCACCTGGTCGCGCACCGGCTTTTTCATATCGATCGACGGATCGACCGTGCCGGCCGGTGGCTCGTAAGCCTGGCCCCAGGTGCTCAGCGGCTGCAGCTTGAATGCATCCTGCAAGGCATGAACCTCGGCATAGTCCTCCTTGGTGCCGGTGCAATAGATGCGGCCAAGCAGCCAGACGAGCGACGTCGGGGCCTTGATCTCCTTCATGCCGTCAGGGATCGAGCCCGACCAGCCGGGACCGGTGATGACGTAAGTCTGGGCATCCGTTCCGGTGGTGCGCTTTCCGGGAACGGCGAAGACATTGGTCCAGCCGTCAAGCATGGGGAGCAGGAAGTAGCGGCCCTTCATGTCGGGAACATCGAGTACCCAAGGCTCCTGACCAACGTCGAAGAAAGCCGTTGTATAAAGGGTATCCGCATTGGGCGCCGTCACATCGCGGAACGTGGCGTCGGGATATTCGCGCAACTTGATCAGGGTGCCCATGGGTGCCCTTGTGCCCTCGGGCTTGGCGACATTGGAAATGACACGACGCGTCATTTCCATCGTGACGAGGGAATAACCATAGATATAAGCATCTGAAGCGATTGAGAAATCTTCGCCTATGCCATTTCCCAGGTCGAGCGGACCATCCAGGGCGCGCGCAATCGAGGGCAAACCGGTCGTTGTCAGGAGCATCAGGGCTCCCAGTGCGTCGCGCCGCGTCAGGTTCATGTCACGCCTCCTTGGTCTGTGAGATTCGCTCGGAATTCGATGAAGATCGTCATTTCACGGAGACGATCCGCCGCTATTTTCAGCGATCGGCGCGAACAATATTTGCGTTCGGTCAAGATTGGGACGTAAGTTACGGATACAAAAACACGTAAAAGCCAAATTGAACGAAGTCGAATTGGGGGTCGGCATGGTTTATGCCGGTGTGAACTCGGAACTGGCCAACGGCTCAGTTGACCGGAAAGTTGATGATTCTGCGGTTCGCACCCAACTGGAGCGCATCCGTACCAGCCCCGATTTTCATGTACCGGAACGAGCACGAAGCTTCCTTACCTATATTGTGGAGCAGACGCTTGCCGGCCGTGCCGACCGAATCAAGGCCTACAGCATCGCCACGGAAGTCTTCGGCAGGGACGCGACCTTCGATGCCCAGAACGATCCGATCGTCCGGATTGAAGCAGGCCGCATAAGGCAGGCGCTCGAAAAGTATTACCTGACAGCCGGGACCGACGATCCCATCCGCATCGGCATCCCGAAGGGCGGCTATGTACCCACCTTCGAGAAGAACCCAGCAGCGGTGGCGACCACCGCTGTCGATCTCAGGGACGCCCCTCCGCGCTCGGCCGTTCCAGGCGCAGGATACATGAAGAATGCCTTCCTGGCCCACCCATTTTTCATTGCCACCGCGGTGCTATTTCTCGCAGTTGTCGCCGGCTATCTCCTGCCTTTCCCCGCGGGTGGTCGCAATGCTGCCAGCGCGGAGCAGATGACGAAACGCGAACTACAGGCGCCCAAGCTGCAGGTTGAACAGTTCGAGGATCTCGCCGGTACATCCAATTCTGCTATCGTGGCTAGGGGCCTGACCGAGGAACTCGTCGGGCAACTTGCGCGCTTCAGGGAAATCACGGTGCTGGCGCCGTCCAAGGCCGGCGAACCGTTGGGGACCATCGCGTCAGGCGACGACCCCCCGCGTTTTCGTCTCGAGGGCAGTGTGCGGACATCGGCCGACAGGTTGCGTCTCGTCGCACGGCTGGTCGAGATCGGCGACGACCAAATCATCTGGAGCAACATCTACGACGAAAAACTGGACGTCAGGCAGTTGGTCGAGCTGCAGGAATCGTTGGCTCGCGATGTCTCGCTGGCCCTCGCACAGCCCTATGGCATCATCTTCCGGTCGGATGCGGACGCTCCCAAACAGGTCCCTCCGGGAGACTGGCAAGCCTATGAGTGTACGCTCGCCTACTACACCTACCGGGTCGAGCTCAAACCGGAAACGCATGACTCGATCCAGCAATGCTTGACGCGGACAACCCAGAAATTTCCCGGCTACGCGACGGCTTGGGCGCTGCTATCGCTGACATATTCCGATGAAGTCCGGTTCAAATACCGCCTTGGGACCAACGACCCGACCTCGCTAACTCAGGCGGTAGCCATGGCCGAACGCGCGAAAGACGCCGACCCCGCCAATGTTCGCGGGCTGGAGGCGATGATGATCGCGCTTTATCTCTCTGGACGGGTAGAGGAAGCCTTGGCTATCGGAAAAGAGGGCTATGAGAAAAATCCAAACGACATGGAGTTTGCGGGCGAATACGGCAACCGCCTGGCTCTGTCGGGAAGCTGGACCGAAGGCTGTGCCATGATGCTGGAGGCACGCAACAGCAGTTCGGCTCCACCAGGATATTTTGAGGTTCCGCTCGCGGTCTGCGCCTATATGCAGGGCAACTATCAGGCGGCCGAAGATTGGATCAAGGTGGCACCGGCAACAGGGAATCCGGTCTACCATTTCGTTGCCGCCGCGATCGCAGGACAGCTCGGCAATCGCAGCGACATCGAAAATTCGCGTTCATGGATAGAGTCCCATGCACCGTTGATGCTGCAGAATATCCGCCGCGAAGTCGCAATGAGGATCATCCAACCGGAAGACCAGGAGTTGTTCCTGGACGGCTTGCACAAGGCTGGCATGGCGGCCGAAGGCGTCCGCAGCCAGTAGGGTTTGTCAGCCTCGCGGTCCAAATTCGGCGCAGTTCGGCGAACCCACTACCGGCATCACCCAATCGGTCGATCCGTTTGAACCCCTTGATCAGTAGTCGGCCAGCGCGCCGCGGACGCGATCAAGAACGCCTTGGGGCGCTCGCGCGAACTCCGACAGGCTGCCGCGCTGGCCGTCGCCGGGCCGTGTGCAGGCGATCATTGCGATCTTGGCGACCGTCAGGTCGCGATGCACGGGATCGCACCGGTCAGCCTTCATGCCTGGCAGGACCAAGAGGTCCTCGTCTGCGCGAAACCGCGCCGCAAGCGACCATTCCACCTGTACGGGATCCTCGGGATCGATGTCGTCCTCGACCACGATCACCTTCTTGAACAGGTTTATCTGCCCCATGGCGAGGATTGCCGCGCGCTTGCCCTCTCCCAGCCGGGGCCGATGCATGACGACGATCGCATGCAGGCGCCCCATGCCGCCGTCCGTCACGAGGACGCGCCGCACCGACGGGATCATCCTCTGCAGCGCCTGGCAGCAGACTGCCTCGATGGCGAGAGCGCCCAGAAGACAATGCTCGCGCGCGAAGCCGGGAAGGATCGCCTGGTAGATCGCGTCACGCCGATGGGTGACGCAATTAATCTGTCCGCCGGTTCCCGGACCATAATGGACGTAAAAACCGTGGAACTCTGAAACCGCGCCCTCCTCGACAGGGTCGCGCGCGTCAATCTCGCCTTCAAGCACGATCTCGGCCCCGGCAGGCACCTCCAGCGGCACTGTCAGGCAGCGCACAAGGTCGAGCGGCTCTCCCATCAAGCCACCGACGATATCGTACTCGTCGTCGCCGAGACCGAGATACATCTGCGATCCCAGCAGCACGGCTGGGTGGTTGCCGATGGCCACCGCGATGGGCAGCTTCTGGCCGAGCGCCGCCGCCTTTTCGGCAAGAATGTTCAGATGGTGGTTCTTGGCGATGCCGACCATCACGCGGCGCCCGCCATCGAGCCGTATCCTGGCAATCGAGACGTTGCGCCGCCCGGTCTCGGGATCGCGCGCCACTATGACTCCGGCGGTAATGTAAGCGCCGGACTCATGCTCGAACCATGTCGGCACCGGCAGGATATCGGCCAGTTCGGTCGGCTCGCGATGAACGACCTCCTGCACCGGCGACGTTTCGACGATGCGCGAGCCAACGGGCGTGTCCAGCACCGCCCGTATCCGCTCATGCAATGTTTCGTGCGAGCAGCCCAGCAGCGCCGCGACCCTTGGCCGCGTGCTCATGATGTTCCCGATCGCGCGCAAATCCGATCCGGCGACCTTCTCGAACAGTTGCGCTGGACCGTCTTCCCTGAGCGACAGCACCGCGCCAAGCTCGAAGCGTGGGTCGACCTCGCGTTTGACGGCATAAAGGTCGCCCAGTTCCTCCAGCCGGCTGAGCACTGCACGAAAACTCTGTTCCATCACTTTTCCCTGCCCAATGCCGCGTTTGCGGTTTGTCTGGACTCCCGATCTCTTTCGTAAACACGATCCGGAAATCCGTGCTAGTTGGGATATCCCATAATGCGTGCAGGGCCGGTGGCAAGATGTCCGATTTTGATCTGGTGTTGTCGGGCAACGTGATTTTGCCGGATCGGATTCTGGCGAACGGGTACGTCTGCGTACGCGACGGCAAGATCGCGCATATTGGAGAGGGAGTCGCGCCGGCGGCTGCGGAGCGCCACGATTTCGGAGAGGCGTTGATCCTGCCCGGCGCGATCGACGCACAGGTTCATTCGCTCAGCCAGAGGGGTACCGAGGATTTCATCTGGTCGACGCGGGCGGCGGCGGCCGGCGGCGTCACCACCATCGTGGACATGCCTTACGACGAAGGCAATCTCGTCTGCTCGGCACAGGCGGTGGCGCAAAAGGCCACGCATGCCGGCGAGCAGGCGCGCATAGACTTTGCGCTCTATGGCACAGCCCGGCCTGCGGACGGAGCGTCGCGCATCGCCGAGCAGGCAGCGGCCGGCGTTGCCGCGTTCAAATTCTCGACATTCGGCACCGATCCCGAGCGATTCCCGCGCATCGACCCGGCGCTTCTGGCGGAGTGTTTCGCTGAAGTCGCCAAAACCGGCCTGACGGCGGGCGTCCACAACGAGAACGAGGAGTATGTCCGCTCGGCAATGGCTGCGGTGCGCCGGAGCGGCATCAGCGACTATCGCGCCCACGGCCTGTCACGCCCGCCCCTGACAGAACTGCTGGCCATGGCCGAAATCTATGAGATCGGCGCCTATACGGGATGCCCGGCGCATGTCGTCCATTGTTCGCTGCCGAGGGGCTACGAGATGGCGGCCGCCTACCGCGCCCAGGGATATTCGGCAACGGCCGAATGCTGCATCCACTATCTCGTGCTCGACGAGGAGAACGACGCCCGGCGGCTGGGAGGCAGGTCGAAATGCAACCCGCCCATTCGCGACCGCGCTTCGGTCGAGGGGCTCTGGAAGCAGGTAGCGGCCGGCAATGTCGACCTCGTATCGACGGATCATGTGAGCTGGTCGCTTGAGCGCAAGACAAACCCCGACATGCTGGCCAATGCGTCAGGCTTGCCGGGGCTGGAATATATGGTGCCGCTGTGCGTGACCGGTGCTGCCCGCCGGGGCGTGCCGCTGACATGGGCGGCGCGGTTGATGGCCGCAAACCCTGCCCGTCACTTCAGGATCGATCATCTCAAGGGCGCGCTCACTCTCGACCGCGATGCCGACATCACCGTGCTCTCACCCGTGCCGCAGACGATCGATGCGAGCGCGACCGGCAACAGTGTCTCAGGCTGGTCGCCCTATGACGGCATGGAACTGCCGTGGACCGTCGCGGCGACATGGAATCGCGGGGAAATGGTCTGGGACGGACGGCAGGTTACCGGGAAGCCCGGACGCGGCCGCTTCGTGACGCCGCCCGCCAGCCGCATGGCTGCTTGAACCATGGGTCCTCCCACTACCGCGGACGGCAGCAACCTGATCGGGCGAAACCTGCCGGTGGATGGCGCGAGGGTAGCTGCGGATCTGGCCGAGCTGGCAAAGCTGACCGAGCCGGATCGGCCGTGGACCCGCCGCTCCTTTACCCCGATGTTCCTGAAGGGCCGCGACTGGCTGGCGCGCCGCATGCGCGAAGCAGGGCTCGAGCCAACAATCGATGCCGGAGGCAATCTGGTCGGCAGACGCGTCGGGCGGAAGCCTGGCCTCGGCACGCTGATGATCGGCTCGCACTCCGATACCGTTCCCGACGGCGGGCTCTATGACGGCACCGCCGGCGTCATCGCAGGCATCGAGGTGGCGCGTGCGCTTGTTGATGCCGGAATCGAGCTCGATCACGACCTGGAGATCGTGGATTTCCTTGCCGAGGAAGTCTCCGTTTTTGGCGTTTCCTGCATCGGCTCGCGCGCCATGGCCGGCCTGCTGCCGGACGCGTGGCTTCAGCGCGAAGCCGAGAATCGCAGCCTGCGGAACGCCATGATCGATGTCGGAGCCAAGCCAAATGTGCTCTCTGCGCGAACCGACATCCGCGCCTGCCTGGAACTCCACATCGAACAGGGGCCGGTGCTCGAAAACGCTTGCGAGCCTGTCGGCATTGTCACTTCAATCGCCGGTATCACCCGTATCGCACTGCATGTGACCGGACGCCTCGACCACGCCGGCACGACACCCATGGACCTTCGCGACGATGCGCTGGTGACCGCCGCCGCGCTGGTCCTCGATATCAACGCGGAAGCGCGTCGGCGCGCCAACGAGGAGCCCGGCCACTTTACGGCGACCGTCGGCGAATTCGCGATTTCACCGGGCGCGGCAAACGTGGTGCCGGGCTCCGCCGATCTCCTGATCGACGCCCGCGCGTCGGAACCAGCAGCCATGCCGTCCTTCCTCGACTGGCTGCGCTCCCGCATCCAACACCGGGCGATCACAATGCAGGTCATTTCGCAGAATGCACCCTCGCCTTGCGATCCAGCCGTCTGCAACGAACTGGAACAGGCGACGCTGCGGCTCGGCGTCAAGTCGCGGCGCATGGTTTCGGGGGCGGGACATGACACGGCCTGGATCAGCCGGATCGCTCCCGCCGCGATGATCTTCGTCCCCTGCAAGGGCGGACGCAGCCACTGCCCGGAAGAAAGCGCCGATCCCGAGGACATATCCGTCGGCGCGGCGGTGCTTTTTCAGACGCTCCTCGCGCTTGACGCGCAGCCAGCCGATAAATGAAATCCCTTCCGCAATCCTGAGCAGATATTTCAAGCGACTTGGAGACAGACCCATGCCGGACGCAGAGACCGTTGTTCTTGACGACGCGCCGATGACGCCTGCCGAGGTCGTCGCGGTCGCGCGGCGAAACGCACGGTTTGTGCTCGGGGAACATGCGTTGCGGCGCATCAGCGACAGCCGCGCCGCGCTGGAGGCGATGACGTCAGGCAGCCATCCCGTCTACGGCCTGAACACCAGCCTGGGCGCCAGCGTGGACACGCCGCTCGGTGGCGACGACATGATCGCGTTTCAGCGTCGGGTGGCTCCGAGCCACAGCGTCGGCGTAGGCCCTCTTTTGCCAACGGAGCAGGTTCGCGCCATGATTGTGGGGCGGATTTCCGGTGCGGCTGCGGGAGGCACCGGCATGTCGGTCGGCGTGATATCGGGGCTGGTTGCCGCGCTGAACGCCGGTATCCATCCGCTCGTTCCGGCATGGGGCAGCGTCGGCGCCGCCGACCTCGCGCCGCTGGCGCATATGACACGTGCGCTGATGGGGGACGGAGAGGTCGAGTATCGCGGCGAAATCCTGCCTGCGGCGGAAGCCCTGAAGCGCGCCGACCTGGACCCGCTGGACATCAGGGAAAAGGACGGCCACGCACTGGTGGTCGCAAACAGCCTCTCGACCGGAACCGCGTGCCTTGTCCTTGAAGATATCGCCCGGTTCATCGACTGGTCGTTTACTGCCATTGGGCTCAGCTACGAGGGTTTCCGCTCGTCCCTCAGCGCGCTGGACGACAGCGGCATGGCGGCGCGTCCGGCTTTCGGACAACGCGATGCCGCCGCGCGGTTACGGATTGCGCTCGAAGGCAGTTTGCTCTGGCGAGACGGCGCAGCACGGCGACTGCAGGATCCGCTCAGCTTTCGCTGCGCTCCACAGGTCTGGGGCGCGCTTCTGCAGGCCTATGCGCAGGCCGAGGCGGCCACATCGATCGAACTCGGCCATTCCGGCGACAATCCCGTCATCCTTGCTGGGGAAGGTCGCGCCGTCGCGAATGGCAACTTCGACATGACTGCCTTCGCGCTCACATGGGAACAGCTCGGACAAGCTCTCGCCCATTGCGCGGTGGCCATCGTCAACCGCTCGGTGAAGCAGATGTCGCCGGCCTTCTCGGCCCTGCCACGTTTCCTTTCCGCGCGGGGACAGAACTACATCGCCTACGCCCAGCTGCAAAAAACCCTCTCTGCGCTGGAGGCCGAGATCAGGCATCTCGCGAACCCTATTTCGTTGAGCCCCATGCCGATCTCCGACTGGAGCGAGGACCAGTCCTCCATGGCGCCGCGCGTGGTGGCGAAGACGGGTGAGATCGTGCAGCGCCTGCGCTACCTCGTCGCCATCGAACTGATGTCGGCCTGCACGGCTATTGAACTGAGGAAAGAGGTCGGCGGCCTTGGCCCCGTCATGGCCGACGCATTTCAAATGGTCCGGAAGCATGTGCCGCCGCTCGAAGACGACCGAGCGCTAGGCCCCGACATGGAGGCTCTTATGACGATGATGGTAGGGTCCGAAGCCCCTGCGTCTCGCTGACCATCCGTCTTTATCGCGTCGCGACTGATCGCGACGCGCTCTCCGCACCCCCGAAAATCTCGCGGATAAGGCCCATTGCCTGATGGGCAAGAGCCGTACCGTCCTTGAACTGGTCACGCCAGATCGACAGCACGTTCGCATGATCGGGGGCGAGGCCGGAACGCGAGAAAGCCTCGACGCCGACAAGCCCGTCATAACCGGAAGTTCTCACCGGCTCGGCAAAGGCTCTCAGGTCCAGCGATCCCTCGTCCAATCGCCCGCGATGGCTCTGGTCGAGTTCGAAGTAGCCGAGGACTGGCAGCGCGGCGCGGACCGCGCCGACCGGGTCACGCTCCTCGATCGCCATATGATAGGTGTCCACATGCAACCGGACATTGGGATGGTCGACCAGCGCGAGATACTCGCGTCCCTGCTCGACGGAATTCAACATGGCGGTTTCGTAGCGATTCACCAGTTCGACGCACAGGCGGACACCTGCCTGCGCCGCGGCGTCGGCGGTCCGGGAAACAACTTCCGCGCTGCGACGACGGGCATCGGCATCGACCGGCTGTCCGGCATGCCCGAGCGGCCCGTAGAGCACGCCGTTGACCTGCTCGACACCGATGTCGCGCGCCACTGCGACGACGCGCCGCAAATGCTGCTCGCCTTTGTTTCGACGCTCGGCATCGTCGGATGATACATCGGCGCCTGCCGGCAGGCCGGTGGTGCCCAAAGGAATGATGCCTGCCCGCCTGAACTGCGCCGACAGCGCATCAGGCCGCAGCGTCGGCAGGTTGCGGAGCGGCAGGGCGAGACACTCGAACCCGGTCGCGGCCACCTCGGCCAGCACGCGCGCAACCTTTTCCGGATCCGGATCCGTGGACCAGACACCGGCGTGAATGGAAGTCCGTACCATGATCCTCCCGCGGAAGTCGTCGCTGATTTCGTTTCGCCACGTAGCCGGATATCATACCTGAAACAAGATGCATCATGTATGATACTTGACGTTGAAGGGCATATGGTGCAGGTTCCACGAGTGGCTTTCAGCTGTGACGATGCAGATCGCAGCGAGGTCCGGACAGGGCAGGAGACAATCAATGACGGTGGGCGAAGCGGCTCAAGGTCGGAGCAGTGGATCGTTTGTTTCCACGCTTGTCCGCGGCGCGTTCGCGATTCCCGCCTGGCCTGCTCTGTTCCTGCTTTTCGCCACGGCGGCGGTGGTCCAGCCGCGCCTGCTGACCATTCCCTTTCTTCTCATCGTCCTGCGCCAGGCAGTGCCTCTGGCGCTCGTCGCGCTCGGGCAGTGCCTGCCCATGATCGGCCGCTCGATCGACCTGTCTCCCGCAGGCGTGATCGCGGTCGTGAACGTCACGCTCGCGCTGCCGATGTTTTCCGGCGGTCCGTTGTGGATGTCCCTCGCCTTCCCGCTGGTGTTCGGCGCTCTCGTCGGCCTTTTCAACGCCGGTCTCATCGCCTTCGTGCGGGCGTCCGCAGTCGTGGTCACCCTCGGCATGTCTGTGATCCTGGTCGGCGTCAGCTATCTCGTCAGCGGCGGCGCGCCAGGCGGCTCCGTGCATCCGTTCGTGCGTGAAATCGCCACCGGCCGCATGGCGACGATTCCGGTTGCAGGCATCCTGCTCGTCGTCATCGCGGCCGCGACATGGTTTGTTTTGCGGCGAACCACATTCGGCCACGCGCTCTACGCGACCGGCTCGAGCTATCCGGCCGCGTGGCTGGCTGGCGTCTCCGTCCGCAAGGAACTTGTCGTCGCACATGTCATGAGCGGCATTTTCGCTGGGCTCGCGGGCATCGTGCTCACCGGCTATATCGGCACCGGCACACTCAATCTCGGCGCCGATCTCGTCATGGCGTCGATCGCCGCCGTGGTGCTCGGCGGCACGACATTCGGCGGTGGCGCCGGCGGCGTGGTCGGCGTCCTCGCTGGCGCATTCGCGCTGACCTTTCTTGCCAATTTGATGACCGGCATCGGTGTCGGGAAGCCGGCCCAGCTCATCGTACAGGGCATCATCATCGCCGGCGCGGCCGCGCTGGCGCGCTGGCGCGAGGGATAGGCAAAATTACTCGGGATTTCTCCGCAGCGGGCGGGGAAGGAATGCGTGCGGAAGTGCGCGATTATCAGGAGGAAGACAATGAAACTGAAACATCTTCTATTGGCCGGCTCGATGCTGGTCGCGATCGCCGCCACACCGGCGCTGGCCCAGGTTCCGGAGCTGAATTCCGCGCTTTCGCCTGTCGCCGGCTCGCCGATGGTCGACACGCCCGCCTCCACCAAGGACAAGTTTGTCCTTGGCTTCTCGAACATCTCGGTCGTCAACACCTGGCGCGTGCAGATGGTCGAGGAGCTGAAGCAGGAGGCTTCGCAGTATCCGGAAATCTCGGAGGTGATCATCGCTGACGCCGGCGGCGACGTGAACAAGCAGGTTGCCGACATCGAAAGCCTGACGGCGCGCGGCGTCGATGCGCTGCTCGTGGCTCCGGGCTCGGAAGTCGCCCTCAACGGCGCGCTTGAAAAGGCCTATGCGGCCGGCATCCCGGTCATCATCTTCTCGTCCAACGCGACGCCGAAGGACTACACCGTGAAGCTGCTCGCCGACGACGCGCAGTTCGGCCGGGACGGCGCGAAGTATCTCGCCGAAGCGCTGGGTGGCAAGGGCAACGTCCTGTCGATCCGCGGCATCTCCGGCAACTCCATCGACAACGACCGCTGGCGCGGCGTCGAGGAAGTCTTCAAGGACTATCCGGACATCAAGGTCGTCGACCAGGGCTTTGGCGATTGGGCCTACGACAAGGGCAAGCAGGTCTGCGAATCGCTGCTCGTCGCGTACCCTGACGTGCAGGGCATCTGGTCGTCGGGTGGCGCCATGACGCAGGCCTGCGCCGAGGTCGCCGAGGAGAACGGCCTTCCCCTCATCCCGATGACCGGCGAGGCCAATAACGGCTTCCTGCGTATCTGGAAGGAGAAGAACCTGGAGAGCGTCGCACCGATCAGCCCGACATGGTTCGGCCAGCAGGGCGTTGTCGCCGCCATGCGCGTGCTCAAGGGCGCGCCGATCGCCAAGGACAACCTCGTCAACCCGGCCCCGATCACGAAGGACCAGATCGACCAGTTCTATCGTGCGGACCTGAACGACTCCTACTGGGTCGGCTCGACCCTGCCGGACGACAAGCTTCTCGAGATGTACAAGAAGTAAGGGCCACGGCCGGGATGCTTCTGGAAGTTCGCGACATCACCAAGTCCTTCGGGCCGGTGCAGGCGCTGCGCGGCGTCTCGCTCGGCCTGAAGCCCGGGAGTGTCCATGCCGTGCTCGGCGAGAACGGCGCGGGAAAATCCACCTTGATGAAAATCATCTCGGGGGTTTTTCCGCCCACGTCGGGCAAGATCAGCATCGGCGGCGAGAGCGTGGAATGGCATAATTCCGAGCAGGCCCGCGCCGCCGGCGTCTCGACGATCTTCCAGGAGTTCATCCTTCTTCCGAACCTGTCCGTGGCCGAGAACCTGTTTCTCGGCCGCGAACCCCGATCGGCGCTCGGCCTGATCGACCGCAAACGCATGTATCAGGAGAGCCGCCGCATCCTCGAAGGCGTCGGGCTCGACCTCGACCCCGCGGTGCTGACCGGCAGCCTGCGCGTGGCCGAGCAGCAGATGGTGGAGATCGCCAAGGGGGTGATGCGCGACGCGCGCGTCTTCGTCTTCGACGAACCGACCGCCGCGCTCGGCGACCGCGAGGCGCAGAAACTTTTCGAACTGATCCGCAAGCTCCAGTCCGAAGGCAAGGGCATCCTGTACATCTCGCACCGCCTGCCCGAACTGTTCGAGCTCTGCGACGAGGTGACCGTGCTCAAGGACGGTCAGTTCGCCGGTCACTTCATGATGAAGGACACCAACGCCGAGGAACTGGTGACCACCATGGTCGGCCGTTCGCTCGACCAGCTCTATCCGCCCCGCCGTACCGACGAAGCCGCCGGCAGCCCGGCACTGGAACTGCGCGACGTCGTCGTCGAGGGCTTGAAGGGACCGGTAAATTTCACGCTCCGTCGAAACGAGATCGTCGGCCTCGCCGGCCTGGAGGGCCAGGGCCAGATCGAGATCACACGGGCGATCTTCGAAGGCCATACGCTCGTTTCGGGCGAAATCCTTTTCGACGGAAAGGCGCTGGCGCATTCCGGCCCGTCCGAGGGCATCGGCGCCGGCATCGGCCTCATTCCGGAAGACCGGAAAGTAGAAGGCCTCTTCCTCTCGCTCAGCGTCGAGCGCAACATCTCGGCCGGCCTGCTGCCCGGAAAAAGCCTTGCAAGCGTTGCGCCGACGGCCCGCGCCGACATCGCCGAGCAGGTCAAGCGGCTGCGCATCCGGCTGCGCGACGTGAAGCAGTCGATCCGTGAGCTTTCCGGCGGCAACCAGCAGAAGGTGCTGCTCGCGCGCTGGCTCGTCCGAGGCGTAAACCTCCTCATCTGCGAGGAGCCCACGCGCGGCGTCGACATCGGCGCGAAATCGGAAATCTATGCGCTGCTGCGCGAACTGGCCGACAGCGGCGTCGCTGTGCTGGTCACGTCGCGGGAACTGCCTGAACTGATCGGCCTCTGCGACCGCATCATCGTGGTCCGCGAGGGAGCCACAGTCACGGAGTTCCGGGGCGAGGACGCCACGGAAGAAAAGATCATGGCCGCGGCCATCCACGGAGGTCACGGATGAAGACCGCAAAAGCCACCACCGCGACGCGCCAGCGCAGCCTGTCCGCGCTGCCGGTGATCCTGCTGATCATCGCGCTGGCCACCGTGCTTGGATTCTCCTCCCCTTACGCGCTGTCCACGCAGAACCTCGTGAACATCCTGAACCAGCAGGTCAGCCTCATCCTAGTGACCGTTGGTCAGGTGATGGTGATCCTGACCGCCGGCCTTGATCTCTCGGTCGGCTCGGTCGTTTCGATGACGACGGCGATCGTCAGCCACGACCTCCCCTTCGCCGTGCCGCTGGCAATTGCCGCCGCGCTGGCGGTCGGCCTCGTCAACGCGATCGGCATCCTGCGCCTTGGCGTCCACCCGATCCTGATGACCCTGTCGACCATGACGGCCGTGCAGGGCATCGCGCTTTTCATCCGACCCATTCCTGGCGGCCAGGTCCCCGGCTGGATGACCGACTACGCATCTGCCGTCTATTTCGGATTGCCCCTGCCGGTGATCTGCGCGGCGATCCTCGTGGTGATAGCAGGCACGGTCATCTCGCGCAGCCGCTTCGGCCTTCACCTGATGGCAGTCGGCGCATCGGAAGAGAGCGCCCTGCTCGGCGGCGTCAACACAGGCAGGATCATCCTGATCGCCTACCTGATGTCATCCCTGTTCGCCTGCCTCGCAGGCCTGAACCTCGCCGCTCGCCTCGCCAGCGGTGATCCGCTCGTCGGCACGTCCTTCGCCATCGATTCGATTGCCGCCACAGCGCTCGGCGGCACCCAGCTTTCGGGCGGCCTCGGTGGCGTGACGGGGCCGGTGACAGGCGTGCTGTTCCTCGCCCTGCTCGGCAACGGCTTGAACCTGCTCAACATCTCGACCTACTACCAGATGATCATCAAGGGCGCCCTGCTGATCCTGGCCGTCAGCGCGCATCGCCGTAGTCAACCGGGCCTCTGAACCCGGACTGAAATCGAAAGGAAACGTCGTGGAAATCAAGGCAATCGTCGACTGCAAGACCGTCCTTGGCGAAGGGCCGCTCTGGGACGTGGCCGAGCAGAAGATCTACTGGATCGACAGCCTCGGCGATCGCATCTTCCGCGCCGACGAGAATGGCAAGGGCGTCGAAAGCTGGCCTGTACCCCAGCACATCGGCTCCATGGCGTTGCGTAAATCAGGCGGCGCCGTGTTGTCGCTGGCGCAGGGTTTCTATCTGTTCGATTTCGAGACGGGCAAGACAGAGGTCATCGAGGAGATTCCGCACAAGGGTCCGACCGTGCGCATGAACGACGGCAAGGTCGACAAGCAGGGTCGCTTCGTCGCCGGCAGCATGGACACCACGGAAGAAGCGCCGCTCGGCTTGATCTACAGCCTTGGAACCGACCGCAAGGTGACGCAGGTCGACGACAACATCACCGTCTCCAATGGCCCGTGCTGGAGTCCCGACCACAAGATCTTCTATTTCGCCGACAGCCGCTCCCGCGCGATCTGGGCCTATGACTACGACATCGAGACCGGTGCTGCGATCAACAAGCGGAAGTTCTGCGACTTCGGCCCGGAAGACGGCCTTCCCGATGGCGCGACGGTCGATGCCGAGGGCTGCGTCTGGAGCGCCGGCGTCTACAAGAGCAAGATCCATCGCTTCGACCCATCCGGCAAGCGAATCCAGGTCATCGATTTCCCGACGGTCTGCGTCGCGTCTGTCATGTTCGGCGGCGCCAACCTCGACAGGCTTTATGTCACGACGATGCTGCGCGCCCCGGTGCCGGGCGTCGTCGAGACCGGCCCGCTGGCCGGATCGCTGTTCGTCATCGATGGGCTCGGCGTCAAGGGCTTGCCCGAATATCGCTATGGCGGCTGATTGCTGCGCCATCGGTCCACAGGCAGACCTTGGCGGAGCCGGGTCGCTTCGCCTATCATGGTGCAACTCGCGGGGATGACCTGAATGCCGCCCAAAGCAGTCGTCAAGGAAAACCTGTCGGAGCAGATCTATCGCAGCCTGCGTCTTTCCCTGATGGATGGCGAGTACCGTCCCGGCGAACGGCTGACGATATCCACGGTCGCCGAGCAATACGGGACATCGATCACGCCGGTCCGCGAAGCGATCTTCCGGCTTGTCAGCGAGCAGGCCCTGGAGGTCAAGGCGGCGACGTCGGTGATCGTGCCGGACCCGACGAGCCGCGACCTGCGCGAGATCGTTTCGATCCGCAAGGACCTCGAAGGCATGGCCGCTTTCCGGGTCGGCCAGATCGCGACCTCCGCCATGATCGACGAACTCGAGGCGCAGAACGCGACCTTCATCAAGGCAGCCGCGTCCAATCCACGAGAAGCCGCGCAGGCCAATCGCGACTTCCATTTCCTGATCCTGCGCTTTGCCGAAATGCCCTATGTCGAGGCGATCTGCGAGAACATGTGGACGCTGATGGGACCGTTCCTGCGGACCTTCCATGAAGTCGTGCCCGTGCGCCGCCTGACTGGCGACAACCATCTCCATTTCCGTTTCATCGCCGCACTGAAGGCCGGTGATCCCCAGGCCGCCCGTGCAGCCATGCAGGACGACATCGCCTGGAGTGATGAACTCATCACCCGGCAGGAGGAAATGCGGGCCAAGCCCGATCCGCGCTCCGTCCCAGCCTGAGAAGGCGCTTCCCGGACCGCCTCAGTCCGAACGCACGATGCCGCTGAAGCCTGCGACGGCCAGCAAGCCAAGGCCCAGCCCTGCAAGCGCCTGGAAATAGGCGTAGAGCCTGCCGATGTAGCCCGACGTCGTGCGCGTATCGGGCGACCAGTATTCCCGTTGTCCACTCCCCAGGCCCGGGAAAATCATGTCCGCAGACAGCATCAGCGGGCTGAACTTCGGAAAAGCATCGGCCTCGGGCTGTTCGAAGAAACACGACAGCTGCGTCTGCCCGGCTGCGGCTAGGCCCTGCCTCTCCTGGCCAGTCGAGACGAGGAACGTCGTTTCCGTCGTCGGCACACTGCACAGCACCCATTCGGGCGAGCGCAGGACAACCACCGAATTGGGGCGAATGGCATCGGTGTGCTCCAGCCACCCGTAGTACACCCCACCCAGCACCCAGAAGACCGCTATCCAGATCACCGCCAGCAGCGGCCTGCGCCCATAGCCGGTCGTCGCCCAAAGCACCCGGTCCGACAGCCAGAGCAGCGCCCGCGTCGCCTTGCCGGAGGTACGCAGCCGCCGCGACGTGCGCTGCAGCCTTTCTTTCTCGATCAGGACGCGACGCTTGTCTTCCGGATGGCCCATCTCGGCCATGACGCGTGCGAGCTGTTCGTAGGGCTGCGGCCAGAAATCCTCTCCCCATCGCGACGGGTCCTGTCGCGACAGCCAGTTGAGCCGTTCGCTGGCATCGACCGACGACCCGAGGAAACCGCCATAGCGGCAGTGGTTGAGCAGCAGATCGCCGGGCTGGGGCCAGGAAGCCACGTCGTCGACGATTGCCCCCAGCGTCGAGCCGTTCAGGCTGAGCGCGCCCTCTACCGTCGCCTCGTCGCGGAGGAAAAACGCGCCGCCGACGACGCTTCGGTTGAGGTTGAGCGCAATGTCGCCCTTGGCGCGAATCTTTGCGCCGGAAGCATCTGCGTCGCCGTCGACCTGCGCCGATATTGCCCGGACCCGGCCGTCGACGTTGACATGACGCAGGATCAGGTCGCCGTTGACATGCACGGCATCGGCATCGATGGCCACGTCGCCGGGCTGCTCCACATGCACGCCGACGAAATCGAGGTCGCCGCCGGCTCGCGCGCCCGGGATGGAAATGCCGCCCTGGACGCGGGCGCCGCGAAAGCTGGCGCTGCCGCGTATCGATATGCGCTCGGCGCGAATCGCCCGGTCGTTGGGATGCGACAGTTCCGCTCCGTCGAAAGCCAGGTCGCCGCCGATGCGCGCGCCACGAAGGGCGACAGGGCCACGCACCCGCGCGGCGCGCAACAGCAGGTCGCCGCGCGCTTCCACCCGATCGGCCGCCAGGCCCGGCAGGATCGATCCATCGAAGGAAACCGTGTCCAGTTGCGCGGAGCGCAGGACCGGCTTCATCTCGAACCGGCAGTCCAGAAGTCCAATGTCGTGGGGAATACGACATCCCTCGAGGTCGAGGATGCCGGTGATCGTCACACCGGAAAGCCTGATGCCCTTTTCGTGCATTTTGGGAGCGTGTCCACCGCCCAGAAGCAGGTAACGGATCAACTCCGCCCGGACTTGCTGCTCGACGTCATCGGGCTCAGGAACCTTGCCTTCGCCGAGCTGGTCGACATGGCCAACGCCGATGTTGTCAACGAGAACCGTTTCGGCAGGCGACAGCGCGCCGAAACGGCTGATCAGGTCTGCATGTCGGTCCGGGTTAGACACGTTGGCCTCAGGACAAGGCCGGAGTGCAGGACAGGAAGCGGACGTGGCATACGCGACGCCCTACCTCCCGGCTGTCAGACTGGTGCATGCGAAGACCTCCCCAACTGACGTCAGCTGCCTTGCAGGCGGCCGTTGTCAGAAAGACCAGAACACGGGCACGAGGAACACCGCGATGATGAAGAACCAGATCATCATCGGCAGGCCGAACTTCCAGTAGTCACCGAATTTGTAGGCGCCCGGCTCCATGACCATGAGGTTCGTCGGCGTCGCGACGGGCGTCAGGAATGCCGCCGCGCAGGCTATGGCGACGGACATCAGCACGGGCTGCACCGAAATCCCCATCTCGTTAGCCGCGACGACAGCGATGGGGATCACGATCAGCGAGGTCGCCGTGTTCGAGATCACCTGCCCGAGAACGGCCGAGAACAGGAACAGCCCCGCCAGCAGCGTATAAGGTCCTGCGTCGCCAACCGCCTCCACCAGCGCGGTCGCAAGCATCTTGGCGGCTCCCGTCTCCTGCATGGCCAAGGAAAGCGGCGTGAGCGCGCCGACAAGGATGACTGTCGTCCAGTTGATCGCCCGGTAGACACCTTCGACCGACAGCACTCCCGAAAGCAGGATGATTCCGGCAGCGATCAGGCCAGCCACGGCCGGCGGCACCAGCCCTGTGGCAAGCAGGAACACCATGATGGCCAGCGTCGCCAGCACGGTATATGCGCCCGGTCCCATGGGCACCGCCTGACGTCGCACCAGGTCGGGCGAATTCACCACCAGCACCTCGGCAGGATGCAGCCTGCTATCGAGCGCCGACCATGTGCCCTGCAGCAGCAGTGTATCGCCGGCCGCCAGCGCTTCGCCCGGGCGAAGTTCGCTGCCCTGGCGCTGGATCGCCAGCACGATCAGGTCCCCGCTTTCCGTCACCATCCCCGGGAAGAAACGCTGGCCGATCAGCGGCGAGCGCGGCGGGATCACCACTTCCGCTAGGCCGGAGTCGCGGTTGAACAACTCGTCGCGCACGCTGCCGTCCGGCGCATCGTCTCGGAACGAGAGGCCCATGTCATGCGCGAATTTCGCCGCCGCATCTGGGGGACCTCGCATCACCAGGATGTCGCTGGCGGCAATTTTTGCGGTGCGGAGGGATTCGCCGAGTGCGTTCTTCAACGTGACGAGCGTCAGGCCGTCCGCGTCTGATTTTCCGAGATCGTCCCGATCCGTGCCGACAAGCGGCGAGTCCTCGCGAACACGCAGTTGGTGAACGTCGGCCGAAAGCCGGTACTGCTCCACCAACGTCGAGGCGTGCCTGCTGAGATCGGGTGGCAGGCTCGGGCTGGTGCGGTGCGGCAGAAGCTTCTCGCCGAACAGCACGGCGATGGCAATGCAGCCCATGACGATGGGGATGCCGACCAGTGCGAACTCAAAATACCCGAAGCCGCCGCCGCCGGCATTCTCGGATGCTTCCACAACCAACACGTTGACCGGCGTTCCCGTCATCATCAGCTTGGAGCCGGCATGGGCCCCGAACACCAGCGGCATCAGAAGCTGCGACGGCGAGCGGCCGAGCCTGATCGCCATGACGACCACCACGGGAAGCAGCGCTGCAACCGCGCCATTCACGCTGATGAGGGCAGACAGAACGCCGACGAACAGCATCATCAGGACGATCAACCGCGTGCGGCTCTCTCCAGCCTGCCCGATAAGCAACTGCCCTGCCCATGCAGTCACGCCGGATACTTCAAGTCCAGCGGACACGACGAAGAGCGAGGCGATGAAGATGACTGCGGGGTCGCCAAAGCCGCCGAGGGCTTGAGGCAGGGTCAGAATTCCTGTGGCCCACAGGGCGAGCGACGCGCCAATGCATACAGCGATGACAGGAATGCGATCCCAGACGAACAGGACAACAATGCCGACGATAATCGCGAAGACAATCCAGATATCGCTCAAGTCAAGGCCCTTTTCCACCCGCGGCTGATATTGGACGATACGCTGCGATTCTGGCAAGTCTGCACCACTACAAATCACCGGTACGCGCGCGCGGCGCTTGCAACAAAAACGGCTTTCATGTCATGGTTTTATGCGCTGGCTGCGGCTGGACGCGACCATGTCGTTGAGGGGCGGTAAGGTGGCCAAATCAAAGCAATCTGACCAGGCAGGGATGTCTGGCTTTCTCGGCACGATCGAGCGTGTCGGCAACATGGTGCCGCATCCGGCGATCATCTTCTTTATCCTTATCGGCATTGTAATTCTTCTGTCGGTGATCTTTGCCGCGCTTGGCACAAGTGTCACCTATGAAGGATACGACGCGGCGGTGGGCGATATCGTCGAGCAGACGACTGCGGTCCGCAGCCTGCTTTCCGGCGACGGCATCCGCTTCCTCATCACCTCGCCTGTTTCGAACTTCCTCGGCTTCGCGGGCGTCGGCGTCATTCTCGTCGCCATGATCGGCGTCGGCCTCGCCGAAGAGTCCGGCCTCATCGCCACGCTGGTGCGCAAGATCGTCGCCATCGCGCCCGTCTCGCTCTTCACCTTCATCATCGTCATGGTCGGCGTGCTGTCTTCAATCGCCGCCGATGCTGGCTACCTTGTGCTCGTTCCCCTCGGCGCGGCGGCGTTCCATTCGATGGGCCGCCACCCGCTGGCCGGCCTCGCGGCCGCTTTCGCAGGCGTCGCCGCCGTTTTCCTCGTCAACGTGTTCATCACGCCGACCGATGCATTGCTGGTTGCGGTGACCAATGACGCGATCGCCACGGTCAATCCGAACGCAGCCATCACCGATGTCGGCAACCTCTATTTCATGATCGCGTCTGCGATCATCATGGCGATCATCGTGACGATCATTACCGAGCGTTTCGTCGAACCGCGCCTCGGTCCCTACAAGGGCGGCGTTCCCGTCGAGGGCGGCGTGGAACTGTCCGAGGCGGAGGCGCGCGGCCTGAAATTCGCCGGGCGGGCGCTGCTGGGCTTCGTGATCGTGGTGGGACTCCTGACCGCACCGCCCCTGCCCTACGGCATCCTGCGCAACCAGGAGACCGGCGGCATCATGGCCGGCTCGCCCTTCATGAGCGGCCTGATCGTACTCATCAGCCTCCTGTTCCTGGTCGTCGGCTATGCCTATGGTCGTGGCGCCGGCACGATCGCCAACGTGACCGCGGCGATCGGCCTCGTCGTCAAGACATGGAGCAATCTGGCGGGAATGCTGTTCCTGCTCTTCGTCATCGCGAACTTCATCGCCTTTTTCAACTTCACGAATCTGGCCACGGTTCTTGCGGTCAACCTTGCCGACTTCCTGCAGACCATGCGTATCAGCGGGGTGACCTACATCGTCCTGTTCGTGCTGGTTGTCGCCATCATCGACATCATCCTGACAGGCGCGCTGGCGAAGTGGGCCATTCTCGCGCCGGTCTTTGTGCCGCTTTTCATGAGGCTGGGCGGCGACCCCGATCTCGTGATGGCCGCCTACCGCGTCGGCGACAGCCCGATGAATGTGATCACGCCGCTGAACGTCTATCTCGCGGTCATGGTCGGCTTTGCGCAGAAATACCAGAAGGACGCTGGCATGGGGACGATCATCGCGCTCATGCTGCCCTACACCGTCGTTCTGCTGGTGTTGTGGACGCTGCTGCTGATCGCCTGGTATCTGCTGGGCATTCCACTCGGCCCGGCTTGACTTTGCGCTATCGCCGCTTCGGCGGCGGCTGCGCGATCCGCCTCGCCAAGCGAGCATACCGCATGCACGGCCACGAAAAGCGGGTCTTGGGCTAGAGCACGGCGTAGGCGTGCAACACCATGTCGACCATGGGCAGCCGCACCATCGACCAGTCCGGATAGCGCCGCGCAGACACTTCCATGCGATCCAGTTCGATGATCGCCGCATGACGCATATCGGCTCTGATGTTGGAGAAAAGCCGGTCTATGTCCGCGCTGTCGCCTTCGATCACTTGGCATACGCGAAGGCCTTCCAGGGCAATGATCCCAGTGACGCCATGACTGGCGTTGGCCGATGCCGCCTCTTCAATCATTCGAGCGATGCGCTCGTCGGTCATGTCCGGGTTGAGCTGGGAAACGTAGGCGAGGCGAAGCAACATGGCTCCAGATACCAGCCCGCCCCTCTCCGATCAATGTAACTCCACGAGAGCCACCCGCACCGGTGGAGCCGTCACTCCCCATCCGGGGCCAGATATCGACCCCGGAAGCATATCACTATGCTGGTCGAAAGCGTCGAAGCCTAGCAACGAGCGGTGTAGAGATTTCCGGTATTCGGATTGCGATATTCGCAATAGCCGTTGCGCAGGTTACGGACCAGCAGGCCGCCCGCCGCGCCCGCGGCAGCGCCGATTGCGGCGCTTCCGGCATCTCCGCCCGCTGCAAGTCCGACTGCAGTGCCAACCGCAGCGCCGGTCACCACATCGCGTTCGGTTGTGGTACAGCCAGCAAGCGCGCCCGCGAGCGAAAGAGCAATCAAGGTCTTTTTCATGGCCGTGTTCTTCCCCTTTGAAACACAAGCGCGGCGCGCATCTTTATGGGCCGCAACTCCCGATAGACGTTTACGCGACACCACAAGCTTGAAGGAAGTATCTTAGCCCGCAGCCACGACGCCAATGGATAGGATGAAAGAGCGTCATCCGCAATGGCTGTTTCAGGAGTTCCGTCCGCAAACACTAAATCATGCTTCGCGGACGCGGCGGTTGTTGTCCGACCAGCGAAAATGTTGGATATTCTTGTTTGACGGGAAGAAGCTCACCAGAAAGCAACTGCATGAGCTTCTTAGCGCAGCGGGTTGTTTTGAAGGCATCTGCAACCCTGATATGTCGTGTTTTTGGACTATTCCGGCGACGCCGACGCTGCGTTCGGCGTCTTGGTTATTTTTGACAATTGAAAAGCAGGCGGGAGAAAGACGATGAGCAATATTTCAGAACTGGTCGACGCCGAACGCGCAATCGATCTTCTCATGCATCTCCTCG
The DNA here is from genome assembly GCF_016793485.1 of Mesorhizobium sp. Taxonomy (GTDB): domain Bacteria; phylum Pseudomonadota; class Alphaproteobacteria; order Rhizobiales; family Rhizobiaceae; genus Mesorhizobium_K. The sequence goes on along the minus strand of NZ_JAEULZ010000022.1, from coordinate 1,294 downwards.
CCGTCGAAGGCGTGACCGGCAAGGAGGCGAAGATTGCCGACGCGGTTCGCGCAGCGCTTGAGAAGGTCGGCGTCCCGGCCGGCAACATCCGCTTCGACGACGTCAACAAGCGCATTCCCGTCCCGACGGAAACCGGCAACCTGATCGCGACGCTGCCGGGCACTCGGCCGGGTCCGGGCATCCTGTTCTCGTGCCATCTCGACACCGTGCCGCTTTGCGCCGGAGCGGTGCCGAGGCGCGATGGCGATCGGATCGTTTCCGACGGCACGACGGCGCTCGGTGGCGACAATCGCACGGGTTGCGCGGTCCTGATCACCGTTGCCGAAACCCTCATCAAGCATAAGCTTCCACACCCGCCGCTTACCTTCCTCTTCACCGTTCGCGAGGAAAGCGGGCTGCACGGCGCACGTGAGATGAACCCCAAGGATCTCGGCGACGTCGCGATGTGCATCAATATCGACGGCCAGAAGCCGGCTGACCTGATCATCGGAGCGGTCGGACAGGAAAATTGGGAAGTCGCGATCACCGGCAAGGCGTCCCATGCCGGCGTCGCGCCGGAAAAAGGCATCTCCGCAACGATGGTTGCGTCGCTCGGCCTCGTCGAGGCACGCAAGGCCGGCTGGTTCGGCAAGGTGGTCAAGGGCGACCATTTTGGGAGCAGCAATGTTGGCATCTTCGGCGGCAAGGACGGCACAGTGGCTGCCGGCGACGCGACCAATGTCGTCACCGACTATGCGTGGCTGAAGGGCGAGGCCCGCAGCCCGGACGCGGCCTTCGCAGTCGAGATCGCCGAAGGCTACCGCGCCGCGTTCGAGAAGGCCCGCGGCGAGGTGAAGGACAGTGGGGGCGATACGGCCGGCGTGAAGTTCAGTCGCGCCACCTCCTATCCACCTTTCCGCCTGAACGAAGACGAGGCGGTCGTGAAGCGCGCCGATCGCGCGCTCGACATCCTCGGCATCACGCCGAACCATGTCTTTTCCAATGGCGGCCTCGACGCCAACTGGCTCGACAAGGCAGGCATTCCCACCGTCACGATTTCGGCGGGCCAGGCGGAAATCCACACCGTCAAGGAATACGTCAACGTCCCCGAATATGTGACGGGTTGTCAGATCGCAGTGCTGCTGGCTGCACTGGACGATTGAGCAAGAGCTCCCTCCCTTTTCCCCTTGAGGGAGAAGGTGGATCGGCGCAAAGCGCCGAGACGGATGAGGGGGTAAGTCGGCGCTAAGCCACCCCTCGTCCGACTTCGCTGCGTTCAGCCACCTTCTCCCTCAGGGGAGAAGGACGGTCATCG
>NZ_JAEULZ010000046.1 GCF_016793485.1 Mesorhizobium sp. | reverse complement strand
ACTCATGCTTTATTGTCAACTAGCCGAGGCTGGTGGGGTTTATGAGACCATCAGCAATTTGCTCGGCGTGATAAAATCAAAGCCGTACTTACTATGGCCTTTTCAAGATTTGGTTAGAGTAAAAAGTACGCCAAAACGCATGGTCGTGTCCCACCAGGTGGTGTAGCTCGGCAATGACGAGCCGCTCGCGGGCGCGCGCTTTATAGCGCGGTAGCGAGTGAGCGGCGTGTCGGTGGTCATCGGCGCTTTTCCGGTAGGGTCTGGTTGCTAACACCAACCCCGTTTGGAAGGACCACCGATGACCGACGACATGATGAACCTGCGCACGCTCGTAGAGAAGACACCCGATGCCGATCTGCTGCGCGAGATGATCGGCTTCGCCGCCGAGCGGCTGATGGAATTGGAGGTGGGCGCTGCCACCGGCGCTACCTATGGTGAGAAGTCACCGCTTCGGCTTGCCCAGCGCAACGGGTATCGCGACCGCGACTGGGAGACCCGAGCCGGGACCGTTGAGTTGCGCATCCCGAAGCTGAGGAAGGGAAGCTACTTTCCAGGTTTCCTCGAACCGCGCCGCATGGCCGAGAAGGCGCTCACCGCCGTTATCCAGGAGGCCTACATCCAGGGCATCTCGACCCGTTCGGTTGACGATCTGGTCAAGGCGATGGGAATGAGCGGCATCTCCAAGAGCCAGGTCAGCCGATTGTGCGAGGAGATCGACGGCAAGGTGAAGGCCTTCCTCGATCGTCCCATCGAGGGCGAATGGCCATATCTTTGGATCGACGCGACCTATCTGAAGGTGCGCCGCGGCGGGCGCATCGTGTCGGTCGCCGTCATCATTGCCGTCGGTGTCAACGCGGACGGAAGGCGCGAGGTGCTGGGCATGGAGATCGGCACATCGGAGGCCGAACCGATCTGGACCGAGTTTCTCCGCAAGCTCACCCGGCGCGGTTTGCGCGGGGTCAAGCTCGTCGTCTCCGACGCGCATGAAGGCATCAAGGCCGCTGTCACCAAGGTGCTGTGCGCGACTTGGCAACGTTGCCGCGTCCACTTCATGCGCAACGTTCTCGCCCATGCCGGCAAGAGCGGGCGGCGTGTCGTCTCGGCCTTCATCGCCACCGCTTTTGCTCAGGAGACACCTGAGGCCGCAAGCGTGCAATGGCGCTCTGTCGCCGACCAGATCCGACCCAAGGTGCCGAAGCTGGCGACAATCATGGACGATGCTGAACATGATGTGCTGGCCTACATGACCTTCCCCAAGGAGCACCGTGCCAAGCTACATTCGACAAATCCGATCGAGCGTCTGAATGGCGAAATCAAGCGGCGCACCGAGGTCGTCGGCATTTTCCCCAACGACGACGCCATCGTGCGTCTCGTCGGCGCTCTGCTGCTCGAGCAGAACGATGAATGGGCCGTCCAGCGCGCCAGATACATGACGCTGGAAACCATCGGCCAGATGAGGGATGATCCTCTCATCAGTCTGCCAGCAGTGGCGCGCTGATCAACCCGGCTCATGCCGGAAAGCACGGCGACCAATGCCGTAAGCTACACCACGCCACGGGACACGATCCCTGCTCAAGGGCCGCTGGCTTCGGCAAGGCTCAGCTTTTCATGTTACCATCGCGCTTGGCGCCGGCCCTTCGCCGCGCGGGCTTCACATAAATCTCAAGTCTTTGGCTGATGATCTCGAAGCCGTCGTCGAAACTACGATGTTACCACCGCTTGCGCATCCGTCACTCCCACTCGATTGTTTAATCAACCTATAACACCTTGAAATTACTAGCAAATTTATTCTGGCGGTGAGCAAATTCCGACGCCAGCACCGTCAAAAAGCTACGCTATTGATTTTAGAGGAAAAATCGCCGCGAAATTTTTTTTGAGGTTTCGCCGACTATCGGGGCCAGTCGGTCGATTTACTCACCTCGTGGCGTCGAGCGACACAACCGGCTCGGCCTCTAAAAATACCGTCACTACGCCATATCACGCGCAGCTGGCAGATGCCGTCGGATGGCGGCCAAGCCGCGCAACCGACAGCCCACACCTTGCCGAACGCCGATTCTCTGGCTATATTACTGGAAATAAGATGGAGGTCACCGTGGGCAGTTCACAGAAGCGCGCCATCCAAAACTATCGATCTCGCTTGAGCGAGCGCGGCCTAGCACGCTTTGAGGTGTTGGGGCTCGATAGCGACCGAGATCTTATCCGCTCTCTTGCGCGTCGCCTCGCCGAGGACGGACCCGAAGCGTCGCGCTTGCGGGCCTCGGTCAGTCAAACGATCAGTGGCGAGCCGCCGAAGAAAGGCGGCATCCTGGCCGCACTCCGCCGCTCTCCCATGGTCGGCGCTGACCTCGACCTGACCCGTCCCCGCGAGGAAGGTCGCAAGGTCGACCTTTGATGCGATATCTGCTCGACACAAACATCCTCAGCAACGCCACCAAACCCGCGCCATCGGAGGCCCTCTTGGCCTGGATGGCCGAGCAGACCGACACGGACCTCTTCATCTCTTCCCTGACCGTCGCCGAAATCCGTCGCGGCGTCCTCGAAAAACCTGCCGGCAAGAAGCGCGATCAGTTGGAGTCATGGTTCACGGGTCCGGAGGGCCCGCAGGCTCTTTTTGCCGACCGCATCCTCGCATTCGACGAGAAGGCAGGTCTGATCTGGGCGCGGCTGATGGCAGATGGAAAGGCCAAGGGCCGCCCGCGCAGCGGCCTCGACACGATCATCGCGGCCGTTGCCGAGGCGAACGGATGCGTTGTCGTCACTGACAACGAGAAGGATTTCCAGGACATCGAGATCATCAATCCACTACGCAGCGCCAATTGAGCGGCGTTCAAGACGGCACGGGGTTCCCCGAGCGCACTCGACGCCTTCGAGTCGAAACGCAATAATAGAAAGGCCCACTCTATCAGCTCGATCCGGTCCATCGATCTAAAGCTCGTAGACGACCTCGTCGATTTCATCCGAGGGCGCGGCTATGTGCTGGACTTTTCCGATCCGAGCTTTGCTGAATTCTTCGCGACCGAACTCGACGTCGATATCGACGATCCGATCTATGCCGAGCATGGCGGCTCCAAGGGCAAGCGCCTGCGCTGCTTTCTCCAGAAGGTCGATGACGCCGCGGCCGTCCGAACTCTGCAAGCTCTCTGGGAGCATCGCGCGAAGTTGTTGACGCGGACCGGACAGCCCGATCCCGTGCCGAACGCGGAAGGTCGATACCTGTCCCTCGTGGCAAAACTGTCGGGTCAGTCATCGGCCATCAACGGAGAATCACCCCGTCCAGCATCCGATTGGCGTCTGCTCGGTGAGCTTCGCGATGAGCTGGTCCAGATCGCATCCCTTCAACCGCATGAACGAGGCTACGCCTTCGAGGCTTTCCTCAAGCGATCCTTTGACATGGCCGGCCTGACGGCGCGCGAGCCATTCCGCAACGTCGGCGAGCAGATCGACGGCAGCTTTCTGTTGGGCGAGGAGACCTACCTCTTGGAAGCAAAATGGCATTCGCTTCCGACCGGCGTGGCCGATCTGCATGTGTTCCACGGCAAGCTCGAGCAAAAAGCCGCCTGGGCTCGCGGGCTTTTCGTCAGCTACAACGGATTCACCGCCGAAGGACTGGTGGCGTTCGGGGCCGGCAAGCGGCTCGTCTGCATGGACGGCCGGGATATCTACGACGCGCTCGACCGACATATTCCGTTGAAGGCCGTCCTCGAACGCAAAGTGCGCCGCGCCGCTGAAACAGGGCATCCCTTCATCGCCGTGAAGGACCTCTTCGGCCAACAGACCGCAGGGGACCAACGATGATTCTGACCGACAACGAAACCAAGGTCGACCTCCTCAACAACGAGGCGATCGCGAAAACGATCATTACGCTTCTGAGAGACCGGCCCGACCAGCCTGTGACTGTCGGGGTCCATGGCGACTGGGGCGCCGGCAAATCGAGCGTATTGGAGATGATCGAGGCCGGATTCGACGGCGAAGCGAAGGTGCTTTGCCTCAAATTCAACGGCTGGCGCTTTCAGGGATTCGAGGACGCCAAGATCGCGCTCATCGAGGGCATCGTCACCGGCCTGATCGAGAAACGTCCCGCGCTCACCAAAGCGGGCGAGGCAGTGAAGGATGTCTTTCGCCGAATCGACTGGCTCAAGGTGGCCAAGAAGGCGGGCGGCCTCGCATTCACGGCTTTCACCGGCATCCCGACGCCGGACCAGATCCAGGCCATCGTCGGCACGCTGGAGGGCGTTCTCGCCGATCCCGCAAAGCTCGTCACGAAGGATAATGTGACAGCAGCCATCGACGGCGTGAAAGGCCTGCTGAAGCCGGAGGGTGAAGGCGACTCAATCAACGTGCCCGAGGAAATCAACGCGTTCCGCAAGGCGTTTGACAATCTCCTCGAAAAGGCCGGCGTCGAGCAGTTGGTCGTTCTCATCGACGACCTCGATCGCTGCCTCCCCGACACGGCGATCGAAACGCTAGAGGCGGTGCGCCTCTTCGTCTTCACGTCGCGAACGGCTTTCGTGGTTGCCGCCGATGAGGCAATGATCGAATACGCGGTACGCAAACATTTTCCCGATCTGCCGGACACCACCGGTCCGCAGACCTATGCGCGGAACTATCTGGAGAAGCTGATCCAGGTGCCATTCCGTATCCCGGCGCTCGGCGACACGGAGACGCGTATCTACGTGACACTCCTTCTTGTGGGCGCCGAGCTCGGCGACAACGACCCGGCGTTCAACACTCTGATCGGCGTCGCCAGGGAGCGACTGAAGCGACCGTGGACATCCGGTGCGCTCGATGCGGCGACGGTGAGAACCGCACTCGGAGACAAGGCCTCTCGGGCCAACAACGCCCTGGCGCTCAGCGATCAGATAGGGCCGATCTTGGCCAGCGGCACCAAGGGGAACCCTCGTCAGATCAAACGATTCCTCAACACGCTTGTCTTGCGGCAGCGCACAGCCGAGGCGCGCGGGTTCGGCGATGACGTCAAGCTGCCGGTTCTCGCCAAGCTGATGCTCGCGGAGCGTTTCATCCCGCGCCTGTTCGACCAGATCGCGGCTGCCGCCGCGGCGGCGCCAAACGGCAAGTGCCCGGATCTGGCCGCGCTCGAAGCGGCCGCCACCGCAAAGGAAGACCCCAAGCGCGTGGCCAAGCCGGACAAGGCGCCCTCCGGCGGGAAGAGCGGCGATACGGCCAAGGCCGTGCCGAAGCTGGAGGCCGTGAAAACGACCGAGAGCGCGCTTCTGAGCGAGTGGCTCTCATCGCCTGCGGTCAAGGCCTGGGCTGCAGTGCCGACCGCGATCGGAGACGAGGACCTCCGCCCCTACCTCTTCGTCGCCAAGGATCGAAAGGATTACTTCGGCGCCGCGTCGGTGCTCGGTCACCTGGCCGCCGTCGTCGAACAGCTCTTCGGCGGGAAATTTGCCGTGCAAGGCCTTGAGCCCGACCTCAAGCGGCTTGCTCCACCCGAAGCCGCCCAGGTGTTCGAGGCGGTCCGCGGCCGCATCGTCGGAGGAGACAGCTTCGACACCGAGCCACCCGGCACAGCCGGCTTGGCGATCCTCGTCAAAGCGCATCCAACACTTCAGGGGAACCTCGTCGACTTCCTCGACGCGCTCCCCCGAGATCGGTTGGGCCCATGGGCTTGCAGCGGCTGGGAAGGCGTTCTCAAAGATCCCGACGCGACTCAGCGATTTGACCGCCTGCTTCAGGCGTGGGGCAAGGATGGCGGCCCGATGCTGAAGGTCGCGGCCACCGGCGTGCTCCGCACCCGCCAGGGAGGTCGCTGATGGGCACCTCCAGCGCATTCGGCGGCCAGGGAGGAGGTACGCCGCTTGTCCCGAGCTGGCTTGGCGATGGCGGCGCGCCACCGGCCGCACCGGACGGAGTGCCCCCTGACGGGATACCACCAGGCGGCCCGCCTCCCGACGCTCCGGCAGATGGCCCGAACCCGCCCAGCGCGCCGCCGGCGAGGCCACCCATCCCGCCGGCCGCCGATCCAACGCGATTCTCGGCGGCCCGCAACAACTTCTCCCGCTTCGCTGGCTCTGGCGGCGACGACCGCAGGAGCCTCGGCCGGGCCGTGTCGCACTATGTCGGCTCATCCTCGGGCGGCGCACGCACGGCGGCCGCCAGAATGGGATCGGCGCGGGGCGCAGGCAGCCGCCTGCTTGGCTTCCTGTCTGACGCGGTCACACGCGGCGCGACTGAAGCTCTCCGCACGCTCAATCTCGGCGCGCTCGCCGGTCGGCCAATCGAAGAGATCTTCTTGGGGCTCACCGACTATGTGTGCCCAGACGGCGGCTCGATCGATGAAGGTATCGCGCGTGAGGCCTTCATCGAGACGATCACCGATCTCGCCGGGGCCGGGATCACCGATATCGACGGACTGACCGCCGACCAGATGCAGACTGTTTTTGAGCTCTACGCAACCAACGCCATCGAGGCCCGGCTGTGCAATGACATCGGTGCGAAGACGGTGACGCTGCCCTCCGACAGCCGGGCGGCCGCGCGCGTGCAGGCGCAGTTGAACGACTTCATCCGGCGCGGCGTGGCCGATGCGCTCACCTCTGCTCGCGCCGCCGCCGCCGCGCTGACGCCTGATCGCGTGCTCGGATTCGTCGGACGCATCTACGAGCAAGCATTCGGCATCCTGCAGATCATGGGTGATGCGGAAGCGGAGGCAGCATGAGGCGACACGTCATCATCGGCCGCTACGGCCCAGGCGACCGCGGCCGGCTGCCGCTCGGCGACGGAGAAGTCGAAACCCGCCTCGACCTGGTCATCGGAGAGCGCTCGCTCGATCATGGGATCGGTCGTGCGCTTCGGGATTTGGTACGGCTTGGCGTTCATCCGTCCGAGATGGGCGTGGATGTCCTTGTGCTGGCCGCGCATGTCCATGCGGCCGACACACGCATCTCGCGCGCCAGCGAATCCCAGGATGGCTGGACCCGCGAAATGCGCTTGGTCGTACCGGTCTCCGATCCCGAGCGCTGGACGGCCGCCGCGCCGACCTTCGTTCGGATGCTGAATTTCCTCACCGGCGATCGCTGGTCGATCGCCTTTCGCGCTCGACCGCGCCGCTTCGCACGGGTCGCGCCGACACCTGCAGGCAGGCTCATCGGTCCCCCTTTCGACGACCTGGCGCTCTTCTCCGGCGGTCTCGATAGCCTGATCGGCGCCATCGACGCCCTCGAAGCCGGCCGGACGCCGCTTCTCATCAGTCACGCCGGCGAGGGAGCGACAAGCGACGCGCAGTCCACGATCTTCGACGCATTGAAGGCGCATTATCATGGCCGCGCCTTTGAACGCTTGCGCCTCTGGATGGCGTTTCCGGACGGCCTCGTTCGTGGATCGGCCGGAGAGAACACCACCCGTGGGCGTTCCTTCCTCTTCTTCGCGCTGGGTGTATTCGCCGGCAGCGGCCTCGATGGACCATTCACCCTGAAGGTGCCCGAGAATGGTCTGATCGCGGTCAATGTTCCGCTCGATCCCCTCCGCCTCGGGGCATTGAGCACGCGCACGACGCATCCATTCTATATCGCGCGTTGGAACGACGCTCTCGCGGGCCTGGGCGTCAATGGACGGATCGAGAATCCCTACTGGGATAAGACGAAAGGCGAGATGGTGGCGGCGTGCGCCAACGGCGCTTTGCTCCGCCGCCTCACCCCTACCTCTATGTCGTGCGCTTCCCCGACCAAGGGCCGCTGGCAGGGTCTCGGAACTCAGCATTGCGGCTATTGCCTGCCATGCCTCATTCGACGCGCGGCCCTGGTCACCGGTTTGCGTCCCGACACTGACCCCACCGTCTATACCGTCGACGATCTGACCACCCGGGCGCTCGATACCCGACAGTCTGAGGGCGTTCAGATCCGATCGTTCCAGCTCGCGATCGAGCGGCTCCGCGCCAGGCCCGCACTGGCGCCGATACTGATCCACAAGCCCGGTCCGCTCTTCGATGAGTCGCCGGCCCGCCAAACCGCGCTCGCCGAGGTCTATCGCCGTGGCCTGGAGGAGGTGGGCGTGCTGCTGGCCGGAGTCAGGACGCGGCCTGGATGACCAATGATCTTCCGGTCGGCGGCGTGGATTTTCACTGCCATCTCGATCTCTATCCGGACCTGGAAGTCGCAATCGCAAAAGCGGAGGCGGCGCGCATCTACACGTTGACCGTCACCACGACCCCGAAAGCATGGCCCCGCAACTATGAGCTCACGCGCGGCACCCGCTATGTGCGGGCGGCGCTCGGCCTGCATCCGCAGCTGGTCGCGGAGCGAGCTGGCGAATTGACGCTGTGGGAACGCCATCTGTCGGAAACCCGCTATATCGGCGAGGTCGGCCTCGACGCCGGTCCGCGATTCTACAAATCCCTCGGTTCTCAGAAGCAGGTGTTTCGCACCGTCCTCGAACGATGCGCGGAAGCTGGTGGCAAGATTCTCACCGTCCACAGCGTCCGCAGCGTGCCGATGGTGCTCGACATGGTCGAACGCTATCTGCCGTGCGATCGGGGCATAGTCGTGATGCACTGGTTTACCGGAAGCAAGGCCGAGGCACGGCGCGCAGCGGCTCTCGGCTGCTACTTCTCAGTCAACGCCGAGATGACCCGTTCGGACCGGGGCCGCGCGCTCGTCGCCGACTTGCCGATGGACCGCCTCCTCACCGAAACGGATGGCCCGTTCACCCAGATTGACGGACGCCCCACTGAACCGGCGGACGCACGGATGGCGATCGAAGCCGTCGCTCGCGTGCGGAATTTGAGGACCGATGCGATCGCCACGGCGGTTCGGACCAATCTTCAAACGCTGTTGCGCTGAGGCCCGGACTCTCCACTTTCCCGGTCCTACGAGAGAACCGTGAACGGCTCTCCGCTCGCTCGGCGGATCCGGACGCAGTCCTCGCACAGCCGGAGCGTGTCCGCGGCGCCGGCCGGCCGATGCTCTTCCTCGAGGCGATAATCGCTTGCCGGGTCGTCGCCGCAAATCGAACAGACGTCCGTTCGACCAGTGAGTTCGATGATCTTGCGCGTCATCATCGCCTTGGGCGGATCCCATTGCTCCAGAGCTGCAAACCACTCCGGCGTGTGCGGCGTGAGATGAGATGGCCCCGGCCGCGCCAGATGACCATTCGCTTCAAGCCACTTGGCCGCGACATCCACGCGCTGCCGGTGGAGCGCTGCCAGCTGTTCGTACAACGCCGCCATCACCTGGAAAAACTGAAGATCATATTGCCGGGAGAAGAGGAGGTATCCGCCGCGATTGACAACATAGCGGTTCGGCCCCCCATCCTCATTCTCGAGCACGCTCCAGCAATATGCCTCGACTTGACCCGCCGGCGCCGTGCTCATGAGAGCGAAATCATACTGCCACGGATTTTTGTCCCGCTCGATCTTCCAGAGCGACAGATAGCCCGACGTCTCAAGCAACCGGCAGAAGCTGTCGTCGTGTTCCGGATGGCTCACCAGATGGCGGTGGAGATCATCGAACGTTTGTATGTCCGGGTTTTTTGCGCGGGCCCCGTCCAGGACGGCGTTGATCGCGTCTCGCATACGTTGCGGGACATCCTCATTCCCTTCCCACCATGCCGCTTCCTCCGCTGTCACCGGCACGGTCGCGTTCGGCACGGCGGCGAGAAGCAGGCTGTCCTTGAGATTGGCGGGCGAGCAGAAGTTCGGGTCGCCGACGAGCCGGATGCCCGCGGACGCGAAGGCTTGCGCGACGAGGCGCGAGCAGAACTGTTTCTTGCTCCATTGGCGGGCCCCGCCCAGCACCGTCAGCATCGCCTCCTTGGTGGAATATTGCGTGCCGATGTGCCCGCGCATGTAGGTTCGAACCGCCGCGAGCTGTGCACCGGAGATGCCGTCGCGCAGGCGCAGGACGTGGATCGAGCACTCGTCCTCGAAGAACAGCCGCTGTGTATTGCGGGCCTGAACGCCCTCCCCGGTGGCGTCAATGACGGATCGATCCTCGACGCACAGCATCGCATGCGAGATGTCGCTGCCGGTCGCGACGCGAATAGCCTTGCTGACCGCCGCCGTCGTCGTCGTGAGAACGATATCGCCAGGCCTCAGCACGGCATCGTTGAGCCGCTTCAGCCCTGCACTCGTATCGGTCGGCGCCGCCCCGCTCATGGTTTCTCCGAGACGATAGACAGCACAGCAAGTTGGAAGGCGACCGGCACAAGTCCCGACGTACCCGGCGTGAGGCCCATGGGCGTTCGACCAGTGTTCGGTTCGTCGTAGAGCCGATGTGTGAGCGATCGAACTCGCAGGGACGTCACCGAGGCCTGCTGCTCGTGCGCCTGGAGCACATCGGCGCGCAACAACGGCGAGTCGGGGGCCACACCTCTGTCGCCAACCTGAAGAACACCACCGGGTCTCAGGACCGAGTCCGCCAATTCGTACGTCGCGTTCTGAACGTAAAGACGATGTGCACCGTCACTGTCGATCCCGTGCGCCTGCACGTTCACGTTCTCCTGGCGAAGCATATGGACGCCTGTCAGCCATATGGTGACGGCGTCGAACGGACCTGACGCACGCAGTGCCGGCAGTAGATAGGGATCGTTGCAGACGTCGGACTCGATCAGCGAGCATGCGGCGTCCAACGGAAACGCCAACGGCTCGGCGACGTGGTTGTATCCTTCATGCGTGCGGGAAACCGCCATGCGGTTGATGACCTGAGCGTCGACACCGCTCCGCCCCAGTGTCTCCCGCGCCTCCTGCAGACAGGCCCGGTTCTCATCGATGGCGACAATCTGAACGTCGGAGCCGAGAACCTCGCGAAGCGCGAGCAGGCCGTGGCCGCTGCCGCAACCCACATCCAGGACGCGTTTCGGTTTGGCGTCCGCCAGCTGCTCCGCCAGCCAGTGATAGACGCGGCCATCGAAGTGATGCTGTGCCGTCCCCTTCCAATTCCGGGCATAGACGGCCTGCGATGCAGCATATTTCTGATCTTGGGCTGCCGTATCGATTTGATAGTGGCAATGCTTGTATTTGCGCCGGCTCCCACACCAACAGTCGTCGTTACGCCCCGGCGCCATTTATCTGACCTTCCCCTGTCGACGCGTCTCCCGTTCCGGTGCGCCTATGCGAAAAATATGGTCAGTGAAGCGGCCTTATTCAATGTGAGAGTCGAAGGGGAAAGCCTTCCCCTGCGTCCGAGCCTTGCGTCTCGGCCGACCCCTTCTCTCATGTCCATTTGTCAAGCTGAGGGGCACGATGAAGCGCCCGGCCGATGGGCCGAGCGCAGCCTTTGGAGTCCATGCGCAGGGTCGGAGGCGGGGCTCAAGACGACGGTAGATCAGACACTCATGCGCGGGTTGGCTACCGCAGGACCGCGGTGTTCGTCTCGGAGCTTGCTCTGTCAGCGGGCGGGCGTCGGTTCGATGACCGGCCACACGAAGGGGTCGAGAGATCTCCTTACCGGCCCCGCCCCCGATACTGCGTATGGACGCGTGTTGGTGACGATCTCCTACTCAGGCGACGGCCGGCGCCGCGACGCGTTGGCCGATGGCCCAGATGAAGCCCACCAGCTCGCGCGCGATGGCGGTGATCACCACGTTCTTCGGCTTGCCCGTTGCCGCCAGCCGTCGATAGCGATCATGCAGCCGTAGCTGCGCCTTCCAGGCGATCCTCACGATCTCCAGCTCGACGCCCTCCTGCCGGCGCTGGATCTCCTGGCCGATCCGAGGAGGCTTGGCGTAGGTCCAGGCGCTCTCGACCAGCAGCCGGCGGGCCCGGGTATTCCCCGCCTTGGTGATGCCGCGCCGGCGGATCTTCGCGCCGCTGGAGTGCTCGGCCGGCACCAGGCCGAGGTAGGCCATTAGCTTGCGCGGCGTGGTGAAGCGGGCGAGGTCGCCGATCTCGGCCACGATCGTGGCCGCCGTGATCATCGCCACGCCGCGCATGGCCTGCAGGGCGATCACCAGCGGCGCCATCGACCAGGTCGGGATGATCCCCTCGATCTGCTTCACCAGACGGTCGTGTCGGGCGTCGGCTTCCTGGATCGCCAGGATGTACTCCTGCATCGTGATCTGCTGAGCGGGATGCTCGAGCTTCAGCGTCGCCAGCCAGCGCCAGTACGAGGCGGTCCAGGCGCTTCGGCCGCCATAGTGGTAGCCGTGCCGCAACAGGAAGCTGGAGAGCGCCTGCCGGGCGCGGTTGCGCCAGTACATGGCGGCTTCCCTCGCGCGGACGAGGTCGCGGACGGCTTCGTGGCTCGTGTCCGGCACCCAGACCGTCGTCAGCTCGCCGGCGCGATGCATCTTCGCCAGCGTGGTCGCGTCGCGCTTGTCCGTCTTGATGTGATCGCCTGGCCGCGTCGGGATCAGGGATGGGGCGATCACCAGGCACTCGTGGCCGGCCTCGGTAAGCTCGCGCGCCAGACCATAACCGCACGAACCGGCTTCGTAGCAGAACGATAGCCGAGCGCCGGGGTGCTTTGCCCTGCAGCCGCTTTCCCAGGTCTGCCATGGCGCCCGGCCGGTGCGGCACGGAGCCCTGGAACCTGACCTCGTTCGACCGGCCGTCCGGCGCCAACGCCACAGCGACCGTCGCCTTGTGCACGTCCAATCCGACAAAGATGACTTGCTGATCCACTGATCTCTCCTGTCCGGTGCTCGCGCCAGCCGCGCTGGCGCGGCTCGTACGGTCGCACAGCGGTGCGACGGCGCCCGTGGACATCAGGTCAGCGGGGACACCCCGCAACGCCCCGAGAGTGAGAGTGCCGACGGGTTTGCCGTGACGGGTTGAAGGTCGGGAGAGAGGCTTCCGGCGCCCGTCGCGGAGAACCGCGATGTCCAGAAACACCGCTCGCGCTAGCGCCGGATCGGACCGGTCGAACCTCTACGACGACATCACCAACAAGATCATCGGCGAGCTGGAGGCCGGGCGCGTGCCCTGGGTCCAGCCATGGGGCACGGCGGCGTCGAAGGCGCCGCTCGCCATGCCGAAGAACGCCGCCACCCGCCGACAATATTCGGGGATCAACGTCCTGATCCTCTGGGGTTCGGTGATCGAGCATGGCTTTCCCGGCCAGAGCTGGCTGACCTTCCGTCAGGCGCTGGCGCTCGGCGGCAATGTCCGAAAGGGCGAGCACGGGACGACCGTCGTCTATGCCGATCGGTTCGTGCCCGATGACGAGAGGAAGCGCGCCCGCGAGACCGGCGAGGATGCCCAGGCGATCCCGTTCCTGAAGCGCTTCACCGTCTTCAACGCGGCGCAATGCGAAGGTCTGCCCCAAGACGTCACGATTGTCGCGCCGCCGCCACTGCCCGGGCTGATCGAGCCCAAGGTCGAGGCGCTCATCAAGGCGACCGGCATCGACTTCCGCATCGGCGGCAACCGCGCCTTCTATGTCCCGGCCCATGACTATGTGCAGGTCCCGCCGCCGCAGGCCTATTTTGAGCCGATTAACTGGCACCGGACCGCCCTGCATGAGCTTGGCCACGCCACGGGGCACGCCTCGCGTCTCAACCGAGATTTCTCCGGTTCCTTCGGCACGAAGAAGTACGCCTTCGAGGAGCTGATCGCCGAGATGAACGCTGCCTTCTGCTGCGCCTCGCTCGGCATCACACCGACTGTGCGCCACGCCGACTATATCGGCTCCTGGCTGGAGGTGTTGCGCGAGGACAATCGCGCCATTGTCCGCGCGGCCTCGCAGGCGAGCAAGGCTGCGGACTATCTCCTCCGCTTCTTGCCCGACCACGTCGCCTCGCAAGACGATCAGCGGGACGCGGCGTGATGACCAATCACCTGCCAGGCCGCCATCTCCTCCACAACGCGCTCGGCTTCGCCGCCGCAGCACGCCACGTTGCCTCGATGCCCGGATGTCACGCCGGCGAGCTTTTGCTGCAAAACCTGGGGAACGCGATCGAGCTGTCCCTCAAATCGATCCTGCAGGCGCACGGCTGGAGCGACGATCGATGCCGGCGCGAGATCCGCCACGATCTGGTGAAGGCTTTGGGGGCCGCTGAACGCCTCGGTTTTCGGCCCAGCGAGCCGGCGCTCGCGCCGTTCGTCGCCCTGCTGTCGCCTTTTCACCGGAGCCACCGCCTGGCAGCGCTCTCCGCCCGCACGTCGCAGGCGGCTTTCTATGACGACGCGGTCGCCATGACCGAGCAGTTGCTTCGCGACGTCGTCCTATGGCTGCCGAGGCCTTGAGAGGGAGAGGAGCGACGGGATTTTCGTGACGGGTTGGAGGTCGAGAGAGAGGCTCTCGGCCGCCCGTCGCGGAGTATATCCCGATGGCTACTGCCGTTCAGAAGATCACCCTGTCGTCCTCGCGCGACATTCCCTTCAACAAGCTGGTGCTTTCCCAGTCCAACGTCCGGCGCGTCAAGGCCGGCGTCTCAATCGAGGACCTCGCGGCCTCGATCGCCCGTCGCGGCCTGATTCAGAGCCTCAGCGTCCAGCCCGTCGCCGATGCCGACGGCAACGAGACCGGCATGTTCGAGGTGCCGGCCGGCGGGCGGCGTTTCCGGGCACTCGAACTGCTGGTGAAGAGCAAGCGCCTCGCCAAGACTGCGCCCGTCCCCTGCATCGTCCGCGACCGTGACAGCGACATCCTGGCCGAGGAAGTGTCGCTCGCCGAAAATATCGAGCGCGCGCCGCTTCATCCCCTCGACCAGTTCCGCGCCTTCCAGGACATGCTGACCAAGGGCATGACCGAGGAGGAGATCGCCGCAGCGTTCCTCGTGCCCGTCAACGTCGTGAAGCAGCGGCTGCGCCTGACGTCCGTCTCTCCGGCGCTCCTCGACGTCTATGCCGAGGACGGCATGACGCTGGAGCAGCTCATGGCCTTCACGGTCTCCGGCGACCACGATCGTCAGATGCAGGTCTGGGACGCGATCAAGGATGCGTGGTCGAAGGAGCCGTACCAGATCCGCCGCATGCTCACCGAGACGACGGTGCGCGCGTCCGACAAGCGGGCCGTCTTCGTCGGCGTCGAGGCCTATGCGGCGGCTGGCGGCATCGTCACGCGCGACCTGTTCCAGTCCGATGACGGCGGTTGGCTGCAGGACGCGGCTCTGCTCGATCGCCTTGTTGCCGAGAAGCTGAAGACCGAGGCCGAGGCGATCGCCGCCGAAGGCTGGAAGTGGATCGAGGTCGCAGTCAGCTTTTCCTTCGACGCCGCGCGCGGCCTGCATCAGGTTTCCGGGACGCCGCTCGACCTCTCGGCGGAAGAGCAGACGACCATCGAGGCGCTCAACGCCGAATACGCCAAGCTCGAAGCGGAGTATGAGGGCGCCGACGAGCTGCCCGACGAAGTTGATCAGCGGCTCGGAGAGATCGAGACCGCGCTCGCCAGCTTCGACGATCGCCCGGAGCAGTTCGATCCGGCCGATGTCGCCATCGCGGGCGTCTTCGTCAGCATCGACGCCGATGGCTCGCTCTTGGTCGATCGCGGCTTCGTCCGGCCCGAGGACGTGCCGTCGGTCGCGATCGACGGCACGGACGGATCGGAGCGTGACGGCGAGTCCGTCGATCCGGTCAGCCCGTCGGTGCAGCGTGCAGTCATCACCATCGGCGGTCAGCCTGTCGAGTCCGAGGAAGACGAGGACGACGCCATCAAGCCGCTACCGGACCGTCTGGTGACAGAGCTGACGGCCCACCGCACCCTGGCGCTGCGGGATGCTCTCGCCGGCAATCCGCGCGTCGCCATGACCGCGCTGCTGCACAAGCTGGTCACCGACACCTTCCAGCATCGCTCCACGACCGGTTGCCTGGAGGCCTCGGTCCGGCACGTCTTCTTCCCCGTCCAGGCGGACGAGCTGAAGGACAGCCCCCCGGCGAAGTCGGTGACGGAACGCCATGAGACGTGGAAGTCGGACCTGCCGACCGACGACGACGCACTGTGGGATTGGATCACCCTACTCGACGAGACCAGCCGCGCGGCGCTGCTCGCCCATTGCGTCAGCTACGGCGTCAACGCGCTCTACGAGAAGGCCGACCGCTATGGCGGCGGGGCCGTCTCGGCGCATGGGGTCCAGCAGCGGATCGCCCAGGCTGATCGACTGGCGCGCGCCGTGGGTCTCGACATGGTCGAAGCGGGTTGGACGCCGACCGTCGGCAACTATCTCGGCCGCGTCACCAAACCTCGCATTCTCGAGGCGGTGCGCGAGGCGAAGGGCGAACAGGCCTCGCAGCTCATCGACCATCTGAAAAAGGGCGACATGGCGAAGGAAGCCGAGCGGCTGCTGGCTGACACCGGCTGGCTGCCCGAGCCGCTGCGCCTCGCCGACCTCGACGGCAATGCCGGCGCGGGCAGCGATGCCGGAGCGGACGGCGAAGGCGAAGGGCTGCCCGAGTTCCTCACAGGCGACGACGACGAGGCGGAGATCGAAGACAGCGAACCGCATATGGTCGCCGCCGAATAGATCGCCACACGCGCGGGGCGACTTCGGCCGCTCCGCGCTCGCAACCTCCTTCCCCAATCCAGAGCCCGGCCGGTCCTTACCGATCGCCGGGCTCTCCTTGTTTCAGGAGCCGGACATGGCTGACTATTTCACGCATTTCTCGTGCCTGCTCGATGTCGGCACGCCCCAGAACGCTGCTCGCGCGCTCGACCTCTACAACGCGTTGATGGCGGAGAACGCGCTGGAAGACCCGCCTTCCGATGGCTTCGTCCTATCGATCGAACCCGAGCACGGCGGCTCGCAACTCTGGATGCGCGACGACGTGACCGGTGATCCGCAAAGCATGATCACCTTCGTCCTGCACTGCGCAGAAGTCTTCGATCTCCAAGGCCGCTGGGGATTCCAATGGGCTGGCACCTGCTCGCGTCCCCGCGTCAACGCCTTCTCCGGCGGGGCGCATGTGCTCGATCTCGCCACGCGACAGACCATCGCGTGGATCGGCACGCACGGATGGCTCGCCGACCATCTGGCTGAAGGAGACGCCTGATGAGTATTCCCGATCATGCCCGCGCCAACTTTAAGACGCTGCTTCGCGCCGCAGCGGATGGCAATCTGGCGCTGATGGAATGCGCCGACAACGCGACGGGCGAAGCGCGTTATGTCATCTGCGCCGTCGGCCGCGAGTCCGGTGGCTTCGTCTTCACGCCCTTTGGCCATTTGGCCGATGGCAATCCCTATGACACCTACCTACCGCCATCGCCCGATGGCGACTTGGCGGACTGACCACTTACCAAACAGCCACTTCCCATTGACTGCCAACGCGGGCAAAGCCGATGGGGCGGTTCTGCGGCGTGGCGTTAGGTTTCGTCGGATCCATGGTGAGTTGGGTCATGCAGGTTATGCCCGGGCCGACGCCGCCCGGCGAGCAATCACCGAGCTTCAATGTCGCGTTGGCGAGCGATGTCCCGGTGAACAGCTTGTGACGACGCACGACGGCGGTCGCTTCCTCTTCGCTCGGTTGCGCCGCCACTGCTGCCGCCACCACTGCCGTCCCGCTCGGCGCCAGGGATGGCCGCAGCGCGAATCCCGCCGCGAACCCAACCACCAAGCATACTGCTCCGACGATTCCCGCCACACTTCCCTTCATTGCCATTTCCTTCCGTTCGGCCGGGCATTTTCGGTCCGTGACGGACGCGCGGGCCGCCCGTCGCCGAGTCCTGCGCTGCCATCATGTTTGGATGACGGAGTGTAGCGGCACAGCTGGCCTCGGAAAAGCAACCGCGTCCCCAAGACCGCGCTCCCAGAGAGGAAGAGGCCGGCCGGGACGGGTTTGAGCCGGATCGGTCGAGAGAGAGCGTCCCGGTTCGTCCCGTTCTGCTCTCCCGAGGTCTTCCCCATGCTTGATATTTCCGCTTCCGCGGCTGCCGTTTCGGCCGCGCCGCTTCCGCCTGTCTCATCCCCAGTGGTTGATCCCGCTGCTGCGGTCCACCGCGCGGCGCAGTTCCTTCTCCCCCATCTCGAACACGGCCAGCGCGCAGACGCCTCGATCCTGCGCACCGCCATGGAAACCGCCTTCGGCGCCTCCGATGCGTCCGGCGCCTGGGACTGGAAGACAGCCTATGACGCCTGTGAAGTCGCGACGGTGCTGTTTCTGCGCAAATACGGGAAGTCGCTTTTCCGCAAAGCCGGTTCTCCGGCCTCAGCACTTCCGATGCTCGGCAAGATCGTCGGCCTCTTCCCCACCCACACGCGCCGCTCCCAGGAGAGCGAAGCGTTCCAGCAATTCAGCACGCCCATCCCGCTCGGTCTGGCGGCGCTTACCGCGGCGGCGATCACGCCGGCTGACCGGGTGCTGGAGCCATCCGCCGGCACCGGCCTGCTCGCTATCCTGGCCGAGATCGGCGGCGGCACGCTGCTGCTCAACGAATTGGCTGAGACCCGCGCGGGGCTTCTCTCCTTCCTATTTCCGGCCATCCCCGTCACCCGCTTCGACGCCGCGCAGATCGATGATCATCTCGATCCCGGCGTCGTGCCCAGCGTCGTGCTGATGAACCCGCCGTTCTCGGTGCTGGCCAACGTCTCGAGCCGCATGTCCGACGCCGCCTACCGCCACGTCGCCTCTGCGCTGGCGCGGCTCGTCGATGGTGGGCGGCTTGTCGCGATCACCGGCGCGAATTTCTCGCCCGAGCTGCCCGCCTGGCGCGAGGCCTTCGTCCGGCTGCAGGAGCGCGGCCGACTCGTGTTCACCGCCGCGATCGACGGCGCGGTCTACGCCAAGCATGGTACGACCATCGACACGCGGCTGACCGTCATCGACAAACTGCCGGCCGATAGTCCGGGCGCGTTTCCGGCATCACCCGGCATCGCGCCCGATGTCGCCACCATGATCGCTTGGATCGGCGAGTATGTTCCGGCGCGGCTGCCGGTCGCCGCGTCGGCCCTCTTGCCCGCCGTCTCAACGCCAGTCTTCCCGGCGCGCACCGTGAGCGGCTCTATCGCGCGATCCGCCGCCTCGTTCCCCACACGCAGTTTCGCCGAACCGGAAGGCGTCGAACTCGCCTACGACACCTTGGACTGGCTACCTGCGGAGACTGGCCGGATCACCGATGCGATCTATGAAGAATACCGATTGCAGACGATCCGTATTCCCGGCGCCCATCCGCATCCGACCAAGCTGGTGCAATCGGCGGCCATGGCATCGGTCGCCCCGCCGAAGCCGAGCTATCGGCCGATCCTTCCCGCCAACATCGTCACCGGCGGGCTCTTGTCCGACGCCCAGCTCGAAACCGTCATCTATGCCGGCCAGGCCCATTCGGACTTCCTCGCTGGCGCGTGGACGGTCGACGCCACCTTCGACGTCGTCTCGGCCGCGCGGGACGACGCCGCAACCGCCCTGCGTTTCCGCCGGGGCTTCATGCTCGGCGACGGCACCGGCGCCGGCAAGGGCCGCCAGTCTGCCGGCATCATCCTCGACAACTGGATGCGAGGACGCCGCAAGGCGGTGTGGATCTCCAAATCCGACAAGCTGATCGAGGACGCGCAGCGCGACTGGTCGGCGCTCGGCATGGAGCGCCTGCTGGTCACGCCGCTGTCCCGGTTCCCGCAAGGCAGGGCCATCCGCCTCGATCAAGGCGTCCTTTTCACCACCTATGCCACGCTACGCTCCGACGAGCGCGGCGAGAAGGTTTCGCGCGTCCGGCAGATCGTCGAATGGTTGGGCTCCGACTTCGACGGAGTGATCATTTTCGACGAGAGCCACGCGATGCAGAATGCCGCAGGCGGCAAGGGAGAACGCGGCGATGTCGCCGCCTCGCAGCAGGGACGTGCCGGGCTTCGCCTCCAGCACGCCCTGCCGAACGCCCGTGTCGTCTATGTCTCGGCGACGGGCGCGACCACGGTCCACAATCTCGCCTATGCGCAGCGTTTGGGCTTGTGGGGCGGCGAGGATTTCCCGTTCGCGACCAGGGCGGAATTCGTCGAGGCGATCGAGGCCGGTGGCGTCGCTGCAATGGAAGTGCTGGCCCGCGATCTTCGCGCACTCGGTCTCTATACCGCCCGGTCCCTCTCCTACGACGGTGTCGAATACGAGCTGGTCGAGCACCAGCTTACGTCCGAGCAGACCCGCATCTACGACGCCTATGCCGGGGCGTTCAGCGTCATCCATAACAATCTCGACGCCGCGATGCGGGCCGCCAATGTGACAGGCGAGACCGGCACGCTGAACCGGCAGGCGAAGTCCGCCGCGCGCTCGGCCTTCGAGAGCACGAAGCAGCGCTTCTTCGGCCATCTGCTGACCAGCATGAAGACACCGACCCTGATCCGCTCCATCGAGCGCGACCTCCAGGAGGGCCATGCCGCCGTCATCCAGATCGTCTCGACCGGCGAAGCGCTGATGGAGCGCCGCCTCGCGGAAATTCCCACCGAGGAATGGAACGACGTTCGTGTCGACATCACGCCGCGCGAATATGTCCTCTCCTATCTCCAGCATTCCTTCCCGGTGCAACTCTATGAGCCGTTCACCGATAGCGAAGGAAATCTGTCGTCACGTCCGGTCTATCGCGACGGCCAGCCCGTGGAGAGCCGCGAGGCCGTCGCCCGCCGCGATCGGCTGATCGAACAGCTCGCCTCTCTCCCTCCCGTTCCCGGAGCACTCGACCAGATCGTCCAGCGCTTCGGTACCGACACTGTGGCGGAAGTGACGGGCCGGTCGCGCCGCATTGTCCGAAAGACCAGCACCAACGGCATCGATCGCCTCGTCGTCGAGAACCGCGCCGGATCGGCCAATCTCGCCGAGACGCAGGCCTTCATGGACGACCAGAAGCGCATACTCGTATTTTCCGACGCGGGTGGCACGGGCCGCAGCTATCACGCCGAACTGTCGGCGAAGAACCGTCGCCTTCGGGTTCACTATCTGCTCGAACCGGGCTGGAAGGCGGACGCCGCGATCCAGGGCCTCGGTCGCACCAACCGCACCAATCAGGCGCAGCCACCGCTGTTTCGGCCGATCGCGACCGACGTGAAGGCCGAGAAGCGCTTTCTGTCGACCATCGCCAGGCGCCTCGACACGCTGGGCGCCATCACGCGCGGCCAGCGCCAGACCGGCGGCCAGGGCCTGTTCCGCCCCGAGGACAATCTGGAATCGCACTATGCTCGCGACGCGCTACGGCAGCTCTATCTGCTGCTGGTACGCGGCAAGGTCGAAGGCTGCTCGCTCCAGATGTTCGAGGATGCGACCGGCCTCACGCTTATGGATTCCACCGGCATCAAGGACGAGCTGCCGCCGATCACGACCTTCCTGAATCGCCTGCTGGCCCTCACCATCTCGCTTCAAACCATCCTGTTCAGCGCTTTCGAGCAGTTGCTCAATGCGAAGATCGAGGGCGCCATCGCATCCGGGGTCTATGACGTCGGCCTGGAAACACTTCAGGCGGAGAGCTTCGTCGTCTCCGATCGACGCGCCATCCATGTCCATCCCGGCACCGGCGCGGAGACACGGCTGCTAACCATCACCCAGCGCGAACGCAATCGGCCCGTCTCACTTGCCGATGCCCTTGCGCACCTTGACGATCCACGCGCGAAGCTGCTGATCAATGACCGCTCCGGCCGCGCCGCGGTGCAGGTTCCAGCACCCACGTTGATGCTCGACGATGGCGAGATCGAACGGCGCGTCCGTTTGATCCGGCCGATGGACCACCATCATGCCTCGTTGAAGATGATGGCGGAGAGCCACTGGGTTGAGGCTGAACAGGCCGCGTTCGCCGACGCCTGGAATGCCGAAGTGGCGGACGTGCCAGAGTTCACCGATGGCACCATCCATGTCGTTGCTGGACTGCTGCTGCCGATCTGGAAGCGCCTGCCCAACGAGTCGTCTCGGGTCTATCGGCTCCAGACCGATGATGGCGAGCGTATCATCGGCCGCCGGGTTTCGCCCGCATGGGCCGCGGGCGTGCTGGCGACGGGCTCATCCGCGCTCACCGCTAGCGATGCCTTCACCGCGCTGATGGACGGCCGGACGATCCTCGACCTTGCCGAGGGTCTGCAGCTTCGGCGCAGCCGCGTCATGGGCGTCAACCGCATCGAGTTGTCGGGCTTCACCGACACGATGCGCGATCGCCTTTCGGCCTACGGCCTCTTCCACGAGATCATCTCCTGGAAGCTGCGCATGTTCGTTCCCAGCGACGCTTCCGGGTCGGCAATTCTGGCCAAGGTGCTGGAGCGTCATCCCGTCCAGCGCATTGGCGAGCGGGAGGCTGCATGATGGCCCGGCGCGATGCACCCGAACTGGCACAGCGTCTCGGCCGGCAGGCTGAGGCGGTGTGCCGTCATTACCTTTCGAATGGGCATCGTGAGGGTCGTTACTGGCTCGTCGGCGATGTGCGCAACACGCCGGGACGCTCCATGTTCGTGCGGCTGAAGGGGAGCGAATCCGGCAAGGGAGCAGCCGGCAAATGGACCGACGCCGCGACCGGCGAGCATGGCGATCTCCTCGACGTCATCCGTGAGAGCCGCGGCCTGATCGACTTCAAGGACGTTGCCGACGAGGCACGGACCTTCCTCAGCTTGCCGCATCCCGAGTCCGAGCAAACTTCGCCCCGGCTGACATTGACACCCGCACCGTCGGGATCGCCTGAAGCAGCACGTCGACTGTTCGCGATGTCGCAGCCGATTTCGGGCACGGTCGTAGAGACGTATCTGCGCAATCGCGGAATTACGGCTTTGCACGGTACCGGAAGCCTGCGTTTCCATCCGCGCTGCTACTATCGTCCTGACGAGCATTCGCCCACCGAGATCTGGCCGGCGATGATCGCGTCCGTGACCGACCTCGACGGGCGCCTGACCGGCGCACACCGCACCTGGCTCGACCCTTCCGGCAGGGACAAGGCTCCGATCGATACGCCGAGGCGCGCGATGGGCGACCTGCTCGGGCACGCGGTCCGCTTCGGCGTGGCGGGCGAGATCATGGCGGCCGGCGAAGGCATAGAGACGATCCTGGCGCTTCGATGCGTCTTGCCCAGCATGGCCATGGCCGCAGCACTCTCGGCGGCGCATCTCGCGGCCATCCTGTTCCCCGACACGCTGAGACGGCTCTACATCGTGCGTGACGACGATCCGGCCGGTGACGGCGCGCGTGACAGCCTGATCGAACGGGCGAACGCTGTCGGGATCGAGGCGATCGTGCTGTCGCCCGCGCTCGGGGACTTCAACGAGGATCTCCGCAAGCTCGGCATCGATGCTCTACGAGCAAGCGCCCGTGTCCAGCTCCCCCCGCAGGACGTCGCCCGGTTCATGGCGCTGGCGGCATAAATATGGGCGGTGGGCGCGCCGCTGCCGGCATCGCTCGGATGCCCTGAGGTCGGAGACAACCGCGCCCCGGCCTTCGAGAGGGCGATCGGCCAGCAAACGGCCCGGACCGGCAATGTCTGCGGCCGACTATTTTCCGGCGGCCCTGCGGGCCTTTCCATCGCGAGGCAAAATAGCCGGCCTTCGCCATCCTCCGCTGACGCTTCGGCCCTCCGCTTCGCTGCGGGTGCAGGTCCGGCCCGCCCGCCGGCTTTCGTCGCCATGAAGGCCGCGAGGGTCGCGGTCAAACCGACGGAGCATCCCATGAGCGAGCACGACGACCACGAACCGCACCACGCCGCATCACCCACCGATCACGTCCTCACCGAACTCCAGCTCTACGGCTACCGTCCCTTCGACGACGAGCCCGATCCCCGACCGCTCCCGGAGGGCCACCACGTCGCCGGCGCCCTCGCCGACATCTTCGACGCCCTCATCGTGACGCTGGAAGAGACCCGCCTCGAGCCCGACCTCGATGATCTCCTTTGGTCGATCGTCAACGTCTTCCATCGCGCCACCGACCGGATCGAGCGGGAACTCGACGACAACGAGCAGGCGCAGCGCCGCAGCCAGCGCGAACAGGACGGCAGCGAAGTGAAATCCGTCGAGCTGGAACGCCTGACGGCCGAGGGGCAGACGCTGATCGAGCGCCGTGACGCCTTCGAGCTGATGCGCGACCAGGCCGCCGAGCACTACGAGCGCCACACCAGATCAAGCTGGAAGCCGCGCAGTGGATCGATGGTCAACCACAAGGCGATGACATCGGCGATGATCGACAGTCGCGACTTCCTCAACGCGAAGAAGCGCGCCGCGCAGGAAGTGCTCCTGCCAGCAGGCCCGAAGATCGCCTTTACTGCCGGGCTCGACTTCAACGACCACCGGCTGATCTGGGCCAAGCTCGACCAGGTCCACGCCAAGCACCCCGACATGGTGTTGATGCACGGCAAATCGCCGAAGGGTGGCGAAAAGATCGCGTCCCGCTGGGCCGATCATCGCAAGGTGCCGCAGATCGGCTTCGCGCCCGACTGGACGAAACACGCCAAGGCCGCCCCGTTCAAGCGCAACGACGCCATGCTGGAGGTGCTGCCGATCGGGGTGATTGTCTTCCCCGGCACTGGCATCCAGGACAATCTCGCCGACAAGGCCAGAAAGCTCGGCATCCCGGTCTTCGACTTCCGGCCAAAAGGAGGCGGCGCGTGAGCGCCGTCAGTCCAGTTCGACGCCCCAGAACTTCAGGACGGCAAGCACCTCCTCTTTGGGGTAATGGAGAAAGGCAGCATTCGCGAGGTCGGCCTTCAGCTTGCGTTTGCGCTTCGCAATCTC
Organism: Mesorhizobium sp.; assembly: GCF_016793485.1. Taxonomy (GTDB): domain Bacteria; phylum Pseudomonadota; class Alphaproteobacteria; order Rhizobiales; family Rhizobiaceae; genus Mesorhizobium_K. Next base: position 395,290 of record NZ_JAEULZ010000046.1, on the reverse strand, counting down.
GCGTTCGATCCGTTCGCCGAACGGCGCTGTTCCAGGGGGAATAATCCCCGGGCGCTCGGGGCTCGGCCAAGTTCTTGGATAGCCTCCCGGGATCCACCCGCCCTTGACCTTCTCGGATTGCTCGGCAACCGACGGATGCTCGCAAGCCCAGCCATATAGGTGAAAGGCGCAGACCCGCAGCATAGCCTTGATTTCGGGCAGCGTGTCCGTGAAACCTTTGAGCGGCGTTGGCAACCACACCATATTGGCCACGCACGAGAAGTAGCGCGGATCCTGCACCACGCTGCTTTGCTGAGCGAACGATGGATCGTCGTATCCCCAGATATGACAAACGGTCCAATTCTTCGGTTTCGGTGACGCGACGCCGAGAGCCGCTACTAGCGTGTTGAGCGCAGCGACATTGCCCTCGAACTTCTCGGCGGTGATCTTCGTCGCCTTTCGAGTATTCGTATAGCGACGCGACCAGCCCGCGTCGTAGAGTGGCCGACCGCGAGCCGTATGTGGCGCCCATACCGGCAGACGCCGGAATGTCTCCGGATTGACCCAGCGGGCTGTCCGCTCGATCAGTTCGACCACCGCGGGGATATCCTCCCGGAGGGCCTCGTTACCGTCTGGTATGTAGAATCCGGCTGCCATCCCGTGTCCTCCTGCCTTCCAACGCGGACGACCAGGACACGGCTCGAATCCAACGCAGCGAAGCTGTTGAGAGGCGATCCTAGCACCCGCACAAAGCGAGAGACCATCCCCCGCTTCCATTGCGCTGATCCTTGGTCCGGCCGAAGGCCTGACGCCATCAACCCGTAAAGGGTCGGCTATGCGAGCATGCCGCCGCTTCGGCTTCACCTTCGCGGTGATTGCGGCCCTCGGCCGGACACATCGGGCGCCTGTCGCGCGGGAGATGCCCTCCCGCCTCCAAGACGGGAGCCGGAACGATGTCCCTCAACGATGCACACGCCTTCGCCTTCAGCCTCGCCACCACCCTCATGGTCGCCATCGTCATCTTCAAGGCAGGCGACGGCACGCATTCAGTCACGCCCGTCACCGAGTTCGACGGCGACGCCGAGGTCGTGGCGGAAATCGATCCCTTCGCCCCCTGACGGGGCGTCGCTCTCGCGAAGCGGAGATCTTTGCCGGATTTCCGCTCCCGCCACCGCTCTTCTTCGGCTATACTCAAACCCGCGCCGTGGTGGTGGTGGAAGGTGCGACCGTCAGACCTTTATCTCACGGAGACCACCACCATGATCTTGATCGGCATTCTTTTCAGTATCGCGGCCATCGGCTTTTTCTGTTGGCTGCTGTTCACGCTCGCCGTTTTCGCTTTGCCCTTCTTCGCGGGCGTCACGGCTGGAATGTGGGCCTATGACACCGGCGCCGGCTGGCTCGGCGCGATCCTCGTCGGCGCGCTCGCGGCCGGGCTGACTTTCGGCATCGGCCAGCTCCTTCTCGTCTTCGTCCGACCGCTCTGGGCGCGCGTCGTCATCGCGCTCGCCTTCGTCGCTCCGGCTGCGATCGCCGGCTACCATGCCACCCATGGCATCGTGAAACACACCATGCCGTCGGAAGGCTGGCAGCTTACCTTTTCCGTTGTCGGCGCGGTCGCCGTCGCCGTGACGGCGCTGATCCGGATGGCGGCGATGGCGACGCCCAGTTCGACCGGACAGGGCCTGGCGCGGGGCTGAACGCACCGAGACGACCGGGCCGGACCAGACGGTTGGACGTGCCCGGCCACCAGCATCGTCGCGACATTGGCAGACGCAGCATTGGCACGGACAAGCAACCCAGCCGATCTGTCGTCTCATTGGAGCGATGGATGAGGTCGAATGACGCACATCCCGGCCTGACGATGGGCGGTCGGTGCCCGTGTCTTGAGCGAGGCCTTGAGCGACAGCTTTCGAGTTTTTGAAGGCCTGCGCGGAAAAGCCATCTTCGCCGGTGGACGTCGTAAGCGGGATCGCAGCGGTTGCGACGGTGTCGCCACGTTCTCCGTTGATCCGTCTCTGTCAGGTCGACCGCTCCAAAACGGCCTCTTCAATGGGCTGATCTGGCCGAAGGTCGGCTGCGCCTCGACCGCCTCTGCCGCAACGGCGCGGACGCGACTTTCTTCCCCTGGGCTGCGCCCATTCCTCGCGAAACAACAAAGTCGCTCTCGCGCCGTCCTCCGCTGGCGCTGCGGTCGCGAGCGATGCGGCGTCGGTCGCCTCCGGCCCCTCGATCGCCATCGAGGCCGCAATGGTGCGGGCTCGGAACAGAGTTCAAGGAGAACTACCATGGCGACCATCGGCACCTTCAAGAAGTCCGGCAACAACGAGTTCACCGGCGAAATCGTCACCCTCTCGCTCCAGACCAAGAACGTCCGCGTCGTGCCTGAGGCCAACCGCTCCGGCGACAACGCCCCCAGCCACCGCGTCTTCGTCGGCCGGGTCGAGATCGGCGCCGCCTGGTCCAAGCGCTCCAATGAGGGCCGCGATTATCTCGGCCTGAAGCTGGACGATCCGAGCTTCACCGCTCCGATCTACGCCAACCTCTTCGACGACGAGGACGGCGAAGGCTACAGCCTCATCTGGTCCCGCCCCAACGGCCGCCGCAACGGGGAGTAAGGCCCCCACCAGGGCCCCGCCCGGTCGAACCGGGCGGGGCCCTGCGCTTTGTGGGCGACCGAATCAGTTCACGCCTGAGCGGCGTAGGTGCCAACCATCCAAGGCAGTATCGGCTAGCGCCGACCACTAAGAACGACTATTATAGTCGTAGTTCTGGCGTGTTGGTTCCGGTTGGTGGGAGGTGGTCATGCATGATCACCGCCCGACAATCGCGGGCCGCACGCGCGTTGCTCGGATGGAACCAGGAGACGCTCGCTGACAAGGCCCAGGTATCGCTGACCGCGCTGAAACGCCTCGAATCCGCAAGCGGGCTCGAGGTGTATGAGACCACGCGCGATCAGGTCCGGCGGGCGCTTGAAAGCCATGGCATCCTCCTCCTGACCACCGACCAGGGCGAGGGAGTGATGGTGGTCCGTGGGAAAGCCGACAAGCGATAGCGCCTCTTTGGTGAACGGCACGCCTGCGCCGGGCCGTTCACCAACGGCGCAGGTTCAGCTGTGGTGCAACCTGCATATGGTTAACAATTCGCTCCGGAATGGATAAAATGATTCCAGGGGAAGGTTGTGACCAAGACAGATTTCTTAGACAGGCCGCCGGATTGCGCGGTGCTTACGACCTATGATCGTGAGCACATGAAGCTCTATCTGCGCCTGCTCGACGCAGCCGCGGACGGCGCCGATTGGCGTGAAGCCGTCCATATTCTCTTCGGCCTCGACCCTGAAGGCGACCCCGACCGCGCCCGGCGCGTCCATGACGCCCATCTCGCCCGGGCCCGTTGGATGACGACCCACGGCTACCGCGAGCTCGTGCGCGAAGGCTACCGTCACTAAGGCTGGTGATGCCGCTGCGGCAACACCCGTTGCCAAGTCGGGGACTTCCTTCCAATCGCTCAACTGGGAATCGTGCCCGGCTCAAACGCACTTCAAATGCGAGCCTGGAGGATTTCGATGTCGCCCGACACATCCCGGTGGCGATCGTCATCAAGCTACGATTACGTCGACCAGCTCACCCCTCCAGATATCGGCTGGGAATGGCTGCGACGAAACGAGGACTATCAGCGCGACTATGCCGAACTCACCAGTGCTTCGAGCGAGTCTCCCCCGCTGATCGAGCGCGCCGGCCGGCGGTGGGGGTTACGATTTCCTCGTCGCCCCTGCTCTGAAGTCCACAGAGGCGCAAGTGTTCTGGCTTCCGGAGGAAGATACCGGATCGGTGATACTGACACCGGCGCCGGCATCCATCGCTGCGGATAGCACGCCCCTCCCGCAACCGGGACGGTCTGCCGCCCAGCCGACCGAACACAGCCTCCACATCCTGCACGATTTGAGCAACGGGCAACGCCTACACTTGGCGCTTCCCGCTGACGGATCGCCCGACCAGCCGCTCGTGGCCGTGATCCCACTCGGCATCGAGGGCTTCGATCGCATGGAAGCCCTCGCTCGGCTTCTGGCCTCCCTGCACGGCCGCGCGATTCCGCCCGACACGCGCCTTACGCGTCAGCAACGGACCCGCGCAAGGCGCATGCTGCAGGCGGTCGATGGGCACCGCGCTGGCGCGAGCCAGCGCGAGATCGCCAAGGTGATCTTCCGGCTCAAGCCCATCGGGCGCGACGACTGGCAAACCGCGCCTGAGCGCTACGCGACGATGGACCTGATCAAGGACGGCCTCGCCATGATCGCGGGCGGCTACCGCAAACTGCTCCGTCATCGCCGCCGCCCATAGCCGGATCACAGGCGACCGCCGGTGTGGGAATTTAGCACCCCCCAACTCCCCACTGCATCTACGCGGTTTCCCTTCGCCATCGTGGCCTTCGTCAGCCGCTGAACGCCAGCGGCCCCAACGGACACCACGGAGGCCCGATCATGACGCCCAATCTCAGAGAGTTGCCGCCGCGCTTTCTACGCACCAAGGAAGCCGCGCACTTCCTGGGCTTGTCTGCCCGCACCCTGGAGAAGCACCGCACCTACGGGACCGGCCCCTCCTATCGCAAGCTCGGTGGCCGTGTCGTTTACGCCGTCGATGACCTGCAGGCCTGGACCGAACGCGGCGCCGTCACCTCGACCTCGGATCCGCGCGGCACGCTGCTTCCCGCCAAGCGCCATGAGCCCGCGCCACCCGCGCATACCGGCCGCTACGCGCGCTGACCGCTTCGGGCTCCCTCTCAAATGACGGCGCGACATCGCCCAGTCTCGGAGCGCGGACAGCTCGACCTGTTCCACGCGCTCCCCGGCGACTTCGCGCCTCGCGACGCGCAGGATCTCATGGCCTATCCGTTCTTCTCCCTCTCCAAATCCCATCGCATGGCGCCGATCGACTTCGTCGCCGGCGATGTGTCGATCCGCGTCGAGGCGGTGCCCGATTATGGCATGGCCACCATCTGGGACGCCGACATCCTGATCTGGGCCGCAAGCCAGATCGTCGAGGCACGCGACGCGGGGCTGCGCACTTCGCGCCTGATGGCGGCGACGCCCTATGAGATTCTGAATTTCATCGGCCGCGGCGTCAGCCTGCGTGACTACCAGCGGCTGAAGGCCGCCCTCGACCGCCTTCAGTCGACCACCGTTGCCACCTCGATCCGCCAGCCGGCGGAAGGTCGCCGACATCGCTTTTCCTGGATCAATGAATGGCAGGAGCGCACCGACCGCAACGGCAGGCCGGCAGGCATCGAGCTGATCGTCCCCGACTGGTTCTATCGCGCCGTCCTCGATGACGCGCTCGTGCTCACCATCGACCGCGCGTATTTCGAACTCACCGGCGGGCTCGACCGCTGGCTTTATCGCCTGGTGCGCAAGCACGGCGGCAAGCAGCGCACCGGCTGGCGCTTCGACTTCCGTCATCTCCATCAGAAATCCGGAAGCCTCTCCCCTTTCAAGCGCTTCGCCTTCGAGCTGCGCGACATCATCCGCCGACAGCCGCTGCCCGGCTACACGCTGTTCATCGAGGTCGAGATCGGTGGCCGCGTGCTGCTCGCCTTCGAACCGTCGGCGCCCTGTGGACAAGCTGTGGACGGCCTCGTGCTATCGGGAACCCGGACTATCGTGCCATCGGGAACCGCAGGCTCGTGCTATCGGGAACCCAAACAGGGCATAAGCTACGGAAAACAAAACCGGAATCGCGCCCTTAACTTAGAGTCTAACCAAGAATCTAACTTTAGAAGACGCACGGGTGATGTGGAGAACATCGCCAGCCGTCCTGAAAAAACTTCCGATGAGCCACCGAACGACGTTCGGCCCGATACGACTTTCCGCAAATCCGGAAATACTGCGAGCGCACCTCGCCGGCCTCTCGATCAAGCATCGGGAGAGGCGGAATGATCGTCGCGCTCCTCAACCAGAAGGGCGGCGTCGGCAAGACGACGCTGGCCCTGCATCTTGCCGGCGAATGGGCCGCGAGGGGAAAACGCGTCACGCTGATCGATGCGGACCCGCAAGGCTCCGCACTCGACTGGTCGCAGCAGCGCGCTCGTGAACCCCTTCCGAGGCTCTTCGGCGTCGTCGGCCTGGCGCGAGACACGTTGCATCGCGAGGCTCCGGAGCTGGCGCGCGACGCCGATCACATCGTCATCGACGGACCGCCCCGTGTCGCCGGGTTGATGCGCTCGGCGCTGCTCGCCGCCGACCTGGTGCTGATCCCGGTGCAGCCGTCGCCGTTCGACGGTTGGGCATCGGCCGAGATGCTATCGCTGCTCGGCGAGGCGCGCATCTATCGCCCGCAACTCGCCGCCCGCTTCGTGCTGAACCGCTGCGAGGCGCGCACCGTCATCGCCCGCGCGACGGCCGAGACGCTTGCCGATCACGATCCGCCGGTGCTTGGCGCCACCATCGGCCAGCGCGTCGCATTCGCGGACGCCGCGCAATCCGGCCGCCTGGTTTCCGAACTCGACGAAGACAGCCTCGCCGCCCGTGAGATCGCGGCGCTGTGCGCCGAGATCGGGAGGATCGCGCCATGACCGAGCGATCCCCGAAGCGCAGTTTCGCCACGCGTCCCGCCGATCCCGAGAGCTGGATCAAAGCGTCAAATGCGCCCTCCACGCGCGGGTCGGCCGACGGCGGTTACACCGCCCGGCTGACCATCGACGTCACGTCGGATCTGCGCGGGCGCATCAAGATCGCCGCCTTCCAGCGCGGCGTCACCGTCGCCGACATGCTGCGCGATCTGCTCGCGCGCGAATTCCCAAGCGCCGAAGGAGACCCGTCATGACCGTCAGGGCAGCCCCCCGCGAGCGCGGCGGCCCTGCGCCGTCTAGCGCGGCTCCCTTCACGACGCTGGTCGAACTGACCTGGATCGAGAAGAAAATCGAGAACTGGATCCGGTTCGGCCACGACACCTACGAGCAGATTCTCGATCGCCGCCGCCGTGTCATAGGCTTTCCGCCGAACAGCGCTTTCGCCTTCGTGCGCTGGGCCGGGAACGAGTTCGGCACAATCATCTCGCGCATCGACATCGTGCGCACGGTTGGTGCCGGCGAGCCCTTCCAGACGCTGCCCTTCGTGCGGCCTGGCGGCGATATCCTGCTGAAGATCGAAGGCTGGCCGAAGGTCGAGCGCGTGCTGCAAGCGATCGACGCCATCGAGGCCATCGGCGTCGATCCGGTCGACGTTTCACCCGATCACTGGCGCCACATCCACAATCGACTGACCGTCGGCGAGGCACCGCGCGCCTACAGCGCTGAGCAACATCGGGCCTTCCTTCTCCGCCGGAGGGCCGAGCCATGAGCCGTTTCGGCTACGTCATGGCGACATATTTCGCGACGATGGGTGTTGCCATCGCCGCCTTCCTTCCGTTGCCGCTGAAACTCATCTGGAACGCCTCAGCGAGCGCCCCGATTGGGCTCTACGCGATCGATTCCGATGAACTGCTCGAGGTCACCGACCTCGTCGCCATCGAGGCACCCGAACCGCTCGCGACCTTCCTGGCCGAGCGCGGTTACCTGCCACGCGGCGTGCCTTTGATGAAGCGCGTCGCCGGCGTTGCCGGGCAACGCGTCTGTCGGACGGGCCGCACGATTTCGGTCGATGGCACTGACATTGCCGAGGCGCTTGATCGCGACCGATTGGGCCGCGCCCTGCCGAGTTGGCAAGGCTGCCGCATCATCGCCGTGGGCGAGATCTTCCTGATGAACTGGCAGGTCCGCGACAGCCTCGACGGCCGCTACTTCGGGCCCGTCGCTGCCGACACGATCATCGGCCGGGCGACGCCTCTCTACACCGACGAAGAAGGCAACGGCCGCTTCGAATGGCGCGCGCCGACGCGGTGACGCGCGCGTCCATCCCGTCCTCCACCGCACAGCAAAGGAGTCGTCCCATGCCCCAGATCGGAGAATTCACTCGCACGAAATCGGGCTATTCCGGCCGCATCCGCACCCTCTCGCTCGACATCGAGCTGACCCTGGTTCCGGCCGAGCCGTCCGACGCCGAGAACGCCCCGGACTATCGCATCCACCTCCGCGACGAGGACGGGCCGGAGGTCGGCGCCGGCTGGAAACGCACCGGCGAACGCGCCGGCGACTACGTCTCGTTGCTGCTCGACGATCCCGCCTTCGTGCAGCCGATCCGCGCAAACCTGTTCCAGTCGGGTGACGACAACACCGCCTGGGGCCTGCACTGGAACCGCCCCCCCAAGCGCGGCGAGCGGGCTTGAGCCGATGCGCTGGCCATCCCCATCAGCGCGCCACGTCACCGCTGCCGGGCGTCATCGCGCCGCCCGGCATGCAGGCCTCCTTCTCCTTTCCGGCCTATTTCTCGTCGGCGCACCATCAGCCGTCACGCTGGCGCAGAGCGCGCCAGTCGAACGCCCGGCCCTGGCCGATCCATATGCCGCTCACATCGCGGAGGCCGCACAGCGCTTCGGCATTCCCACGGCATGGATCAGGGCGGTCATGCGTGTCGAGAGCGCCAGCGATGTGCGTGCCGTCTCGCCGAAGGGCGCGATGAGCCTGATGCAGATCATGCCCGAGACTTGGGCTGGTCTGCGCGTCCGCTATTCGCTCGGCACGGATCCCTTCAATCCGCGCGACAACATCCTGGCGGGCGCAGCGTATCTCCGCGAAATGCACGATCGGTACGGCTCGCCCGGCTTTCTCGCAGCCTACAATGCGGGGCCTGGCCGATATGAAGAGTATCTCGCCGGCCGTCCCCTGCCGGCTGAGACACGCGCCTACGTGGCCGCGCTCCTCCCTATCTTCGGCGGCGGTGAACTGGTCGCTCCTGCGACGGTCGTTGCCGCCGCCGATCCGCGAGCCTGGACCCGCGCGCCGCTGTTCATCGGGCAGTCCGAACGCACGCCCGCGGCCGATACCGTACAGCGCGGGGGCACTCACGACGACGCGCCGACAGCAACGACAGTGCGCGACGTCTCCGCCATCTCCCCGCAATCGGGCGGTCTCTTCGTCGCTCGTAATCGTGCGGGAGAGCCGCAATGACCGCATTCGCACTCTGGCGCGGTGTCGAGCGCTTCCGGTTAGGTCGGGCGGAAGGACGGGGGTGGCAGGAAGACACGACCAACAGACGGCGAGATAAAAGCGCATGCCCGAAACGCTGTAAGCCTCTGAAGAGGCTTGCGTTTTGGCGTGCATGGCGGTCGGTCGCGGGCATGAAGCCCGGTTTTTGTGAAGGATTTCAAGGCTTCCGTATGCACGGCCCTGAATTGCCGCTGTCCGGAGCCTCAATATGAGCGAGGGCGACAGCGATTTTCGGGTCCGGCCTGGCCGCATCAAGAACACGCGCGCGCCGAAGGCGAAGAGCTTCCTCAACCAAGTGCTGCGGGCCGCGAAGAAGGCGGGTCATACCGCTGCGCCGGCGTCAGGTCGGCGCGCGTCGGGCTATGGCCGCTCGACCTTCGGCCGGGGGCGCGGAAGTTTCAGCCGCAACCGCCTGTTCAGCTCGACTCGCCGCGTCGTCGTGAAAGCGCGCGTGGCTCGCCACCAGGGCCGCTCCTTCCGCTCCGCGCCGCTGTCCGCGCACCTGTCGTACCTCAGGCGCGAGGGTGTCAGCCGGGACGGAGAAAAAGGCGTCATGTTCGACGCTGGCTCCGATCGCTCCGACGATCTCGCCTTTGCCGACCGATGCAAGGACGACCGGCACCATTTCCGCTTCATCGTCTCGCCCGAGGACGCCGGCGAGATGACCGACCTCAAGGCCTTCACGCGCGACCTCGCGCAGCAGATGGAAGCCGATCTGGGCACCCGGCTCGACTGGGTCGCCGTCGATCACTGGAACACCGACAATCCGCACGTCCACCTGCTCGTGCGCGGCGTGGATGAGACCGGCGCCGATCTCGTGATCTCGCGCGACTATATCAGCCGTGGCCTTCGCTCACGCGCCGAGGATCTGGTGTCGATCGAGCTTGGTCCCAAGCCCGAGCACGAAATCCGCAACGCCCTGGAAAAGGAAGTCGCCGCCGAGCGGTGGACGCGCCTCGATGTCGAGATCCGCGGTCATGCCGATGACGTCGGCTATATCGATCTGCGTCCTGGCGTACGCGGCACGGCCGATCCCGAGACCTGCCGCTTGATGATCGGCCGCCTTCAGCATCTGGAGAAGATGGGGCTCGCCACCACAGCCGGCCCCGGCGAATGGATGGTTGGGCTGGAAGCCGAACGCAATCTTCGCGACCTCGGCATGCGCGGCGACATCATCAAGACCATGCACCGCGCCTTCACCGAACGCGGCCAGGATCGCGGCGTCGCCGACTATGTCATCGACGGCGGGGCTGGTTCGCCGATCATCGGCTGGCTGGTCGACAAGGGTCTCCATGACGAGCTGACCGGCGAAGCCTATGCCGTGATCGACGGCACCGACGGCCGCGCCCACCATGTCCGCTTCCGTGGCATCGAGGCCTTCGAACATGCGCCGCCTGTCGGTGGCATCGTCGAGGTTCGGCGCTTCGGCGGCCCAGAAGACCAGCGGCCGACGCTGGTGCTCGCGACCCGATCCGATCTCGATCTTCGCACCCAGATCACCGCGCCGGGCGCCACCTGGCTCGACCACCGCCTGGTCGAGCGCGAACAGATGCCGCTCTCCATGGGCGGGTTCGGCCGCCAGGCGCGCGACGCCATGCAGGCCCGCGCCGAACATCTTGCTGACGAGGGGCTCGCCCGCCGCCAAGGCCAGCGCATCATTCTCCAACGCGATCTGCTCAACACGCTGCGCCGCCGCGAGCTGGACGCCTTGGGCAAGAAGCTGTCGGCCGAGACGGGCCTGCCGCATGTGAAGGCCGCGGCCGGCGAGCATGTCTCGGGCGTCTATCGCCAGCGCCTGACGCTCTCCTCGGGCCGCTTCGCCATGATCGACAACGGACTCGGCTTCCAGCTCGTGCCCTGGGCGCGCGAACTCGAGCGCAAGCTTGGCCAGCACATCGCCGGCGTCGCCCGCGATGGCGGCGGCATCGAATGGAGTCTGGGGCGCAAACGCGACCTTGGCCTTTAGCCACGAACAAGAAGAAAGGAGCACGCCCTTGTCCGCGACCAAAATCCTCTGGGGCCAGATCACCATCGTCTTCCTGATCGTGCTGATCACGACCTGGGCGGCCACGCAGTATGTCGCCTGGCAGCTCGGCTTTCAGGCCCAGCTCGGAGCGCCGTGGTTCAGGCTCGGGGGAATACCGGTCTATTTCCCGCCGGCCTTCTTTGCCTGGTGGTTCTCCTACGACGCCTATGCACCGGAGATCTTCACCAAGGGCGCTTTCATCGCCGCGTCGGGCGGTTTCATCTCAATCGCGGTCGCCATCGGCATGTCGGTCTGGCGGGCACGGGAAGCCAAGAATGTCGAGACCTACGGCTCGGCGCGCTGGGCCGAGAAGGGAGAGGTGAAGGCGGCCGGGCTGCTCGGCCCGGATGGCGTGGTGCTCGGCAAGCTGGAGCGCGACTATCTGCGCCACGACGGGCCCGAGCATGTGCTGTGCTTCGCGCCGACACGCTCCGGCAAGGGCGTCGGCCTGGTCGTGCCGTCGCTGCTCACCTGGCCGGGTTCGGCCATCGTCCATGACATCAAGGGAGAGAACTGGCAGCTCACCGCCGGCTTCCGGGCGAAGCATGGTCGCGTGCTCCTGTTCGATCCGACCAACCCGAAATCCGCCGCGTACAATCCGCTGCTCGAGGTCCGCCGCGGTGATTGGGAAGTCCGTGACGTCCAGAACGTCGCCGATGTGCTGGTCGATCCGGAAGGTTCGCTCGACAAGCGTAATCACTGGGAGAAGACCAGCCACTCGCTGCTGGTCGGCGCGATCCTGCATGTCCTCTACGCCGAGGCGGACAAGACACTCGCCGGCGTCGCAGGCTTCCTCTCGGATCCGAAGCGGCCGATCGAAACCACGCTGAAGGCGATGATGACCACGCCGCATCTCGGCGAAGCCGGACCGCATCCCGTGGTCGTGTCCACGGCGCGCGAGCTGTTGAACAAATCCGACAACGAGCGCTCCGGCGTGCTCTCGACCGCCATGTCGTTTCTCGGCCTCTATCGCGATCCCGTCGTCGCCCAAGTGACGCGGCGCTGCGACTGGCGCATCGCCGACCTGATTGCCGATCCGCGGCCGGCGACGCTCTACCTCGTGGTGCCGCCATCCGACATCTCGCGGACCAAGCCGCTCATCCGCCTCGTGCTCAATCAGATCGGCCGGCGCCTCACGGAAGACCTGCACGCCAAGGAGCGTAAGCACCGCGTGCTGATGATGCTAGACGAGTTTCCGGCACTTGGCCGCCTCGACTTCTTCGAGTCCGCGCTCGCCTTCATGGCGGGCTACGGCATCAAGAGCTTCCTGATCGCGCAGTCGCTGAACCAGATCGAGAAGGCTTACGGGGCGAACAACTCGATCCTCGACAACTGCCATGTCCGCGTCAGCTTCGCGACCAACGACGAACGGACCGCGAAGCGCGTCTCCGATGCGCTCGGCACCGCGACCGAGATGAAGGCGATGAAGAACTATGCCGGACACCGGCTTTCGCCCTGGCTCGGCCACCTCATGGTCTCACGCTCGGAGACTGCCCGCCCGCTGCTCACCCCCGGCGAGGTGATGCAGCTCGCGCCCGCAGACGAGATCGTCATGGTCGCCGGCACCGCGCCGATCCGAGCGAAGAAAGCACGCTACTACGAGGATCCCCGGTTCAAGGAACGCGTGCTGTCCCCGCCCGATCCGCAGAGGTGCGGGCGCACATCCCGCGCTGACGGCTGGTCGACGCTTGTCCCACCGAAGCCGGACGTGGCGCTACTGGCCGAGGTGGAGAAGGCGCAGGGCGACCAGGCCAATAGCGGCCTGCGCCGGGAACCCGAGCTTCCGGACCATGTCGCCATCGTGAAGGAGACGACCGACCAGAAACCGGCGGAGGAGTTCGCGATCATGCTCGACGAGGAGCCCGAAGATGTCGCCCAGCGTCAGGCGCTGCGCCGGCAGATGACCGGCGTGGCGCGTCAGGTCTCGCTCGATCCCAATGACGGCATGGACCTCTAGGAGGTGGCCATGCGGGACCGCCTGAACCTTACCTTGCCCGTCGAGATGATCAGCCGGATCAACGAGCTGTCGGAACGCAAGAAGATCCCGCGATCGGCCATCGTCGAGGCGGCCGTGGCGTCATTCCTTTCGCCTGACGCCGCCGATCGACGCGAAGCCGCCTTCACCCGCCGGATGGACCGGCTCTCGCGCCAGGCGCAACGCCTCGAGCGCGATCTCGGCGTCACGGCCGAAACGCTGGCGCTCTTCGTCCGCTTCTGGCTGACGATCACCCCGCCATTGCCGGGCGACGTGCAGGCCGCGGCTCAGATCAAGGGTCGCGAGCGCTTCGAAGGTTTCGTCGAGACGCTCGGCAAAAAGCTTCAGAAGGGTCAAAGCTTCCTCCGGGAAATCCCGGACGATATTGCCGGAAGGGTGTTCGGCGATGACGACGACTCGCCGCCAGATGACCGATAGTGTGCGCTCGTCGTCGATCAAGTCGGAACCGATTCCGCCGTTCTCCTGTATTTGCACGCTAGGCTACTACGACGGTCTAAACTTGTTGAACCGGCCCGACTTCTGGCTCTTTTAATCATCCCCGATCCAGGGCCGCGCGTCGTGCGCGCCCGCGAAAGAACGGGGACGACGTGGCGGCAGCACACCAGAAATCCGAAGCGATCATGCGGGGTGCGCGCATGTTGCGCACCGCCCTTGGCCCCGCCATCGCCCGGTTCCTGGAGGATCCCGCGATCGTCGAGGTGATGCTCAACCCCGACGGACGGCTCTGGATCGACCGCCTTTCCGAAGGGCTTGCCGATACGGGTGAGCGCCTCTCCGCCGCCGATGGCGAGCGGATCGTGCGCCTGGTCGCGCACCATGTCGGCGCCGAGGTCCATCCCGGCAGCCCCCGCGTCTCCGCCGAGCTACCCGAAACAGGAGAGCGGTTCGAAGGTCTGCTGCCCCCTATCGTCTCATCGCCCGCCTTCGCCATCCGCAAACCCGCCGTCGCTGTCTTCACCCTCGATGATTACGTCGCCGCCGGGATCATGACGGGGCCCCAAGCCGAGGCGCTACGCGATGCCGTGGCGTCTCGGCAAAACATCCTCGTCGCCGGCGGCACCTCGACCGGCAAGACGACACTCACCAACGCACTGCTGGCCGAAGTCGCCAAGACGGACGATCGCGTCGTCCTGATCGAGGATACGCGCGAGCTGCAGTGCGCCGCGCCCAATCTCGTTGCGCTGCGCACAAAGGACGGCGTGGTCTCGCTCTCCGATCTGGTGCGCTCCAGCCTGCGGCTCCGCCCAGACCGAATTCCGATCGGCGAGGTCCGAGGCGCTGAGGCCCTCGACCTATTGAAAGCTTGGGGCACCGGGCATCCGGGCGGCATTGGCACCATCCACGCCGGCACGGCGATCGGCGCAGTGCGCCGCCTCGAGCAACTCATCCAGGAAGCCGTCGTCACCGTCCCGCGCGCGCTGATCGCCGAGACCATCGATATCGTCGCCGTGCTTTCCGGCCGCGGCGCCCAGCGTCGCCTTGCCGAACTTGCCCGCGTCGATGGGCTCGGCCCGACCGGCGACTACGTCATCACCCTCGTAGCATCCGAACCATCAGGAGATCCAGCATGATCCGTCATTCGCTCCGCATACGCCGTCACATCGCGACGGCGGCGTGTGTCACCTTCGTATCGATCGCTCTGGCGCCCGCCGCCCGCGCGTCGGGCTCGTCGATGCCGTGGGAGCAGCCGCTCCAGCAGATCCTTCAGTCGATCGAAGGCCCGGTCGCCAAGATCATCGCGGTGATCATCATCATCGTCACCGGCCTGACGCTGGCCTTCGGTGACACGTCGGGCGGCTTCCGCCGGCTGATCCAGATCGTCTTCGGCCTGTCGATCGCGTTCGCGGCCAGCTCGTTCTTCCTGTCGTTCTTCTCGTTCGGCGGCGGAGCGCTCGTCTGATGGCGGGTCCGGCCGATCACGCCGGCGAGGTGCCGGGCTTCAGCGTGCCCGTCCACCGGGCGCTGACCGAGCACATCCTGCTCGGCGGCGCCCCGCGCTCAATCGCCATCCTCAACGGCACGCTGGCCGCGGCGCTCGGCCTCGGCCTTCGCCTCTGGCTGGTCGGCCTTGGCCTTTGGGCCATTGGCCACTTCGCCGCCGTTTGGGCGGCCAAGCGCGATCCCCAATTCGTCGACGTCGTGCGCCGCCATCTGCGCATCCCCGGCCACCTAGCGGTCTGAGGAGGCGCACCAATGTTGAATCTTGCCGAATATCGCAATCGCAACACCCGGCTCGCCGACTTCCTGCCCTGGGTCGCCTTGGTTGGCGAAGGCGTCGTTCTCAACAAGGACGGCTCGTTCCAGCGCACGGCCCGATTCCGTGGCCCGGATATGGATTCCGCCGTGCCGGCCGAACTGGTCGCCGTCGCTGGCCGGCTCAACAACGCCTTCCGGCGTCTCGGCTCCGGCTGGTCGATCTTCGTCGAGGCGCAGCGCCACGCCGCTGCGACCTATCCCTCAAGCACGTTTCCGGATTCAGCGTCCGGTCTGCTGGATGCCGAGAGGAAGGCCGATTTCGAGGAAGCGGGCACGCATTTCGAGTCCAGCTACTTCCTGACCTTCCTCTATCTACCACCGGCCGAGGATGCCGCGCGCACGGAAGCCTGGCTCTATGAGGGCCGCGAGCAGTCGGGCATCGACGCCCATGAGATCCTGCGCGGCTTCATCGACCGCACCGATCGCGTGCTGCAGCTCGTCGAAGGCTTCATGCCGGAATGCGTCTGGCTCGATGACGGCGAGACGCTGACCTACCTCCATTCCTGCGTCTCGACCAAACGCCAGCGCGTCCGGGTGCCCGAGACACCGATGTATCTCGATGCCCTGATAGCCGACCAGACGCTCACCGGCGGGCTGGAGCCGAGACTGGGAACGGCGCATCTGCGCGTGCTCACCATCGTCGGTTTTCCAACAGCGACCACGCCCGGCTTGCTCGACGATCTCAATCGGCTCGCCTTTCCCTATCGCTGGTCGACGCGCGCCATCCTGCTCGACAAGACCGATGCGACCAAGCTGCTCACGAAGATCCGGCGGCAATGGTTCGCCAAGCGCAAATCGATCGCCGCCATCCTGAAGGAGGTGATGACCAATGAGGCTTCCGTCCTCGTGGACACCGACGCCGCCAACAAGGCGGCGGACGCGGACCTCGCCCTTCAGGAGCTCGGCGCCGACTATGCCGGCCAGGCCTATGTGACAGCGACCATCACGGTCTGGGATGAGCATTCGCGGATCGCCGCCGAAAAGCTGCGGCTGGTCGAGAAGATCGTCCAGGGCCGCGATTTCACGGCAATGCCGGAGACGATCAATGCCGTAGACGCCTGGCTCGGCTCTCTGCCCGGCCACGTCTACGCCAATGTACGGCAACCGCCGATTTCCACGCTCAATCTCGCCCACATGATCCCGCTCTCGGCGGTGTGGGCGGGGCCGGAACGGGATGAGCACTTCGGGTCGCCCCCCTTGCTCTATGGCAAGACCGAGGGAAGCACCCCGTTCCGGTTTTCCCTTCATGTCGGCGACGTCGGCCACACGCTCGTCGTCGGACCGACCGGCGCCGGCAAGTCAGTGCTGCTGGCCCTGATGGCGCTTCAATTTCGGCGCTACCGGGACGCCCAAGTCTTCGCCTTTGACTTCGGTGGGTCGATCCGCGCGGCGGCGTTGGCGATGCGCGGCGACTGGCACGATCTCGGCGGTGGCCTGACCGAGGGGTCGGACTCCTCCGTTTCGCTCCAGCCACTGGCCGGAATCCATGAGGTGCCGGAGCGCGCCTGGGCGGCGGACTGGATCGTCGCGATCCTCCTGCGCGAAGGCTTGTCGATCACGCCGGACGTCAAGGAGCATCTCTGGTCGGCGCTGACCTCATTGGCCTCCGCCCCCGTCAACGAGCGCACCATCACCGGCCTCGCCGTCCTCCTGCAATCGAGCGACCTGAAACAGGCGCTGCGGCCCTACTGCGTTGGCGGTCCCTATGGTCGGCTGCTCGACGCCGAAGCCGAGCATCTGGGTGAAGCAACGGTCCAAGCCTTCGAGACCGAGGGCCTGATCGGCACCGGCGCCGCGCCCGCCGTTCTCGCCTATCTGTTCCATCGCATCGAGGACCGGCTTGATGGCCGGCCGACATTGTTGATCGTCGATGAAGGCTGGCTCGCGCTCGACGACGAGGGTTTCGCCGGCCAGCTCCGCGAGTGGCTGAAGACGCTGCGCAAGAAGAACGCCAGCGTCATCTTCGCCACACAGTCGCTGTCGGACATCGACAATTCCGCCATCGCGCCGGCGATCATCGAAAGCTGCCAGACACGTCTGCTGCTCCCGAACGAACGCGCGATCGAGCCGCAGATCACCGCCATCTATCGCCGCTTCGGTCTCAACGACCGCCAGATCGAGATCCTCGCGCGGGCCATACCGAAGCGCGACTACTACTGCCAGTCACGACGCGGCAACCGACTGTTCGAGCTGGGACTGTCCGACGTCGCGCTGGCTCTCTGCGCCGCGTCCTCGAAACAGCACCAGGCGCTGATCGCCGAGGTATTCGCCCGCGTTGGCCGCGACGGCTTCCTGCACGCATGGCTCGCCCAATGCTCGCTCGGCTGGGCGGCGGATCTCATCGCCGACCTCACCAACGTCACCCCCCAGACCGTCATTCCCACCAGCCAGGAGGTATCTTCATGATCCGTTTTCGCTCCCGCACTCGCGCCGCTCGGCTCGCCCTCTCCATCTTGGCGGCGCCGTTGGCACTGTCGCCGCTGCTGACCGCGCCGGCACATGCCATCATCGTCTACGACCCTACCAACTATGCGCAGAACGTCCTTCAGGCCGCCCGCGCGCTGCAGCAGATCAACAACCAGATCACCTCGCTTCAGAACGAGGCGACGATGCTGATCAACCAGGCCCGCAATCTCGCGAGCCTGCCGTTCTCCTCGCTTCAGCAGCTTCAGCAATCCGTGCAACGGACACAGCAGTTGCTCAACCAGGCCCAGAACATCGCCTTCGATGTTCAACAGATCGACCGCGCCTTCCAGCAGCAATACCGCAATGTCTCTCTGTCCGCCTCGGACCAGCAACTCGTCGCCGATGCCCGGACACGTTGGCAGAATACGGTGGCCGGCCTGCAGGACTCCATGCGCGTCCAGGCCGGCGTTGTCGGCAACATCGACACCAACCGGACGCAAATGTCGGCGCTGGTCGGTCAGAGCCAGGGGGCGACCGGCGCCCTTCAGGCGACGCAGGCCGGCAACCAGCTCCTCGCGCTTCAGGCGCAGCAGCTCGCCGATCTCACGGCCGTCGTCGCGGCCAATGGTCGGGCGCAAGCGCTCCAGTCCGCCGAGCAAGCCGCGGCGGCCGAACAGGGCCGCGAGCAGCGCCGTCGCTTCCTCACTCCCGGATCCGGCTATCAGCCCGGCAACGCCCGGATGTTCCAGAACGGCAACTGAGGGCGCGATCGTGGACGGAAAGATGTTCGCACGCCTCGGCGCCATCGTCTTTATCGCCGTGGCCGTCACCGCCGCGGCGATCGAGATGACCCGACAAGAGGACGCGCCGATCTACCAGAGCGTCGATCGGGCCGGTGCCGACACCGCCGACCCTCTGCGGGCCGAACTCATCCGCTGCGCGGGAATCGGTGAGGCCGGTCCGCGCGACCCTTCCTGCCTGCGCGCCTGGGCCGAGAACCGTCGCCGCTTCCTGGCTCCCGGGGCTCGCCCCGCCGAACCGTTGCCCGACGCACCGCGCTCGCCGCGCCCGACGGCAACCATCCCGGCACCCGCAGTTCCGCTCCAACCCGAAGAGGCCAAATAGCATCATGGGCGGCACCGGCGTCATCGACCACTTCCTGGAGGTCTTCACCCGCTACATCGATTCCGGCTTCGGGCTGCTGAGCGGTGAAGTCGCGTTCATCGCCACGACGCTGATCGTCATCGACGTGACACTCGCCGCCCTGTTCTGGAGCTGGGGCGCTGACGACGACATCATTGCGCGGCTCGTGAAGAAGACCCTGTTCGTCGGGGTGTTCGCCTACATCATCGGCAACTGGAACAACCTCGCCCGCATCGTCTTCGAGAGCTTCGCCGGCCTCGGCCTGAAGGCGAGCGGCACGGGCTTCACGACCGCCGATCTGCTCCGCCCCGGTAAGGTGGCGCAGACCGGGCTCGATGCCGGTCGGCCGCTCCTCGATTCCATCTCCGGCCTGATGGGTTACTGGTCGTTCTTCGAGAATTTCATCCAGATCGCCTGCATGTTCCTCGCCTGGGCGCTGGTGCTGCTCGCCTTCTTCATCCTCGCCATCCAGCTCTTCGTCACCCTCATCGAGTTCAAGCTGACGACACTGGCCGGCTTCGTCCTCATCCCCTTCGGCCTGTTCGGCAAGTCCGCCTTCATGGCCGAACGCGTGCTTGGCAACGTGATTTCCAGCGGCATCAAGGTGCTGGTGCTCGCCGTCATCATCGGTATCGGCTCAACCTTGTTCTCCGAATTCACCGCCGGCTTCGGTGGCGCGACGCCGACGATCGACCAGGCCATGGCGATCGTGCTCGCAGCATTGTCGCTGCTCGGCCTCGGCATCTTCGGTCCCGGCATTGCCAATGGCCTGGTCTCGGGCGGTCCCCAGCTTGGCGCAGGCGCTGCCGTCGGCACCGGCCTCGCCGCTGGCGGAATGGTCGCCGCCGGCGCCGCCACTGTGGGAGCCGTTGCTTCCGGAGGCGCGGCGGCGATCGGCGGGGCCGCCGCCGCTGCTCGCGGTGGAGCCGCCCTCGCGGGCGGAGCGTCCACCGCCTACAGCCTCGGCGCGGCTGGCCAGTCCGGCGCCGCCGGCGTCGCTTCTGGTCTCGGCGGTGTTGCCCGCGCGGGCGCGTCCGCTGCTGCCTCTCCACTGAAGCGCGCCGCGTCGCGTGCGGCCGACAGCATGAAGTCGAGCTTCTCCGCCGGCGCCAAGTCCGCCTTCGAAGCAACGGGCGGCTCCTCGAACGCAGGCACGGTCGGCGGGGAGACGGAGGCCGTGATCGACGCCTCTACCGGTCAGAGCACCTCGTCCCGTCAGGGACCGCCCGATTGGGCCAAGCGCATGAAGCGATCTCAGAACATCACGCATGGCGTCCAGGCCGCCGCGCATGCCGTCCGCTCTGGTGACAGCCACGGCGGCGGCTCTTCCATCAACCTTTCCGAAAGCGACCGCTGATGAGCCTCTTCAAACGACCAGCAACCCACTATGGCAAATCACCTGAACCCGAGACGCCCTACCAGCGCGCCGGCCAGGTCTGGGACGAACGCATCGGCTCCGCCCGTGTGCAGGCGAAGAACTGGCGGTTGATGGCGTTTGGCTCGCTGATCCTGTCTGCCGGCTTCGCCACGGCGCTTGTCTGGCAGTCGGCGCGCGGAACGATCGTGCCCTGGGTGGTGCAGGTCGATCGCCTCGGGCAGGCTCAGGCCGTCGCACCGGCGACCGCCGACTATCAGCCGACCGATCCGCAGATGGCCTGGCATCTCGCGCGCTTCATAGAGCAAGTCCGCTCGATCCCGGCAGACGCCATCATCGTGCGGCAGAACTGGCTGCGCGCGTATGAGTTCACGACCTCGGCCGGCGCGATGGCGCTCAACGACTACGCCCGGGCCAACGACCCGTTCACCAAGGTCGGCAAACAGCAGATCTCGGTCGACGTTTCGTCGGTCATCCGCGCGTCACCCACGAGCTTCCGCGTCGCCTGGGTCGAGCGCCGCTATCAGGACGGCGCTCTCGCCGAGACGTCGCGCTGGACCGCCATCCTCACCATCGTCGTGCAGCCGCCGCGCACCGCCGAAAAACTCCGGGCCAACCCGCTCGGAATCTTCGTCAACGCCATCAACTGGTCACGGGAGCTCGGACAATGAAGTCGTCTTTCCGTAAAGCCGGAAACCCGGCTTCACACACATCCGCCTCGCAGGTTTTGCGCAAAGCCGCACTGCCGCTCCTTCTCCTCGCGACGACCGCGCTCGCCGGCTGCGCCACCACGCAGAAGCCGCCCGAGATCAGCTATGACGGCGCTGCACCCGCCGTCCAAACCGTCGATCCCCCGGCGCCGATCACGGTGGTCGAACTTCCCCGGCCGCTGCCGCTCCCCGGCCAGATGAAGCCGGTCGAGACGACACGAAGCGCGCCGGAGGCGACCGATCCGGCCGCTCGCGTCAACCAGGCCAATGCCGCCGCCCGCGTGCAACCCGTTCGCAACGGCTTCATCAACTCGATGCAGGTTTATCCCTTCACACAGGGCGCGCTCTATCAGGTCTACACCGCCGTCGGGCAGATCACCGACATCGCCCTCCAGCCCGGCGAGCAGCTCGTGGGCTCCGGGCCCGTCGCTGCCGGCGACACCGTGCGCTGGATCATCGGCGACACCGAGAGTGGATCCGGCGCGACGCGACAGATCCACATCCTGGTGAAACCAACGCGCGCCGAGCTGATGACCAACCTGGTCATCAATACCAACCTGCGCACCTACCACATGGAACTGCGCTCGACCGAGCGCACCTATATGGCCTCGGTCTCCTGGCAATATCCGCAGGATCAGCTTATCGCGCTGCGCCGTCAAAACGCCGAAGCGCAGGCCGCCCAGCCGGTCGCCACCGGCATCGACCTGTCCCGTGTCAATTTCCGCTACGACATCGACGGTGACCGTGCGCCGTGGCGTCCGCTCCGTGCCTTCGACGACGGCCGCCAGGTCTTTATCGAGTTTCCACGCGGCATAGGTCAGGGCGAGATGCCGCCGCTCTTCGTCGTCGGGCCGGAAGGCAACACCTCCGAGCTGGTGAACTACCGGGTCCGCGGGAACCACATGATCGTCGATCGCCTGTTCGCCGCCGCCGAGCTGCGCTTCGGCGCGGGCGATCGCCAAAAGCGCGTGCGCATCACCCGCACCGACGGGAGGCCGGCATCGTGAGCGACATCGATTCCCGGAAAGAGGAGGGGGCAAAGCCGGAGAACGTCGAGCAGCCCCTGATCGGCGAGCCGGCGCCGCCGATGCGGCTGCGCGCCGAGGCGCCGCGCGTCACGCGGTTGTCAAGGAAGGTGCTTGCCGGCCTCGGTCTCGTCGCCAGCGTCGGGATCGGTGGAGCGTTGATCTACGCGCTCCAGACCCGCGACGGCGGCCGGCCGAATGAAGAGCTGTATTCGACCGACAATCGCGCGACCGCTGATGGCCTTGCCGGCCTGCCGCGTGATTATACGGGGCCGGTGCTCGGGCCACCACTGCCCGGCGATCTCGGCCGCCCCATCCTCGACGCGCAGAACCGGGGCCAACCCGTCCCGGTTCCTGGCATGGCGGCGCCCAGTCCGGGCCTCAGCGCCGAGGAACAGCGCCGGCTTCAGGAATTGGAGGCGGCACGGACGGCGCGGCTGTTCGCTTCGACGGAAACCCGGACGACCACGACGCCAGCGGCGGCCTCACCAGGCGGAACACCGCCCGCCAGTCCCCAACTGCCTCTGCCCGATCTAACGAGCCTCGGCCTCGCGCCGCAGCCGGCCACACCGACCGCGCAGGAGCGCCAGCTCGCGTTTCTCAATGCCGCCGCCGATCGGCGGACGGTCTCGCCGGATCGCGTCGCGGCGCCGGCATCGCCGAACATTCTTCAGGCCGGCGCGGTGATCTCGGCGGCGCTGATCACCGGCATCCGCTCCGATCTGCCCGGCCAGATCACGGCCCAGGTGACGGAAAACATCTATGACAGCCCGACCGGCCGCATTCTATTGGTGCCGCAGGGCACACGAATTATCGGCCAATACGACAATAATGTTCAGTTCGGCCAAAGCCGTGTGCTGCTAGTCTGGAACCGGCTGATCTTCCCGAATGGGCGGTCGATCGTGCTCGAACGCCAGCCAGGCGCCGACGCGGAGGGCTATGCCGGCTTGCAGGATGGCGTCGACTATCACTGGTGGGATCTGGCCAAAGCAGCGGGTCTCTCCACGTTGCTGAGCATCGGGGCCGAGCTCGCTACGAACGACGACGACCGCCTGATCCAGGCTATCCGCAACGGCGGGCAAAACACGATCAACGATGCTGGCCAGCAGATCGTACGTCGCCAGTTGAACGTCGCGCCGACGCTGACCGTCCGGCCCGGATTCCCCGTCCGCGTCATCGTCACGCGAGACCTCGTCCTAGAAGCCTATGGAGGTTGACCAATGGTGAAGCTGAAGCTCGGGGTCATTGACGATGACAAGCCCGTCAAGCTGTCAATCGAACTGCCGGCGTCGGTTCACCGCGACCTCGTGGCTTATTCCCACGTACTCGCCCGCGAGACCGGACGGCCGATTGGCGACCCGGTCAAGCTGATCTCACCGATGATCGAGCGCTTTATGGCAACCGATCGGGCGTTCGCCAAGGCTCGGCGAGCCGCCACTCCGTCTCAGCGGCAAATTGCTCCAAAGGAGGCGGACCACTCATAGTCCGGCGGTCCCATCATCAGGGAGCAAGCCCGGCAAAGCAGCTTTCGACATTGTTCTCGCCAGACTGAGAAGCCGTCGCAGCGCCGGATTGTCGTTCTGTGGCGACCATATTGCGCAGAATGGCAGGATCTCCTCGGATAGCGGGCGGTAAACGACGCCGGGAAAGCGCGCTGCCGTCGTCGCTTCACTTGTGAGGGTGAGACCTTGTCTGATCGCTACAAGATGCATCAAGTTGTCCCTGCCCACGCCGTGGCGTTCGACGTTTGGATGGTGCCCAAGATCGGCCAGATGCTTCACCAGGTAGTCGTGGATCTCAGGTCCGGGATCAGTCCCACTCACAATGAAGTGTCTGTCTCGCAGATTCCCCCACGCGATCTCACGCTTTCGCGCTAGTTCATCATCGCTCGGCAATGCCACATAGACCCGCTCATTCCAGAGATGGGCCAGATCGCAGCCATCCGCGATTGGCTGACCTGTCAGGAAGGCGATATCCAGCCGATGCCTTTGAACCGAGGCGATGTGGTCGGTCGGGGCCCCTTCGATGAGGTCGGGGCGGACCTCGGGGTTCGCTCCGACATAGGCGCGGAGCAGATCGGACAGAAAGCCAGAAGCGAGCGACGAAAATATCCCAATGCGGACCACGCCTGCCTCACCACGACCGAACGAACCCGCATCGATGGCCGCATGGCCAATCTGGCTCAGAGCCTGGCGCGCGCGGATGAGGAATCTCTGGCCCGCCTGGGTGAGGTGAACGCCGCCATGGTGACGAATGAAAAGCGCGGCTCCGATCTCGTCTTCGAGATCCCGGATACGTCGGCTAATGGCAGACTCGTGAACTTCCAGCGCCTTGGCTGCGCGTCGAAAACTTCCGCGCTCGGCGGTTGCGACAACGTAGCGAAGATGGCGCAGTTCGATCATCTGAGTGCTACCTCCCCGTGGCCTGAAGTATGCGGGCCACTCTTGCTTCCAGGAGGCTGCTACGATCACGGCGTACCCGCTTCCTTGGTCATCGAGCCGTGCAACAATACCGTGTAGCAAGCTACATGCTGTAGCGGCTACAGGATCAAGAAAAATGTGATCGAGATCGGAGGTTTGTTCTCTAGGCTTGAACAGTGAAACGATCCGCAGCCTCGCGAGCGCATCAGATTCGTCTTCGTCGCCACGCACTCGCAGCGGAACCGATTTTTTCGGAGCCGAGGCGGAAGTGCTGCGGTAAGGCCATTCGTCGCAGTTAAGTCAGGCTGCTGCCTCAAGCCGCGAGTACGATCCGAGCAAGGCGGAGGGACCGCTCGCTCATCATTTTTCGTTGACCTACAATGCCTCCCGTTGCGCCTCGCGCGCCTCCTTCAGAATATCCCAGCCGCCCTTGAGAACGATCCCAACAACCACCAACCCTATGATCAAATCGGGAAGCGGTGACCTGAAGAACATGACTGCGGCGCCGGAAACAACGATGCCAGCGTTGGCCAGCATGTCGTTAGTCGTAAAGATCCAGGACGCCTTCAGGTGCACGCCCTCGTCTCGATGCGCACGCAGCAGCCGGAGGCAAAACAGATTGGTCGCGGCGTTTGCGATGGCCGTAACAATCATGGCTAAGCCGATCGGCTCAGCGCCCACGAAGAAACGTCGAAGAACCTCCACGAGCAGCCCGAGGCCCAAAACGATCAGAAGGATGCCGGACAGCCGTGCGACACGCGCCTTGGCCACGATCGTCCGCCCAACGGCATAGATGCTGACGGCATAGACAGCGGCGTCTCCTAAATTATCGAGGGCGGCACCCAGCAGACCGGTGGAGTCTGCAATAACTCCTACGAGCCCGGCGACTATGACTTGCAGGAAATTGATGCCGAGCACCCACAGCAAGCTCTTGCGTTGGGCGGCGTTACTCGCGTCAAGTTCGATTTCGGATTCTTCTTTGTTGTCGTTCGCACTCATGCAGATTTCCAACGTTCGCAAATCAAGTGATTCGGCCCAATGCAATGGCGGTGATGAGAAAGATGCCGAGGGCACCTCGATAAATCACGAAGGGCCAAGCCGAAAAGCGCTCGAGCACGCGCATTAGCCCCCAGATCGCGAAGAAAGCTGAAATAGAAGCCACCGCGAGCCCAACGAGAAGGATGGACCAGCCGTCGAGAGACAATTGAGCTTTGTACAGTTCCCAAAGTTCTTTGAAGCCAGCGAGGGAAATTGCCGGCAGGCCAAGGAGGAAGGAGAATCGCGCCGCCTCTTCCCGTTTTAGGCCGAGCGCAAGCGCCGCGGTCAAGGTAGAGCCCGAGCGCGACACACCTGGGATCAATGCTCCAACCTGAGCGATGCCCACGATCATCGCATCGATCACCGATACATTTTCTAGCGTCCGTCTGTGGCGGGCATAAATCTCCGCGAGCGCGAGCAGGATGGCCATCACGATGCAAGCCCAGCCGATCACGGTGAGGCTGCGCAAGGGAGAACCGCAGGCGTTCAGCACTCCCGACAAAGACAAGCCAGCCACGCCGATCGGGATCGTCGCGAGACCAATCCAAACAGAGAAGCGGAAGTGTCGGTCCCGTAAGTCCCGATGCACAACGGCGCGAAGCGAGTTCGTGGCCAACTGGCTCACGTCGTCCCAAAAATAGCTGACGACGGCAGCCAGTGCTGCGAGCTGCATGGCGGCGGAGAAGGCGGAGCCCGGATCCTGCCAACCGAGCAACGCAGGTACGATCCTCATGTGCGCCGTCGACGAGATCGGTAGCAGTTCGGTGATCCCCTGGACAACGCCCAGCAGGGCGACTTTGCCATACCCCAACGCCACGAACCCGGTGTCGACGCCCTGAGTACACCCTGCGGTCATACTTGCTCCTGCAATTTTGGAGGCTGGTTCGACGGGGTCCATAACGAATTCGCGAGCCCGCTCCCCGGGAGAGACGCTCAAGCCGATTGATCAACCGATTCCTGCGTGCTTCAACCAATCCTGCCCGAGAACTAAAAGTGTTGTCAGAATCCAAATGGCGATCTCCTGAAGGGGAGCCGCTTTCATAAAAACGCAGACGCCGACGATCACGGTGCCTGCGCCACGTTGAGCGCTGCGCCGGCGCGCATGCAACTAAAGCTGCATTGCCGAAGTGCGGCGCTGTAGGTGACCTCACTTCCGCTACTTCTCCACCCGGTCTGCGGCAGGTACTTCGAGCTCGCGGTGCTCTTTCAGCTCTAACGGGGTGATTAGAGCAAGTACTCCAAAGTTAGCGATAGAAAGGACAAGGGCGAGATCATAGTAGGCGAAGCCTACTGCAACTCCTATGATGCCTACGTTCCATAGACTCGCTGCAGTAGCGGTGCCACGAACGTCGGAGCCAAAACCGATAATGGTGCCGCCCGCAAGGAAACCCACGCCGGTGATTAGGCCTGCTAGGATTCGAGCCTGCTCTGGTGAATTCCGACCGAGAATCTCGATCGCAAGGATTGCAAAGCCGCAGCTCGCGATAGCCACGATTGGAAACGTGCGCAGGCCAGCGCTGCGCTCGTTGCGCTGCCGATGCCACCCGATCGGGACGGCGAACATGAACGCCAATCCAAGACGTATAAGATGGGTGGGAACGTCGCTCCAAATACCCCAATATGTCTCTGTCATACCGATCTCCGTTTGTTACGCTGGGGCTTGATCCGCTGGTACGAAGACCGACACCGCACGCGGCAAGAGATTGAATCGGGCTGGCGTCATTGTGGTGATTTCCCCATCAGTGTTGATAGGTAGCGGTGGGTCGGTTCGGATCTCAAGCGGACCAGGGCTGCAGAAGGCCCGCATGCCGACAAGATTCCGGTTACGACCGCGCCGGAATGCCGTCAGGAAAAGCGGCCATTGCCAAAATCGTCGCGGCTCAATGCTATAGAAATCCAAGCATTGGTCGTCGATTGCGGCGGCCTCGTAGACAGCCATACCGCCGCCGTAAAATACACCGTTCCCGACTGCGATCTGAAGACTGCGGAGCCGGATCGTGCGGTCTGTGGTCGCCACCTCGGCTGTGAACGGCCTCGTGTAAAGCACTGTCTTGATAGCAGCCAGCGGGTAGCTTAGCCGCCCCAGATGCCGCTTCAGATTGCCGGTCATCCGACGCGCGAGTTCAACGCTCAGGCCCATGCTCGCCACGTTGACGAAGAACTGGTCGTTGACTTGGCCGACGTCGATCCGCCTCGTGCAGCCCCCGACGATGACCGCGACCGCCGCTGCAGGTTCACTCGGAATACCAAGTGTCCGGGCAAGGTCATTCGCCGTGCCGAACGGTAGGATGCCGAGCGGCAAGCCAGTCTCTAGCACGCCCTTGAGCACGGCGTTGACAGTCCCGTCGCCGCCGCCAACGATCACGAGGTCCACCTGATGAGCATGCCGACTGACCTCGCGGGTCATATCTGCCGACTGAGTGCACAGCCCGTGCGTCAAGATAAATCCGCCAGCCTCAAGCTGCTTAACAGCGCCATCAGCTGCGCGATTTCCACCGCTGCGGCTTCGCGGGTTCAAGAAGAGCAGCGCGCGCCTTTTAGTTGGTTGATGGTCCACCATGGTTTTCCTTGAAGGCCAAATGACAGTGTTGCCTGCAGGACGGAGCGGTCGAGCGGCGGATCGATTGCCCCGAGGACGAGTCGGCCCGTCTGCCCAGACCGCGCGATCGTATGCGGCCGCGCACCTCAACCGATGTTGCCGAGCGCTGGAAACGTCGTCAGCATCCAAATGGCGATGTCCTGCAGGCGACCCGTCATCATCAGAATGCCGACGCCGACCATCACTGCCCCAGCGCCGATATTGAGGACCGCTCCGGCGCGCCGCATGCGTTTCAGGACCACGGCCGCGCTGCCGAAGAACAGCGCTACAAGCAGAAACGGGATGCCGAGGCCGAGACCGTAGGCGCCAAGGAGCACCGCTCCATTGCCGGCCGAGGTTGCCGTAACGGTGAGGATCGAGCCGAGCACCGGGCCGATGCAGGGCGTCCAGCCTAAACCAAAGGCTATGCCGAGAAGGTAGGCCCCGAAAGTGCCTCCGATCTGCTTCGGCCCTCGCCAGCGCCGATCCGCCATCAGCGCGACCGGCACGGGTAGCAGCCCTGTCATCGCGAGACCGAAAACCACGACCAGCGCGCCACCGATCAGGTTCGCTTCGATCTGGTAGCGTTGCAGAAATCCGCCGAGGGCCATCGCACTGAGCCCGAGTAGAACAAAGACGGTGGTAAAGCCGAGCACGAACAGGAGCGCTGGTCCGAAAACATGGAGCTGGCGTGTCCTGCCGTCGCCGACGGTGCCGTCGGCTCCTCCCGCGACGTAGGACAAATACCCCGGGACAAGGGGCAGCACGCAGGGCGAAAGGAAGGAAATGGCGCCCGCCGTCCCTGCTGTTGCCAAACCCAGTAAAGACACGTCGATGATCGGCATCGTCAGTGCCCGGCTCGACTCGGCCGCTTCCGGACAGGGATCGTCGATCTCGCGGAGTCTGCATTCAGCATGAGGACCCTGGTGGTATTCATAATGTCCGCCATGTTGAAAGGCCGGCCCGTGTCAATTGCCGGCGTGAAAATCCAGGAATCGGCACCGCTCCTAGTCGAACAGCCGCCCAAGAAACCCTCGGCTGCCCCGGCGCCCGCGATCATCACAATCATCGCGACGACCGTAGGTGCCCTGGTCATAGTGGCCGCCTTGGTTCGGGTAGCCGCCCTGCGGGAGCGGCGCGGGTTGAGGCGGGAGGAAGGGCGTGGCGGCTTGAGGCAGGACGCTGCCCGGCTGGGCTGTCTCCTGCGGCGCCGGCGGACGCGCCTCGTATGCGGCACTCCGCTCGATGATCTTGTCGAGTTCACCCCGATCGAGCCAGACCCCGCGGCAGCTGGGGCAATAGTCGATCTCGACGCCCTGGCGATCCGCCATGACGAGATCGATCTTGCAGTGGGGGCACAACATGCCTGGGGCTCTCGGTTGAGGCGCAGTCGTCGTTGTATCTGACATGGGATTGGTCCTTTCCTGTTCGGTTGCCTTCGAAGCTCAACGCGTCAGCCTCGAGCAGTTTGTGAGAAGCCGGCTGCCACTTCCCACATGGTCGAGACATCCGGCCTCGACTTCTCATGAGCGCCCCACTCGACTTGGCCGCTCTTGAACCGTCGGGTTTGCCAACCAGAGGGAACTTGTGATCAATAGGACGACGCCGATGGTGATCATCACATCCGCCATATTGAAGGCGGGCCAGTGCCAATCGCCGACGTGGAAATCAAGGAAATCGGTCACCGCGCCGTGGCGCACCCGGTCGACCACATTGCCTACAGCACCGCCGGCAATCAGGCCCAAGGCGAATGTCTCAATGCGCTTTGCGGTTCGCACGGCCCAGACGAGGATTCCTGCCGCGATCACGAGTGTTATCCCGGCGAGCAACAGTGGCCGCTCCACGAAAAGATCCCGGAACATCCCGAAGCTGACGCCCGTGTTGAAACCGAGCGTGAGATTGAAGAATGGCACGATCTCGATAATGCGTGGTGGCACCATCACGATGTTGACGATCAGCCATTTCGTGACAAAATCGACCGCAAGGGCGGCAGCTAGGGCACCACCGGCCAATACAGTTCGTCGAATCAACCTCGGATACGCCACGATCAATCAGTCCCTATTGTTCAGCCGTTCTTTGCGGCCAATGCCTTTTTGCTGGGTCGAAATGGTATCGGAGCGGCTTGAACTCGCTATCCCGGGACCGTGTGGGTGAATGCGGCAGCCTGACGCCGGTGCGGCGATACGCCGAGGCCGCCGGAGGGGCCACCCTGTTGGGTGCTGGTCTGACCGCGGTTGAGCAGGCGCAGGCCGTTAAGAACGACCAGCAGCGACGCACCGACGTCGGCCGCGATGGCACCCCATAGCGATGCGAGGCCAATCACCGTCAGCGCTGTGAACACAAGCTTCACAGCAATGGAGAATGCAACGTTCTGCCGGATCACCGCGAGCGTCGCGCGCGAATGTCGCACAAGCCAAGGAAGCTTCGAGAGGTCGTCCGACATGAGTGCCACGTCGGCCGTTTCAATGGCGGCGTCGCTGCCCATGGCGCCCATTGCGATGCCCAGATTGGCACGTCCCATTGCGGGAGCATCGTTGACCCCGTCGCCGACCATGGCAACCGATCCGTAGCGCCGCACCAAATCCTCGACTGCGGCCACCTTGTCGCCGGGCAGAAGTTCCGCCCGGACCTCATCGATGCCCGTCTGCTTGGCAATCGCCTCCGCTGTCGCGCGGTTGTCTCCAGTGAGCATCACAACGTGTTTGATCCCAGCGCGGTGAAGCGCTGTGACAATTTCCTTCGCTTCTGGCCTGACGGCATCGGCAACGGCGACAAGCCCCCAGACGTCCTGACCATCGCCTACCGCGACGATGGTGCGACCGGCGCTTGAAAGCTTATCGGCCCGCTGCAGAACTGCATCTGAGTTGATGCCTCGCTCCTCAATGTAGCGGCGCGACCCGAGCCACATCTCACGGCCGGCCACTCGACCGATGACGCCTCGACCGGTGATGGCTTGGACGGCCTCTGCAGGCTCGGCGACAATCTTCAGTTCGGTGGCTTTCGCCAGGATGGCGCGAGCGATCGGATGTCCGCTGCGCGCCTCCAGGGCTGCGGCCAAGCCAAGGAGCTCCCTTTCACTGCGGCCTCCAAGCGGCACGATCTCGACGACCTGCGGCCGCCCTTCGGTGAGAGTGCCCGTCTTGTCCATGGCGATGGCTTTGAGGTGCGCAGGCGTTTCGAGATGTGTGCCGCCCTTCACGAGGACGCCCTGCTTCGCGGCGCCGGCGAGTGCCGCCACGATCGTCACCGGCGTCGAAATCACCAGGGCGCAGGGGCAAGCGATCACGAGGAGCACGAGAGCCCGGTAGAACCAGACGTCCCACGCACCGCCCAAGAGCAAGGGCGGAGCGAGAAAGATCGCAATGGCGAGTACCATCACCACGGGCGTGTAGACACGCGCGAACTTCTCCACCCATTGCTCACTGGGCGCGCGTCGGCTCTGCGCCGAACCGACCATGCGGATGATCTGGGCGAGCGTCGTGTCATTCGCCGCTTTGGTGGTCACGACATCAAGTGCACCCTCTCCGTTTATGGTGCCGGCAAAGACCTCGTCGCCTTCTGCCTTGAATACGGGCACGCTTTCTCCGGTGATCGGCGCTTGATTGACCTCGCTCTCGCCAGCGGCAACCCGGCCGTCGAGCGGCACCTTGTCTCCCGGCCGGACGATGATATGCGCGCCGACCCGAACCTCGGCCGCCGGAACGTCGCGCTCCGAGCCGTCCTCCAGCTTCACGCGCGCTGTGGGCGGCGCGAGTTCCATGAGGGCGGCAACCGCCCGCCGCGCGCGACCGAGGCTCCAAGCCTCGAGCGCCAGCGCCAGCGCAAAGAAGAACGAGACTGTAGCGGCCTCAAACCAGGCGCCAATACCGATGGCGCCCGCGACCGCGACCATCATCAGCAGATTCATGTCGGGACGTAGCCGTTTGGCCGCGAGCCAAGCCTTGGGCGCGACGTACCGCGCCGCGCAAAGCACCGCGACGGCGTAAAGGACCATGCTCGGCAACGGGGTCGAGCCTAGGGCGTGTTCGCCTGCTTCGAAAGCCGCGATCACGCCGCCCCCGAGCCAAGCGTGGACCGCGAAGCCCAACGCCGTGAGCACGCCGCTTGCGGTCGTCAGCCACGACTGAACTCGTTTGCGGCGCTCTTCGGCCTGCGCGGCTTCGCTAGTGTCGCCTTCGATCCAGCGCTCGGCGTGTAGACCGGCACGGGCCACCGCCTTCTCGATGCGGGCTTCGAGCGCCGCATCCGGCGTCACGTCGATCGACATACGGCCGTTGAGGAGATCGAAGACGAGCTTGTCTTCCCCGACTAACGGACCGACCTCGCGCTTCAGTGCCGCGATTTCGTCGGCGCAATCCATGCCGTGAATGCGAAACACGACTTGGCCGGCCAAGCGGGTCGGAATCGGAGGACTGAGTGCCTCCTCCACCTCTGCGGTGCAGCCGCACGCTGGACCTTCAGGCACTCCGGCGCGCTCGGTCGCACTGCCCGAGACTGCCGGCGGTGACCAGGGCTCGGCGCGCATGCCCGTTCGAGCTACGGCTTCCCCGATCGCGTCGGCCGCCGCCCGTATTTGGGGGGCCACGGTCATCATGCCTCGCGCGGTGTCGAAGGCGAGCTTGTCCTCGCCAACAAGCGGACCCAGTTCCCGCACGAGGGCCGCCACCTCGTTCTTGCAGTCGAGGCCGTGGACGCGAAAGAGCATTGTCTCTGCCGTGCCAACCTCAACAAGGGAAGCACGCATGCCAGTCGGGGCAACGCGGGCGATGATGTCGTCGATGGTCGCCTGTCGTTGTGGCCCAACCGTCATCAAGCCCTTCGCGGTGTCAAACATCAGCCAAGCCTCGCCCCCAATCAGCGGACCGATCTCACGCTTGAGCGTCGCGACTTCATTCTTGCAGTCGAGCCCTTCGACCCGAAACAGCAATGCCGATGCAGGTGGCTGCACTGGCTCCCCAAGGAAATGCGCTCGCATACCGGTCGTCGCCACCGCCCGTTCAATGGCGTCGATCGCCGAAGCGTTCTCGGATTTAACCTCCATGACTCCGGCTTGAGTACTGAAGGTCAGTTTGTCGTCGCCGCCGACAAGCGGCGCCACGGCAACACGAAGCGCGCGAACCTCGTTCTGGCAATCTAAGCCATCGACTTTGAAGCGCAGGGTGCTTGAAGGGCTCATCGCCGCGGCATCAACAGTCATCACAATCCCCTTACTATTGTCATTGCGCTCGGCTCCACGCTTTCTCACTCTTGCTAACCCTACATCCTGTAGTCACTACAGAAGCAAGGGCTGCGCTGCAGCGAGCGGCTCTTTCTGATCATTTGATTTTGCCCTGCCAGATTCCCGGGCTCAGACCCTTTAGGCCCAGTTAGATGCGCTAGTTGCGATGGCCCGGGCAAAGCACCGGGCCTGCTCACTTCCGCGAAAAGACGTATTTGGCGAGAGCTATCGCCCCGAGGACCAGAACGATGATGACGAGGAGACCGAAAACGCTCATGCCCCACATCATCCCGCCCCCCATCATGTCGTGCATCATCGGTCCGCCTCCTCAAGAGGGCCGCCGGCTTGCTGAAGCGCTGGGAAGCCGCCGGCAACGCGCGCGATGAACGAGCGTCCGCCGCGCACCGCGGCGCGTGCGGTCTGCTCGGCTAACTGGTCGAGCGAGGGGGCCTCGCCGATCAGGCGGCCCTCGCCGTCTTCCAGCACGTAGCCCTGCGCGAGCCGCGACACGCACAGCACGCAGTCGCGATCGGGCCCAGGCCCGAGCAGATAGAACTGCGGGTCGCTCCGCTCGGTCGATCCCACATCCCATGTGATGCCAACAGTCGCGGCGTTGGGTAAGAACAGCGCCACGAGCTGTTGCCATTCGTCCGGCCGCCACTCCCCGTGGAGGGTGGCGCGGCGCGGGAATTCAACAATGCTCATGACTCTCCTCGAAAAACGTGCGCGACATTGGTGACGCCCATTTCCAAGAGCGCCTTGGCCCCAAGAGCAGAACAGCTTCCCAAGCCTCAATTCACCAGTTTCATCCCGATCCCGAGCACCGGCTTGTGGGTCGGGTTTGCGGGGTCAGCCTTGAAACTCGAGCAACCCGCGGGCTACATGCACAGCGCCCAGGAGCCTGCCATTTTTTCAGCTCTTCCCCCTCGCGCACGTCCACAAACACGACATTTGGGTCCGCCATGAGCTCTAGGGCGTCCGCGGCCGAGAGGCTCTGTATGTCTCTGGTAGCCCTGGCGACCAGTTGCTTTGCGCTGGCCACTTTTGACTCCTTCACTCGTCCCAACGTGCGCCCTCCAGCGCATCGAGGGGGATCTTCAAATAGCGCTTACCGTTGCTCTCGGGCTCGGGCAGCCGCCCTCCGCGAATATTCACCTGCAACGAATGCAGGATGAGCTTCGGCATGGGCAGCTCTCGGTCGCGCCCTTCCCGCAGAGCGACGAACTCCTCCTCCGTCATCGCTTTGGTCACATGGATGTTTTCTGCCTTCTGCTGGGCGACTGTGCTCTCCCACGCCGGCTTCCTGTCACCCGGACGATAATCATGGCCAGTGAACAAACGCGTCTCGTCCGGCAGCGCCAGAATGCGCTGGATGCTCTTCCACAGCGCACTCGCGCTACCGCCGGGAAAATCCGCGCGCGCCGTACCGCCGTCCGGCATGAAAAGCGTGTCGTGAATGAAGGCCGCGTCGCCAGTGACGTAGGCAATCGAGGCCAGAGTATGCCCCGGCGTGAACAGTACCTCGACATCCATATTGCCGATCTTGAAGCGCTCGCCGTCGGAAAAAAGCCGGTGCCACTGCGAACCGTCTGCCGGAAAACTTAGGGGCAGATTGTAAATTCCCTTCCATAACTTCTGGACGTCGACCACTTTGGCGCCGATGGCGGTCGGAACTCCGGTTCTCTCGCTCAGGTATCCAGCGCCCGAGAAATGGTCAGCGTGGGGGTGCGTATCTAGGATCCACTCAAGCGTATACCCCCTCACGATCGATGTATATTAAAAGGGCGTCCGCAGACGATGTGGCGATCGCGCCCGACTTCGGATCGAAGTCCAGGACCGGATCGATGATGGCACAGCGTTTTGTTTCCGGGTCCGCGACGACATACTGGACGCTGGAGGTCCGTTTCTCGAAAAAGCCCGTCACAATCGGACCTTTCCGGATGGGCAATGACCGTTGCGCTGTCTGGGGGAAGTTAGTCTCGGTATCGCTAGCGACCGCGGCTTTCATCGTTAGACTCCTCGTAGATTTGGAGCGAATCTACTTCCTGTAGAGACTACAGGATCAAGCCCAATTTCGAGTGGGGCGTCAGTTTGAGGGTCGGTACGACGAGGTCTGCCGACCATAGTCAATGACCAGCGGATGCCTGATCAGCGCATTCATCAGAAACGGCAAGCCGAGCACGCTTGGCACGAACCAGAGCGTCAAGTGCGGCAGATCTCTCCAGACCGGCAGAAACTGCCCGTTGTCCACCAAGAAGGCCGTCAGCATCAGGATGTACGATCCCCCCATCCCAGAGAGGTGAAGGCGCGGCCATTGCGGCCAGCGGCGACGCGCGGCGGTTCTGCCAAAAACCGCTGCCGAGAACGACAAAACTCCGAGAATGAACAGATGATAGTCGTGCTCCCAGCGCATCGCAGCAAGAACTGTTGCAGAGATGAATAAGATCGAGAGCAGCCAAAAATAAAGCGATCCGAACCGGGAATGTCGAAGGCTCCCTTTGCGGCTAAGCATTGCTACCGCGCCCACGATCACGGTGGGCAAGCCAACAAGGATATGAAAGACGACAATGCTCAGAAATATTGGATCGACAGACGGTATTGGGATTCCGAACAAGACTGTCATGTGTCCACCTGGTGAGTACCGAAGCGAAAACCTAAATTGAGGCGCTAAATCTCCCTCACGTTGCTGATCACCATCCGACTACGCGGCAACGCGGGCAGCCGCGACCAGTCGATCCGCAAATCCTGTTCCGGCAAGTCGTAGGTCATGCGCCGGGTGAAAAAATCTGCTGCGAGCTTCATGAGCTCAATCGCGATCCATTCGCCAGGACAGCGATGACCAACATTGTGGTCCCCGCCACCCTGAGGGATGAAATTGAAGGAGCTCCCGTCCCACCGCCGAAATCGCTCGGGCTCGAACTCCTCCGGCCTCCCCCACGTCCGAGGGTCCTGGTTGGTTCCGTACAAATCAAGGATCACGCGTCGACCTTCGGGGAACTGATATCCGTTCCATTCAAACGCCTGCCGCGTCCGTGCAGCGACCGCCGGAAAGAAGGGATAGTATCGCCGAACCTCCTGAACGAAGCGGCCGGCGTAGCCATCATGGTCGGCCAGAACCGCCTCTCGGAGTTTAGGATGCGCGTTTAATGCATGCGCGACAAAGAGCATGTAGACCGAGACAGCGACCGTCGGCCTGATCACATTGAGCAGCTCGACAGCAGCGACGTGGGGCGTCAGCAGCTCGCCATTCAAATCACGATGCCACGCTATGGTGTGGGCGGGCGACTGTTCGGGCGGGTGGAGTCGGCCATTACGGATCTTTTCGATGACCTCCTCCAGCCAGCGGTCTGCCCGTTTTCGAGCCCACCGCGACCACAAATGCCTAAGTCCGAGCGAACCCGCATGGTCAAACAGTGCGGCAATCTCCCGCGTTCGCGCATCGACCTCTGAATCCGCCAGTGGCACGCCGGCCCAGGCACACGCCGCGCGCGTCAAAAGCTCGTGAAACTCCGGGTAGAGCACGACCTTGTGCATCGATTCCCACTTGCGCACGCGGACCCTCCACTCCGCGCCGGTCAGCTCTATGAGCTGCTCGATGCGCTCGGGCGCCATCAGGGACATGAACATCTGCTTACGATGTCGATGCGCCCCGTCGTCGAGGCCCTGTACGCCACCTTCCCCGAGCAATGTCTTCTGGATCGCCCTTGGCGTGGCACTGCAGCGCACGAACCGACTCGGATCGTAGAACAGCCGCGCCGCTTCGGGGCCCGTCATGC
Source organism: Mesorhizobium sp. (assembly GCF_016793485.1). Classification (GTDB taxonomy): domain Bacteria; phylum Pseudomonadota; class Alphaproteobacteria; order Rhizobiales; family Rhizobiaceae; genus Mesorhizobium_K. The sequence continues at coordinate 358,266 of NZ_JAEULZ010000046.1, read as the reverse complement.
AGATAGTTTTCCGCAGCAGGAGCCGCGTTTCAAACAGGTCCGATCGGTAGCGTCGACACCGGTTCGAGATGAATCTGTATGGATCTCCGGCAAGGGCGAGCGTCGAATCCAGTCCCTTCTCACGTGGAATTCGGGGCACCGATCTGTCCTTCTTGATATCCTGTCTCGCACGTCCTCCTTGCCACAGGCGACCTACGAGCGGGGGCTGTCCACGAGCGGGAGAACTTGCCTAAACTTGCCGCCCTTCGACTGCTCCGGCGCTTCTTCAGCGCGCTCCACGGCCACATGAGCGAGGCCATGATCGGCGAGCAAACGTCTTATGCCGGCCTGCACCGCTTCCCAGACACGATCCGAATCAGCGTCACGCGTCTGCAAACGCACGCGCAGACTGGCCGGCGCAGTCTGCACGATCTGAAACATCTGCAGTCCCGGTGCATGATCGGCCAAAGTGGCAAAGGCCAACGGCGCGACAGTTACCCGGTCGCCACCATCGGTGCGGAAGATCAGGACCTCCGATGATCGACCTTGCACACGGATCGATGGAAATGGATTGCCGCACCGGCAAGGTCCCGCCTGCTGCAAGACACTGTCACCCAGATCGTAGCGCAAAATGGGCTGCACTCGATTGGCGAGATTGCTGATGAGCACCGTATGGGACGGCTCACCTGGCGGCACCGGCCGATGGCCCGCGTCGACCGGCTCAAACACCACCCAGTCGCTGTTGACGTGCAACCACCCATGCTCGCAGCTGTAGCTGAAGAACGGACACTCGGTAGCGGCGTAGCTGTTGCCGACCTTTGCCTTAAATGCTCGGGCGATTCGATCGTACTCGCCTTCCGGCAGCCCTTCGGCGGAGAGCGCCAATAACGCCGGATTGATGTGCAGACGGCCGCCTTCTTGTTCGCTCGCAAGCAGCGCCGCCATGCTCGCGTAAGGCGCGAGGAGCACCGGTCGGAATTGGTTGAGCCGGGTCACGAGCTCCCGCAAAGGCATGTGCACCGACAGCACTTCGAGGCGTCGGCCTCGGCTCTTCTTCAGGCGTGCCGCAGCCACCGCCGAGGCAAAGTGGCCGCCCGTCGCCATGACCATCGCCATGCGCCCTCCTCCCGCCACGATCCGAATGAAATCCCCCGCACCGAGCCAGGTTGTCAGCATGCGAAAGGCCATCGCGGTGGTGACGGCCATGCTCCGGTCATCGAGCACGAAGACTCCGCGCGTCCCCGTCGTGCCCGAGGTCGTCAGCAGCGTGTATTTTTCCAGGAAACGCTCGCCGATTAGCTTCGCATCTTCTGCGAACGCTTGCGCCCGTTCCTCGGTTACCTCCCGATCGACACACCAATCGTCGAAGCGAGCCATCAACGTCTTCTTGTCGGTAACAGGAAGCCGCTCAGCGCTTTCAACCCGATCCGGCAGCTCGCGGTACAACTCACGGTAGTACGGCGAGCCGGCCCGGGCATGGGCGACCATGTCGGCGAGACGGGCGCGTTGGCGTTGGGCGATTGCGCCGACTTCGCTCCTTCGAGCGCGCCAGGCGTCCCAGATCAGGCCTATGACATGCTCGGTCATTATCGTTCCCAGGTTCACACACCTCCGACCACTTGCTATACATACTTCCTGTAGCCACTACAGGAGCAACCCCCGATGATCGCTATCGGACACTTGTCCCGACGCACAGGGGTCAATATCGAGACGATCCGCTACTACGAGCGGATCGGGCTAATGCCGAAGCCTGGCAGAACGGAGAGTGGGCGGCGTCGATACGGGACACCGGACGTTAAGCAACTCGCCTTCATCCGTCACGCGCGCGAACTTGGATTCGAGATCTCGACAATCCGCACGATGCTCGGGCTGCGAGAGATGCCCGATGCCTCCTGTGAAGAGGTCAGCCGGATCGCCCAAGATCAACTCGCGGCGGTCGACGATCGCATCTCACGGCTGCTGGGCTTGAAGGACGAGCTAACGCGCATGATCGAATCCTGCGCGAACGGAAAGGTCGCCGACTGCCGGATCATCGAAGTGTTGGCCGATCACGTTGCGCTGGCCGCGCGGCCCGGCCAGAAATCCTTATGACGACAGGACTGCGTCGTCTATCGGCAACTCCAGCATCAGGCTCTGATCGCCGCGGGCGAGTCTCCCTCGTCATCGGCTTGCTCGGTGGACTCATCATACACCCCGCGATCCTCGCGCTGGCTGGCTTGATCGGAGCCGGACTTGTCTATGCCGGCCCGACCCGGTCTCGCGCCATGGCGCATCTTCTCCAGGCTGCGCGCTGGAACGAGAGCTGAACCAAGGCGCCAAGATGACCCTCGATGTGATCGCAATCCTTGCCCGTGTTTTCATCGGCGCGATCGGAACTACGGCATCATCCCAGGGAGCCCGAACTGCGGTAGATCACATAGACCGCAACGACGAAGATCAGCCCGGCGAAAACCTGATCGAGCAGACCCTTGCGAGACGCGAGATGTGTCGAGGCAAGCGTTCCGATCGCACCGCCGGCGATCCCGCCCACGATGAACTCGGTCGCGATCGTCCAATCCACCAACCCTGTGGCTGCATAATTGATCGCCGTCGCCAGGCCGAAGGTGCCGACTGCGAGTAGAGAGGAACCAATTGCCGAGATCGTGGACATTCCGGTGGCAAGGATCAGTCCGGGGACGATCAGGAAGCCCCCGCCGATGCCGAAGAAACCGGAGACGCCGCCAGCAATCAGAGCAACTATGCCCGTCACCGTGCACATGCGCCAATCGACGCGACGCGGACTACCACCTTCGTTCTTGCGCGGACGCAGCATCAGAGCACCGACCACCAGCATCAGTAGGCCGAACAGGAACAGCAAATGCTGGCCGTCGATCGCCTTTCCGAGCGTCGATCCGGCAAGGGCGCCGATCGTCCCGACCAAAGCGAACAGGATCGCGCAGCGCCACCAGATATGCCCATTTCGGGCGTGGACGATCAGATTGATATAGGCATTCACCGAGACGGCGAGAGCGCCCGTGCCGATAGCCACATGTGGATTGGCGACACCGACGACGTATAGCAGCAACGGTGTTGCCAGGATCGAACCACCCCCGCCGATCAAGCCAAGGGTGAAGCCGATCAGCGCCCCCGCACCAAGGGCAAGAAACACGCCCTCGCTCACGCCGATCGCCCCTGAGCGAGGCGGTCATGAACGACCATGCCGATCACCATGGCAACGACGAAGGCTACGACCGGCATGAGGCTGAGTGACAGGGCTGACAGCGCCGGGCCGGGGCAAAGACCCGCCAGGCCCCAGCCGACGCCGAACATCGCGGAGCCAATGACCAGGCGCGCGTCGATCTTCGTCGCGATCGGCAGATGAAAGACCGTATCCAGCACTGGACGCGCCATGCGGCGCTTGAGCGTCATCCCGATCATGGCGACGGCGACGGCGCCACCAAGTACGAAGGCAAGGCTGGGATCCCAGGCTCCGAACACATCTAGGAAGCCCTGCACGCGAGCTGGATCGAGCATCCCCGATAGTGAGAGGCCAATGCCAAAGACTGCCCCGGCGCCGAGCGCAGCAGCGCCTTGCGAAATGCGATTCGTCATAGCCCCGCCATCCGCATCGATGTGACCGTAAGGATCCCGGCCAAGAGGAAGGCGGCGACCGCTGCCATTGATCGGCGTGAGAAGCCTGCAAGGCCGAGGACGCCGTGGCCGCTGGTGCAGCCGGATCCCATGCGCGTACCGAAGCCGACAAGCAGCCCAGCGATCACGATGGTCGGCATCGAGGCAGTTATCGTCACGGCAGGCCAATGGCCGAACAGGACCAGATAGATCGGCGGCCCCATCACGAGCCCGATAACGAAGGCTGCATTGGCCGAAAGCTGCGCGCCCTGCACGAGACGCCCGGCAATACCGCTGACACCGGCGATACGGCCGTTCAGCAAGAGAAGCATGGCGGCCGAGAGTCCGATCAGCATGCCGCCGAGAAGTGAGGGCCAATAGGGGAAGGTCATGGCTCGCCCTCCGGCGCGCAATAGATCGAGAAGAGCGCCTCGATCAGGCGCGCGGCCTTCTCCTGCGTCAGCCGATAGAAGATCTGCTTGCCGTCACGCCGTGTCTCGACGATCCTGGATTCTCGCAGGACATGGAGCTGCTGCGAAAGATTCGGCTGATGAATCCCGAGCTTCTCTTCGAGCTCCCCAACCGAGTATTCCGCCTCCACCAACGAGCAGGCGAGCATCAGTCGCATCGGATGCGCGAGGGTCTTCAAGATCGTCGCCACCTCAACGGACCGCGCCTGCATGTCGGCGAGAGTCATGCCCGCCTTGCCAGCTTTGGCGATTTGTCCAGTCATCGCGTCACCACACAGTCCCGGGAAGAGCATCGAGCGGGATCTTCAGATAACTCCGGCCATTGTCTTCCGGAGCTGGTAACCGCCCGCCGCGAATATTGACTTGCAGCGCAGGTAGAATGAGCTTCGGCATCGGTAAGGTGCGGTCACGCGCCTCGCGCAGGTTGACGAAGCTGTCCTCGGTCTCGTCCGCGATATGTGTATTCAAGCGCTTCTGCTCGGCCACCGTGCTTTCCCAACGCGGATGACGGCCGCCCGGCTGGTAGTCGTGGCCGGTGAACACCCGTGTCTCGTTCGGCAACTCAAGGATGGTCTGAATGCTCTGCCAGAGCTGCTTTGCATTCCCGCCCGGAAAGTCGGCGCGGGCCGTGCCGCTGTCCGGCATGAACAGCGTGTCGTGCACGAAAACAGCATCGCCGATCAGATATGTGATGGAAGCAAGCGTATGGCCCGGCGAGAACATAACCTGCGCCTTGAGTGCGCCGATCTCGAAAACTTCGCCATCGGTGAACAGGTGATCCCAGAACCGCCCTTCGCTCGTTAGCGTCGGCCAGTTATAGGTCGTCGCCCAAAGTTGCTGCACGTCGCGCACATACTCGCCGATCGCCATCGGGGCGCCGGTTTTGCTCTGGAGATAGGGCGCCGCGGAGAAATGGTCGGCGTGAGGATGGGTGTCGAGAATCCATTGAACCGTCAAACCCTGATCGGCGACATGGGCCAGGATCGCATCGGCGTTCCACGTCGCGGTGCTGCCCGACTTCTCATCGAAATCGAGCACGGGATCGATGATCGCGCATTTCGACGTAACGGGATCAGAGACGACGTATTGAACGCTGGACGTTCGGGCGTCGAAGAAGCCCTTCACGACCGCCCCCTGCCGCTCGCGCCGCGCAAGCCATTGTTCGGCCGTCGTCAGGTCCAAAGCAAACCTTTGACCGAACGGGCCGATGTCCTCGGGCTTCATGCGCCCGTCCAACACTTCGCCGATTGCGTGCAGCGTCAGCGAGCGCGTGCCGCTCCGACAATGGGCGAACACCGGCCCAGGAGCAGCGACGACAGCCTCCTGAAAGGCGCGCACGTCGGCTTCGGTGATTTGCGGGCCAGCAACGGGAATGAAGCTGTAGCCAAGGCCGGCATCCTCCGCCGCGCTCTTTTCGGCCGCCGAGCCGGGCTGGAGCGCGTCTTCGCCGTTAACGCGGTTGTTGATGACGGCCGTGAAGCCGTCGGACTTGAGCTGCCGGAACGCCTCGGGGGCAGGTTGCCCGCCGACTGCAAGCTTGTCTGAAATCCGAAGCGGAGTCATTGTGAGGTCCTTTCAATATAACGATATAAATAATATAAGAATGTATATTGAAAGAGCAACCCCCTTCGTTGTATCGATGGCGGAGGTTGCCGTGACTGACGATCGCGGGGCTGGACGACCCGGAAGAGCCCCGTCACCCGGCCGCTCGTGGAGCTGCGCACGACCCTTCCTCGGAAGCTGTTGAATCTGGTTCTTAGTTCAGGCTGCCGCCTCAACCGGAAGGCCTGCGGCCTTCCATTCGGGATAGCCGTCCTCGAGGCGACGAACGAGGTAGCCACGCGACCGCAGCGCTGCGACAGCCTCGAAGGAGAGAATGCAATAAGGACCGCGGCAATAGGCGATGACCTCCCTGTTCGCGGGAAGCTCGGCCAGTCGACGCTCAAGCTCACCTAGCGGGATGTTGAGCGCGCCCGGAAGATGTCCGAGCGCGAACTCGTCCTCCGGCCGAACGTCGAGGACCGTGACGAGGCAGTCATTCATCCTTGTTGCCAAATCCTCGCGCGATATGGCCTCCAGCGAGTCGCGAGCGTGGAAATAGTCCGTCATGACGCGGCTGACCTCGGCGAGATTTCGCTCTCCCAGGCGCCCCAGCGCCTGCATCAATTCGACCACAAGGGCATCCCCCGCGAGGCGATAGAGCACATGCTTGCCGTCGCGCCGCGTCTCGACAAGCCGCGCGCGCCGAAGGATTTGCAGGTGGCGCGACGCGTTAGCGAAGTTGAGGCCCGCTCGGGCGGAAAGCCCCTCGACGCTGCGTTCACCCTGGGCGAGGTGCTCGAGCAATTCCAGCCGGTGCGCATGCCCAAGAGCTTGGGCCACTTCGGCAAGGCTGGCGAAAATCGCCTGTTTTGGCCCGATGCTTGACATGGCGTCCTCTCAATGAAACATTCAGCGGAATAATTGAGTGTTTACCGAAGCGAGGCAAGGAGCGCAAGCCATGATCCTCCGTCATTTTCTTCATCGGGACCCTGCCGGCATCTCGTACCTCTTCGGATGTGGTGGCAAGTCGGCCGCCGCGGTCGTCGATCCGGTCGCCACGGTCGAGCCGTATTTGCTCGCCGCCGAAGCGGCGGACATGCGGATCCATTTCGTCGTCGACACGCACGTTCACGCCGATCATCTTTCGGCTGGCCGGCAGCTCGCCGAAGCCTCCGGAGCCGAGTATGTGCTGTCGGCGGACGCGGAGGTATCGTTCCCGTTCAAGGCAGTCCGCGACGGCGACGTGCTGCCGCTCGGCAACGTCGCGGCGAAGGTGCTGCATACGCCCGGCCACACGCCGGAGCACATCTGCCTTCTCGTGAGCGACCGCACGCGGGCACAGGAACCGTGGTTCGTTATGACCGGCCACACGATGATGGTCGGCGATCTCGGTCGAACTGAGCTTGCGGTCGACGACGCTCATCGTCTCGTTCATCATCAGCTTCGGTGTGATCAAGGCCTTCGCCAACCTGATCTCGGGCCAACTCGCCGATACCTGGGGTCGCAAGCGCGTCCTCGTGTTGGGATGGCTGGTCGGATTGCCAGTGCCGTTCATGATCATCTGGGCGCCGAGCTGGGAATGGGTGATCGCGGCCAACGCCCTTCTCGGCATCAACCAGGGACTCGCCTGGTCGATGACCGTGATCATGAAAATCGATCTCGTCGGTCCGAAGTCACGCGGCTTGGCCGTCGGCCTCAACGAGTTCGCAGGCTACCTCGCCGTCGGCGTCACTGCGTTCCTCACCGGCTATCTAGCCTCGCGATATGGACTGCGGCCAGTGCCGATCTATCTCGGCATCGGCTATGCGGTCCTGGGAGCCCTGCTGTCGATCCTGCTCGTCTGCGACACCCGCGACCACGTCCGGCTAGAGGTCTCCGGCCATCCCCAGCAGTTCGCGCCGATCAGCTTCCGTGAGGTCTTCGCGCTCACCTCGTTTCGGGACCGCAATCTGTTCGCTGCCTCGCAGGCTGGTCTCGTGAACAATCTCAACGACGGCATGAGCTGGGGCATCTTCCCGCTGTTCTTCGTCTCCTTTGGCCTCAGCGTCGAGCGCATCGGCATCCTCAAGGCGATCTATCCGGCGACTTGGGGCATCCTGCAAATCGCCACCGGTCCAATGAGTGACAGATGGGGCCGCAGGGGCCTGATCGTCGCGGGGATGTGGGTTCAGGCCGCCGGTCTGTTCCTCACTGCGGCGACGGCCCGATTTGAGTGGTGGATCGCCGGTAGCCTACTGCTCGGCCTCGGCACGGCCATGGTCTATCCCAGCCTGATCGCAGCCGTCTCCGACGCATCGCATCCCACCTGGCGCGCCCGCTCACTCAGCGTCTATCGGTTCTGGCGTGACCTCGGTTATGCGATCGGCGCGCTCTCCGCCGGCCTCATCGCCGACAGCTTCGGGCTGTCATGGGCGATTACGTCGATCGCAGCGTTGACGTTTCTCTCGGGCGCCGTCGTTGCCATCACAATGCGAGAGACCGCCACACATCCGAGGCCATAGACGTGGTCCAAGCGTTGCCAATGATGAAAAGGCTGGGAGGCCCCATTTCCGGGCGAGCGGGGTGAGATTCGAAGTCCCTGACGGTCGGTTTCTATTGAAATAGCGGTGGTGCGGTCGGAATCGCACCGTCCTATTTACATCCGTCGGCTCGCCGTAGCCCTACCCTGTGCTGAAGGGCCTTCCAATCTTCAGGTCCTATCGATTTCTACTGGGACGCAACATTCGAGGAGATCCAGATGCCCGGGGAACTAGAAAGCGCCGTTAAGAAAACCATCCGGCGGCAACAGCTTCGCGAGATGGTGCCACTTGCCGATAGCACCATCTATGAAATGGAGCAGCGCGGAGAATTCCCACGGCGCTTCGCCTTGACCCCACGATGCGTCGTTTGGGATCTGGGCGAGGTCCAAGCATGGCTCGCTGCCCGTCGCTCGAAACCGATTGCCCGCGCCGCGGGCCCCGACGTGAAGCAGCGCCGGGCCCGTCCGGTCAAAGAGCCGGATCGGGCTCCAAGATCGGCATCGAGGGCGGGATGAGCGTGGGGACGTATTTCTTGCCGTCCACCCAGGCATCCACAATGTCCGACCACTCCTGCATCATGTGCCGACGCTGCACCTCATACTCGGCTTTGTTATAGACGCCACGCGACGAGCGTCCGTCCTCGTGCGCCAGGCACTTTTCAATCCAATCGCTGTTAAAGCCGAGTTCGTTCAGCAGAGTGGAACCTGTTCGCCGCAGGTCATGAACCGTAAACGGCTCCAAGGGCAAACCATCCGCCTTCGCCCGTTCGACGACAGCGTAGGTCACCCGGTTGAAGGTCGCGCGCGACATCGGAGCATCCGCATCGTACCGTGATGGCAGAAGGTATCTCGAATTGCCTGCGCAGGTCTTCAGGGCGATCATGATGTCGAGCACCTGGCGCGACAGGTAGACGTTATGAGCCTTCGAGCGCTTCATTCGTTCCTTCGGGATCGTCCAGACCGCATTCTCGAAGTCGACTTCGTCCCACACCGCGTCCTGCAGCTCGCTCTTGCGCACCATCGTGAGCAAGTAGAGCCGCATTCCCAAGCGTATCGTCGGAAGCGTGGCGATGTGCTCGAGCTGCTTCAGCATCACTCGAATTTCGGAAGGCGAAAGCGACCGGTCCTTCGGCACGAAGGTGGCGATCGACGCCGGTCCCACTTCGTCAGCGGGGTTGCTGACTTTCTCACCGTGCAGGATCGCGAATCCGTAGATCTGCTTCAGGATGTCTCTCACGTGGATGGCTGTTGCCGGAGCGCCGCGTTCAACGATGTTGCCGCAGTGGGCTCTAAGGTCATCGGGCGTGATCTCCGTGAGGAGACGATTGCGCCAGACCGGCAGAAGTTCTCGCTCGAAGATGGAACGCCGCATGGCCCGCGTGCTATCGGCCATCGGCGCCGCTGTGAGCCACTTTTCCCCGAATTCGCCAAAACTCTTCGCTTCTTTCAGGCGGCGCTTCTCGCGCTGCTTCTCTATCGCCGGCGAACGACCCTCGCTCACGGCCCGCCGCGCGTCGATGCATTTCTCGCGGGCGCGCGCCAACGAAAGCCCGTCGGGCGCATACTTGCCCAGCAGCACCGTCTCTCGGCGACCATTCAGGCGGTAGTCCAACCGGAAGGTGACGTTACCGCCTGGAGAAACATGCGCGTACATTCCGTCGCGATCAGTTATCTTGTAGGCTTTATCCTTTGGTTTCAATGCCTTGAGTGCGACGTCGGTAAGCATCAGGCGCTTCCTTTCAAAAATACCGTCAAGTGCTTTCTGGGGTGCCGTCCGCTCTTTTCGCTAGTTCTTTCAATTAATTAGACGAAACAAAATACCGTCAGGCACCAGTTGAGCCTGACGGTATTCGCGTTTTCGCGCCTGCGCAAGATGTGGGCACACCGTCAGGCGGCCCGTCACGCGCAATCCCTACCCCCCGATAGCCATCGAAAGCTATGGGGACAAAAAATTATTTTGCTTCAGTGTGTTATGTCGTATCGTGGCGTGGTTTCGGATGCGTCCGGATAGGCCAAAATCATTCCCACTCGATCGTGCCGGGAGGCTTCGAGGTCACGTCATAGACGACGCGGTTAATGCCGCGCACTTCGTTGATGATGCGGGTTGCCGCACGCCCGAGGAAGGCCATGTCGTAGGGATAAAAATCCGCCGTCATGCCATCGACCGAGGTGACGGCGCGCAGCGCGCAGACGAAGTCGTAGGTGCGGTAGTCGCCCATGACGCCAACCGTCTGCACCGGGAGGAGCACGGCGAAAGCTTGCCAGATCTTGTCGTAGAGGCCGGCCTTGCGGATCTCGTCGAGATAGACCGCATCGGCCTTGCGCAGGATGTCGAGTTTTTCGCGCGTCACGCCGCCGGGGCAGCGGATGGCGAGTCCCGGCCCAGGGAATGGATGGCGGCCGATGAAACGCTCCGGCAGTCCGAGCTCGCGGCCAAGCGCCCTCACCTCGTCCTTGAAGAGTTCGCGCAGCGGCTCGACCAGCTTCATGTTCATGCGGTCGGGAAGACCGCCGACATTGTGATGCGACTTGATCGTCACCGACGGGCCGCCTGAGAACGACACGCTCTCGATCACGTCGGGGTAAAGCGTGCCCTGCGCGAGGAAGGCTGGCGCGCCCTTGCCATCTGCGGCGATCTTATTGGCTTCTGCCTCGAAGACCTCGATGAACAGGCGGCCGATCGTCTTGCGCTTCACCTCCGGGTCGGAAACGCCGGCAAGCTCGCTGAGGAAAAGGTCGGATGCATCCACATGGACGAGCGGGATGTTGTAGTGGTCGCGAAACATCTTCACGACTTCGTCTGCCTCGTTGAGGCGCATGAGGCCGTGGTCGACGAAAATGCAGGTGAGCTGGTCGCCGATCGCCTCGTGGATCAGCACCGCGGCCACGGAAGAGTCGACGCCGCCCGACAGGCCGCAGATGACACGCTCGTTCCCGACCTGATCGCGGATCTTGCGGATCATCTCGGCACGATAGGCCGACATCGTCCAATCGGATTTCAACCCGACGATCTTGTGCACGAAGTTCGCTAGCAGCTTTGCCCCGTCAGGCGTATGGACCACTTCAGGGTGGAACATTGTCGTATAGTAGTGACGGTTTTCGTCGGCCGCGATGGCGAACGGGGCATTCTCCGACGTTGCGATGACCTCGAAGCCATCCGGCAATTCGGTGACGCGGTCGCCGTGGCTCATCCAGACCGGATAGCATCCGCCGACTTCCCAGAACCCGTCGAAAAGCGGGCTTGCCCTTCTGATCTCGACGTCGGCGCGGCCAAACTCGGCGGCATGGCCGCCTTCGACCTTTCCGCCCAGCTGGTGGGCCAGCGTCTGCTGGCCGTAGCAGATGCCAAGGATAGGCACGCCGGAGTCGAAAACCGCCTGCGGTGCGCGGGGGCTGCCTTCATCGGGCACGGAGGCCGGCCCGCCGGAGAATATCACGCCCTTCGGTTTCAAGCGCTCGAAGGCTTCGGCGGCGTTCTGGAATGGGTGGATTTCGCAGTAGACGCCTGACTCACGGATGCGCCGAGCAATCAGTTGCGTGACCTGGCTTCCGAAATCGATGATGAGGATGGAGTCTTGATGCGCGTCTTGCTTCATGGCGGGCGTTTAAAGAAAGAACCGAGTCGGCGCAATGGGTTGCGTCGTTTCAAAGGATGATCGTACCGTCGGCAAGCGCTGCTTCAAGTCTCCGGACCGCCTCGGCCAGCCTCTCATCGACAACATGCAGGTATTCCAGCCAGTCGCCAATGTGCTCGACATCGGCGTCGCCGTCGGAAATGCCCCGCAGGCCGATCAGCGGGACGCCAAAGGCCTGGCAGGCGCGCAGGCAGGCGAATGTCTCCATATCGACCATGTCCTCAGCGATCACCTCGTATCCCGAGCCAGCGATCACCGCGGCGCCAGTCGACAGCGTCGCTTCCTTGACGCCCGGGATGCGGACAGGAAGCTCGACGGTCGCCGGAAGGTCGAGGAACGGCGTGACGCCTTTTTCGAAGCCGAAGGCCGACGCATCCATGTCGCGATAGGCCACGGAGGCGACCTGATAGACACCAGCGCGGTGCAACCTGCGGCTGCCGGCCGATCCCAGAGACACGACCGCAGCAGGTAGGTTGCCGGCAGCCTTGAGTTCAAACAACGCCTTGGTCAGCACGATACCGGCCTCGACCGGGCCTACGCCCGTCATCAGCGGCGTGAACAGCGCCTGGAGATGGGGGCCGTACTCGGCATCGGCTGCCATTGCGAAAAGCACGGGCCTTCCGGCGAGCATGGCGACAGGCGGCACCTAGCCCTCCATCCCTTCGCGGCCGACGATAGTCATCATCGTGCCGGTCATCGTGGCGATGAGCTTCGTTTCCTCGTCGGACCCGATCGCATAAGCCTGCCCGTCGGCTACGATGATGGTGCGGCCGGGCTTGGTCACCGATCCCCTGAACAGGAAGCGTGCGCCCCTGCCGGGCGAGAGCAGGTTGACCTTGAACTCGATGCTCAGCACGGCGGCGTTTTCCGGCATGATCGAAAGCGCCGCATAGCCGCAGGCGGAATCGAGCGCCGCCGCGATCACGCCGGCGTGCAGGAATCCATGCTGTTGGGTCAGCGCCGTGGAAAAAGGCATTTCGATCTCGACGATGCCCGGCGTCACCAGCGTCAGTTCGGCGCCGATGGTGGTCATCGCGTTTTGGCGCGCGAAGGAAGCGCGAACGCGCTCCTCGTAGTTCGGATCGGGAATTGTCTTAGGAAGCGCCACCGCGTCGACCTCGTTTGCGGGCAGCTTATGACAAACGAGGGCAGTCAGCGCAAATGGTTTTGTGCAGCGCAGCAATCAGTTCAGTTGCCAGATCGCCCCGTTGAGCAGGGAAGCAAACCCGACCCAGCAGGCGTAAGGCACGAACAGCCAAGCCGACACATGATCGGTGCTGCGGGCGACAGCTATGAAAGCAAGGATCGTCGCGAAGAGAGCGACAATGATGACGAGCGCGAAACCAACGCTGTGAAGGGCGAAGAAAACCGGCGACCATGCGAAGTTCAGCACAAGCTGAAGCCACCAGAGCTTTATGGCGGGACCGGAGCGGTCGCGTTGCCAGACCCGCCAGCCGGCCACTGCGATCAGCACGTAAAGAATCGTCCAGACAGGACCGAAAATCCAGTTTGGCGGATTGAAAGATGGTTTCGCCAGTTCCGCATACCAGGGGCCGGGCGCGGTCAACAGACCGATGAGCAACCCGCCGCCTACCACGAGAAGTATGAAGGGCGTTATGGCGGATCGCGCGGACATCTCTTCACCTTCGAGTGCAGCTTCAGCGGGCTATCTATGCCGGTGTGGTCTCAAATCAAGGATTTTGCCCAGCGCTATCCAGACCTGACAAGACTTGCGAAATAGAAGCCGTCGGTGCCGGTCTTTGCGGCCGATAGCGAGATGCCGAGCCGATCATCGATGCGGGCTGCGGCCTCCTGCCCCGGGAAATGTTCGCTCCAGAGACGAGTATGCCCGGCTGGCTCGAAGTCCTGGCGGCTCGCCAGGAAGCCTTCGATCTGTTCGGCATTTTCGGCAGGAAACACCGAGCATGTGATGTAGACGAGGCGTCCGCCCGGTTTCACATATGCGCTGGCGGCATCGAGAATGGCTTTTTGTTCGTTCGTTCGAACGCCTAGCTGCTTCTCCGACAGACGCCACTTTGCATCGGGTCGCCGACGCCAAGTGCCCGAACCGGTGCATGGCGCGTCGACCAGAACGAGATCCATCTGCCCCCGGAGCGGATTCAGCTCCTGCGGCTTCGCGACGACCTGGACGTTGCGGCTGTCGGCGCGGCGCAGCCTGTCGAAGATCGGCGCAAGGCGCGCCTTTTCGGAGTCGTAGGCGAAGACCTGTCCGCGGTTTTCCATTGCGGCCGACATGGCCAGCGTCTTGCCGCCTGCGCCGGCGCAATAATCGAGAACCTGCATGCCCGGTTTGGCATCCGCTAGTGCGGCGACGACCTGCGACCCCTCATCCTGCACCTCGAACCAGCCCTTCTGGAAAGCCGGTTCGGCCTGGACGTTGGGATGGCGTCCGGAGCCATCGATCGGCGGGATGCGGATGCCATTCGGTGCAAGCACGGCCGGTGCCGCCTGTATGTCCGTGAGTTCGGAAAGCACCTTCTCCCGCTCGGCCTTCAGCGTGTTGACCCGCAGGTCGAGCGGTGGACGCGCGGCAAGACCTGCGGCTTCCGCGACCCACTCATCGCCATAGGCCTTCTGGAGCAAGGGGACACACCACTCCGGAACGTCGGCACGGATTTCGTCCGGGGCGTCGGCCAGTTTTCGCGACGCGAGGCGTTGCATTTCCTCGTCGCTCAATGGGGGCGGCGCGAAACGGTCGCCCTCCAATGCGGCGTTTAGTCCCTCGGGGGTCTGGTTCCACTCCAGAAGCAGGGCACCGAAACCGAGAGCGCGGGAGGAATCCGAGTCGAGCAGCCAGCCGGCCGAGCGCTTCCGGCGCAAGGCGTCGTAGACAATGTTTCCGATGGCGGCGCGATCGCCCGATCCCGCGAAGCGATGTGACAGGCCCCAGTCCTTCAGCGCATCTGCCGCCGGCCTTCGCCGCCGCGTGATGTCCTCGAGAACTTCGATGGCCGCCGCAAGTCTTCCGCCGAGGCGCATGTGCCGCTCCTGTGCCGGTTTGCCCGAATGGCAAGCTGACTAGCGGGCGGCACCTGCCAAGGCAAGCGGGTGCTCAGAATCTCAAGCCTGGATGACGACGACCCGCGTGCCCACCGGCGCCCGTTGATACAGATCGATCACATCGTGGTTCAGCATGCGTATGCAACCGCTGGACACCGCCCTGCCAATGGAATCCGGCTGCGTTGTGCCGTGGATGCGAAACATGGTGTCGCCGCCGCCGCGGTAGAGATAGAGCGCGCGGGCGCCGAGCGGGTTGGTCGGGCCGCCCGGAACGCCGCCCGCGTACTTTAGATTACGCGGATCGCGACGCATCATGTTCTGGGTCGGCGTCCAGCTCGGCCATTCGGCCTTGCGCCCGACGGTCGCGCCACCGCTCAACGCGAGGCCCTCGCGGCCAACGCCGATGCCATAGCGTATCGCCCTGCCCTCACCAAGCACGTAATAGAGCCGGCGCTCGGGTGTGTTGACGACGATGGTGCCAGCGCTTTCGCGGGTCGCGTAGGATACTTCCTGGCGCCGCAGTTCCGGCTTAACTTGTCCCAGAGGCATCGCCGCTAATGGAAAGCGCTCGTCGGGTCGCGCGCCATAGGCGTTGAGGTCGGAGCCGGTCGAGCAGCCCGCGACGAAGAGCGGCAATCCGAAGATGAAACCGCGGCGAGAGATGTCCATGTGACCCCCGAAAATGTGCTGCCTGATTTGGCCGTTGCCTGCCCCGATTCGATAGAAATTTATGGTTAATGAATTCTTTCCAGCGAGCGAGTTAAAGTTGCGCGACAACGTCTCCGGAAAGCCCAGCCCCTAAGCAAAACAGGCGCGGACTGGGGCCGCGCCTGTTTCAAACTTCCGTGATCGTCCAGAAAAGCGGTGCGAGAGGCGGCGCCGATCAGGCGATGTCGAAACGGTCGAGGTTCATAACCTTCGTCCACGCCGCGACGAAGTCGTTGACGAACTTCTCCTTGGCGTCGGAGCTCGCATAGACCTCGGCCAGCGCGCGCAGGATGGAGTTCGAGCCGAAGACGAGATCGACGCGGGTGCCGGTCCACTTGACTTCGCCGGTCTTGCGGTCGCGTCCCTCGAACACTTCCTTCGTGTCCGACGTCGCCTTCCACTCCGTGCCCATGTCGAGCAGGTTCACGAAGAAGTCGTTGGTCAGCGCGCCCGGTTTGTCGGTCAGAACGCCGTGCGAGGAACCGTCCGCGTTGATGTTGATGGCACGCAGGCCGCCGATCAGCGCCGTGAGTTCGGGTGCGGTCAGCGTCAGAAGCTGCGCCTTGTCGATCAGCAGGTGTTCGGCCGGAACCGAGAAGCGGGCCCTCTGGTAATTGCGGAAGCCATCGGCAGCCGGTTCGAGATAGGAGAAGGACTCGACATCTGTCTGCCCCTGGCTGGCGTCCGTGCGTCCGGGCGTGAACGGCACGCTGACAGAATGGCCGGCAGCCTTCGCCGCCCCCTCGACGCCGGCATTGCCCGCCAGCACGATCAGGTCGGCGAGCGAGACCTTCTTGCCGCCGCTCTGGTCGAGATTGAACTCCATCTGGATGCGCTCCAGCGCCTTGAGCACCTTGGCAAGCTGCTCGGGCTGGTTGACGGCCCAATCCTTCTGCGGAGCAAGCCGGACGCGCGCGCCATTGGCACCGCCGCGCTTGTCGCCGCCGCGGAAGGTCGAGGCCGAAGCCCATGCTGTGCCTACCAGTTCGGAAACAGTCAGGCCCGAGGCCAGAACCTTGGCCTTGAGCGCAGCGACGTCCGCTGCGTCGATCAGAGGATGGTCGACGGCCGGGACCGGGTCCTGCCAGATCAGCTCTTCCTTCGGAACCTCAGGGCCGAGATAACGCGAGCGCGGGCCAAGGTCGCGGTGGGTCAGCTTGAACCATGCGCGGGCGAAGGCTTCGGCGAAGGCCTGCGGGTTCTGCAGGAAGCGGTGCGAAATCTTCTCGTATTCCGGATCGAAGCGCAGCGCCAAGTCGGAGGTCAGCATCTTCGGCTTCTGCTTCTTCGACGGATCATGCGCGTTCGGCACGATCTCGCCCGCATCCTTTGCGACCCACTGGTTTGCGCCTGCCGGCGACTTCTCAAGCACCCATTCGAACTTGAACAGGTTCTCGAAGAAGAAATTGCTCCACTGCGCGGGCGTCTGGGTCCAGGTCACTTCGAGGCCCGAGCCTATCGCGTCGGCGCCCGAACCGGTGCCGAAGTTGCTCGTCCAGCCAAAGCCCTGAGCTTCGAGTTCGCCGCCTTCCGGCTCGACGCCCTTGTGGGATTCGGCCGAGGCGCCGTGCGTCTTGCCGAAGGTGTGGCCACCGCCGATGAGCGCAACGGTTTCCTCGTCGTTCATCGCCATGCGCTTGAACGTCTCGCGGATGTCCCGTGCGGAAGCGAGCGGATCGGGATTGCCGTCCGGGCCTTCGGGGTTGACGTAGATCAGACCCATCTGGACCGCAGCAAGCGGGTTCTCCAGATCACGGTCGCCGGAATAGCGGTTGTTCTTATTCGCCGGGTCGTTGCTAGGCTGCAGCCAGGTGGTCTCGCGGCCCCAGTAAACGTCCTGATCCGGCTCCCACGTGTCGGCGCGACCGCCGGCGAAACCGAAAGTGCGGAAGCCCATCGTCTCCAGCGCGACATTGCCGGTCAGGATGTAGAGGTCGGCCCAGGAAATCTGCTGGCCGTATTTCTGCTTGATCGGCCACAGCAGGCGTCGAGACTTGTCGATGTTGACGTTGTCCGGCCAAGAGTTGAGCGGAGCGAAGCGCTGCTGGCCGCGACCGCCGCCGCCACGGCCGTCGCCGACGCGATACGTGCCCGCGCTGTGCCATGCCATGCGGATGAACTGAGGGCCGTAGTTGCCGAAGTCGGCCGGCCACCAGTCCTGCGAGTCCGTCATCAGCTGGCGCAGGTCGTTCTTGAGCGCTTCATAATCGAGCTTCTTGAACTCCTCGCTATAGTCGAAACCCTTGTCCAGAGGATCGGACTTCGACGAGTGCTGGTTCAGGAGATCGACACGAAGCTGGTTCGGCCACCACTGGCTGTTGCCCGTGCCGCTGCCTGCCGTGTGGACGACCGGGCACTTGCCCGGGCCCTTATCGTCTGTCTTCGCGTCCATGCCTATTCTCCGATCTTCGATGATGGGAGAGGAAGGACGCGCAGGCTGCGCCGCAACGTGAACGCGTCCGCCGATACCGCAAATGTCCGGGGCTTGGTCACGATGTCTGCCTCCCTCTCTGGGTGGGTGATACCAAAGGTTCGACGCGCAAAGCGCAGTCTAGAACCATTCCAGACTAGACATCCCTATCGATAAAGACAAATTGCATTTGCAACTTTTTGCGATAATTAACGCTTATGATCAAGCTGACCGTCCGGCAGATGGAATATTTCGACGCGCTGGCGCAGACGCTGCATTTCGGCCGCGCCGCCGAAATCGCCGGAGTGAGCCAGCCGGCGTTGTCCAGCCAGATCGCGGAGATGGAGGAGCGGCTTGGCTGCCGGCTCTTCGAACGCAGCGCCAAGGCGGTGCGGCTGACCGACGAGGCGACGGCGCTGCAGCCGCGAATCGAAAAGCTGCTTGCCGAGTTGCGCGAGATCGAACGGTTCGCCGCACAAGGGCGCGGCGCCATGGAAGGTCGCTTCCGGCTCGGCATCATACCGACCATCGCGCCCTACCTGTTGCCGCGCATCCTGCCGGAAATCCGGGAACGCTTCCCGAAGCTCAGGCTGGAACTGCGGGAGGCCGTCACCGGTACTCTGGTCGAGGAGACGCTTGGCCGACGGCTCGACGCCTTTGTCGCCGCGATGCCGATCGAGGCGGCGGGGCTGGCGACGGAAGAACTGTTCGCCGATCGCTTCCTGCTTGCGGTGCCGCGAGACGATCCGGCGTTTGCCGCGCCGCCGGTGCCGCCGGAAAGCCCGGCACTGGAGAGGCTGATGCTGCTGGAGGAAGGGCATTGCATGCGCGAGCAGGCACTTTCGGTCTGCGGCAGCGTCAAGCCCGTTGCGATGGCGAGCTATGGGGCGACGAGCCTGACCACGCTGTTGCAGATGGTGGCGCACGGCATGGGCGTCACGCTGGTGCCGGAAATGGCGATCGAGGCGGCGGGCGCGATGCCGGACCTGAAGATCGTGCCCTTCGCCGAGCCCATGCCGGAGCGCCGGGTTTGCCTCGCCTGGCGCAGGAACGGCCCGATGCAGGAGGAAGCCCAGGCGTTGGCGGCCATCATCCGCGAAGTGTCTGCGCAATCTGGGCCGCAACGGAGCCGGCAAGCGCCTCGCCGGCGGGCGAACGCGTCCTGAGGGCCCGGACGAGACAGGCCTGCGACCGCAGGATGACGCCGTCGGAGAGAATCTTCAGCCGGTTGGCGCGCAGGGTCGAGCCGGTGGTCGTGATATCGACGATGACGTCTGCCGAGCCGGCGGCGGGGGCACCCTCGGTCGCGCCGAGACTTTCGACGATGCGATAGACCTGTATGCCGTGCAGTTGCGAGAAGAATTGCTGCGTCAGCCGCCAGTATTTCGTCGCGATGCGCAGGCGGCGGCCGTGGCGCTGGCGGAACTCGGCGGCGACATCGTCGAGGTCGGCCATGGTGTCGACATCGAGCCAGCTCTCCGGCACGGCTACCACCACGTCCGCCGGGCCGAAGCCCAGCCGCACCTCGATGGCCGCCTTGCTTTCCCAATCGGCGACGTTCTCGCGCAGGAGGTCCTCGCCGGTGATGCCGAGATCGACCGTGCCCTGCCCGATCTCACCTGATATCTCCGAGGCCGACAGGAAGGCGATCTCGATATCGTCACGGCCCTCGATGCGGGCGCGGTATTTGCGGTCGTCCGACGGGAGGCTGACGGGCAGCCCGGCCTTCGCCAGGATTTCAAGAGACTGATCCTTGAGGCGCCCCTTCGAGGGAATGGCGAGCGTGATGGTCATGCCTTGCCTCCCCTCATCGTCTCGATGCGGTCGAGCCAGACAGAAAAGCCGACGCCCGGGATCGGCGACTTCGCGCCGAGCAGGGTGAGCAGACGGTCGTAGCGACCGCCGCCGGCGAGCGGCCTTGCACCATCGCCTGCGGAAATCTCGAAGACGAGGCCCGTATAGTAGTCGAGCGGACGACCGAAAGCGGCGTCGTAACGGATCGACGCCAGCGGCAGGCCTTCCGCCTCGACCGCGTCGACGCGGGCGGAGAAATTGGCGAGCGCTGACCCAAGCGAAACGCCGGCGGACTTCGCGAACTGTTCGAGCGCGGCTGCCGCCTCGTTCAGCGGCACGTCGATAGCCAGGAAGGTCTCCAGCGCGGAAAAGGCTTCCGACGACAGGCGCACGCTGCGCAATTCGGCCTTCTCGACCAGACGTCGCGCAATCTCCTGCGGCGTGCGCCCGGCTGTGGCTGAGAGGCCGGCGTCGGCCATGTCGGCGGCGATGTGTTCGGCCAGCCGCTCTTGATCGCCGTCGGCCACCAGCGTGGCGACGGCTTCGGGCAGTGCGCCATTCTTCGGCGGATTGGCGAGGTCGGCAAGGGCCGCCGCAAGCTGCTCGGCCGAACCGAAGGCGCGCGCGAGGCGCATGCGCCAGCCGCGCGGCAGGCCGAGCGCGGCCAGCACCGCCTCGAACACCGACTGGTCGCCGAGCGTGACCGTCAGCGGGACGCCTGATAGCGCCAGCGACAGCAGCGCGTGCGCATCGGCTATCGAGCGCGCGTCGGCGGAGGCCGTGTCCTTGTCGCCGAGATCCTCGATGCCCGCCTGGAAGAACTCGTTTCCGCCTTCGCGGCGCTGGCGGAAAACCTCGCCGAGATAGGAGTAGCGGCGCGGGGTGCCGGCCTGGGACGCGATGTGGTCGAGACAGACGGGAATGGTGAATTCCGGACGCAGGCAAAGCGCCGCGCCCGTCTCGCTCTCGGTGAGGAAGATGCGGCGGCGAAGGTCTTCGCCCGCCATGTCGAGGAAGGGGTCGGCCGGCTGGAGCACGGGAACGTCGACGGTCGCCGCGTTGCGTGCGGCGAAGAGCGCGAGGATGTCTGGCGCAATGGCGGGGTAGCGGGAGGTCATGGGGTGACGCTCCATGCGGGATGCGCCAGTGCTCTGCGGCGCCCCCCTCTGGCCTGCCGGCCATCTCCCCCACATGGGGGGAGATCAGCGGCTGCGATGGCGCTGCCCATCCTGCCAAGTCGGCGATTGGCGAAAGTCGACGCGACAGCAAATCTCCCCCCTCGTGGGGGAGATGGCCGGCAGGCCAGAGGGGGGCGCGACAGAACGCGACCTCTCCTAGCCACGTCCGCGCTCCGCCGCCTGCGCGTCGAGGATTTTCTTCACCTCGGCGACAAGGTCGGCCTCGGGCACCGTCACCTGTCCCGGGCGGGCTTCCTTGTATTCGGCATTGTCGGCGATGCTCGCGGCGAGGCGCGCGCCTTCGATCAGGTCCTTGATCTGGACGACGCCTTCGGCGCGTTCGTTGCCGCCCTGGATGACGACGGCCGGGCTACCACGCCGGTCGGCATATTTGACCTGGGCCTTCATACCCGCGCCGCCGAGATACATTTCGGCGCGGATGCCGGCCTTGCGCAACTCCGACACCATCTTTTGGTAGCGGCCGAGGCTCTCCGTGTCCTTGTCCATGACGAGCACCACGACCGGCGCGATGACATCGGACGTGTCGAGCTTGCCGAGCGCCTTCAGCGCGGCGGTGAGGCGCGAGACGCCGATGGAAAAGCCGGTCGCCGGGACCGGCTCGCCACGGAAGCGGGACACGAGGCCGTCGTAACGCCCGCCGCCGCCGACCGAGCCGAAGCGCACGATCTTGCCTTCCTCGTTGGGAATTTCGGCGAGGAGTTCTGCTTCGTAGACGGGGCCGGTGTAGTATTCGAGGCCGCGGACGACGGAGGGGTCGATGCGAATGCGACCGTCGTCGTAGCCGGCAGCAACTACCAGCGACCAGATTTCCTCAAGTTGTTCGGCACCCTCAAACTTGACCGAGACATGTGACGTCACATTGCGCATTGCACCGAAGATGGTCCGCGCGCGAAATCCCTCTCTCTTCGATGCCTCCAT
Source organism: Mesorhizobium sp. (assembly GCF_016793485.1). GTDB lineage: Bacteria > Pseudomonadota > Alphaproteobacteria > Rhizobiales > Rhizobiaceae > Mesorhizobium_K. The sequence goes on along the minus strand of NZ_JAEULZ010000046.1, from coordinate 336,463 downwards.
CCGATCTACGGCGGAACTAACCTTTTCTCCTGCCAGCAGAGCTTTATTTTTGTCTTCAATCTGTACGAGGGCTAGGATGACATCCGAAGCCTTGTCATCCAATCCGGCGCCCTTGGTGAAGTCGCCTTCTCCCTCCTGCCCTCCATCCCAGCGGCCCTGTTGAAGTAACTTGCGCACTTCCAGCAAAGAAAACTTATCAGCCTTGTCGATGGCGCGAAGCACGGCCAATTTCTGCCAGTCGTCCGTAACTCCGATGGCCTCCAGCACGCCATCCAGCACCTTGCGGTTGTTGACGCGGATCACATAATCGCCGCGCTTGATGCCGAGCGCTTCCATCACGTCGGCCATCATCATCGCCATCTCGGCGTCGGCGGCGACGCCCGGCGTGCCGATCGTGTCGGCGTCGAACTGCATGAACTGGCGGAAGCGGCCGGGACCGGGTTTCTCGTTGCGGAACACCCAGCCGGAGCGATAGCTGCGATAAGGCTTCGGCAGGCGCTCGTAGTTTTCCGCCACGAAGCGCGCGGTCGGCGCTGTCAGGTCGTAGCGCAGCGACAGCCACTGGTCGTCATCGTCCTGAAAGGAGAAGACGCCTTCGTTGGGGCGATCCTGATCGGGAAGGAACTTGCCGAGCGCGTCGGTGTATTCGATCAGCGGTTGCTCGACCGGCTCGAAGCCGTAGAGCTCGTAGACCTCCCTGATCTTCGCCGTCATCTTCTCGACGGCGCGGATGTCCTCGGCCGGACGGTCGACGAAGCCGCGCGGCAGCCGCGCCTTTGTCTTTTCGGATTTGTCGGCCATGGGATTCGTCGCTTCTGGTGAACGTTGTATCGTAGACATTGTTAGACAGGGCGCGTCCTAAACGACGGCGCGGAAACGGGCAAGGTGGAGTGCGCCAAGGACGTTAACGACAAGGGCGCCGTTTCCTCGCCCCTGCGAAGCGGGGGGGAGAGGTTTGGAGCGGAAGCGGACGGAGAGGGGGTCCTTGCCAGACCAACTGTCTCGTCTTTTTTTGGACAGGTTGCTCCCCCTCACCGTCTCGGGCTTCGCCCGATCCACCTCTCCCCCGCTTCGCAGGGGCGAGGAACCCTAATCGCTTAGGGCCGCACTTCGTCGTTGCCACGCCCTGCTTTCGCAGTCCGGCTTTTTCAAAGAGCACTCCCCGCCACGGAGGGAGAAGTAGGGAAGCGGGGCACGGGGCCGAGGTCATGTTGAGCCACCGCTCGCCCATCCGTTGCATTTTTGGCACGGCCGGTTTCTTTCCTTGTGGACGGCAAGCTTCGCGCTGGCTTCGTGCGTTAACCCTGCGTAGATGGGCGCGCCTTCCTGTTTCGGGATTGATTCACGACTGATCCGTTTCGGACCGGCGGGCGACATGTTTGGGATACAGGGCTTGGGTATCACTGGCGGCATACGAAACCGCCCGTGCGACGCATCTGGACCGAAACGCATTCGTAACTCAATTCGTGCCAGATGTGAGCAGGGCAACAAACCGAGATGACTCCCGTGAAAGCCGCGCTTCTTTCGCTTGCCATGCTTACAGGTATCGCCGTCTGGGGCGTCGGCATCTATGCCGCTGACGCGTCGAGCGGGCATGCGGTCGTCGACGGCTACGGCGTCACCGCGTCGATCTCCCGCTAAATAATCATTCCGCCGTCAACAGACGTTTCTGCGCGCCGTCTATGGCGAGCGCGGTCAAACGGCCTGTTGCGTAGGCGCCGGTGTCGACATTGACACGGTTGGGCAGGATCTGGGCCTGCGCGACCGGCGTGTGGCCGTGCACGATCACCTTCTGGTATAGCCCCTCGTGACGATGGAACTCGCCCCTGATCCAGATCAGGTCGAGGTGGTCCTGCGCCTCAAGCGCAACACCGGGGCGGATTCCGGCATGGCAGAAGAAGAAGTCGCCGAACGCGGCTGAAAACGCGAGCCCGCCGAGGAACGCGCGATGGCTGGCTGGTACGGCATCGGCAAGCGCCCGCGCTCCGGCGCGGAAAGCCGAAGGGTCTTCCGGTTCCAGCACCACGCCGTAGGAGCGCGCCGTCTCGACGCCGCCATAACGCGCGAACAGGCCTTCGGGATCAGGCAGCGCCAGGAAGTCGAGAAAACCCGTGTCGTGATTGCCAGCAAGCGAGACCACGCGGCCGCCGCTCTCGGCGCTGCGGCTTATCAGAAAACCGATGACGCCGGCCGAGTCCCTGCCGCGATCAACGTAGTCGCCGAGATGGACGATGCGCCAGTCGCGGCCGTGGTGATCGATGTCGCGGGCGATGGTCTCGTGCATGCGGGTCATCAGGTCGAGACGGCCGTGGACATCGCCGATGGCGTATATGACGATGCCGTCTGGGCCTCGGGCGTCGGAGAAGGAAATGCCGGTCATGCACCTGCCTAGACCAGACGACCGCGTTTGACGAGGGTGCGTGTGAGGCGCGCTCTTTCCTTCTCCCCTTGAGGGAGAAGGTGGCTGAGCGAAGCGAAGTCGGATGAGGGTGGACAGGCGCTGGCTTACCCCTCATCCGTCTCGGCGCAAGCGCGCCGATCCACCTTCTCCCTCAGGGGGAGAAGGAAGGGCGTCAGCGCAGCAGCATCTCGCGGCTGGCCTGTGTGATCAGCCGCTTGCCGCAGAGCGCGAGCGTGACGTCCATCTCCTTATAGATGATCTCCAACGCCTTGGTGACGCCGGGCTTGCCCATCGCGCCAAGGCCATAGAGGAACGGCCGGCCGATATAGGTGCCCTTGGCCCCGAGGCAGAGCGCCTTCAGCACGTCCTGACCGGAACGGATGCCGCCGTCCATGTGAACCTCTATCTTGTCGCCGACGGCGTCAACGATGGGTTCGACCATCGAGATGGAGGATGGTGCGCCGTCGAGCTGGCGACCGCCGTGGTTGGAGACGATGATGGCGTCGGCGCCGGTCTTGGCGGCCATGACCGCATCCTCGACATCGTTGATCCCCTTGAGGATCAGCTTGCCGCCCCAGCGCTCCTTGATCCACTCGACGTCCTTCCAGGACAGTTGTGTGTCGAACTGCTCAGTCGTCCAGGAGGACAGCGAAGCGAGGTCGCCGACGCCCTTGGCGTGGCCGACGATGTTGCGGAAGGTGCGGCGCTTCGTGCCCAGCATGCCGAACGACCAGCCGGGGCGCGTCGCCATCTGCCAGATGTGCTTGGGCGTGAATTTTGGCGGCGCGGAGAGGCCGTTGCGCAGGTCCTTGTGGCGCTGGCCGAGAATCTGGAGGTCGAGGGTCAGCACCAAGGCGGAGCACTTCGCCGCCTTGGCGCGGTCGATGAGGTTGTAGACGAAGTCGCGGTCCCTCAGGACGTAGAGCTGGAACCAGAAGGGTTTCTTCGTGTTCTCGGCCACGTCCTCGATAGAGCAGATCGCCATGGTGGAAAGCGTGAAGGGGACGCCGAACTCCTCCGCCGCCTGCGCGGCAAGGATTTCGCCGTCAGGGTGCTGCATGCCGGTCATGCCTGTCGGCGCGAGCGCGACGGGCATCTTCACCTTTTCGCCGATCATGGTGGATTCCAGCGAGCGGCCGCTCATGTCGACAAGCACGCGCTGGCGAAGCTTGATCTTGTGGAAATCCTCCTCGTTGGCGCGGTAGGTGCTTTCCGTCCACGCGCCGGAATCGGCGTAGTCGAAGAACATCTTCGGCACGCGCTTCTTTGCCATTTTCTTGAGGTCGTCGATCTCGAGAATGGACATGGGCGTACCCCTGAGGGGCTTTCCGTAGGTTTGCGTGGACATGTCTTCTTTCCTTCTAACTACGCTGGCGCAGACGCAGCCGCGCGACGCGCTGCCATTCGCCGGTGCGCTCGGCCTCGGCCATTGCCTGCTCGATGTAGGTGATGTGATCCATCGCGGCCCGGCGGGCAGCCGACGGTTCGCCCTTCCTGACGGCCTCGTATATCGCCAGGTGCTGGTCTAGCAAGGCGGCACTCGCGTCCGGCAGGTTGTAGACCAGGATGCGGTTCTGCAGCACGCCGTCGGACAAAAGGCGGTAGCAGGACCGCAGCGTGTGCATCAGCATGATGTTGTGCGCGCACTCGCCGATCGCCTGATGGAACTCGACATCGATCTCGGCCTCGCCCTCCATATCGCCGGAAGGATGGACCTGCCTCATGCGTTCGACGATGCGTTCGAGCAGGGCAAGGTCGTCGGCGGTCGCGCGGCGCGCGGCGTATTCGGCAGCGATGCCCTCGATCTCGCGGCGGTATTCCAGATAGTCGCGCGCGGCCTTGGGGTGGGTAGCAAAGAGTTCGGTGACAGGCCGGGCGAAGACCTGGCCGATGACGTCGGCGACGTAAGTGCCGCCGCCATGCCTCGATGTCAGCAGCCCGCGCGTCTCCAGGTTCTTCAGTGCGTCGCGCAGGATCGGCCGCGACACTTCGAGCTGGCGGGCAAGATCGCGCTCGCCCGGCAACTGGTCGCCGACGCGCAGCACACCCTCGAGGACAAGCGCCTCGATCTGCTGCACCACCTCGTCGGCGGTGCGGGAATGCTCGATCCTGGAAAAAATCTCGTTCAAGGGAATTGCGCCGGAAACGCTCGCGTCAAAGCATAATAGAGCCTCAGGCCTATACTGGTCAATTTATTTATCCACTCTTTGGGGCGTGACTTACAATTCATCCATCGCCTGACCGCGCCGGGCGATGTCGGCATCCGGTTGGCAGGTTTCCCCGATCCGTCATAAGCATTGTCGATCAACTACACACGGAAGACGGCAGTGCCCGAAGCCGACAAGACCTTGGACTTCAAGCCCCTGATGACGGCTAGCGTGCTCGGCTTCCCCGCCCATGAGGGACGTGCCGGTGCGCTCGGCGAGGTGCATTCGCGGCCTTATCCGCTGGTCGGGCAGCCGCGCCTGCTCATGCAGCTCTCGTTCATGACCGAGGGCGGCTCGGTGGTCGATCACGCGGTGCTGTCGGAGCTTTCGCGAGGTCTCGGCATCGCGCCCCCCGAGCGGGCGGCCCGCCACCACGCCATGAAATGGGGCAGCGGCTCGCTGCGCTGGGAGCGCCATACCGAATTCTCGACCTATCTGTGGGAAGGGCCGCTCGGCAGCGACGGCGAGCCTCTAGAGCGCTCGCCTTTCGGCAATGGCTTCAGCCCACCCGGAACCGTCATATCGGGCATCAGGCTGGAAATCCGGGAGTGGACGCCTGAGAGCGAAAAGCTGATCGCGCAGTTCGATCCGGCAAGCCTGTGCTACTCGCTGGTCGAGCGCGGTAACGCCGCGATCGTCACCGATTTCCGTCAGGACGGCGACGGCCTCACCCGCATCCTCGTGCTCGACCGAGGCCTTTCGCCGGCGCGCACCGGCGCGCTTTCGCAGCGGCTGATCGACATCGAGACCTATCGAACGCTTGCCATGCTTGGCCTGCCGCTGGCGCTTTCGCTGTCCGGGCGGGTGCGCCGCATCGAGGACCGGCTGGCCGACATCACGCGCGAGATGAAGGATACGGACGCCCGCAACAGCCAGGCGCTGCTGGTGGACCTGACCGAACTGGCCGCAGAGCTGGAAGCAGACGCCGCCGCCAGCCTTTACCGTTTCGGCGCCAGCCGCGCCTATGACGGGATCGTGCTGGAACGGCTGGAAGCGCTGGAAGAGGAAGCGGTGCCCGGTTTCGAGACGTGGGCAGGCTTCCTGCAACGCCGGGTCGCGCCAGCAATGCGCACATGCCGCTCGGTCGAGGAACGACAGGCCAACCTGTCTCGCAAGCTGACCCGCGCCACGACGCTGCTGCGCACCTGGGTGGACGTCGAGGTGGAGAAGCAGAACCGCGACCTCCTGGCATCGATGAACAACCGCGCGCGGCTGCAACTGCGGCTGCAGCAGACCGTGGAAGGGCTCTCCGTCGCTGCGGTGTCCTACTATGTCGTCGGCCTGATCGGCTACATGGCGAAGGGCGCTACCATCTTCGGACACGCGGTCGCGCCTGAACTGGTCACCGCCGTTTCGGTGCCGGTCGTGGTGCTTCTCGTCTGGTGGGCTGTGCGGCGCATCCGACGCACCCATGCCGAGCGCGACAGGCTGCCTGCGGGCGAATAGACTTCCCCAGCGTCACTTTGCCGCTGCCGGCCGCGCCCGTCAGTCATTCCGGCACTGCGGCAAAGTCTGTTTGCCAGCGCAAGGCACAATTGGTAAAAGCTTTTTACCAGCTTGTGGAGGAACATGATGTCCGGTCTGGCGATGCCGAAGCCCGACACCGAGACGCTGCAGCGGCGCGCGGAGATCGTGGCCGACATGCGCACCATAGTGCCCGGCGAAGGCGTGGTGGACGCCGCCAACGAGATGCGCGCCTTCGAGACGGACGGGCTGACCGCCTACCGCCAGATGCCGCTCGTCGTCGTACTGCCCGAGACGGTGGCGCAGGTTTCGCGCATCCTGAAATATTGCAACGAGCGCGGCATCCGCGTCGTCCCGCGTGGTTCCGGCACCGGGCTTTCGGGCGGCGCGCTGCCGCTTGAGGACGCGGTGCTGCTGGTCATGAGCCGCTTCAACCGCATCCTTGAGATCGACTACCCGAACCGCTGCGTGGTGGTGCAGCCGGGCGTCACCAATCTCGGCATCACCCGCGCGGTGGAGGAAGAAAGCTTCTACTACGCACCGGACCCCTCCTCGCAGATCGCCTGCTCGATCGGCGGCAATGTCGCGGAGAATTCAGGCGGCGTGCACTGCCTGAAATACGGGCTGACGGCCAACAACGTGCTCGGCATCGAGATGGTGCTGATGGACGGCGAGGTGATCCGCCTCGGCGGCAAGCATCTCGACGCCGGCGGCTACGATCTGCTCGGCGTCATGACCGGCTCGGAGGGTTTGCTCGGGGTGGTGACCGAGGTGACGGTGCGCATCCTGAAGAAGCCGGACACGGCGCGCGCGCTGCTGATCGGCTTTCCGACCAGCGAACAGGGCGGCAAGTGCGTTGCCGACATCATCGGGGCCGGCATCATCCCCGGCGGCATGGAGATGATGGACCGCCCTGCGATCAAGGCCGCTGAGGACTTTGTCAATGTCGGCTATCCGCTTGACGTCGAGGCGCTGCTGATCGTCGAGTTGGACGGGCCTGTGGTGGAGGTCGATCACCTGATCGGCCGCGTCGAGGCCATCGCGCATCAAAACGGCTCGACCACCTGCCGCATCTCCGCATCAGAGGAAGAACGGCTGGCCTTCTGGGCTGGACGCAAGGCGGCGTTTCCGGCCGTGGGGCGCATCTCGCCGGATTATATCTGCATGGACGGCACCATCCCGCGCAAGGAACTGCCGCGCGTGCTGGCCGGCATGCGCGCGCTTTCGGAGAAATACGATCTGCGCGTCGCCAATGTCTTCCATGCCGGCGACGGCAATCTGCATCCGCTCATCCTGTTCGATGCCAACAATCCCGGCGAACTCGACCGAGCCGAACAGTTCGGCGCTGACATATTGCGGCTGTGCGTCGAGGTCGGCGGCGTGCTGACCGGCGAACACGGCGTCGGCATCGAGAAGCGCGACCTGATGAGCGAGATGTTCAGCCAGATCGATCTCGACCAGCAGATGCGCGTGAAGTGCGCCTTCGACCCCAACCACCTGCTCAATCCCGGCAAGGTGTTCCCGCAACTGCGCCGCTGCGCGGAACTCGGTCGCATGCACGTTTCGGGCGGCAAGCTGCCGTTCCCGAGCATCCCGAGGTTTTAGATTTGATGTTGATGCTTTACGACGCCCACCTCTGGCCTGCTGGCCATCTCCCCCACACGGGGGGAGATCAGGCTGCACGCAGGCTTTTGCCAATCTTCAGCGTTGCAGCACAGGCAACGCCGCCGAAGCTGCCAATCTCCCCCCTCGTGGGGGAGATGTCCGGCAGGACAGAGGGGGGCGTGACGGGACGCCACCTCTCCCCCGCTTCGCGGGGGCGAGGAACCGGCACCAGCGGACGCCCATGACCACCTTCCTTCCCTTCACCAACGCCGACGTGGCCGAGGCCGTGCAGTGGGCGATCTCGGAAGAGGCGCCTATCGAGATCGTCGGGCATGGGTCGAAGCGCGGTATCGGGCATCCCATGCAATGCGAGCATGCGATCGATCTTTCTGCCATGTCTGGCGTGACGCTCTACGAGCCCGAGGAGCTGGTGCTGTCGGCCAAGGCCGGAACGCCGGTCGCCGACATCGAGAGCCTGTTGGCGCAGAACCGGCAGCAACTCGCCTTCGAGCCGATGGACTGCTCGCGGCTGCTGGCGCACGACACGCGCGGCGGCAAGGGCGGCACGATCGGCGGGACCATGGCCGCGAACCTCTCTGGCTCGCGCCGACTGACGGCGGGCGCGGCGCGCGACCACATCCTCGGTGTGAATGTGGTCTCGGGCCGAGGCGAGACGTTCAAGTCGGGCGGGCGCGTGGTGAAAAACGTTACCGGCTACGACCTCTCAAAGCTGATGGCCGGCTCGTGGGGCACGCTCGGCGTGATGACCGACGTGACGATCAAGGTGCTGCCGTCGGCCGAGACCGAGACGACGCTCGCCATACGCGGCCTGACCGACGAAATGGGGACAGCGGCGATGGCGCTCGCCATGGGATCGAGCGCGGAAGTGTCGGGCGCGACGCACCTGCCCTACGGTGTGACCGAGCGCGTGGCAGGCAGTCTGCGCGGGTCCGACCCTGCAACGCTGCTTCGCGTCGAGGGCTTTGGGCCGTCGGTCGCATCGCGGGTCGAGACATTGAAGAGCCTGCTCAAAAACGCCGGCCCGATCGACGAGACGACGGGGCTGGAATCAAAACTGCTCTGGCGCGACATCCGCGACTGCGCCCCGTTCGCCGACGGCACGTGGCGACCGGTCTGGCGCGTCTCGATGACGCCGTCGGAAGCGCACAAGATGGTGCTGGCGCTGCGCATGCAGGCCGGCTGTGACGCCTTCTACGACTGGCAAGGCGGGCTTGTCTGGCTGCGCATGGAGGCCGAGCCGGAAGCCGACGTGCTGCGCGCGCTGCTGCGCCAGTTCGGCGGCGGTCACGCGACGCTGATGCGCGCGAGCCCGGCATGGCGCGCGGCCGTGGCAGCATTTGAGCCTGAATCGCCGGCGCTGGCTGCACTCTCGGCAAGGGTCAAGGCAGAGTTCGACCCCAAGGGGCTGTTCAATCCGGGACGCATGGCACGGGCCGACAACTCTGCTACTCTCGCGAGATCAACGGAGGAGAGCCAACCATGACCGAAACACCGCCGCCCGCCGCCCCGCGCCAGACCGACCGTTGGCTGGAACCCGGCCAGACGAACGCGCTTGTGGTCTATGTCCTCTATCTTGTCGGCCTCGTCATCGGCGTCACCGGCCTGATCGGGCTGGTCATCGCCTATGTGAACCGCGGCAAGGCAGGCGGCTTCGTGGAGAGCCACTATACCTGGCAGATCCGAACCTTCTGGATCGGCCTGCTCTATGCGCTGATCTCGTTCGTGCTGATGTTCGTCATCATCGGGTTCATCCTCGCCTTCGCGGTGGCCGTCTGGTTCATCGTCCGCTGCATCATCGGCATCCAGGCGCTGCAGCGCGGCGAACCCATCAAGAAGCCGGAAAGCTGGCTGATCTAGGGGCGGCCTGCTCAATCCGGGCAAGATGAGATAATATTCGGGTATGAAGATGGAGATCACGTCATGAAACAACCGCTTCTGACCGAACACGATCTGTTCGAATCGAAGCCTGACGTCGTCAGCGGTGCCCTCGTATTCAAGGGAACGCGTGTTCCCGTCGAAGCCTTCTTCGAGAATCTTGCGGCAGGGTTGTCGCTTGACGATTTGTTGCGGAACTATCCGGGCATCAGCCGCGAGCGCGCCGAGGCCGCGATACTGCTCGCCGCCAGAAATTTTGGCCGAGCCGCAGCGTGATAAGAGCGCTTGCTGACGAAGCCGTTCCGATAGATCTCCTCTCGATGCTGTCCGATGAACAGGTGGTCGTAGAGGCATTTCCCGAAAGCTGGCGCAGCCAGCCGGACGGGAGCGTGATCTCCAAGGCTTCCAGTGAAGGCTACACTTGGCTCGTAACCTGCGACAAGCGCATGCCTTTCCAGCAGAATCTTGACGGCCGCACCATTGCGGTACTCATATTGCCGACTCCACGCGTTCCCGAAGTGGAAAAAATTCAAAACAATATTCGAAAGATTCTGCGGAAACCGGTCGCCGGCAATTTCATCCTGCTGGACAGCGCCGGATTTCCTGTCGGAGCGCCGACGCCTCATCTTCTCGGACCGGTCAAACGGATTGACTGAATGCAAACCACCTTCACCGCCGAACAGCTTGCCGATCCGCATGTCGAGGAATCGGAAAAGATACTGCGCAAATGCGTGCATTGCGGGTTTTGCACGGCGACCTGCCCGACCTATGTGACTCTGGGCAACGAGCTCGACAGCCCGCGCGGGCGCATCTACCTGATCAAGGACATGCTGGAGAAAGGCAGGCCGGCGGACGAGCAGATCGTCACGCATATCGACCGCTGCCTCTCCTGCCTGTCCTGCATGACGACGTGTCCATCCGGCGTGAACTACATGCACCTGGTCGACCATGCGCGCACCCATATCGAGAAGACCTACAAGCGGCCGTTCGCGAACCGCGCCATCCGTTCGCTGCTGGCCGCCGTGCTGCCCTATCCTGCCCGGTTCCGCACGGCACTGATGCTGGCGAAGATCGGGCGGCCGTTTGCCGGGCTGTTCGATGCACTGCCGGCGCTGAAGCCGCTTTCGGCTATGCTGAAGCTGGCGCCGGGCTCCGTGCCACGACGCTCCAGGAACTCATCGCCAGGCCTGCACAAGGCGGCTGGCACGCGCAAGAAACGCGTCGCGCTTTTGACCGGCTGCGCGCAGGCCGTGCTCGACCCCGGCATCAACGACGCGACGATCTCCCTTCTGACAAGGCTCGGCGTCGAGGTCGTGGTGCCCAGGGGCGAGACATGCTGTGGCTCGCTCGTACACCACATGGGGCGCGAGGAAGCAGCACTTGTCTCCGCACGGCAGAACGTGGACGCATGGACCGCGGAGATCGAGAATGGTGGGCTGGACGCCGTCGTCATCACCGCGTCGGGCTGCGGGACGACGATCAAGGACTACGGCTTCATGCTGCGGCTTGATCCGGCCTATTCCGACAAGGCTAAGCGCGTGTCGGCGCTGGCGAAGGACGTGACGGAATTCCTGGCGACGCTCGATATGCCCGAACCGACAGTGAAGCCGGATCTGACCGTCGCCTATCATTCGGCCTGCTCGATGCAGCATGGCCAGAAGATCACGCGCCAACCGAAGGACCTGCTGGCGAAGGCCGGCTTCACGGTGAAGGAGCCGCGCGAAGGTCACCTGTGCTGCGGGTCGGCCGGCACCTACAACATCCTGCAGCCGGAGATTTCCGCGAAGCTGCGCGACCGCAAGGTGAAGAACATCGAGGCGACAGGCGCGGCGCTGGTCGCGACCGGCAACATCGGCTGCATCACGCAGATCGCATCCGCTGCGAAGATGCCGGTGGTGCATACGGTCGAACTGCTCGACTGGGCTTATGGTGGCAAGAAGCCCGCGGGTATCCGAAAAAAGTAAGGGCGGGCGGCTGTCATCGCCGCTCCGCCCTTGCCGGCAGGCCTGCGCCCCCGCGCGCGGCCCGTCCCCCGACGCTTGGAACCAAATTTACATCACGACGACCTTGGTGCCGACGCCGACGCGCTCGTAGAGTTCGACGACATCCTCGTTGCGCATGCGGATGCAGCCCGACGACACGGCCTTCCCGATCGTCCAGGGCTGGTTGGTGCCATGGATACGGTAGAGCGTCGAGCCAAGATAGAGCGCGCGGGCGCCGAGCGGGTTCTCGGAACCACCTGCCATGTACGCAGGCAGAATTTTGCCCCGGGCGCGTTCGCGCGCAATCATTTCCGCAGGCGGCCGCCAATCCGGCCACTCGGCCTTGCGCGTCACCTTGTGCGTACCGGCCCATTCGAAACCCGGCTTGCCGGTGCCGACGCCGTAGCGGCGGGCCATGCCGCCCGGCTCGACGAGATAGAGGAAGTTCTGGACCGTATCGATGATGATGGTGCCGGGCTGTTCGCCGCCGCTGTAGGCGACTTCCTGCGGCAGGTACATCGGGTCCAACTGGTTGCTGACGGCGCGGTTTTCCTGCGGCGCGACGGCTGCGGTGCGAACCTGATCCGGCTGGCCGCCACCCATGAGACGGCGCACGCTGTCATGCGCCGATGTCCGCCGGGCGGTGTCGGGCTCGTTCGGAAAGGCTCTGCGAGACTCCTGCAGCCGCACCTTGCCCGGCTTGTGGCCAAGCTGCAGGAGCCACGGCGCGGAAAGGTCAGGGCTGACGACGACGGGCGGGCGCTCGGCGTAACGATCATTGGCAGTTGCCGGAGGGACCGAGGCGACCAGCGCGGCCGCGACGGCAGGTAGAAGAATTCTTTTCATCTCGCGCACTCATCACTCAAACTGGGCAAGGGCATGCGCCTCGCTTCTGCGGGCCATGTTGGCCGCGAGCAGCAACCGAAAGGTGAATCGGAATGCTTCAAATGCTCCTTTGTCAGTAAACCTTTTGGTGTGGTTACCGGGCGGTTCAGGAATCTGGTAAAGGCCACGTAAAGAAGAGTGGCGAGGCAGGCATGGCAGCGGGATTGATCGAGGGGCCTGACGGAAAGACCCGCTGCGGCTGGCACGGCAACCTGCCCGACTATCTCGTTTATCACGACAAGGAATGGGGCCGCCCGGTCACCGACGACATCAGGCTGTTCGAGAAAATCTGCCTCGAAGGTTTCCAGTCCGGCCTGTCGTGGCTGACCATCCTGAGGAAACGCGAGAATTTTCGCGCAGCCTTCGCCGGCTTCGACTTCGACAGGATCGCAAAGTTCACCGAGAAGGATATCGAGCGCCTGCTCGGGGATACCGGCATTGTGCGCCATCGCGGCAAGATCGTCTCGACGATCAACAACGCCAGACGGGCGCAGGAGATGGTTGGCGAGAAGGGATCGCTGGCGGCATGGTTCTGGTCGTTCGAACCCGGGCCGGAGGAGCGGCCGAAAAAGCTCGACTGGGTGACGCTGCGGGCCATGCCGACGTCGCCGACATCGACGCGAATCTCAAAGGAATTGAAGAAGCGCGGCTGGACTTTCGTCGGCCCGACGACAGTCTATGCCTTCATGCAGGCAATGGGCATGGTCAACGACCATGTGGAGGGTTGCTATTGCCGGGACGAGGTCGAGAAGGCGCGGGGCAAGCTCAAGCGGCCGAAATGACGCTCACGCGATCGGAGCCGACAGGAAGAGGCCGATTGCGATGACGGCGACGGTCGCCAGCACGGGATAGATCACGAGCAGGCCGGTGAGGAGAGCGTCGGCCAGGGTCATCGTTTCGGCCGAGCGGCGCTCGTTCGGAACATCGAACGGACCGGCGGCCAGTTGCACGGACGATCGCGCAGCGGTGTCCGCCGCGCGCATGGCGAGGAAGCCTCGCGTCTGGTCCTGCTGGTACGACATGATTCGGTCCCCGAAAGCCTGTGGTGTGGCTTATCGTGGCCGATTGTGACCGGAGCATGCCGCAATGGCGGCAGGATTGTTTCAAAACCGGGCAGTTTTGTTGCGTTCGGCCTGTATTCAAGCCGCCTTCGACTTCGCTCCCACCGCAATCGTCGCCACCCATGCCCGCGCGATCGCGAGGCCGACGGCATCCGCGGCAGCGCCGTGGCGCGCGGCTTCCTCTTCATAGCCCTCCAGCCAGCCGGGCTGATGCGCCTTCAGCGACTCTGCGAAAGCCTCGTTCCAGTGGCGGACATGCGCCTGGTCAGCCTCGAAGTGAAACTGGATGCCATAGGCGGCACGGCCGATGCGGAACGCCTGATTGACGGCGACATCACTGCCGGCCAGCCTCGTGGCGCCGGCGGGCAGCGTGAACGTGTCCTCGTGCCACTGGAAGATCGGAAAGCTGTCAGGCGCGGCGGCAAGAACGCTGTCGACAGCGCCCTCGCCCGTTCGCTTCACGGTGCACCAGCCGAACTCGTCGGCGCCGCCGATGATGTTGTCGGCATCATAGGCTCGCGCCAGCAACTGGCTGCCGAGGCATATGCCCAGAACCGAGCGGCCGTCGTTTCCGAACTCGCGCATCATCCCGAGGAGCTGCGGGAAATACGGACTGCCGGCATCGTCGCGCGCATTCTGGGGGCCGCCGAGGACGACCAGCGCGTCGTAGCCGTCGCCGGCCGGCAGCTGATCGCCTTCATATGGCCGGCGGACATCCACTTCCGCGCCAGCTTCATCGAACGCGACGGCGAGCTGGCCGATGCCTTCGTCGCCGAAATTCTGGACCACCAGTACCCGCATGACCGCTCCGCGTGATATGACGATTTCGGGTGGCATCATGATGCGAAGGCGAGCAGATTTCCAGAGCCATGTCGTTGCAAAACCGGGTCGATCCTTTCGGCGAAATCCATGCCGTCGTGGCGCGCGGCCTGTTCACGGGAAATCGCGGCATCATCCACGATCCCGCGACGAGAACGCTGACCGGCCGTCGCTGGACGACGAAGGCCTGGATCGTCTGCGCCTGTGCGTACAAGGAGCGACGGCGCGAGGTCATGGGCTATAACGGCCGCAACGGCGGCGCGGGCTGGACCGAGCTGTTTTTCCTCGATGAGGTGACCGCGTTCGCAGCGGGGCATCGACCCTGCTTCGAATGCAGGCGCGAGGCCGCGAAGGCATATGCCGGTGCGTTTGGACGCGCGTTCGGTGTGGCGAAGCCGACTGTGCGGATGATGGACGCGCGGCTGCATGTGGAGAGGTGGGCTTCGAGAGAGCATAGGTCTCCCCCTCCGTCTCGGTCCTCCGGACCGATCCACCTCCCCCCCACCGAGTGGGGTGGAGGATACCCAGCCCTCGAAAGTCGACGTGCTGCGCGATTGGCTATCCTCTCCCCCGGGCAGGGGGAGAGGTGGATCGGCCCGCAGGACCGAGACGAAGAGGGGGTGCTCCATGCGGAAACGCTGCCAAATGGCACCGTGATAACCGATGGTTCGAACGCCTATGCCCTGCACGGAGGGCAAGCATTGCGCTGGTCGTTCGAGGGCTACAGCGAGCCGCTCGACCTTTCCCGGATCAACCTAGGAGCGCACGATGTCATCACGCCGGCGACCACGGTTGCCGTGCTGCGGCAGGGCTATCAGCCGGTGTGGCACCCGAGCGCTGGCCGCCAGGCATCTTGACCGCCAAACGCGGCTGCCGCATGTCTGCCTTCCATGCGCGCAAACTACACTCTGAAACGTCTCTTCGTGACCGACGATCTCGCGGCCGGGTCGTCGTTCGAGCTGACGCCGGAACAGAGCCACTATCTGGCGAATGTGCTGCGCATGGCCGACGGCGGCGAGCTGCTCGTTTTCAACGGGCGCGACGGCGAGTGGCTGGCACGCATCGCGGCGAAGACGAAAAAGTCCGTGAAGATCGAAGCGATGGAACAGGCGCGGCCGCAGGATCCACTGCCAGACCTCGTCTATTGTTTCGCACCGCTGAAGGTCGGCAGGCTGGACTATCTGGTGCAGAAGGCCGTCGAGATGGGCGCGGGCGTGCTGCAGCCGGTCATCACGCAGCACACGCAGCTTGCGAAGATCGGCACGGACCGCCTGAAGGCCAATGTGATGGAGGCGGCCGAACAGTGCGGCATCCTAGCCGTGCCTGAGGTGCGCGAGGCGCAGAAATTTTCAACGCTCCTCGCCGGCTGGGAAAAAGATCGTCGCCTGATCTTCTGCGACGAAAGCGCCAGCACCCACAACCCGCTCGCCGCCTTGCAGGGTATTTCCGAGAAGAAGCTCGGGCTGCTGGTGGGACCGGAAGGCGGGTTCTCGGAAGAGGAACGGCAGCAACTGCGCGCCCTGCCCTTCGTGACGGCCATCCCGCTCGGGCCGCGCATCCTGCGGGCGGACACGGCGGCTGTGGCGGCGCTGGCCGTCATCCAGGCAACGGCCGGCGACTGGTAGGCGCAATCCGCCTGAACGCTGGCTCAGCAGAATTCGCTTGATCCGATCCTGCCATTTCGGCCATCAAGCGCGCGGTCAGCGGTAGAAACCGCTCCTAGGGGAACTGCATGGCGCGCGACACGACCGATTTTCAGCCGATCGAGAGCATCGACGAACTCGTCGCCTATCTCGCTGCCGGCAACAAGCCGCGCGACAAATGGCGGATCGGCACCGAGCACGAGAAGTTCCCCTTCTATGTCGATGGGCACGCACCGGTTCCTTACGGCGGCGAGCGCGGCATCCGCGCCATCCTCGAAGGCATGCAGCAGAAGCTCGGCTGGGACCCGATCATGGACGCCGGCCGCATCATCGGGCTGGTGGAGCCGACCGGACAGGGCGCGATCAGCCTGGAGCCGGGCGGGCAATTCGAGCTTTCAGGCGCGCCGCTGGAATCCATCCACCAGACCTGCCGCGAGGGCAACGCCCATCTGGCGCAGGTGCGCGAAATCGCCGAACCGCTCGGGATCAGATTCCTCGGCCTCGGCGGCAGCCCGAAATGGACGCTGGCGGAGACGCCGAAAATGCCGAAGTCTCGCTACGAGATCATGACCCGCTATATGCCGAAGGTCGGCAGCCAGGGTCTCGACATGATGTATCGCACCTGCACCATCCAGGTGAACCTCGATTTCGAGAGCGAGGCGGACATGCGGCGCAAGATGCAGGTCTCGCTGAAGCTGCAGCCGCTGGCGACCGCGCTGTTCGCCAACTCGCCCTTCACCGAGGGGCATCCTAACGGGCTGCTTTCCTGGCGCGGCGACATCTGGCGCGACACCGACAACCAGCGCTCCGGCCTCAAGGAATTCTGTTTCTCTGACGATTTCGGCTTCTTCGACTATGTCGACTGGGCGCTCGACGTGCCGATGTATTTCGTCATTCGCGACGGCCACTACATCGACATGACGCGCTATACCTTCCGGCAGTTCATGGCCGGCGGGGCGCGCAACGAGGTGCCGGATGGCATGCCCACCATGGGCGACTGGGCCAACCACCTGTCGACGCTGTTTCCCGATGTCCGCCTGAAGCGCTTCCTCGAAATGCGCGGCGCCGACGGCGGCCCGTGGCGGCGCATCTGCGCGCTGCCTGCCTTCTGGGTCGGGCTGCTCTACGACCAGGCGACGCTGGACGCAGCCGACGCGCTGACGCGCGACTGGACATTCGCCGAGGTCAACGCGCTGCGCAACGACGTGCCGGCGAAGGGCATCCGCGCCGAATTCCGCAGGCGGGAGTTGATCGAGATCGCGCGCGAGGTGATGACGCTGACGCGACAGGGCTTGAAAAATCGTGGCCGCAAGAACCGCGACGGCTATGACGAGACGTCTTTCCTCACCACGCTGGACGAGGTGGTGGCGCGCGGCACGACCAGCGCCGAGGAGATGCTCAGCGCCTATCATACGCGCTGGGGCGGCTCGATCGAGCCTGTGTTCCTCGAATATGCGTACTGATCCGCGGTAAGCATTTCTCTCGAATAGCTCTTCAAGCCGGGACCGAAACGCCCTAGTTTTCTTCCGAGAGAACTTTGGCGAGGAAATCACGATGAACCTGTTCGACATGTTGGCCAATGCCCAGAACGGCCAGGGCATGGATGCGCTGGCGCGGCAGTTCAACCTGTCTCAGCAGCAGACGCAGGCGGCCGTCGAGGCGCTGCTGCCGGCCTTCAGCCAGGGCCTGAAGCGCAATGCCTCGGATCCCTATGGCGTCGGCGCTTTCCTCAACGCGATCGGAAACGGGCAGCACGCGCAGTATTTCGACAATGCGCAGACTGCCTTTTCGCCGCAGGGCATGGCCGAAGGCAACGGCATCCTCGGGCATCTGTTCGGGTCGAAGGACCTTTCGCGCGCGGTGGCGGCGCAGGCAGCGCAGGCGACCGGCATCAGCCAGCAGGCGCTGCAGCAAATGCTGCCGGCGATCGCGGCGATGATCATGGGCGGGCTGTTCAAGCAGTCGAGCGGCCAGTTCAATCCGGGCCAATTCGGGCAGACCCAGCAGGCAGCGGGCTTCGGCGGTTCCGGCAACCCGCTGCAGGAGATCATCGAGCAGATGATGCGGCAGGGCGGCATGGGGGGTGGCCAGCCGCAGCAGAGGCAGGCGCCGCAGCAGCCGCAGGCCCGGCCTCAGGGACAGCCGGCTGATCCGTTCGACAACCCGTTCGGCAAGATCCTCAAGGACATGTTCGGCGGCGCGGTTCCGGGCATGCCAAGCGGCAGCCCGGGCATGCCGGGTGGGCAGGCGCAGCCGCAGCAACAGCCGAGGCAGCGCCAGCCAGAGCCGGAACCGCAGGCCCAGAATCCGTTCGGCGACAATCCGCTCGGCAAGATTTTCGAGGAGATGCTGAAGGGTGCGCAGCAGGGCGGCGGACAGCGGCGTGCGCCTGAGCCTGAGCCTGAAGAGGCGCCACGGCAGCGCCAAAGCCAGCCGCAGGGGGGACGCCAGAAGAACCCCTATGACGACCTGTTCGGAGAGATGTTCGAGACAGGCCGCAAGCAGCGCGACGACTACGAGAAGAACATGGGCTCGATCTTCGACCAGTTCACCAAGGGCATGGATCGTTATAGGTAGGCACGGCTCCAGAGCTGCGCGCAAGCGTCACGCTTTTCTAAGCCACGGTTGTCAACACTGGCTCGGGCACCCGCGCCGCGTATCGGCAGCTTAAAGCCGATCATCACACGCTGGCCATCCAGCGTGATCCCGGTCGCGGGCCGCGTTTCAGACCAGCCTGCCCGAGGCGGCGACAACCAGCTTGCCATGTCGAAAGTGCGGGAAGCCGAACTGCTGGCCTTGGGTGCGAAGACGATGTGGCGACATATCCCAACCGACACACCGTGGGGCGGCCAGTCAGTTCGGCTTCTCCTCCGTGTCGATGCGCTCACACGTGAACGCGCCTGACCGGACCTCTGCTTCCCGCTGTATATCGCCGCGCATCGCAGCTTCCTAGTTTGCGGACCAGTTGTTCAGTAAATCATGACCGTTTGGTCAGGACGTGTCAACAAGGGTTTTTGCCCTGCGAAGGGCGCCGGAGGCAAATGGTGTGGGAATAAGCTCAGGCCTTGAGGCCGAGGCCCTTCAACATGACGTGGGAAATCGTTTCGGCCGCCCTGCGCATCATCTCTTCATCGATGCCGTCCGTATCCATCACCGTGACGATCTGGGATTCTGTCTCGGCGTAGGTCTGGGTCATGGCCCAGATCGAGAAGATGACGTGGTATGGATCGATCGGATCCATGCGCCCTTCCGCAATCCAGCGGTTCATGATGATGCTTTTCTGTTCGACGATCCTCCTGGTCCGCTCGCGCAGATAGTCTGCGACGCGTCCGCCTCCCGACAGGACCTCAAGTGCCCATAGGCGGGTGAGTTCGGGATGTTCCTGGGTGGCCCGCATCTTGGCGGCGATGTAGCGGCCCATTGCCTCCGCCGGCGTGGCTTCCGGAGTGATCTCGTTGAGCGCGCTTTCCCAGATGAAGTGGAGGCGGTCGAGCACGCCGCGATGCAGGTCCTCCTTGGTCTTGAAATAGTAGTGCAGAGTCGCCTTGGCGACGCCGGCCTCCCTGGCGATCTCGGCAGTCGTTGCACCATCGAAGCCGCGTCGCCCGAATACGACCTCGCCTGCCTTGAGGATCTTCGCGACCGCCCGCGTGCGCGCCGCGACATGCAGATTACCCGACCTGCGCGACTTCCCTCTCTTGCGAGGCAGCTCAGGTGAGCCTTCCGCTACATCGTCTTCGGAGCCGACGATTTCGTCTGTCATCCACTTCCCTATGCGCCGATGCCAGTCGATCGCGTGCGCCGCAGGGCGAGTCGACCGGCAACTCCTTGGCGGATTTCATGTTTTGTCCTCACCGGTCAAGTCCCACACCCGGTAAGGCCATAGCTCCAGCAGACTTATACGAAAAAACCCGGCCCCCGAAACGAGGGCCGGGCAGGAGGCAGGCAAACCGGCGGGGGAAAGCCGGCGGGTCATGGCCTGCGATTTGAAAAGGTTCAGGAAGCCAACCTCGCGGAGGCTTCGCTCTCACGGCGGCGGGCCTCGGCGACCGACCCGAGATAGATCGTCGGATCGCGGACGAAGGGCAGATCCACGACAACACTGAGATCGGACCGCCTGAGGCCGATGTCGGCGAGCTCCGTGTCCGACATCTCGCCGAGGCGATAGAAGTCACGGCGGTTTTTCCAGGCTGTTAAGAGGGCGCAGAAGGCATTGACGACACGCGCGACCGGACGCGCCGGGCGGTGCATCGCTTCTGCTGCATGGCTCGTGGTCGTCATTGTGGCTCTCCTTCTTTCGGGCAAACCAATCCGATGCCGAACCCGCATCGCGGGCGGCGAAGATCGGAACTCCGTTCACCTGATGAGGATACAATGAGCCTGTCCAATTGATTTATCCAACGAATGTTTCTAATCTTTATCATCAACGTTCATGATGGATTTCCGCCATGGCAGCTCCGCTCGATCTCGATCAGTTGCAAACCTTCATCTCCATCTCGGATACCGGAAGCTTCACGCGTGCCGCCGACGAGGTGCACAGGACGCAGTCGGCCGTCTCGATGCAGATGCGCCGGCTGGAGGAACGCATCGGCAAGCCGCTGTTCGAGAAGGACGGGCGCTCAAACCGCCTGACGGCGGATGGCGAAAGGCTTCTTGCTTATGCGCGACGGCTGATCCACCTCAATCGCGAGACGCTTGCGGCCTTCGACGACAGGGCTCTGGAAGGATCGATGCGCATCGGCATTCCGGACGACTACGCAGACCGCTTCTTGCCCGAGATCATGGCGCGTTTCTCTCGCTCCAACCCGCGCGTCGAACTGACCGTCATCTGCGAGCCGACGCCTGGGCTGGTGGACAATCTCAAGCGGGGCAATCTCGACCTCGCGATTGTCACGCATGACGACGCCGCCGCGCTGTCAGAGGTCGTTCGGCGCGAGCCACTGCTCTGGGTGTCGTCCGCCAACCACGCCACGCATGAGGAAGAGGTGCTGCCGATGGCCTTCGGCCGTCCGACCTGCGTGTGGCGGCGCTCAGCCTGCGAGGTGCTGTCCCGGATGAAGCGTGACTACCGCGTCCTCTTCTCCAGCTATTCGGCTACCGTCATCACGGCGGCGGTGCTGTCGGGGCTGGCGGTGTCGGTGCTGCCGGAATGCGCGCTCAGGCCGGGCATGCGCGTACTGGGCGAAGCCGATGGCTTCGGCGCGCTGCCGGACTGCAGGATCGGCATCATACGCGGGCATGCGGGCCGCGCCGATATCGTCGACGCGATCGCGCGCCATATTTCAGACAGTCTGGACAACATATCGGTGCCGCTGGCCGAGGAGACCGGCAGCTTCGACATCGCCCCGTTCACGTCGGCCGTGCGCGGTCGCAAGGCGAGGCCGGGACAGGTTGCACAGGGCTGGTAGCGTCAGGTTCCGGTGGCCGAGCGCTGTCGTGACAGCGATTTGCCGGAGCGCACTTCCATCTCGCCGGCCTCGAGCGGCGGCGACAGAAGGAAACCTTGGAGTTCGTGGCACCCGAGTTGGATCAGCAAATCACGCTGTTCCGGCGTTTCGACGCCTTCCGCGGTGATCTTGACCTTCAGCGTCGTCGCAAGTTCGATGATCGCCTTGACTATCGCAGTGCCTTCCGTGCCGCCGAGCATGCGCACGAAGGAGCGGTCGATCTTCAGCTTGTCGATGATGTAACGCTTCAGATAGTTGATCGACGAATAACCGGTTCCGAAATCGTCTAGCACGATCCGGAAACCCGCACCCCGCAGTGTCGACAGCGCGGTTTGCGTGGGCTTGCAGTTTTCGAGCAGCGCGCTCTCCACAATTTCGATCTGGATTTTTTCCGGCGCCACGTTCGCCTGCTGAAAAACATCCACTACACGATTGGCGAAACTGGCATCCCTGAGCTGAAGCGGCGAGACGTTGAAGGCAATCCAAGGCAGGTTAGACCCGGCCGCAAAACGTGCGACGTTCTCGAGCACCCAGTCGCCAAGCAGCCCCGTCATGCCGCGCTCGTCGGCGATCGACACGAAATGCGACGGCGACAAGGCGCCGTGGACAGGATGGTCCCAGCGGATCAACGCCTCCGCACCGACGACTGTCTTGCAGTCGGGCGCATAGATCGGCTGGTAGACAAGCTTCATGCCGCCCCCGCCGGACAGCGCCCCGCGCATGTCGGCCTCGATGACGCGCTTGTGCGCCAGCAGATCGTCCATCCCGCCGGCGAAGACCTCATGCCGGCTGCCGCCGGCCTTCTTGGCTTCATAGAGCGCAATGTCGGCCTTGCGCAGCAACTCACCCGGGTCGGTCGCCGGACCGTCCGAGATGGCGACGCCAATGCTGGCATCTATGTAAACCTGGTTGCCGAGCAGATCGAAGGGCCGCGATATTTCGCCGAGAAGGCGCTGGCAAAGTTCTTCCGCGGTCACGAGATCCTTGACGTCGAAAATGACGACGGCGAATTCGTCGCCGCCAAGCCGGGCAACCGTATCGACCTGCCGCACCGAATCCTGGAGGCGCGCCGCAGTCTGCCTGACAAGCTCGTCGCCCACCGGATGGCCGAACGTGTCGTTGACGGTCTTGAACCGGTCGAGATCGACATAGAGCAGGCCGATCTTGCGGCCGTCGCGCGACACGGCAAACAGCGCCCGTTTCAGCCGATCCTCGAACAGGGCGCGATTGGGCAGGCCGGTCAGCGCGTCGTGGAAGGCAATGTATTGCGTCTGTTCCTGACTTTGCTGAAGCTCGCCCGCAGTGCGGCGGAGGCGCCTGAGGAGAAACCACAGGACACCCGCCGCCAGCAGGCAGAAGCCAAGGAAAGCGGGGCTCGCCTGCCGCACCAGATCGAGGCCCGGCCGCTCCTGGTTCCAGGTGACATAGCCGAGAATCGCCCCGCTGGAGCCAATCAGCGGGATGCTCGCGCCGGGCAGTGCGGAGGTAAGCTGCGGCAGCAGGTGCATGCCGTTCAATTGATATTTGCGGGCGATGCGGCCGACCAGCGTGTCGTCGATCCCCTGGATTGCGACATGGATATACTCCTGACCGGCTTCCTGCATGACCCGGTTCGAGTTTGGCAGGAGCGGTTGGACCGAGAGGATCGCCGGCCGCCCGCCTATGGTCACGAGGTCGGTGACGACGGGCGAGTCGTGGCTGTCATTTGGCGCTGCCCCATGGGCCAGATCGCGTAACCGCGCGACGGCGGCTTCCACGACAGCCCTATCATCCTCGTAGGATGTGACGGCCAACGTCGCGCCATCCTGCATGGCATGGACCGGCGATCCCGACGGATCCAGAACGTAGACCCGGTCGATGCCGTAATAGTCATAGATCCATTGTCCGAGATTGTCGGTCATCCATGCCTGGTCGCGGTTTCTCGCAGCGAGAACGGAATCGTCCCAGAGGGAGACGCTGGTCTGCTGGCGGATGAGCTCGGCGGTTTCGTCGGCGATCCCCGCTGCGACGAACGCCTTCTGCTTGGCCAGCGAGTTCCTGTCCGTCTCCAGCGTGGCGAAGAAGCCGAATCCGACCAGCATCGCCAGCGAGAAGGCAGCCAGCGCAAGAACGATCAACGTGACCTGCGAAGTCACCGGGTTGTTCGAGGCTTTCGACACCATGGTCCTTAGCCGGTTCATGCCGCCAAACCATGGCAGACGGGACTTAACAGGCAGTTAGAATGCAAACCCAAATCCGGAACGGGTTTTTGGGCCGCGACGAATTTACAACGCGGGTATGCCCATTTTCGATGCGCAGCCTCAATAGACAGCACGTCCCGGGCATTCCAACCAAGTTATCAATATGCTGAACCACAACTTGAAAGTGTGTATAAACTGCGGCATTCTTCCTTTGGTTGAATTGAAACAACCTTAGGAGGGTGCTCATGCAGATGAAGGCAAAGCGTGCATACGAGAAGCCCGTGCTGACCAAATCGCGGATTTTGCTGCAATCAGTCGTGGCGCAGGCTTCGCCTGTTCCCGGGGGCGATGAGACTGATGATAACGACGAGAACTGATCTAACGACGGCTATCCAACGATGCCTGGTCAGTTGAGCCTCGGGCCCGGCGTCAGCGCGCCGGGCCTTCGACCTAAACTGCCGAGCAGACCGGCGTACCGACTTGCCCGGCGCCACAACAACAACGAAAAGCGCAGGCGTCTCCTACGGAGCCACAGTTTGCTTTGGCTTGCGCGCTGAATCCGTTTCAGACGCCGGGACAAAAATGCTCATGATCATCCCGGGCCGCAGAGCCACGCCGTCGAACGCCTCGAGCATCGTATCGACCAAGCCGTCGTCAACCACCTGCCAGCGATCGCCTGGGCGCTGTTGGCACGCGATATGCCCGCTGATTAGCCGATAGACAGGAAATCTCTGTTCGTCTGCCATACCAGTTCCCGGGCGGCGAATGCTTTAAACAACTATAGAGTGTGTGTTACAATTCATCAATCTTGGATTGCATGACGGCTTTCACGCCGCACTTGACCGGCGGCGCGCGAGGAACCACCAATCGCGCATGAGCGACCAGACATTCGAATCGTCCGCACCACGCAGCAACGCCGCCGAATTCACGGTCAGCGAAATCTCCAACGCGCTGAAGCGCACGGTGGAAGATACGTTCGGCCATGTGCGCGTGCGTGGCGAGATTTCGGGCTATCGCGGGCCGCATTCCTCTGGCCACGCCTATTTTGGCCTCAAGGACGACAAGGCGAAGATCGACGCCGTCGTCTGGCGCACCACCATGCAGCGGCTGAAGTTCAAGCCGGAAGAGGGCATGGAGGTGATCGCTACCGGCAAGCTCACCACCTATCCCGGCAAATCCAGCTACCAGATCGTTATCGACAATCTGGAGCCGGCCGGCGCCGGCGCGCTGATGGCGCTGCTGGAAGAACGCAAGAAGCGGCTGGCGGCGGAAGGGCTGTTCGACAGGGAGCGCAAGCGGCCCCTGCCATACATGCCACGGGTAATCGGCGTGGTGACATCGCCGACCGGTTCCGTCATCCGCGACATCATCCATCGGATCAAGGATCGCTTCCCGCTGCATGTCCTGGTCTGGCCGGTGCGCGTGCAGGGCGAGACGGCGGGGCCTGAAGCGGCAGCGGCTGTGGCCGGCTTCAACATGCTGAGCGACGGCGGCGCCATCCCGCGTCCCGACGTGCTGATCGTGGCACGGGGCGGCGGCAGCCTCGAAGACCTCTGGGGCTTCAACGACGAGGCGCTGGCGCGCACGGTGGCGGCCTCCGGCATTCCCGTCATCTCCGCCGTCGGCCACGAGACGGACTGGACGCTGATCGACTACGCGGCCGATGTCCGCGCGCCGACACCGACGGGCGCGGCCGAATTCGCCGTGCCGGTGAAGGCCGAACTGGAGGCGACGCTGGCCAGCCTCTCGGCACGGCTGAAGGCCTGCATGTCGCGCGGCTTCGACCGCCGCCGACAGGCGCTACGAGCGGCCGCACGCGCCCTGCCCTCGCCGGACCAGTTGCTCGCCCTGCCGAGAAGACGTTTCGATGAGGCGACGAGCAGGCTGGGACGCGCGCTGGAGGTTTCGACCGAACGCAAGCGGGCACGGCTTTCCGCTGCGCGGCTGACGCCCGCCATGCTGGAACGACGGCTGGCCGAGGCAAAACGACAGGCGGAGCGCGACTTCAAGCGCGCACAGACTGCGCTCTTCGC
Organism: Mesorhizobium sp.; assembly: GCF_016793485.1. Lineage (GTDB taxonomy): Bacteria > Pseudomonadota > Alphaproteobacteria > Rhizobiales > Rhizobiaceae > Mesorhizobium_K. Next base: position 310,840 of record NZ_JAEULZ010000046.1, on the reverse strand, counting down.
CATCCTGCGCGAGCGGCGCGGCAAGTTCGACCGGTCGGCGAGCCGGCTGAACCCCGATCCGCTCGTGCGCAGGCAAAGGCAGGCGACTGAGCGTGTCGGCGATCTGGCACGGCGCGGCGACCAGGCGCTCGCGTTGCTTCTGGAGCGCAGCCGTACACGGCTGGCGCATGCCGACAGGCTGCTCGCGACGCTGAAGCTCTCCGACCAGTCCATCCTCGATCGTGGCTATGCGCTGGTGATCGACGCCGACGGCAAGCTGATCAAACGCGCAGCGGAAGTTGCGCAGGGTGCTGAACTGACGCTGAAATTTGCCGACGGCACGGCGCAGGCAACAGGCGGAGCTCTACGGCTGAAATCGACAAGGCCGGCGGCGAAACCGAAAGACCCGGGCTCTCAGGGAAGCCTGTTCTGAGAGCAATGATGAAGCAAAGTTCCTATCTCGCGACCCCGTCAGGCAAACCGCGCGCACGCAGCTTCGGCATTCCGTTCGACGGAACGCCTGGGCCGAACAATGCCATCACCGACGTGCCCGGCGTGAGCGTCGGCTACACCACGCTGATCTCAGGCGACGGGCCGCTGGTGGTCGGCAAGGGACCGATGAGGACCGGCGTCACGGCGATCCTGCCGCGTCCGGTGGACGACCTTGTGCTGCCCGTGTTCGCCGGCATGTTCAGCCAGAATGGCGACGGCGAACTGACCGGCTCGCATCTGATCGAGGAGTTCGGCGCGTTCAATTTCCCGATTACGATCACCAACACGCATTCGTGCGGCGTGACGCGCGACGCGACGCTGCGCTGGATGCAGAAGCGCCACCCGGACGCGCTGGACGATGGGTGGGCGCTGCCGGTCGCGGGCGAGACCTATGACGGGTTCCTGAACGACATCAACGGCCACCACGTGACCTTCGAACATGTGTTCTCCGCGCTGGATGCAGCCGGCGGCGGCGCGATCGAGGAAGGCAGCGTCGGCGGCGGCACCGGCATGATCACCTTCGGGTTCAAGGCCGGCTCGGGTACGGCTTCGCGCGTGGTGGAATGGGCTGGCAGCCGGTATACCGTTGGCGTGTTCGTGCAGTCGAACTTCGGCACGCGAACGAACCTGACCATACGCGGTGTGCGCGCCGGGCCGGAGCTCGCAGAACCGGCGATCCGCGAGGGCACGGCGCGTGCCGAAAAGAGCTCGATCATCGGGATCGTCGCCACCGACGCGCCGTTCCTGTCGCACCAGATGAAGCGGCTGGCGAAACGCGTGCCGCTCGGCGTCGCGCTGACCGGCGGCTATGGTTACACGTCGTCGGGCGACATCTTCCTCGCTTTCACCACCGCCAACGCCGAGGCCGCGCGCGGCAAAGCCGGGGCGCTTTCTCAGGCGCGCTTCATTCCAGACACAGACATCAACCCGTTCTTCGACGCGGTGGTGCAGGCAACCGAGGAAGCGATCCTCAATGCGCTGGTCGCCAACGAGGATATGACAGGACGCGACGGCAATTTCGTGCCGGCGCTGCCGAGGGATTGGCTCACGCAGCGCTTCGGATAAGCTTTGCTTCACTTCCTCGCGATGCTATCGACCTGACAGAAACGGGACGAGGGAGGAAGCCATGAACCGTGAAGCAAACGCGCCAGCGGAGCGCGGCTGATCCCATGCTGTATGATGTCTCCGTCATCGGGCTCTACATCCTCGACATTCTCGGCCGGCCGGTCGAGCGCATTCCGGATCGCGGCAATGTCGAGTTCATCGACGAGATACGTCTTACCGTCGCGGGCACCGCCGGCGGCACCGTGATCGATACGGCAAAGCTCGGGCTGAGGAGCCTGGCGGTCGGCGCTGTGGGTGAGGACGAGAAGGCCGACTGGGTGCTGATGACGCTCGGCAAGTTCGGCGTCGATACATCGGCCATGCAGCGCATCGCCGGCGTACCGACTTCCGCGACCATCCTCAATGTCAGGCCCAACGGCGACCGGCCCGCGCTGCATGTGCGCGGCGCGTCCGACCATTTCGACGTGACCGAGGCCGACTACGACCATGTGCTGGATGCGCCGATCGTGCATCTCGGCGGCACCGGCCTGCTGCGCAAACTCGACGGCACGCAGAGCGTGAAGCTGCTGGCCGAAGCCAAGCGGCGCGGGCGCACCACGACCTTCGATCTGCTAGGTGCCAACGCCTCGAGTGCGCATCTGGTGCTGCCGCTGTTGCCGCATGTCGATTACTTCATGCCGTCCATCGAGGAAGCGCAGGACATTTCCGGCAGGCAGGGACCGGAATCCTGCGCTGAGTTCTATCTCGGCAAGGGCGCGACAGCCTGCGTGTTCACGCTGGGCGGCGACGGCGCCTACTATGCGCACCGAGACGGCACGCGGGCGAAGTCCCCGGCCTATGCGATCGACGTGGTGGACACTACCGGCTGCGGCGACGCATTCGACGCCGGCTTCATCACGGCGCTGCACCACAGGATGGATCTGGAGACGTCGCTGCGCTTCGCGCAGGCGAGCGCCGCGCTCGTCGCCGGCGGCCTGGGTTCGGACGCCGGCATCCGCTCGTTCGAGCAGACGCTGGAGACGATGCGGATACTGACGATAAAAGGTTAGAACCGCAGCTGCACCTTCATCGAGCGGCTCTTGTCCGACGCCAGCTCGAAACCCTTCACCGCATCGTCGACATCGACAGTCGCGGTGAGCAACGGGCCGACATCGATAAGCCTGTCGCCGAGGAAGGACACGGCGGTGCGGAATTCCTCGTGGAAGCGGAACGCGCCGCGCAGCTCGGCTTCTTTCGTGACGATGGCCGAGATGGCAAGCGCTGCCTCTCCGCCCTGCCCGACGCAGACGATGATACCGCGCGGACGCAGGAGTCGGAGGGCTGTAGGAAGGACCGCGCCACTTCCCGAGGCCTCGAACACGACGTCGAAGGTGCCCTTGGCGCCCTCGTGGCGGTTGAGATCATCCGGGCGAGCGGCGACGTTGATCGTCTCGTCGGCGCCAACGCTGCGGGCAAATTCGAGCGGCGCGTCGAGGATGTCGGTCACGACGATGGTCGCCGCACCTGCGCGGCGCACGGCGGCGGCGAGCAGCACGCCGATCGGCCCGGATCCCATGATGAGCACCTTTGCGCCGAGCAGGGAGCCTGCCCGCCTTATAGCGTGCAGCACGACTGACAGCGGCTCGGCAAAGGCCGCTTCGCCGACCGACACGTTGCCGGCGACGGGCACGGCCTGCGCCTGCGTGCAGACGAGCACCTCGCGGAAGCCGCCGTCGACATGGGGGAAGCGCATGGCGCTGCCATAGAAGCGCATGTCGAGGCAGTGGTTCTGCATGCCGCGCTGGCAATATTCGCAGATGCCGCAAGGGCGGCTCGGATTGACCGCCACCGTCTGACCGACCTGGACGCCGGACACCGCCGCGCCGATCTCGGTCACGGTGCCTGCGATCTCGTGCCCGAGGATCATCGGCTGCTTGATCCTGACCGTGCCGAAGCCGCCATTGTGATAATAATGCAGGTCCGAGCCACAGATGCCGCCCGCGCCGATCCGGACGCGTACATCGTCAGGCCCTAGCGGCTGCTCCTCCACCGTATCGATGCGCAGATCATGGGGTGCGTGGACGACGACCGCTTTCAACGGAACCTCCCGTTACGATTTCCGGGATGCTTTTAGCCGGCGGGGCGCGGCTGTCCACTATCAAATGGGCCGCGAGGGAGAAGATGGCGTAAACAACTTTAAGGTGCGCACTTACAGATAATGCACTTTAAGATTGTATTTTTCTCCGACATTCTGCTACTCAGGCGAGCATGTGGAGCGCGGCAGCACGAATTCGCAGGAACGCATGCCCGGAGGCCATGAGCGATGGTTTGCGGAGCATCGGGCTGCCGTGCGGCGTCGGTGCTCCAATGCAGCTGCGATAGCCCGGTCCGGTGGCGATGCGCGGCTACGTGTTGACCATCGATCCCCCTGACGGCCTGCGGCGCCGGAGCATCGCGAGCGAGTTGGCCGATATGCCCTTCGGCTGGGAATTTGTGGATGGATACCGCAAGGGCGACCCGATCCTCGACGCGCTCTACTCGCCGGCGAAGAACCTGCTGCTCAGCAAGCGCTCGCTCAGCCCCGGCGAGATCGCCTGCTATGCCGGTCACCGGCTGATCTGGCAGACGATTGTCGAACGTCAAGATCCTCATGCGATCGTCTTCGAGGACGACGCGCAGATCACCGACCGCGCCGCGTTTGACCGCGCGGTGCAGGATGTGACGAGCGCACCGTTCGACATCGTGAAGCTGTGGGACATCAAGCCGAAGCCGGTGATCGCGCGGCGGCGGTTGGGGGATACGCAGATCGTTGTCCACAAGATGATCGCCTCGGGAACCGGCTGCTACCTGATCTCCAGAGACGCTGCCGCGAAGATGCTCAGGCGAAGATCGGTGTTCAGGGCCGTGGACGAGGATTTCTCGCACGCTTGGGAATTCGGCGCGCAGGTCTGGTCGGTGTGGCCAAACCCGGTCACCGACATTGCCGCCGGTTCGACCATCGAGGCCGAACGCATCTCGGCAGACCGCCGACGCCTCCGCTCGCTCTGGGGAGAGGCGTTGCAGGTCGTGAAGCGCCTGCGCCATCGTTCGCATCTGCTCAAGGCACAGTGAGACCTTCGTCGTGCGCGCGCTCTACATCAATCTCGACAGGTCGCCAGAACGGAGGCAGTGGATCGAGCAACAGGCTGCGGCGCTCGGACTGGCCGTTGAACGGATCGCCGCGATCGACGGTGCTGCACTGGACGGCGCGATGCCGTGCGCCGGGCCGGCTGGCCTGTCGGCCGGCGCGCTCGCCTGTTTCCACAGCCACCGCAAGGCTTGGGACATGGTCGTCAGCGGCGAGGATCGCTACGCCGCGATCTTCGAAGACGATGTGCATATGAGCCCCGATCTGCCGCGTTTTCTGGCCGACACGTCGTGGATCCCTGATGATGCGGACATCGTGCATATCGAACGTGTGCGCGAGCGCTGCATGGTCATAAACAGGGGCAGCAAAGTCTTCGGTCGCAAGCTCTACAAGACAATATCGGAAAATTCCGGAACCGGCGGCTATTTGATCTCAAGGGCCTGCGCCCAGCGCCTGATCGAAGACTTCACCGAGGTCGCGGAAGAATTCGACCTCGCACTGCTCGACCGGAATGTCCTGAACCTCAATATCTACAAAGTCGAGCCGGCGCTCTGCATCCAGGACGAGTTTCTGGAAGCTCCCATCTTCACGAGTCAGATCGAAAGACGGCCACGCCCTAAACCGCTTGACGGCAAGCTTCGCCGCGAGGTCGCGCGTCAGATCGGCAAGCTGAAGCGAGGCATCACAGCCACTCTGGGACTCAAAGCTCCTGTGCGCATAAGGGTGGGGTTTCGGTAGTTCCGTGCGCGCTATCTACATCAACCTTGACCGTTCGACGGAAAGACGCGACTGGATGGAAGCGCAGGCAAGAAGCCTTGGAATTTCCATCGAGAGGTTTGCAGCTGTCGACGGCACTACCCTCGAGCGCAATCCTTTCCCTGACATCAGCTTGGGAGCAGTTGGCTGTTTTCTAAGCCACAGGGCTGTCTGGTCCACAGTCGCTGAGGGCAAAGAAAGGTTCGTACTCGTCCTTGAAGATGACGCTCATTTGAGTCCCGAAATTCCAAAATTTCTCTCAGATGAATCGTGGATACCGGATGACGCCGACATCATCCACGCCGAACGAACTCAGACGCTGGTCACCGTGTCCGGGCGAGTGCGATATGCCATGGGACGAAAACTCGTTAGGACCCTGGGGGGCGGAACTGGAACCGGCTGCTATGTCATATCCCGAGCATGCGCCGCCAAGTTGCTAATTGACCTCAAAACCATCGACGTCGAGTTCGACCAGATATTGTTCAATAGATCGCTTCCAGAACTGGCGATTTACAAACTTCTGCCTGCGCTTAGCATCCAAGATAAATTGACATGTTCACCCAGTTTTGGACTGACGATTGAGAGAGAAGAGGAGACGCAGGTTCAAAGTCATGCCTTGAGTCCAGGCGCCAAGCTTGCGCGAGAGGCTCGAAGGCTGGGGCGCCAACTGCTGGGGTTGCTGCCTTCGAAGACACGGCGCGTTCGTGTCGGTTTCAGATGACACACTGGCGGACCGACGCATCGCCTTGTCGTAGGTGTGCTCATGACTGATTTTGCATCGCAGTACCAAGACATCCATGCACGGCAGGAAGGCTATGGTGTCGCAAGCGTGAAGCTCGCGCGTTACGCAGAGATCATGGGCCTTTCCATCGGCTATCAGCGCTTGATCGACTACGGTTGCGGCAAGGGCACTTTAGGGAAAGCGATTGCCCGCACCGGGATCGATGTCTGCTGCTATGACCCATACGTTCATGAGTTTTCCGACAGGCCACGCGGTCGTTTCGATCTGCTGGTCAGCACTGATGTCCTAGAGCACATCCCGGAGCCTGATCTGGACGCCGTCCTTGCCGATATGTCGTCCCTATCGCACAAGTGCTTTTTTGTCATTTCGACGCGCTATGCGGACACTTTGCTATCGAACGGGCAGAACGCACATTGCACCGTTCGGCCGGATGAATGGTGGCAAGCGCGCGTTGGTGCTCATTTCGAACATGTCGAGAAGATTCCACTCACCGTGCCGGATACCTGCTCATTCATAACGTGGCCGCTGGCAACGGCAGCCCGGCGGAGGTTACGCAAAGTTGATGGCGGTTCGTTAAAACGCCGGAAAATCAAGAAACTCAAAGCTGCCACATGGCCGCTTTTCGCTACATTGGCCAGCACGACGAAAGCCTGTCTGGGCCGGTATGCGTCACAAGGTGATCTCTTCGGTGAGGTCAGGGGGAAATCGATATCCGTGGTTGGCAATGCCCGGTCACTGGGCGCGGGAAACCACGGGCAGGAGATAGATTCCCACGATCTGGTTGTCAGGTTCAACAAAGCGCCGATCTTCAGTGTGCAGAGTTCCGGCACGAGGACAGACTGGATCGCTACGGGAATTGCCCTCGACGACGGCTTCATCAAGCGCCGTGGTGTTAAAAGAGTGCTCTGGCTTTCACCTTTTCGGCGGGAACTGACGCCATCCATGGTCAGGGACAGAAGCCTGTTCCTGGAGCCGCGGCAAAACCACCACAGGCTTACAAAATTGCTGGGGCGTCGCCCATCGAGCGGCCTGATCTTGCTCGACCTGCTGTCGATCTCTCAATGCGGTCGGGTCGATATTTACGGTTTCGATTTTTTCAAAAGCCGGTCGCTGTCCGGACACGCGACAGCGGAGACCGCCGACCACAATTTCAGCGCGGAGAGAGAGTTCGTTTCTCACCTTTGCCGCAGAGACGACCGGTTCGTATTGCACACACTCTGACAACGCCTGACGCTATGGCCACAGATACGGGTGGGCGGGCAAGCGCGCGTTGTGCGAGATCAGCCTGCGCCGCCGCTTCCGTCGGTCGTAGCCGGGATTTCAGACATGTTTTGCGCGGTCACCGACTGCAACAGAATTGTCGAGCGCATCAGGATCGGCTTCTCGTAGGCGCGTTTCATCGTTTGCACTGCCATCCTCCAAAGCTGTGTCTAACTCAACCAGAGATAGCATGCAGTGTAATCGGGATAGGGGCAAGCGACTCCCTAACGGCATGCCGGACAAAATCGGCGAAGAACTCCGCTCCAAGTCGCATTCATGTCTCGTCGAGTAGTGACATGAAATCGACTGCGCAGCAACAAGGTCGTGATTTCAGATGGTACCGTTGGCTGGGCTCGAACCAGCGACCTCCGGATCCACAATCCGGCGCTCTAACCAACTGAGCTACAACGGCACAGCAACGCCAGCCCGCGAAGGGCCTGCCTGTCGGCGAGCGGTGCATACGGGCTATCGCATCTTAATTCAACCCCGTTCGCGATCCAACCGCCAGGATTCGTCGTCACGGGGAAATCCGCTATCGGGAGAAAGGCTTTGCGGGCTTCCGATCCAGGAACCTTGCCGCCGACTGCGGCGGGCGCGACCTCGGGAAAGCCTCCAAGCGCAGCGTCGCCCGCCAGAACCGGTCGCCGTGGTTTCGCACCGTAGCAGCCAAGTGAACAAGAAAAAGGCCGGCGGGAGGAGGTGCCGGCCTTTTCCTTTTACGAGCCGGCGGGAGGAGGTGCCGGCTTTACTCCGGAAGGAAGCGGGAGGAGGTGCCGCCTTCCGGTATTCTTTAGATCACCAATCAGGCGACCTTGAGTTCCTTCACGGCCTTCTCGAAGACCGTCTTCATCGGGCCGGAAACCTTCTCGGCGGCCTTGCTGGCGGCCGACTGGAAGTCCTTGGCCTGCTCGACACCGGCCTCGACGCGCTTGCGCAGGAAGGAGGTCTGGAGTTCGACAACCTCGGAAAGGCTCTTGGCGCCGATGAGGGCCTCGAGATGAGCGAAGCTGGCTTCGGCGTTGTCGCGGATGGCGGAAATGGTCTTGAGAGAGAGGTCATTGGAAACCGTCTTGGCGCTCTCGAAGGTGCTCTCAAGCGCCTTCTGCGTCTCTTCGGCGCCGGTCTTCAGCTTCGCGTAGGCTTCCTTCGACTGCTCGACGCTCTTCTCGGCGAAGGCGCGGAACTGGTCGGTCGCCTTCGAGGCGTCGAAGCTCGGAAACTCGATGTTGTCGATAAATTCTGCGGATACTTTCTCTGCGGTCTTGGCCATTTTCCTGTCCTTTGGTCGCTGCGGCTTGAGAGAAGCCGTCTTGTTTCGGGATAGCGATCATATAGACCATTCTCTTGTGCAGTGCAACAAAATTTGTGCGTCGCACCATAAATGGCTGTAAACATTAACCAAACCGCGAAATTGCCGCATTGCAGCCACCACCTGTGTGGACGGACACTGCGGTCCGGTTTTATTAATAAAGGGTTAAGGGCGGACTCCCGCTCGAAACCCTTCGATCTGATGTTTCGGGAGCCGCATGGCGCAAGCGTCCTACTCATTTCTCGACGTTGCCGGACTGGATGTCGTGCGCCAGCGCTTCGCCGCCGGCGACGCTCTGGTCATCCTGTCGGCCGACCTCGAGGAAGTGATCTGGGCCAACGGCCCGGGCGCGGCTCTCTTCGGCCATGACGACGTCGAGCCGATCTTCGGCGCTAACGCCCCGCTTGGAGCGGCGGCGAAGCGGCAGATCGCGGCGCTGCGCGGCTTTCCACAGATCGGGCGCGACAAGCCACTCCTGGTGCGCGTGACGCTCGGCGTCTCCAGCGAGGCGGTGCGTTTCCTCGCCAGCACGGTGACGCTGCCCGACGGGGAGATCGCCATCCTGCTGGCGCAACCGGCAATCGAGGCTGAGCAGGACAAGGCGCTGCCACGCGCCATCGGCGGGTTCTCCCAGCCGGGGCACTTCATCGCGTTCATCGACACCGCTGGGACCGTCGAGGCGGGCACACCGGGCTTCGAGCGCCTGGGGCTGTCGGCGACTACCCTCGCCGCGATGGTCGGCGAATCGGACGATGCCCAGCGGGTGGTGAAGCAACTGGTAGAAGGGCGGCGCGGTCCCCTGCCCGCGGGACTTGCGCGGCTGACGGACGGCCGGAGCCTCGTCGTCGTGGTGGACGAGAACTGGGCCGACGACGAGGACGACGTCGCGCATGCCGAGGAGCCGGTCGATCATGTGCGCGAAATCTGGCGGCTCGGCAGGGACAGTTTTGCGTCGACGGAAGACGCGCCAGCCACGGTGGCAGAAGCCTCGATGGACCAAGGGGCGACCGAACCCGACGAAGCGGGTCCGGCTGAAGATGACGCGCTAGAACCGACGGCTGCGATACAGCCTGAGATCGTGGCGCAAGACGATGTCGAGAGCATCGCTGCCGCGACATTGCCGGAGGCGGAGGCTCCCGCCGAGGTATACGCGACCAGTTTCGAGGAAGTCGAAGTCGAGGATGTGCTGGAGGAAGAGCAGCCTGCTCCGCAACCGCATGCGACCATCGAACGGACGATCATAAAGCGGACGGACGCGCCGGCGCGCTTCGTCTGGCGGACGGACGCGGAGGGCAGGTTCAGCCAGGTCTCGGCGGAATTTTCCAGCGCTGTAGGCGCGGCCGCGGCGGATATCATCGGCCGGCGTTTTGGCGACGTGGCCGACGCATTCGGCCTCGACCCTACAGGAGAAATCGCCGGCCTGCTTGCGCGGCGCGACACATGGTCAGGTCGCACGGTATCGTGGCCGATCGCCGAGACGGACCTTCGGGTTCCGGTCGACCTGGCCGCGCTGCCGGTCTACGACCGCAGCAGGGAGTTCCAGGGTTTTCGCGGTTTCGGCGTGGCGCGGGTGGCGGAAGCCGCCCTCGATCCCGCAGGCACCGGGCTGGCTTTGCCAAGCATTCCTCTGGCGGAGGAGTCGGTTACCCAACAGGTGGTAACGCCGGAAGACGTAGCCGTTTCGGCGGAGACCAACGACAACGACGAGATTGAGCCCGCTAGCGAGAAATCCGCCGATCCGTTCCAGGGCGAGAAGCCGGCGCTCGAGCTGACGCCTGTTCCCGACCGTCGGCAATCCGACAAGGTCATTCGGCTCGCCGAACATCGCCCGCCGCAGGAGCGTCCGCCGGGCAGCGAAAGGCTGCTTTCGCCAGGCGAGCGCATGGCCTTCCAGCAGATCGGCGACCGGCTGAAGCGAGAAGGCGCGACCCCGCGACGCGAAGACGAGAAGGCTGCCGTCGAAACGCCGAAGCGCGAAACGGCTGACGCCGCTCCTGCCAACGAGGCCGAGCTGCCATCGGAGGCGGAGGACTCCGTCGCGGTCGAGGCGGTAAACGAACTGCTGGAACTCGACGGCGCGACCACCGAAGCGCCCGAGTCAGTACCGGAGATCGACACGCAGTCGCCGGCTGCAGAAGCCATATCTCAGGCGACTGTAGAGCAGCCACGGCGCAAGGGCGAGCGGCCCGGGCTCTCGCTGCTCGATTTCGCCAAGTGGGAAAAGGACGGGGTAGCAGAAGCGGCCGCGCAGGTCGAAATGGAGGAAGCGGCCGAAGCCGCGAAAGAAGGGTTCGAACCGGAGGGGGCCCTCGACGACGCATCCGGCTCGACTGAAGACGAGATTTCGTCCGAGGTACGCGAGGAATCGACAAACGCTCCTGACGCTGATGAAGCGTTCGATACTGCCGCCACGGAGACTGCGGATACCGAGGACACGCTTTTTGCCGAGACGGATTTCGAGCCTGTCGAGCCCAATGCTATCGACGCCGTCGATGACTTCGAAACGGTGACGGAAGAATCCGGTTCGCAGACGGCATCCACCGGTGACGGCGGGCTGTCGATCATCGAAAAACTTCCGGTTCCGGTGCTGGTTCATTCCGGCGACATCTTGCATTACGCCAACGAGGAATTCTTCTCCCTGACCGGCTACGGCTCGCTCGCCGAGCTTGCCAAGGCGGGCGGGCTCGATGCGCTTTTCGTCGATCCCTACGAGGACGAAAACGCGGATGGGCAAGATGGCGAGCCGCAGAACCGCACCGACCGGCACATGCGCATCAGGACGCAGGACGACCGAGAGTTTCCCGTCGAGGCGTTCCTGCAGTCCATCCCGTGGGAAAACGGCAAGGCGCTCGCGCTGGTTCTTTCCCGCATAAAGGACGGCGTTGCCGGCGGGCAGACATCGCTGATCACGCAACTGGAGGCGCGCGTCGCCGAGATGCGCACCATCATCGACACGGCGACCGACGGCGTCGTGCTTATCGGCGCGAACGGGCATATCCGCTCGATCAGCCGCCCGGCGGAAGCGCTGTTCGGCATGGACAGCGACGAGGTCGCGGGAAAGCCCTTCAGTTCGCTGTTCGCGATCGAAAGCCAGAAGGCAGCCCGCGACTATCTCGCCGGCCTGACCGACAATGGCGTGGCGAGCGTGCTCAATGACGGGCGCGAGGTGATCGGCCGCGAGGCCGAGGGACGCTTCATCCCGCTCTTCATGACGATCGGCAGGCTGCCGGGCGACAGCGGCTTCTGCGCAGTGGTGCGCGACATCACGCAATGGAAGCGCGCCGAGGAGGAATTGACGCAGGCGCGCGCCAGCGCCGAGCGCGCTTCCTCGCACAAGAGCGAATTCCTCGCGCGGGTGAGTCACGAGATCCGGACGCCGCTCAACGCCATCATTGGGTTCTCGGAACTGATGCTGGACGAGAAGTTCGGGCCTGTCGCCAACGACCGCTACCGCGACTACCTCCGCGACATCAACCGCTCCGGCAGCCATGTGCTAGACCTTGTCAACGATCTGCTCGACATCTCCAAGATCGAGGCGGGCCAGCAGGAGATGAGCTACGAAGCGGTATCGCTGAACGAGACGCTGGCCGAGACGGTCGCGCTGATGCAGCCACAGGCGAACCGCGAGCGCGTCATCATCCGCTCAAGCTTCGCCTCGAAGATGCCCGACGTGGTCGCCGACCTTCGCTCCGTGCGCCAGATCGCACTGAACATCCTCTCGAACGCCGTTCGCTACACGCAGGCAGGCGGCCAGGTGATCGTCTCGACCGCCTATGAATCGCATGGCGAGGTCGTGATGCGGGTGCGCGACACTGGCGTCGGCATGACGCCGGCGGAGATCGAGCAGGCGCTGAAGCCGTTCAAGCAGATCAATTCGCTGCAACGGACCCGCGGCGACGGCACCGGGCTCGGCCTGCCGCTGACCAAGGCAATGGTCGAGGCGAACCGCGCCCGCTTCTCGATCCACTCGACGCCCGGCGAAGGCACGCTGGTGGAGATTGCGTTCCCTTCGACGCGGGTGCTGGCGGACTAGGCCTACCCTCCGGCCATCCATGACCGACATATGACATGCCTCGCCTGACGAGGCTCGGACTCTGGGCGAGTTCGGGATGGCCGCCGGGCGCAAGGCCCGCGGCGTCGATGCCAGGGCGCATCGCGCCCGACGGCTAGCGCCTTTGGCTTGTTCACATTATGGTGATATCCGTTTTGCGCAAAAAACTGTCCGCAAGCCGTGAATCGCCTCCTGCACTCAGCCTTCTCACAGACTGTCGAACTTCTGCCGGACGAACTCGTCGATGCGGCATCCATGACGCTGCTCGAAGTCGATGTCCTGTCGGCAAAGGGCGGACTGTCGAGAATTCGAAAAACCGGTTCTCCCGGAGGATGGACGTTCGATACCGCAGCGCTCAACGCGCACGTGCGGGCGCGCGGCGCCTTTCAGAAAGACCACGTCGTCGTGCTGACGGTTATGCGCGGCGGCGATGCGTCAATCTGCGGCGTGCCGCTGGACGACGGGATGATCCTGGTTTTGCCGGACGGAGCCGAGATCACGGCGAGCATTCGCAATGCGGTGGTCTATTCGGCCTCCGTGCTACCGGTCGATACATGGGCGGGCATCGTCGATGTCGCCACCGGCGGTGCCGAGCCCGCGATAATCGAGCAAGCCCACGCACTGCGGCAAAGCCCCGAAGCGTTCGCGCTCATGGCAAAGTCCCTGACATCAGCGATAGCCAGCTTCGACCGTCAAGAGGACGCGGGCACGGAGATGCCCGGGCCTTACATCGACTATCTAGGCGCGGTCGCCTCCAGCACGGCCGGCCCAGATGAGTTTCACCGGCGCCTCAGTCGCTCCTCGCACCACAGGCAAAAGCAAGCCTGGCTGGCGGAAGAATTGATTCATGCCAAGCTGCACGAGCCGCTGTCCGTCATGGGCATATGCCGTGAGGTCCGGGTCAGTCGAAGGCAACTCGAATACGCATTCCAGACCACCTTCGGCATAGGCCCGAGAGAATATTTGCGCCTGCTCCGGCTCAATGAGAGCAGGCGACAGCTGAAGTCGGGGCGTGCCGGATCGCGCACAGTCACCGACATCGCGATGGGGGTAGGCATCACCCATCTCAGCCGCTTTGCCCAAAGCTACAGGACGTTGTTCGGCGAAACGCCGCTGCAGACACTTCGCGGCGGAGGCAATTGAGTGCATCGCGGCCCACGCCGCCACGCAAGCAGATCAATTCGCTGCAACCGACCCGTGGCGACGGTACCGCGCTTGGGCTGACGCCGACCAAGGCGATGGCGGAGGCGAACCGCGCCCGCTTGTCGATCCACTCGACGCCAGGCGAAGGAACACTGGTGGACATCGCATTGCCTTCCACGCGCGTGCTGGCGGACTGAACGCGGCCGCTCCAGCGACCCGCGCCACGCTGCCAACGAAGCGACCAAGGCATGTCGCGTCAGATGAGGATCACGCGACATGCGATCCCCGATTTTCATGCCATAGCGACTACCCCGATGCCGCTGTGCGTCATGTTTCCCCTTCATCCTGCAATCAATGGAAGGCTCCAACCCTCCCAGACGCAACGTCACTTGCAACTCCAGTTGCAAATGCCTCTCATGTCTATTTAAGTAGTTGATTTCAATTGACATTTTGCAGCGCACAAAATATCTGCCCTCGCATCGGGGAGTAGCCACCACATCTCCCGTGGGGCCGCGTCAACACACTCGCCTTCGGGCGTGGCGCGACCAGCCGTCAACCGGCCAGGCAAGACCGTGCAACGCCGCCCGCCAGCAGACGGACGACGGTCGCGCGTGCCCTGAAAACTCCGTCAAGTGAATTCGCCATGTCCCCCATCACCGTTTTCTTCCTGTCGCTCAGCATGTCGGCGGATGCCTTCGCCGTGTCCATAGGACGTGGAACGACGCTCTCCAGAAGCCGTCTCGCCGAGGCGCTGCGCACCGGCGCAGTGTTCGGAATCGTCGAGGCGATCACGCCGTTCCTCGGCTGGGTCGCCGGCGTCGCGGCGGCGGGCTGGGTCTCGCAATTCGACCACTGGCTCGCCTTCCTGCTGCTGCTCCTGGTGGGGCTGCACATCATCCATTCCGCGTTTTCTGCGAAGGAAGATGAGCCGCGTGAACAGAACGGTTCGCTGCTGGTCCTTATGGCGACAGCGCTAGGGACCAGCATCGATGCGATGGCGGTTGGCCTGTCGCTCGCCTTCATCGACGTCACGCTGCCGGGCATAATCACCATCTCGCTGGCGATTGGCTTCGCAACCTTCATCCTTTCCACTGCTGGACTGATGGTCGGCAAGGCGATCGGCAGCCGGTTCGGCAAATACGCCGAAGGGGCGGCCGGCGTGGTGCTCTGCTCGATCGGCTCGCTGATCCTCTACGAAGGCATCACGGCGCCCGCGTTCTGATCGCGGTCGTCTTGCCGGGCGGTCGCCGGACGGGAACGATGCGAACAACTTCCCGTGATCCGGACCGGCCGGTCACCGCCCAACAGCGCGACGCCATTCGCATCCGCTTGAAACAGGTGGATAATTGTCCACTTTAGAACAGTTCCAAGTTATTGATATCCCGTCGAATTTTCTCGACACTTATCTTGACGCTCAAGGTCACATTTCCCATAGAGAGCGCGGTTCCATCGGAACCAGGGATGAAGCATGTGCCACGCCCCTTGACCCTCGACGGCCAGGAGAGACCCATGGACCTGAAGAAAAATTCCGTAGCCGCTGCCATAGCGCTCGCCACGCTGTACGCCGGCACCGCCTATGCGGAAGGTGTCGTCAACATTTACACCTACCGCCAGCCAGCCCTGATCCAGCCCGTGCTCGACGCCTTCACGGCCGAGACCGGCATCAAGACCGAGGTGCTGTTCCTCGACAAGGGTCTTGAGGAGCGTGTGCAGTCCGAGGGCACGAATTCGCCGGTCGACGTGATCATGACCGTCGACATCTCGCGCCTGACCAAGGCCAAGGAAGCCGGCATCACGCAGCCGCTCAACGACGAGATCATCAACGCCAACATCCCGGCCGAATACCGCGATCCGGACGGCAACTGGTTCGGCCTGACCAGCCGCGCGCGCGTCATTTACGCCTCCAAGGAGCGCGTGAAGGACACCGCCATCACCTATGCCGAGCTCGCCGACCCGAAGTGGAAGGGCAAGATCTGCATGCGCTCGGGCCAGCACGACTATAATCTCGGCCTGTTCTCGGCTGCCATCGCGCATTGGGGTCCGGAAAAGACCGAGGAGTGGATGAAGGGCCTGAAGGCCAATCTCGGCCGTAAGCCCGACGGCGGCGATCGCCCGCAGGCCGGCGCGATTTTTGCCGGCGAATGCGACATCGCGCTCGGCTACACTTATTACGTCGGTCTCATGATGACCAACGATAAGGAGCCGCAGGAGAAGGAATGGGGCAACGCGATCAACGTGATCTTCCCGACCTTCGAAAACGGCAAGACCCACGTCAACGTCTCTGGCGCGGCGCTCGCCAAGAATGCGCCAAACCGCGACAATGCCGTGAAGCTGCTGCAGTTCCTGGCAAGCGACGAGGCGCAGAAGCTCTACGCCGAGAAGAACTTCGAGTATCCGGTCGAGCGCGGCCTCGAGCCCTCCGATGTGGTCAAGTCGTTCGGCACGCTGAACGCCGATACGCTGCCGCTCGCGGATATCGCCAAGTTCCGCAAGCAGGCTTCGGAAATGGTTGACCGCGTCGGCCTCGACGACGGCCCGTCGAGCTGATCAGCACGGGCCGTTGCTCAGACGGCGGTCAACGCAGACGCCAATCGAGGCCGGGCCCACATGCGCCCGGCCTTTCGCGTGAAGGGGACATGACAGTTTGACGGGTTTTCAGCGCCCAGCCCTGCCCCAGGGAAGCAGCATGCCGGCTGAAGCGGGCCTGCCTGCGCGCGGTCTCGCGCTTCCGGTCAGGCGCGCGCACCATCCCTGGCTGAGGATGGGCGCGCTCGTTGTTTGCGCCATCGTCCTGCTTCCCGTCTTCTCGCTTGCCTATGTCGCCCTGTCGGGCACGGGCGAGGACTGGCCACATCTCGTCCGCAACGTCCTGCCGGGAGCCAGCGTTACCACGTTCGGCCTGCTTGCGATGGTGGCCGTAGGCACCACCACGATCGGGGTCGCGTCGGCCTGGATGATGGTCGCCTATGAATTTCCGTTCAGGCGGACGCTTTCCTGGGCGCTTGTGCTGCCGCTGGCGGTGCCGGCCTATCTCGCCGCCTACGCCTTCGCGGAATTCTTCCACTTCTCCGGCCCGGTGCAGACATTCTACCGTTCGCTCTTCGGCTTCCAGTCGGCCCGCGACTACTGGTTCCCCGACATACGATCCACGGCGGGATGCGCGCTGGTGCTCTCATCGGTACTCTATCCCTACGTCTACCTGACAACGCGCATCGTCTTCCTGATGCAGGGGCGCAATATCGCCGACGTCGCGCGCACGCTCGGTGCGAGGCCGGGACGGGTGTTCTGGCGCGTGCTGCTGCCGGTCGCGCGGCCGGCGATCGTAGCAGGCGTCGCGCTGGTGCTGATGGAGACGATCAACGACATCGGCGCAGCGGAATATCTTGGTGTGCGTACACTCACGGTCGCGGTCTACCAGACCTGGCTGGCGCGCGGCAGCCTGGAAGGCGGCGCACAGATCGCGCTCATCATGCTGCTGCTGGTGTTCGCCATCCTCGGCGCCGAACAGTGGGCGCGGTCGAATCAGCGCTTCCATACCGGCCGCGCGACGCACATGAAGGCGCATCCGCCCCGCGTCGCGCTAAAAGGTTTGCGCGGGCCGCTGGCGACGCTGCTTGTGGCCCTACCTGTCCTGCTGGGATTTGGCATACCTGTGTTCGTATTCGGCCAGTATGCGATGCGCAGGCTCGACCAGTTCGCCTCGTCCGAGCTGGCAAGCGCATTTTTCAACACGGTGATGACCGCAAGCATCACGGCTGTCCTGACCGTTTCGCTTGCGCTTTTCCTGTTGAATGCAGCGCGGCTAGTGCGCTCGACGGATGTGGCAGTGACCGTCAGGCTGGCATCAATTGGATATGCATTGCCGGGCGGCATCCTCGGGCTTGGCCTGCTGTTCGTGCTCGCCCGCTTCGACAACACGCTCGACAGCTTCATGCGCGCCTATTTCGACCGCTCGACGGGTTTACTCCTGATGGGATCGGCGGCAGGCATCGTCATCGCCTGCACGATCCGCTTCCTCGCTTTGGCCGAGGGGGCGATCCGTTCCGGACTGGAGAAGCTGCCGGGGCGGCTCGACGAGGCGGCGCGAAGCCTCGGGCGGACCCCCACGCAGAGCGCAGTGTCTGTCCTGCTACCGCTGCTCGCGCCAGCGATCCTGACGGCGGCCGTTCTCGTGTTCGTCGATACGGCCAAGGAGCTTTCGGCAACGATCCTGCTCAGGCCCTTCGGCTTCTCGACGCTGGCCACCCATGTCTACGAGAACGCGTCACGCAGCCAGCCGCAGGATGGCGCGGCGGCGGCGCTCGTGATCATCGCAACGGCGCTCGTGCCTGTTCTGGTGCTGTCGCGGGCGCTGGCCAGGGATCGCGAAGCAACGCTTTGAGCGGGCCAAAAAAAAGGCGCCTGGAGGGCGCCTTTGAAGGTCGAATTGCTGTGACAACGGGGCTTGAGCGAATGTCGCCTCCTCGGGGGATCAAGAGGAGCGGGATTTCTCCCTCAAGTTACCCAGACTATCGACGCGCGGGGCTTAACAAATCCTTACCGGCCCCGAAAAATATTTACGAAAGTGTATCACCTGTGAAATCTAGGTAAATTCCCCGGTTGCCGATCGTTTACCAAGACGCGACGCCCGTTCCTTGGCTAGTTCCGCAGCACTGCCAGATCGCGATACAGGTCAAGCGCCTGCGGGTTGGCCAGCGCCTCCTTGTTCTTCACCTCGCGGCCATGAACGATGTCGCGGACCGCAAGCTCGGTGATCTTGCCGGACTTCGTGCGCGGGATATCGGTGACAGCGACGATCTTCGCCGGCACGTGGCGCGGCGAGCAGCCGGTGCGTATCTTGAGGCGGATACGCTTCTCGAGTTCTTCGTCGAGCTTGATCCCTTCGGCAAGGCGCACGAAGAGCACGACACGCACGTCGTGGTCGAAATCCTGGCCGATGCAAAGCGCCTCGGCGACCTCCGGCATGTGTTCGACCTGATTGTAAATCTCTGCCGTGCCGATGCGTACGCCGCCGGGGTTCAGCGTGGCGTCCGAGCGGCCGTGGATGATCATGCCCCCATGTTCGGTCCATTCGGCGAAATCGCCGTGGCACCAGACATTGTCGAAACGCTCGAAATAGGCGACGCGGTATTTCCTGCCGTCGGGATCATTCCAGAAGGCGACCGGCATGGACGGGAAGGCCTTGGTGCAGACGAGTTCGCCCTTCTCCTGCCTGATAGACCTGCCCTGATCGTCCCAGACATCGACGGCCATGCCAAGGCCCGGTCCTTGTATTTCGCCGGACCACACGGGCTCGGTCGGCACACCGAGCACGAAGCAGCCCATGATGTCCGTGCCGCCCGAAATCGAGGCGAGATGAATGTCGCTCTTGATGCCTTCGTAGACGAAGACGAAATCCTCCGGCGACAGCGGCGAGCCGGTGGAGGATATGGTGCGCACAGTCGAAAGATCGTGACTTGCGATCGGACGCAGGCCGGACTTGCGCAGCGTGTCGATGAACTTCGCCGACGTGCCGAAATAGGTCATCCCCTCAGCGTCGGCGTAGTCGAAAAGGATGTTGCCGTCCGGATGGAAGGGCGAGCCGTCATAGAGCAGCAGCGTCGCGCCTGACGCGAGCCCCGAGACCAGCCAGTTCCACATCATCCAGCCGCAGGTGGTGAAGTAGAATAGGCGATCGCCGTCCTTCACGCCGCCGTGGAACTGATGTTCCTTCAGGTGCTGCAGCAGCGTGCCGCCGACGCCATGCACGATGCACTTCGGAATGCCCGTCGTGCCCGACGAATACAGTATGTAGAGCGGGTGGTTGAATTCCGTCCGCACGAAGGTGACGTCTTTCGGCTCGAAGTCCGCGAGCGCATCGTCCAATGCAACAGCATTCTGCATGGCGGTGACCGCCTGCCGCGCCGTGCCGAGATAGCTGACGATGATCGCCTGCCGCACGCTCGGCAGCTTGGCCAGCACGGCCTGCACCTTGGCCGAAACGTCGTTCTGCTTGCCGTTGTACCAATAGCCGTCGGGCGCGATGAAGACGACCGGCTCGATCTGGCCGAAGCGGTCGAGCACGCCTTGCTCGCCGAAATCGGGCGAACAGGACGACCAGACGGCGCCGAGCGAAGCCGCGGCCAGCATGCCGGCGACCGCTTCGGGCATGTTGGGCATCATGGCGGCGACGCGGTCGCCCTTCTTCACGCCAACCGAGACGAACAACTGCTGCAGGCGCGACACCAGCGCTTGGAGTTCATCCCATGAGAGCCTGCGCACGACCTTGTCCTCGCCCTTGAAGACGATGGCGTCGCCCGAACCCTTCTTGCGCAGGAGGTTCTCGGCGAAGTTCAGCGAAGCATCGGGAAAGAAGGACGCGCCGGGCATTTTGTCGCCGTCGGCAAGACCGCGCGCGCCCTTGTCGCCGATGACGCCGCAGAAATCCCAGACAAGACCCCAGAATGCGGCGCGATCCTCGACCGACCAACGGTGCAGATCGGCATAGGTGGAAAACGAGTTGCCCGTCAGCCGCGTTGCAGCTTCCGTGAAGGCCGTCAGGGGAGAATCGGCGATGCGCGAGGCGTCCGGTGTCCAGAGGGGCATGTTATCAACCATTTATCGTCCTCGACGGGGCGACCTTTTTTGCATATGCGCTTTCCCGGGGGCAAGATGCGCCACGAAAGTCGGGATTCGTCGCGTCTGCGCCATCCATGGGCCACAAAGGCTTGAAATTGCTCCGGTCGGGTTTGACGAAGGCGGACTTTGATGGGAAGTGAGCGGCGACGGGTTCGGCCGGTCCGTCGATCTCCCCGGGGCGGAGCTGACAAGAACGGATGGCTGACTCCACGACAAGGCGCACGATCTGGGGCATCACCGCGATAGCAGGCCTTGCCACGCTTGCGATGCTTGCCCTGCCGTCCGTCGCCTCTCAGCGTCTATCGGGAGACCGGATCGCCGAGGAGATGAGTTCGTGGAGCGGGCTCACGGTGTCGCTCGGCGGTCCGCCGGAGGTCGGCGTCTGGCCGAACCTTCACGCTACACTGGCCGACATCAGGCTTTCGCTGCCGGACGGGACGCTGATCGCTTCGGCCGACAGTGCGGAGGTCGACCTTTCGGCGCTGGCCGCGCTTGCAGGCGAAATCGATTTCACCGCCGCCCGCTTCATCAATCCCGCCCTGCGGTTGGACCGTGACGGAAAGGTGCCAGCGCTACCCCGCACCGGAAAGATAGCGCTTGGCATCGAGACTGCGCGCGCGATCGTTGCGGAAGCCTCGGCCGCACCGGATACGACGCGACTGCCCGCCGACAATTTCGGCACGATCGAATTCGTCAATGGCCGGATCATACGGTCCTTCGACGCCATCTATATTGCGATCGCGACCGGAATCAACGGCCGGATTGCGTGGCCTGCATTGAACCGGCAGGTCGACGCATCCGTGAAAGGCGTGCTGAAGGGACAATCGCTGGCGCTCGAATTCTCGTCGGCCAATCCCCTGCTGCTGCTCGGCGGCGCGGCAACGCCTGCGACGCTTTCCCTGAAATCGGAGCTCACTAACGTCGCATTCGACGGGACGGCCAGCCTCGGTAACAACCCCTATGTCGCGGGTCAGGCGCGTTTCTCGACGCCATCAGTCGGAGCCCTGCTTGGATGGTCGGGCGCCGGCCTTCCGGTTCGCCCCGCGATAGAGGCCATGACTCTGGAGAGCCGGATCATCGGCGACCCCGCGCGCGTGCGCTTCGAAGACGCCAGGATCACGCTGGACGGCAGCACCGCACGCGGCGTGCTCGACCTCCTGCTGAGCGGCGCGACGCCAAAAGTGTCGGGCACCATGGCCTTCGACACGCTCGACCTCGGAGCATTCCTGTCCACCTTCACGCCGTTCGATCCGCTTACCGGAGAAGGTCCAGGCCAAATCGAAGCGGACTTTGCCAGCCTGCTCAATCTGGACATCAGGCTTTCGGCCCCGCGCGCCACGCTCGGCGCAGTCGCCCTGAGCGACATGGCGGCAACGGCGCGCATCGATGGCGGGCTCGCGGCTTTCGACATCTCGGATGCCTCCGCTTTCGGCGGCGACATACAGGCCGGGCTGCGCTTCGACCACAAGGACGAAGCAGCGCAAGTCGAGTTGCGCCTGCTTGCCTCTGATGTCAGCGGCGAGGCGCTGGGCGCCGCAACCGGCATGGAGGCTTTCCTACCAAGAGGAGGCGGAACGCTGTCGCTTATCCTGAAAGGCGTGGGCGATAGCTGGAACGAATTGATGGCGCGCGCCAGCGGATCGTTCTCGGCAAGTTTCGGCCCCGGCGCTCTGCCTGGCATCGACATCGACGCCCTGCTGGCGGGCGCCAAGGGAGATGTACCCTTCCCGCTCGCCACCGTCGCAGGAAGCGGGTCAAAGATCGACGCGTTGGAGATCAGGGGCGTCGCGGCCGATGGCGTAGCCCGTATCGACAAGGTGGAGATCAGGTCACCGCTTCAGCGCCTCTCCGCCAGCGGTACCGCTTCGCTCGACGGCAGCAGCCTCGCGCTGACGGGCAGTATCGCTTCGCCGCAGCAGGCCAACGCCGGCGACGGAGAAGCCGTTCCCGCCGCAACATTCCTGATCAGCGGCTCATCGAACGAGGCGCTCGTCACGCCAACGACGGGCCAAAGCTCGGACTAAGCGCCAGGTCGACGAAGTCGCCTAACCCAACCGCAGCGCAGCCTGTTCGTCGCGTTGGCGCTGGACTTCGCGGCGCTTGTTGACGACAGACGCGATCAGCACGCCAGCAGCCACCACCGCGATCATCAGTGTGCAGGCCGCGTTGATTTCCGGTGTCACGCCAAGCCGGACCTGACTGTATATTTTCATCGGCAGAGTCGTAGCGCCCGGACCGGAGGCGAAGCTGGCGATGACGAGATCGTCCAGCGACAAGGTGAAGGCCAGCATCCAGCCTGAGATGATCGCCGGCAGGATGACCGGCAGCGTGACCTGGAAGAAGGTCTTCACCGGCGGCGCGCCGAGATCCATCGCGGCTTCCTCCAGCGAGCGGTCGAAGCTCATCAGCCGCGCCTGCACGACCACCGCCACGAAGCACATCGTAAAGGTGATATGGGCGAGCGTGACCGTAAAGAAGCCGCGGTCTAGGCCGACCGCGACGAACAGCAGGAGCAGCGACAGGCCGGTGATGACCTCAGGCATGACCAGCGGCGCGAAAACCATGCCTGAAAACAGCACGCGGCCGCGAAAGCGCGTGTAACGGGTCAGCGCGAGCGCGGCGAGCGTACCGAGCACTGTGGCGACGGTGGCGGAGATGAAGCCGACGCGCAGCGTGACCCATGCCGCGTCCATCAGACCCTGGTTGCGGAACAGTTCGCCATACCAGCGCGTCGAGAAGCCGCCCCAGACAGTGACGAGCTTGGAGTCGTTGAAGGAATAGATGATGAGCAGGACGATCGGCAGATAGAGAAAGGCGAAGCCCAGCACCACCGAGACGATGTTGAAGCGGGTCCAGGTGCTCATGGCGTCACCTCCCCTGCTCTTGCGCTCGAGCCTGCGCGAACTGGAAAATCATGATCGGAACGATCAGCAGCAGGAGCAGGATAACGGCGACGGCCGATGACACAGGCCAGTCGCGGTTGGCGAAGAATTCGTTCCAAAGCGTCTTGCCGATCATCAGCGTCTGCGAGCCGCCGAGGAGATCGGGAATGACGAATTCGCCGACGGCAGGGATGAAGACCAGCATGCAGCCGGCAATGACGCCCGGCAGCGACAGTGGGAAGGTGATCTTCCAGAAGGCACTGATCGGTGTGCAGCCAAGATCCTGCGCCGCCTCGATCAGCGAATAGTCCATCTTCTCCAGAGCGGAGTAGAGCGGCAGGATCATGAACGGCAGATAGGAATAGACGATGCCGATGAAGATGGCAGTGTGCGTGTTCATGATCAGCAGCGGAGTGTCGATGACATTCAGGCTGAGCAGCAACTGGTTGAGCAGTCCCTCTGGCTTGAGGATGCCCATCCATGCGTAGACGCGGATGAGGAAAGACGTCCAGAACGGGAGGATCACCAGCATCAGCAGCGTCGGCCTCCAGGCGGCCGGGGCGCGCGCCATGCCATAGGCGACGGGGTAGCCGACGAGAAGCGCGAAGAATGTCGAGACGGCCGCGATCCAGACGCTCGACACATAGGCGTTGAAATAGAGCGGATCCTCGGTCAGCCAGACATAGTTGTCGAAGTTGAGCTCGCGCAACTGGTCGAAGAACGCCGCAAGCCCGTCTTGCAGGCTGAACACCGGAGTGTAGGGCGGCATGGCGATTGCCGTCTGCGACAGGGAAATCCTGAAGACGATGACAAACGGGATCAGAAAGAAGAGCAGCAGCCAGAGATAGGGAACGATGATGACGAGGCGGCTGGTCAGCGCCTGGAACATGCGATCGCCAAAGGAGGGAGCCGCAGGTTGCGCGGCGGAAGAAAGGGAAGCGGTGGCCTCTGCCATGGGGTCACCTACCGCGTCAGCACGACGCCGGCGTCCGGCTGGAAGGAGATCCAGGCACGGTCGTTCCAGGTCAGGGGATCATCAGTCACGCGAGACGAATTCAGCGCGCTGGCCTTGACCACCTGACCGTCGTCGAGCCTGACATGGTAGACGGTCATGTCACCGAGATAGGCGAGGTCGTAGACCTCGCCCTGCATCGCGTTCACGGTGCCTTCGGGACGCTTGGACGAAACCTTGATCTTCTCAGGCCGCACAGCGAAGGCGACCGTATTGCCGGCCGCGGCATCGCCAGCATTCTCGACGAGAATCTGCGCACCGCTGGCCCCGGTGATGCGGGCGGTGGCGGCTTCGCGCGCCGCGACCGTGCCCTCGAACATGTTGACGTTGCCGACGAAGTTGGCGACGAACCGCGAGGCTGGCGCCTCATAGATTTCCGCTGGCGTGGCGACCTGCATCAGATTGCCCTTGTCGAGGATAGCAATGCGGTCGGCCATGGTCATCGCCTCTTCCTGGTCGTGGGTGACGATCACGAAGGTGAGTCCGAGGGACTGTTGCAGGTCCATCAGCTCGAACTGAGTTTCCTCGCGCAGCTTCTTGTCCAGAGCGCCGAGCGGTTCGTCCAGCAACAGCACCTTCGGCCGCTTGGCGACGGCCCTTGCGAGCGCGACGCGCTGGCGCTGACCGCCCGAAAGCTGGTGCGGCTTGCGCTTGCCAAACTGCTCCAGCTTTACCAGCTTCAGCATCTCGGCGACGCGCGCCTCTATCTCGGCCTTGGGCACGCCTTCCTGCTTCAGGCCAAAGCCGATGTTGGACTCCACCGTCATGTGCGGGAAGAGCGCGTATGACTGGAACATCATGTTGAGCGGCCGCTTGTAGGGCGGGATACCGCGCAGATCCTGTCCGTCCAGCAGGATGCGCCCCTTGGTCGGCTCGTCGAAGCCGGCGAGCATGCGCAGCAGCGTGGACTTGCCCGAACCCGAGCCGCCGAGCAGGGCGAAGAACTCGCGCTCGTAGATATGAAGCGTCAGATTGTCGACGGCGGTGAAATCGCCGAACACCTTGGTGACGTTCTCGAACGAGATGTAGGGCTTTGCCGATGGATCGTTCCACGGCGCGAAGGAACGCCTGATGCTGCCGAGCGACTTCATGATGCCGATGCTACCCCCGTAACTTCGCCCCTCAAAGAAAAACCCCGGCGTCTTGGACGCCGGGGCTTGATGTCAGATCACTGGCCGGTGACGACCTTGGTCCAGCTGCGCGTGATGAGGCGCTGTGTCTTCGGATCGTAGGGCGACACGGTGAAGAGCTTTGCCAGCGTCGCCTCGTCCGGATAGATCGCCGGATCGTCGATGATCTCCTTGTCGATGAATGCCTGCGAAGCCTTGTTGCCGTTCGGGAAGTAGATGTAGTTGGTTGCCTTCGCGGCGACTTCCGGCTTCATCATGTAGTTCAGGAACTCGTGCGCTTCCTCGATGTTCTTGGCATCGGCCGGAATGGCGAGCTGGTCGAACCACATCTCCGCGCCTTCGGACGGGATCACATAGTCGACGATGACGCCCTGGTCGGCTTCGGCCGCGCGATCACGCGCCTGGAACACGTCGCCCGACCAACCGATGGCGAGGCAGATGTCGCCGTTGGCGAGCGCGTTGATGTATTCCGAGGAATGGAACTTGCGGACGTAAGGCCGGATCTTGAGCAGCGCTTCTTCGGCCTTGGCGATGTCCTCCGGCGAGGTCGATTCCGTGTCGATGCCGAGATATTTGAAGGTTGTCGGAATGATATCCGTCGGCGAATCGAGGATGTAGACGCCGCAATCGGCGAGCTTGGCCAGCTTCTCGGGATTGAAGACGACGTCCCAGCTGTCGATCTTGTCGATGCCGAGCGCTTCCTGGACCTTCTTCTGGTTGTAGCCGATGCCGACGGTGCCCCACATGTAGTTGATGGAGTACTCGTTGCCGGGATCGTACTTGGCGGTGCGCTCCGACACCACATCCCACATGTTGGCGAGATTCGGCAGCTTGGACTTGTCTAGCTTCTGGAAGACGCCTGCCTGGATCTGGCGGGCGAGGAAGTTACCCGTGGGCACGACGACATCATATCCGCTGCCGCCGGCAAGAAGCTTGGTTTCAAGGAGTTCGTTGGAATCGAAGACGTCGTAGACGACCTTGATGCCGGTTTCCTTGGTGAAGTCCTGGACAATCGATTCGTCGATATAGTCGGACCAGTTGTAGACGTTGACGACACGCTCCTGAGCGAAGGCGGCGCCGGCCATCATCGTGGCGATAACGGTTGCCGTGGACAGCAAAGACAGTTTCTTCTTCATTCCATTCCCCTTGTTTTCCTCACCGGCAAACGTCCTCCTCTACGCGCCGATACCTAGTATGAACGGAGCCTATTGAGCTTTTTGGACGGCGACAAGGTTTGAATTGCCGACGAGACCGAACGTCGCGTCAATTGGGTGCGGGAATACCGGTGACGCCGGGGCGCGCCGGCGCAGCCATCCGGCGGAATTGAAGCCCGATATGGACAAGAAGCGCCGCGAAGATGACAGCACCGCCGATCAGCGTGCGCGCGGACGGAACCTCGCCATGCACCAGCCACACCCAGACCGGGCCGAGCAGGGTCTCGAAGGTGCCCAGCAGCGCGGCGAAGGCGGCAGGGATCAGCCGTGCGCCGGTGGCGAAAAAGGCGAGGCCGAGACCGAGATTGAGCGCGCCGAAGGCAAAGAGCCACGCCATGTCGTGACCTGAGACGGCAAGAGCGCTGGCCTGCGTGAACGCGAAGACGCAGGCGATCAATGTGCCCAGGCAGGTCGCCGGGGTCATGCGCACATGCGAATAGCGCCGCGTGATGACGGTGGCGGTGGAGAAGGCGAAGGCGATCAGCAACGCGAGGCTGTCGCCGACCGGCGAAACAGTGCCGTCGAAGGATTCCGAGACCATGATGGCCACGCCGCATATGACCGCGCCGATGGCGACCCAAGTGGCGGGCGACACCCTCTCGCGAAAGAAGATGAAGGCCATCAGCGCGGCGATCAGCGGAACGCCTGCCTGCATCAGCACGACATTGGCGACCGTCGTGTGCGCGATCGCTATGACGAAACAGGAAGAGGCGATCGCAAAGCAGACGCCCACGGCAATGCCCGGCACACCCATGTCGCGGAACAGCCTGAGCGTGCCCCGTGCACCGTCCCGCATGAGCATGAAGCCGACAAGGAATATCGTCGCCCAGAAGGAGCGCCAGAACACCACCGCCCACGTGTCGGGTGTCTCGATGAAACGGGCAATCGCTCCGCCAAAGCTCCAGAAGAGCGCGGACAGGAAGACGAGCAGGAAGCCAAGTTGCTCCTCGCGCCGCGAAACATGCGGCCTGCCAGATGATTGGGTGGCATCGTCGGTCATGGGTCGAACGTGATCGAATTTCCTTGGGCGCGCTGCGCCGAAGGCGACACGCGCTGCCGATCCCGCGTAAGGCAAAGCCTTGTTAGCAGCATGGTCCAGTGTCGGCCGGCGGTTGTGGCAACAAGGGTTCGTTGAGATCTCGGCTACTGAAAATCGAACGCGCTGAGGCCCGTCACCATCTCGTCGAGTCCGAGGGGGCGCGTGACGGGCGGTTCGGCGCGGGCGAGGCAGCCTGCCCGCTCGCAGAGCCGGCAGGCAGGGCCGATCGGAGTCGGCGCGCCGGCAAGTGCCGCCCCATAGACGAGTTGTTCCCGGAGCGACAGGTCGCAGCCGAGCAGCAGCGCGGTCCGGCGCGGGCGTTCGTCGAAACCGCCCTGCGGGCCGTCCACCGTGCGGGCGATCGTCAGGAAGGCGGTTCCGTCTAGCATCTCGACAGCCTCGGCAAGCGTGCGGCCGGGTTCGGCAAATGCGTCGTGCACAGCAAGCTTCGGGCAGGCGCCGCCGAAGGCAGCATGCGGAAAGCCCGATGCACCGATACGGCGCAGACGGTTTCCGGCGTTGTCTGTCTCGATCAGGAAAAAGGGCACGCCCGCCGCGCCGGGACGCCGCAGGCTGACCAGTCGTGTCGCCGCCTGCTCGAAGGAGGCGCCGAAGCGCGCGGCGATAACGGCAATGTCGTATCGCGCGCGTGTCGCCGCTTGATGAAAGGCGGAGTAAGGAAGCATCAGCGCCAGCGCGGCGTAGCGCGCTAACTCGAAGCGGGCGAGCCGTCGCGCCTCGTCGGACGAAAGCTTCAATGCATCGACCTCGCCAGCCAGCGCATCGCGCATGCGGATGAGGCAGGCTTCCATCGCGACCTCCCGCAACTGATCGGCGCGCGACAGGCGCTCGGACAGGAAAAGACGCTGAGAGTGACGGTCGTAGCGACGCCGCCAGTTTGGCATCGTCGCGGCAGGCAGCAGCCTGACCGATATGCCGTGCTCCTTGCGCAGCCATGTCTTCAGCGCGGCGAACAGATCATCGCTGCGGCCGGACTCCGGGGCAAGTTCAGCATGGAAGGTTTCGGCAGCCTCTTCCAGCACGGCAAAATGCCAAGGACGGCGCTCGAACAGGTCGCGCACCTCGTCCACGGGCAGGCGGGCAGCCGAAAGCGACGTCGCCCTGCCCTCACCCGCCAGCAGCGCGTTGAGGTCGGACAGCCGCTCGGCCTGCTCGCGATAGGCGCGGAAAAGTTTCTGCATGGCGGCGGCGGCGTTCGGCGCGGCCTCCGCCAGATCGATCAGTTCCTGGTCGCCGGGCAGTTCGCCCGGCAGTTCCCGCGCCAGCAGCGGATCGGAAAACACCTCCTTCAGCGCCGCGACCGAACTGCGCGTCTCGCCCTGCAATTCGTGCGGATCGATACGGTAGACGGAGGCGAGTTTCAGGATGAGCTGGACGGTGATCGGGCGTTGATTGCGCTCGATGAGGTTGAGATAGGAGGGCGAAATGCCGAGCCCCTCCGCCATCGCGGTCTGGGTCAGCGACCGCTCCATGCGCAGGCGGCGGATGCGCGGACCGGCGAAGATTTTTTGGTCAGCCATTCTAGACGGCTTTCGTCAGATGGCCGGCAGCCAATGCCAGAAATCCAACCAACCCAAACCAAACTCCAGCTCTTGCAAAGCGGGAATTGGCAAAAACGTATGAGAACAGAGACAAACACGTCATCGAGGCGAGTGCCGCTACTAACAGCACGATCGAAACCTCTCGTAGTTCCTCATGACGAAGCGAGACCAAAAATACGACGGCGATGACCACGGCTTGGATCAAGCTAAAGAACGCAAGCAGGCCGAATCCGGCGCTCGGCAAGTTGTAGCCCGGCACGGTGAGGTTGCCCTTTTCTCCATGAAACAGGCTTGCGATCCAAGCCATAGGGCACATGGCAGCAACCAGCATAGCAAGTTGGGAAAAAGCCACGTCGCACGTCCATTTTACAACATTTACATTGTGACAGACCGTGCCTGTCAAACCGAATACTGATTTTCCTTTATTTCCTGCTATTTCGCAAGTCTCTACTGGTGCTTCAGCGCATTTTTGTAAATGAAGTCACATCCGACGTGACCGTGAGACAACCCTCCCAAGGTTACTACTTACAGATCAGGAGCCGGAAATGACCGAATTTTACAACCTTATTCCATCCGCGGCGAAGGGCCGCTTTGACGGCATCGAGCGTCCCTATTCGACCGCTGACGTCGAGCGGCTGCGCGGCTCCGTCCAGATCCGCCATACGCTGGCCGAGAACGGTGCGAACAGGCTCTGGAAGCTGATCCATAACGAGGATTTCGTGAATGCACTGGGCGCCGTCACCGGCAACCAAGCGATGCAGCAGGTGCGCGCCGGGCTGAAGGCGATCTATCTCTCCGGCTGGCAGGTCGCGGCCGACGCCAACACGGCGGGCGCGATGTATCCGGACCAGTCGCTTTATCCGGCCAACGCCGCACCGGAACTCGTTCGGCGCATCAATCGCACTTTGCAGCGCGCCGACCAGATCGAGGTGTCGGAAGGCAACGGCCTGTCAGTGGAGACGTGGTTCGCGCCGATCGTCGCCGACGCGGAGGCAGGCTTCGGCGGACCGCTCAACGCCTTCGAGATCATGAAGGCCTTCATCGAGGCTGGCGCGGCGGGCGTCCATTTCGAGGACCAACTCGCGTCAGAGAAGAAGTGCGGCCATCTCGGCGGCAAGGTGCTGATCCCCACCGCCGCGCACATCCGCAACCTCAACGCCGCGCGGCTCGCCGCCGACGTCATGGGCACGCCGACGCTGATCGTGGCGCGCACCGACGCCGAGGCCGCGAAGCTGCTCACTTCAGATATCGACGAGAACGACAAGCCGTTCGTCGACTACGACGCGGGCCGCACGGCGGAAGGTTTCTACCAGGTGCGCAACGGCATCGAGCCGTGCATCGCACGGGCCATCGCCTATGCGCCGCATTGCGACCTGATCTGGATGGAAACCGGCAAGCCGGACCTCGCGCAGGCGAAAAAGTTCGCCGAGGCCGTGCACAAGGCGCATCCGGGCAAGAAGCTCGCCTACAACTGCTCGCCGTCGTTCAACTGGAAGAAGAACCTCGACGACGCGACGATCGCGAAGTTCCAGCGCGAGCTGGGCGCGATGGGCTACAAGTTCCAGTTCATCACGCTCGCCGGCTTCCACCAGTTGAACTTCGGCATGTTCGAACTGGCGCGCGGCTACAAGGATCGCCAGATGGCGGCCTATTCCGAACTACAGCAGGCGGAGTTCGACGCGGAGGCCAACGGCTACACCGCGACGAAGCATCAGCGCGAGGTCGGCACCGGCTATTTCGACGCCGTGTCCATGGCAATCACGGGCGGGCAATCATCCACCACCGCCATGCACGACTCGACCGAACACGAACAGTTCCGCCCGGCGGCGGAATAACCGGATACAACAGGGAGAAGGACCATGAACGTCAGGCCCCAAGTGAAGCAGCGCGCCGAAGAACAGGCCTCGGCGATGACCACAGACCAGCAGGCGGCGATCCGCATCCTCGCCAACGACCTGCACAGGCTGAACCAGGCGGTGATGCAGGCCGTCGATGCCGGCGTGTCCGTCGAACTGGTCCGCTCGGCCCGCCACCACAGCGGCAACGGCAACTGGGGCGACCTGCTGATCCCGGTGGTCGTCACGCAGCAGGGCTGAGGCCTCGTCACCACCCAGCGGCAACGGGAGATTGCCGCTGGCGTTCCGCCGATTGCGGAATTACTGTGCTCCCAACGGACGCTGCCAGCGCTGCTTCCGTGGGCGTTCAGGGTACAGCAGGCATTATGGCATCACGGCATGAACCGGTTTTCGATGAGGCGAAAGTCCTTTCCGACCGTGAAGCCGCACATGGACTGACGCCCGATCTCTCGCGGGTGCTGATTGTCGGCAATTCGCAGATCAACCGCATCGTAGTAGCGAAGATCGTAGAGCGCAGCGGGCTGAAGCCGGTGTGCGAACCGCCGGCCAGCGCCGTCCGCGTTTTGCCGCTGACCTTTCCGGGTCTCGTGATCCTCGATGGCGGTCCGGAAAACAGGGACTGCGACAGCGTGGTAGCAGGCGTCGTCGCGCTTCGGCGTGTCTCCGGCGGCCGGCTGCCAGCCGTGATCCTGTTGTCGAACCGCATGGCAGCACCGGCCGGACCGTCGCTGGACAGTGTCACCGATGCCGTGGTGACAAAGCCTTTCACAACCGAGCAGTTGCAGCCAGTCGTGGACCGTTTGATCAAGGGCTCGCGATGCTGACTTGCAACTCGGTCCGAGGCACCTGGCCTATTCGCCTACTTGGAATTCCATGATCTGTACCGAGCGCCGGTAGCTCGGGATATCCTCGCGCTGCTGAGTGGTCGAGACGGCGCCACCGAGTACAGCGGGCGTCATGTCAGTCAACCTCACTATGCCCTGCTCGGAAATGAACGCGGGCAAGGCAGGGTAACCCACCAGGCGCACGACCCGCGCCAGTGGGGCGAGCAATTCCATCCCAGCCAGGCTCTTGCCTTCGATATCCGCGGGATCCACCGTCTCAAGCACGGTGATGAGCCGTTCGCGGCCAGTCGTCCCTTCGTTGAATTGAAGCAGGCTTTCGTCGACCGTCTCCCCCGGCTGAACGCGCTGGCGAAGGACTTCGCTGGAGGCGCCCTTGGCATCGACATAAAGAAGGAGAAGGTCGGCGGGTTCGCTGCCGCCATTGAAGATGCGGCCAGCGAGAACATCCCCTTCGGCGACAGGCACCGCAGCGCCGAGGTCTGCTTCGACAGGTCTTTCACCCCGTATCAATTCGTAGGCGATTTCTGTGTTGGCTTCAGGCTGCGGGGATTTTGGCGGCAGCACCACGATGCGTGAACCGAACATCAGGAATGCTGCCCATCGCGAAGGGTCCTTCCATTTCCTGCGGGCCTCGCTCTGCGCCTTGCGCAGGGCCTCGGCAGGCGGATCGGTCGCGAGAGCCTCGACATAGGCCTGCATGATCTGCGCGGTGGCCTCGTCATCGACGTTCCAGAGACTGGCCACGACCGCCGACGCTCCGGCGAGCAGGAAACCGCGCGACAGGCCTATGATGCCGACATCCATCTGCCCACCGAGCCCGGTCTGGCAGGCACTGAGCGTGACGAGCGCCGGTCGCTCGAAACGCATCGACTGGATAGCACGCGCGGTCAGCCGGTCGCCGGTCAAAGCAAGAAAGCTGCCGTCGATCGGATCGGCAGCGCTTGAATAGCCATGAGCGGCGATATGAGCGTATCCCGCGCCGCGCAACTTCGGGACGACCTCCTCCACGGTCGCCTCCGCGCCGATTACCGCGACCGTGCCGAAGCGTTCAGCGACGGCTCTGGCTTCGCGCTCCGCTCCCGGCAGGCGCGGGAATATCCACTCCGGATCCGTGCTGGCATCAGGGTCGCCGACGATCGCCTGCGGCTCGACACCGCCCCCTATGGCGAAGATGCGTCCTGCCAGCACATCGCCGAGGCTTGCCTCTATGTTCAGCGCCGTGGTTTCCACCAGGGGAATTCCGTCACCGTCGGGATCGAGCGCCGCGAACGGCAAAACGCCGATATTGATGGCCGGGACGATCGTCAGGCTCGACAAAGTCGAAAGCTTGCCGCGGACAGGCTCCGGAAATATCTGGGCCGAAACCTCGTTCAGCAGTTGAAGGGCCTCACCTTCCGATCGACGCGGCGGCACCAGCGAAGATGCCGACCGGAGGCCAGCCTCTTCGCCCTCGCGAGCCTCAGCGCGGCGGATCGCCCGGCGCTCGAGCGGCGCACCTCCCTCCGCGACAGCGGACACGGCGCGCTCGATGAGCGCGGCGATCTCTGACGACGGCGTGGCGACGGCAAACTCGACCGTTCGCTGCGATCCACTGGCCCAGAAGAAGCCGCAGAGCCGCTGCCCGTCATTTACATAGAAAATCAGGCCGCGCTCCCCGGTTTCCCTGGGCGAAGACGGGATGGCGAGGTAGGCATCGATGGCGCCTTCGGTTCCGTCATAGTTCGGCGAGTACGGGCTCTCGACGCTCCTGTCGGCGAGCAGGTCCTGATATTGCAGGCCGGCCAACTCGACCGCATCGCGGAAAGCAGGGCAAGCTGTTGCGGGCGTTGCCACGGCCATCGCAAGCGACAATGCCAGTCCAAACCGCCAAGATGTGCGCATCGTTTTCCCCCTCACACGACGCCGCCATCGGTGAGAAAGCAGCCGCGTCGCCTGCCCTTTGCCTCTCCGTCGGGCTCGGTTATAGTCATCGTATCTGCAACATCCAATCGGTGATTGATGCCGTCTGACAAGAAGGAAGCCCGTCCGTCGAACCGCGGGGGACGTGCGCGCACGCCTGCATTCGTGAAAAGCCATCGCGGCGTGAAGAACTGGAAGGAAGCCGGCGCCTGGCTGGAATGGCGCGGCATCGAGGACATCGAGTGCATCACGCCGGACCAGGCGGGCATCGCCCGCGGCAAGATGATGCCGTCGAAGAAATTCACTTCGAATACCTCGCTGGCGCTGCCTTCCGCAGTCTTCATGACGACGATTTCGGGTGGTTATCCCGAGGACGGCAACGGCTTCTCCTATCCCGAGGATGACGGCGACCTGAAACTCATGCCGGACCTCGGCACGTTGTCCGAAGTGCCGTGGGAATCCGACCCGACCGCGCAGGTCATCTGCGACCTCGTTCACCAGGACGGGCGCGCCGTGGAATTCACGCCGCGCAACCTGCTCAAGAAGGTTCTGGCCGCCTATGCCGACAAGGGACTGAAGCCAGTCGTCGCGCCGGAGATCGAGTTCTATCTGGTGCGCAAGAATCCCGACCCGGACTATCCGCTAACGCCGCCCGTCGGCCGCTCCGGCCGTCCCATCGGCGGCGGCGCAGGCTATTCCATCGCGGGCGTCAACGAGTTCGACGAGTTGATCGACGACATCTACCATTTCTCCGAGGCGCAGGGGCTGGAGATCGACACGCTGATCCACGAAGAGGGCGCCGGGCAGCTCGAGATCAACCTGCGCCACGGCCATCCGGTGGAACTCGCCGACCAGGTGTTCCTGTTCAAGCGCACCATCCGTGAGGCAGCGCTGAAACACGAGACCTACGCCACCTTCATGGCCAAGCCGATGCAGGGGCAGCCGGGCTCGGCGATGCACATCCACCAGTCGCTCATCCATACGAAGACGGGCCGCAACCTCTTCACCAACGAGGACGGCAGTGAGTCCGCAGAGTTCCTGCATTTCATCGGCGGCATGCAGAAGCATGTGCCAAACGCGCTGGTGATGTTCGCGCCCTATGTGAATTCCTACCGCCGGCTGACGCAGGCGGCGTCTGCCCCGGTCAACAACAAATGGGGCTACGACAACCGCACCACGGCGTTCCGCGTCCCGCGCTCCGACCCAGCGGCGCGGCGTGTGGAAAACCGCATTCCGTCCTCAGACGCCAACCCCTATCTGGCGCTCGCCGCTTCGCTCGCCTGCGGGCTGATCGGCCTCAACAAAAAGCTGAAGCCGGACGCACCTATCCTCACCACTGCCAATGAGGACGAAATCGACCTGCCGCGCGGCCTGCTGGAAGCCGTCGACCTGTTCGAGGCCGACGACGACCTGCGCGAAGTGCTTGGCGCTTCCTTCGTCTCCACCTATGCCGCAATCAAGCGTGCGGAATTCGAGACCTTCATGGAAGTGATCTCGCCGTGGGAACGTGAATATCTTCTGCTGAATGTGTG
Source organism: Mesorhizobium sp. (assembly GCF_016793485.1). GTDB lineage: Bacteria > Pseudomonadota > Alphaproteobacteria > Rhizobiales > Rhizobiaceae > Mesorhizobium_K. The sequence goes on along the minus strand of NZ_JAEULZ010000046.1, from coordinate 275,348 downwards.
ATCATGAAATACCAATCCCCTATCTCGCCCGGTTACTCCTGGTACGAGGACACCGCTGGTCCCCGGCCTGACTATGCGCCTCTCGACGGCGATGTCTCGACCGATGTCGTCATCGTCGGCGGCGGTTTCACCGGGCTGTCGGCCGCGACGCATCTGGCGAAAGCCGGTACGAATGTCGTGCTGATAGAGGGCAACCGGATCGGCGACGGCGCCTCAGGCCGCAATGGCGGGCAGCTTGGCACAGGCCAGCGCGCCGGCGCGGAGGAGATCGAGAAGGAACTGGGCTTCACGCGCGCCAAGGCGCTGTTCGACGTGGCCGAGGAGGCCAAGGCGCATCTGCTCGAATTCGCCGAGACCAACAAGATAGAGATTGACTTCCGTCCCGGCCACCTCAACGTCTGCCACAAGGAACGCGCGCTGCCCGAATATGTCGAGCATGCCGAGGCGATGAACACGCGTTTCAACTATCCGCATATTGCGTACATGGACGCGGCCGAGACGCATGAGCGCATGGGTTCGGATCACTATTTCGGCGGCGTGCGCGACACCGGCACCGGCCATATCCATCCCCTGAAGCTGGTGATCGGCACGGCGCGCGTGGCGGCGGAAAGCGGCGCGAAGCTGCATGAAAACACCAAGGCCACCAACATCTCCACCAATGGCGGAAAGGTCGTGGTGAAAACGCCGACCGGCACGATTACCGCGAAGAAGTGCCTGATCGCAGTGAATTCCTATGGTGGCGACCTTGAGCCACAGACGGCCTCGCACATCATGCCGATCGGCTCTTTCATCGGCGCGACCGTGCCGCTCGGCGACGACAGTCCGGTACTGCCGGGCGGCGAGTCCGTGTCGGACTCGCGCTTCGTGGTGCGTTATTTCCGACGCGCGAAAACGGGCGAACTTCTATTCGGCGGCCGCGAGATCTACGCGCCCGGCGATCCACAGGATATCCACATCCATATCCGCAAGCAGATCGTCGAGATCTATCCGCAACTGAAGGACGTCGAGATCACCCATGCATGGGGCGGCTATGTTGGCATCACGCTGCCACGCAAACCCTTCGTGAAGGAGGTGATGCCCGGCGTCATCTCCGCCGGCGGCTATTCCGGCCACGGCGTCATGCTTTCCAATTTCATGGGCAAGCTCTACGCCGAGTCCGTCGCGGGCAACCGCGACCGCCTCAAGCTGTTCGAGGACCTGAAGATACCGCCCTTCCCCGGCGGACGCACGTTCCGTGCGCCGCTGCTGTTCCTGGCGCTCAACTGGTATGCGCTGCGGGATCGTTTCTGAACCACGCTGCCGTCACAAGCGCGTGACAGTAAGATCCGTCCCCTGTTTCGTCAGAATGGCCGGGCTATCTTACGGCCAATGAACAGACGCGCCCTCCTCGCAGTTCCACTCCTTCTCGCCTCGACGCGCCTGGCATGGCCACAGGCCGGCAAGGCCTTGCCGCTGGTACTGGACCGCGCCAGGGATCTCGGGCCGCTGCTGAACGTCGTCGTCGCCTTCGACGGCAAGGAGATCGCAGCGCGCGGTTACCACGGCGGTTCGCCTGATGCCGCGACCAACATCAAGTCGGCTTCGAAATCCGTCATCTCGGCGCTGGTCGGCATCGCCATCGACAGGCAAGTCCTGGAGGGCGTCGACCAGAAGATCGCGCCAATCCTCGCGCGAGACCTGCCTGACAATGCCGACCCGCGGCTCAATGACGTGACGATCGGCAACCTGCTCTCTATGCAGGCGGGGCTCGGCCGCACCTCCGGGCCGAACTACGGGCGCTGGGTGTCGAGCCGCAACTGGGTGCGGGCGGCGCTGGCCGAACCCTTCGACGGCGATCCGGGCGGGCCGATGCTTTATTCCACCGGCTCGACGCATCTTCTTTCGGCCATCCTGACGCGGGCCGGCGGCAAGCCGACGCGCGAGCTTGCGCGCGACTGGCTGGGACCGGTCGAAGGCTTTTCCATCGGCGCATGGGACCGCGACCCGCAGGGCATCTATGTCGGCGGCAACCAGATGGCGATGTCGACGCGCTCGCTGCTGGCCTTCGGCGAACTCTACCGTAACGGCGGCAGGAACCGCGCGGGCGAACAGGTCGTCTCAGAGAACTGGGTGACCGAATCCTGGAAGGTCCGCACGCACTCGATCTATTCCGGTGACGGCTACGGCTATGGCTGGTTCATGCGCCAGATCGCCGGACAGGACGTGGTCTATGCGTGGGGCTTCGGCGGCCAGATGCTCTACATCGTACCGGCTCTCGGGCTCACTGTGGCCATGACCTCGATCCCCGACGACCCGTCTGCGCAAAGCGGCCACCGCGACGACCTTCACGCGCTGCTCGGCGAGATCATCGCCGCGACGGGCGACTGACGCCTTACTGCCAAAGCCCGACGCGCGCTTCGCGGGCCCTTGCCTCGACGTCGTGATAGTCTTGCCGAGCCCGCACCAGCCCTTCCTTGACCATCAGCAGACCGACATCCAGCCCGCCGGCGCGGCACAGGAGAAAGCCAGGCTCCTTTTCCTCGCAGGCAAAAGTCTCGTCAGCAGCTGCTTCGGAAAGCTGCGTGAAGGCGCGCTCGCCGCAAGGCCATTTCTCGTTGCCGGACGTGGCGCAGGTTTCGCCCTTCGACGGCGCGATGACGCCCCATATCTCGGCCTGCTTGCCTTCATACACGATCGTGTCGCCATCGATGACCGTCACGTCCGCCGCCAGGCTGGCACTGGCCGCGCATAGGGCGAGGATCGCCATCGAGCTGGACAACAGCCGGTTCATTATTTGCCCTCCATCGCGGGGTCCGCCACCTTTGCGAAGATGCGGCCCTTGTGTGCTCTGCCCGAAAGATATGCGCCCGCAGCCGATTCTCCCTTTGAATTCTGTCACAGGGAGGCACTATGGTGCCATCGCAATTCAAGCCCGGCCAGCCGCCGACTCCAAGCCTGCGGCACCTTGGCATCGAGTTGGCACTAGCAAGATTAAATCGATTAGAATATATATTGCACTGCGGTGCGGAGTGGACCCCCTATGACCAGCCAGATCATTCCCGTCGATCCTTTCGACCTCATCATCTTCGGAGGCACGGGCGACCTCTCCGAGCGTAAGCTGCTGCCTGCGCTCTACCACCGCCAGCTCGATCATCAGTTCTCCGAGCCGACGCGCATCATCGGCACGTCGCGTTCCAAGCTGACCGACAAGGAGTTCCAGGATTTCGCCCGCAAGGCGCTGACCGAGCACGTCGCAAAAGAATATCTCGACAAGGCCGAGGTGGATAAATTCATCAAGCGGCTGAGCTACGTGCCGGCTGACGCGACGAGCGGCGCGGGCTTCGACGACCTCAAGAAGGCAATCGGCAAGAGCGACGTGATCCGCGCCTTCTATCTCGCGGTGACGCCGGCTCTCTTCGGCAGCATCGCTTCGCAGCTGAAGAAGCATGACGTCATCACCGAGAACTCCCGCATCGTGGTCGAGAAGCCGATCGGGCGCGACCTCGCGTCCGCCAAGCAGCTCAACGACCAGATCGGCAGCGTCTTCGGCGAGCACCAGATTTTCCGCATCGACCATTATCTCGGCAAGGAGACGGTGCAGAACCTGATGGCGGTTCGCTTCGCCAACGCGCTTTTCGAGCCCGTGTGGAATTCCGCCCACATCGACCATGTGCAGATCACCGTGGCCGAGACCGTCGGCCTGGAGGATCGCGTTACCTACTACGACACCGCCGGCGCGCTGCGCGACATGGTGCAGAACCACATCCTGCAACTGGTCTGCCTCGTCGCCATGGAGCCGCCGTCATCGGCGGTGGAAGCCAACGCGGTGCGCGACGAGAAGCTGAAGGTCCTGCGTTCGCTGAAGCGCATCAACGGACAGGAAGCGCCGAAGAAGACGGTGCGCGGCCAGTATCGCGCGGGCGCCTCGGCCGGTGGACCGGTGAAGGGCTATCTGGAGGAACTCGGCAAGCCCGACAGCACGACCGAGACATTCGTCGCGCTCAAGGCCGAGATCGACAACTGGCGCTGGGCAGGCGTGCCCTTCTACATCCGCACCGGCAAGCGACTGACGACGCGCGTCTCCGAGATCGTCATCAATTTCAAGCCTGTGCCCTACAACATCTTCGGCGACGGCGCGGGCAACATGTCGCCCAACCAGCTCGTCATCCGGCTGCAGCCGGACGAAAGCGTCAAGATCTTTATCATGGTCAAGGATCCCGGTCCGGGCGGCATGCGGCTGAGGCAGCTTCCGCTGGACATGATCTTCTCCGATACGTTCGGAGGCCGCTCGCCTGATGCCTACGAGCGCCTGCTGATGGACGTGATCCGCGGCAACCAGACCCTGTTCATGCGCCGCGACGAGGTCGAGGCGGCATGGATGTGGGTCGGCCCGATCCTCGACGCATGGGCTGATACGCGGCAGGAAGTGCAGGGCTATACTGCCGGCACATGGGGTCCCTCCGCGTCGATTGCGCTGATCGAGCGCGACGGCCGCACATGGCACGAGAGCGCCTGACCAATGGCGCTTCTCTACGAACTGCACACCTTCCCCAGCCGCGCCGAGCTTGCGAAGACGCTTGCCGGTACGATCGCCGGCAAGCTCGCCGACGCGGTCGCGAAACGAGGCGTCGGCCTGATCGCCGTCTCCGGCGGCTCGACGCCGACGCTGCTGTTCGGTGAGCTCTCCAAGGCGGACATCGACTGGAAAAAGGTGATCGTGACACTGATCGACGAACGGCTCGTGCCGCCGGACCAGCCGCGCTCCAACGCCAAGCTGGTGGCTGACCGGCTGTTGCAGGGGCCGGCTTCCGCAGCGACCTTCGTGCCGCTCTATCAGGGCACCGATGACGGCGAAGAAGCGGCGAAGCGTGCGCGCGCCGAGCTCGCCAAGCTGCCCTGGCCGCTCGATGTCGCAATCCTCGGCATGGGGCCGGACGGCCATACGGCCTCCTTCTTCCCCGACGCCGCGAATGTCGCGGAACTGCTCGCGGCCGATGCGAACCTTCTGGCGCTGCCGGTGGAATCCGCCGCCGCCCACGAGCACAGGCTGACGCTGACGCTGGGCAAGATCGTCGAGGCTGAGTTCCTCGCGCTGCACATCGAGGGTCCGGACAAGAAGGACGTTCTCGACCGCGTGCTGGCCGGCGAAAAGCTGCCGATCGGCGCGGCGATCGCGGCCGCGCCGCGACCGGTGGAAATATTCTGGGCCGAATAGGCCTGTTTCAAGAGGGGCGTCTCCCAAGGCCCCCGTTTGCGTGCCGGTGGAGAGCCTCCCACTTTCCAGCGGCGCGCCAGAAGGATGGACGATGACCGCCAGGAAAGACATCGAGGCGATAACAGAACGAATCCGTGAGCGCTCAAGACCAGTCCGCGAACTCTATCTCGACCGCGTCGCGAAAGCCGCCACACACACTGCCAACCGGGCGACGCTCTCCTGCGGCAACCTCGCGCATGGATTTGCCGTCTGCAGCCCGTCGGAGAAGGTAGCTCTCGCCGGAGACAGGGTGCCCAACCTCGGCATCATCACCTCCTACAACGACATGCTGTCGGCGCATCAGCCGTTCGAGACCTACCCCAACCTGATCAAGGAAGCGGCGCGGGAGGCCGGCGGCATCGCTCAGGTGGCTGGCGCGGTTCCCGCCATGTGCGACGGCATCACGCAGGGTCAGCCGGGCATGGAGCTGTCGCTGTTCTCGCGCGACGTCATCGCCATGGCGACCGCGATCGGTCTTTCGCACAACATGTTCGACGCGGCCGTCTATCTCGGCGTCTGCGACAAGATCGTGCCGGGGCTGGTTATCGCGGCGCTGAGCTTCGGCCATTTGCCGGCGATCTTCGTCCCTGCCGGACCGATGACCTCGGGCATCCCGAACGACCAGAAGGCGAAGGTGCGCCAGCTCTACGCAGAGGGCAAGGTCGGTCGCGCCGAGCTGCTGGAAGCAGAGTCGAAGTCCTATCATGGGCCAGGCACCTGCACCTTCTACGGCACGGCCAACTCCAACCAGATGCTGATGGAGATCATGGGGCTGCATACGCCCGGCGCCTCCTTCATCAACCCCGGCACGCCGCTGCGCGACGCGCTGACGAAGGAAGCGGCAAAGCGCGCGCTGGCGATCACGCAGCTTGGCAATGCCTATACGCCGGTCGGCAAGATGATCGACGAACGCTCCGTTGTGAACGGCATCGTCGGGCTGCACGCGACCGGCGGCTCGACCAACCATACGATCCACCTGATCGCCATGGCGCATGCGGCGGGTATCTCGATCACATGGCAGGACATATCGGACCTGTCGGAGGCGGTGCCGTTGCTGGCGCGCGTGTACCCGAACGGACTCGCCGACGTGAACCATTTCAACGCCGCCGGCGGCATGGGCTTCCTCATTCGTGAACTGCTCGACGCCGGCCTGCTGCACGAAGACGTGCAGACGGTGTGGGGCGAAGGCCTGCGTCCCTACACGGTCGAAGCGAGGCTCGGCGGTGACGGCAGCGTGGTGCGCGAACCCGCTCCGAAGACGAGCGGCGACGAAAAAGTGCTGGCGCCGGTCGCAAAGGCCTTCCAGCCCACAGGCGGGCTGAAGGTGCTTTACGGAAACATCGGCCACGCCATCATCAAGACATCCGCAGTGAAACCCGAGCGGCGCGTTATCGAGGCTCCCGCCATCGTGCTAGACAGCCAGGAAGCGCTGACTGCGGCCTTCAAGGCGGGCGAGCTCGAGCGCGATTTCATCGCGGTGATCCGTTTCCAGGGGCCGAAGGCCAATGGCATGCCGGAACTGCACCGGCTGACCACGGTTCTCGGCGTCCTGCAGGATCGCGGCCACAGGGTCGCGCTGGTGACCGACGGGCGTATGTCTGGCGCTTCCGGCAAGGTTCCTGCTGCGATCCACGTGACCCCGGAGGCGCTGGAGGGCGGCCCCATCGGCCGGCTGCATGACGGCGACATGCTGCGGCTGGACGCCGAAACCGGCACGCTCGAAGTGCTGGTGCCGGATGACGAACTGGCGGCGAGACCGATCCGTTCGCCGGATCTGTCGGCCAACGGCCACGGTTTCGGACGTGAACTGTTCGCCGGTTTCCGGGAGTTGGCTGGCCGCGCGGACCAGGGTGCGAGCGTGTTCGGCTTCGCCTGAGGCTTCTATACCGCACATCGGATTTTTCGCGTTTCGGGACTCTGGACAGCGAGCCCATTGTGATTCATGAATTGCTGCGCTGCGGTAACCTCACGGCACGGCGCAGGACCCCGCTGATCCGCCGGTGCGTCTCGCACGTAAGAGATTGTGAATGATGTTCCTCCGTTGTCTTTTCCTTCTGGTCGGCCTTGCGCTGCCGCAGGTTGCGGCAGCAGCGGAATGTGTGGTCCTTTTGCATGGCCTGTCGCGGACCGGGCAATCCATGAAGACGATGGAGGTCGCGCTCAGAAAGGCCTCCTACAAGGTGGTCAACGCGAAGTATCCGTCTACGCGCAAGCCGATAGAGCAATTGACTCCGTATGTATCCGCCGCGGTGCAGAAATGCGGCGACGTAAAGGTTAACTTCGTCACCCATTCATTGGGAGGAATCGTGCTTCGTGCCTGGCTGCGCGACAGCCGGCCGGCCAATCTGGGCAATGTGGTCATGCTGGCGCCGCCCAACCAGGGGTCGGAGATCGCAGATGATTTTTCCGGAAGCGACTTGATGGGCATGATGGGTCCAGCCGCCAAGGAACTGGGCACCGGGCCAGACAGCCTGCCGAGACGACTCGGACCAGCAAACTACACGCTCGGCATCATCGCAGGAGACCGCTCCGCCAACCCGATTTTCTCCTCGAAGCTGAGCGGCCCCAATGACGGCATGCTGACGGTGGCCAGCACCAGGCTGCAGGGCATGCGGGACCACATCACCCTGAACGTCACCCACACCTTCATCATGAACAACCCGATGACCATCGCACAGACGCTGACCTTCCTTCAGAAGGGGCGTTTCGATCGCGGGCTCGATTACAACGAGGCGACGCTGATGGTGAAGAGGATCGGCAAGTCGGAGCAGCGCGCCCAATAGAAACTGCGGCCCCCCGCGCCCCGCCAGCTACTCGGCCGTGCAGGAGAACTCGGGCGGGGCATTCTCACCCTTGGTGAGATCATAGAAGTCCCCGGTTTCACCCTTGGTCCACCAGACATATTGCTGCCCGGCATAGCGCGAGCCGCTGCCTGAAAGCACGGTGACCATCAGTACCGTTCGATCGCCAAGGTTGACGATGGCGAGCGAATTTTCCCCGACATTGACATAATCCACGGCGAGCTTTCGGTCGGCCGTACAGGAATAGGCGACATTGTCGCGTACGGCAGAGGCCGCACCGGGCAGATCGATCGTCAACGGCTCGGCCAGGGCCGGAGCGGCGCAAACGATGGTCAACGCGAACGCCGCGGAAATCGGTTTCATCATCGCATGACCTCCAGCGCATCTATCGGCATCATTTCGCAAACTTCGCACACAACTTGAAAACTATTCAATCGTCAGTTCTGTTCGTCCGCCCAACCTGACCCTGACGGCCGTCTCCCTGGCCGCAGTGCCGTCCCGCCGGTCGGTCGTGACGACATAGTCGCCGGCGGGCAGCGTCGTACGGTAAGGCCCTCCGAAACCCTGGCCGAACTGTTTGCGCTCGCCCTGCGCGTCGCGCGTCGTTGACAGAACCTTGATGTCCTTGGCCGCCGGCGCGGAGATTTCGAGAATTCCCGCGTTCAGGATAGCCGTCACGTCCTTAGTCTCGCCCGCCCTGACGTTGAACGGCTGCTCGACCTCGACCTGGTCGAGTTTCACGACGGCGACGTGATCGCCCGCGGCGAGATCGAATTTCGAGCCCGCACCGAAGCTATAGGCAACCTGCTCTCGCGTCCCGTCTGCGTTCGGCCTCGCCTTGAATATCCTCACGTCCAGCCCGGAAGCATCGACCCGCATTCCGGCCGGCGCATAAAGCGCGTTCACGGTGACGTGGCCGGCGTCGATCGCGGCGTCATTGGCCGGCGCTGCCGTCGGTTCGGCCGGCTGCGGCGCGGCCGCGGGCGCCTCAGGCATGGCCGGGGCCGGAGCAGCCGGTTCCGCCTGAGGCTCCGCAGCAACGGGGGGGGTTGGCGCTGGTTCGGTCGGCGCCGCGGCCGGGGGCGTTGGTTCGGGCGCGGCCGGTTCAGCCGGCGCCGGTTGCGGCGCGGCAGGCTCAGGAGCCGGCTCTGCCACCACGGGTGGGGCTGGCTCTACCGACTGCGCGGCGGGTGCTGGTACGGCGGGAGTTGCAACCGGAGGCGCAGGCTCGGGGGTTGCCGGCTCAGGAGATGATGCAACAGCGGTCGCCAGCGCCTGCCGCAGCCCTTCGGCATCCGACGCCTGCAGGTACTTGCCGCCCGTACTTTCAGCCAGGCAGGCGACTTCCCTGCCCTCGTCGGCCGTCAGCCCGAAGCCGACGACATGGGCGGTAAAGTCGACGCCCGCCTGCTCAAGTTCCCTGCCGAGCGCACAAGGATCGGCCTCGCAGCTCTCTACGCCGTCCGTGACCAGGATCACGGTTGACTTTTGCTCGGTGTATTTCAACGCTTCGGCAGCCTGCCGCACGGCCGCCGTCAGGGGCGTCTTGCCGACGAATTTCAACCCGTCGACGGCCTGCGTGATGGCGCTCGCGGTTCCGGCCGCAGGCGGAACGATCAGCTCGATGTCGGCGCAGGAACCCTTCTCGCGGTGGCCATAGGCCATCAGCCCGAGTTCCGCGCCTGATGGCAGGGTTTGCAGGACACTGCGCAGCGTGTCGCGCGCGACCACCTGCTTCGGCTTTCCGTCGATCTGGCCCCACATCGACCCGGAGGCATCGAAAACAACGATCGCCCGCTCGGCTGCATGACCCGACGTAACCGCACAGCCAAGCAACATCGCGGCAATAGCGCCGCGTGAAAGAAACCGCATTTGCCTCTCCCGGTGAATCAAGTGTCCGCCGACGTGAAGCTAGACGGTTTCAGCGCCGGACAGAAGCGGTCTCACGGAGGTTTGTACCGCCCGCTGTCTCAGTTGGCGGTGACCTCCGTGCGCTCGCCTGCCTTGACCGTCACGGGCGTCTCGGTCTGCACATTGTCGTCACCGCGCGTCGCGACGATGACGAAGTCGCCCGCCGGCATCGTCACCTGGAGCTGCTGATCGTAGGCGTACCAGGCCTGCTTCCTCTCGCCCTGGATGTCCTTGGCCGCGCCGTAGATGCGCACTTCCTTCGCGCCGGGTGCGGACACCGCCAGCACGCCTGCGTTCAGCACGACATCGACCGCAACGTTCGCTGCAACGGCGACCGAGAACGGCATTTCGGCCTCGGCCGCGTCCAGCTTCGCCCACAGCACGTAGTCGCCGGGCGGGAGGTCGTATTTCGAGTCAGGCCCGAAGCCGTAGGTGACCTTTTCGCGCGTGCCGTCGATCTTCTTCTGCGCCTTCAGGATTTCCACCGACAGCCCGCTTGCGTCGACCTTCATGCCCGGCGCGTAGGAGGCGTTGGCGACCAGCTGGCCGACGCCGGCAATCATGTCTCGCTCAATGGTCTCGCCTGCCTTCAGATCGAAGGTTTCGGAGACGACGCCCTCGCCGACCTTGACCGTCACGACGTTCTGGCCGGCCGGGAAGACCATCTTCATCTCGCCGTAGTAGGTGGTTTCGCCACCCGGATACTTGACGTTGATCGCCGCGCCGCTGGCGATGTCCGCGCCTTCGCTGGGGCGGGCCCGGATGACCAGCGTCCCGGCGTTCAGCGTGAAATGCGGGCGCGCTACTTCTCCTGCCGCGATCTTGACCGGTTGCGACTGTTCCGCGTGGCCCTGCCTGGCGGTGAGGATATAGTCGCCAGCGCTCAGATTGCCCTTCCAAGCGCCATAATCGGTTGAAACATATTCGCCCTGGCTGCCGTCCGCGTTGGCCCTGTGGACGAACCAGGTGTTGCCGGCGTCGGCCGGGAGGTCCGGCCCGCCTTCGACAAGCGAGACCCTCGGGATGAGGTTGAACTCGGGTGCGGCCGGTTCAGGGGCGGGTGCGGGCTGCGGCGCGGGCGCCGGTTCGGCCACCACGGTCTGCACCAGCGCGTCCTTCAACGTATCGGCGTCGGAGGCCTGGATGTACTTGCCGCCGGTGTTTTCCGCCAGGCAGGCGACCTGCCGGCCCTCCTCAGCCGTAAGGCCGAAGCCGACGACATGGGCGGTGAAGTCGACGCCGGCCTTTTCCAGTTCGTTTCCAACCGCGCACGGGTCGGCGTTGCAGGTTTCCAGCCCGTCGGTGATCAGGATGACGGTGGCCTTGTCCTCGGTGTATTTCAGGTCCTCGGCTGCCTGCTTGACCGCCGCCGACAGCGGCGTCTTGCCGAGGAACTTCATCTTGTCGGCGGCAGCCGAGATAGCACCGCCGCTGCCGGGCGCCGGCGGAACGACGAGTTCGATATCCGAACAGCTGCCCTTCTCGCGATGACCATAGGCCATCAGGCCGAGTTCCATGTCCTGCGGAACGGTCTGCAACACGGTCTTCAGCGTGTCGCGGGCAATCTCGAGCTTGGCCTTGCCGTCGATCTGGCCCCACATGGAGCCGGATGCGTCGAGCACGATGATCGCCCGGTCGGCTGCGAATGCGCCGGTCGCGAAAAACAGCATGAGAGCCGCTGCGATGCCTTTGAATGCCGCCATCTTCGATCTGCCTCCCGGTAGAATTCCGCCCAAGTCCCGAGTCAGGACGTAGGGGAAGCTAGAGCAAAGGGCCCTGTGACGGAACCCACGAAGTTGTGTCGCCTCCTGACGGAAAAGGTTCAATGCCGAGGTGGCCGCGATCAATACGTCGTGCGCCGTTCCTCGCTGGGCGGGCGACCGAACTGCAGGCGGTAGCTCTGCGCAAAATAGGAATGCGAGGTGAAGCCGGTCGCGATGGCGATGTCGAGGATCGGCATGTTGGTCTGGCGCAGCAGTTCGCGCGCCCGCTCAAGCCGCAGCCGCATGTAGTAGCGGCCGGGCGTCATGTTGAGATGACGCAGGAACAGGCGCTCCACCTGGCGCACCGAAAGCCCGGCAGCCTTTGCGAGCTGCACGGCAGAGAAGGGCTCGTCCAGATTGTCGGCCATCAGCTCGACGATCTTCTTCAATTTTTCCGACTTGCCGGTCAGGTCGCGCTCGGGGCCGACGCGCTGGCGGTCGCCGGCCGAACGGATGCGCTCGTGCTGGAACTGGTTGGCGACGCCGTTGGCGAGGTTGGAGCCGAAATCGGTGCGGATGATCTCCAGCATCAGGTCGATCGACGTCGTGCCGCCGGCGCAGGTATAGCGCTTGCGGTCGATCTCGTAGACGTTGCCCGTGCAGTTGATCTCGGGGAAGCGTTCCGTGAAGCCCGCGCGGTTCTCCCAGTGGATGGTGCAGCGGTAGCCATCGAGCTGGCCGGCCTCGGCCAGCAGGTAGGAGCCGACCGACAGCGCGCCGAGCGCGCCGCCGCGACGTCCCCAGTTGCGCAGTGCGCCGAGCACTTTCGACTTGCCGGGGAATTCGGTGGTCAGGCCGACCGCGACGAACAGGATGTCGACTGGGGGAATATCGTTGACGCTGTAGTCGATCTTGATCGGGATGCCGTTGGAGGCCATCACCGCCTCGCCGTCCGCCGAGACCGTGGTCCAGCCGTAATAGTCGCGCCCGAGCAGACGGTTCGCCGAGCGGAAGGCATCGATGGCCGCAGCGAGCGAGAACATCGAGAACTTGTCGACCAGCAGGAACGCGAACTGCCTGCCGCCTTCCTTGAGGCCGGCAGGCGGCGGGACAATCGTGGCAAGCGGCGGCGTCGGCATTGAGAGCCCCCGGCGAAAAGGCGCCGATCAGAAAACGGGACGTTTCAGTCCAGCCTTGAGATAGGCCGAAACCACGGTATTGGCCATAAGCAGCGCGATCGTCATCGGCCCGACGCCACCCGGCACCGGCGTGATGGCGCCTGCATTTTTCGCGGCTTCGTCGAAAGCCACGTCGCCGACGAGGCGGCTCTTGCCCTCCCCCTTCTCCGGCGCTGGGATGCGGTTGATGCCGACATCGATAACGGTCGCGCCCGGCTTCACCCAGTCGCCCCGGACCATCTCGGGACGGCCGACCGCGGCGACGAGGATATCAGCCGTGCGGGCCAACGCCGGCAGGTCCTTGGTGCGGCTGTGGGCGATCGTCACGGTGCAATTGGCCGCCAGCAGCAGGTTCGCCATCGGCTTGCCTACGATGTTTGAGCGGCCGACGACGACGGCGTTGAGTCCGGACAGGTCCTTGCCGCGCACGCGTTCGATCAGGATCATCGAACCCGCTGGCGTGCAGGGCACAAAGGCCGTTTCGAGCTCGCCTGTGCCGAGCTTGCCGACATTGACGAAATGGAAGCCGTCGACATCCTTCTGCGGCGCGATGGTCTGAATGACCTTGCCCGCATCGATGTGGCCGGGCAGCGGCAGTTGCACCAGAATGCCGTCAATCGAGCCGTCGGCGTTGAGGTCGGCGATCAGCTTCAGCAGATCGGCCTCGCTCGTGTCAGCCGGCAGGGTGTGCTGGACCGAGACGAAACCGCATTCCTTCGCCTTCTTGGACTTCGACGCGACATAGACCTGGCTTGCCGGATCCTCGCCGACAATGACCACGGCCAGCCCGGGGGCGGTGTGACCTTTCGCCAAAAACTCGTCGGTCAGATCCTTGACCTTTGCGACCACGTCTTCGGCAACCAGTTTCCCGTCGATGATTTTGGCCATGCTCCACCCGATTTATTCTGCAGGCATCCCGCATAATGAAGAACGTGCCTGCGGGCAATCTGGCTTTGCGGCGTCCGATGCCGCGAAACCGAAATCCCGGTTGATGCTGGACCCTATCCGCAACAGTGATAAAAGCGCCGGGAATGCGCGGCCGAAGACACGTTGCCGCCTTGGAGAGCGACATGACAATCCGGGTTCTGCTCGTCGGATGCGGCAATATGGGCTACGCCATGCTTTCGGGATGGCTGAGTTCGGGCAAGCTGAAGGCTTCCGAAACGCTGGTCGTCGAGCCCAACGAGGATTTGCGGCACCGGGCCGTCGGTCTCGGCAGCGCCGTTGCCGCCTCAAACGCGGACATTCCGCAGGGTTTGTCTCCGGAACTCATCGTCATCGCGGTCAAACCTCAGGTGCTGCGAGATGTCGTCGCTGGCTATGTGGGCTTCGCGGACAAATCGACCTTCCTCTCCATCGCCGCCGGCGCGAACGTGGCGACCTTCACCGGTATACTGGGCGGGCGTGCAGCAATCGTCCGCTGCATGCCGAACACGCCAGCCGCGATCGGCAAGGGCATGATGGTCGTCTTCTCCAACGCCAACGTGCCGGAGAAGACAAAGCTGTTCGTCGGCGACCTCCTGTCGGCGAGCGGCAGGGTGGCGACCATCGACGACGAGAGCCTGATGGACGCAGTCACCGCCGTATCGGGATCAGGCCCGGCCTACATCTTCCATTTCATCGAATGCCTGACGGCGGCTGCCGAGAAGGTCGGGCTGCCGGCAGACACCGCGAAACTGCTTGCCATGCAGACGGTGTTCGGCGCGGCGTCGCTCGCGGCCGAAAGCGCCGAAGATCCGGCCGTGCTGCGCAAGCAGGTGACCAGCCCCAACGGCACGACGGCCGCTGCGCTTTCCGTGCTGATGGGCGAAGATCGGCTAAAAAACCTTGTGGCGGAAGCCGTGGAAGCCGCCCGCGACCGCAGCATCGAACTGGGGAAGTAGGAGGATATTTAACCGCTCTGGAACCCGCGCGGGTTAACTATCGCGATATGCCGCTATTGAAAAACCGGCCCTTTTCCCAAGATAAGGGCTTCAACGCTTGCGTTTCAGAAAGACATTCGGCGCGATTCTGGCCGAAGCGACCGCCGAACAGGAATCCACAGTGCCTGCCGAAATGCGGATGAAAGATTGGCCGACGAGCTATCTCGGACGGCTTCCCATTGCCCAGACCGACCTGGCATCGTCTGCACGTGGCTTCATCGATGAAGCGCGGGCCCGGCGGGGCAAAGGCCAGCGTCCCTTCTATTCGACCTCAGCCAACGGGCAGGTGCTCGCGCTCTGCGGCAAGGATTCCGCCTTTCTTGCCTTGATGCAGAGGGCCGACCAAATCCATGCCGACGGCACTCCTATGGTCCTGTACTCGAAGCTGTTCTCGAAGACGCCGCTACCGGAGCGGGTCGCCACGACCGATCTCGTCCACGATGTCGCGAAGGCCGCGCAGGATGCAGGCGTATCCTTCTACTTCCTCGGTGCAACCGAGGAGGTTAACGCCCGCGCGGTCGAGGAAATGCGCCAGCGCTACCCGAAGCTCGTCTTCGCCGGCCGACGCAATGGTTATTTCAGCCGCGACGAAGAGGACGCCATCGTCGCTGAAGTCAACGCCGCCAAACCGGACATCTTGTGGATCGGCCTCGGCGTTCCGCTGGAGCAGCAGTTCCTCGACCGAAACATCGAGAGGCTGACCGGCGTGGGCGTGGTGAAGACCTCGGGTGGCCTGTTCGACTTCATTTCGGGCAAGAATTCCCGT
The DNA here is from genome assembly GCF_016793485.1 of Mesorhizobium sp. GTDB lineage: Bacteria > Pseudomonadota > Alphaproteobacteria > Rhizobiales > Rhizobiaceae > Mesorhizobium_K. Next base: position 259,834 of record NZ_JAEULZ010000046.1, on the reverse strand, counting down.
GCGCCGCACTGGATGCAGGCTTCCGGCCTGGAGTGGCTATACCGCCTCTGGCTGGAGCCGCGTCGCCTCGCCGTCCGCTACCTGACGACAAACCCGCAGGCGCTCGGCGCGCTCATTCGCCACTCACGGTGATCGCGATGTGGCGGGTTCTGCTGGCCGTGGCGGGACTTGGCCTGTTCGCCACACGCGCCGTTTCCGCACCGGGCACCCCCGAGGCCTGCGCCGTCGCCGAGCGGTTCGCGAATCCGGCACTGCTTGCAACGATGCGGCGCGGCGTCAACCTGCCGGGCTGGGACAATGATGACGCGGCCCGCAGGCCCACCGTCCAGCAGTTGGAGGCACTGAGAGATCGCGGCTTCACGCATGTCCGCCTGCTTCTCGATGGCGCGCGGCTCGAGGGACCCAGGCGCGCCGCCTATCTGGACCAGATGTACGAGCAGGCCATCCTGCTGTTCAGCCTCGACTACACGGTTTCGCTCGACCTTCATGCCGGCGACATCCTCAACCGGCAGGCAAGCCCGGAAGCCTACCTGACGGAGCTTTGGCAACAGATTGCGAAGCGGGTTCGTTTCCTCGATCCAGCCAAGCTCGCCGTAGAACTGCTGAACGAACCGCAAGCGGACCAGGCGACGTGGTGGCCGCTTGCCGGAAGGCTGGTCGCCGAAATTCGCACCATCCTGCCCTCTCACAGCATCGTCGTCGGCCCGGCGGGTCCACAACGGCATGAGGAGCTGGCGGGACTACAGCCCTTCCCCGACCCCAATGTCATCTATGCCGTCCACTACTACGACCCGTTCGTCTTCACGCATCAGGGCGCGGATTGGGGCGGCCCGGACGATCCGCTGCGTTTTCTCGGCGGACTGCCCTTCCCGGCACAGGCCAGCGATCAGGCTATCACGGCGCGGCTCGCGGAACTGGAAGCAACGGGCCAGATACGCGCCGCGGACGCGGTGAAGCTTTCCCTGGACAAGCCCTGGGACGACGCCATGATCTCGTCCGCCTTCGACGTGATGGCTGGGTGGAGCGGCCGGTGGCAGCGGCCGGTGATCGTCAACGAGTTTGGCGTGCTGTCATGGCGCGCGCCCCGGCAGTCGCGGCTGGACTGGCTTGCCGACGTGCGGCGCAACGCAGAGGAGCGCTGCATCGGCTGGACGCATTGGGATTTCCAGGACGGTTTCGGGCTCATGGACCCGGACACGGGGATGCCCGACGAAGGCGTCATGGACGCGCTCATTCCGAAAAAGTGATCAGCCTTTCGGCCCGTACCACCAATCGACCAAATCGGCTGCCGGCTTCAGCCTCGGGCGCAGCGTAAAGCCGTCGATAGCCTCGAGGCGGCCGTTGTAGTTCAGCGTATGGATGCGCTTGCCCGGCCACGCGCCGCCCGCCTGTATCAGTCCTTCCGATTTCTGTGTGAAGCCCTCGCGATCGAGCCTCGTCACCTTCATCAGCCCCAGCGCCGCGCCGTAGGCCCGCCGGCAATCCTGCACGGGGCGATGGAGCGCGCCGTCGAGGCGCACAAAGTTGCCGGCCGGACGCGCCGTGCGGTCATCGACCAGAACGGGGTTACCCTCATGCCGTTGCCATGGTCCAAACAGGTCCTCGGCCCACCAGATCGCAAGCGTATCCGAGTAGCCGCCGACGCCGTCGCGCACGACTGCGAACATGTAGAGCAGCCCGTCCTGCTCGACGATGGTGGCGTCGGCCGCCTCGATACCGTCGACAAGCGTGGCGGTGCGCTGCCACTTCAAGGGAAAGTCGACCGCCCGATAGAGAGAAATGTCGCGGTTCGCGGAACTTTCCGGGATCATGAAGATGTCCCCGTCCCTTTCGATCAGGAAAGGGTAGGACAGATGCCAGGGTTCCTCGATGACAGGCATCGCGGGACCGGGCCTGCCGGCCTCGTCGAATGCCACGACGGCGATTACGCCCTTTTCGGTCTTGTGGTCGAGATCCTCGAAAAACAGATAGTCGCGCCCCTGCCAGTGCAGCGGGAACGGATCGGCATAGAAGTGGTCGACGGGATCGGGCAGCACGTTCCAGCGCGCACCCGCGAGGTCGCGGCGGCTCCACACATCGCCACCCGGCTCCGCGAAACGCCAGCCGACGCGCCAGTGCGAACCGTGGCAGCACAGCCTATAGGCGGCGCGTACGGCGGCGCGAGCCACGTCCTTCGCCGTGCGGACGGCGACGTCACGGTTTTGGATCTGCCGGATGGCCGTCGATTGCGCGACTACCGGCACATCTGACGGACCAGACAAGGTTTTCAGGAGAAGCGTGATGACACGCGAGGCGACGGCTTCGATGCCGCCGCCAACGCCGGCCGCCGCTTCCAGCGAGGCCGTGCCGCTTGCGACGACCGTGCCGACAGCCTGCCCGGGCTCGATCTTCTCTATGGCGATGTCGGGCGTGCCGCGAAAGAACAGCGCCGAAGCCAAAGCGATCTCGCCGGGCTGACGGTCATAGAGAGGCCTCAGCCGCACCGCCTGCACATCGATGCCCTCGGCGGTCAGGTCGATCACGATATCGGGTCGGAATCCCGCAGGCTCTGCATATTTCGCGTCGAGCGCATCGCGCCCAAGGCGATCCGCCCCACCCGGCTGGCGCTTTCCGACCAGCATCTTCTCCAGCGAAAGGAGAGTCGGCAGCGCGGTGGATGTCGCACCAGTCGGCTCGACAAGCCTCACGAAAACCCGGCTGCGCGGTTCACGCGCCAGCCGCTCAGTCAGCCACAGAATCCAGCGCGCGAATGCGGTCGTGTCGACGGCGACGAGAATGTCCTGCGGCTGACGCGCCTGCATCACCGCGGCAAGCGCAAGGCCGCGGCCTGGGGCCCGAGCGCTCCGGCGGCGTCGCCCACTCCGGGACCAAGCGCATTGCGGATGATGCCGGCGTAGGCGTCGACCATGCTCTCCACGGAATAGCGCCCGGCGAGCTTGCGCCCCAGCGCCACCATGCGCGCCGCCTGCTGGTGGTCGCGGAAGACGATGTCGATCTTTGCTGCGAGGTCGTCGATGTTGGAGGCATCGGCGAAGAGCGCACAGGCCTCGCCGTCGATCGTCAACACCTCGCGCAGCACGGCGAGGTCGTTGGCGACGACGGGGATCCCGGCCTGCGCCGCCTCGACGGCGGCAAGCCCGAAGGTTTCGGCCGCCGATGGAAAGACGAAGACGTTGAGACCCGCGAGGAACAGGCCGACCTTCTGCGGCGGCATATCGCCGATAAGATGGACGCGATCGGACACGCCAAGATCCTGCGCGATGGTCCGCAGGCGCGCTTCGTCTGGCCCCTGACCGGCGATGGCCAGATGCAAGGCCGGACGCCGCGCAATGACCTCGACGGCCGCATCGAGCTGCTTCAGCGGATGCAGCCGCGCGACGGAGCCGATGAGCGGGACGCCTGCCGGGAGACCGAACGCCGCCCTCGCCTCCTGCCGGCCCACATTGACCGACTTGTCCTCGAACCCGTGCGGCACGTGGACAAGGTGCTTGCGGTAGCGCTCGGGGTAAGCCTGGTAATTGCGCCAGGTCTCGTTGGAGTTGACTGTAATGACGTCATAGACGCCCATCAGGCCGAGCGCCTTGTCGATGGCGCGTGTGGCGGTCGAGATCGTCGCGGGCGCCGACACATGGTTGGCGACAATGACAGGGACGCCTGCCAGCCGCCCGGCAGGAGCCCCGAAAATGTTACCGTAGTGCTGGAACGTCAGCAGCACGTCGGGCTGGATGCGCCTTATCATCTTCACCAGCTTGGACATGAAGGCGATGAGCGAGAACGGCCCCTTCGGGCTGTCCTCCAGGCAGAAATGCACGTTGCGCCAGCGGTCGAAGGCGGAGGTCTTGCGGTAGAAGAACAGGTGGTGGATTTCGAACTCCGGCTCGCCGTTGAGGCGACGCTCGCGTCCCAGACCATCGCCGAGCAGGCGCGAAATCTCCTGCGCGCCGGCCATTTCGGCCTGGGTCTGGATGAACAGCAGACGGATCGGTCCGCGAATCGGTTTCTTATTCATTTCAGGCGCGCCGGTAACGAATTCCGGTCAAAAGGACCAGAAAAACCTCAAGAAAGCGTTGGCGGAGGAGCGGAACTGTCGAGCAGGCCGGCTCGCCCGGCAGCACCGACGATCATCCCTGCCAGCGCCATGAACACGCCAAGCGCCAGCGGCGCGAAATAGGCCTCTTCCTGGAAAAGACCCGCCACGACGAACGTAGCCAGTGCGAAAGCGGCGGCGGCCTGGAGGTCGTTGCCCGTTTCGCGTGCTATCCGCAGGACACGCCAGGCGATCCAGATATAGGCGCCCATCACGGCAAACGCGAAGACGCCAATCTGGGATATCAGCACGCCTACCGCGCTCTCCACGGCGAATGGCGTGCGCCCCGCCGCCTGGGCCGCCTCCCAGTTGATCTTTGAGAATTCCGACGAGAGGTTGCCACCCGCTCCGATGCCGCGGCCGATCGGGTTGGTCAGGAATTCCTGCAGGCCCCCCATGAAGCCAATGGCGTGGTAATCGCCGATGTCGAGGCCCAACTTGATGCCAGCCACCGCGTAAACGGCCAGCGCGGGGACAAGGCATGCGAAGGCGAAGCCCGCGCCGAACAGCCTGAACAGCACCCAGGCAGCAGCCACCAGCAGGAACACGATCAGGGGCCCTTTCGCACTGGTCAGAACGAGCAGTGTCAGGAGCGCAAAGCCCAGCAGAAAACGGCTACGATAGAAGGCGAAGACGGACATGAAGCACAGTGCATAGGCGAAGCTGATCGCATGCATGTTGGGCCCGAACAGCCGCATCACCTGTATCTCGTAGTCCGCCAGAAGCGGCGAGTTGAAGAGGGTTATCCTGATGTTGTCGAGGAAGCCGGTGGCGACGATGCCGGTCTCGGCAAGCTTCTTGTCATACGCCATCGTGATGTAATTCGGCCCGGCCGCCCGTTCCCAGAAGGCATAGCCGTTGGTCAGGTCAAGCCACGTCTCGCGCCAGAAGAACTCCACGAATCCGCAAATCACGAGAAGTACGGACAGGATGGTCAGCGCCTGGCCAAGCCGCACTGGCTGCCTCAGGAAGGCAATCATGCAGATCTGGAACAGCAGGAACGGCGTGACGATGTTCCGGAGGTAGATGATCGCGGCCATTCCGTAGAATGAGAAACCGATCAGGAAGTAGACGCCGAGAACGGCATACACGCCGACAAGCACCTTCACGAAGGGATCGGCAGCCCTATTGCGTCTGCCCCAGTCCAGAAGAAAGCCGGTGGTCAGCACAAGCCAGACAACCGCAAGCGTGACGAAATTGTAGCCGCGTATGATGTCCAACTCGTCGTCGCTGGTGACACCGTTGATCGCTAACGAAACGAATGTGTTCTGGAACAGCAAGGCGAAGAAGATCGCCACGATCGCGGTTTGCGGCATGCGCCATGCGCAAAGCCCAGCCAGCAGCGCCGCAGACGCGATGCCAAGCGCTGGATGGACAAGATGCGCTAACACCGGCACAGCGGTCATGCCGGCAGCGACCGCAACCGTAAGGACTGCGTTGGCGAAACTCTCGGCGGCTGCGCGGGCACGCGCCTGCTCCTGAAAGTCCCGGTTGTCGGCGGCCGCGATGGCCATGAAAGCTCCTTGACGACGGGTCCGGCGCCCGGTCCTTCTGGATGCGGACAACGCCTCTCCACCGGCAGGCGAGCCTTGTGCCAAAATCCGGTCGATATTGCGTTCTAGTCGCCATGCTATAACCGCAAACTGTCTGATTGGTTAACTCCCCATTCAGTATTCCTGTTTACGGTTCAGTCATGATTAACCTGCCCACGGGTCGCGAACCCTTGCGTGCGCACATCTCCTTGGAAGCGTGATGAGTTCCGATTGGGACATGCCCGAGACCGCTAATCGCAACCGGCGCGCCGGCTCGCCTGCGAGCACGATCGACCCCTTGTCGCTGCTGCGTTTCGTGCTCGACAATCTGGTCCGGATCATCGCGATCGCCATCCTGCTCACAGTGCTGGGCGTCGTGCTGTTCTCGTTCATTCCCTTTCCCTACAGGGCGACGGCGACGGTTCTCGTCGATCCCCGCAACCAACAGGTGACGCTGCAGCAGGACGTCATACAGCCTATCGGCAGTGACGCGGCAGTTCTGGAGAGCATGGTGCAGATCATGCGTTCAGACGGCTTTTTGCTATCGGTCATGGACAAGCTCGGCATGCTGGGCAACGTCGAGAACCGTTTGTCCGAGGAAGAACAACTCAAGGCGCTCGCGAAGTTCAAGGGCAATCTGTCCGTCGAACGCAAGGGGGCGACCTATCTGGTCGAAATATCTTACAGGGCAAAAACGTCGGAAGAAGCCGCCCGCATTGCCAACAGCGTCGCCAGCGAATTCGCCGGTGCCCAGAACGCATTCGTCAAGCAGGCGACCGAAGGGGCCGCCCGCGCGCTGTCCGAACGCCTCGTAGAACTGCGCCGCAAGCTGAACGACTCCGAAAAGGCGGTCGCAAATTTCGCCGCCGATAACGGCATTCTCTATGTCGACAACAACAATACGCTGCAGATGCGCCAGTTGACCGAACTCAGCGCTCAGCTTGCGTTGGCCAGGAACCAGACGGAGGCCGCCCGCGCACGCTACCAGAGCCAGACAAGCGAAAGTGCCGGCGATCTCGTGGTTTCCGACGGTCGAGGCGGCGAGCCTGCGCAGCTAACGTTCCTGCGCCAGCAACAGGCACAGCTCAAGCAGCAGGTCGAACAGTTGAGCCTCACCTATGGCGCGCGCCATCCGCGCATCGCGCAGGCGCGGCAGGCGCTCGACGGCATCGACCGCCAGATTCGCGAGGAACGGCAGAACGTCACGCGCCGCATCAAAGGCGAACTCGACGTCGCCGAGGCACATCAGAAGAAGCTGGAGGCCGACATCGCAGGCATGAGTTCGGGCGCCGTGACGACCGACGCAGCCATGGTTCGCCTCGATGCCCTGCGACGCGAAGCTGCGGCGGACCGCGATATCTACGAGAAGTTCCTGGCCCGTAACAAGACGACCGACGAACTGGCACTGATTGCCAACGACAACGTGAGAGTGGTCTCGCCGGCCGTACCGCCGCTGCGCTCCAGCCGCCCTTCCATCATCTTGCTCGCTCCCGTACTCGGCCTGCTGAGCATGGTCGCCGCCACAACCGGCATGGCGGTCGCCCGGCGCCCTCGCAGCGTGCGCGCAGCCCGCCCTACGACCAGCCAGCCTTTGGATACACCGCCGGCTGGCGGCTCCAGGCAGAAGCCGTATGCAACTGATACCGAGCCTCGTCGCCAGGCTCAGCCGCGTCCGGCAAGCAACGCCTTGCTGATGATTGACCGGCATGAGGATGTCGCGACGAAGCGGGGACGTTCGTCTGATCGCGCGGAGATGCCCGACGACGCGCAGGTCGGAACGCACAAGCAGGCTTCCGCAAAGCCGCTCCTCATGGTGGCGCAGACCATGCGTGATGCGGACAGCACGCCGAACCACGGCGTGCGTAGCCCGCGCGGACTCTGATCCTCAATCCGGCACCGCGTTCGCCACCCCACCCATCCGCACGCCGCTCCGTCCCGCAGCCCGCTTGTGACTGGCGCGGTTTCCAACCGCGAACTGGTCCCGGTCGGAAGGTCTCGTTTGACGAGGTCTCGCTGGACGAGGTCTCGCTGGACGAGGGGCTCGTCGGACAAGGGCTCGCAGCGCCACAAGCAAAAGGTTACCGGGATATGGCGGGGTTTATTCAAACTCCTTGCAATCCGTTAACGGAATCTTAACTGGCGCTTCAACTTCGGGCGCTGTATTTACCCATTCGCTGCGCCTTACGCGTTATTGAGCACATGTTTTCCGTCATCTCCCGTTTGTTGGGGGCAGACATGGCCCGGCAGCCGGGAAATAAATTGTTAAGGTTTTGCGAGCGGCGTCGCGAAGCTTAAAAGGAGTGCGCCAGAATGAACTCCATGGTCATGCAGAACGACATCATCGCAAACTGGGAACCGCGTCATGCCGAACTTTTCGGCATTGAGCTGGTCAAGCTGAACCACCGACTCATCGAGACCGGGCTTTTCAGCCGCGAGGCGCTGGGGCGGGTTATCGAACGCTGCCCGGCAGAGCACCTCGGCATCCGCGCGCGCGGCACGGAAATCGACGACCCGAAGACGATGGAGGGCGAACTCGGCACGGCCACCGGCATGGAGGCCATCCAGGCGATCGAAAAGGGCCGGATGTGGATGAACATCCGCCGCGTGATGGACTGGGCTCCCGAATACAAGAAGCTGCTGGACGACGTGTTCGCGGAATTCGAGGGGCGCATGCCCGGATTCCAAACGTTCAAGCGCAATCTCGGCGTGCTGATCTCTTCGCCCAACGCTAACGTCTTCTACCACGCAGACATCCAGGGGCAGTCGCTTTGGCAGATCGAGGGCAGCAAGAGCGTCTACATCTATCCGCGCTCTGAAATCTTCATCAAGCCGCGCAACATCGAGAAGATCCTCCTGCGCGAAACCGGCGAGGACATGCCCTACGAGAAGTGGTTCGACGACTACGCAACGGTCGTCGACCTCAAGCCGGGCGAGATGGTGACCTGGCCGCTCTACGCGCCGCATCGCGTCCACAACCACGACTGTCTCAATATCTCTGTCACGATGGAGCACTGGACGAAGGAAATCTGGAATTCCTATGCGGTCCATTACGGCAACGGCGTGCTGCGCCGGACGCTCGGCTTCAAGAACGGCTCCACCGCCGGGCGCGGCCTTCACGTCTACCCGAAGGCGGCCGCCGCGTTCGTGTGGAAGAAGTTCGGCAAGCAAATCGACGGCGATGTGGTGAAGAAGCGCGACTTCCGCATCGACGCCAGCTCCACCCTTGGCCGCGTGAGCAACCGCTGAGAGCTCCCCGGCAACGGGAAAGGCAAACCATTGTCGTCAATCGACCAGACATCGTTCCGGCTCGATGTGGATGTCCGCATCGAGCCGGCGTTCGACTTCCTGTCGGATGAATACCGTGCTTTCTACCGGCCGGATCGGGCAACCGCGTTCCAAGGACCGCTCTGGATGGACATGGTCCACCGCCGGCTTGCGCCGAACTTGGGGGCACAGCAGCGCACGCTGACGGTGCGCAATCGCGGCGACGCCTCGCTGGTCGTGGTCATCCCTTTCGTGCTTCAGCGCAGCCGCGGCATACGCATCCTGTCGCCAGCCGATTTCGGCGTCTGCGACTACAATTCGATTGTCGGTGATCGCAGCGTGCTTGCGGCCATCGCCGCCAACCCCTTTCTCGTGCGGCGGATTGAGGCCGAACTGAAAGGCTGCGACATCGTCATGTTCCGCAAGGTGCGGGACGACGATTTCGATGTCGGCCTGCTCCTGCGCAAATCCGCCAGCAGCCCGAGCGACAACGCTGCCTACCAGGCCGAGATCGGGGACGACTTCGAGGAATGGCAGCGCCGCACGATCAAGCGCAAGTTCTCCAAGGAACTCGGCCGCCTGCAGCGGCAGACCGACCGCGAGTTCGGCGGCTACGAACACCGGCTGGCGGCAAGCGCCGACGAGGTCCGGGATGCCTTCGACATGTTGCGCACCTGGCGCTCAAGCCGTTTCGAAGGCGATCTGCTGAACAACCCGGTCTATTTCGATTTCTATCGCGACTATGCGATTGCCGGTCTGGATAGCGGCGAGGCCGCCACCTATGTCAGCTATGCTGGCGGACAACCGGTGGCCCTGCTCTTCGGTCCGACGGGTGACGGCGAATTCCATGCCGTGCTGATCGGCGCGGACGTGGAACGGCTCGGCAAACAATCTCCCGGCATCCAGCTCATCTACCAGGTGATCAAGCAGCGGTTTTTTCAGGGCCATACCAGTTTCGACATGGGGCTTGGCAACACCGGCTACAAGACGCATTTCCGCGTCGAGGAAACGCAACTGCGCAACCATACGAAAACTTTTTCGGTGGCAGGATACGCCGTGGCGCAGATTTATCATCGCGCCAAGCCGGTGAAGAACTTCCTCAGGACCTACGCACCGAATGTCCGTTGACGAAGGCGGCGTCAGCCGCGCCTCCGGCCCGGCCGGGCGGCTGAAGACGCTTCTGCGAAACCCCGCGCTGCGGGGCATCGCCGGCGTCTTCGTCATGAAAAGCTCGATCATCGTCGCGAATTTCGCGCTGATCATGCTCGCCGCGCGCATACTCGACCCCGACGGCTTCGGAGTCTTTTCCATCCTGTTCGCGGCGGCCGGGCTTTTCTGCATCGTGGCGACCTTCGGCCAGCAGGTCGCCATCATGCGCTGGTGGAACGAATACACGGCCGCCGCAGACCCCTCGACGCTGAAAGGCGTGCTGATCTTCAGCGCGATGACCGTGCTTGCCGGCTGCATCATCGTCGGCAGCGGCTTCTTCGCGTGGACGGCGCTGACACACGGCATTCTGCTCGCCGTGGCCGTGACCGCCTTCATGGTCATGCAGGCCACCGTGATGACCTCGGCGCATCTGGTGCGGACCGCGATCGGCGTCGGCGCAGGCGACGGCTACGGCAACCTCATGATTTCCGTTCCCGCGCTGGTGTATCTTGCCATCGTGCTTGCGACCGGCGCGCAGACAGACTCCAGCGCCGTATTCTTCCTGTTCGCCGCCGGGGCGGCGGTCGCGATTGCCTTGCACGTCGTCTTCCTGCGCCGCAAGATCGCCGCGCTTTATCCTGCCTTCGCCGGGGTGAGACCACGCTACCTGCCGCGCGAATGGCGCGCGCGCTCGTTCAAACTCTGGATATCCAACGGGCTGGAGGCCGCAAACCAGTATCTCGACGTGCTGATCATCGGCTATTTGATGAGCCCGGCTGTCGCCGGCGCCTATTTCGTGACGACGCGGCTCGCCAACGCGTTTGCCACCGCATCCGACACGATGCACATGTTCTCCACCCGCCATATTCCGGACCTCTACTATCGCGGGGAGTTGAAGCAGCTTAATGCCCTGCTCGACTGGGTGGCCGCGCTGACGCTCGCTGTGATCCTCGCCGGCATGGTCGTCATCCTGGGCGGCGGGGAGTTCTTCCTGAGCATCTTCAACGAGGCCTATGTGCCCTACTATCCCGCGCTCGTCGTGCTTTGCTTCGGAACGGCGGCGCTGGCCGCCGCGGGGCCGTCGGGCTCCATCCTGATGCTCACAGGCCACGAGGGCAGCTATCTGCGCATCATCGCGGTCGCGGTATGTCTGCGCGCAGTCGGCTTCTTCGCGCTGATCCCATCCTTCGGCATCATGGGCGCCGTCTCGGCAACGACGATGTCCTTCATCCTGATGACCGCCCTCCTCCGCCACTCCTCGAAGAAGATGACAGGACTGGATGGGTCCGTGGCACGGCTGGTCGGCCTGCGTCGCCGCAGGGCGGAAGCATCGCTGGCCGATTAGTCGGTCAGGCGCGCGGGGCCCAGCTCAAACATGCAGGCGGACTTCCGCGAGCAGGTCGTCGTTGGCCGCATCGCGCATCGACGCCAGGCTGCGGTTGTCGAGCAACTCGGCGACGGCATGGCGCACTTCCATCATGATGTGGCGGACTTCGCAGGTCGCCTCGTCGCAGTCCTCGCAGCGCTGGTACTGGCTGCGGCTGGCGCAGGGGATCGGCGCAAGCGGTCCGTCGAGCACGCGCACGACATGGCCGATCTTGATCTCGGTCGGCGCCTTTGCCAGCCGGTAGCCGCCTTCCTTGCCCTTCCGGCTCTGGACGAAACCGGCGTTTCGCAGCTCGCCAAGAATAGCGTCGAGGAATTTCTTGGGAATGTTGTTCTTCGCGGCGATGTCACCGACGAAGGCCAGTTGGCCGGGCGGTATGCTCGAAAGATACACCAGGGCCTTGAGCCCGTATTTGCCTTTTTTGGTAAGCATAGCCCCAGAACAGCCCGTTCGTCGTCGCCCGCGACGACCCTTCGTTTTGTTTGTGTGCAAATAAAGGCCGCGCTGCGTCGCTTAGCCCGTGCACGCAATGATTGAAACCCTGATGCGTTGCTATTTCGTGTCTGTCGGCGATTTCTAGGCAACAGTGATGTTTCCGCCGCAGCCGGAACCTTGCACGATCTCGCCGATTATTCTTGCCGCTCCTCTCAGGTCAGAACGAATGCTGCAAACAATCGATACGGCCAGGAAAGCTGCGCGCCGGGCGGCGCTTGCCTATGTCACCGACGCCGAACCTGGCATCCGCAGGCGAAAGAGCGGCGCAGGCTTCTCCTATCTGAGGCCGAGCGGCAATCCGGTGGCCGACACCAAGTCGTTGCGTCGCATCAAGGAACTGGCGATCCCCCCGGCATGGACCGATGTCTGGATTTCCCCTGATGCCGGAGGCCACATCCAGGCGACCGGACGCGACCAGCGCGGCCGCAAGCAATATCGCTACCATGCCCGCTGGTCCCAATGCCGCGACGAGGTCAAGTATTCGAGCCTCGCCGACTTCGCGCGCCTGCTGCCGAGGCTGCGCAGGAAGATCGATGCGGACCTCAGGATCAGAGGCCTGCCGCGCGACCGCGTCATAGCGTCGATTGTCTGGCTGTTGGACAACACCATGATCCGCGTCGGAAACGCGGTCTACGCGCGCGACAACAAGAGCTTCGGCCTGACCACCCTCAGGAGCCGCCACGTCGAGGTCGAGGGCTCGAAGCTGCGTTTCGCTTTCAAGGGCAAATCCGGCAAGGAATGGAAGCTGAAGCTGGTTGATCGTCGCATCGCCCGGATCGTGCGCGCCATCCAGGACCTGCCTGGACAGCATCTGTTCCAGTATATCGAAGAAGACGGCGCGCGCCGCATCGTGACATCACAGGATGTCAACGAATACATCCGCGATGCCACCGACGGCGAATTCAGTTCGAAACATTTCCGCACCTGGGGCGGCACGGTCAGGGCTCTTTCGCTGTTTTCGCAGATACCGCTGCCCGAGACCAAGGCGGCCACGGCGCGCGCGATGAACATCATCGTGGACGAGGTGGCCAAGCATCTCGGCAACACCCGGGCCGTATGCCGCAGATGCTATGTCCATCCGCTCGTCATGGCCTCATGGCAGGAAGGGAACCTCGCCAGGGAGCTTGAGAAGGCGAAGCGTCTGAAGCGCAAGCGAGCCGGCCTCGACGCGGAAGAAGCGCTGGCCCTCCGCTGGCTGGAGATGAAGAAAGCCTGACCGGGTTCACATCAGGTCGTATTCGATGAACCCCGTACGTTTGGCGACGCGATCGTACAGACGTCGCGCCGTCTCGTTAGTCTCATGCGTCATCCAGTAGACGTTGGTGACGCCGACTCTGCCCGCCTCGGCCTGCACGGCCTCGATCAGCGCCTGGCCGACGCCTGCGCCGCGCGCGGATTCGTCTGTGAACAGGTCCTGCAGGTAGCAATTGTTGACGAGGGACCAGCATGTCCGGTGGTACAGGTAGTGGACAACCCCAACCGCCTTGCCCTCGCGCAACGCGATGAATCCCTTCGGTTCGAACTCCCCGGTATCGAACAACCGCCGCCACGTCGCCGCATAGACGTCGTCGGAAACCGTCGCCTTGTAGAAGACGAGATACTCCGTCCAGAGGCGCCGCCATTCCGCGTGGTCGGCCTGTGCCAGCGGCCGGATGGTGATATCGGACATCTCGCTCTCTCCTGAACAAACGCACCGCGTTCATCGCAGAGAAAACCGTTTGCGTCGATTCGCACGAAAAATGCCTGCAACCCGCTACTCCTTGAGCGGGAAATAATCTAATACTGGCGTTGCAACATTTGGGGACTTGTCATGAAACGGAAATACGTAAAGCCGACGCTGGATGCCAAGGGCAAGCTGTCTCTGGTTACCGCGCAGACGCAAGTAAGCGATGGTGAGATTGTCGCCCCAAGCGACATCCGGCTCAAGTCGGACATCGAGCAGGTCGGGGTCGCCTCGAACGGCCTGCCACTCTACAATTTCAGGTATTTCTGGAGCGACGCAGTCTATCAGGGCGTGATGGCTCAGGACGTGCTCAAGGCAGTGCCGGAAGCCGTCGTCACCATGCCTTCGGGTTTCATGGCTGTCGACTACGGCATGCTCGGCCTCGAGATGAAGCGCGTCCACTAGCCAAAAGGCGATGGCGAGCTGAACCTCATCGACTAGGGCGGTCGATATACCGACTTGGGCTGGCGTTGCCAGCCCAAGTTTTTTTGACGCGCCAGTACCAGAATGTCCCTTGAACGCGGGGCCGGGCCTTGCGCACCGGCGCCAAGCCGGACGCCGGCAGTTTTTCCTGCCGATCACGCCAACGGTCGCTTTGGGAATGAATGGTGCTGCCAGAGAGGATTGAACTCTCGACCTCTCCCTTACCAAGGGAGTGCTCTACCACTGAGCTACGGCAGCCCGTAAACGCGGCGCTTCTGCCATATCGATCCCGCCAGCGCAAGGCGCTATTGTGGATCGTCCGATGTGGTCGGCGCAGCGTCATGACGAGGCCACAATGATCCGCAGACATTGAGACGCGCCGGAGTTCCGGCTCTAGGGGACATTCGCATGGAGTCCAGACCCGGTCCCAAGGACGGGAAAGGTGCAGCCGGAGGCGTTTCGAAACCCGACCGCAACGCGCGGCTGGCCGATGAACTGCGCGCCAACCTGCAACGTCGCAAGGCGCAGTCGCGTTCGCGTCGCACCGGCGAGGCGGACCAGAGGCCGGAGGGGCTGGCCGCGTCAGGGCTCAAGCAGGCTTCCGGCGAAGGCAGGCAAGACGGAGAGAAGTAACGCTGGGTCATCCACATGGCCCTGCAAGACCAAAAATCCTGTTCCTTGAACCGATTGATATGATGGTTTAGAGGGGCGTCTTTAGAACCGGAGCCGGGTTGCCGGCGGGGGACAATCTCATGGACAGCATCAGGGTCAAGGGCGGCAACGAGCTCAACGGCCGCATCCCGATCTCGGGCGCGAAGAACGCGGCGCTGCCGCTGATGATCGCGTCGCTGCTCACCGACGATACGCTGACGCTGGAAAACGTGCCCGACCTGGCCGACGTCCAGCAGCTCATCCGCATCCTCGGCAACCACGGGGTCGACCATTCGGTCAACGGCCGCCGCGAGAAGCAGCAGGAAGGCTATTCGCGCACCATCAATTTCTCCGCCCGCCACATCGTCGATACAACGGCTCCCTACGAGCTGGTGTCCAAGATGCGCGCGTCCTTCTGGGTCATCGGCCCGCTTTTGGCGCGCATGGGCGAGGCGAAGGTGTCGCTGCCGGGCGGCTGCGCCATCGGCACGCGTCCGGTCGATCTTCTGCTGGAGGTGCTGCAGTCGCTTGGCACCGAGATCGACATCGAGGGCGGATATGCCATCGCCAAGGCGAAGAACAAGCGGCTGGTCGGCAACCGCCATCGCTTCGCCAAGGTGACTGTAGGCGGCACACATGTCGGCCTGATGGCCGCATCGCTCGCCAAGGGCGAGACCGTACTCGAAAACGCCGCGCGCGAGCCGGAGATCGTGAACCTCGCCGAATGCCTGAACGCCATGGGCGCGAAGATATCAGGCGCGGGTACGTCGACCATCACCATCGAGGGCGTCGATTCGCTGTCGGGCGCGCGCCACCGTGTCATCCCTGACCGCATCGAGACAGGCACCTACGCAATGGCCGTCGCCATGACCGGCGGCAACGTGTTGCTGGAGGGCGGGCGCATCGACCTGCTGCAGCGCGCCATGGACATTCTGTCGGAATCAGGCGCCGAGATCAGCCAGGAAGAAGCCGGCATCCGCGTCAAGCGCAACGGCAATGGGGTACGCGCCATCGACGTCACCACCGAGCCCTTCCCCGGTTTCCCGACGGACCTGCAGGCGCAGTTCATGGGCCTGATGACCATGGCGAGCGGCCAATCGCGCATCACCGAGACGATCTTCGAGAACCGCTTCATGCATGTGCAGGAGCTTGCCCGCCTCGGCGCGCGCATCTCGCTTGCCGGCCAGACGGCGATTGTCGATGGCGTGTCGCGGCTGAAGGGCGCGCCTGTTATGGCGACCGACCTTCGTGCCTCCGTGTCCCTGGTCATCGCAGGCCTCGCCGCCGAGGGCGAAACGACGGTCAGCCGCATCTACCACCTAGACCGTGGCTTCGAGCGGCTGGAAGACAAGCTCTCCAATTGCGGCGCTGTGGTCGAGCGCCTGTCGGGCTGAGTTTCAGTCTGGCGGCGTCGCCACAGCCTCAGGCGTGTTCGGCTATGACCGCCAGGAAGGCCGGTCCGTAGCGATCCAGCTTGGCCTCGCCGACGCCCGGCACATCGGCCATCTCCTTGCGCGATGACGGCCTCGCCGCCGCCAGTTCGATCAGCGTCTTGTCGTGGAAGATCACGTAGGGCGGGACGTTCTGCGCGCGGGCGATTTCCACCCGCTTCTGCCGCAGCGCCTGGAACAGCTCGCGGTCTGCCTCGCTGATGGCGGATTGGGCCTCGCTGCGCCTGACCTTGTCGCGCCGCGCACGCGCCGCCGAGGGCACGCGCAGCATCAGCGTCGGCTTGTCGCGCAGGAAGTCGCCGCCGGCCTCCGAAATCGACAACCCGCCGTGGCCGGCGAAATCGACATCGATCAGCCGCAGCGCGATCAGCTGCCGCAGGATTGCGCGCCATGTGCGGTTGTCGTGCTCCGTGCCGATGCCGAAGGTCGAGATGCGGTCGTGGCCGAACTGCGTGATACGGTCGTTGGTGGCGCCCAGTAGCACGTCGACGACATAGGCAGCCCCGAACCGTTCGCCCGTGCGGTAGATGCAGGACAGCGCCTTTTGCGCGGCGATCGTGCCGTCGAACAGTTTTGGCGGCTCGGTACAGGTGTCGCAATTGCCGCACGGTGCGCAGCGGTCGCCAAAATAGGACAACAGCACCCGCCGGCGGCAGTCGGCCGTTTCCGCCAACCCGAGCAGCGCGTCCAGCTTCTGGCGCTCCATGCGCTTGCGTTCGTCCGGCGCATCCGATTCCTCGATGAAGCGGCTGCGCAGCGCAATGTCGTCGGAGCCGTAAAGCATCAGCGTATCGGCTGGCAGGCCATCGCGGCCGGCGCGGCCGGTCTCCTGGTAGAATGCCTCGATGCTGCCCGGCAGATCGATATGGACAACAAAGCGCACGTCCGGCTTGTCGATGCCCATGCCGAAGGCGATCGTGGCGACCATGATCACCGCCTCTCCGCGTTGAAAGCGCGTCTGGTTGGCCTCGCGAGCCGCCTTGTCCATGCCGGCGTGGTAGGCGAGCGCGTCATAGCCCTGGTCGCGCAGCCATGCGGCGGTCTCTTCCGTCTTGCGCTTCGAGAGGCTGTAGACGATGCCGCTTTCATCCTTGTGGCGCTTCAGGAAATCCTTGAGCTGGGCACGCGGATTGTCCTTCTCCTCGATCGCATAACGGATGTTCGGCCGGTCGAAGCCGGCGATGAAGGCGTCCGGCCCGGCGATGGAAAGATGCGACAGGATTTCCGCGCGCGTCGGCCCGTCGGCCGTCGCCGTCAGCGCCATTCGCGGCGTGTCGACGAAGCGATCAACCAGCGTATCCAGCTGCCGGTAGGACGGCCGGAAATCATGCCCCCATTGCGACAGGCAATGCGCCTCGTCGATGGCGATCAGCGACAGTCTGACCCGCTCCAGTTGCTCCAGCACGCCCGGCCGCAGCAGCGTTTCAGGCGCGACATAGAGCAGGTCCAGATTGCCGCCATGGATGTCGCGCCACAGCGCCCGCCGCTCGTCGGCCGGCAGGTCGGAATTGAGCGCCGCAGCCCTAACGCCAGCCTGCCGCAAGGCCGCAACCTGGTCTGCCATCAGCGCCAAGAGCGGCGACACGACCAGGCCCATGCCTGGCCGGGCGATGGCCGGAATCTGGTAGCAGATCGACTTCCCGCCGCCCGTCGGCATCAGCACGAAGGCGTTGTTGCCCCCGATGACATGCTCGATGATGCGGGCCTGCGGTCCCCGAAAGGCTTCGTAGCCGTAGACTGTCTTGAGGATTTCGAGGGCTTTGGAAGGCATCTGCTGCGACAAGGAGAATCAGGGGGAAATCCTTCATAGCAGCTTCGCTGCGATTGCGGCCTTCGAAGCGCAGCAATGTCCCCGCCGGTTGCGCGACCTGCAAAGACCGCATAACTAGGCCGAACCGCAACGACAGGCCGACGGCGTCCCGATGGATCTGCTCAAACTGCTTGCCCTCGACGAAGAGGACCTCGGCATCGTTTCCGCCCATGTGCAGGACGCGGTGATGAAGGTCGGCGACCTCGATTTCACCCCGGCGACGAGGCAGTTCATCGTGCCGATGTACCGTTTCGCCTGGGAGAAGGAAGCGAGCCTGGCGCGGCCGCAGCCCGAGCGCCGCAACAGCATCCTGCATTTCGACCGCGTCCTTTCGGCGAAGATTTCAGGCGTCTCGCGCGGCAAGCCGGATGACGTGCTGTCGCTGCTGGCGGTCACCTACACGCCGACGGACCCGCCGGCTGGCCGCATCGACCTCGTCTTCGCCGGCGGCGGCACGATCAGGCTCGGCGTCGAATGCGTGGAAGCGCGGCTGACCGACCTCGGCGGAGCCTGGGGCGCATCGTCCCGGCCCGCTCACAAGGACTGACCATGGCGATCACCCTCAATCGCTCCGACGCGGACTTCGAAGCGCGGTTCACGGCACTGCTCGGTGCAAAGCGCGAGGCCTCGCCCGATGTCGAGGCAGCCGTACGCGACATCATCGCCCGCGTGCGCGCCGAGGGCGACGCGGCGCTGATCGACTACACGCAGCGCTTCGACCGCGCCGACCTTGCCACGCTCGGCATCGCGGTGTCGCCGGCCGACATCGCGCGCGCCTATGAGCAAGCCGACCCGGCGACGGTCGAGGCGCTGAAATTCGCGCGCGACCGCATCCGCTCGCATCACGAGCGCCAGATGCCCGTCAGCGAGCGCTATGTGGATGCAGCCGGCGTCGAACTCGGTTCACGCTGGACCGCCATCGAAGCGGTCGGCCTGTACGTGCCGGGCGGCACGGCGAGCTATCCGAGCTCGGTGCTGATGAATGCCGTGCCTGCCATGGTTGCCGGCGTTGAGCGCATCGTTATCGTGGTGCCTGCGTCCGGCGGTGTCATCAACCCGCTGGTGCTGGTGGCGGCCGATCTTGCGGGCGTCTCGGAAATCTACCGCGTCGGCGGCGCGCAGGCGATCGCAGCACTTGCTTACGGCACCGAAACAATCCGCCCGGTCGCCAAGATCGTCGGCCCCGGAAACGCCTATGTCGCGGCCGCCAAGCGGCAGGTGTTCGGCACCGTCGGCATCGACATGATCGCCGGACCTTCGGAAGTGCTTGTCGTCGCCGACCGCGACAACGATCCCGACTGGATCGCCGCCGACCTGCTGGCGCAGGCCGAACACGATGTCTCCGCGCAGTCGATCCTGATGACCGATGATCCCAAGTTCGCGAGAGCGGTCGAGGCCGCCGTCGAACGCCAGCTCAAGACGTTGCCGCGCGCCGAGACAGCCGCCGCGAGCTGGCGCGATTTCGGCGCGATCATCCTCGTCGACGACCTCTTTGCAGCTATCCCGCTCGTCGACCGCATCGCGGCCGAGCATGTGGAACTTGCCATCGAAGACGCCGAGGCATTCCTCGGCCGGATGCGCAATGCCGGCGCGGTGTTCCTCGGCCGCCATACGCCCGAAGTGATCGGCGACTATGTCGGCGGCTCCAACCACGTGCTGCCCACCGCGCGTTCGGCGCGCTTCGCGTCGGGCCTCTCGGTGCTCGATTTCGTCAAGCGCACCTCCGTGCTGAAGCTTGGGCCGGAGCAGTTGCGCAAGCTCGGGCCGGCCGCGATCGCGCTCGCCACCGCCGAAGGGCTGGACGCGCATGGCCGTTCGGTCGCGATACGGCTCAACATGTAGCGCCGATGTAGATCCATGGATCGCCCCGACCCGCAGCGCGCGCGCCTGATCGACGTCGAACTCGACGACACGATCGGCCGCTCGACGCCCGACGTCGAGCACGAGCGGGCGGTGGCCATCTTCGACCTGATCGAGGAGAACAGCTTTGCGCCCGTCGGTGACACGGGCGAAGGCCCATACAGGCTGAAACTGTCGCTGGTCGAGGCACGCCTCGTCTTCGCCATCGCGCGTGAGAACGGCGAGGCCGTCGTCACCCACATCCTGTCGCTGACGCCCTTCCGGCGCATCGTCAAGGACTACTACATGATCTGCGAGAGTTATTACGAGGCGATCCGCAACGCGACGCCCTCGCATATCGAGGCGATCGACATGGGCCGTCGTGGACTCCACAATGACGGTTCGCAGACCCTGAAGGACCGGCTGTCCGGCAAGATCGACATCGACTTCGACACGGCGCGACGGCTTTTCACGCTGGTCTGCGTGTTGCACTGGCGCGGATGACGGACAGCGCCCTCTCCCGTTCCATGCTCTTCGTCTGCGGCCGCAATGCCGTGCGCTCGCCTGTCGCCGAGCGCCTGGCGCGGCATCTGCTGCCGCCCTCCATCTTCATCGCGTCCGCCGGCGTGCAGTTGGGGGAAGCCGATCCTTTCGTCGATGTCATCCTGGCGGAAGAAGGCTTCGAACCGCAGGAGCGCCGATCCCGCACGCTGGACGAGCTGGAGGATGATTATTTCGACCTGATCGTCACGCTTTCACCCGAAGCTCACCATGCCGCGCTCGACATGACGCGCACGCTCGCCAGCGACGTCGAATACTGGCCGACGGTCGATCCGACGGCCACGCAGGGCTCGCGCGAACAGGTACTCGACGCCTACCGCGACATGCGTGACAGGCTGAAATCCCGCATCAGGGAACGATTTGGGCTGGAAACCGGCAGAATCGGCAACGAATAGGCTTGTTCACACGGGCGCCTCTATCATATAGGTTCCGCGCACTTCCGGACGGGCGCCGAACCCCGGCGCCGGAGATCTGTCCAACCAGAAGGTAAAGAATGCCGAAGGAAGAAGTCCTGGAATTCCCGGGAACGGTGACCGAACTGCTGCCCAACGCGATGTTTCGGGTAAAGCTCGAGAACGAACACGAGATCATCGCCCATACGGCCGGCCGCATGCGCAAGAACCGCATCCGCGTGCTGACCGGCGACAAGGTGCTCGTCGAGATGACCCCTTACGACCTTACCAAGGGCCGCATCACCTATCGTTTCAAATAAGACAAGCGGCGGAGCCGTCTCGCAATGAGCGTTTTCCAGAAGCTTGTCCTTGCATCGGGTTCGGCGCGCCGCATCGAGCTCCTGCAGCAGGCCGGCATCGAGCCGGACCGGCTTCTGCCCGCCGACATCGACGAGACGCCGCTGCGTTCGGAACATCCGCGCTCGCTCGCCAAGCGGCTGGCCCGCGAGAAGGGCGAAAAGGCGCTCGCTTCGCTGAAGAGCGAAGCCGACTACCAGCCCTGCTTCATCCTTGCCGCGGACACCGTCGTCGCGCTCGGCCGGCGCATCATGCCCAAGGCCGAGATGATCGACGAGGCATCGAACAGCCTGCAGCTTCTGTCGGGCCGCACACACCGCGTCTATTCCTGCGTCTGCCTCGTCACGCCGTCGGGCAAGTTCCGCCTGCGGCTGGTGGAATCGCGCGTGCGCTTCAAGCGCATCAGCCGCGAGGAACTGGAAAGCTACCTCGCCTCAGGCGAATGGCGCGGCAAGGCCGGCGGGTACGCCATACAGGGGCTGGCAGGCACCTTCGTCGTCAAGCTCGTCGGTTCTTACACCAACGTGGTCGGCTTGCCGCTCTACGAGACGGTCGGGCTACTCAACGCCGACGGCTATCAGGTGCACTTCAACTGGCTCTCGGGCGCACGAGGCTGAGTCTCCCGCCATCGCCGCTTGGCTTTGGCACCGGGACGCACTATCTCCAGCCTCGATGAAAAGTCCCGGCGCAACCGTCACACCTCTCCGGCCGAAACGTCCCTGCCCCGAATGCGGCAGCCCGTCTTCGCGCGAGCACTATCCCTTCTGCTCGCCGCGCTGCAAGAACGTCGATCTCAACCGATGGCTTACCGGCGCCTATGTCATCCCCGGACGCGACGACGAGGACGAGGATGGCAAGCCTCAAGCCTCCTCGCCTGATAGCGCCAACGGCCAGGATTGAACGCCGCCGGGACGGCTGTCAAAAACCCATCGCGAAGCGCTGGACAGGCCGATTTCCCGTGCTATAACCCACCCGCTTTCCGGGAGGCTCGTTCTCCCGCTCCGGCCGGGCGACAAGCCCCATCCGGAAGGATGCCCAGGTAGCTCAGTTGGTAGAGCAGCGGATTGAAAATCCGCGTGTCGGTGGTTCGATTCCGCCCCTGGGCACCACGCAAACCAACCTTCTAGCCCCAAAGCATCAATTCATGCCGCATCCCTGTTGCGGCTGGCTTCCCTTGATTTCTAACGGGTCACTTACACCCGCTACCCGACGCGACATGGAGCGGGCGCTCCTGTTCGCCGATTTCGTCAAGCATCCTTCTCCGGGCAACCCGTTGCGCGGCAAGCACATTTTCGGCAGCCTCATGGAGCTTGGTTGCAAAGAATCCTGCAACAATCGTTTGTTACGCGCGCTCAAGACATATCTTAGGGGACACATGAGAATTCATGCGCTTGCCGTAGTTCTTGCTCTCGGAGCGTCAGTTCCGGCCGTGGCTGCTGATGCGACGGTCGATGAAGTAATTGTCGTCGATACAGCTTACGACTGGTCAGGCGTCTATGTCGGCGTTCAGGGAGGATATAGCTGGGGTGCAAACAAAGACGTGGCGCTGACCGGCGATAGTTTTTTTGTCTATCAGCAAGAGGTGACTCGATACATACCCTTCAGCGTTCCATCGGACGTAGAGGGTTTGGCAGGCGGAGCCCAGATCGGGTATAATTTCCAATCCGGTTCGCTGGTCTATGGTGGTGAGCTCGATTTCCAGTTCGGCCCCGGCGGCGAGGCCAATGAGGTTTGCGCACCGTACTCCGACATCTCCGGCTATTGTTACCCTGCCTCGACCGTAGTGTCCGAACTGAAATGGCTTGCGACCGCAAGAGGACGCATAGGACACGCGTTTGATCGCACACTGTTTTACGCAACGGCGGGACTTGCTGTCGGAGAGGTCTATGGCTCTTACGGGGTGCGCAATGCCCCATCATTGCCATACGAAATTTCCATGGAAGATAGTTCTATCCGGTTCGGATGGACCGCGGGTGTGGGAGCACAGTATGCAATCACAGAACGGATTTCGCTGAAAGGAGAGTACCTGTACTACGATCTCGCAGATCAGGACGCAGATGCCTTCTATAGTTTTGGACCATACCTCGCGACCGCGACGTTCAGCAATGATGGCCACATCGTGCGGGTTGGCGTGAACTACAAGTTCTAACCAACCTCCAAGCATCAGCCCAAAGCGCGGCCAGCGCCGGGCTTTTCCTTGCCAGCCTATCGCATCCGGCAGCAGGTTCTGTCGAAGTCGGCTCCCGGATTTCTTTCTCCGGCTTTGTGCCTGGGCCTATGTGACGTAACTTACGTGGGGATCGCCAGCATGCTGCCGACCATATGGGCTTTACGGTAAGTTACGTTGCGGCGGATCAACAAATCTCCCATCACGGCGCCGGAAAGTCGTCTTAGGGAGAAACCAATGATGCACAGACGCTCATTTATTCGTCACGCGCTGGCCACCGGGGTGGCGCTGCTCGGTCTCTCGGTTCTGCAGCCAGCCTATTCCCAGGCTCTGTCGCCCGAGGAAGCTCAGCAGATCGCCGAGGATGCCTATGTCTATGGCTACTCGCTGATCACGACAGAGGTCACCCGCGTCCAGGGCAGCAATGTCCCCACGGCCGAGGGCATGAAAGCGCCGCAAGGCCAGTTTGCCAACATTGCGAAGTATCCGCCGGCGGACTTCCGGGCCGTCTCCGCTCCGAACGCCGATACGCTTTACTCGGTGGCTTGGCTCGACCTTAGCGAGCCGCAGGTCTTCAGCCATCCGGACATGGGCAAACGCTTCCACCTGTTCGAGGTCGTGGACCTCTGGATGTCGGACAGCGAAAAATCGCCAAGCTCGCGCACTGCGGATGGCAAGGCTGCCAATTACCTCTTCACCGGGCCGGGCTGGACCGGCACGGTCCCGGAGGGAATGACCCAGTTTCCGATGGCGACCCGCTACATGGTCATTCTCGGCCGCACATATGCCGATGGCACCGACGCCGACTACAAGGCCGTCAACGCCCTCCAGGCTCAATACAAGATCACTCCCCTTTCTGCGTGGGGCACCGACTACAAGCCCGTGGCTCCCCCGGTGAATACCGATCCCGGCTTCAGTCTAACCGACGCTCCCCAGAAGGTCATTCTGGACATGGGCACCGAGGGCTATTTCAACATGCTGGCCAAGCTGATGGGCGGTGACGCCCCGCCAGCGGCCGCCGACGCGCCCACACTGGCCAGCATGGCCAAGCTGGGCATCGAGCCCGGCAAGCCGTTCGAGATGGCGAAACTGGACCCTGCGGTGCAGGCGGCGCTGAAGGACATTCCCCAGACCGCGCTCCAGAAGATCATGAACAACACCAGTGCCCTCGGCGAAGTGGCCAATGGCTGGATCATTTCAAAGGGCTTGGGCACCTATGGTCCGAACGACTATCTGAAGCGCGCGACCGTCGCCGCTCTCGGCTGGCCCGCGAACCAACAGGATGACGCGGTTTATCCGTATACCGAGGTGGACGCCTCAGGGCAGAAATTCACTGGCGCCAACAACTACACCCTGACTTTCGCGAAGGGTGAGGAGCCTCCGGTGAACGGCTTCTGGTCGATCACGATGTACGAGATCGACAAGGGCTGGTGGTTTGTTCCCAACGCGCTGAACAAGTTCACCGTCAGCCCGCGCGACAACCTGAAGCCGAATGCTGATGGTTCGGTCACGCTCTATTTCCAGAACGAAAGCCCGGGCGCAGATAAGGAATCGAACTGGCTGCCTGCTCCGAAGGGTGAGTTCATTCCAATGCTGCGCATGTACTGGCCGAAGGACACCGCGCCTTCGATCCTCGATGGAAGCTGGACACCGCCGGCGGTCGTCAAGGTCAACTGATCTGGCGCCTAAAAACGAAAAGCCCGGCCATCGCGCCGGGCTTTTTTGTCCACCTTGCCCGCATACCGCATCTGCGGCATCCTTCGTGGAACGAGAGCGAGGGGCGGAATGCAGCAGCTTGGCTACCAGAACCCGGTGTTCGTCGCCTATGCGGTTGCCGCCGCCATCACGGTGAAATCCCGCGATACGCCTTCATGGTGATTGTTACCCTTGATGCCTTGCTACTGCAGCTTTTCGACCTGCGCAGCCTGATCGGGCACGAGCCGAACGCGGTACGTGGCGTCGGCGCAAGTCAGCGTCCAGACGGCGTCGCCATCGACAGCCGGGTCCTGCGCGGCGCTGGCAGGCTGCGCACAGGCATAGCCTTGCTGGCGAATCTGCTCTGCGACCAGAGCCGTGGCGTCAGCAGAGCCGGCTTGGGTTTGTGCTGACGCGGGATGAGCGGCAAACGCGCCGGCCAAAGATATGGCCGCGACAACCGACCGCCGTGTCGCTATGCGTGCCATGTCCGGCTCCTTCTGGCGTTGCAGCACTTCTTCAGGAAGGCCGCCGGGGAGATACGCAGTCAGCCTGAGTTACCATATCCCGCTGCTGCCTTCGGCCTTTCAGGCCTGTCGGCGCCGCTTGGGCCCATGCGATTTATCCCGGCGCGCTGTCCGCCAAGGCCGCAGCTACCGCTGGCGAAGCCGTAGAAGCTTCGCGTCAGCCGCTGGCGACCTGAGAGGAATGGAAGGGCGTTGTCGCTGCCGGCCGTCTGGAAGATTTTGCGATTGACGCGCGATGGATCGCTGACGCCGCCTCCCGGTGTGGCCACGATTACGTCGCAGCGGCGACGCAGTTCCACGCAACCGCTCGGCCCGCAGAAATTAGCCGCGCCGTCCAGAAGCACGACCACCGTTTTCCCGGTCGTTTCCTCGACAGAAAAGTCGAACTTCGTTCCGCGCACGCCGATCGTGCCTGCCGGCGTGACGATCTCGTAAGCCTGCGATTTCGACTTGCCGCTGATCCAGCGGAACGATCCGCGCGCCGCCTTGAGCGTCAACTGGTTGAAGGTCTTGGCATCGTCGAAGACAAAACGGTCGAGCACGACGGACGACCCCCCGCCTACAGCGAACTTGGTCCCGTCCCGGAACAGGAACTCGCCGAGACCGCTCTGCGACGTGGTTATGCGCTCATCGCGGAAAACCGGAGACTTGACCGCAAGAGGCCCGCTCGGGCCGGTGACGGCCGTCTTGATCAGCGTCGCCTGTCCCACTTGTTCCTGCGCGAACGCCACCGACGTCCACAGCAGGGCTGCGGATGCGGCTATCGTCGACTTTCTTGCCAATCCCCGCATCGAATGCTCCGTCAGCCGCCAAAATTCATCTGCGCACGCACGAAGAAGCCCCAGTTCTTGGTCGGGATCCTCGCATCGTACGCATCATAGAGATTGAGATCGTAGGGAAGTTCGTCGTTAAAATTGTCGATGTAGGCGACTTCGGGCGTGATCGTCAGGTTTGGAACCAGTTCGTAGGCGACATTCGCCACCAACGCGAAGTCTTCCATCGCGTCGTAGGACGCCTGGACGTTGATCGTCGCCTTGTCTGTCAGGATAAACGAACCGCCGCCCCAGACAGCCCAGCTTCCGCCCCAGGGAGCGTAGTAGTTCGGGCTGTCCTTGACGACGCTTGCCTCCCAGATATTGGGGTCAAACCATTCGCCTGGGACAACATAGTTCTTGTCGTAGGAACCCCAGCCCGCCATCGCGAAGAGCGCCAGCCGATCAGTCGGATAGAAGTCGACGCGGCCCTTGACCGCACCCTGTTCCCAGACGGAGTCATAGCCGGCGACCGCGGATACGCCGCCCCACGCTCCCTCCCAGCCAATGCCGCCCGTGACATGGGGCATGTAGCTGTCGATGGTGTAGAGGTTCGGCTGACCGTATTGCGCGGGAATGTATGGCCCGATGATATCGCCGTCGCCCGTTTCGAGAGCCACGGCGACGCCTAGACCGCTGTCGCTGCTCCACCCGAAGGCGATCTGGTTGGTGCCGTAGGGGCCGTAGGGGATGATATCGTCGTTGATCACCCCGCCGCCATAGCCGGTAAAGGTCGAGAACAACGAATCTGTCTTGCCGACGCGGAACCCGGCGAGCTCGATGTAGGCATGCTCGATCTGGAAGAAGTCCGCAGTGTCGCTGAACTGGTATTGTTCCCACGGCTCGCTGTAAACCTCGGGCACGTAAGAATATGTCTCAGACTGGAAATTGATCGCAGCGTAGCCACGCAGAGTTCCCAGTTCGGTTTCCTGGCGGGCGTCGGTGCGCAACTGGAAACGGGTCCGCACGGCGTAGGTGTCGTTGAGGTCATCCTCCCAGCCGTTATATGGTCCGCCGTTCTGGTAGTCCCACCAGTCCTTCTTATCGACTAGGTCGGTCAGCCCGAAGGCGCCAACGCCCGCGTCGAAGCGCATGTAGCCGGAAACCTTCAGGCAGGTCTCTGTGCCCGGAATATAATAGAAGCCCACGCCGTACGTGTCGCAGATGCGGACGTATTCCATGGGTTCCGGTTCAGCGATGACAACCGCATCTGCGGCGCGAGCAGCCGGAACGGTCAGGAGCGCCGCCGACAGTGCCAGAATGGGCCGTCTTGAAAGCATGCGTGACCTCGGCTTCGTCAGTCGGAGTGCTGCAGACAATACCGCGACTTTGTGGAGTGCGAAATTTGTGCGGCAGTTCGGCGTAAATCGCAACCGTAACCATCCGATGTCGCGGGAACTGCTGACCTATCGTCAGATTTCTGTTGCACTTTTGCTACATATGCAACCAGTGGATCATCCGATATCTCTTGCGCAATCATAAGATGCGATGGCGCGGCGCTCCGTGTCGCGCCACGCCTGCAAGGTTGACGGCAAGCATCACGGCGATGAGGACGTGCCACATGAAGTGAGTCCCGAGCGGGAATGTGTCGCAGACGTCCTGGTCGATGGCGCGGAAGAAGAAACCTGCCAGAAGGATGACGGCGCAGGCGAGCGCATACCACCCGCCT
Organism: Mesorhizobium sp.; assembly: GCF_016793485.1. Lineage (GTDB taxonomy): Bacteria > Pseudomonadota > Alphaproteobacteria > Rhizobiales > Rhizobiaceae > Mesorhizobium_K. The sequence goes on along the minus strand of NZ_JAEULZ010000046.1, from coordinate 231,843 downwards.
GGCCCGCGATGCGCTAGCGCGACGATGCCGCAAAACACAAAGCCACCGAGCGCCGGCAGATAGACAGTCGTGCTGTTGGTCGCTTCATGCACCCACGCGGGAAGCATGTAGGTCACCATGGAGATCGCGACGAAATAAGCCACGAAATATGCAATCGTCCTGGGCCAGCTCAGTCCGGCAAAGCGCCGTAGCGCAAACAGCGCCATGGCAACCGTGAAGCTGGCGATCGGAAGAATGTCGGCCCACATCGTCAGCTTCACCGCGAATGTGTGGAACAGGAACGATCCTGCTCCGATCACCACGACCCACCAACACAGGACTTCAGCAAAGGCACCGGTCTTCCTGGCGCGCACCTGCGCCAGGCCGAAGAGGCCGGCAGCCACGATCAGCAGGTTCGTGAGCACGTTTATCGGCTCGGACCAGAGGCTGGCATCGATGCGTTCGCAATAGATGTCCAGCGGATCCAGCAGATCATCCATGCGCAAGCTCTCCGAATCGGCCGGGGCGATTTCCGAGAGCTACATGCGACATTGCAAAGATACAACCGCCGGTAGATCGGCGGTGCGCTGCGCGCACGTGAAAAATGTCCATCCTGCCCACAGCAGGACCATGTTGCGCTGCAATCCGGCTTGTGCCAGCTTGGCGCGATCATCACATAGCGCCATGAGGGCTGCATGACCGGGCAGGACATACATGCGGACTCTGGCCGGGTCGCTCCGTATCGACGCGTTGCTCTCCGCACCGGACTTATGGTCGGCCTGCTTCTTCCCATAGGCGGCCTTGCCCCCGGCGCCTTCGCGCAACAGGAGCCGCCAACCGTCACGGCCGCCAAGCCTGTTGTCGCCGACATCGTCGAGGACGACGAGTTCGTCGGCAGGTTCGAGGCCGTCAACGAAGTGGCGATCCGTTCGCGCGTCGGCGGCTATCTTGAGCAGGTGCATTTCACCGACGGCGCCATCGTCAACCAGGGCGACCTGCTGTTCACGATCGACCGCCGCCCCTTCCAGGCGGCCTTCGACGCAGCCAAGTCGCGGGTCGACATCGCGACCAGCCTGCTGAATTTCACGAAACTGCAGTTGCAGCGCGCGGAGGATCTCGCCAACAGCGGCAACCTGTCGACGTCCACGCTTGACGAGCGCCGGCGCGAATACCTTGCGGCCGAGGCGGGCTCCCAGGGCGCAAACGCCGACCTGACGACAGCCAGCCTCAATCTCGAATTCACCCAGATCAAAGCACCGCTGTCCGGGCGTATCGACCGTCGCCTCGTCTCGGTCGGCAATCTCGTACAACCGGATTCGACGCTGCTCACCACCATCGTCACTCAAAGCCCGATCGACTTCTATTTCGATGTCGACGAGCGGCTTTACCTTGCCTACGCCGAGGACGCGCGCAAGCGCGGCGGTTCGCTGCAGGAAGGCGCGGGCGGGCTCGGAGTCACCGTCAGGATTGCTGACCGCGAGAACAATTCCTTCAACGGCAAGCTCGATTTCGCCGAGAACCGCATCGCTGCGGGCACCGGAACGGTGCGGGTGCGCGCCCGCTTCGACAATCCGGACGATATGCTGCAGCCGGGCATGTTCGGTCGCATCAACGTGCCGGGGTCTCTGCCCTATCGGGGCGTCATGCTGCCCGACGAAGCCATCGGCGCCGACCAGGACCGCCGCATCGTCTATGTCGTCGACGCCGAGGGCAACGTCACCGCCAAGCCGGTGCGGCCAGGCCCGCGCAACCACGGCTACCGCGTCATCCGCGAGGGGCTGACGGGCGACGAGACCGTCGTCATCAGCGGGCTGATGCGGGTCAGGCCCGGCGTCAAGGTCAAAGCGGAGATCGTCACGCTGCCGCCTGAGGCCGCCGAGGCAGGGACTGTGGGGACCGGAGCCGCGCAATGAGCTTCTCCCACTTTTTCGTCGACCGGCCGATCTTCGCCTCGGTCCTGTCGATCGTGCTGCTTATCGTCGGCGGCATCGCCTACACCCTGCTCCCGGTCGCGCAATATCCGGAGATCGCGCCGCCCACCATCGTCGTCCAGGCTAGCTATCCTGGCGCCGACGCCGAGACGGTCGCCGCCACCGTCGCCACGCCTCTTGAGCAGGAGATCAACGGCGTGGAGAACATGCTCTACATGTCCTCCTACTCGGCCGACGACGGGTCGATGCAACTCACAATCACCTTCGAGCTTGGCACCGATCTCGACCAGGCGCAGGTGCTTGTCCAGAACAGGGTCGCCACAGCCGAGCCAAGGCTGCCGGAGGAGGTGCGCCGGCAGGGCGTGGTGACGAACAAAAGTTCGCCCGACCTGATGATGGTCATTCACATGCTGTCGCCGGACGACACCTACGACCAGCTCTACGTGTCGAACTACGCGCGTTCGCGCGTGCGCGACGTCCTGCTGCGCCTCGACGGCGTCGGCAACCTGTCGATCTTCGGCGAGCGCGAATATTCGCTGCGCATCTGGCTCGATCCGGAGAAGCTGTCAGCGCTCGGCATGACCGCCGCCGACGTTGTGCAGGCGCTGCGCGAGCAGAACGTGCAGGTGTCGGGCGGGTCGATCGGCGCGCCGCCCAATGATGGCGGGTCGGCCTTTCAGTACACGGTGACGACGCAGGGGCGCTTCGACGACGCGCGCGACTTCCGCTATGTCATCGTCAAGGCGGAGGACGGCCGTATCATCACGCTGCGCGACGTCGCGCGCATTGAGCTCGGCGCGCGCGACTACGTCACCAACTCCTACCTCAACGGCAAGAACGCTGTGGCGCTCGGCATCTTCCAGCGACCGGGCACCAACGCGCTCGCCTCCGCCAAGGAAATCCAGGCGACGATCGCCGAACTGGCGAAGGATTTTCCGCCCGGCCTTACCTATGACATCGTCTACAACCCGACAGAGTTCATCGCCCAATCCATCGACGAGGTCTACAAGACGATCCTCGAGGCGATCGCGCTCGTCGTGATCGTCATCATCGTCTTCCTCCAGAGCTGGCGCATGGCGATCGTGCCGATCGTGGCGATCCCGGTCTCGCTGATCGGAACGCTGGCGGTGCTCTACGGGCTTGGCTTTTCGCTCAATATGCTGACCCTCTTCGGCCTCGTATTGGCGATCGGCATCGTGGTCGACGACGCCATCGTCGTGGTCGAGAATGTCGAGCGCAACATCCGCCTCGGCTATGATCCCAAGACCGCGGCGCATCGCACGATGAACGAGGTCGGCGCGGCCGTCATCGCCATATCGCTGGTGCTCACCGCGGTGTTCGTTCCGACAGCCTTCATTCCTGGAATCACCGGCCAGTTCTACCGGCAGTTCGCCGTCACCATCGCGGTGGCGACGATCATCTCGGCCTTCAATTCGCTGACGCTGTCGCCGGCGCTGGCGGCGGTGCTGTTCAAGCCGCACGACGCGCATGCGGCGCCGTCGCGTTTCTGGCCGGCGCGTATCGCGCAGACGCTCGCCGACGGCTTCAACCGCGGCTTCGAACGCCTTTCCGGCTGGTACGCAAACATCGTCCGGCTGCTGGTCGGTACATGGACGGCGCTATTGGTCATGCTCGCAGTGTTCGCAGCGCTGATCTACGCCACGGTGCACATGCTGCAGACAGTGCCTACAGGTTTCATTCCGTCGCTGGACCAGGGTTATGCCATCGTTGTGGTGCAACTGCCCGACGGTGCGTCTCTCGGTCGAACCGACAAGGTCATACGCCAGGCCTCCGACATCATCCAGAAGACGCCGGGTGTAAGAGATGCCGTCGCCTTCGCCGGCTTCTCGGGCGCGACGTTCACCAACGCCAGCAACGCCGGCGTCATCTTCGCGGCGTTCGAGCCCTTCGAGGAACGGCTCCCGCACGGGCAGACCGCGGACCAGATCATCGGCACGCTGTTCGGTTCGCTGCAATCGATCCAGGAGGCGTTCATCATCGCCGTGCCGCCGCCGCCGGTTCCCGGCATCGGCAATTCCGGCGGCTTCAAGATGCAGTTGCAGGAGCGCAACAGCGCCGACATGCGGCCGATCCTCGCCCTCGCCTACGAGATCGCCGGCAAGGCAAACCAGACCGCCGGCCTCACCGGCGTCTTCACCACCTTCTCGGCGTCGAGCCCCCAGTTCTTCCTGGCCATCGACCGCGACAAGGCGCGCATTCTGAACGTCTCGATCCCCGACATATTCGAAACGCTGTCGATCAATCTCGGCGCGGCCTACGTCAACGACTTCAACGCATTCGGCCGCGTCTATCAGGTGCAGGCGCAGGCGGACCAGCAGTTCCGTATCGAGCGCGAGGACATCCTGCGGCTGAAGGTCCGCTCGGAGAATGGCGCGCTGGTGCCGCTCGGCACGCTGGTCGAAATCCGCGACGTCTCCGGACCGACGCTGGTGCAGCGCTACAACATGTACGTTTCCGTCCCTGTGCAGGGCAACGCCGGGCCAGGCGTCTCCAGCGGCGAGGCGCTCGACAAGATGGCCGAGATCGCCCGCCAGACGCTGCCGCCCGGCACTTCTTTCGAGTGGACTGAACTTGCGCTGCAGGAAAGCAGCACCGGCAACACGGCGATCTTCATCTTCGGCCTTTCCGTGCTGTTCGTCTTCCTCGCGCTCTCTGCCCAGTACGAGAGTTGGACGATCCCGTTTGCCATTATCCTTGTGGTGCCGCTCGGCGTGCTGGCCGCCCTTATTGGCGTCTCTTTGCGGGGCATGGACAACAACGTCCTCGTGCAGATCGGCCTGGTCGTGCTGATAGGCCTTGCTGCCAAGAACGCCATCCTGATCGTGGAGTTCGCGAGGCAGGCGCAGGAACGCGGGGAAACGCTGGTAGATGCCGTTGCCGAAGCGTGCCGACTGCGCCTAAGGCCAATCCTGATGACCGCCTTCGCGTTCATCCTCGGCGTGGTGCCGCTGGTCATCGCAACCGGCCCCGGCGCCGAGATGCGACGCGCGCTCGGCACGGCGGTCTTCTCAGGAATGCTCGGCGTAACCGTCGTCGGGCTGTTCCTGACGCCTGTCTTCTATGTAGTCCTGCGCAGGCTGTTCCCCGTTAGATCGACGCCCGCGAGTCCCGTTGCGGAAAGCCAGCCAGGATAGAGACCGGCAGGCAATTCTGCAATCGAAACAAATATTTGGCTTGTCTATACAACCATCGATTGCGGAATCGGTAGCGGTCAAATTGAAGCCCATTCATCCACCGGCACTTAACTATATGGTGCGATAACGTAATAGCGCCGTCCGGCCAGTCAGTGTCTTATCACTTCGCGGCGGACCACCCTCCGCATGGCCGGCGCCGCCCACTCCCAAGCCCCCAGCTAGGCGCCGGCCCTCGCTCCCCTTTCCCGAAGATCACGCGATTTCGCCCGCGCAACCCGCCAAGGTCGGGTTTGCGCACAACCAGCTTCTGTTATGGTGCGGCGCAAATTCGCGGAGGGGATTCATGCGGAGATTCGTTTCAGGCCTTGCAGCCGGTTGCCTTTGGGCTGTCTGTCTTTCGATGCCGGCCGCGCAGGCGCTGGACAGTTCCACGCAGCCTGTCGTCGTCACGCCGATCAGATCGACGTCGGTCACCTCCACCGGCCAGCCTATCGCGCTGCCGCAGGGAGACGTTGAGGTCGCCGCGTCCACATTCGAGATCGCGCCGGGCGCGACCCTTCCGGTCCACAAGCATCCCTTCCCGCGCTACGCCTATGTGGTCGCAGGCACGCTGAAGGTCACCAATGTCGACACCGGCCAGAGCGACACGTTCAAGGCAGGCGACTTCATCGTCGAGATGGTGGACCAGTGGCATCAGGGGTCCAACATCGGCACGGACCCGGTCAAACTCGTCGTCATCGACCAGGTCGAGAAAGGCGCGCAGGCGACCGTTCTGAAGCAGTAAGGCCTGGCGTTCAGTTCGCGTAGAGCAGGCCTGTTGGATCGATCTGCGGCTTGCGCCCCGCGACGAGGTCGGCGATGAACTGGCCCGACCCCGCCGCCATCGTCCATCCGAGATGACCGTGGCCGGTGTTGATGAAAAGGTTCTGGTATTTCGCCTGTCCGAACACCGGTACCGAACTCGGCATCATCGGCCTCAGGCCGGCCCACATCTCGGCGCGGCTCTCGTCGAAGGCGCCGGGAAAGAGATCGTGCCCGGTTGCGAACATGGTGCGGAAATTTTTGGGACCGTGGCTGCGGTCGAAGCCGGCGAACTCGGCGGTAGAGGTCAGCCGCAACCGGTCGCCAAGACGCGAATAGCCGACGAGCCTGTCTTCATCCGCGCCGCCCATGGTCGGCCCCTTCGCGGGATCGTTGAGCGGCACCGTCGCGGCGTACCCTTTGACCGGATAGATCGGCAGATCGAGGCCATGGCGGCGGCCGAAGATGCCGCTTTCCGGCCCGAGCGACAGCACGAACGCATCCGCCTCGACCGACCCCTTGGACGTGCGCGCCGCCTTAACCCGCTCGCCCTCGATATCGAGCGTCTGAACCTCGGTGCCGTATCGGAAATCGACGCCGAGCGTTTCGGCTGCATGAGCGGCCAGCCGCGTGGCGAAGAGGCGTGAATCGCCCGTCTGGTCGATTGGCGAATAGACTGCGCCCGCGATCTTATCCGCGGCGCCCGCCAGTCCCGGCTCCAGTTCGATGATGCGTCGGCGGTTGACGATCTCGATCGGCAGGCCGTGCTCGCCGAGGAAGCGGTAGTTGTCCGTTCCCGTGTCGAGGCTCTGCTGCGAGCGGAAGAAGTAAAGGATGCCCTTCTTGCGCTGGTCGTAGGCAATGCCGGTTTCTTCCTCGATGTGGTTGATGCAGTCGCGGGAATGAAGCGCCATCCTGAGCTTGACCAGTGTGTTGGCGCGCAGCCTTGGCGTCGTGCATTCGCGCAGGAAGCGCAGCGTCCAGAGATAGAAGTAGGGATCGGCGGTCAGCCTGACATGGATGCCGAGATCGCGCCGGTAGAGCCCTTTGAAGAACGTCTTCAGCGCGGCAGGCGACGCCCAAGAGGTCGCATCGCCCGGCGACATAAGGCCGGCATTGGCGTAGCTGGTGCCCTCGGCCACTCCGGGATGGCGTTCGAGCACAGTCACTTCGTGGCCGTCCCGCGCCAGCCACCACGCCGACGCCGTGCCGACGACGCCGGCTCCCAGCACCGCTATCCTCATGGGCTAGGTGCGCCGCTCGACGCCGGGCAGCACGCACAGCATCTCGTAGAGGAGATAGGCCGCCGTCAGCGCGGTGTTGCCAGACGTATCATAGGGCGGCGACACTTCGACCAGATCGCAGCCGACGAGATTGAGGCCCCAGCAGCCGCGGATAATCTCCAGCGCCTGCACGGTCGTCAGCCCGCCGATCTCCGGCGTGCCGGTGCCCGGCGCGAAGCCGGGGTCGAGGCTGTCGATGTCATAGGAGAGATACACCGGCCCGTCGCCCATCTGGGCGCGCACTTCCTCCATCAGCGGCGTCAGCGACTTCCACCAGCATTCCTCGGCCTGGACGACGCGAAACCCCTGGCTGCGCGTCCAGTCGAAATCATCCGCCGCATAGCCGGTGCCGCGCAGGCCGATCTGGATGCAGCGCTTGGTATCCAGCACGCCCGCCTCCACCGCGCGACGGAACGGCGTGCCATGCGCGATCGGCTCGCCGAACATATGCTCGTTGATGTCGGCATGGGCATCGACATGGATCAACCCGACAGGCCCGTGTTTCTTCGCGATGGCGCGCAGGATCGGATAGGCGATGGTGTGGTCGCCGCCGAGCGTCAGCGGAATGCAATCCTCGGCGAGGATGCGGTCGTACGCCTCGGTGATGATGTCCATGCATTTCGGCAGGTTGAACGTGTCGATTGCCACGTCGCCGATGTCGGCGACCTGCAGGCTCTCGAAGGGAGCAGCGCGCGTCGCCATGTTGTAGGGCCGCACGAAGCTCGACTCCGCCCTGATCTGCCTCGGCCCGAAGCGTGTGCCCGGTCGGTTCGACGTGCCAATATCCATCGGCACGCCAACGAAACAGGCGTCCAGCCCCTTCGCCGTCGGCTGTGTCGGAAGGCGCATGAAGGTCGCCGGCGCACCAAAACGCGGCATCTCGTTGCCGCCAAGAGGTTGGTTGAATTTGTGCGTCACGTCAGGGCCTTCCATGCAATCGGGCGACATCGCCACAGGCGATTGTCTGAAGACTGCCGGCAAAAGGCAACTGCCAAGGGAAAAGCTTCGGCGGTCCAGCCTAGCGATTCGGCCAGTTCTTCGTCGCCAGGATGCGTTCCCAGGACAGCGCGTCCGAGACGATGCGGTCGAGGTCGTCCAGTTGCGGGACCCAGCCGAACTCCTTTCGGGCAAGGTCGGAATTGGCCACCACGGCGATCGCGTCGCCCGGCCGGCGTCCGGCGATGCGCACATCGATCTCGCCGCCATAGACACGCTTCACGCTGTCCATGACCTCCAGCACCGAATAGCCATGACCATAGCCGCAATTGGCGACGAGGCTCCCGCCGCCCGCCCGCATGCGATCGAGCGCCAGCCGGTGCGCCGCGACAAGATCGCTGACATGGATGTAGTCGCGGATGCAGGTGCCATCGGGCGTCGGGTAGTCGTCGCCGAATATCTGCATGAACGGGCGCTTGCCCAGCGCCGTCTCGGCGGCCACCTTGATCAACAGCGTGGCGCCCGGCGTCGACTGGCCGGTGCGCCCCTTCGGGTCGGCGCCGGCGACGTTGAAATAGCGCAGCACGGTGTAGTCGAAATTCTCGTAGGCGGCGGCAGTGTCGCGCAGAATCCACTCGGTCATCAGCTTGGACGTGCCATAGGGCGATTCGGGCACCGTGCGGGCGTCTTCCCGCACCGGCTCGATGCCAGCCGTGCCGTAGACGGCGGCCGTCGACGAGAAGATGAAATGCGGCACGCCACCTGCCACCGCCGCGGCGATCAGGCTACGCGTCTTGGCCGTGTTGTTCTCATAATAGAGCAGCGGGTCAGAGACCGATTCGGAGACGATCAGCGATCCGGCAAAGTGGATGATCGCATTCACCTTATCCTCGCGGATGATCTTCTCCACCAATCCGCTGTCGCCGACGTCTCCAACATAAAGCCTGGCTTCCGGCGGAACGGCCCAGTCGAAGCCTGAGGACAGCCGGTCAAGAACCACGACATCCTCGCCGTGATCCAGCAATTCCCAGACCATGTGGCTGCCGATGTAGCCGGCGCCGCCGGTGACAAGTACGCTCATTCAGGCTCTCCAGAGGGATTTCGCAGGGGGAATATCCGCGCAACCCCAGCGAAACCAGTCAATTCTCGTGAAGGCATAGGGCGGTTACGTGAGGCGCGCATCTATCGCGTATTGAAATTGACAGGGATCAAGGACGCAACCTCGATTTGATGGTGTTTTTACGTAAGACAGGCACATAGCCCGATCCAATTTCCGCCCCTCGGCGGCGTGGCATTTTGACCGAACTGGTCCAATGGACGCGCAAGGCCGAGGTCACTATGATCCGCGCCAAAAATGGCAGCCATCCAACCGGAAAGCCGTAATGAACTACCAGCGTTTTTTCGAGGAAGCGATCGATCAGGTTCACGCCGAGCGGCGCTATCGCGTCTTCGCCGATATCGAGCGGATCGCCGGTGCCTTCCCTCGCGCAATCTGGCGCTCCGGCGATCGCTCAGAGGAAATCACCGTCTGGTGCTCCAACGATTATCTCGGCATGGGCCAGAACCCGCAGGTCGTGTCCGCGATGCAGGAGGCAGCTGGCCGCATGGGCTCCGGCGCCGGCGGCACGCGCAACATCTCCGGCACCAATCATCCGCTGGTCGAGCTTGAACTTGAGTTGGCCGACCTGCATCGCAAGGAAGCAGCACTCGTCTTCACGTCGGGTTTCGTCTCCAACGAGGCTTCGATCTCCACCATCGGACGCCTGCTGCCGAACTGCCTGATCATTTCCGACGAACTCAACCACGCTTCGATGATCGAGGGCGTGCGCCGTTCCGGGGCCGAGAAGAAAATCTTCCGCCACAACGACGTCGCGCATCTGGAAAGCATCCTCGCCGCAGCCGGCCGTGAGCGCGCCAAGCTGATCGTTTTCGAGAGCGTCTATTCGATGGACGGCGATGTCGCCCCGATCGCGCAGATCGCCGATCTTGCCGACAAGTACAACGCCATGACCTATATCGACGAGGTCCATGCCGTCGGCATGTATGGCCCGCGCGGTGGCGGCATCACCGAGCGCGAGGGCCTCGCCCACCGCATCGACGTCATCGAGGGAACGCTCGCCAAGGCTTACGGCATGTTGGGCGGCTACATCACCGGCAGCGCCACCGTCGTGGATGCGGTACGTTCCTATGCACCGGGCTTCATCTTCACCACCGCCCTGCCACCGGCGATCGCGGCGGGTGCGACCACTTCCATCCGCCACCTCAAGGTTTCACAGAGCGAGCGCGAAGCGCAGCAGCGCCAGGTGACCCGCACCAAGGACGTGCTGGCGCAAGCCGGCCTGCCCGTGATGGCCTCCTCCACGCATATCGTGCCTGTGCTCGTGGGCGATCCGGAACTCTGCAAGATGGCCACCGACCGCCTGCTCGGCGTGCATGGTATCTACATCCAGCCTATCAACTATCCGACCGTGCCGCGTGGCACGGAGCGCCTGCGCATCACCCCGACGCCGTTCCACGACAACGTCCTGATCGACACGCTCAAGGACGCGCTTGTCGAGACATGGGACGCGCTCGGCATCCCCTACGGCGCCGCAGGCCGCCCAGCCGTCGCCTCCTCCGACCGCATCATCCCGCTGCTGGTGCCTAAGTCAGGGGGCTAACCCTCGGATTCGCTTGAAGCCTCCCAGGCGGCGCGCGAAGCCGATTTTGGACAGCACTCATTGAAATAACCCATCGGATGGGTTATTTCAGCTCGATGATCGTGGTGCATCGCACTGGCGGCTTCCGCTTCGTGATCTAAACTTCGGATCACGGGCCTGCTCACGTCCATATTGTCGGCGATGGACAGGCTAAGATCAATCTTGTCGGGCCGGGTGATACCCCTGAACTTGTTTTCAGCATCGGCATCAAGAAGTCCGACATGAGGCGCCTTCTGGCCGAGGCAACACGGCGCCGCGCGATGTTGCTTGAGCAATGGGAGAATATCCATGGCAACGCTGACTGACAGGCAATTCGAAGACGCCGAAGCTCACGGGCGCGAGGTCCTGGCTAATGAACCGGCAGCCGATTCCGCACGATATGACCGCCGCTCAGGCCGCGTCGTCATCGAGTTACGCAACGGTTGCGCCTACGCTTTTCCTGCAGGCCTCGTACAGGATTTGCAGGGTGCCGGCGCTGACGATCTCGCCGAGATCGAAACCGATGCCGTCGGCCTCAATCTTCATTGGCCGACCCTTGATGTCGATCTTTACGTCGCTGCGCTCGTCTCCGGCATTTTCGGTACCCGGAAATGGATGAAGACCGAACTCGCCCGACTGGCCGGCAGCAGCAAATCTCCGGCTAAGGCCGCTGCGGCGCGGGCCAACGGCGCGAAGGGTGGACGCCCCCGCAAAGCCGTCAACGGCTAGATTCTCAGAGCTTTCCGATCCACTTCGCCAGGCGATCCGCCGCTTCCTCGACATCCTCGAGCTTGCGGTGGAAGCAGAGCCGGAGATACCCTTCTCCCGCCTGGCCGAATGCGACGCCTGGCGCCAGCCCGACCAACGCCTTGTCGACGATCTCGAAGGCTGCCTTCGTCGAATCCTTCATGCCGTCCACCTTGAAGAACAGGTAGAACGCGCCCGGCGGCACGCTGAAGCGGACCCTGCCCGTGTCGGCCAGCTTGCGGCAGATGAGGTCGCGCGAGGCCTTTGCCTGAGTGATCTGCGCGGCGAGGAAATCGTCGCCCTCGTCAAGCGCGGCGATTGCGCCACGCTGCAGGAACTGCGCCACGCCTGAGCTCGAATACTGGATCAGGTTCTCGAAAGTGCGCTCCAGCGATGGATGCGTCTTCATCCAGCCGACGCGCCAGCCCGTCATCGCCCAGTTCTTCGAGAAGGTGTTGACGAAGAGGATGCGATCTTCCGGCTCCATGATATCCATGAAGGAAGGCGCGCGCTGTCCGTTGTAGTGGAACAGGGCGTAGATCTCGTCGGCGATGATCCAGGTGCCGTGGCGTCGCGAGAGGTCCAGAAGCGACTTCAGCGTCTCGATGTCGGCCGTCCAGCCTGTCGGATTGGCAGGCGTGTTGACGAACATGACCTTGGTGCGGGGCGTCACCGCTGCCTTCACGCGGTCGATGTCGCAATACCAGCCGTTCGCACCCTCGGTCAGAGCCACCGGAACAGGCGTCGCCCCGGCAACGCCCGCCGCACCGGCGAAATTCGGCCAGGCCGGCTCCAGGTAGATCGCCTCGTCGCCCGCACCCGCCGTCGCCTCGATCGCCAGCACGATCGCCTGCATGCCACCGATCGTGACGAGGAATTCGTCAGGCGAGAATTTGAGGCCGAAATGTCGCTCGTGGTAGCGCGCCAGCGACTGCCGCAGTTCCGGAATACCGCCCTGCCAGGTGTAAAATGTCTCGCCGGCATCCAGCCCGCGCTTGGCCGCTGCGTTGATGAAATCGGGCGTCGCCCGATCGCTTTCACCGGACCAGAGCGGGATAAGCCCCTTGCGGTCGCGGCCGTAATTGGCGACGGCCTCGATGCCGCTCACCGGCGCGCGCCGGGCTTCCCCCCGCAGATTGTCGATCAAGCTCATGGATCACCGGCCCCTCGGAAATGACAGCCGGATTTAGCCTGTTTCGGCTGCCGGGCAAACCGGAAACCCGACCGCCAGAGCGGCCGGGCTCTTGATCCAGATCGCGTGTCTTCAGGCCTTCTTGGCCAACAGATCGCGGATTTCGGTCAGCAATTGCACGTCCGCAGGCGGCGGCGCCGCGGGCGCTGCCGCCTTCTGCTTTTCCAGCCGCTTGCGCATCGTGTTCACGCCTTTGACCATCAGGAAGATGATCCAGGCGAGGATCAGGAAATTGATGACCACGGTCAGGAAGTTGCCCCAGGCGAAAACGGCGCCCTGCTTTCTTGCCTCTTCCAGAGTGACGGCGGTCACGTTGGAGGAAAGCGGCAGGAAATAATTGGAAAAATCAAAGCCGCCGAAGATGGCCCCGACGATCGGCATGATGATGTCGCCGACCATCGAATTGACGATCAGGCCGAAGGCGCCGCCGATGATCACGCCGACGGCGAGATCCATCACGTTGCCCTTGGCGATGAATTCCTGGAATTCCTTAAACATAAACCCTCCTTGCCTTGCGGCTTGCAAGCGAGATTCGACCCCGCGTTACCTTAGCAAATTTCTTGGCCTGCAAAACCGGAATTCACGCTGCGGAACAAGTCCGTGCAGCCCACCCATCCCCTTTCGTCCCATAGACTCCCGCGCCAAGCTGTGCTTGCGTTTCCGCTGAACGCCCGACCGGGAGGAACAAAGGGGCTTGAAGGGCTTCGCCGTCATTCTCGTAGCCGTCGCCTATGTGACGCTGCTGTTCGTCATCGCCAGTCTCGGCGACCGCTGGTCGGCGCGGCGCGGGCCGGCGCGCACGCGGCCCTACATCTACGCCTTCAGCCTCGCGATCTACTGCACCTCCTGGACCTTCTTCGGGTCGGTCGGCCTTGCCACAGAGCGTGGACTCGAATTCCTGACCATCTACATCGGGCCGGTCCTCGTATTCGTCTTCGGGTTCCCGCTGCTGAGGCGCATCATTGCGCTCGCCAAGGCTGAAAAGATCACCTCGATCGCCGACTTCCTCGGCGCGCGCTTCGGCAAGAGCTTTGCCGTCGCCTCGATCGCTACCCTGATCGCCGTCGTCGGCGCGGTGCCCTACATCGCCCTGCAACTGAAGGCCATCGCCGGTTCGGTCAGCCTGATGGTCGAGCACTACAACGGCGAACCGCTCTCCTTCGACCCCTTCGTCAGCGACATTTCGCTGGTCATCGCCTTCCTGCTTGCACTGTTTGCGGTGCTGTTCGGAACGCGCCACGCCGACGCCACGGAACATCAGGACGGGCTGGTGCTTGCCGTCGCCGTCGAGTCCGTTGTCAAGCTTGCCGCCTTCCTGGCCATCGGCGTGCTGGTCTTCTTCTTCCTGTTCGAGAGTCCCAAGGGGCTGTTCGACGCCATTGCCGCTAACGAGACGGCACAGGCGTCACTCGACTCCCGCACGTCGCTGGGCACTTGGCTGGTCATGACGATGCTGAGCGGCTTCGCAATCATCATGCTGCCGCGCCAGTTCTACGTCATGATCGTGGAAAACAGGGCGGAGAGCGAGTTGCGCACCGCCACCTGGATCTTCCCGCTCTATCTCGTGGCCATCAACCTGTTCGTGCTGCCCGTGGCGCTGGCTGGCGTCGTCCTGGTCGGCGACGCCACCAGCAGCGACCTCTACGTGCTGTCGCTGCCGCTTCTCACCGGCCACGACCTGCTTGCCATGGCGGCTTTTATTGGCGGCCTGTCGGCGGCCACCGCAATGGTGATCGTGGCGAGCGTGGCGCTGTCGATCATGGTCTCGAACGACCTCGTGATCCCGCTCTTCGTGCGGCGCGTGCTGAAGAGCCAGACCGCCGAAAACGGCGACTGGTCGACCCTCATCCTCAACGTCCGCCGCGCCTCGATCTTCATCATCCTGTTCGCGGCCTTCTTCTACTACCGCGAAAGCACCAACAACGCCCGCCTCGCCTCCATCGGCCTGATGTCTTTCGCGGCGATCGCGCAGTTCGCGCCGTCCTTCTTCGGCGGGCTGATCTGGCGCGGGGCAAACGCACGTGGCGCCGCGCTCGGCATGACGGCCGGCATCGCGGTGTGGGCCTACACGCTGCTTTTCCCGTCGCTCGCCTCGCCCGATACGAGCATCATCCTGAACGGCCCCTTCGGCATCGATGCGCTTCGGCCGCAGGCGCTGTTCGGGACCGAGGCCGAGCCGCTGAACCACGGTGTCATGTGGAGCCTGTCGATCAACCTGGTCTTCTTCGTGCTGGGATCGCTGTCGCGCGCCTCGGTGCCGCTGGAGCGCATCCAGGCGGCGATCTTCGTGCCGCGCGAAGCAGGGCCGATGCCGAGCCTCAAGCGCTTCCGCACCACGGTCACCGTCAACGACCTCAGGGAGACGATTTCGCGCTATCTCGGGGTGGAGCGCACGGAGCGTTCGTTCCAGACCTTCGAGGCCAAGAACGGCCCGCTGAACGGCAGCGAGCAGGCTGGCATGGACGTGGTGCGCTTCTCCGAGCAACTGCTCGCCAGCGCCGTTGGCTCGTCGTCGGCACGGCTCATCCTCTCGCTCCTGTTCAAGCGCGCCGACACCGCATCGCGCGATACGTTCCGCCTGCTCGACGACGCAACGGAAGCGTTGCAGCAGAACCGCGACCTTCTGCAGATCGCGCTCGACCAGATGGAACAGGGCATCACGGTCTTCGACCGCGATTTCCGCCTGACCTGCTGGAACCGCCAGTATCGCCTGCTCTTCGGCCTGCCCGACGAGATGGGCCAGGTCGGCGTCTCGCTCGACCATATCCTGCGCTACCTGGCGCAGCGCGGCGACATCCAACTGGGTGAACAGGTCGCCATCCTCGACCGCATGACAACCTTCGGCAAGCCCTGGCAGATGGAGCTGAAGGCCAGCGGCCGCATCATCGAGCTGCGCTCAAACCCGATGCCGGATGGCGGCATCGTCGCCACCTATGCCGACATCACGCAGCGCGTCGAAGCGGACCTCGCGCTGAAGCGCGCCAATGAATCGCTTGAACAGCGTGTTGCCCGGCGCACGGCCGAGCTGACACAGGTCAACGAGGAACTGGCGCAGGCGCAGATGTTCGCCGAGGAAGCCAATCTCGGCAAGACGCGCTTCCTCGCCGCTGCCGGCCACGACATCCTGCAGCCGCTCAACGCGGCGCGTCTCTATTGCTCCTCGCTGATCGAAAAGACCGGCGCCGGGCCTGTTGGCGACGCCGTGTCGAACATCGAGTCCTCGCTGGAATCGGTGGAGACGATCCTTGGCGCGGTGCTTGACATCTCCCGGCTGGACGCAGGCGCGATGAAGCCCGTCGAGACTGTGTTCCGGCTCGACGGGCTGCTTCGCCAGATCGGTACGGACTTCCAGCCGCTGGCGGCCGAAAAGGGGCTGGAACTGACCATCGTCCCCTCCTCACTTGCGGTCGAAACGGATCGCAACCTTTTGCGGCGGCTGATCCAGAACCTCGTCTCCAACGCGGTGAAATACACGCGCAGCGGCCGCATCCTCGTCGGCGTACGGAGGCGCGGCGAGCTCGCCGAAATCCAGGTCTTCGACACGGGCATCGGCATCCCGATCGACAAGCTGTCGTCCATCTTTGGCGAATTCTATCGGCTGGAAGAGGCAGCGAAGGAAGCGCAGGGGCTGGGCCTTGGCCTCTCCATCGTTGACCGCATCGCGCGTGTGCTGCGGCTGGAACTCCAGGTCTATTCCGGGGACGGCCCGGGCACGCGTTTCTCCGTCGTCCTGCCGATGACGGACGCGGCGCGGCTGCCCGCTGCCGTTGAGGTCGCGCCCGCACCGATGCCGGTCGGCGTCGCGTTGAACGGCATGACCGTGCTCTGCATCGACAACGACCTGCGCATCCTCGAAGGCATGCGGCTGCTCTTCGAAGGATGGGGCTGCCAAGTGCTGACCCATTCGGGCTCTGCCTCCATCGCGGCCGACGACAAGCTGGAGCCCCCCGACATCATCCTCGCAGACTATCATCTCGACGGCGAGACCGGCCTCGACCTCATCGAAAAACTTCGCGAACGTTTCGGCGGGCCGGTGCCGGCCGTGCTGGTGACAGCCGACCGTTCGAACGAGGTCCGCCAGGCGGCCGACCTGCTCGACGTTCCCGTCGTCAACAAGCCGCTGAAGCCGGCAGTGCTGAGGTCACTGGTCACGCGCATACGCCGCATGACGCCTGCGGCCGCGGAATAGACCGGGCCGCTAGCCTGCCGCCTGAAGTGGATCGGAACCGATCCGGGAAAGCAGGATGACCGCCTGCGTGCGGCTGTCGACGCCGAGCTTGTGCAGCACGGCCGAGACATGCGCCTTGATCGTCGCCTCGGACACGCCCAGCTCATAGGCGATCTGCTTGTTCAGGAGCCCTTCCGCGAGCATGCCAAGCACACGCGTCTGCTGCGGCGTCAGCGATTGCAGGCGCTTGATCAGGTCTGAAATCTCCGGATCGCGCTCGATCCCTAGGTCGATGCCGGCGGGGGCCGTCACGCCGCCGCCGAGCACGGTTTCGACAGCGCCGCGTATGTCTTCCATGCTTGCCGACTTGGAGATGAAGCCGGACGCGCCGAGTTCCAGCGCTCGGCGGATCGTTTCGGGGTCGTCATGTGCCGATACCACGACAAGCGGCACGGTGGCGTTCATACCCCGCAGCGAGATGAGGCCTGACAAGCCGGAAGCTCCCGGCATGGCAAGGTCCAGCAGCACGAGGTCGACATCGTCATTGCCTGCGATCGCGGTCTTGGCACTGTCGAAATCGCCGGCCTCGAGGATCGTCGTGACATCCCCCACACCGGAAAGCGCCTGCTTCAGCGCGCCACGGAAAAGTGGGTGATCGTCAGCGATCACGACTTTACAGCCAGACGACAAATATCCCTCCCGCGACGCCTCTTCGTTTATGTTTTGTGGCGAAGAACCCGATTATGCGGCGGCGGTCGGCATTTTCAAGCGGAATGGTTCTCTTTCCCGTGTCGCCTTGGGACGGATCTTCTCAGGTCCGGTTCGCTCCGGGCTGCGTGGGCTTGCCGCCGTCGCCGTCGAACTCCCTGGCGATCGACATGAAGCTGCGGAAGAAGCGCTCCATGTAGCTCATGGTCCGGTTGAAATCCTCCTCGGTCGGCAGGCTCTGCTCGATCTTGGCGGCAAGCGAATTCTCAAGCGCCGCAACACGATCCTCCAGGGCTTTCACGCCTGCCAGCCGGTCATTGATATTCTTGATCTCCGATTGCAGCCGCTCGACTTCCGTCTCCATCGCCCTGCGCTCATCAGCGGCCAACCGGCAGACGAGTTCTCCGGCCCTGTCCTCGCACATCGACATCTCGCCGGTTTGCGTATCCATGCGCACATAGCCGCCCGGCGTCTTTTCGAGACGGTAACGATCCGCCTCGGTGCTTTGGGCACCCGCAGCGAAAGGCACAAAAAGGACAGAACCGACGACGGCGCTCATCAAGGAGATCTTGCGCATTGCATCCTCCAACTCACAGGCCCGCCCGGGGCTCGGCATCGCTTTACCCTATCAGATTTTCGGAGCGGTTTGCGCCGAAATTGGGGACGCTGGTCGCCTCGCCGCTTCAATCGTGCCGCCTTTGGGCCTATAGGGCCTGCATGGCCGACATCATCTACAAGATCTGCAGCGAGGAACTCTGGCGCGAAGCCCGCAAGGCAGGCCGCTTTGATGGCGCGCCCATCGACCTTGCCGACGGCTACATCCATTTCTCCACTGCCGGACAGGTCCGGGAGACGGCGGCGAAACACTTCGCCGGCCAAGGCGGCCTCCTGCTTCTGGCCATTCCGACGGACGCACTCGGCAGAGCGCTGAAGTGGGAGGTGTCGCGCGGCGGTGCGCTGTTCCCGCATCTCTACGCCCCGCTCGACCCGGCCTCGGTGCTTTGGGCGAAGCCCCTGCCGCTCGGTGCGGACGGCGCCCACGCCTTCCCGGATGACCTGCCATGATGCTCGACGTCTTCGAGATGATCGGACGCCGGGCACTGTTCTGCCTCGACCCGGAAACCGCGCACGGCTTGTCGATCCAGGCGCTCAAGGCGGGCGTGCCCGTCGCCCGTTCGCCCCACTACGACGAGCGGCTGCGGACGACCGTTGCCGGCGTGACTTTCGACAATCCGCTCGGCATGGCGGCCGGCTACGACAAGAACGCCGAAGCGCCAGACGCTCTACTGGCGCTCGGCTTTGGCTTCACGGAGGTCGGCACCATCACGCCGCTGCCGCAGGCGGGCAACCCCAAGCCGCGCATCTTCCGCCTTCCGGAAGACAGCGCCGTCATCAACCGGCTGGGTTTCAACAACCAGGGCCATGACGCTGCCGAGAAGCGGCTTACCGCGCGAGCCTGGCGGGCCGGCACAGTCGGCGTCAATATCGGCGCCAACAAGGACAGCGCAGACCGCATTCGCGACTACGAACTCGGCGTCGAGCGCTTCGCGCCGTTCGCATCCTATCTCACGGTCAACATCTCCTCGCCCAACACGCCCGGCCTGCGCGACATGCAGGCGCGCGCCAGCCTGGCCGAGCTGCTGTTCCGCGTCGTCACCGTGCGCGACGGGACCGTCCAGAAGGCCGGCCGCAAGGTGCCGATCTTCCTCAAGATCGCACCGGACCTTCATGACGCCGATCTCGCCGACATAGCGGCGGAGGTTCTGGACAACAGGATCGAAGGCGTCATCGTCTCGAACACGACAATTTCGCGCCCGGCGCTCACTGGCCGCGCCCGCATGCAGGCCGGCGGCCTCTCCGGCAAGCCGCTCTTCGAGCGCTCGACCACTGCGCTGGCAAAGATGCGCAAGCGGCTCGGCCCGCAAGTGGCGCTCGTCGGCGTCGGCGGAGTAGACAGCGTTGACACCGCACTGGAGAAGATTCGCGCCGGCGCCGACCTCGTGCAGCTCTACACGGGCATGATCTACGCGGGCCCGACGCTACCCGGCCGCATCGTGAAAGGCTTTTCCAAGTACCTCGGTAGCGAAGGACTGAAGTCCCTCGCCGAAATCCGCGACAGCCGCGTGGACCACTGGGCGTCGAAGGCGTTCTAAGCGCGGACACATCCTTTCGTGCGAGGCAACCGGCCGCCTTCACTTCCGCAGGCTGAACAGCCGAAGCAGGATGAAGGCCGGGATCACGATCGCAGCGCCGAGCAGGAAATAGCCGACAAAGCGATCGACCGCGCGGAAGCCCATGTTCCAGAGGTCGACGAAAAAGTCCCTGATACCGTTGAGCACGTCGAGCGGCGACCATCCGAACGCGCTCATGACGACGCCAACGAGAAAGGAGATGACGATCAGCTTGATCAGCACGCGAAGCGGCGAATCGCCCAGGAAACGGTCAAGTGACGACAAGGTCATCCTCCTTCGGGAAGCCGCATCGAGATACGCATTCGGCCGGCCGCATTCAAGCGCGGCCAGCCGAACGATGCATCATTTCACGAACGGCTTCAGCACGTCGCGCGCGAGCAGGAAGCCGCGCTTCACGGCCTCGTCGGTGCCCTCGAAGCGGCGGTCTTCGTGCTCGATGATGACCGGCCCGTCATATCCGGCCCGATAGAGACCGGAGAAGAAGCCGCTCCAGTCGACCTCGCCGAGACCCGGCATGCGCGGGATCTGCCAGCCGATGCCGGCCGACATGATGCCGCGCTCGTAGAGTCCGTCACGATCGATCATCAGGTCCTTGGCGTGCACGTGGAACATGTGGGGGCCGAACTCACGAATGAAGCGGCTCTGGTCGATCATCTGCCAGACCAGGTGCGACGGGTCGTAGTTCATGCCGACCTCGCCCTTCCATGTCTCGATGATGCGCCGCCAGATATAGGGCGAGTAGGCAATGTTGTGCCCGCCCGGCCACTCGTCATAGCTGAAGATCATCGGGCAGTTCTCGAAGGCGAGTTTTACGCCGTTGTCGCGGGCGAAAGCGATGATATCCGGCCAGACCTTCTGGGCTTCCTTCCAGTTCGCATCGAGGGTCTGCGAGGCGTCGCCGCCACAGAATGTATTGACCAGGCCGACGCCCATCTTGCCGGCGCCGGCGATGACCTGCTTGAGATGCTCGATGACGGCCTTGCGATGCGCCTTATCGGGATGCAGGGGGTTCGGGTAGTAGCCGAGGGCGGAGACCTCAAGGCCCTTCTTCTTCAGCTTCGCGACGATCGCCTTACCCTGCGAAGCCGAGATCGAGGCGACGTCGATGTGGCTGGTTCCGGCATAGCGGCGCGACGGCCCCGAGGTTTTGGGCCAGCAGGCGATTTCCAGCGCCTGAAAACCTTCGGAACTCGCCCAGTCGGCGACCTTGTCGAGGGGCGTATCCGCGAAAGGCGCGGTCAGCAATCCAAGTTTCAAGCGTGTCTCCCTCCGAAATATCCGCCGCGGCCGCCCGTTCGGCGCCCGCAAATCGCAGAGGCGACTTATCAGCCGGAAGCCGCGTGCTTGGCAAGTCCGGCTGAGCATCGCCCTTGCAAGACTCTCGGGCCGCCCTATGTCATACGGGTTTCCCCGGAACATTTTTTCGCTCGGCGCGTTTGTGTCCTGCGTGGCGTCGTGGTTGCCGCGTGCGAGCCACAGGAGCACCGGGGTGACCAAGGAACCTGTCGACAGAGCGTTGGTCCGGGCTGCGATGCAGGCGGCTTATCTCGACCGCGAGGAGGAACACGACCTCGCTGTGCGCTGGAAGGAAGAGAAAGACCAGCAGGCACTGCACCGCATGACCACTTCCCACATGCGCCTCGTCATCTCCATGGCCTCGAAATTCCGCTACTACGGCCTGCCCATGGGCGACCTGATACAGGAAGGCCATGTCGGTCTTCTGGAAGCGGCCGCCCGCTTCGATCCGGAGCGCGACGTGCGCTTCTCTACTTACGCTGGCTGGTGGATTCGCGCCTCGATCCAGGACTACGTACTGCGCAACTGGTCGATCGTCCGCGGGGGTACGAGTTCGGCCCAGAAGGCCTTGTTCTTCAACCTGCGCAGGCTACGTGCTCGTTTGGCGCAGGGACCCGGCATGCTTTCGAGCATCGACATCCGACGCGAGATTGCCGTGACGCTCGGCGTCTCGGAGAGCGACGTTGCGCTCATGGATTCTCGGCTATCGGCTTCCGACACTTCGCTGAACGCGCCCGTCACGGAAGACGGAGCCTCCTCTGCGGAACGTTCCGACTTTCTCGTTTCCGACGGCCCCCTGCCAGACGAGATCGCGGAAGAAACGATCGATGTGGAACGGCGCGCAATCTGGCTCAAGGATGCGCTTCGCGTGCTCAACGACCGCGAGATGAAGATTATCGAGGAACGGCGCCTTTCCGAAGAAGGCGCAACGCTTGAAGCGCTTGGCGAAACGCTGGGCATATCCAAGGAGCGCGTGCGACAGATTGAGAACCGGGCCTTGGAGAAGCTGAAGATCGCCCTTGTCCGGCAGGGAACAGGATTTCTGGCGGCGTAGGCTGCCTAGCTGTCGGTAACGATCTTTACCTTGTCGCCAGCAGAGACGGTCGCCCCCGGCGCAAGCGCGTTCAGCACCCGGAAAAGATCAAGCTTGCGATCAACGCCCTGCATCGAAGCCGCGATCGAACCAACTGTCTGACCAGGCTTCACGGTTACAATTCGGATGCGCAGTGGCTTGAGCGACGCCTTCTCGGATGCCGAAAGAAGCCTGAAGCTGCCGCCCACGGTCTGCGCGACCGCATCAAGTTGGCCACTGTTGAGCGGAGCCGCCGTCAGCAGGCGGTAGACCTGTCCGCCGGCGCGAATGACCGTGATGTCGAACTTCCATCCGTCGGCCGCCGCCCGTGCGGTCGCCGCCTCGTTGCCGTTGATGGTCAGCGTCTGGATGCTGGACGGATCAAGGCCAGCCACCCAGCCGGAGCGGATGTAGTCCGGCAACGCGGTGCGGGCGTTCAGCGCAACGCCGTCGAAACGCACCGCCAGGTCGCCGGGGCCGGTCGCGGTGACAGCAGCCGCGCTGTTGTCGATAACAAAACCGGCCGGCACCGAGAAAGACACGCCCAGGCGTGGATGGAGGAAGGTATTGCCGCGTACATACCCTTCTTCCGGCGTATCGCCGTACAGCAGGCCGTCTATGCCCGCGAGGAAGGAATCGCGATCGCGAGCGCCCTGCCCGGCGGGACCGAACTGGCGTGCGTGACGTTGCGCGAGGTCGATGCGCTGCGGGGCGTTCGGGTGGCTCGCGAGGAAGTCCAGGCTGGCGTCGGTGGCGCCGCTGACCGAGCGGAAATCGGTGTAGGCCGACATCGATTGCAGGAACCGTCCGGCCGCATACGGATCGAATCCGGCCTGTCCGCTCGTCTTGATGCCGAGACCGTCGGCTTCCAGTTCCTGGTTGCGGGAGAATTGCGCAAGCCTGAGTTTGCCGCGCAGCAGCGCGACGTTTGCGTTCGGATTGTTGCTGAGAACGTCGGTGACCACCTTGGCGGCCAGCACCTCCTCGGCTTCCTTCTGCTGACGCTGCAGGCCGTGGTTCGCGGTCACGTGCCCCATTTCGTGGGCGATGACCGCGGCAAGCTCCGAGGAGTCGTTGGCCAACGCAAGCAGGCCGCGCGTGACATAGAGATAGCCGCCGGGAAGCGCGAAGGCGTTGACGTTCGGAGAATTCAGGATGGTGATGCGGTAAGCGGGTCCGCCGGACACCGCGGTCAGGTTACCGACGACCTTGGCGACCATGCGCTCAAGCTTGGGATCGGAATATTCTCCGCCATACGTGGCCAGAATGCGCGGATGCTGGGCCTTTGCCAGTTCAGCCAGCCGATCGTTGCGCGATACCGAATCGACAGTCACCGGTGTTTCGGCCGGACGGAATGCCGATTCCTTGATCTCGCCGCTGGTCGAAAGTCCCGACAGCGCCTGGCATCCGGCAAGCAACGCCATCAGCCCCACGGTCGCGGCTAGACGCGCGGCGCGGTGCAGCGAGCGGGACGATCGCGAATTGGTCCCTTCTCGACTGGCTATCCCGAATTGCAGCACAATGTCCTTTCGATCACAGCAAACACAGGCATGCGCTGCGTCATCTCGCAACGCACCAATACCACACTATTGTCCGCAGAATGCGATTTGATCGTAAATTATGTCCGCTTGCGGGCAAAATTCGTGATCTCGTCTCCGATATAGTGCTTGAATTCCTGGGGGCCACCTTCCCCGAAAAATGTTTTGGTCCGGTCAGCCGCGACGACGGTGCCTTCCGCAAGAAAAACAATATGTTCCGCAATTCGTCGCGCGTCCTCGGGCTGGTGCGTGACGAAAAGCACCGTCAGCGAACGCTCGGCCTGAACCTCCCGCAACAGATCCAGCATATCGAGGCGCAGGGCCGGGCCAAGCGAGCCGAATGGTTCGTCCAGCAGCAAAACCGGCCGATTTCGCACCAGAACCCGGGCCAGCGCGACCCGCTGGCGTTCGCCGCCGGAGAGTTCGCGTGGCAGCCTGCCCTCCTTTCCGGTGAGCCCGGTTCTGGAAAGTGCCGCCGCGATGGCAGCCCGGTCCGCATCGGTAAGGCGCAACGAAGGCGAACAGCCGAGCCCGACATTCTTCTCGACATCGAGATGCGCGAAGAGATTGTTTTCCTGAAACATCATCGACACGGGACGCGCGGCTGGCGGGAGGTCGGTCACGTCTTCGTTACCGATGAGGATTCGGCCGGAATCAGGCGTCTCGAAGCCGGCGACGAGATTGAGCAAGGTCGACTTGCCCGAACCGCTCGCGCCCATCACCGCGCTGATCGCACCGGCAGGGAAGACGGCATCGAAGCGCATCGAGGCGCTGGCGTAGCTGAAGTGCAGATTGTCCAGGCGCACATCCGTTCCGGTCTTCGGATCGACGGTCATGAAGCCCCCTTTGCGCCGAAGCGATCCGCCAGGAAAATCAGGGCAAGGCAGAGCAGTCCGAGCAACAGGGCAAGCCCTGCCGCATCATCGGTTCGGTACGAGCCCATCCTGGCCAACAGGAGATAGGGCAATGTCTGTACGGCGTCGCTGCCGAACAAAGCGATCACGCCGAGGTCGCCCAGAGAGAGCGCCATCGCAAATGCGAGCCCGGTGGCGATCGGCCCGCGCAGCGCGGGCCAGTCTATCAGCCTCGTGCGGTTCCAGCCTGAAATTCCGAGTTGCGCGCAAAGGCGGTCGTTGCGCTCGGCCGCCGCATCGAAGGCCGGTCGGATGGCGCGAATGACGAAAGGCATGGCCATGACGGCGTTGACGAACACGACCATGGCCGGGGCCACGGCGAAGACAGCGCCAGTGTGCCGCAGCAGAATGAACCAGCCGGCTCCGATAACGATGGGCGGCACGACGAGGACGAAGCCAGCGCCCGTTCCGGCCACCGCTTCAAAGACCCTTGCCGGCTTGCTGCGCTTGGCGGCGGCCGCACGACGCGCGGCGGCAAGCGAAAGTGCAACCATGACCGACAGCAGCGCCGACAGGATGGCGAGAACTATGCTCGTCGTCGTCGCCTGCCTGACGGCCGGTTCGGTGAGAAGACGAGCGAAGTCTGCCGACAGACCGGCAACCACGGTGGCTGCAATCGGCCCGGCGACGAATGCCAGCGCGAGCAGAATTATCCCGGCGTTCAACGACCGCTCGGCGTATCCCGGCGAAATGAACTTGCGGCGAGTGACCGGAAGATTGGCATCAACGGCCGTGTTGGCGCCGAGCCGGGCAAGGACAAGCATCACCAGAACAGTTAGCGCCACCTGCAGCACAGTGAAGGTCACCGCGCGGGCCGGATCGAAGTCGAAGCGCAGTGCCTGATAGATCGCGACCTCGAGCGTCGTTGCCGCCGGTCCGCCGCCGAGCGTCAGCACGATGGTGAAGGACGTTACGCAGAGCATGAAAACGAGACCGGCGGCGCCGGGCAGCGCAGCGCGCATGGCCGGCCACTCGATCAGGCGAAATGTCGAAAGGGACCGCATACCAAGCTGGCTTGCCAACCGCCATTGGTCCGACGGCACCGTATCCAGCGCCTCCAGCAGCAGTCGCGTCGCCAGCGGCAGGTTGAAGAAGACATGAGCGACGAGAATGCCCGACAGACCGTAAATACCCGGCCATGTCCCACCTGAAAGAGCCGACAGCGGAACAGCAAGCAGGCCTGCCCTTCCAAGCAGGGCGAGAATGCCCAACGCCGCGACAATCGCCGGGAGAGCGAGCGGCAATGCGAACAATCGAAGAATCAACGCCCGGCCCGGAAAAGTGGGGTGGCGCGACAGGGCTCGCGCCACGACTATCGCCGGAACAACGGACAGGACCGTCGACAGGACAGCCTGCCAGAGCGTAAACCAAACAATGCGGAAAAGGTATGAATCGAAGGCGGCAAGCGCTCCGCCGAAATCACGGACACCTTCGAGCAAAAGTCCGAGGATTGCCCCACCGATCAGCACGGCAATTCCCAAAAGCGCGATGGCGCCGGCCAGCAGGCGGCCGTCGCTCCCTGTAGCGACAAGAAAACCATCAGCCTGCGCGGTTGCCTGAGTGTCCTGAGACATCGTCGGACTTCCCTTGGTAGCCTGTTCGGTTCATCCGCGCGAACTGGCGGATGAACCGAACACTCAGATCAGCGGCTCATCACCGCAAGCCATTCGTCGATCCAGGCCTTGCGGTTTGCGGCGACCTCGTCGGCCGAAAAGAGCAGCGTTTTGGTCGGCTCGGGCAGCTTGCCGAAGGCAGGGTTGAGCGGCTTGTCGGTCGCGCCCGCCGGCAGCATCCAGTTGGTCTCGGGAATGATGTCCTGGAAACCGGGACCGGTCATGAAGGCCAGGAATTTGGCTGCAAGCGGATTCTTGGCGCCCGTTGTCGTGATGCCGGCAACCTCGATCTGGAGGTAGTTCCCCTCCTCGAACGCAAGCGCCTTGTAGCGCTCCGTGTCCTCGGCGACCATGTGATAGGCAGGAGACGTGGTGTAGGAAAGGACCATCGGAGCCTCGCCCTTGGTGAAGAGGCCATAGGCCTCGCTCCAGCCGGGCGTCACCGTCAGCACACGATTCCTAAGCTTCGCCCAAGCCTCAGGCGCGTTCGCACCATAGACCGACTTGATCCACAGCAGCATGCCCAGCCCCGGCGTCGAGGTCCGTGGATCCTGCAGCACGATCTTTTCGTTCGGATCACCGTCCACGAGTTCGTGCAGGCTCTTAGGCGGGTTTGCGAGTTTTTCGGAATCGTAGACGACGGCGAAGTGGGCGTAGTCGTAGGGCACGAAGACGTCGTCGCTCCAGCCGCCGGGCACCTTGACGGAAGCCTGGTCTATGCCAGCCCGCACGAAAAGACCTGTCGCCTTGGCCTCGTTCGTCAGGTTGGTGTCGAGGCCGAGCACAATGTCCGCCCTCGTGGATTCGCCTTCCAGTTTAAGCCGGTTGAGGAGCGCCACACCATCGGCAACCGCCACGAACTCCACGTCGCAGGCACATTCCGCCTCGAAAGCCTTCTCGACCTGCGGGCCGGGACCCCATTCGGCGGTGAAGCTGTCATAGGTGTAGATGGTCAGCTTGTCCTGTGCATGCGCGGGCAGGACAGAAAAAGCCGACGCGATTACTAGGAGAGATAGCAATTTTTTGCGCAAAAACGCCTCCTTCGTTGGTGTTGAACGGAAAGAAGGCGCCGGATTTCCAGAGCGTCTAATCCCTCCGCCGGTGCTAGCCGGATCAGGTTCAGCGGGTCGGCATTCGCCTCTCAGCCGGTCAAGCCGGCACCCCGTTAGAGCGATACGAGACATAGTGCCCAAGCCTTAGGCACGCAAGCTTTTCTTCGCTTCAGCGCGGCATTGCAGCTTCCATTTTCGACGTGCCGCGTGGTAAGGGCCACGGCATGAGCAGGTTCATCATTCTCCTTGGCGGAAAGCTGGTGCGCACGCCGCGCCTCGATGCCCAGGTGGCAGGAGCGCGCGTCATCGCCGCCGACGCCGGGATGAACCATGCCAAGACGCTCGGCGTGACCCCGGAGCTCTGGGTCGGCGATTTCGATTCCGTGACAGACGACATCGCAGCGGAATTTGCCGACGTGCCGCAGAGCCGATATCCGCACGACAAGGACAACACCGACGGCGAGCTGGCCGTGGCCGAAGCACTCAATCGCGGCGCTACGTCACTTGTTCTCGCTGGAGCTTTCGGCGGACGCGTCGACCATGCGTTCCTGCATTCGGCGCTCGCGATCCGCCGCGCCAAGGAGGGCCTGCCGGTCATACTCACCAGCGGTGACCAGGAAGCGCATCCCTTGTTGCCGGGCACACGCGACTTCGACTTCGAGGACGGAACGGTGTTCAGCGTTCTCGGCTTCTCCCACCTTTCCGGCGTCACCGTGATGGGCGCCCGCTGGCCGCTCGACAGCGTCGAGATTCCCTTCGGCACGTCGCTTCCGCTGTCCAACGAGGTACGCGGCGACCTGCGCATCTCGATCGGCGTCGGGCGTGCGATGCTGCTCGCCCATCCCTACCCCGGCGAGCATTACTAGTCGAACCATGGCGCCTCCTCTTCTTACGCTGGACGGCATCGTGCTGACCTTCGGCGGCACGCCGCTTCTCGACGGGGCCGAATTGTCGGCCTCGGCGGGTGATCGGATTGCCCTCGTCGGGCGCAACGGCTCCGGAAAATCGACGCTGCTGAAGATCGCCGCCGGACTGGTCGAGCCACAGGACGGAACGGTCTTTCGCCAGCCGTCGGCAACGATCCGCTATCTTCCGCAGGCGCCAGATATGGACGGGTTTTCCAACGTCCGCGCTTATGTCGAAGCAGGACTCGGCCCCGCCGATGATCCCTACCGCGCCACCTATCTTCTCGAGCATCTCGGCCTGACGGGAGAGGAAAAGCCCGACACCCTGTCAGGTGGCGAAGCGCGCCGCGCCGCGCTGGCGCGCGCCATGGCGCCGGAACCCGACATCCTGCTTCTGGACGAGCCGACCAACCATCTCGATCTCTCGGTCATCGAATGGCTGGAAGAAGAACTGGTGCGGTCCTCCTCTGCGCTGGTGGTCATCTCGCACGACCGCCGCTTCCTTGAACGCGTGAGCCGCTCGACGGTATGGCTCGACCGTGGCCGCACACGGCGTCTCGACAAGGGGTTCGCGCATTTCGAGGAATGGCGGGATACCGTGCTCGAAGAGGAAGAGCGCGAACAGCACAAACTCGGCCGGCAGATCGTGCGCGAAGAGCACTGGCTGCGCTATGGCGTGACGGCTCGGCGCAAGCGCAACATGCGCCGTCTCGGCGAATTGCAGGCCATGCGCCAGAGATTCCGTGGCCATCAGGGTGCTGAAGGCGTTGCCAAGATGGCTGCAAGCGATGCGGCCGACTCCGGAAAGCTGGTCGTTGAGGCGAAGTCCATCTCCAAAAGTTTCGGCGACCTCACCGTCGTGAAGGATTTTTCGACCCGTATCCAGCGTGGCGACCGGATCGGTCTGGTCGGTCCGAACGGAGCAGGCAAGACCACTCTCCTGAAGATGCTCACCGGCGAACTCGAACCCGACACCGGCACTGTGAGGCTCGGCGTCAATCTGGAGATCGCCACCCTCGACCAGAAGCGAGCGGCCGTCGACCCCGAAGAGACGCTGGCACATTTTCTGACGGACGGCCGAGGAGAGACGCTTGTCGTCAATGGCGAGGAACGGCACGTTGTCGCCTACATGAAGGACTTCCTGTTCAAGCCTGAGGCCGCCAGGACCCCCGTCAGGGAGTTATCCGGCGGCGAGCGGGCCCGGCTGATCCTCGCACGCGTCCTGTCGCGGCCCGCGAACCTTCTTGTGCTCGACGAGCCCACGAACGATCTGGACATGGAGACTCTTGAGCTTCTGCAGGAATTGGTCGCGGGCTTTCCGGGAACCGTGCTGCTGGTCAGTCACGATCGCGATTTCCTCGACCGCACGGCGACCAGCGTGATCGTTCCTGACGGCGGTGGCCGCTGGATCGAATATGCAGGCGGTTATTCCGACATGCTGGCCCAGCGCGGCGTCGGCAGGCTGGAGGACCGGAAATCGGCCAAATCCCAAGCGGATGCTTCGCCCAAGGCAAACACGCCGCAGCCGAAGGCAGTAACGAAGAAGCTCTCGTTCAAGCAGAAATTCGCTCTGGAGAACCTGCCCGGCAAGATGGAAGCGGCGTCGAGTTCAATCTCGGCTCTGGAGAACCAGCTTGCCGATCCGTCGTTCTATGACAAGAATCCGGCTTCCTTCGCCAAGACCATCGCTGCGCTCGAAAAGGAACGCCAGACGCTCGCAGCCATGGAAGAAGAGTGGCTGGAGCTCGAGATGCTGCGCGAAGAACTGGAGGGTTAGCCCTTACGATCAGCCCGGCGCTGCCGTGGCGGCGTCGGCTCCCGCGGCGGCCGACCACGCCTTCAGCGCCTCTTCAAATACCTGTTCGCCGGGGACGCCTTTTTCCATCGTGAAGAGAGCACGGCGGCCCGTCTTGTACACGACGGGAACGTCGATCCAGTTCTGGCGGCGAAGCAGCGTAAGGTTTGCGTCTTCCTCGGCCTTGCTGTCGTTAAGCGCCACGAGGAAGAAGCCATCCGCGATCTTCGCCGGTATGCCGATCAATGGGTTGCCGGCTTCCTGCTCCGACCCCTTCATGGCCACGCGCAGGATGTTCTCGACGCCACCGCCCGGGAAATTGTCCGGCATCAGGAAGATCATCTCGATGATGTGGCTGGCCGGCAGAGACTGGTCGGCATTGCGCTTGATCGTCATGCGCAGCCGCACATCCTTGCCGGGAATGGTCGCTTCGGCGCGGATGGCGGGTTCGGGCGGCAAGCCGTTGCCGGGCGATTCCTGCACCAGCGACCACACGGTTTGTCCTGGCTCGGCGGAGCCCTCCGACGCGCTGGTGCGCTCTTCGTAGAAAATTGCCTTCTGCGCGACGGCGAGCGTGGAATCCGCAGCCGGCGGGGTCGTCTCGGCTCCGGGAATCGGTTCCTGCCCGGCAGCGGCGGCCGGGTCGACCGTCGACATCGGCGGGTTGATGCCCGGCGGCTGTGTCAGCCCGGCAACGGACGTGCCCTCACCCACGGTCGCACCACCATTCGCAGGACCCGGATCGGTCTCGGTGCCCTCGGGCGTCAGCCGCTGTGTGTATTTCGGAGTCTCCGTCGTCCCGACTGGCGGCGGCGTCGTGTCCGTGTCCGCCGCGGGCGCGGACGTGTCGGCGGTCCTCGAACCGTCACCAAATCCCAGCAGGCTGCCGAACGCATCCCGGTTGAGCCATACGCCATAACCACCGCCGGCGACGACAGCCAGAAGCACTGCCGCCATCAACAACGGCCCAAAGCCACGCTTGCGGGCCGGTTCGGCCTGCCGGCGGACATATTGCTGCGGGGTATCATCAACGTCGAGGCCCAGAGTCTCGGGCGGAGGCGCTGGCGCTCGGCGCACGGGCTGTGGCGCCGGCTGGGGCGCTGCCTGGCGTGGCGGTGGCGGTGGAACGTCCGTCTGTCTAGCTGCGGGCATGGACGGACGCGGTGGTGGGGTCTGCACTGCGGGACGAGGCGGCTGCGCCGCCGGCCTGGGCGCAGGGGCCGGACGAGCGGTCACCGGAGCGGCTGGCCGGTCCAGAACTTTCGGCTGCGGATTCTTCAGCGACGCGAAGACATCCTCAAGCTCGGAGAGCGGATCGGAGCTGGCGGAATACTCTTTCTCGATCGACTTGATGGCGTCTTCAAGCGCACGGCGCTGACGATCGGCGACGCTGGGCGGCGGCGGCGGGTTTATGGCGGCCAGCTTGGCTGCCACCGTCTGGCGCGCCTTCTCATAGACGCGCTGACGGGCGGCGGGCGTGGTTTCGCCCATGCCGTCAAGCGTCTTCTTCAGCACCGCTACAAAGTCTGCCATTCCATTCGACCTATGAGCCGGGGTTCCAACACTATGGTTAAGTCTTTGACCACATTATGCCGGAAAGCCCATTAACTAATCTTGAAACGGGTCTGTCACAAGTATTGTGTCGTCCCGTTCCGGGCTTGTTGAAAGAAGCGCGACCGGCGCGCCGATCAGTTCCTCGATGTGCCGGACGTATTTTACCGCCTGCGCCGGAAGATCGTTCCAGCTGCGCGCGCCGGCGGTCGTGCCCTTCCAGCCTTCCATGACTTCGTATACCGGCTCGACCCGCGCCTGCGCGCCCTGGCTCGCCGGAAGATAGTCGATAAGCTCGCCATCCAGCCGGTAGCCCGTGCAGACCTTGATCTCGTCCAGCCCGTCCAGAACGTCGAGCTTGGTCAGCGCAATGCCCTTGATGCCGTTGACCGCAACCGCCTGCCTGACCAACACGGCGTCGAACCAGCCGCAACGCCGCTTGCGGCCTGTGACCGTACCGAACTCGTGGCCACGCGTTCCCAGGAATTCTCCGACCTCATTGTCCTGCTCGGTTGGAAACGGTCCCTCGCCGACGCGTGTCGTGTAGGCTTTTGTGATCCCGAGCACATAGTCGATCGCGCCTGGGCCAACGCCGGAGCCTGCGGCTGCCTGTCCGGCCACCGTATTGGACGACGTGACAAAAGGGTACGTCCCGTGGTCGATATCGAGCAACGTGCCCTGGGCTCCCTCGAATAGAATGCGCTTGCCCGAACGCCTGTAGTCGTCGAGCACCTTCCAGACCCGGTCCATGTACGGAAGCACCTTGTCGGCAACCGACGTCAGTTCTTCCATGACGATCTTCGGATCGAGTTCGGCTTCGCCGAGCCCACGCCTCAACGGGTTGTGGTGCGCCAGAAGTCTGTCGATCTTTGCGGGCAGAGTTTCCGTGTCGGCAAGGTCCATGACGCGTATGGCGCGGCGACCGACCCTGTCCTCATAGGCAGGCCCGATGCCGCGTCCGGTCGTACCGATCTTGGTGCCCTTGGCCGCCTTAGCCTCGCGCATCCTGTCAAGCTCCCCATGCAGGGACAGGATTAGCGCGGTGTTTTCGGCTATTTTCAGGCGTTCCGGTGTCACTTCCACGCCTTGGGCAAGGAGTTTTTCGAGCTCCGCGACGAAGGCATGCGGATCGAAGACGACGCCATTGCCTATGATCGAGAGCTTGCCCGGGCGCACCACGCCGGACGGAAGAAGAGACAGTTTGTAGACCTTGCCGTCGATGACGAGGGTGTGGCCGGCGTTATGTCCGCCCTGAAACCGCACCACCACGTCGGCCCGCTCGGAAAGCCAGTCGACGATCTTGCCCTTGCCTTCGTCGCCCCACTGCGAGCCGACGACCACCACGTTGGCCATAGTCCATTCCTTCAATAAGCACGAAACGCGTCGCCATCCCGCCTGCGACAGGCCTCTATAACCGCAAGGCTGCCGTCGCGCGACCTTTCTTTGAAGGTCAGGCGGCTCTAGGCACAACAAGTCTTGGGCGCGAGCGCTTTTAAGAGCGGCCGCAGCAGTTTTCGTTCAGATCAGGTCCGCTTTCGCCAGGTCTCGCATCAGGTGGCTGGCCCCATAGCTCCAGGGCGCGCAGTCGGGCGAAAGCCTGACACGATTGACCAGCGCGCCGAGCTTGTCGGTCGAGATCGTGACGATATCCCCGACGTGATGGGTAAATCCCTTGCCGGCTTCACCGCGATCCTTCACGGGTGCGAACATCGTGCCGAGATAGAGCACGAATCCGTCCGGATACTGGTGATGCGGGCCGATGGCGGACGACACCAACTCCTCGGGCGAGCGGCTGATCTCGGCCATCGAACTCGCACCGTCGAGAACGAAACCGTCCTCCCCCTCGACCTTTAGCGCGATAACGGCTGATTTGACGTCCTCCAGCGAAAACGACCGGTCGAACAGGCGGATGAACGGTCCGAGCGAGGCCGACGCGTTGTTGTCCTTGGCCTTGCCGAGAAGAAGGGCGGAGCGGCCTTCGACGTCGCGCAGGTTGACATCGTTGCCAAGCGTCGCGCCAACGATGCGGCCCGCGCTGGACGAAACGACTGCCACCTCCGGCTCGGGATTGTTCCAGGTCGAGACCGGATGCAATCCGACATCCAAGCCAAAACCGACCGAGCCCATCGGCTGGCACTTGGTGAAGACCTCGGCGTCCGGGCCGATGCCGACCTCGAGATATTGCGACCACACACCACGCTCGATGAGCTTTGCCTTCACCGCCATGGCCTCGTCGGAACCGGGCTTGAGTTTCGACAGGTCGTACCCGATCAGGGAGGCGATATCGGAACGGATTGCCTCGGCTTTCTCGACGGAACCCCGCGCCTGCTCCTCGATGACGCGCTCCAGCAGGGAGACAACGAAGGTCACGCCGGCCGCCTTCACGGCCTGCAGGTCTATTGGTGAAAGAAGGTACGGTTTCTTCGAATCGCGCGTGGCCGAAAAGCTGTTCGCGGCAATTTCCGACAGGGTGCCGATGGATTTACCTTGGGCAGCGGCGACAAAGCCGGCTGGGTCGGGCTGTTCGCAGATATCGCGGGAAGTCGGCGCACTTTTGGAGGTGATGTCCAGCACCGACCCGCCGCGCACGGTAACGACGGCAGGATGCGCCCATCCATCCGCCATAGCCCGACCGAGAAAAGCACCCTCGGTCGGTAGCTTTATTGTATCCGTCGCCATTGCCTGCTTCCTCCCGATTCATTCCCCGGTCCTGAAAGCAAGCTTTGCGGGTCTGGGTCAAGGGCGAACAGTCGACCCAGACCCGCAAGGGTCAAATCACGCCCACATCGAACTGCAGTCTCTTCGCGGAATCGATGGCCGTATGCGCCCTGACCTGCTCCAGCACATCCTCGGGGAACGGCGCGTCGAGATAGAGCAGCGCGATTGCGTCGCCGCCGGGCCGGTTGCGGCCGAGCTGGAAGTTCGCGATGTTGACGCCGTTCTGGCCGCACACGGTACCGAGCAGGCCGATGATGCCGGGTGCATCCGCGTTGGTCGTGTAGAGCATGTGCTGGCCGACTTCGGCGTCGAGATTGATGCCCTTGATCTGGATGAAGCGCGGCTTGCCGTCCGAGAAGCAGGTGCCCGCGATGCTGCGGGTCATGCTCGGCGTCGTCACCTTCAGCATGATGTAGCCGTCGAAGACGCCCGACTTGTCGCGCTTGACCTCCGAGACGATGATGCCGCGCTCCTTCACCATGATCGGGGCGGAGACCATGTTGACGTCGGCGACCTGCGGGCGGATCAGCCCGGCAAGGGCAGCACTGATCAGCGCGCGCGTGTTCATCTGCGCTGTTGCGCCGTCGAACACGATCTCGACCTCGGTGATCGGCTCGTCAGTCACTTGTCCAACAAACGCGCCAAGCACTTCCGCTAGCTTGACGAAGGGCTTCAGGCGCGGCGCTTCCTCGGCTGTGATGGAAGGCATATTGATGGCGTTGGAGACGGCGCCCTTGATAAGATAGTCGGACATCTGCTCTGCGACCTGAAGCGCCACGTTCTCCTGCGCTTCGCTGGTGGCAGCGCCCAGGTGCGGCGTGGCGACGACATTCTCCAGCTCGAAGAACGGGCTTTCCTTCGCGGGTTCGACCTCGAACACGTCGAGCGCCGCGCCGGCAACCCGACCCTCCTTCAAAGCCGCCGCGAGATCGGCCTCGACGATCAGCCCGCCGCGAGCGCAGTTGATGATGTAGACGCCCTTCTTCATCTTCGCGATCGAGTCGGCATTGATGATGTTCTTCGTCTTTTCCGTCATCGGCGTGTGGAGCGTGATGAAGTCCGCCCGCGCCAGAAGCTGGTCGAGCTCCACCTTCTCGACGCCAAGTTCGGAAGCGCGCGATTCCGACAGGAACGGATCGAAGGCGACGACGTGCATCCTCAGGCCGACGCCGCGTGTCGCCACGATCGAGCCGATGTTGCCGCAGCCGATGATGCCCAGCGTCTTGCCGGTGATCTCGGTGCCCATGAAGCGGTTCTTCTCCCACTTGCCGGCCTTGGTCGAGGCATTCGCCTCGGGCAGTTGGCGGGCAAGCGCGAACATCATGGCGACGGCATGTTCGGCGGTCGTGATCGAATTGCCGAAGGGCGTGTTCATCACGATGATGCCCTTGCGCGACGCCGCCGGTATGTCGACATTGTCGACGCCGATGCCAGCGCGGCCGATCACCTTGAGATTGGTCGCAGCAGCGATCAGCTTCTCGGTGACCTTTGTCGCGGAGCGGATCGCGAGGCCGTCATACTGGCCGATGATCTCGAGCATCTTCTCCTTGTCGGGGCCGACGTCGGGCAGATAGTCGACCTCGACGCCGCGATCCTTGAAAATCTGCACGGCAGTGGGTGAAAGTTTGTCGGAAACGAGGACGCGTGGCATGGGTTTTTCCTTCTACCACCCTCCCCTGTCAGGGGGAGGGTCGGACCGCAGGTCCGGGGTGGGGTGAATTGTCTGGGAGGGATGGGATCACACAACCCCACCCCGATGCTTTGCATCGACCCTCCCCTTGGAAGGGAAGGGTGAAAGGAGAGCTAGGCCGCGGCCTTGAGCGAGGCCTTCTGGGTCTCGAAAGCCCAATCGAGCCACGGCAGAAGCGCCTCGACGTCGGAGGTCTCGACAGTCGCGCCGCACCAGATGCGCAGGCCGGGAGGCGCATCGCGATAGCCGGCGATGTCATACGCGACCTTCTCGGTCTCGAGCAGTGCGACGAAGCCCTTCACGAACGCCTGCTGGCCGGCATCGTCGAGGTTGGCGACATCAGGATCGGCAAAGGTCAGGCAAACGGATGTGTTGGAACGGATATCTTCCGATGCCGCCAGGAATTCGACGGCTGGGGTCTTCGCCACCCAATCGGAGATGAGCTTCGTGTTGGCATCGGCGCGTGCGATCAGCGCGTCCAGTCCGCCGATCGATTTCGCCCAGTTCAGCGCGTCGATGTAATCCTCGACGCATAGCATGGAGGGCGTGTTGATCGTTTCGCCCTTGAAGATGCCTTCGATCAGCTTGCCGTTGGAGGTGAGGCGGAAAATCTTGGGGAGCGGCCAGGCCGGTGTGTAGCTCTCAAGACGGGCGACCGCACGCGGACCGAGGATCAGCATGCCGTGCCCGCCCTCGCCGCCGAGCGCCTTCTGCCACGAGAAGGTGACGACATCGAGCTTGGCGAAATCGAGGTCCTGCGCGAAGGCGGCCGACGTGGCGTCGCAGATGGTGAGGCCCTTGCGGTCGGCGGGAATGAAGTCTGCGTTCGCGACGCGCACGCCCGACGTCGTGCCGTTCCAGGTGAAGACGACGTCACGATCGAAATCGAGGGAAGCGAGGTCCGGCAGTTCACCATAGGGCGCCTTGATGGTGCGCGTGTCGGCTAGCTTGAGCTGCTTCACCACGTCGGTGACCCAGCCCTCGCCAAAACTTTCCCAGGCGACCATATCGACGCCGCGTTCGCCAAGCAGCGACCACAGAGCCATCTCAACCGCGCCGGTGTCTGAGGCGGGTACGATACCAATGCGATAGTCGGCTGGAACGCGGAGAACTTCGCGGGTGAGCTCGATCGCCTGTTCGAGCTTGGTCTTGCCGATCTTGGCGCGGTGCGAACGGCCAAGTGCGGCATTCTTCAACGCATCCGGAGACCAGCCGGGACGTTTAGCGCAAGGTCCTGAAGAGAAATTGGGGGTTGCCGGACGGAGTCCGGGCTTGGCGATCGTCATCGTGGCTATCCTTCCAGATAGTAAAGCTCCTCGTTGGGGAGGAGTGTCCCACGTGCGGCGATATTCCTTCACCCAAAC
Source organism: Mesorhizobium sp. (assembly GCF_016793485.1). GTDB lineage: Bacteria > Pseudomonadota > Alphaproteobacteria > Rhizobiales > Rhizobiaceae > Mesorhizobium_K. The sequence goes on along the minus strand of NZ_JAEULZ010000046.1, from coordinate 194,565 downwards.
GCCGTCAAGAGGATTGTTTTCGTCGCAAGCGGAATATTGGGAAACCCAACGTCGCAAACGAAAACGGCGGGCCGAGGCCCGCCGCAGCAACGGTGTCCTGTAAGTCGCTTACCAAAGGTCGTAGCGGAAACCCAGCTTCACCGTCTGGTAATCGATGCCCCGCTGGATGCCAAAGGCGCCATCATCGTAGGCGACGTAAAGGGCGTCCGGAACCGAGGTGTATTCGTAGCCCAAGTCGACGGAGACATTCTTGGTCATCTGGTAGGAAAGACCCGCAGCCAGGGAATAGGCGAGATTGTACTGGCTTTCCGACTGGATGGCGCCGCCATATCCGTCCGGATCTGTACAGAAGAAGCCGCCTTCGCCGTTGGGGCCGTCAGGAGCAACCGCCACGCAATCGCGACCGCCCGTCGACTTGTAGTATTTGTTGTAGGCTACGCCCAGACCGCCGCCGACGTATGGCGTGATGCCGACATATGTGCCGAGATCGACGTAGGCATTGGCCATCAAGGCATAACCCTTGTTCTCGCCATAGTTGGACACCCGGCAATCCGCCAGCGCTGGCGCAGGGTTCAAATTGGTGCCGTCGAACACCAGCGTCGAGCCGGCGCAGGCATCAGCAACCATCTCGCTGTTGCTCATGTCGTTGCTGGGCAGGATGCTGAAATTCAGGTCACCCCGGAAGTAGTCCGTGAAGTTGTAGCCCATGCCGATGCTGCCGGTAAAAGCGTTGTCGCTGGAGGACACCTGCTCGCCACCGACCGACCACACCTCCTCTTGGAAAGGATGGCTGAAGGAATAGCCGACGTCGCCGCGCAGATACCAGCCGGAGCCGACCTCCACGGGCACGTATTCCGCAGCCTCTTCCACGACCAGCGGCGGATCGTAATCTGCGGCGCTGGCCGCGACCGGCGACAGCACCGCAATCGACAGAAGAAAACGCAAGGGCATCTTCATGGTGAAACTCCCGAAATAGCACCGGGCGACAATCGCCCACCCGTTCGAGAGTGCATTGTTAACTATACAGGTTAAATGCAGGTTAACCATGACCGCCCGCGAAATCATTTAATTTCAAATGCTTATCGCGTCGCGACAACACACTTCCCAGAACAAAAAAAGGCCCCGGGATCGGGGCCTTTTTTGTGAATGTGCGAGCTATCAATAGAGCGAGTAGCGAACGCCGAGCTTGAAGTCGTGCGAATAAATGCTCTTAAAGTCGATGCCGTCGTTGTCCATGTTGTATGCCGGATCGTCATTGTAGACGATGCCGGTCTTGGCATCGCCCAGCGACGTGAAGCTGTAGCCCAGGTCGATCGTCATGCGTTCGGTCGCCTGGATGCCCATACCTGCATGCAATGCCCATGCAAGGTTCCACTCGGAATTGTCGCCTGCCCAACCGCCGCCGCTGTTCTGGATGTTTGCATCGCGGAAGCTGGAGATCGTGTTGTACGAGGCGCCGATGCCGGCGCCGACATAAGGCGTGATGCCGTAGAAATTGCCGAAATCATAGTAGCCGTTGAGCAGGAAGGCGAGTTCGGACTTCTTGCCCGTATATTCGTTGGTTGTGATGGCCGGATCGAGTTCGTCAGCCTGCAGCCAGTCCAGCGCGTTGAAGTCCGACTTGCCGCGCCACTCGACGGTCACGTCGCTGCGGAAGTAGTCGTTGAACTTGTAACCGAGGCCGCCACCAAAGATCGGCGCCGATGCGAAGCCGCCCTCATCATACCAGCCATGGGCGTATGGGACGGAGAACAACTCTGATTCCAGCCCGTCGAAGAACTGGTTGCTCATGCCGATGTAGCCGCGCATGTACCATCCGCCAACCACGGCAGGCACGACAACCGGCTCCTCGATGATATCGGCGGAATAGGCCGGACCCGTCGCGCCAGCGACGACTGCGGCAAAGAGTGCTCTTTTTACGAATCGATACATGCGTGTCACCCCTGGTCTGATCGGGCGCCCGCCCGAATCCCTTGAACCTTCGTTAGGGATAATGAATTGCAAAGGTTAAGCCCCACTTAACCCTGACGCTTAACCATGTTGTTTTGTGAGGGGTCTCGTTTTGGGCAGCATCAGGCGCCGATTTCGATGGCGGTTGAGGACTGGCGCGCCTATATAGGCGGAGGCGGTCTGCGCTTCCCGGCAGGAGAGACATTTCCCCGGGGCCTTATTGATCCCTAGGGAGCTGTCCCTGACCGGACCCGTGGGTTCGGACACACGGCGCCCACCTACTTTGTAGGTTCCCGGGATCGACTTCTCCACCGGTCGCGTGGATCGCCGCTACCGCGAACTTTTCCGTAATATCATGCCCTCTCCGAAAGACCTGAAACGCGAACTCAGGCGCGACGCGCTGGCCCGGCGCGATGCGTTGGAGCCGGCCTGGCGCATCGAGCAATCCCTGGCCATGGCGAGCGCGGCGGACAGCATAGCTCCGGCTCCCGGAACGGTCGTCTCCGGTTTCTGGCCGATGCGGTCCGAAGTGGATGTCCGTCCGCTGATGTCCGCGCTTGAGGAGAACGGCGCACGGGTCTGCCTTCCCGCCATCCTCGACAGGACGACGATCGAGTTTCGCGCCCTGATGCAGGAAAGTGCGTTGATCGACATGGGCTTCGGCACCCTGGGGCCTGGCGAGGATGCCGAGACGCTGGATCCGTCGATCATGCTTGTGCCACTGGCCGCCTTCGATCATCGGGGCCACCGAATAGGCTATGGCGCAGGCTATTACGATCGCGCAATTGCCAAGCTGGTCGCGAAAGGGCAGTCCCCTCGCCTCATCGGTATCGCCTTTGACTGCCAGCAGGTGACGCTCGTGCCGGACGAGCCGCATGACGTGGTCATCCCCGAAATCCTGACCGAAAGCGGTTTGCGCCGCTTCCTGACGCCTCTATAGAAAGAGCTATGAGACTTCTCTTTCTCGGCGACATGGTCGGCAAATCGGGACGCACTGCGGTCTGGGAGCAACTGCCCGGACTGATCTCCGATTTCCGGCTCGATTTCGTCATCGTCAACGGCGAGAACGCGGCCGGCGGGTTCGGCATCACGGAAGAAATCTTCCAGGCGACGCTCGCGTCTGGAGCCGATGTGGTGACCACCGGCAATCATGTCTGGGACCAGCGCGAGGCGCTGACCTTCGCTGCACGCGAGGACCGTTTCCTGCGACCGGCCAACTATCCGAAAGGCACGCCAGGCCGTGGGTCGGGCGTTTATATGGCCAGGAATGGCGCTCGAGTGCTGGTCGCCAACATCATGGGCCGCGTCTTCATGCATCCGGAACTCGACGACCCCTTCATGAGCGCGGAGCGGGAAGTGGCCGCCTGCCCGCTGGGCGAACAGGCCGATGCAGCGATCTTCGATTTTCATGCCGAGGCTACATCGGAAAAGATGTGCTTCGGTCATTTCCTCGACGGCAAGGTCAGCCTCGTGGTCGGCACGCATACGCACCAGCCCACCGCCGATCACCAGATCTTGAACGGCGGGACCGCCTATATCACCGACGCCGGCATGTGCGGCGACTATGACTCCTCGCTCGGCATGGACAAGGAAGAGCCGCTCAGCCGCTTTCTTTCGAAAGTTCCCAAGGGGCGCTTCGAAGCGGCCCGCGGACCTGCCACGCTTTGCGGCATCGGGGTCGATATTTCCGACCGCACGGGGCTGGCGGAAGGGATCGCGCCGTTCCGGCGCGGGCCCAGGCTGGAAGAAACGGCGCCTTCTTTCTGGTCCTGACATTGACGAAAGCCCGGGCGAGCCCTACTTGGCGCCCAAGCCGATCCAGCTGACATGCCTTGGGGACAAAAGACATGCCGATCATCGACTTTCTCGCGCCGCACTTCGTGTGGACGGGGGATCCGACTGCCTGGGTCGCGCTTCTGACGCTGGTCGTGCTCGAGATCGTCCTCGGCATCGACAACCTGATCTTCATTTCCATCCTGACCAACAAGCTGCCTGAACATCAGCGGGCTCGCGCGCGGCGGCTTGGCATCGGCGCGGCGCTCATCATGCGGCTGCTGCTGCTCGCGACCATATCCTTCATCGTGCAGTTGACGACACCGCTCTTCACGCTGTTCGACCAGCCCTTCTCCTGGCGTGACATCATCCTGATCGCCGGCGGCCTGTTTCTTGTCTGGAAGGCGACGAAGGAAATCCATCATTCCGTCGATCCCGATGACGACAAGGAGAACATGATTGGTCAAACGCTCCAGCTTTCGCTGAGCGGCGCGATCTTCCAGATCCTGCTGCTCGACCTCGTCTTCTCGATCGACTCCATCATCACAGCAGTCGGCATGACGGACGAAATCGCCATCATGTACATCGCGGTCATCTGCGCCGTGACGGTAATGCTGCTCGCCGCGACGCCGCTGGCCAACTTCATCGCCAAGAACCCCACCATCGTCATGCTCGCGCTCGGGTTTCTCCTGATGATCGGCATGACCCTGATCGCGGATGGCATGGGCGTCCATGTTCCGAAAGGCTACATCTACGCAGCGATGGGCTTCTCGGCGTTGGTCGAAGGACTGAACATGCTGGCGCGTCGCAAGAAGAAAAAGGGACCGGCGGACCCGCACTGAGTGCAGGCTGTTCAGACAAACCGGAACAGGTTCAGTCGTCAAATTCCTTCAAGCACGACTATGGTCGGCCGGCTGGGCAGCGTCTTCAGCGAAACTTTCAGCGATCGGCTCGGCCGAAATTCGACCCGAAAACCCTCCCCCATCATGCCGGTGAATTCGCCGAGCGGGGTCGAATGCCGATGCATCGGCAGGATCATCGACGAGTAGAGCCGGGTCACGATCTCGCTCATCGAACCAAGCGACTGCGTCATTCCTCCGTCGATCGGCACCATCAGGATGTCCAGCCGCCCGATCTGGCCGAACTGCTGATCGCTCAGGCGCGTGTGCAGGTGCCCAAGGTGGCCGATGCACAGACCGGCGACCTCGAAGATGAAAATCGAATTGCCGTCGGGTTCGAGACCGCCGCCCCAGTTGCGGATGTCGGTCGGCACGTTGCGGATATAGACGTCATCGACGACCACCGCGTGCCTTGCCGGCCCACCCTCGGGATTCCAGCCGCGAAGCACATATTCGATTGCCGGGTCGGGAAAGTCGGTGAAATGGGTCCGATGCGCCTTGTTCATGGTCGCAACGCGCGGCAGCGGGTCGCCGCCATAGACGCCGGAGAAATCGGTTGCGATGCGCACGCCGCCCGGCGTCTCGATGATGTAGGTCGAGTGTCCCGCGTAGGTTATCGTCACGTCCCCATCAACAAAGGTCTGGGCGAGGATCGGGGACGAAGCCTGCGACGGCGTGAAGTTCGCGTAGGTCGCCGAGGGGAGCGCATTGGCAATCGCAACGCATCGCGATGGCGGCGGCTCCTCTTGCGCCCAGGCGCTCAGCGACCCGGACAGCAAGGCGGCCAGCAGGGTGGTCAACACAGGGGCGAAACAGCGAAGCATCTCTGTCTTCCGGCAATGTGTGGGCCTCAACGATAGCGCGCGGGACGATATCCGCTAGCCAATCGAGTTCTTACAGAGTCACGTTTTCGCGAGCCGGCTTTGCTCGTCGACGGAGCATCGGACCGAAAAGTGGAATCCGGTTTTCGGGTCGGTCCGAAGCTCTATCAATAGTTTAGATCGTCCTTTGTGCGTCCGTACGGACGCACGGCGATCTAGACGTTGCCCGACGTTTTATCTATAAGGCGCGCCATTCCGAAAACTCGCCAGACGACAAACGGGGGCTAGATGGCCGGCCATTCACAGTTCAAGAACATCATGCACCGCAAGGGCCGCCAGGATGCCATGCGGTCAAAGCTGTTCTCCAAGCTGGCGCGAGAAATCACGGTTGCCGCCAAGACCGGGATGCCCGACCCGGCCATGAACCCGCGCCTTCGACTGGCCATCCAGAACGCCAAGGCCGAGTCAATGCCAAAGGACAACATCCAGCGCGCGATCAACAAGGCTGCGGGTGGCGAAGGCGACAACTACGAAGAGGTCCGCTACGAGGGCTACGGGCCGGGCGGCGTCGCTGTCATCGTGGAAGTGCTGACCGACAACCGTAACCGTTCGGCCTCCAACGTGCGCGCTGCCTTCACCAAGGCTGGTGGCGCCCTCGGCGAAACCGGCTCGGTTTCCTTCATGTGGGACCGTGCCGGCGAGATTTACTATCCGGCATCCATCGGGAACGCCGACAAGGTGATGGAAGCCGCAATCGAAGCCGGCGCCGACGACGTACAATCCGACGAAGAGGGCCACACCATCCTGTCGGCGTTCGAAAGCATCAATGACGTCTCCAAGGCACTTGAGGATGCGCTCGGCGAAGCTGAATCGGTGAAGGCGATCTGGAAACCCCAGAACAATATCCCGGTCGACGAGGAGCGCGCCCAGTCGCTCATGAAACTCGTCGCCACGCTCGAGGACGACGACGACGTCCAGAACGTCTACGCCAATTTCGAGGTCGACGACGCGACGCTGGCGAAGCTCAGCGCAGCGTAGCTCTACATTCTTCCGGTTGAATTCTGCGTTTGCCTAGTGCACGTCTGCGACGTGCTATGGGGGCAAGAATGACATTCCGAAGTGAGTCGGAAGGACTGCTGCGAGCGGGTTTCTGGCGACGCTTGGCGGCGTTTGTGATTGATGCGGCTTGCGTGCTGCTGCCGCTTCAGATTCTTGTTGCAGTTCTTTTCGCTCTGACCGGCGGTTACATCCAAAGCAATTTCGGCGTGACGCGCACAAACTGCACGTCGTTAAGCGCCCTTCCCGCCGGCTTACAAACTCAGATCACGAACCCGACCCACGTGCAGGACTGTCGCACGTCTTTGCTTGGCTTCGACACGTCCCGCGTACTGGTCGTAAGCCGGGTGGAAAGCGGAGAGGTCTCAACGACCACGGTTTCTGAAAGCTTCTGGCTCGACGCTGAGGGACAACTCGCCGTTCAGGCGGGTTACAACGTCACCTGGGGGGCACTGCTCGCGCTGCTTGCCTATTTCGTTGTGCTGGAGGCGATCTACGGCCGGACGATCGGCAAGACAGCCATGCGCATACGTGCGATCCGCGTTGCCTCGCCGGAACCTCGAGGCGTCGGCTGGGGCCGAGCGCTCGCCCGGCGGTTCGCCTGGCAAATAGGCGGTATTCCCTTCATTCTAACCCAGATCCCGATCGTCATGGCCGGCAACAATTTGGAGGCCATAGCCAGCATCCTGAACTCGCCGGCCTACTCCGTTGCAGCCATTGTCTCCGCGATAATCATGGCGGCATGGTTGGCTTGGCTAGCCATCTCGATGGCGCGCAAACGGGACCCGGTGTACGATCGAATTGCCGGAACTGCCGTAGTCAGAGCAAGCCCATGAATAGCCCAGCCATCCGCATCACCTACTGCACGCAGTGCCAGTGGTTGTTGCGGGCCGGCTGGATGGCGCAGGAGCTTCTGTCCACCTTCGGCACCGATCTGGGCGAGGTCGTGCTCATCCCCGGGACGGGTGGCATCTTCACCATCGCGTGCGACGAAACCCTTATCTGGGACCGCAAGCGCGACGGCGGTTTTCCGGACGCGGCAAAGCTGAAGCAACTCGTGCGTGACGTCATAGACCCCGAGCGGGATCTCGGCCATTCCGACCGCAAGCACAAGGCTTCGACGCCCGGCTAGCGTTCGCCTGTAGGCCGTCCTGAAAGAGCGAGAGCGCGCTCCAGCAGCACTTCGTAGATCGGCCGGGTACCCAGGCTCACCGCCACGATCCTCGCCACAACGGTCGTCAGCATGACCGGCAAGACCAGCGAGTATGCGCCGGTAAGCTCCGCCACCAGGATGATCCCCACCAGCGGAGCCTGCACCGTCGCTGCAAACAAACCGCCCATGGCGGCAGCGGCGAGCGCGACGGAAGCGCCCGGCGGCAAGGCAAATGCGAACTCCAGGACTGCGCCGTAGAACAGGCCAATCGCGGTGGCGAGCCCCAGTATCGGCGCGAAGATTCCGCCGGGGACGCCGGTCGAATAGCTGACCATCGTCATCAGAAACCTCGCCGCGACAAGCCCGGCGATCGTGACCAGCGGCAGGTTCTTCGCGACCAGTTCGACCGACAGTGTTTCACCGCCGCGCGTCGCGTCTGGAAACAGCACGAGCAGGATGCCGACGGCAAAGCCGGCGACGGCCGGAAGCAGATAGAACGAGAACCTTTGTCCAAGGGCCTGCGCGCGGTCGAGCGACCAGACGAGCGACGTGTTGAACGCCGCGCCGGCGAGCCCGAGCACCACGCCCAACCCCGCGAAGGCCGGTAACAGATTCAGCGGGATCGCGGTGGCGTCCATCTTCATCAGCGGCTCGCCGCCGGCGATGATGCTGCTCAGGATCACACTGGCCACGGTTGCGAGGATGACGGCCGAGTAGCTGCGAAAGCTGTGCGGAAACTGTTTGCGGGTTTCCTCCAGGACGAACAACACCCCTGCCAGCGGCGCGTTGAAGGCCGCGGCCAGGCCGGCTCCCGCCCCGGCGGCGAGCAGGGCATGCAGATCGAGCCTTGAAAGATTGAACCAGCCCGACATAGCCTTGGCCACAGCCGCGCCGATGTGCATGGTCGGGCCTTCCCTGCCCACCACGAGGCCCGAGCCCAGCGACAACAGGCCGCCGAAAAACTTGACCGGCAATATGCGCGCCCAACGGACCTCGCGTTCGTCCACCATCGCCCCTTCGATTTCCTGGATGCCGGAACCGGCAGCTTCCGGCGCGAACGTCCTGACCAGCCAGACGGCAGCCGTCACCATCACGGCGCCTGTCAGCCCGACGATGACGAGATGCAAAGCGGTTCGATCGCCTGTAAGTCTGGCGACGAATGCGGGCCAGACATGCGCATTCGCATCGCCAAACCGCAGGGCAGTGCCAAGCAGACCAGTCACCAGTCCCACGACGATCGCGACCAGGAAAAACGCCAGATCACCGACGCCGCGCTTTTCGGCGATCGGGGACGTCATGAACGGCTCACTTCCAAGCTGATATCCTCATCCGGTGAACGACCCCGATTGCGCATCCCTCGCTGGCCGTGATACTCAGTCGCCAGCGCGGGTATGGTGTAGTGGTAGCGCTCTAGCTTCCCAAGCTAGCTGTGCGGGTTCGATTCCCGCTACCCGCTCCAGACTATCCGAAAATCTTCCAATGAGCGCGGCTTGCGCGCGCCGGCGAGCGATATTTCATCAATCGGCAGCGCGGAAATGTTTGGACAGCTTCAGGCCCTGCGCCTGGTAGTTGGAGCCGAGGTCGGTCCCGTAAAGCGCCTTCGGGCGATTCAGCATATGCTCGTAGACGAGACGGCCGACGATCTGGCCGTGTTCAAGGATAAAGGGCACCTCGTGGCTACGCACTTCCAGCACCGCGCGGCTGCCGGTGCCGCCGGCCGCCGAATGGCCGAAGCCGGGATCGAAGAAGCCTGCATAGTGCACGCGGAATTCGCCGACCAGCGGGTCGTAGGGCGTCATCTCCGCCGCGTAGAGCGGCGGGACGTGCACGGCCTCGTTGCTGACGAGGATGTAGAACTCATCGGGGTCCAGCACGAGTTCCGGCGCGCCGTGGGCGTAGAGCGGCTCCCAGAAGTCGAGCACATCGTGCGCGGCGCGCTTGTCGACATCGACGAGGCCCGTGTGGTGCTTGCCGCGATAGCCGATCAGTTCGCCCTTCTTGCCGCTGAGGTCGATGGAGAGCGCGATGCCGCCGCCGGAGATGTTGGGCGGATCGGTCGCGACCAGCGTTTCGGCGCGATGGAGGATTTCCAGTTCGCCTTCCGACAGTAGCGCGTTGCCGGTGCGGAAGCGTATCTGCGACAGGCGCGAGCCGGTGCGCACGACGATCGGGAAGGTGCGCGGGCTGACTTCGAGATAGAGCGGCCCGGAATAGCCCGGCGCAATCTTGTCGAACTCTCGGCCATGATCAGTCATGACGCGGGTGAAGATATCGAGGCGGCCGGTCGAGCTTTTCGGGTTCGCTGAAGCGGAAATGCCCGCTGGGAGGTTCAGCGTTTCGAGCAGCGGCACGATGTAGACGCAGCCCGTCTCCAGCACCGCGCCGTTGGCGAGGTCGATCTCGTGCAGTTGCAGGCGATTGAGCTTGTCGGCGACGTTGCTGTTGGGTCCGGGCAGGAAACTGGCGCGGACACGCCAGGCCTTTTCGCCGAGCCTTAGATCGAGGCTGGCCGGCTGTATCTGGTCGGCATCGAGCGGTCGCGACGTCGCCAGCGCGCCGGATTGGAAAAGCGCGGCGATATCGGTGTCGGGCAGGATGCCTGTCTGGCGCAAGCGGTTCATCTCCATGCAGCATCGCCCGATGCCGCCCCGTGGTCTAGCAAGTCCAGCAAGTGGTTTAGCAATCGATGGAATTGACGCAAGCCGGGCGCGGGTCTAAAGGGTTCGTTATCCCGTGGTGATTTGGCCGGTCGGCTTGCAGCCACGTTAAACAAGTCGCTAAAGGACCGTCGGGTGCGAGCCCCATGGACCGGTTGCGACTTTCGCGGCCGGTTTTTTTGTATCTGAGGCATGTCGATGACTGGCAAGAAGCGCACATTGAAGCCCGCAACGCAAATGGTCCATTCCGGCACCCTGCGCTCGCAGCACGGCGAGACGTCGGAAGCGATCTACATGACGCAGGGCTACGTCTACGAGACGGCCGAGGCGGCGGAAGCCCGCTTCAAGGGCGAAGAGCCCGGCTTCATCTATTCGCGCTACGCCAACCCTACCGTCGACATGTTCGAGAAGCGCATGTGCGCGCTGGAAGGCGCGGAGGACGCGCGTGCCACCTCGTCGGGCATGGCCGCAGTTTCGGCCGCGATCCTGTGCAGCCTCAAGGCCGGCGACCATATCGTCGCGGCGCGCGCCCTGTTCGGTTCTTGCCGGTGGGTCATCGAGACGCTTGCCCCGCGCTACGGCATCGAGTCCACGCTGGTCGACGGCACCGACATCGCCAACTGGGAAAAGGCGGTTCGCCCGAACACGAAGCTGTTCTTCCTCGAGAGCCCGACCAACCCAACGCTGGAGGTGATCGACATCGCAGCGGTCGCAGCAATCGCAAATTCGATTGGCGCGCGCGTGGTGGTCGACAATGTGTTTGCCACGCCGCTGCAGCAGAAGCCGCTGGAACTCGGCGCGCACATCGTCGTCTATTCGGCGACCAAGCACATAGACGGCCAGGGGCGCTGCCTCGGCGGCATCGTGCTGTCGGACAAGGAGTGGATCGACAAGAACCTGCATGACTATTTCCGCCACACCGGTCCCAGCCTGTCGCCGTTCAACGCGTGGACGCTGCTGAAGGGACTGGAAACCCTACCGGTGCGCGTGCGCCAGCAGACGGAAAGTGCTGCCAAGATCGCCGATTTTCTCGCCAGCCGGCCGGAGATTGCGCGCGTCATCTATCCGGGCCGCGACGACCATCCACAGGCGGCGCTCGTCAGGAAGCAGATGGGGGGCGGCTCGACGCTGATCTGCATCGAACTTAAGGACGGCAAGAAGAGCGCGTTTGGGCTGCAGAACGGGCTGGAGGTCATCAAGATCTCCAACAATCTCGGCGACGCCAAGAGCCTGATCACGCATCCCGCAACGACGACGCACAAGAACCTGACCGACGAGGCGCGCGCCGAACTCGGCATCGGCGGCGGCACGCTGAGGCTATCCGTCGGGCTGGAGGATGCCGACGACCTGATCGCCGATCTGGGCGAGGCGCTGGATGGCTTGAGGTAGGCAGGACCTCCCGCTTTCACGGGGATTTTGTTGCGGTGCGACCGAAAGGAAGCTCTCCGGAACAACATTACCCCGGGTTACGCCTTGCCTCGCGCGTCCTAATTTCCAATAGTCTCGCGCACGCAACCTCCGGGAGAATATCCAGTGCGCCACACTCTGCCGATCCTGCTTGTCCTCTCCTCCACACCCGCCTTCGCGCAGGCAGCCGATTCCGCCGGCGCCGAAGCGCTGCAGGCCAATCTGGCGCGCTACATGGGAACCACCATCTTCGACAAGGGTGTGATTACGATCGGCTTGGACGGCGACGCCTACAAGGTCGATGTCGATTTCGGCAAGCTGATGACGCTCTTTCCGGCGCAGGATTCGTTCAAGCTGGAGGTCGATCCCTACGTGCTGCGCCTTAGGCCACGCGCCGATTCGACGTGGGACGTGGCCGGCGACATGTTGCCGGACGGCAAGATCGCGATCAAGGCCGACAACACAACGAGCAGCACAGAATGGACATCCGCCGACGACAGCTTCGAGGGTGTCTACGATCCGAGGCTGGCCGGCTTCGCTGTGGCCGAAGGAAGGAACGGCGAGATGACCATGATCTCGACGGACCCGACCTCACAATCCGAGTTCAAGTCCGCGTCAGGCAGCTTCATCATCCAGTCGACCAAGAACGCCACGCGGGGTGTCGATTTCAATGCAACACAGGCCTTGTCGGACATGGAGCAGAAGATGACGGTCCCGGTGGCGGAGGGCGCCCAGCCGATCTCTGTCGTCATGCGCTCGCCTGAACTGTCCTACGTCTCTACCGCAACCGGCTTCCAGTCGCAGGAACTGCTCGATCTGCTGGCGTTCTTCGTAGCCAATCCCGACGAGGCGAAGCTCAAGGCCGCCCAGCCACAATTGAAGACGCTCCTGCGCAGCGCCATGCCGCTGTGGAACGATATGACCGGCTCGTACAACTGGCGCGAATTGTCGGTTGGCACGCCTGTCGGCATTTTCAGCGCGGCAAATGCCAAAATCGCGGTGGAGATGGGCGGCATCCGCAAGGACGGCACGGTCACCTATAGATTTGCCATCGACGATCTGGCCGTGCCGAACGGACTTCTGCCGTCGTGGAGTGCCAAGCTGATGCCCGAAGACATAAATCTCGACGTTGGCGGAGTCGGTATCGATCTCGAAGGACCGGCAACGGCCGCGATTGACGCCCTCGATCTCAACCAGGACCCGCCGATACCGGAAGCGGTGGGCGATGCTATTGTGGCCAAGTTCATTGCAAATCCGCCGAAATTCGTGCTGAACCGCAGCGTCTTGAGCAATAAGGACACCGAAATCATCGCGGAAGGCGAGATGACCTTCATGGACGGCAAGCCGGCGATGACCGCTACACTCGAAGCAACCGGCTTCGACAATGCGGTGCAGGCGCTTCAGGAGGCGTCGGCGACCTACCCCGAGGCACAGCAGATGCAGCTCGTGGCACTTGCCGCGAAAGGCTTCGCCAAAACACTGGCGGACGGCAAGCTTCAGTGGGTGGTTGATATGAAGGCTGACGGAGCGGTGACCGTCAACGGCGCTTTGGTCAAGCCCGCCGACCCGGTTGAGCCCGCGCCGCAGTAGGAGCGGCGACCCCGACATCCCGCCATAGTCTTGCTCACCAGGCATGCTAGCCGGCTGGCAAGCAGGAACGTAGCCCATGTACAGCGCCGTCACGCGCAACATCGCCGTAAACGTAGAGCCGTTCTACCTCGAGGACCAGTCCGAGCCGACGGAATGCCGCTACGTCTGGGCCTACCGCATCACCATCGACAACCAGTCCGACGAATGGGTGAAGCTGCTGGCCCGCTACTGGCACATCACCGACGGCGTGGGGCGGGTCGAGGAGGTGAGCGGGGAAGGCGTGGTCGGCGACCAGCCGGAGCTCGAACCCGGCGACAGCTATCAATACACCTCCGGCTGTCCACTCCCGACGCCGTCGGGCATCATGGTCGGCCGCTACACGATGCGCAACGGCAAGGGCGAGCTGTTCGAGATCGATATTCCGGCATTCTCGCTCGACCTGCCGGGCGGCAAACGCAGCCTGAACTGAGGAACGGCACATGAACGACGTTGTGAAGGAAGGCGGCTGCCGCTGTGGCCGTGTAAGATTGAAGGTCACAAAGCGACCGTTCTTGACGATGGCCTGCCATTGCAAGGGATGCCAGAGGATGAGCTCAGGCGCGTTTTCGCTGAGCGCAGCAATTCCGTCCGACGGGTTCGAGGTAACCGAGGGCGAGCCTGAAATCGGCGGCCTGCATGGCGCGTCGAAACACTATTTTTGCGGCTGGTGCATGACGTGGATGTTCACCCGGCCGGAAGGCATCGACTGGTTCGTGAACCTGCGGCCAACCATGCTGGACGATGCGGCATGGTCGACCCCGTTCATGGAGACGTGGACGAGCGAAGGGTTGCCATGGGCCAAGACGGCAGCCGTACACAGCTATGAAGCGCTGCCGCCGATGGATGCCTATGAAGCGCTGATGAAAGAGTTTGCGGAGTGGGAGAAGGCTTAGCTAGCGGTTTGAACACAGAGCGAAGTACCCCCACCCGACCGCGACGCGGCCACCCCTCCCCCTGCCCGGGGTAGGGGAAAAATGCCAAGCGGACGTCTCGCGCTTCCTCTCCCCCGTCGGGCGGGGGAGAGGTGGCTTGCGACAGCAAGCCGGAGTGAGGGTCGATAGTCAGTTCGCCTTGAGGAACTCCGCCGCGTCGAAATCGTAGGACTTCGAGCAGAATTCGCAGGCGACGGATATCTTACCGTCTTCTGTCGACTCGACGATTTCCTCGGCGGAAAAGCCTTCGAGGATGCCGCGAATGCGCTCGCGCGAGCAGGAGCATTCGTCGGCGACCGGCGTGCCCGGGAAGACGCGCACGCCATGTTCGTGGAACAGGCGATAGAGCAGTCGCTCCGGCTCGATGGTCGGGTCGATCAACTCGGCCGGCTCGATAGTGGCGGCAAGCGCCTGCACCTCGCGCCAGGCGTCATCCACCTGCTCTTCCACGTCAGGCGCGCCGTCGCCGCCGTGCAGATCGCCAGTGCGCATGCGCTCCGGCGATTCCGGCAGGAACTGCGCGATCAGCCCGCCTGCGCGCCAGACCTCGCCCTGCCCCGGACGCACCAGTCTTGCAACCTGCAACCTGATCTCCGTCGGGATCTGCTCCGACTGGCGGAAATAGGTATGCGCGGCCTCCTGCAACGTCGTGCCGTTCAGCTCGACGATGCCTTGGTAGCGCTGCGTATACTCGCCTTGGTCGATGGTCAGCGCCAGCACGCCGTTGCCGAGCAGTGTCTCGCTGCCGGTCTCGCCGGCCGCGACAAGCGCCTCCAGCCGATCGGCGTCGAAACGCGCATAAGCGCGCAGCGAGCCTGGGGTGGTGAAGTCGGCGACAAGCATGTCGACGGGCCCGTCGGTGCGGGTCTGCAGGATGAACTTGCCCTCGAACTTCAGCGACGAGCCAAGAAGCACGGCGACCAGCGCAGCCTCCGCGAGAAGGCGGGCGACCGGTTCGGGATAATCGTGGCGCCCTAGGATCGAATCGAGCAGCGGCCCGAGCGCGACCACGCGGCCGCGCGCGTCGAGCGGGCCGACCTCGAAGGGGATGACATGGTCGTCGCCGGCAAAGCCGAAGTCGCCAAGTCTCTTGGTCTCATCGTTCTGGTTATTGGGCACGTTCGCAGTTTCCAACATGACACGTCTCCAGCGACGGCGAATGCCGCCATCGTGGAAGCACGCGCACTACGCCCTGATCTTTGGGATACGCGGGAGATAGGCATCACAGCCTGCATGTTCAAGCAGGCCCGATCAAGCGCCAAGACACCACGCCAGCACGGCCTTCTGCGCATGCAGCCGGTTCTCGGCCTCGTCGAAGACCACCGAATGCGGCCCGTCGATGACCTCGTCGGTGACCTCCTCGCCGCGATGGGCCGGCAGGCAATGCATGAAGAGAGCATCGGGCTTTGCCTTCGCCATCAGCGCGGCGTTCACCTGATAGGCGCCGAACACGTTGTGGCCGCGCGCGCGATGCTCCTGGTTCATCGACACCCAGCAGTCGGTGACGACGCAGTCCGCGTCGCGAACCGCCGCCTCGGCCGAATGGCCAATCTCCACCGATCCGCCATTGGCGCGCGACCAGTCGATATAGCGCTCCTGCGGCTCGCTGCCTTCCGGCGTGGCGATGCGCAGGTTGAACGAGAAGCGCGCGGACGCCTCCATCAGCGAATGCAGCACATTGTTGCCGTCGCCGGTCCAGGCGAAGGTCTTGCCGGCGACCGGTCCGCGATGCTCCTCGAAGGTCAGCACGTCGGCCATGATCTGACAGGGATGCGTGTCGTCGGTCAGCCCGTTGATGACGGGCACGGTGGCATGCTCCGTCAGTTCCAGCAGGCGCGCATGATCCGTCGTGCGGATCATGATGGCGTCGACATAGCGCGACAGCACCTTGGCGGTGTCGGCGATGGTCTCGGAACGGCCGAGCTGCATTTCGGTGCCGGTGAGCATGATCGTCTCGCCGCCGAGCTGGCGCATGCCGACGTCGAAGGAAACGCGCGTACGGGTCGACGGCTTGTCGAAGATCATCGCGAGCACCTTGCCGTCGAGCGGCCGGGAGCGTTCGCCGGCCTTCAGCCGCGCCTTGCGGGCGGCGGCGTCGTCAAGCATGCCGCGCAAAGTGGTCGCGGGAATCCCGGAAAGATCGGTGAAATGTCTGATCGCTGACATGATAAAGGTCCGCTCAGGCCGATACGGGAGACGATACCGCGCGAGCGCCGGCGCGGATGCGCTCCAGCCCCTCGCGGATGTCTTCGTCGGTGATGTTGAGCGCCGGGATCAGTCGCACGACATTGTCGCCGGCCGGAACCGCCAGCAGCTTCTGCTCGCGCAGCGCGGCGTTGAAGGTGGCGTTCGGCACCTTGCACTTGACGCCGAGCATCAAGCCCGTGCCGCGGATTTCCTCGATCGCATCGGGAAACTCGTCGGCGATGGCGGCAAGCCCCTGCTTGAGCAGGAGCGCCTTGCGGGTGACCTCGTCAAGGAAGTCGTCAGCCAGGATGACGTCGAGCACCGCGTTGCCGACGGCCATCGCCAGCGGGTTGCCGCCAAAGGTGGTGCCGTGGATGCCCGGCACTATGCCGCTCGCCGCGTTCTCCGTGGCCAGCACGGCGGCCATCGGGAAGCCGCCGCCGATGCCCTTGGCGACAGCCATGATGTCGGGGGTAACGCCAGCCCACTCATGCGCGAAAAACTTCCCGGTCCGGCCGACGCCGCACTGGATCTCGTCGAAGATAAGCAGCAGGCCATGCTTGTCGCACAACTCGCGTAGGCGGCGAAGCGACTGCGCGGGGAACGGACGGATACCACCTTCGCCCTGCACGGGCTCAAGCATGATAGCCGCGGTCTGCGGGCCGATCATCTTTTCCACGGCGTCGATGTCGTCGAAGGGAACCTGGTCGAAGCCGTCGGCCTTGGGGCCGAAGCCTTCCAGATATTTCGCCTGTCCGCCGGCGGCGATGGTCGCGAGTGTGCGGCCGTGGAACGCGCCCTCGAAGGTGATGGTGCGGAATCGCTCGGGCTGGCCGTTTGCATAATGATACCGGCGGGCGGTCTTGATCGAGCCCTCGATCGCCTCGGCGCCGGAATTGGTGAAGAACACCTTGTCGGCGAAGGTCGCGGCGACAAGCCGCTCGGCAAGACGCGCCTGGCCGGGAATCTGGTAGAGATTGGAGAGATGCCAGAGCTTGCCGGCCTGCTCCACCAGCGCGGCCACGAGATGCGGGTGCGTGTAGCCCAGCGAATTGACGGCGATGCCGGCGCCGAAATCGAGATATCGCTCGCCGTTCTCCGAGACCAGCCAACTGCCCTCGCCCCGATCGAAAGAAAGGGGCGCCCGCGCATAGGTATCGAAAAGCGCCGAACCGCTCATTACATATGTCTCCGGAACCGCGCCCGGGCATCGGCGTTCGAGCTTCGGGCGGGGCCAAAAATCAAAAAAGCCGCCCAAGCGGCGGCCGACTGGAGCCATATTGTGGGTTTCGGCCGTGAAGTCAAGAAAACGCGCGCGCGAAGGCGCGCCACCGACTTATCCCCGCTGGTCCGAAGCAGGCCGCGGGCAAGTTGGGGAAAACCGAAAAAACCGATTCGTGTTGCATCTGGGACTCTTGTCACCGAGTCAGCCGATGGGGTAATTTGAGGCCAACAAAAAACTACATCTCGTGCGGCAAAGCTAATCCTCAGCGTATATGTGGTGTCGAGCCCGGCAGTGCCGGGGCGCCGATGGATTCCGGATTCCGCTGGAAGGCGACATGGAGCAATCAGCCATGAACTGGACGGACGAACGCGTCGAACTTCTGCGTAAACTGTGGTCGGAGGGTCTCAGCGCCAGCCAGATCGCCGCACAGCTCGGCTCGGTCACGCGCAACGCCGTCATCGGCAAGGTGCATCGCCTGAAGTTGTCCAGCCGCGGTCGGACAACGGCTGCACCTGCGCGGCAGAAGAAAACGACCACGGGCAACGTCGGGACGAAAAGCGTTACCCGCAGCACGACCGTCACGCGCACTGTCACGATCGGCGCGACTGCGTTGCAGACGCAGTTCGATGTCGAGCCGGTTGCACGCTACCATGTGCGCCCGGCGGAGAATGTGGTGGTGCCGATCTCGCGCCGCCTGCAGCTCGTCCAGCTTTCCGAGCGCACCTGCAAATGGCCGAACGGCGACCCGCTGACCGAGGACTTCTCCTTCTGCGGCAACGACGCCGCCGAAAGCGGGCCTTATTGCGGTTATCATTCCCGCATTGCCTTCCAGCCGGCAACCGAGCGGCGACGCAACCGCTGAGTTCGACGATTGGCTGACCGGAGAAGCGCCCGGCCAGCCTGCCAAGTCCGGCAGCAGTACCTGTTCCGCGTAGACGGCTTCCGCCTGATGGGCCCGCAATCGCGGTCGAACGGAGATGGCATGTCCCTGCGAATCCGGATCTGGACGATGGCGGTCACGCTTCTTTCAATCGGTTTTCTCCCGATCGGCCCAGCCACTACGCCAGCGCAGGCCGCACCGCACGAATTCTGCCGTGCCTACGCGCAGACGGCGCAGAAGCAATTCATGCTGATGCAGAAGTATAAGAAGTGCCAGGTGCCCGTAAGCGGACGCTGGCAACCGAAGCTCAAGCCCCACTACGACTGGTGCCGCACTGTCTCAACGGCCGCGCCCAACGCGGAAACCAAAATCCGCACCAACCATCTGGTCAAATGCGGCGCGACAGTCGAGATGGCCGAGCCCGGGATGAACCCGGTCGAGTAGCCATATCAGGCAAAATCTTGACGGAAAATCGAGATCGCTGAACAGAGCCATCAAGCGTCGGCATCCGGTGTGTGCACCGTGTAAAATTTGTCCGCGAAGTCGTCTGCATAGGGTTTAGGCATAACGCGCCTCATCGCGACGTCGAAATTTTCCTAAAATCCAGTCGATGCCGACGCGCTGTGCAGTGCTTTTCAAGTAAACATTGGCGTTTTCTGTAATTAAAATTTTATTAAAACAAAGTAATACTGCACAAATTTTGGTTACGATTAACTATGTCAATAGTAAACAATTGCTTAACTGTGGATATCAATGGGAAAAGAAGGAGGGTTAATAGCTGGTAAAGGGGAGTAACATGTATCATGCGTTCAAGCCGCTTGCCCTGGCGGCGATAGCAGCATCAGGGTTTCTGATTCTCACAGGCATGGCCCAGGCGAACAAAAAAGGCGCCTGAGACCTACACCTGCGAGAACAATGGCGAGATCATCAAACTCTACAATCGTGATCTCGACTGGGCCGAGCGCCAGTGCGCCAAGGAATCGGATCGCAACCAGAAGGTGACTGTTGTTGCACCTCCGCCAAAGGAACATCACGAGAAGGACAAATGCGGGAAGCGCGACCACGGCCATAAGGACTGGAAGGACAAGAAGCACGGCAAGAAGGGTCACAAGGGCAAGGACCGCGACCACAAGGGCAAGGACCGCGACCACAAGGGCAAGGACCGCAACAAGGACAAGGACCGCGACCACAAGGGCAAGGACCGCAACAAGGACAAGGACCGCGACCGCAACAAGGACAACGATCGCGACCGCAACAAGGACAACGATCGCAACAAGGGTGGCGACGACAAGTGGGGCGGCAACGACCGCTCCGGCGGCAACGACAAGTCGGGCGACAATGACCGCTCCGGCGGCAATGACAGGTCGGGCGGCAATGACCGTTCCGGCGGCAACGACAAGTCGGGCGGCAACGACCGTTCCGGCGGCAACGACAAGTCGGGCGGTAATGACCGCTCCGGCGGCAACGACAAGTCGGGCGGCAACGACCGTTCCGGCGGCAACGACAAATCGGGCGGCAATGACCGCTCCGGCGGCAACGACAAGCCTCGCGGCGGCAACTAAGCCAACCGCCTCAGCGACAGCTTAAAAAAAATCCGGCGCGACCCAAACGGTCGCGCCGGATTTTTGTTGTCCGATACGGGGAGACCTCGTCCATTCAGCAAGACGAAAGGGTCAGCGTCCCGGCAAGCCCACCGTGTGGCTCGAATCTTCCTTTGGCCGCTCGATCGGCATCTGCTCGCCTGTGACCACATAGTAGACTGTTTCGGCGATGTTGGTGGCGTGATCGCCGATGCGCTCGATATTCTTCGCGCAGAACAGCAGATGCGTACAGGGCGTGATGTTACGCGGATCTTCCATCATGTAGGTCAGCAGCTCGCGAAACAGCGAGGTGTACATTGCGTCGATCTGGTCGTCGCGGTCGCGCATGAAGGCCAGTCGGTCGACCGAACGCGACGCGTAGACGTCGAGCACTTCCTTGAGCTGCGTCAGGGCCAGCTCGGCGAGAGCCTGCAATCCCCGGAAAAGGCTGAGCGGCTGGCGTCCCTCGGTGACTGCGACGACGCGCTTGGCTATATTCTTGCCGAGATCGCCGACGCGTTCCAGATCGGCCGATATGCGGATCGCTCCGACAACCTGGCGCAGATCGTCGGCCATGGGCTGACGCTTGGCGATGAGCAGGATGGCCTTGTCGTCGATCTCGCGCTGCGTCTGGTCGAGGAACACGTCATCCGCGATGACCTTGCGCGCCAGCCCTGCATCAGCATTGACAAGAGCCAGGACGGACTGGTCCACCATGCGCTCGGCGTGGCCGCCCATCGCGGCAAGGCGGTTGTCGAGATATTTCAGATCCTCGTCATAGGACCGGACGATATGCGTGTTCATTGCTGCACGGCGACTCAGAGAGGCAATTGACCCGTTACTCTAGGTCAAGCCGATGACAGAAAAAAGAAATATAGACAGCCTCGAGGCCTGATTAAACGGCGCGGTGGCTGCTAAAGCCGGGTTTTCTCGCGAATGCCGGAGAAACGCACGCCGCCGCGGCATTCGCCCCCTTGACGACGGCGGCCGGTTTTTGCCACTCGGGGGCACGATCAAGGAGGACTCCATGAACAGGATCGATCTGGACGGTCAGGTCGCCGTCGTGACGGGTGGCGCGCAAGGCATCGGCTTTGCCATAGCCCGGCGTCTGCTGGCCTCCGGGGCGAAGGTGAGCCTCTGGGACTTCAACGCCGAAGCGCTCGCTGCCGCGACATCCGCGCTGGGCGACGGCGCGTCCGCCAAGCAGGTGGATATAACCGACCTGGAAGCACTGAAGCGCGTGCACGCCGAGACCGAGGCCGAGGTCGGGCCCGTTTCGATCCTGGTGAACTCGGCCGGCGTCGCCGGAAAAAACGCCACTCTGGAAGACTACGATCCCGAAGAGTGGCGCCGCGTGGTCGAAATCAACCTCAACGGCACCTTCTATGTGAACAAGGTCGCGATCCCCTCGATGAAGGCGCGCAACTACGGCCGCATCGTCAACATCTCGTCGGTTGCCGGCAAGGAGGGAAACCCCAACCTCTCCGCCTATTCCGCCGCCAAGGCCGGCGTGCTCTGCCTGACGAAGTCGCTCGGCAAGGAACTTGCCAAACACAACATTGCTGTGAACGCGGTCACCCCGGCCACCGCCAACACGCGCATCCTCGAGACGCTGACCAAGGAATTCATCGACTACATGCTGGTGCGCATCCCGCGCGGCCGCTTCCTCGAGGTCGACGAGGCGGCGTCGATGATCGCATGGCTGGTGAGCCAGGAAAACAGCTTCACCACAGCCTCCGTCTTCGACCTCTCGGGCGGCCGCACGACCTATTGAGCCCGGTTCACTTCGCCGGCAGGTGCACGGTGAAGGCAGCGCCTTCGCCGAGCGTGGATTTGATGCTGAGGCGCGCATTGTGGCGCGTCAGGATGTGCTTGACGATGGACAGGCCGAGCCCGGTGCCCTTCTGCGCGCGACTGGTATCGACGTCCACCCGGTAGAAGCGCTCGGTCACGCGCGGAATGTGCTCCTGCGGGATACCCGGCCCGAAATCGCGAATGGTGACGGCGACCTCGGGCTCCGGCGCTTCGGTCCTGTCGATCGACACGACAACGCGGCCACCCGACTGGCCGTATTTGCAGGCGTTTTCCAGCAGGTTCTCGAACACCTGGAACAACTCGTCGCGATCGCCCCTCGCCTCGACGGTCTCGTCGCCGAACGCGCGTTCGATGACGACGCCCGATTCCGCCGCCAGCGGCGACAGGGAATCGATGACGCTCTGCACGATCAGGCACACGTCGACCGTTGCGCCCGGCGGCAGATAGGGCTTCATCTCCAGCCGCGACAGCGACAGCAGATCGTCGATAAGACGCGCCATGCGCTGCGTCTGGCTCTGCATGATCTGCAGGAAATGCTCCCGCGCCGCGGCGTCGTTCTTCGCCGGGCCGCGCAAGGTCTCCACGAAACCGGAAATAGAGGCGAGCGGCGTGCGCAGTTCGTGGCTGGCGTTGGCGATGAAGTCGGCGCGCATCCGGTCGATGCGGCGCGCCTCGCTCTGGTCCTTGAAGACCATGACGAAGAGGCCGGTGCCGCGGCCGATCGCGGTCAGCGTGACCTTGTAGACGCGCTCGATGGGCACTCGCTCCGCGTAGTCGACAACCTCCGATGCGACGGCGCCGGTGCGGACGCGATCGATCGCGGTCTGCATCTCGGGCGCGCGGAACTTCATCAGCAGGGACAGGCCCGGTGCGATGGCGCCGAACGCTGCGCGAGCAGCCTCGTTGACGAGCACTGCCGTGCCGGCCGCGTCGAAGATGATCAGGGGGTCTCCGACTGCGGCGGCAAGGCTTTGCGCCGAGAGCCCGCCCAGCCCGCCGCCGTCCGCTGCGACCGCGCGGTCGGCTCTCGCCTGCCTGCGGGTGCGTCGCGGCGACATCGCGGCGACGACGATGAGGAAGGCGGCGATGGCGGCCGCCAGTTGGACGGGGACGGACGCGACGATGCCGACGACGGCGAGCGCTGCCAGCGCCGCCACCAGCATCCACCGGTTCGCGGCCAGGCGGCCGGCGGCGAGGCTCAGAAACCGCCGCGTCTGCTCTTCCCTTCTTCTGTCGGTCATCGTTTCAAGGTCAGATCGATCCACCGGTCGAGTCACGGACCAGAACTTCGCTCTGGACCCGCAGCGAGCCTCCCAATAGCATGCCCTGCATGACAAAAAAGGGTACAGCCGCCATGGCAAATGAGAAAACTGCGGAGCCTCCCAAAGCCATAGGGCCGCTGAAGATCAAGGTAGCCGGCGCCGAACGCGTCTTCGACATCGACAATCCGGTGCTGCCGGACTGGGTCGAGGACAATGCGCTCACCGCCGGGGGCTATCCTTACGACAAGCGCCTCAAGCGCGAAGACTACGACAAGAAGCTGGAATTGCTGCAGACCGAACTCGTCAAATTGCAGGCGTGGCAGCAGTCGGCAGGACAGCGCGTGCTCATCCTGTTCGAAGGTCGCGACGCGGCCGGCAAGGGCGGCACGATTGGCGCGATGCGCTTCTACATGAACCCGCGCACGGCGCGTAACGTGGCGCTGACCAAACCGACCGAGACCGAGCGGGGGCAGTGGTACTTCCAGCGCTACATCGCCCACTTTCCGACCGCCGGCGAATTCGTGACCTTCGACCGCTCCTGGTACAACAGGGCCGGCGTCGAGCCTGTCATGGGCTTCTGCACGCCCGAGCAGCACAAGAAGTTCCTGAAGGAAACGCCCCGCTTCGAGAAGATGATCGTCGGCGAAGGCATTCACTTCTTCAAGATCTGGCTCAATCTCGGGCAGGAAACCCAGCTCAAGCGCTTCCACGAACGGCGCCACAGCCCGCTGACCAACTGGAAATTCTCGCCGATGGACATCGCGGGCGTCACGCGCTGGGACGACTACACCAAGGCGCGCGACCTGATGATGAAGGAAACCCATACCGACCACGCACCGTGGACCGTCATTCGCTCGAACGACAAGCGGCGGGCGCGCATCGAGGCGGTGCGCCACGTGCTTCTGGCCCTCGACTATACGGGACGAAATCTTGACCTGATCGGGAAGCCGGACCCGAAGATCATCGGCTCCGGGCCGAAACAACTGCTCGACTGAGAGAGCGCCCGCCGCCGCAGGCTTATTGCCGATGCAAGGCAGTGCCGGCGCGCAGCGGGCGGTGCGGCGTCTTTTCCCACAGGAACGGCGTGCGCCAGAGCTGCCAGACCGCGCGCCACGCCGCCCAGGACAGCATCATCCAGTAGACCGGGGTGAACAGCACGATCTTCCAGAAGCCAAGCTTCTCGCGCAGCTTCAGCACCTGCCAGCCAAGGAGCAGGAAGGAGAGATAACCGCCTGCGACACTGACGAGGTCGAGCGCCAGGAGCGTTGTTTTCCAACCGCTGCTCTGGCGCTCCAGAACGAAATCGACTGCCAGCGCGACGCCCGTCAGCAGCAGGAACGGGTGAGCGAGCGCCGACATCACCATGCCGGCGAACAGGATCTGGCCGACGAAGAAGGGCCAGAAGCCGAGTTCGCGCAGCAGCCGCCAGGGGTGGCGCATGTGGACAAGCCACGTCTGCACCCACCCCTTGAACCAGCGTGTCCGCTGCGGCAGCCAGGCCGAGAGGTGCTCCGGCGCGGTCTCCCATGTCGGACAGCGTATCGTTTCCGTTCGGTAGCCGAAGCGCGCCAGCCGCATGCCGAGGTCGGCGTCCTCGGTGACATTGTAGGGGTCCCAGCCGCCGGCCTGCTCGATCGCTGCGCGGCGGAAATGATTGGAGGTGCCACCGAGCGGCACCGGCAGACGTCTACCCGAAAGCCACGGCAGGATGCCGCGAAAGAGCGCCGCATATTCGAACGCGAACATGCGGGCCAGCAGGCTGGAGCCCCTGTTGGCGATTTCCAGAGGCGCCTGAACGCAGGCGACGTCGTCAGGCGACTCGCGGAAAGTCTGCCAGGCGTGCAGGAGTTGGTTGGGATGCGGATGGTCCTCGGCGTCGTAGAGTGCGACGAACTCGCCGCGCGCGAGAGGAAGGGCATAGGCCAGCGCCTTTGGCTTCGTGCGCGGTTCGGAGGGAGGCACCTCGACGATTTCCATGTGACTGGGCAATTGAAGGGCCCGCAGGGCGCGGAGCGTATCGTCGTCGTCCGCCTCGCAGACCAGCTTGATATCGAGCTTGCTCCGTGGCCACTCGATCCTCTCCAGAGCTGAGACAAGTTCCGGCGCCACCTCCGCCTCCCGATACAGTGCCACAAGCAAGGAATAGACCGGCATGTCCGACCGCAGGCGCGGCGGCGGCGCGCTTTGCTTGCGATCAACGGTGGCAATCGCGGCAAACCGGAGGCCTATGCAGGCAAGAAAGAAAAAGGAAAATACAACATGCATGGCAAGCCATGTGGCGCCGGGAGCAAGCAACAACAGCACCGGAATGGCGACCAGAAGCATCCCGCCTACGACACCTTGCCACGCATTCACGACGACACGCGCCGACAGATTGGCGTACCGATCGAAGAGGCCCATCGTCGCCTTGCGCAACAGGTCGGGCCTCAGGAAATCGAGAAGAGCGGCGCGAAGGGTTTCCGGAGCCACCAGCTTGAGCTTGTGCGCCATGTCGGCCGACCCTGCGATGCGACGACGCAACGCGGAAATGTCGACACCGGAAGGTGCAAGCAGATAACAGACGACACCATCGGTCCCGAGGTATCCGACGGCACGGCGCAGCGGCTGCCCCGAGAGGAGAGACATCCCTGCTTCGCGCGATACGACGAGGCGGTCCGGATCGATCTTGTCTACCCATTCCACGCCAAGATGCGCCGCAAGCGCGCGGCCCAGCTCCTGCTCATCGACCAGCCGGCAGGCGACGAGCTCGGCCACGAAATCGGTCCCGTTACGCGAAGAGAGACGCGCGAGTTCCATCGCGGCCTTGGGGGGTATGTTCAGACGCTGGAGGACGGGCAACCAGTCCCGCGTCTTCGGATAGAGACGCAAAACCAGATCAAAGCCGTCATGCGCGCCATCGCGTCGCGTCCGATGATGGGGCGACGAGGATGATCCTTCGAACGCCCTGTCACGCACAACCACCGCATCGCGAAGATGCGGCAACTCATACAACATTATGCCTCACGCCGACGCCCCCATCAGCTTGTTGCACGGACCACTTTACAACTTCGATTTTCGTCTAAACTTCCCCACCAAGTAGAACGTATAGTAAATTTAATAAAAGACAAGTTCCGGTTGCACATCAATGAAGCAAGTTGAATTTGCCTGTCGGAAGGCTCGCTGGAAAGGCCTCACGAGCGCCGGGAAACACGGCCCCTGGGCTACGGACCGGAAGGCGCGGCGTGGCGCAACCGCAGGCCAGTGCCTGCGGTTATCGGCGCCTGGTTCTCGGATACCAGAACGGCCTTCGCGACCGGTTCCCTAGGCCACCAGCCTCGCTATTCTCGCTAGGCGGCGCAGCGTGGTGTCATCCTGCAGCGCCCTGTGGAAGAGAGATATCTCCTCGTCGATCCGATCGCAAAGCTGGCTGCCGTCGCCGCGCAGCAGTCCACGCGTCTGCCGCAATGCCTCGATCGGTTTTCTGGCGAGTTGGCGTGCACGCGCGAGAGTGCGGTCCTCGGCATCCCCTTCTGCGATCTCCGAGACCAGCCCGAGCGCGTTCGCTTCCGTCGCGGAGAAGGTGTCGCCAAGGCAGAAGAAACGGAAGGCCGCACCATAGCCCATCCGTTCGGGCGCCAGAATGCTGGTGGCGGCGTCGGGTACAAGGCCGAGGTCCACGAAGGGAACGCGAAAGGTGCTGTGGTCTGAAGCGATGACCATGTCGCAATGGAAAAGGATGGTACAGCCAACGCCGACCGCATCGCCATCGACGCAGGCGATGATCGGCTTCGGAAACGTCGCCAGGGTGCGGAACAGGCCGGTGACCGCATCTATCAGGCCCGCGTGCTTGGTCTCGTCCAGGAATTCCGAGAGGTCGCCGCCGAGGCAGAAGCAGCCGGCGAGGCCGCGCAGAACAACGACACGCACTTCCCCGTCGTCCGCAGCACTGTTCAGCGTCGCGGCCAGCCGTTCATAGGCCTTTCGATCGAGCAAGGGCCGGCCGTCATCCGCTGTGACGGTGATGGTCAGGATGTGGTTGCGAAATTCGCTGTGGGGTCTGAGGGGTGTTGCTTCGATCGTGCTTGCGGGAAAGCTCTGCGAAATGTTCATGACGCCTGCCGTTGGCCAAGGAGGTCGGGGTAGCCCCGGGACAGCACGGGCGCGTGGTGGGCGCGCCTTGTCCGGACCACGTCGAGCGTACTCTCGTTGAATGTCAGCAGCGTCGCCACGACCTGCTGCCGGCCATAGGTTCGCTGGTAGCCGAGCGGACGGGCCAGGAAGTGGAGTTGCAGGGCGCGCAACACCCACATCGGCTCGAACTCGATGATCACCTTGTTGATGCCGCGCGGCAGACCCCATTCGACGAAGCCGGCGATGAGCTCGGTGCCGACCGTCGAGACGCCGCGACGACCGTCGCGGTAGTCCCGCGCGACGGCATAGCGGGTGAGCTCCCACACATCCGGTCCTGACGGCGGGTCGCCGACATAGAGGTCAGTCAGGACCTCGGTAAGCAAATGCGGCCGGGTGGTTGGCAGCATCCTCTGGTAACCCGCCACCTCGCCATCACGGATGACGATGTGATGCACCGCTTCCTCATGATCGAACTGGTCGATCTCAAGGCCGTCGTCCCGATGCAGGTCCGACCAGCCCATCTCCTCCACGAAAATACTATGACGCAGCCGGTGTACCGCCTCCCAGAGATCCGGCCTTTGCATCAGTTCTTCGGTGGTCAGTGCATAAAGCAAAAGAAAGTCTCCTTGATTTCTCAAGGCAGACTAGAAAGTCGGTTCCTTATGGGAACTTACCCGATTGTTTAGGAATGTAACGATCGTCTACTATTTCGGGCGGATCGATCAAATGTATCCGCGACGGATTGCCTCGGCCACCGCCTGCACGCGGTTGACTGCGCCGAGCTTGGTTTTGGCATTGAGCAGATGCTTCTCGGACGTATGCTCGGAGATGCCCAGTATCTGGGAGATTTCCCATTCCGACTTTCCAGCGGATGCCCACTTCAGGCATTCGAGTTCGCGCGGCGTCAACTCGACATGATCGATGGTCCGCTCGGTGCCGGCATGAAGCTGCATGGCGCGTCCGATCGCATAGCCGGAGACAAGCGAGATCATGCCGAACTCGAGACCAGACATCTCGATCTGCTCGCCGCCCAGCGATACCATGACGATCTGGCCGTCGAGCGTGACCAAGGGGAACGCCAGCCCATCCTTGAGCTTGAACTGTCCGGCATCGCCCATGACGACTTCGCCGTCGCGATCGGCCTTCACTTCGTTGGCAGCGTCGCGCCACTGGAACGGCGCCTGCAACTGCTTCATCCGGCTGACGATCGGATCGTGGTCGACATAATTGCGCGCCACGTAGCGCTCCAGCCATTCGATCGGCCAGTCGCACAGCAGCACGTGATCCTTCTGCTTGCCTTTGGGCGTGCCGGGCTGTGGCACGGTTCCGGCCATGAGAGCCGTGAGACCGAAAGCCGAGGTGACATCAAGCAGCTTCTCGCAGATCGCACCGGGCGTGTCTGCCTGCTGCAGGTCGCTTATATAGGCAAGCGTTCTGTCGAAGTGTCCCATCGCAACATCCACCCATGTTGCCGAAATTATACGTCTGTATCGTAACTGCTAGTGCCGCGCTGTACCATGAACCTTGGATTGCAATATAGCACATTCCGTTGCCAAGCAGTAGGAGCTTTCGATTCCGCCGGGGAGACCAGAAAATGGCGTGCGCGGCATACCTCGGGAAACTGATTTTGCTGCTTACGCAGCGCAGGAAAAGCTTTCCCAGCCATGCGTTTCCGACGTAAGGCTGAGGATGTGTCTCAGCCAGAAGGCCTAAAATCATATAATGTACCGCAGCGCTATCGCCGTCGCACTTCTTGCATCCCTGTTCCTCGCCGGTAGCTTCGCCTCCGGACGGGCGGATGCGCCGATGTTCTGGGACATCAAGGAACGCCTGCCGAAGCCCGACCTGAGCGACTTGACGCGACTTCGCTTCCTGACGACGACCGACTTCCCTCCCTTCAACTACCTCGATCGCGAGGAGCGGCTTTCCGGTTTCCACGTCGATCTGGTTCGGGCGATCTGCGCCGAGCTCGGCATCTCCGACAAATGCGAGATACAGGCCATGCCGTGGGAGCAGCTTGGCGACGCCTTGGAACGCGGGCGCGGCGAGGCGATCATCGCAGGCATCGCGGTGACCGACGAGGCGCGCGCGAAGTATGCTTTCTCCCGGCCGTACCTCCAGTTTCCTGCCCGCTTCATGATGCCGAAGACCAACGCGATGACGGAGCCGCTCTATGCCAAGCTGAACGGCGAGCGCATCGGCGTTATCGCAGGCTCGGGCCACGAGCGGATGTTGCGGGCCTATTTCCCCGATGTGAAGGTGGTGACCTACACGCGGCAGGAATGGATGTATGGCGACCTGAAGGCCGGCAAGATCTCGGGCGCCTTCGGCGACGGCATGCGTTTCGCCTTCTGGCTGGCCGGGTCCGACGCCAGCGACTGCTGCCGGTTTGCAGGCGGGCCCTATTTGGCGCCGGAATATCTCGGCACCGGTCTCGCCATCGCGACGGATATCAACAAGCCGGAGATCGCTGCGGCTTTCGACTACGCCCTTCAGCAGATCGCGCTGAAGGGACGGTTCGCCGAACTCTACCTGCGCTATTTCCCGGTCAGCTTCTACTGAATCGGGCCGGAAGCTTCGCCTCCGTTCAGGTGAGGCTGCGGTGGCGCGCCTTGTTCGCCCGCTCGATCGCGGCGACCGTCAGCGGATCGACGGCAAGCTCCTGCCGCAGCAATTGCAGGACGCGCAGTTCCTCCATGCGCATCTCCATGTCCACTGCCGCGACCTCGAAGGCGGCGGCATAAGCGGTTTCGTGCAGATGCAGCGGGATCGCCGCCTGCGTGAGCGCGATCACCTTGCCCAGTCCTCCAGTCTCGTGCAGCAACTGCTGGCAGTCCTGCGCCACTTTCACGAGCTTCCGGTCCTCGAAATCCTCGAAGATCGGCCACGTGCGCACGACATCCCCGATACGCCCCAGTTCGACATCGGTCATGTCCCGGTCGGCCGCCGAGGTGACAACCATCAGATAGATCAGGGCCTCGTGCGCGGTCGGCTTCTTCTTCGACATAAGAACTCCTTCGATGAACGCCCTCTACCTAGGCACCCGATACGCGTACCGCAAATGGAAAAGCCCGGAATCGTTGACGTATCCGTTCCGGTTCCATAGAGCATGCCGGCAAGTCGGCCTGGAGCCGGCAAGACAATCACCTTTCAGCGGACGGACGCCATGGCGGCTTCAGCCAGCATCGACCTCAATCCTGAAATGCTTTTGGCGGCTGCCGAGAGCAAGGCATGGCCGTTCGAGGAAGCGCGCAAGATCATCGCGCGCTACCGGGGCGGCTTCCCCGAGACCGTCCTGCTGGAAACGGGCTACGGGCCGTCGGGCCTGCCGCATATCGGAACGTTCGGCGAGGTGGCGCGCACGACGATGGTGCGCCACGCCTTTCGCGTGCTGACCGAAGACAAGGTGAGGACAAATCTTCTCTGCTTCTCCGACGATATGGACGGCATGCGCAAGATACCCGAAAACGTGCCGGATCGCGCCGCGCTCGAACCCTATCTGCACATGCCGCTCACCGTCGTGCCCAACCCGTTCGGCGGCGACTATCCGAGCTTCGGCCATCACAACAACGCAATGCTGCGCCGCTTCCTCGACACGTTCGGCTTCGACTACGAATTCGCAAGCGCGACGGACTACTACAAGTCGGGCCGCTTCGATGCGATTCTGCGCCGCGTCGCGGAACGCTATGACGACATCATGGCGATCATGCTGCCGACGCTCGGCGAGGAGCGTCGCGCGACCTACTCGCCGTTCCTGCCGATCTCGCCGAAGACGGGCCGCGTGCTCTACGTGCCGATGAAGAAGGTCGATGCGGTCAACGCGACGATCACCTTCGACGACGAGAATGGCGAGGAGATCACGCTTCCGGTGACGGGCGGCAGGGTCAAGCTGCAGTGGAAGCCGGACTTCGGCGCGCGCTGGGCCGCGCTCGGCGTGGACTTCGAGATGTTCGGCAAGGACCACGGCCCGAACATGGGCGTCTACGACGCCATCTGCAAGGCGCTTGGCGGCCGTCCGCCCGAGCACTTCGTCTACGAGCTTTTCCTGGACGACAAGGGCGAGAAGATTTCGAAGTCGAAGGGCAACGGCCTGACGATCGACGAGTGGCTGACCTACGCGCCGACGGAAAGCCTGGCGCTCTACATGTTCCAGAAGCCGCGGACGGCCAAGAAGCTGCATTTCGATGTCATTCCGCGCGCGGTCGACGAGTACTACCAGTTCCTTTCCGCCTATAAGCGACAGGACTGGAAGGAGCGTCTCGGCAATCCGGTATGGCACATACACAGCGGCGAAGTGCCCGATGTCGACCTGCCGGTCACCTTCGCGCTGCTGCTCAACCTCGTCAGCGCTTCCAATGCGCATGACAAGGCGGTGCTGTGGGGATTCATCTCGCGCCATGCGCCGGGGGTTACACCGCAGACGCATCCGGAACTCGACCGTCTCACGGACTACGCCATCCGGTATTTCGACGACTTCGTGAAGCCGACCAAGGTGTTTCGCGCGCCGGACGAAGTCGAGCGCGAAGCGCTTGCCGCGTTGTCGAGTACGCTGGGCGCCTTGCCGGCCGATGCCGATGGCGAAGCCATCCAGAACGCCGCGCTCAACGTCGCGCGCCGCATCCAGCGCTATCAGGACCATGCCAAGAAGAGCCCCGAAGGCGGGCCGGGTGTGTCGGTCGCCTTCTTCCAGATGATCTACCAGGTGCTGATCGGCCAGGAACGCGGCCCGCGCTTCGGCTCCTTCGCCGCACTCTACGGCATCGCCGAGACGCGCGCGCTGATCGACAAGGCGCTGGCGGGACAGTTGGCGGCTTAGGCCCTCACTGCTGCGGCACCGGCGGCGCAGGCGGAAACGCCATGCGCGGGTCTGCGGCAGGCTGAGGGTCGATGCCGTCCTCTGTCATGATCGGCTGGGCTCCGATCGGAGCGCTCAAGGGCACGTCAGGCACGTCGGGGATAGAGGAAACGTCGGGCGGTGCGCCAAACACGCCCAGCCCCGCTACGCGCGCCTTCTCGCCGGCCTGAGCATAGGGGCCATCCGGATCGGCGAGAGCCCAGCCGTTCTCGACCAGCCAGCCGCCGACATCCTGCTTGGCGAGGCGACACTTTCCGCGCATCACCGCATTTTCCTGTTCTGCCTCGGGTATCTGGCAGACAAGGGCGCGGCCGCGCAGCCACATGCGAAACGCGGCGCGAGCGCGCACGCCGCACGACCATGTCTCGCCGCCATAGCTGCATGTCTCTTCCGCCGCCATGCTTTTCACACCCTCGATCGCGACCGTAAAGCCTCCGGATTCGAACACGGCGGACTCGACCGCGACCGGCCGGAACAAGGGCTTGCCTGCCCACGGGTTTTTCGGAGCGGGGGGTGGCGGCGGCAAGGCAAGGCCTAACTGACTAAGCGGCTCGCGCGGCGCTTCACGCTGCAAGCCATCGGCGTCAAGTTCCGGCGGAGCGACCTCAGCCGGCGCGACAAGGCGGGACGCCGCGCTTTCCTGCGACGCTTCGGTGGGGTCCGCCTCCGTCGCCGCATCTTGGTCCGGCGCGCCTGCGACGGGGGAAGCATTGACCACGGCGTTGTCGGGTTCGGCTACGTTCGCCCGCTCCTCGACCAACGGCTCAGGCGATGCGACGTCGGGCAATTCGTCGTCCGGGGATACGTCGTCCGGTGACACGGGATCAGGTGATCCAAGCTCGATCGAGCCCAGCGGATCGTCCTCGATGACGAAGTCCTCGGCCTCGAGCTGGGCGACAGCAGGAGCGTCCGTCGCCGGACCTGCCAGGAAACGGCCTCCCAGAATGACCAGAGAAACGGAAAGCACCAACGCCAACGCGGCCGGAAGAAAGCGTAGCAGCACCGAACCGCCTACTGGCTCGCCCAAACGATCCGCGCCACCCATTCTATATCGCCGGCAGCCAGCTTCCTGTGCGGGTGATCGGGGTTGAGCGAAACAAGTTCGATGACGGCGGGGGTTCTCCGGTCGAGCACCTTCGCCATTACCTCTCCGGAGACCGTCTTGACCACGACACGATCTCCCTTGCGCACCGGTGCGTTGGGCTGCACCACAAGCATGTCTCCGTCACGATAGAGCGGCAGCATGGAATCGCCATGCACCTGTAGGGCGTAAGCGCCCTCCCCGGCGGCCGCCGGAAGCTCGATCAGGTCCCAGCCTTGGCCAGAGGGAAAACCGGCATCGTCGAAAAAGCCGCCCGTGCCAGCCTGCGCGAAACCGATCAGCGGCACGATCGATTTCTGCGGTTGAAGGGGCCGCTGCGTTGCGAGGGTCGACTTTTCTTCGATCAAGGCGAAAAAATCGTCCAGCGACGAATTCGTCGCATCAATGATCTTGGCAAGCGATTCGGTCGATGGCCAGCGCGGACGACCATCGGACGAGCGGCGTTTCGACTTGTTGAAAGCCGTGGAATCGAGGCCGGCGCGTTTTGCCAGACCAGATGCTGAAAGCGAGTTACGCTCGGCCAGAGCGTCGATCGCCGCCCAGACGCGCTCATGCGACAGCATGGCCCGCCCTCCTTGCAGAAGGAAAAAATACCTTTTTCTTTTAATGCTGCCACGCAGCGCTGTCCAGCGGTCATCTCGATTTCAGGACAATTCGCCCATGCACTTATTGGGAGTGTTGCTTGGCCAGCACACGCAGCCCGGCATGGGATGCCATGAAAATTCGCTCGGCTTCAATCGGTTCACGTTGCGCCACCTCCAGGCCGAGGCTGCGGATCACGTCGTCCGAATGAACGAAACGCCGACTGGAGCGGTCGTAGACGCCGGCAGTGGTCATCACGAGCGCGGCCGTTTCACCATTTTCGTGGACGAAACGATGCCTGCCGATGATCTGCGAACCTTCCCATGTCTCGATCGTCGAGACGACATCGAAACGCTGCCAGAGCCTGATCTCGCGGACGAACACGGTCTGCACGCCGCCCAGCATCGGAGCCCAGTTGTTCCTGCGCATGAGCGCGAACAGGCCGGACCGGAAGAAGATATCGACGCGACCGACGTCGGCTAGCATGAGGTAACGGGCGTTGTTCAGATGCCAGTTGAAATCGATGTCAGTCGGCAGGCAGCGGAACGACAGCCGGCTCTCTCCACCCGGCTGCCAGGGGCCACGGCTTTTGGTGGTCAGCGCCATGCGCGTGAAACGTGCCCAGACGTACATCTTTCAATCGCCGATCCGTTGCGATGCGCTCATCAGGCTGGCGGGTTGCGTACCCTGTCTTCGAGATCCGCCGTCTGCTCCTGGTGTGACGCCTGACGCCGGTATAGCCGCTCCACTGGAATGCCGATCAGAAGCGTTGCCACGAGGCAGAGGACGAACCAGAACCAGCTTCCGGTGGCGAACAGAACCGCGACCGCCACGCACGCCGGGAGAACGAACCCGGCAAGACGAATGACGGCCGCGCGTGACATCGGGGCTACGCCGCCTCCTTAGCCCTGCCCGCGTAAGGGTCAAAACGCCGATAGAACGTCTCGCCCTTCGCCGCCATGTCGAGCAGCAGCTTCGGCGACTTGAACTCGACGCCGTACTTCTTCTGCAGCACCTTCGCTCCGGCCACGAACTCCTGTGCGCCGATGCCGTCGATGTAGGACAGGACGCCGCCGGTGTAGGGCGCGAAGCCGAAGGCGAGGATCGAACCGACGTCGGCCTCGCGCGGGTCGGTGACAATGCCCTCCTCCATCACGCGCGCAGCCTCCAGCGCGATGGTGTAGAGGAAGCGCTTCTGGAGTTCCTCGTAATCGACGTCTTCCGGCTTCTTCTGCGGATAAAGATCCTTCAGGCCCGGCCAGAGCTTCTTCTTCGCTGGCTTCGGCGGGTAGTCGTAGAAGCCCTTGCCGTTCTTGCGGCCAAGGCGGCCATGCTTGTCGACCAGCGTGTCGATCAGCTTCACCTGTTCCGGGTCGACAGCCTTCTCGCCGAGGTCGCGGATCGTCTGCTTCATGATCTTCTGCGCGAGATCGACCGCGATCTCGTCGGCCAGCGCCAACGGGCCGACCGGCATGCCGGCTGCGCGCGCGGCGTTCTCGATCATCGGCGCAGGCACGCCCTCGATCAGCATCTTGTAGGCTTCCGACATGTAGCGCAGCACGCAGCGGTTGACGTAGAAGCCGCGCGTGTCGTTGACGACGACCGGCGTCTTCTTGATGGCGCGAACATAGTCGATCGCAACCGCCAAAGCCGCGTCGCCGGTCTTCTTGCCGAGGATCACCTCGACCAGCATCATGCGATCGACCGGCGAGAAGAAGTGGATGCCGACGAAATTCTTAGGCCGCACCGAATTCTTCGCCAGCGCGGTGATCGGAATGGTTGACGTATTGGACGCGAAGATAGCCGACGATTTCAGCGCGGCCTCGGCCTTCTCGGTAGTCGCCTTCTTGACCTCCGAATCCTCGAACACCGCCTCGATGACGAGGTCCGCGCCGTCGAGGTCCGCGTAGTCGGCCGACGGCGTGATCAGCGCCAGCAGCTTTTCCTTTTCCTCGGGCTTTGCGCGGCCCTTCTTCACGGCGTCGGAGATCAGCCCGTCGGAATGCGCCTTCCCCTTCTCGGCCGCCTCGATGTCGCGATCGATGAGCACGACCGGGATTCCTGCCTTGGCCGTGACATAGGCGATGCCCGCGCCCATGAAGCCGGCGCCGATGACGCCGATCTTCCTGAACTTCGTCTCGGGCACATCGGCCGGACGGCGCGCGCCCTTGTTGAGTTCCTGCAACGAGACGAAGAGCGAGCGGATCATCGCCGCCGCTTGCCCGCTCTGCATGATCTCGGTGAAATAGCGCTGCTCGATGCGGAGCGCCGTGTCGAAGGGCACCAGCAGGCCTTCATAGACGCATTTCAGGATCGCCGCGGCGGCGGGATAGTTGTCCCAGGTCTCGCGGCGCAGGATGGCGATGGCCGGCGGCCAGAGGTTCGCGCCGGCAGCCGAATAGATCGGCCCGCCCGGCAGCTTGAAACCCTTCTCGTCCCAGGGCTGGACCGGCTTGAGGCCGTTCCTGATCATCGCCTTTGCAGTTTCGACAAGCTTCGAGGGCTCGGCGATCTCGTGGATCAGGCCCATGGCCTTCGCCTTCTTCGGCGTCAGGTTCTGGCCGGAGGTCAGCATCTGCAAGGCCTGCTGCTGGTCGGCGAGGCGCGGCACGCGCTGGGTTCCGCCAGCGCCGGGGAAAATGCCGACCTTCACCTCCGGCAGCGCCATCTTCACATGATCGGCGTCCGCGGCGACGCGGCCGTGGCAGGCCAGCGACAATTCAAACGCACCGCCCATGCAGGTGCCGTTGATGGCGGACACCCACGGCTTTCCCGAGGTTTCCAGCTTGCGCCACAGCCAGCTCATGCGCCCCGCGCCGTCGAACAGAAGCTTGGTCGCCTTCTGCGGGTCCTTCGCCCTTTCGGCATGGAAGATGCCCAGCATCTTCTGCAGCATGCCGAGGTCCGCGCCGCCGGAGAACGTCTCCTTGCCGGATGTGAAGACCGCGCCCTTGATGCCGGCATCGGCAACGATCGCGTCGATGATGGCGTCGATCTCGTTCATCACCTCCTCGGTGAAGACGTTCATCGAACGGTCGGGCATGTCCCAGGTGACGAGCGCGATGCCGTCGGCGTCAGTTTCGACGGTGAAGTTGGTGTAGGTCATCTCGTTTCCTCCGCCGTCACACGCGCTCGATGATGGTCGCGGTGCCCATACCCGCGCCGATGCAGAGCGTCACCAAAGCCGTATTCAGGTCGCGCCGCTCCAGTTCGTCCAGCACCGTGCCGAAGATCATCGCGCCGGTCGCGCCGAGCGGATGGCCCATGGCGATCGCGCCACCGTTGACGTTGATCCTGTCATGCGGAATGTCGAAGGCCTGCATGTAGCGCAACACGACCGAGGCGAAGGCCTCATTCAGCTCGAACAGGTCGATGTCCGACAGCTTCATCTTCGCGCGCTTGAGCAGCTTTTCCGTCACGTCGACCGGCCCGGTCAGCATCAGCACCGGCTCCGAGCCGATATTGGCGAAGGCGCGTATGCGCGCGCGCGGCTTTGCGCCGAGCATCTTGCCGGCCTTCTTGGAGCCGAGCAGCACGCCGGCCGCGCCATCGACGATGCCGGACGAATTGCCGGCATGGTGGACGTGGTTTACTTCCTCGATCTCGGGATGCTTCTGCACGGCGACCGCATCGAAGCCGCCCATCTCGCCCGGCATCACGAAGGACGGGTTGAGCGCGGCCAGCGCCTGCATGTCGGTGGTCGGCCGCATATGCTCGTCATGATCGAGGATGGTCAGGCCGTTCTGGTCCAGAACCGGGATGACCGAGTTCTTGAAGTATCCCTTCTCCCAGGCATGGCCCGCGCGCTTCTGGCTCTCCACCGCATAGGCGTCCACGTCATCGCGGCTGAAGCCGTATTTGGTGGCGATGAGATCGGCCGAAATGCCCTGCGGCACGAACCATCCCGGCAGGCCGACCGACGGATCCATGTACCAGGCGCCGCCCGACATGCCCATGCCGACGCGGCTCATGGATTCCACGCCGCCGGCGATGACGATGTCGTCGGAGCCCTGCACGATCTTGGCCGCGCCGAAATTGATGGCGTCGAGGCCCGACGCGCAGAAGCGCGAGATCTGCATGCCCGGCGCCTTGTCGTCGTAGCCCGCCTCGAAGGCGGCCGAGCGCGGGATCACAGCGCCCGCCTC
Organism: Mesorhizobium sp.; assembly: GCF_016793485.1. Classification (GTDB taxonomy): domain Bacteria; phylum Pseudomonadota; class Alphaproteobacteria; order Rhizobiales; family Rhizobiaceae; genus Mesorhizobium_K. The sequence goes on along the minus strand of NZ_JAEULZ010000046.1, from coordinate 156,545 downwards.
GCCAACCGGATCGACGCAGCCGAAGATGATGTCATCCACCGTGGAGGTGTCGAGGCCGTTTCGGTCACGCAGCGCCTCCAGCACCTTGGCGCCAAGACGTACCGCAGGAACCTCGTGCAGCGATCCGTCCTTCTTGCCGCGACCGCGCGGCGTGCGCACCGCGTCATAGACAAAAGCGTCGGCCATCTTCTTTCTCCTCTATCTCCAGGCGCTGCTCGCCGCGGACCCGAACGGGATACGCCCTATGGCGCCCCCCTCTGGCCTGCCGGCCATCTCCCCCACAAGGGGGGAGATCAGCCATCGCGGCGACTTTCGCCAATCTCGAACGTTGCAGGATGAGCGACGCCGCCGAAGCTGCCAATCTCCCCCCTGGTGGGGGAGATGTCCGGCAGGACAGAGGGGGGCACGAAGGAGCACCTTCATCAGCCTACAAGCTCCTCGCGATCAGCAGCTTCATGATCTCGTTGGTGCCGCCATAGATGCGCTGTACGCGCGCGTCGCGAAACATGCGCGCGATGGGATACTCAGTCATATAGCCATAGCCGCCGAAGAGTTGCAGGCATTCGTCGACGACCTTGCCCTGCAACTCCGAAAGCCAGTATTTCGCCATCGAGGCGGTTGCGGGATCGAGGCCGCCGGCGACATGGCGCGCGACGCAATCGTCGTGGAAGACACGGCCGATCGTCGCCTCGGTCTTCAACTCGGCAAGCTTGAACTGCGTGTTCTGGAACTCGATGAGTTTCTGGCCAAACGCCTTGCGATCCTTGACGTAGTCGATCGTTGCGGCGAGCGCGCGCTCGATCATGGCGATGGACTGCGTGCCGATCAGCAGCCGCTCCTGCGGAAGCTGCTGCATGAGCTGGACAAACCCCTGCCCTTCCTCGGATCCCAGAAGCGCGGAAGCCGGCACGCGGACATCGTTGAAGAACAGCTCCGAAGTGTCGTTGGCCTTCATGCCGATCTTTTCGAGATTGCGGCCGCGCTCGAAGCCCTCGACCTCGTCGGTCTCGACCACAAACAAAGATGTGCCCTTCGCGCCCTTGTCGGGATCGGTCTTGGTGACGACGATGACGAGGTTGGCAAGCTGGCCGTTGGTGATGAAGGTCTTGGAGCCATTGATGCGATAGTGATTGCCATCCTTCTCGGCGCGCGTGCGCACACCCTGCAGGTCCGAGCCAGCGCCCGGCTCGGTCATGGCGATGGCGCCGATCAGTTCGCCGGTCGCGAGCTTCGGCAGCCATTTCTTCTTCTGCTCCTCGGAGCCGTAGTGGAGGATGTAGGGGGCGACGATGGCGTTGTGGAGCGCGATGCCGAAGCCGTCGACGCCGACATGGCCGATCGCCTCGATGATCGCCGCTTCATGGGCGTAGCAGCCGCCCGCGCCGCCATACTCCTCCGGCATGGACGCGCAGAGCAGGCCGGCCGCGCCGGCCTTTTCCCAGCATGCGCGGTCGACCACGCCGTTGTCCTCGAACTCGCCGTAACGCGGCAGCACTTCGTCCGACAGGAAACGGGTCGCCATATCGTAGAGCATGCCGACATCCTCGCCGCGCCATGCGGGCGAAGGGAGGTTTAGGATGGATGCGGGAGCGGTCATGGCTCCGCCTTCCCCTCCCCGGGCGAGGGAAAGATCGCGCGCATCAAAACGCCTCCGCAGGCAGCGCCATCATGGTGTCGGCGCCGGTCGATATGCGGGCGAGATGCGCAGCGGTCTCCGGCATGACGCGCTCCATGAAGTAGCGGCCGGTGACGATCTTGGTCTCGTAGAAGGACGCGGCGTCGCCGGCACCGGAGGCCAGCTTTTCCTGCGCCGCTTTCACCATCTGGCCCCACATGTAGCCGAGCGAGACCAGCCCGAAGAGATTGAGATAGTCGGTCGAGGCCGCGCCAGCATTGTCAGGCTTGGCCATGGCGTTCTGCACGAGCCACATGGTGGCGGCCTGCAGGTCGTTCAGCCCTTTCTTCAGCGCCTTGGTGAACGGGGCCATCGTATCGTCGGAACGGTTTGCCTCGCAGAAATCGCCGACTTCCTTGAAGAAGGCCTGAACCGCGCGGCCACCATGCATCGGCAGCTTGCGGCCGACGAGGTCGAGCGCCTGGATGCCGTTCGCGCCCTCGTAGATCATGGCGATGCGCGCGTCGCGCACATACTGGCTCATGCCGTTCTCTTCGATATAGCCGTGCCCGCCGAAGACCTGCTGCGCCATCACCGCGTGTTCGAAACCCTTGTCGGTCAGCACGCCCTTGACCACCGGCGTCATCAGGCCGAGCAGGTCGTCGGCGGCCTGCCTGTCTTTTTCATCAGGCGAGCGATGCGCGATGTCGGACTTGAGAGCGGTCCACAACGCCAGCGCGCGGCCGGCTTCGTTGACCGACTTCATGGTCATCAGGATGCGCCTGATATCCGGGTGGACGATGATCGGGTCCGCCTTTTTCTCGGGCTCCTTCGCGCCAGACAGGGAACGGCCCTGCAGCCGATCCTTGGCATAGGCAACGGCACCCTGATAGGCTGCTTCGCCCATCGCCAGACCCTGCAGGCCGACGCCGAGGCGCGCCTCGTTCATCATCGTGAACATGGCCTTCAGGCCGCCATTCGCCTCGCCGAGCAGCCAGCCCGTCGCCCCGTCATAGTTCATGACGCAGGTGGCGTTGCCGTGGATGCCCATTTTCTCCTCAAGCGAACCGCAGGAGACGCCGTTGCGCTCGCCCGGATTGCCCGAGGCATCGAGCAGGAATTTCGGCACGATGAAGAGCGAGATGCCTTTCGTCCCCTCCGGCGCGCCTTCGATGCGCGCCAGCACGAGGTGGACGATGTTGTCGGCCATGTCGTGTTCGCCGGCCGAGATGAATATCTTCTGGCCGGAAATCCTGTAGCTGCCGTCCCCGGCCGGCACGGCCTTGGTGCGCAGCAGGCCGAGGTCGGTGCCCGCATGCGGTTCGGTCAGGTTCATGGTGCCGGTCCACGTGCCGTCGACCATCTTCGGCAGCCATGTGGATTTCTGCTCGTCGGAGCCGTGCGTGACGATCGCGGCGATCGCGCCCTGCGTCAGGCCGGCATACATCAGCAGCGCCATGTTGCCTGAGATCATGTACTCCGAGACCGCAGTGTGGATAGCGTAGGGAAGACCCTGCCCGCCAAACTCGGTCGGTGCCGCCAGCCCGAGCCAGCCGCCTTGCCTGTATTCGTCGAAAGCCTCGCGGAAACCGGTCGGCGTCGTCACCGAGCCGTCTTCGTGACGCGTGCAGCCTTCGAGATCGCCGGCGCGGTTGGTCGGCAGGATCACGTTTTCAGTGAGTTTCGCGCTCTCACCCAGAATGGCGTCCAGGATGTCCGGCGAAGCATCGGCGAAGCCGGGGAGATTCGAATAGCGCTCGTAGCCGAGAACCTCGTTCAGAACGAAAAGCGTGTCACGCACGGGCGCCGAATAGGGCGGCATGTCTTCCTCCGGGACGATCTTTCGCGGCGGCTGGGCGTCTTTCGACACCCTAATCCTGCCGAAATCGGGAACGTGACCTTAAAATATTGACGTTTACGCAAACGTCAATATTAAGCCGCCTTCGTTTTGCGGGTGTTTTTGCTCTTTCCGCACGAGAAAGCCCAAACGAAAAAGGCCGGCAGCTTTCGCCGCCAGCCCTTTTCTCAATCCGAATTCAAGCAGACGAACGGGGTCCGCGAAAAACTTCAGCTTGCAACCGCCGTCGGCGCGGCGCGCTCGGCAAGCTGGTTGCGCACCGATGTCATCAAGGCGGAAAGCTCCGACATCGCCTCGTCGATCGCGACGCGCTGCTTCTGCAGGCGCGCGAGCTGGCGCTCGGACTTGTCCATGGTGAGGCGCAACTGCTTGATGTTGGTGCCGTTCGGATCGTAGAGATCCATCATCTGCTTCACGTCACGCAACGAGAAGCCCACCTTGCGGCCGAGCAGGATCAGCTTGAGCCGGGCCTTGTCCCGGCGGGTGTAGAGACGCGTCGAGCCGTCGCGCTTGGGGCTCAGCAGGCCCTTGTCCTCGTAAAAGCGCAGCGTCCGCAGCGTCACGCTGAACATCTTCGCCATGTCGCCGATGCGGGTGTAGTCTTCCTGTCCGTCTGAAAGAACATCGTCATTCACCGGCGCGGCGGCGCCGGCCTGATTAAAAGTCATCATCATTGAACTTCCCTTTTGCGGCGCTGGGAGAGCGCCTGACCGGAGCGGCGGGGGGTCGGCTTCCGATCTTGGTTTCGACAAATGCATCGCAAGCTGGCGCCAAAGCACCCTGCTTACGTTAAGGGCAGGCGTATAATCCCGATGTCCCTTGGATGCAACCCGACGACTTAACCGTTCCCATGCGGCAGTTTGATCCAGTCCAAAAGGCGGAATTCCGCAGGCGATACGGATTTTTTTACGAAGTTTGCCAATTCGTAAACGTGGTTAACGCCTTGTTTACCACGTTTGGGGAATTGTGAGCCTGTCGGTTCTCCGTGCCAATTTCAGTAACTTGTTTTCCGGTCTCCCACAGCGAAGACCCAATGTCTTCAACGGCTGGAAGCAAGTCTGCCCGGCAGGCCCGACAGAACGAATCACAAGGCTGGTTCCCAACCAGCGAGGCAAACGGGCGTTTCAATGAACAGCAAGCGGTCCTACCTCGATACAGTCAATGCGGGCCGGCAGCGCCGGTCCTACGCGTCGCTGGAGCAGTTGAACCGGTCGCTGGAATCGCTTGAGCACAGACTCGAGCGGAACCGCGAGGAAGCCAGCGGATACGAACCGCAGCCGGCCCCACCGGCGCGAGGCTATGAAAGGGGTCGCGAATTGCCCCGGACCCCCGCACAGCAGCGCGCCACCGAACGCGGCGATCGCTTCGACAACTCCTACCAGACAATCGCGCGCGACCTGGAGCGGGTACGCCGGGACTCGGACAGCGTCGAAGCCTTCGGCAAGATCGCCGGCGAGATCAAGGGCCTGCGCGAAGAGCTCCGCCACCAGATGGCGTCCAGCCTCAGCCGCGAATTCGATACGCTGCGCAGCGATTTCCAGCGAATCAACCTGAATGACGGCCGCTCCGCCGGCAAACTCGGCAGCGATGTCGAGCGCCTCTCCAACGCCGTCCAGCTCCTTAGCGAGCGCGGCGACGACCGCAACATGGACATGATGCGTCGCGAGATCGAGGGCCTGAAGGCAGCACTCGGCGCAGTGGCGCGCGAGGAGACCGTGCGTTCGGTGGACCGCCGTTTCGACGACCTGGAGAACCGCATCGCCACAGGCGACGCGCAAGGATCCTACTCCAACGACCTCCTGGCGCTTACGGACAGGCTGGAGCAGATCAGCCAGGCAGTCGGAAAGCTGCCGGGGTCGCTGCCGCTTGGCGGTCTCGAAGAGAAAGTGCGCACGCTGGCCGGCGCTCTCGACAATTTCATCGACAGGCAGGACGGCCGCACCAACCAGGTCTTCGCGCATATCGAGGAGCGCCTCGACGAGATTTCCCGCGCCATCGTCAGCGCGACAATGGCCGCCCAGCAGAAGAACATCGATCCGGAGCCTTTCGAGCGCATCGAGGCGCGGATTTCTGCGCTGGCCAAGCAGATCGAAGAGGTGACGGAAGACCGGCCAGGCCCGGACTTCGTCGAGCACCTGCAGGCGCTGGCGCGTCGTGTCGATGCGCTTGCAACCCAGACCGCCATGCCGGACGAGGCGATCGAACGCCTTGCCAGGCAAATTTCCGTCATCGCGGACAAGATCGATCGCGTTCCGGCCATGCCGGACGCCAACGAGATCTTCACGGGCATCGAGCAGCGCCTCGACGTGCTGTCCAATCTGTTCGAGAAGCGTCAGGAAGACGCCATCGAGCAGGGCAACGCGCTGTTCCGCGAACTGGAGCGCCGGCTTAACGACGTCGCCGAGCGCATCGACGGGGGCAAGGCGGGCACCGGGCTCGACGGCAGCGCCATCATGCAGGAGATCGATCGCCGGTTCTCGGCGCTGACCCAGACCCTCGGCGGAGCATCGCGCGACGGCCTCGCCGACGAGGCAATTCGCGCGCTCGAAACACGCCTGGAAAACATCTCGAAGCGTCTGGATCAGTCGGCCAGCCAGTTCGCCAACATCGATCCCGAGCTGGTGCGCAACCTGGAAGCGCAGGTTTCCGGCCTGTCGCAGCATCTTGCACAGCCGGGCGCCGTGTTACCCGAGTTCGTCGACATCTCGCCGAGACTGGTCGAGATCGAGAAATCCATCTCGCAGAGCCGCGAATCCATTCTGGACGCCGCGCGCGCAGCTGCCGAGACTGCGGTTCGTTCACTGGCTCAGACCCAGCCTGGCTCGGCTGCGATCGGCGGTTTCGCCGACGAACTGAAGGCGATCGAGGACCTGACCCGTCGCTCGGACGAGCGCAACTCGAAGACCTTCGAGGCTATCCACGACACGCTGCTGAAGATCGTCGACCGCATGGGCACGCTGGAGCGCGAGGCTGCCGCGATAGGCGTGGTATCGTCCGAACCCGAGACAAGAGAACCTGCGGCCGAGCAGAAGATCGAGATCGCCGATGCGCCGTCGATCGACGCGGACATCTTTGCCGATGCACAGCCGGAGTCCTCGGACCTCGCCTCGCCGCAAACCGTCGTGGTCGAGCGTACCCCGGCACAGGCCGCCGCGGCGGCCGCCATGGCAGCGTTGGGAGCCGAGCACACGGGCCAGCCCGAGAAGGAAAAGAAGGCCGAACGACGCTCGCTGTTCGCCGGCCTGGTCGGCGCCTTGAAGAAGAAGGGCGACAAGGCCCCTGAAAAGAAGGCCAGGAAGGCTTCCAAGGCCAAGGAACCCGAACTGGCAGGTTCGGCGCTACCGGAAATGGCAGAGGTTCCGATGCCGGAACTTGGCCTCGACATGCCGCTCGATCCCAAGGCGGTCAATCGTCCGCTGGAACCCGGCTCGGGCGCGCCCGACCTGAACGCCATCATGAAGCGGGTGCGCGATGAACGCACGCCCGTTGTGCGCCACAGCGAAACCGACGCCGGCAAGTCCGACTTCATCGCGGCCGCCCGCCGCGCCGCCCAGGCGGCAGCCGCCGAAGCAGACGTGAAGAAGCGCAAGTCCGATGTCGGCAGCCCGGTCAAGGCGCTGCGCATCGGCGACATGCTGAAGTCGCGCCGCAAGCACCTGCTGCTTGGCGCCACCGCGCTGGTCACCGCGCTTGCCGGCCTGCAGCTCGGCAAGAACCTGATGGGCGACAGCGCCGAGGTCGCCACCGTCAACGAACCGGCGACTGCGGCCGGCGTCGCGACGCCAAAGGCGGCGAGCATGTCGCCAGCGCCTGCCAAGGCCACACCGCCTGCGCTGCCCACGCGACCCGCCGAAATCGATCAGGCTGCCGGCGACATCAATGCCCGCATGGCCGGTCCGCGCCAGAACGCCGTCGACATGGCAGTCTCGACCGGCACGACGCCGGCGGACGAAGCTGACGGCGCGATTCCGCAAGTCGCCGCCGACCGCTTCGGCGGAGATGAGGCCGCTGCCGACGACATGCCCATGGACGGCGTGATGGTCTCGGCCGTCTCCACGGTCGGGCAGATCCCCAGTCAGGCCGCCAACCAGACTTCCGCCGCTGTCGCTACCGAAATCGTCATGATCGACATCCCGGCTGACGCCGGCCCGCTTGCGCTGCGCGAAGCGGCTGCCGCTGGAAACGCCAAGGCGTTGTTCGCCGTCGCGACCCACTATGCCGAAGGCAAAGGCGGAAAACCGGACATGGTCAAGGCCGCCGAATGGTACCAGAAGGCCGCCGACCTCGGCTTCGCACCGGCTCAATATCGCGTCGGCAACATGTATGAGAAGGGCATCGGGGTGGAGCGCGACCTCCCCCGCTCGCGCGACCTGTATCTGCAGGCCGCCGAAAAGGGCAACGCCGCCGCCATGCACAACCTCGCCGTGCTCTACGCCATGGGTGCAGCCGGCGGCACCGACAACGACGCGGCCGCGAAATGGTTTCTGGAAGCCGCCGAGTTCGGCGTGAAGGACAGCCAGTTCAACCTCGGCATCCTCAGCGCCAAGGGCGTCGGCATGAAGCAGAGCCTGGAAGAATCGTACAAGTGGTTTGCGCTGGTCGCCAAGACCGGTGACAAGGATGCCGCGACCAAGCGCGACGAGATCGGCAAGGCGCTTCGTCCCGAACAGCTCGAGCGCGCCCGGGCCGCGACGGAACTCTGGAGGCCGAAGGCCCTGTCGCCGGATGCCAATTCGGTCGATATCCCCACTGACTGGCAGGAAAACGCACAGACCGCGGCTGCCGCGATCGACCTGTCGAAGGCCGTAAAGACCGTGCAGCAAATCCTTAACAAGAACGGCTACGACGCCGGATCGGCGGACGGCGTAATGGGCGGCAAGACGCGCTCGGCAATCGCGCAGTTCCAGAAGGACAACGGCCTCGACCCCACCGGCAAGGTCGACGAGACGCTGGTGCGCACGCTGATGGGTCGCGGTTGACGGGCCAACCGTCGCAAGCCGGCCGTCGGCGGCCGGCAACACATGGTTTAACCAATTGAGATACCGTTTATTTCTACAAATGCGGTGAAGTTTGACTTCGCCGCATTGTCGGCGCAAGGACGGGCTAACGCGCCCCGGCCGCCACGGCGGCCGGGCGCATTTGTTATCAGGACGGATCTCAGGTGGGCATCTATCTGCCGATCGCTGAAATGTCGGTCAACCTGTTCGTGCTCCTCGCAATGGGCGCGGCGGTCGGGTTCCTGTCCGGCATGTTCGGGGTTGGCGGCGGCTTCCTCATTACGCCGCTCCTGATCTTCTACAACATCCCTCCGGCGATCGCGGTGGCGACGGGCGCCAACCAGGTCGTGGCGTCCTCCTTCTCCGGTGCGCTGTCGCACATGAAGAAGCGGACGATCGACTTCAAGCTGGGGACGGTGTTGCTGGCGGGAGGCGTGCTGGGGTCGACCATCGGCATCTACGTCTTCACGCTGCTGCGCGCCGTCGGCCAACTCGACCTCTTCATCTCGCTGCTCTACGTCATCCTCCTTGGCGTCGTCGGCGGGCTGATGCTTGTCGAAAGCGTCCGCGCACTGCGCCGGGCGCGGGACGGAGCCGCGCCGACGCTGAAAAAGTCGGGCCAGCACAACTGGATCCACCGGCTGCCGCTGAAGATGCGCTTCCGCGCCTCCAAGCTTTTCGTCAGCGTCATTCCCGTCATCGGCATCGGCGCGGGCATCGGCTTCCTGTCGGCGATCATGGGCGTGGGCGGCGGCTTCATCATGGTGCCGGCGCTGATCTACCTGCTGAAGGTGCCGACCAACGTCGTTGTCGGAACCTCGCTGTTCCAGATCATCTTCGTGTCGGCTTTCACGACCATCGTGCATGCCTCGACGAACTACACCGTGGACGTCGTGCTCGCCTTCATGCTGATGATCGGTGGCGTCGCCGGCGCGCAATACGGCGCCAAGGCGGGCCAGCGCCTGCGCGGCGAACAGCTTCGCGCACTGCTTGCGCTGCTTGTGCTGGCGGTGGCGCTCAGGCTCGGTTTCGACCTGTTCGTGCGCCCGAACTCCATCTACTCGCTCGCGACGCCGGGTTATTGAGATGGCGCGCGCCGCAACCGCAGCACTTCTCCTGATCCTGGCCGCCGCGGCGCCTGTCGCAGCACAGGAGGCGCTCGAAGGCCTGACACCGCTTTCGAGCGAACCATTGCAACAGAACACCGGTCGGGAGGCTATCCAGATCGGCCTTTCGACCAACCGCGTCGAGATCACCGCGGACTTCAGCGGCGCTGACCTGACAATCTTCGGATCGGTCGAGAACGTCGATCCGCAAATCGCCCGGCAGGGACGCTACGACGTGGTCGTGGTGCTGGAGGGACCGGCGCGCGAAGTCGTCGTGCGCCGCAAGGACCGCGTGCTCGGCATGTGGATCAACATGGCGTCCGAGAGCTTCATCAACGTGCCGATGTCCTACTCGGTCGCGACCACGCGCATGCCCCAGGACATCACGGACGCCGCCAGCTACAAGCGGCTGTCGCTGGGCGCGGACAACCTGCATATCGAACCGCTCGATCGCGAAGGAAATCCCGTCACGATCGAGGATTTCCGAACGGCTCTGCGCGACCGAAAGGCAGCCGCTGGCCTTTTCAACATGCGGGTCGGCGGCGTGGAATTCCTTTCGCAGAGCCTGTTTCGAGCCTCGCTGCCGCTCTCGCCAAGCGTGCCTGTCGGAACGCACAAGGCCCGCGCCTTCCTGTTCAAGAACGGCGTCTTCATCGGCGAAAGCTCGGACTACCTCACCATCGTGAAAGCCGGTTTCGAGCAGTCGATCTATCGTTTCTCCAGCAATCACGGCTTCGCCTACGGCATCCTCGCCACGGCGCTCGCGGTGCTGACCGGCTGGCTCGGGCGCGTTGTGTTCCGGAAGGATTGAGGCGGGTGACTCGACGCAATTTTCAGCGCCAGACCGCGTCTCTAAGGAAGTTCTTGCAGACTGGCACCTTGGGACCGATCTCCTTGGACCTGGTGTTGCTTGACGTCGCGGCACTGATCGGACCGCCAAGATGGTGGGTTACCGATGTCCACGATTTCCATTTCCCTTTGGATTGGGGCTATTCGGGACTCGAGATTTCGTTCTCGGTTGAACAACCTCACCGCATAGAGCGGCTGAAGATCGATCCTGCTGCTCTGACAGGGAAAAAGTTTCACATTTTTTGCCAACTCCTTGGGCTCTCGCTTGACGATCTCCCTATCAAGGGGCGACCGTCGGCGATGCTGAGTTCAGGGGTATGGGGGCTCGATGGAGTCAAGGTTGGCATTCACCCCGATCCGAGTGATCCCAAACTTAGTATCGATATAGAGGGAATAGAGTTACTGTACGCCGTTTTCGATTCTGCTGCGGAGCGCTTCCAGCGTACAGATATCGACCAGACGGCTGCATTGCTCGACAAGTACGCTTTTCTTCTAGGAATTTACGCTCACTCCTCTGAAGGTGGCAGTCGCGACAAACCTCCCGAGCGATGGCATACAATGCGGTCGCAGGACTATCTGCAGATCGTTGCTTAGCCCGGCCTGAGCATCGCGCCGGAAATCGCGAACACCTTGCTGGCGCCGATCATGTAGGCGAACAGGCCATCCGCGTCGAACAGGCCGGCATAGGCGCGGTCGAGTACGTTGAGCGAACCTGTGTAGGCGCCGAAGGCGGGCATGACGACACGCTGGCCGTCGCTGGCGAAGCAGCGCCGGCGCACCGAACGGCCACGCTGGACGATGCGCGCGCAGGGATGGAGGTGTCCCGCGATCTCGCCCGGATCGGCCTTCTTCGAAGGCTCGTGGCGGAAAGTGAGCCTGCCCGCCGCCAGCGTCTCAACCGTATCGCCCGGCAGGCCTGCGGGCGGCTCGGGATCATGGTTGCCCGACACCCAGAACCAGTCGCGGCCCGCCATCAGCGCCGACAGGTCGAGCCGCATCTGGCTCGGCAGCCGCGACGCGCCCTCCCCGTCGTGAAAACTGTCGCCGAGGCTGACGACTGCCCTCGGCCTGTAATGGTCGATGACGGCCTGCAATCTGAGCAGCGTCGCGGCGGTGTCGTAGGGCGGCACCAGTATGCCGCGCCTCGCCAGCGAGGAGCCCTTTTCGAGATGCAGGTCGGAGACGCAGAGCAGGCCTAGATCGGGAAAGTACAGAGCGCCGCGCCGGTCGCAGAGCGCAGCCTCGCCCGCCACCGAAATCTCGGCGGCATGCGGCTCACCCGGCAAAAAGATCGGCTCTGCTCCCCGCAATTCCTATTGTCCCTTCGAACTTCCCATCGCCTCGGCGATCAACACTTCCGCTTCCGACAGGAGCGAGTCGCCGGCCTCGCCGTCCACCCGCTCGCGCCCGACCTCCAGCATGATCGGAACCGCCAGCGGCGAGATGCGGTCGAGGTCCTTATGCACGATATGCCCCCTGATTCGCGACAGCATGTCGGCAAGCCTGCTGACATCGAGCAGGCCGGCCGCGGCGTCGGCCCGCGTCGCCTGCAGCAGGATGTGGTCCGGCTCATGCGTGCGCAACACGTCGTAAATGAGGTCGGCCGACACGGTCACCTGCCTTCCGCTTTTCTCCTGTCCTGGAAAACGCTTCTCGATCAGGCCGGAAATCTGGGCGCAGGCGCGGAAGGTGCGCTTCAACATCCATGAATCGGCCAGCCATGCGTCGAGGTCGTCGCCCAGCATGTCCTCGTCGAAAAGCTGGCCGAGCGACGGCCTGGCTTTCTTGAACATTGTGCCCATGTCGCCCAGCGCCCAGACGCCGAGCACATAGTCGGTCGCCACGAAACCCAGTGGCCGCGCCCCTGCTCTTTCCAGCCGGCGCGTCAGCAGCATGCCCAGCGTCTGGTGCGCAAGACGACCTTCGAAGGGATAGGCGACCATGTAGAAGCGGTCGCCATAGGGAAAAGTCTCGACCAGAAGCTCGCCGCGCTTCGGCAAGACCGACAGTTCCGCCTGCAATCGCAGCCAGTCTGCGACCTGTTCCGGCAGCGCTTTCCAGCGCCTGGGATCCGCCAGCATGCCGCGCACCTGGTCGGCGAGATAGGTCGAGAGCGGGAACTTGCCGCCGCCGTAATACGGCACCTTGGCGTCGGAGCCCGGTGCGTTGGAGACGAAGCATTCGTTCTCGCGGATGCCCTCGAAGCGCAGCACTTTGCCTGCGAACAGGAAGGTGTCGCCATGGACGAGCGTTTCCAGAAAGGCTTCCTCGATCTTGCCCAGCACCGGCCCGCCCCGCGCCACCGGTCCCTTGCCCTGCCGGACATAGCGCACGTTCAGCGCCGGCACCTCGATGATGGTGCCCACGTTGAGGCGATATTGCTGGGCGATGCGCGGATGGCTGACCCGCCACAGGCCTTCCTTCGTCTTGCGGATGCGGGCGTAGCGCTCGTAGCTCTTCAGCGCGTAGCCGCCGGTGGCGACGAAATCGACGACTCGGTCGAAGGTCGCGCGATCAAGACCCGCATAGGGCGACGCCGTCAGGACTTCGCGATAGAGGTTGTCGGCGTCGAAGGGCGCGCCGCAGGCCACCCCCAGCACATGCTGCGCCAGCACATCGAGCGCACCGGTCAGCAGCGGCGGCGTGTCCTGCGCTCCCACCGTCGAGGCTTCCAGCGCCGCGCGGCATTCCAGCACCTCGAAGCGGTTGGCCGGCACGAGGATCGCCTTGGACGGTTCATCCATGCGATGGTTGGAACGGCCGATGCGCTGCGCCAGCCGCGACGCGCCCTTCGGCGCGCCGACATGGATCACCAGATCGACATCACCCCAGTCGATGCCGAGGTCGAGCGTCGAAGTCGCGACGATGGCGCGCAGCGAATTCGTCTCCATCGCCTTCTCGACGCGCCGGCGCTGGCTGACGTCGAGCGAGCCGTGATGCAAGGCGATGGGCAGCGAGTCCTCGTTGATGCGCCAGAGTTCCGCGAAAAGCAGCTCGGCCTGGCTTCGCGTGTTGACGAAGAGCAGCGTCGTCCTGTGCTGCTTCACAAGGTCGTAGATTTCGGGGATCGCGTAGCGCGAGGAATGGCCCTGCCACGGCACGCGCTCGCGTGAATCCAGCACCGTCACGTCGGGTCTGGCCCCGCCCGCAACTGTGATGAGCTCCGCCATCGCGCCCGGCGGCTCCTGCGGCACGAGCCAGCGGCGCAACTCGTCCGGGTCGGCCACCGTCGCGGAAAGGCCGATGGCCTGCAGCCCGGGCACGATGGCGCGCAGTCGTGCCAGACCCAGCGCCAGCAGATGGCCGCGCTTGGACGTCACCAGCGAATGCAGCTCGTCGAAGACGACGTAACGCAGGTCCTCGAAGAGGCGCTTCGCGTCCGACGTCGCGATCAGCAGGGCAAGCTGTTCCGGCGTGGTGAGCAGGATGTCGGGCGGGACCAGCTTCTGGCGCTGGCGCTTGTGGGCAGGCGTGTCGCCGGTGCGCGTTTCCAGCGTGATCGGCAGCGCCATCTCCTCGACGGGCTTGGCGAGGTTGCGCTCGATGTCGACGGCAAGCGCCTTCAACGGCGAAATGTAGAGCGTGTGGATGCCGCGACGCGCCTCGCCCGGCTTGCGCTTTGGCCTGACAGCGAGGTCGGTCAGCGTCGGCATGAAGCCGGCCAGCGTCTTGCCCGCACCGGTCGGCGCGATCAGCAGCACCGACTTCCCCGCCTGGGCCTTGCCCAGAAGCTCGATCTGGTGCGCACGCGGCGACCAGCCGCGCTCCGCGAACCATTTTATGAACTGGTCCGGCAGGGTTGCGGCGGTTTTGGCTGGGTCGGCCTTGGGCTTTAGCTGTCGCGTCACGCGCCAGAGGTAGCGCGGGCAACGCAGGACGCCAAGGGAAAATTGGAACAAAAGGGGATCGAGTACGGATACCCCTCCCCCTTGCGGGGAGGGTGGACGATCGCCGCAGGCGGTCGGACGGGTGGGGTACCCGGAGGTCGTGCGCCGAGGCTTCTGACTGCGTTGAGTTCTGTGCGAGGCTACCCCACCCGACCGGACTTTGTCCGGACACCCTCCCCGCGAGGGGGAGGGGAAGTCAGCGCTCCGCCACCACAATCAGCCCCGTCACCGGCTCATTGCGATCCTGCCGGATGGTCTTCTCCTCGATCGAAACGACCGCCAGCCCAACCTCTCCCAGCACCCGCCGTACATAGGCCTCCGCATGCGCATAGCGCCGCGACAGCTGCAGCGAGAAGCCGTCCTTCGCCTCAAGCTTCTCCACCGAAAAAGCGAACAGCCCGTCCTCGGCGAGCAATCCGGCCACGGTCGTCACCACGCCCTCCAGCGCGCCGACATACATGAAGACGTCGGCGGCCGTGACGAGGTCGGCCTTCGGTCCATCATGGGAAAAAGCCTGCAAATCTGCCTTTTCCAGCCGGTCGTAGACGCCCTTGGCGCGCGCCTTGCGCAGCATTTCGGCCGAGATGTCGAAGCCTTCGAGCCGGTCGCAGGTGGGCCTCAGTCGCTCGCCCATCAGCCCGGTGCCGCAGCCAAGGTCGAGCGCCAGCCGGAAGCGGCCGGGATGCGCAGCCACGATCGCGTCCGCAAGAAACTCCGGCACGCGGTAGCCAAGCGTATCCACCAGAGCATGGTCGAACTTTTCCGCATACTGGTCGAACAGCGCCTCGACAAAAGCCGATGGCGGCGCGTCCGCCGCGCTGGCCTTGCCCGCCAAAGCAAGCTTAAGCGCAGCGCCGGCCCGGTCCGCCGGGTCCAGCTTCTGCGCCATGCGCCAGGCTTGCGCCGCCGCTTCCATGTCGCCTGCAGCCTCATGGAACTCGCCAAGCCGGAACCATCCGAACGCCCAGTCGGGCGCGAGTTCCAGCGCGCCGAGCATGAGTTCGGCGGCGGGCACAGCCTCGCCCGCGCCGAACAGCATCTCGGCATAGTCAGCGCGGCGGTCGGCAAGGATGTCGCCGGAAGATGTGTCGAGCGGTTTGGCCATGGCCGGTCTTTATCCCGGCGGATGCAGGAAGGCGAGATGGCGAGCCTGTCCCGATGTCGCCAAGTTCGCACTCCCTTCGCCGCTTTGGGGCCATTTGGTGTGAATATAACCTTCACCCAACCCTTTGACTTCATTCGATCCGCCCCAAAAATTCGCCTTCTTTATCCACGCATCTTCCGCCTCCCTCATAATTCTCTGGCAACTTGCTTGTGGGACCTGGTGTGTACAGCCAGCATTCAGGGGCAAGTGTGGCGCCGGGTGCTTCCGTTGGACTGAGCGGGACGTCCGACCGTCTGCCGCCTCGTGCGCTCGCGGCTTCCAGGAGATCGGAAGCCGATGGGCCGGGCGCCGGCAGGGGGATAAACGCCGGCGGCGCATGGCAGCGCGTCAATAAAACTAAAAAAGAGACGTCGCTGCCATGCGTCGCTTCCCACATACCCATGACGCCCGACCGGCGAAGCCGTGTCGGACAGCGAGTCATGGGCAAACGAAACCCAAAGGCCAGACTGCGATTGCAGGGCGTGGCGATGAGAAAGTGCGCCTGCATCGAGCCACCATCCTGTCAGCATCTCAGCCATCCCACCCTTTCCCGACGCCTGCGAATGCCTACATTCGCGCCATGCGCCCACGCGACCTGCTTTGCCCGAAACCGGCCGGCCTCTACTGCCCGCCCGGAGATTTCTACATCGACCCGGTGCGGCCGGTGCCGCGTGCGCTGGTCACGCACGGCCATTCCGACCATGCGCGGGCCGGCCACGGCGCGGTGCTGGCGACGCAGCAGACGCTCGACATCATGGGGCTTCGCTACGGCGAGGATTTTGCCGGCTCGACGCAGGCGGCCGCATTCGGGGAAACGATCCAGGTCAATGGTGTGGACGTCACCTTCCATCCGGCCGGGCACGTGCTGGGATCGGCGCAGATCTGCGTCGATCATGGCGGCACGCGCATCGTCGCATCAGGCGACTACAAGCGCCGGCCGGACGCCACGAGCCAGCCATTCGAGCCCATCCGCTGCGATGTCTTCATCACCGAAGCGACGTTCGGACTGCCGGTGTTCCGTCACCCGCCCGACACCCACGAGATCGGCAAGCTCATCCGCTCTACCGAGCAGTTTCCGGAACGGGCGCATCTGGTCGGGGCCTACGCGCTCGGCAAGGCGCAGCGTGTCATCCGCCTGATCCGGGACGCCGGGTATGAAAGGCCGGTGTTCATTCACGGTGCGCTGGCAAAGCTCTGCGATTACTACCAGTCCGAGGGAATCGATCTCGGCGACCTCCGGCCCGCAACCGTCGAAGGCGGCGCGAAAGGCGATTTCGCAGGCGCAATCGTCGTCGGCCCGCCATCGGCCTTCGCCGACCGCTGGGCGCGGCGCTTCCCCGATCCGATCTCCGCCTTCGCCTCAGGCTGGATGCGCATCCGCCAGCGCGCCAAGCAGGGCGGCGTCGAATTGCCGCTGATCATCTCGGACCATTCCGACTGGGACGAATTGCTGGAGACGATCGTCGAGACCGGCGCGAGCGAAATCTGGGTGACGCACGGCCGCGAGGAGGCGCTGGTCCGCTGGTGCGAATTGCAGGGCATTGCGGCCAAGGCGCTTCACTTGGTGGGGTACGAGGATGAGGGGGATTGATGTTCGACATTGTATACGTCCCGCCCTTTCGCGCCCCCCTCTGGCCTGCCGGCCATCTCCCCCACGAGGGGGGAGATCACGCCTTCATCGTGACCTTCGCCGAATCCCGACCTTGCAAAAGAGAGCTGGGCGCCGGAACTGCCAATCTCCCCCCATGTGGGGGAGATGTCCGGCAGGACAGAGGGGGGCGACGTAGAGCACCAACCCCGCCGGATAAGCGCCCATGAACCGCTTCGCCGAACTCCTCGATCGCCTCGTCCTGACGCCGGCGCGCAACGGCAAGCTGACGCTGCTGGTCGATTATTTCCGCACGGTCGAGGACCCTGACCGGGGTTATGCGCTGGCGGCGATCACGGGCGACCTGTCGATCGCTGCCATCAAGCCCGCCATGCTGCGCACGCTCGTCACCGAGCGGATGGACCCGGTGCTGTTCGGCTATTCATACGACTATGTCGGCGATCTCGCCGAAACCGTTTCGCTGGTCTGGCCGGAGCTTCCGCCTGAACGGAAACCCAATCACGCGCCGACACTCGGCGAGGTGGTCGATGCGCTGCAATCGGCGAGCCGCTCGGACGGTCCGACGGTGTTGGCGCGGCTGCTCGACAGCGCCGGCATCGAGGCGCGTTTCGCCATCATCAAGCTCGTCACAGGCGGCCTGCGCATCGGCGTCTCGGCGCGGCTGGCCAAGCAGGCGCTGGCGGACTTTGGCAAGGTCGATGTGGCCGAGATCGAAGAGCTCTGGCACGGGCTGAAGCCGCCTTACAACGAACTGTTCGCCTGGCTGGAAGGCAAGGCGCCCAAACCCGAAAAGGCGGCGAAGGCGCTGTTTCGTCCGGTCATGCTGTCGAACCCGGTAGAGGACCGCGACCTCGAAAAGCTCGAGCCCGCAGACTATGCGGCGGAATGGAAATGGGACGGCATCCGTGTGCAGGCCGTTTCGGAAGGCGGCATCCGCCGGCTCTATTCGCGTACGGGCGATGATGTGTCGGGCGCGTTCCCCGACCTCGTGGACGCGATGGATTTTTCCGCCGCACTCGACGGCGAGCTTCTGGTCGGCGACCCGCGCGAGGCGACGGGCACTTTTTCCGACCTGCAGCAGCGGCTGAACCGCAAGTCCGTGTCGCCCAAAATCCGCGAGAAATTTCCAGCCTTCATGCGCTGCTACGACATATTGCAGCTTGGGGAGGAGGACCTGCGTCCCCTGCCCTTCATCGAGCGCCGCAAGCGGCTCGAAGCGTTTATCGCCACGCTCGATCCGCGCCGGTTCGATCTCTCGCCGCTCGCACCCTTCACGAACTGGGAGGACCTCAACCGGATGCGGACAAGCCCGCCCCACCCGATCATCGAGGGCGTTATGCTGAAGCGGCTGGATTCGCCCTATCTGGCGGGACGACCGAAGGGACCGTGGTTCAAATGGAAGCGCGACCCGCATACCGTCGACGCGGTGCTGATGTATGCGCAGCGCGGTCACGGCAAGCGGTCGAGCTTCTATTCGGATTATACGTTCGGCGTCTGGCAGGGCGCGCTTGGCGAAGAGGAACTGGTGCCTGTGGGCAAGGCCTATTTCGGCTTCACCGACGAGGAACTGAAGCAGATCGACAAGTTCGTCCGCGACAACACGATCGAGCGTTTTGGCCCCGTGCGATCGGTGCGCGCCGACCGCGACAACGGTCTGGTGCTGGAAGTGGCATTCGAGGGCCTCAACCGCTCGACGCGGCACAAGTCGGGCGTGGCCATGCGCTTTCCGCGCATCTCGCGGCTGCGCTGGGACAAGCCGACCATCGAGGCGGACAGGATCGAGACGCTGCGGGCGATGCTGGATTGACGGCTATGGCGAGCCCGTCACTCGACCACGGAGACCTTGATCTCGTAGATGTCGACCGCCTTGCCCTCATTGGCGAAGTCGGAATTGATCGCGATCGAGCCGCCCGCGCCCGGCCTATTGGCCGGAAGGGAAACGTCGAAAAGATATTCGCCGCGCTCGTAGCCGACCGCGTAGCGCTTGCGGCCGCAGTCGCCCATCTCGCCGAAGTCGCAACTGATGGAGATCTGCGTCTGCAGGCCGTCCTCGGCGCGGGCCGATATGTCGAAAACCGCTTTCTTGCCGGCGATCTGTTCGAGCACGCCCTGGCCGACATCGAAGATGACGTCCGCGCCGTCGGCGCCCGATCGAATCTTGATATACGATCCCGACTCGTCCTGGCTCACATCGGCCGTCGCACCCGTCGGGGCGTTCACGCCGGAGGGATCGCTCGGCGAAAATACAGTGATCCAGTTGCGCAGCTCCTGCGAACCGCCAAGGTCGCCCGGCTCGGCCGACCCGTCCGGTCCCGGATCGAAATCGTCTTCCTCGACCAGTTGCGGCGGCGCGGCGACGCGCGGGGACGAGAGGAAATCGAACAGGCCCGTCTGATAGCCCCACCAGCCTCCTATCGCAGCGATGCAAAGCAGCGTCAGGATCATGAACATGGCTGCAAACGGCCTGCGGCGGCGCGCGCGACGCTCGTCGCGATCCGGCGCGACGGTCACGGCCGGGGTGCCGGCCAAAGGCGGTTCGCCACGAACCGGAACACCGATGTCGGGCGTTCCGAAGTTCGGCTCCCCAACTTCCTGCGCCGAGGGCGCTCCGATATCCACGGAAGGCGCATGGCCTGCCGGCGTGCCGACGTCGAGACCCACTGGAGGTGCAGTTACGCCACGGCCGGCATCCAGGGCGGTTCCGTCGATCGACGGAACCGGAGCGGCATCATCCCGGATTTCGACGGCCTCAGCCAGAACGTCGGCGATGTCTTCGGGCTCAATCGGCAGGGGCGGCGCCACATATTCGGCTTCGATGCTGGTGATGCGTGCCTGCAGGTTCTGCCTGCGCTTGATCGCCATCTCAACCGTCAGTTGCGGCTGGGACTGCGTCGAACGCTCCAGCGCGGCAAACGCGGACCGGTAAACCTTCTCGCGGAAGGCCCTGTCCTGTGCGTCTCCCTTCTCAAGCGCGTTACGGATCGCCTTTTCTATCGGATCCAATTACCGCTCTTCCCCATTGCGACCATTCGCATGTACGATGGTTAACCCCATGAAAGCGATGAGGCAACGGCTTGCGGTGGCAATGCTCCAGAATCTGCCGTCCAGGCTTCATGAGAAAGCCACCGTCCGATCGGTAGCCGAACTCTCGAATGCTCCGTCGATGAGCTTCTGGATGTCGGCTGCGCGCCGAAATGATGGATCGCCGTTCCTGCCCGCAAGCAACGCATCCGCGAAGCGCCGCGCATTGCGCCTGACCGGCGGGGTGTCTATGGCGCGCCAGGTTGCCGTGTCGATATCATCACCGAGACAGCCGAACAGGCTGGAGTTCTTGCCGTCCGTCTCGACCCTGAGCGCCCCTTTGGTTCCGTGCAGGGCCAGCGAAAGCTCGTTCTGGTTTCCGGTCGCGAAACGCGTCGCGACCACGGTCGCCAGCGCTCCGGACCGCAGTCGGGCCGTCATCGCGACGCTGTCATTGGCGTCGAGCACGTATTCGCCGACGCGATTCCCCTCGACTTTGGGGAAGGTCACAAGGTCAGCTTTCAGGCTGGCGAAATCGTCGGCCGCGCCAAAGGAAGCGAAATCGAGGATGTGGATGCCGACATCCCCAAGAACACCCGTCGAGCCATGCGCCGTCGACTGACGCCACAGCCACATCGGCTCCTTCAGCGCGTCGCCCCATGCCTTGGAGACCAGCCAACTCTGCCGGTAGGCCGCCTCGAGGTGGCGCAAGGTGCCGATCTCGCCGGCCTCGACCAGTTCACGCGCCTTCTGAACGGCGGGCGAATTGCGGTAGGTCAGGTTGACCATGTTCACCAGACCGGCGCGTTCCGCCGCCTCGGTCATGTCCAGTACGTCCGCGTAGGTCGGCGCGAGAGGCTTTTCGCAGAGAACATGCTTGCCGGCGTGGATCAGCGCCAGCGTCGTCGTCTTGTGCGCGCCGTCCGGAGTGCAGTTGATCGCCGCATCGAACCCGCCCCACGCGATTGCCTCTTCGAGGCTGTCAAACGCATGCTCGATGTCATTCGCGGCCGCGAATGCCGCCGCTTTCCCGGGAATGCTGTCCACACAGGCGACGATCCTGCACTCGGGAATCGCAGAGAATTCCTCGATATGGTGGGCCGCGATGCCGCCCGTGCCGAGAAGAAGCAGCTTCTTCATAGACGAACCTCAGCTCAGCCCCTTGTCGCCGTCGGCATGCAGGCGCGCACCCTTCTGCACGATCTTCTCCTTGGCCTGCCCGACCGGGACGTTGGACCCGTCAGCGATTGCGCTCCATGCCGGGGCCAGGTTGTGGGCCCAATGCACAGCGTTTCTCAGCACCTGCCGCACGCCTTCGTTGTGGTAGATCGGGTAGGTTTCGTGGCCGGGCGAGAAATAGAAGATCCGGCCTGCGCCGCGCTGCCATGTCATGCCGGAGCGAAACACTTCGCCGCCCTCGTACCAGGAGACGAAAACCGTCTCCATTGGCTCCGACACCGCAAAAGGCTCGCCATACATCTCGGTCTCGGCGATCTCAATACATTCGCCGACGCCCTGCGCGATTGGATGGCCGCGATTGATCGCCCAGGCACGCTCACGCTCGCCGGCCTCGCGCCATTTCAGCGAGCAGGGCGTACCCATCAGCCGCTTAAAAATCTTGGAGTAGTGGCCGGAATGCAGGACGATCAGCCCCATTCCCTCCCAGACACGCCCCGCGACACGCTCGACCACCTCGTCCTTCACCTCGCCATGCGCGGCATGGCCCCACCACAGCAGCACGTCGGTCGCCGCCAGACGTTCGGCAGTCAGGCCATGCTCAGGCTCCTGAAGCGTGGCGGTCGAAACCTCCAGCGCCTTGTCCTGCCGCAGCGCCGAGGCGATCGTTGCATGCATGCCGTCGGGATAGATGGCGCGCACCGCTTCGTTCGTCTGCTCGTGCACGTTCTCGCCCCACACAACCGTCCGGATCATTGTTTTTATCCTCCAAAGCGCTTTGGAGACTACACTTATCGGGTGCCGAGACGAAAGTTAAGCGCTGAAGGCAGCACACCGACGAATTTTCGAATGGCACAGAGCGCGGCTTGAATTTGCCGCGCATTGCGGCTATCACGCGCACCAATCCGCCGGCTCCGCGCCGAGGGCGGTTGCCGCTTTAGCTCAGTTGGTAGAGCACATCATTCGTAATGATGGGGTCAGGTGTTCGAGTCACCTAAGCGGCACCAGTCACCAGCGCCTCAGCCTAACTCGATAGCCTAACTCGATCACCCGCAATGAATTGCGTCAGGCGGGAGTGATCAAGCCTTCCAGGAGAAGGTCGTTCAGGCATTTCTCGACCTCGTCGGCTATCGGGGCGGTCAAAGCAAATCCTTCGATCATGAACGCCTCGATTTCGGCACGGGATTTGCCGAGGTCGCACAATTCCAGGATGATCGCTGCGGTCGGATTGAGATAGTGAACCCGATCGCGCGATGCCTGAAAGATCATGGCTCCGTCAGGAACCTGGGAAATCTCGAGGTCTGATGAAACTGCGAATGTAGCATTGGCCTCGATTGCCTTCGTTCCGATCGTCTCCGCCATCTTGACTTGCTTCTCCGCTATGCTTGCTTCACCACTGAATACGTACACTGTAGCGCACGCTGCTTGACTGCCAAGCCCTGACGCCAAAAGGAAAAAATGTCAGACGAACCGAAAATTCTCATCCTGACGCCGGTCAAAAGCGCGGCCGCCCACCTGCCCAGATATGTCGAGCTGGTAGAGACGCTTGACTGGCCGCAAGAGCGGTTGTCGCTGGGAATGCTGGAAAGCGATAGCGTGGATGAGACACTGGATGTGATCGACAGGTTGCGGCCGCGACTCGAGGCTCGCTGCTCGCGCGTGACAGTTTCAAGCCATGCCTACGGTTTTTCCATTCCCGCGGGACAGCAGCGCTGGACGCCATCCTATCAAATGGCTCGCCGCAAGATCCTTGCGCGCTCGCGGAACCGACTTCTGTTCTCGGCTCTTCGCGACGAAGATTGGGTGCTGTGGATCGATGTCGACATGATCGACTACCCACCAGACATTATCTCTCGTCTTCTAGCTACCGGCTTCAACATCGTGACACCACACGCAGTCACCAAGCCCGGCGGGGAGAGTTTTGACAGGAACAGCTGGGCCGATCAGGGCAAAACTCTTCTTGAGGATCGCCGCGGGTCAAGCGCGGTTCGTCTGGATTCAGTAGGGGGAACAATCCTGATGATAAGGGCGGACCTTCACCGTGAAGGCCTGATATTTCCGCCTTTTCCCTATGGCAGGCCCAACCACCGCATTAGAGTGAAGGCCGGGGCGTGGGGAGCGGGAGAGATCGAGACCGAGGGGCTAGGAATCATGGCGTCCGACATGGGCGTCCAATGCTGGGGACTGCCAGATCTCGAAGTTCTCCACCATCCGAACTAGCCTGTGGAAAGCTCGACGCACCCAACGGATGAACAACAAGCGGTGCTGGAGCTTTGCCAATGCTTGGCAATGGTCCAGGCGCCAGACGAGATATTGGCGCTTCGGAGCCGGTTGAACGCGGGTGCGTGGGATGACGTGGTCGCGGCTGCCAACATGCGCCAACTTCTACCGGCTCTAGGGACAGAAGCGAACCGCAAACACCTTACTGCAGGCATTCCTGAGTTTCGTTCGTCCGATGGGCGCGTAACAATCACCCTGGCGCTGAGCGAGGGAATTGCACGCCACCAAGCGGTTCGCGCTGCCATGCTTGACCGGCTGATCGAACTGGTCGGTCTCCTCAACGCGAGCGGAATGGAGCCGCTGCTCCTGAAAGGAGCCCGTACCCTATGGACCGGCATTCCCGGATGGCGAACGATGGGGGATCTCGATCTTCTGACGCCTGGCCGCGCCGTCGAAGCCCAAGCTGTTGCCGTTCGCGCCGGCTATACGCCAGCCGCCGGTTACGAACAGCCCGCCAACTGGCACCACGAGATCAATCTCTATCGCGACGACCTACCTGGCTGGCTGGAGTTCCACGACCGCGCGGCGATGCATAGGGCTGACATCCTGCTGAGCACGGAGACGCTCATGGCGCAAAGCCTTCGCGACAGCCGACACGATGGTATCGCCCGCATCCTTCCGCCTCACACGGACCTGCTTTATTGCGTCATCCACCATCATGTCTCGCATCGTGGCGACAAGTATGGGAGGCTGAGCACGAAGGGTCTCTACGAGTTCGCCGCCGCCTTCGCAGACCTTACGGATGCCGGCCGCCACGAACTGTTAAACCTTGCGGTTTCGCATCCCCGACTTGTCGCGATCTTGGACCTCTGGCTCGCTGCAGCGGCAGAGCGTTTCCGGATGCCGGTGCCTGCGCCATTTTCGATTCAGCCGGATGCCATTGCATCATGGAAACGCATGTCGCATCGAACGGGAGATGCGATCGGCAACTATGGCGGCATCTTGAACGAACTGCGGATGGGACTCTCGGGTAAAAGGCTGAGCCGGATGCCGGACGGCGCGACTTGGCTGGGCCGGCAAAAGCTGCGCTGGAGCGTTATGAGTTCGCTGCTTTCCCCAGCGACCCGGAAGACGGTCTGATCGCCAATGCCTTCGCCTTATAGGACAGATCGTCCGGCGCACCGGCGGCAGCGCGTTCGAAGGATGCAGCCGCTTCATTACGCCGTCCCAGACGAAGCAGCGCGACGCCGAGCAGATCATGCGCCCAAACATCGAAGATACGGCGGTCATGAGAAAGCGTCTCGTCCGCATATGTCGCGCCGTCGATAGCGGCAAGTTCTTCAAGGATGGTGATCGCGAGCGCAGGTTCATTCCTGTCGATCAGGACTTGTGCCTTGATGAGCCGCAGGTAGGCGTGCTCAGGATAGTAGGCCAGCCCAGCCTCGATCTCCGGCATGGCATCGTGGCCGCGTGCGTGCAGCAGTCGCGCATAAGTGCACAGCAATAGTGAGGCAATCGGACGCTCCATGCCGGTCGGTTCGGTTTGTCTCATGCGCTCCGCAACCTTGGTGGCAGTGACCATGGCCTCGTCGACCTCGCCGATTGCCTCAAGCGTCGAAACAAGATGGTGCCAATAGTAGAGACGCCCGGGTTCCCGCTTGAGGGCGGCACGCAGCAGAGGCAGATTGCGTGCATGTTTGTGAGACTGCTCGCCCTCATAGCCGAGATGTTGAATCTCCGCGCGGGTATCGACGACGCGTCCACCTGTTTCCTTTATGAGCAAGGCAAGATCCGGCATCACCGTTTCGTGCATTGTCCCGCGGAAGCGAATGCGTGGACTGTTGCGGAAAAGGCGATGCTCACGAAATGGCGTTGAGTTGACCTTCGGTCGGAAACCCACGCGGGCAGCGAGGATATCCGCAGGGTCGAGGCCCTCGGCGAGATCGCCCCCGTCCGGCAGTATCAGGCGCTCGTCGGCGTCGATATAGAGAATCCAGTCGCCGCTCGCGGCTGCCAGAGCTTCGTTGCGGGCCCACGCGAAATCGTTCCGCCACACCCGTTCGAGGACGGTGGCGTCATAGGATCTTGCTATGGCAAGGGTACTGTCCGTCGAGCCAGTATCGACGATCACGATCTCATCGACATGAGCCGCTATCGATGCCAAGCAGCCGTCCAGGAATTTTTCTTCGTTGCGGACAATCAGCGCCGCCGAAATCGAAGCTCGCGTCAGAATATGTTTGTCATGTTGCTGGAGCCCGACTGCGCCTGCACAGAGGTCACCATCATGCCGTTGATCGCAAACGAAGCGACGACGGGCGGAGCGAAGGATGCGGTCACAACAAGCTTGCGCAATGCACCGCGCCGTGATTCATCGATCGTTTCGAGCGCATTGTTGAGGCGTTCCTGATCGTTCATGATAGTCCCTCTGCAAGTTTCAGCCTGGGTGAGGAACAACATTACGCCCATGGCGTCAAGAGCGCGACGCCATCGTCAAGTGCCACTCGGCCGAGGCAAGGTCGCCCAATTGCAGCAGGTATGCCGGGGTTCCGAGAGCCAGAAGCCTGAGGCGGCTTGCCATTCCGGCAATGCCCGACTTCAGGAAGTAGGTATTCGCCACCAACCTCGCGAAGGCTTCCTCCACGCTGATCCGCCTGGCAATCGACCGCCCGCCATGATTCGCTTCCGCGAAGAACATACCAGCCAGGCTGCCTTGGGCAATGCGCCAGGGTCGGCCAAAAAGCGATGGGCTCACCGAGTGCACCGCAGTCCCATTCCATAGGCTTTGAACGGGGGACGACGCGATTGACGGCGGCAGCCCGTCGAGAATCTTCAGCGTGTTGGGCTTGATGCGCAGGGTGCGCGGCCGAGCGACAACGGCGTCGGGAAGAACGAGAAGGTGCTCGTCGCCTTCCACATCATGTCCCCTCGACAGCATGTAAAGGGCGAGCGTCGATTTCCCCGCCCCCTTTCCCCCGGCCACCAAAATGCGGTTGGCACCGATCCGCATCGTCGCGCCGTGAATCAAGGGATATCCGGGATAAGCCTTTAGAAGGTCGCTTATCAACAATCCGTGAAGGACATCCATGCAGTGGCCGGACGTTCCTTCGATAACCGGGCCGTTTGGAAGCGGCATCCGGTAAAATCCCTCCGATTCGGTAACCTCGATATCGATCGGGGTCAGCGTCATATCTTCCAGTTCGGGATCGGTGCGCACAAACGCGAAACGGTCGCGCGCAAGCTTGGAGGGCACGTCGAGCCGATATTCGCTAGATAAGGTTCGAACCAAGATCGGCGGCGGCATGTCAGTTTCCTGCAGTCAGGTTCTTTCCAGGATATCACCAAATCGGTTGGCGAGATCGCCAACTATGCGTTCCCGATCGTAGCGTTCTGCGACCAAGAGCCGGGCCCCGCGGGCACGCCTCGCTCGCTCTTCAGGATCGGAGAGAGCGGCAAGGATCGCTGCCCCGAAGCCAGCAGCATCGTCGGCCTGCCAAATTGTCTCCGCGGAGATGGCGAGCCCCTGGGTCGCTATGGTGGTGGCGACCAGCGGTACGCCGAACGCGGCCGCCTCGATGACCTTGATACGCGTCCCGGCGCCTGAGAAAAGCGGCGCAATTGCGAGCGTGGACGCTTCATAGATCGCCGTCAGATTCTCGACAGCCCCAAGCACTTCAACCGCACCGTCCGCCAAGCCAGCCAGTGCCACCGAATGCCCACGGCCAACGATGCGCAGCCGGACGGCGCGTACCTTCAGGATCAAGGGCAAAACTTCGCGAATAAACCAAACAATACCCTCGATGTTGGGCGCATACGAAAGATTGCCCACAAACAGAAGCGTATCGCGCTCTTCGTTGCGTCTCGGCGAAGCGGGTAGCGACACGCTGTTGGGGATGACTTCCAGCCGAAGGCCTCCGTGCCTTGCGAGCAGGCGCTGACGATCGAGATCGCCCGCCACGAACAGCGCGTCAAAGCGGCTCGCGATGCGGCCAAGGAGCCGGTCTTCTGCCTGCGCCTCGGCCTCCGCCCATTCGGCCGTCTCGACCCGTCCGGCCTCGCGGGCCAACTCCGCCTGCCTGCGCCAGGCCCAGGCATCGTCTTCGTCCAGATCAAGCGTGCGGCGGGCAACTCCAGTTCCCAGCGCGGCCTCGGCTATGTAGAGCCTACCGGTATGGACCAGATCGAAATCGTCGCCTTCAACCATTGCGCGGACCGCTTCGACCACCGGCAGCGAGATGGCGGAATGCCGGGAGCCTCGGCCGTATCGCTTGAAGGCGGCGAGCCTATCGGCGGGGGACGACAACCGACTAAGCAGATGGTAGTTCGTGTCCGTGATTCCGGCGACTGCAAGCGTTGATGCCCGAATGCCTAGTTGACGAGCAAGATCGCATTCTTCCGCCCCCGGTCCTGCGATTGGCAGGATTAGCAGTTCGGTATCCGCGCATCTGGCGACGGCCTCCAAAAATACCCCGAGCCGCATTGCGAGCCCATTGCCATCTCGGCCTGGAGCCGCCGGCGCAATGAAGAGTGCTTTTGGCCGCTTCATTTGTCGAAGTTGACCAGGGGACGATAGCGTTTATGGAGAATCTCGAGACTGGTGCGTTCGATCGTTGTAAATGTGGTCTGCTGTTCGATGCCGTCGACAAGTTCCAGCAGCGTGCTTCTGGAAGGCTCGGCGCACATCGATGCGATCGTGTGCAAGCGCGAAAGGAGGCTGGGATCGAAGCGCGCGACTATTTCCACGGTCGCGCGAAGCCTCACCCAGTCGTCGTCGCCATGCTCAGGGAAATTGATCGCGCGCAGCATGTCGTCGGCCATCCCTGGCCTATCGAAGCAGTCCGAGGCCAGCGGGGCCGTCCGCG
Source organism: Mesorhizobium sp. (assembly GCF_016793485.1). Lineage (GTDB taxonomy): Bacteria > Pseudomonadota > Alphaproteobacteria > Rhizobiales > Rhizobiaceae > Mesorhizobium_K. The sequence continues at coordinate 128,204 of NZ_JAEULZ010000046.1, read as the reverse complement.
TTAACGTCGCCGACGATTCGACGTGACTGCTTCGTAGGCCTTCCCAAACCCCGTCTTTCCCGACCCTCAGCCGATATGTCACGCGATCCGCGTCCCGGATCAGAAGTCTCAACTGGCCTTCCTCTGTATCGCACCACCAGTTCTGACGATACGCCGAGCGACCGATGCCTATCTCGCCATGGGGAAGCAGCTCGATCTCGACCTTCTCCTCTCCGATGACCTCGAGCAGCAACCGACCAGCAGCGGCCAATTCAGTTTCCATACTCCGCGCCGCAGGCGGGCGATCCGGCGCATGGAAGATGCGACCGTTCCAGCGTTGGCGCAGATGCCGAAGCGCCGCTAGGCACTCGTCGTATCGGCGAAATCCTTCGCCCGGAGATTCGTCCGATGAATAAGACCATTTGCAGTTCGTCAGATGCTGGAAGATCGGCGCGCCTGAGAAGTCACGCTGCGCCATCCAACGCGCGGCCCGGAAGGGCCCGTGAGGCACCAGCGAAAACACCTCATCGGCCAACCGGAAGGCGAGGAGGAACGTATCCTTGTCACCATAAACGTATCGGTAGATCAAAGCGGCCGCCTGGTTGAGTTCGACCGCGATTGATAGCGCTTTCCAGTGCCTTCGCTTATCGACAAGGACCTGTCCGCTTTCGAGCGAGATCTCAGGCGTTTCAGGCAGCAGGCCCATTGCCTGCCATACGGGATTGCCGGATCGCAACCCGACGACATCCGGCCAGAAGACCGCGCCAGTATCCCCGTACTGTTGCCAGTCGAAGAGTTGCGAAGGATCGACCAGAGGCACTTGATCCGCATCGAGCAGCAGCACTTCAGCAAAGCGGCAGTGCTGCAGGCAGAACGACTTCAACTGCCAGCCGTCGCGCAGATTTAACCCCGCCGCGGCGATTCTTGGAAGCGCATCCACAACCATGACGTCCAGGTCATAGAGCAGCCTTGCCATCGTGGGCGACATCTCCTGCGGCCCTAGATGCCAAACCTCGATGGGCAGCTTGCAGCCGAGCGTCCGCCGCAAGATCGATATGAGGACATAGGCATTCGTGAAAATGTTGGAACCACCTGCGGGGATGACGATTCCACGCCCCTGGCTTCGGTCGCGCCGTGGGATCGCATCGGGCAGTTGGCGCAGTCGGAGAGCGAGCGCAGCCAGCTCTCGCTCATCATGGGCTTGGTTTTCGCTCATCGTGCCGACCTTGTTTGCAACTAGAAGCTATGACAAGGCTAAATGCGACGCGGACATGAAGGAAACAACCGTCATTGCGAGTCCCTTTTTGGCCGGAGCCTGACGCCGCGCCCACCCTGGAACCAAACCGGCGCGTCATCAAACTCAAGGGGATCGAACCGCTCCCGTTTGAAACCCACGGCCAGCGCGACATCTACATCTCCCGGTCGATAGATCGCTCTGGAATGTGGGAAGAGACGACAACCTCGCTGATGGCCGAACTCCTCCGAAAGGACGCCGATCTTGTTGATGTCGGCGCCAATATTGGCTGGTATAGCGTCGTCGCCGGCCATTATCTCGGATCACGAGGAGAAATTCACAGTTTCGAGCCCGACAAGAGAAATCTGGAGTTGTTGCGCCGGAACGTAGCACTAAGCAGTCTTACGAACGTCAGGGTGAACGCCTTCGCACTGTCCGATGGCGATCGCTCAGAGTTGCTCAGCCTCGATGCCGACAATTTGGGTGATCATCGACTTGGAGCGCGCGACGGGTATGCGTTCGTCCACGTCAATGCACGTGCTCTCGATGGCTATGCCGGCATCAGGCGACGGCCTCTCGTCATCAAGCTAGACGTCCAGGGTTCGGAACTGGACGTCTTGCGCGGCTGCAGCAAGTTGCTGCGCCACCATCCCGAAGAAATTGTGCTGCTTTGCGAGATATGCTCGATGCTCGATGATCGCGGCGCGCGTCTCGACGACCTTTGCGAACTGTTCATCGAAAATGGATTTGTCGCGGCAGTCCTGAACCAGCAGACAAGGTCGATTCGGCCGGAGGGGTGGCAAAGCCTGAGAAGGCGCTGGGGGGCGATGCGCTTGGCCGACGCTGCATTGGCGGAAGATATCGTGCTGTTCAGGCGGTTCGATGGACTTATGAAAGCTCTCTTGGATTGTGGCTTGCGCAAGGTTGAGAAAACATAGCGAGATGTCCCGATGTCTCGACGCGATCATCCAAATGGAGCGCGTCGGCATTGTGAAAAAGCCGGCTTGGGCCGGCCTGTTCCCGGAGACCACAAGATCAATATCGTAGACTGAAGGTCCATCAGCCCAACTTGAAAAATCTCGGTTCAGACATGCCAACAATCCAATCGGGCGTGTCGACCCACGCCACGGCATCGCTACTGGCCTTGTTAACGAGTTTGCACGTCGCGGGCATTGTAAATCAATCGCGGCTGTGCAGTTTGGATTCCTCGGACCCGGTGGCCGCCGGATTGCCGCAGGAACGAACATGTCGTCAAAGAAGCGTAGCTTTCGGGAAAAACTCTCTGCCGAATTGAAGCGGTTCGAGCAGAAGTACATCGATCCCTCGCGCCGCTCACTTCGTCTCACATTGCGCCGTCGCGCCATGATGATCCACGCTTTCTTGACGTATAGATTCCGATCCATGTCGGCATGGCCCGACAGGTTCTTGTTGGTCAGGATCATCGGCAATGACCTCGAACCACGCCACGAGACCGGACAGTCTCGCCGTAACGTCGAGTTTATACTGAAAAACGAAGCCCACTTTCCAGACTGCAAGAAGGTCTGGGTCGTAAACAGGATCATGGATAACAATGAACGAAGGAGGATAATAGAACTTCTAGAACGCTACGGACAGGAGTATAAAGAGATACCCTTTGATCTTAGCGAATATGGTAAGGTTCAATACGATTTCGGCCGACTTCCGGAGGACGGAATTCTTTCCAGTAGCAAGCTTCTCACTTTGGAGCAAAGGACGATTGCAAAGCTGGAAATATCAGCCCGGCGAAACAAAGTGAACTACCTGATGAACAACAATGGCGCGCGCAACTTCGCGTTGAAGAATTTTGGCGCCGATTTCAAATGGATCATGCCATGGGATGGCAACTGTTTTCTGACCCCTGACGCTTTTCGGAGGATCCGCGGACGTATCATGCGGCGACCCTATCTGCCTTACGTGATTGTGCCCATGGCCAGAATTGAGGACAATTCGGTACTGCTGCAGCCGGAATATTCGGTGAAGGCCAAGGAAGAGCCTCAGGTAATATTCAGGGCGGATGCCAAAGAAGAGTTCAACTCCGAAATTCCATACGGTCGCAGGCCTAAGGTAGATCTTTTATGGCGGTTGGGAGTGCCGGGACGATGGGACAGGTTTCCTGTTGATCCCTCGGATTTCCCCAAACCGTCTCTCGCCGACGAAGCCGGCCTCTATCAGACAGCAGGTTGGGTGGCCCGGCTAGACTCCGGCCGACCGGAATTTGAGGTTGGCAAAGGGAGTAGCGCTAGACGTGCAGTGGGTCGGGACGAAGCTATCCTTCGCGCGATTGAAAAAGCTGACTCGGCTTGGGTCGAGAGAATGTTGTCCCAGCGGGGCAACGCGCTTCTGTTTTACGACCGCGAAGCGCTTCGCGTGGCCGTCAGCAACTACCCATTGGCCTCAGCAATCCGCAACCATGCAGATGATGCTGTCCAGCGTGGTCCATATTCCGTTATGGACAAAACTGGCTTAGGGCCATCGGGTGACAAGCACGACTATTTCAGTCCAGCACCCTACTGGTGGCCAACCGACACCGACGACAAGTCGTTCGTTCACAAGGACGGTGACAGGGTGCCGGGCTCGGCGCTGTTCGAGCCAGGAAGCGAACAATACGATCGCAGCAATCTCCAACGTCTTTTTGACGACACCACTGCTCTAGCGCTGGGTTGGAGTGTTACCGGCGAAGCGAAATACGCGGAAAAGGCGGCGGAACTGCTGCGGTGCTGGTTCCTGCGGCCGGAAACCCGAATGAACCCTCATCTGACCTTCGCACAGACCGTTAATGGCAAATCGCGGAACAAGACTTTCGGCATCATAGAGTTCAAGGACATCTACTATTTCCTTGATGCAGTCGCCCTTGTCATCGAGTCCGGAAGTTTATCCAAATGTGAGTCCGATGAATTGAAGGCCTGGTTTTCGGCCTATTCTGATTGGCTGGAAAGCCATTCGGGCGCGCAGGCCATTTTTCGAGCCCACAACAATCATGGAGTTTATTTCGATCTGCAGCGCTTTGCGATCGGCTATTTCCTGCGCGATCCAAGCGCCCTCGCTACAGCAGGTCTGTATGCACGCTCACGCATCTACCAGCAATTCGCAACGGATGGCTCGCTGCCTGCGGAAATGAGGCGCGCCGCTCCAAAACACTACATGCTTTTCACCATGCAGGCGTGGACCACGATGGCCAGAATGCTGTCCGCAATCGGGGACGACCTCTGGAATTTCAGGACTAACGATGACCGTTGTCTCTCCTCGGCCCTAAAATGGACAGTGCGCCTGTGGAACGAAGAAGGAGGGGATGAAAAACTCGATCACAAGCGACTTCATCCTGTCCTGGCCGATCTAGCCGAGAAGTACGGCTACAGTCCACCCGGCTTACCTGAGAACGAAGAACCAGAGTTGCTATTCAAACCGACTGATGGGATAGCTCCGTTCTGGATTCTTCGTCGAAGCTAAGCACGTAGCGCTGCTTCGTAGATTTGTTTGCGTTCGGCAAACGAGGTGCCGAAATTCTCGTCGATGCTCTTCAATGTTGTTTCGTCACGTATTGCTTGCTCTCGGATCAAATTGACGATGTTTCCTTTCCTGCTGCCGCTTCTCTGAAGACTGAAGGAAAGGTTCTGGGAGTGGTTCATCGTATATATGACAGCAGGTAGATCCATGATTTCCAGATAACGCAGTTCTTCCTCGAAGGCGATTGGGATGCTGTTGTGCTGAGAACACATGTTGAAAAGCAACTGCTCGCTCGTCGTCTTAGAGGAAGGCAGGTCGGGTCGATTGAACCAGAGCACCGAAGTGCTCCCGCATACCCGCTCCAGACTTAGGCGCCATACACCTGGAACTGGCGCCACCAAGCCGGCCGTCCAGTCGCATGCATAACCTTTAGGAATTAGATGGCCATTCGGATGCCGTTCCCGGAGTACATAGTCGACCAGGTCGCGATGGACGATGTCATCGGCATCAAGCTGCATATAATAGCCTCCGCCGAGTTGGTGCAATCGCTTGCCTACATTGAGCCGCTTCCTGAACTTGTCGGTGCGGAACTTTGTCGGCTGGTAGGGAGGCGGGCCTTGCAGCGACATAAACTCGACTCGTTCGTCGCGGAGTTCAGCAAGATCTGGCATTTCGTGGCCGCATATGATGACGCGCAGCCTCGGGTCCGACTGCCTGAGCACGGACTTCAAAGTTGATTTCAGCAGGTTGCAGGTGAGCGCCCAATCCTGAACGGTCCGCGAACTTGCGAGCGTAACGCCGAACGTTACGCATTCGGAAGGCAAGGCGGCTTCAGACTGCGGAGACAGTTGCTTGAGGATTGTAGCGCCGGAAGAGCTGACAGTGCTGACGACGCGGTTATGGGTTTTTCGACCGAAGTTGAATAGTCGCTTCAATATCATGTAGATCAACCCATCTCCAACATTGTGCGCATCGACGGTTACGGTACCGCAACTTAGTCAGGGTCCAGCGGTGAGGGAAGGCCAGAGAGTTTCTCCTTGTGCACATTGGAGCGCTCGGCATGAAATAGTCTCCCCGGCAGAGTCCCGTTGTGCGGCGGTTCGGGCAATGCTATTGCGCGCGGCATGGCACAGATATTCGACCGGATTTTTACCCGCGTCTGCCACGTCAAGGTTGGCTTCGAGAATCGCAGGCAGCACATCCTGCGAGAGTTCGGGGCGCGAGGCGTGCCCGTCGAATTCTTTCTGGATTACGATGTTCCGGACCTGAGCAAGGAGGAGATCGCAGCCTCGCAGCTTACGCCGGGACACTATTCCCTAGGCCGCAAGCATATGGCCATCTGGCAGGAATTCCTGGCAACCGACCTGCCCTACTGTCTGGTTTTCGAGGATGATGTATTCCTTGCGGAAGATTTTGTGGCCAAGCTGGGCGTCTGCGTTGACGAGATGGGCTCGCCGGATCGGTTCTGCGCCGTCTATCTTGGCAATGGCTGCAATTACTACGTGCCTGCTCGCGACCTCGTCCCTGGGCGGCACCTCTATCCGGGAACACGGAGCAAGTGCACGGATTCCTACCTGATCACACGCCCGGTTGCGGCTGCGCGGCTTGACTGGCTTTCCCGCAATGGCCTCAAGGAAAACATCGATCTCCAGATCGACCAGATGGATTCGCAACTGGGCGTCGAAATCCTGTGGTTCGAGCGGCCCATCGTCGAGCAGGGATCGCAGAACGGAAGCTTCCAAACCGCACTTGGCGTTCAACCGCGGCCGCTCTGGCAGCAGGCAATTCGCTGGAACTGGAAAAAGCTCAAGCGCAAGGCCACCGGGCACGCCTGATCCAGACTGTATAGCGACAATTTTTCATCGAAGGACGGCTGCGAGCCGAAGGCTTGACGAATGCGAATTGTCCGATATGTCGTCAGCCGTATTCTCAAACTGGCTGGCAACCTCTCCAAAGGTGCCTTCTTCGCAGTCCACGCGATCCGCCCCTCCTTGCGCCTGACAATCCCGGAACGCGCCGGCCCGTTGGTCAAGACCACTTCGAACCATTCCATACCGCGTATCGTCTGGCAGACCAACTTCAGCCGACGCGTCAGCTTGAACATCTACGCCAACTACCTGTTCAACCGGATAATGGCCCCGACGTTCGAATTCAGGCTCCTCGATGACGACGGCATCGCCGCCTTCATCGCAACCTGCGATGGACGCACGCAGGCGAATTATGCACGGCTCCAGATTGGCGCGGCGCGGGCCGATTTTTGGCGGCTGCTCACAGTCAACTACCATGGCGGCGTCTATATGGACATGGACGCCGGTCTGGTCTGGCCGCTCGGCTTCACCCTCGGCGACCGGCGGGAGCTGTACATCACCGACCAAGGCGACCGGGTGACGAATTATTTTTTCGCCTCGGCATCGAGCTCTCCCCTGATCGAGGATATGGTTTTAATCGTCAACCAGAACATCGAGGAAGGTGTCCTTACGTCCGTGTGGGACATAACCGGCCCTGCCGTCCTGGGTACCGTCCTGCGAGGCAGGGACGTCTCCATCGAAGATCGCAGGATCACTTGCGTGCAGGGGCTGATAACCAACGAGTTTTTCCAATACCTGGACCGACCGGCCGGCAAGTGGACAAAGGAACAGCAAACCAAGAGCGTCACGTCGCCCAATTAGGTCGGGGCGATGTCCCCGGATCAGGCTGCCTTCTTGCGCGCGATGCGCGCCCGGATGCTTTCGACATCGGCGCGCGGTGTCGCCGCAAACAGCGTCTTCGTATAGCTGTGCTGCGGGTTCGCAAACACGTCGTCGCGCGGGCCGTATTCGACGGCCTCGCCGAAATACATCACCATCACCTCGTCGGCGATGTAGCGGACGACCGAGAGGTCGTGGCTGATGAAGACGTAGGTGAGCTGGAATTCGTCCTGCAGGTCGGCGAGAAGATTCAGCACCTGCGCCTGTACGGAGAGGTCGAGCGCTGACACCGGCTCGTCGAGCACGAGCAGGCTCGGGTTCAGCATCAGCGCGCGGGCAATCGCGATGCGCTGGCGCTGCCCGCCGGAGAACATGTGCGGATAGCGATGATAATGTTCGGGCTGGAGGCCGACCTTCTGCAGCATCGCCATGGCGCGGTCGCGCCGCTCGCCGGCCGGAACATCGGTGTTGATCTTCAGCGGCTCGCCGAGAACGTCGCCGATCTTCTGGCGGGGGTTTAGCGAACCGTAAGGGTTCTGAAAAACGATCTGCACCTTGCGCCGCATCTCGGGCGAAAGGCCGTCCCTGGCGATGTCGACCTTCTTGCCGTCGATGAAGAGCTCGCCTGACGTCGGGGCGTCGATCATGGTGACGATGCGCGCGAGCGTGGACTTTCCGCAGCCGGATTCGCCGACAATGGCAAGCGTCCGGCCCTTCTCCACCGAGAAGCTGACGCCCTTGACCGCATGCACGGTACGTGGCTTGCCGAACAGACCGCCACCGACGTGATAGTCGCGCACGATGTTCTTCGCTTCGAGAACCCTGGTCATAGCGGCGGCTCCATCATCGGGGCGACCACGGCGGCGGCTTCCGCCTCCATCAGGAACGTGTCGATGGTCGGCAGGCGGTCGCCGGTCGCGTTGTCAGGCAGCGCGGAGAGAAGAGCGCGCGTGTAGTTGCTCTTGGGATTCTCGAAGAGCGAGAGCACGTCCGCCTCCTCCATCTTGCGGCCCTTGTATTGGACGATCACGCGGTCGGCCGTTTCCGCGACGACGCCCATGTTGTGGGTGATCATGATCAGGCCCATGCCATACTCTTCCTGCAGGCGCACCAGCAGGTCGAGGATCTGCTTCTGGATCGTCACGTCGAGCGCGGTGGTCGGCTCATCGGCGATCAGCAGCTTCGGATTGCAGGCAAGCGCCATGGCGATCATGATGCGCTGGCACTGACCGCCCGACATCTGGTGCGGGAAGCTGTTCAGGCGATGCGCTGGTTCGGGGATGCCGACCAGCGTCAGGAGTTCGATGGCGCGGGCGCGGCGTTGGGCACGGTCCATGCCCATGTGAACTTTTAAGACTTCCTCGATCTGGAAGCCCACCGTGAAGCAGGGATTGAGGCTCGCCATCGGCTCCTGGAAGATCATCGACATGTCCTTGCCGACGAGCTTGCGCCGATCCTGCGGCGAAATCTTCTGGAGGTCGATGCCGTCGAACATCATCTTGTCCGCCGACACCTTTGCGGTCCATGGCAGCAGCCCCATCACCGCCAGCATCGAGACGGACTTGCCAGAGCCGGACTCGCCCACGATCGCCAGCACCTCACGCCTGTCGACCGAAAGCGACACGCCATCAACCGCGCGGAACATGCCGGTCGCCGTCTGGAACTCGACAACGAGATTTTCGATTTCGAGAAGCGCCATTGCCTCAGCTCCTCTTCAGCTTGGGGTCGAGCGCGTCGCGCAGGCCGTCGCCCATCAGGTTGATCGCCAGCACGGTGAGCAGGATGGCGAGGCCGGGCAGCGTGACCACCCACCATGCGCGCAGGATGAACTCGCGCGCCTCGGCCAGCATCGTGCCCCACTCCGGCGTCGGCGGCTGCGCGCCCATGCCGAGGAAGCCGAGAGCGGCTGCGTCGAGAATAGCGCTTGAGAAGGAAAGCGTTGCCTGGACGATCAGCGGCGCCATGCAGTTCGGCAGGATTGTTGAGAACATCAGGCGCAGCGAACCTGCGCCGGCCACCTTCGCGGCGACGACGTAGTCTCGGTTCTTCTCGACCATGACGGCGGCGCGGGTGAGCCGGACGAAGTGCGGTTGGAAGACGAGCGCGATGGCGATCATCGCATTGGTGAGGCCAGGCCCGAGCACCGCCACCAGCACAAGCGCCAGCAGCAGCGACGGGAACGCGAGGATGATGTCCATCACGCGCATGATGGCCGTGTCGACCCAGCCGCGGAAATAGCCCGCGATGACACCGAGGATGATGCCTCCGACAAGCGACAGGGTCGTCACGATGACGCCGATGAAAAGGGAGTAGCGCGTGCCGAAGATCAGGCGCGAGAGCATGTCGCGGCCGACGGCGTCGGTGCCGAGCAGGAAGGTCGTGCTGCCGCCCCGCTGCCAGAAAGGCGGCACAAGCACGGCGTCGCGATACTGGGCGTTCGGTGCGTGCGGCGCGATCAGCGGCGCGAAGACTGCCAGCACGATCAGGAACAGGAAGAAGAAGAGACCGATCACCGCTCCGCGATTTTCGGAGAAGTAGAACCAGAACTCGGCGAAGCGCGCACGACGCGACGGATCGACGGAGACGGGACCTGTGGAGTTTGCGACTGCGTCAGCCATGGCGATGCCTCCTCAGTGCCTGATGCGCGGGTTGATGAGGCCGTAGAGCAGATCGACCATCAGGTTGACCAGCATGATGATGCCGGCAATGATCAGGAGCCCGCCCTGGATCACAGGGTAGTCTCGTCGGAATACGGAATCGACCATCCATTTGCCGATGCCCGGCCAGGAGAAGATGGACTCTGTCAGGATCGCGCCTGCGAGCATAACGCCCACCTGCAAGCCAATCGTTGTTACCACCGGGATCATCGCGTTGCGCAGCGCATGGATGCCGACCACGCGATAGGCGGAAAGGCCCTTGGCGCGCGCCGTGCGCACGTAGTCCTCCGACAGGACCTCGAGCATTGCCGAGCGGGTCTGGCGGGCGATGACGGCGAGCGGGATCGTGCCGAGCACGATCGTCGGCAGGATGAGATGGCTGACGGCGGATTTGAAGGCGCCGGGTTGTCCGGAAAGCAAAGAGTCGATCAGCATGAAGCCGGTGACCGACGGGAAGAAATACATCAGCGAGATGCGGCCCGACACCGGCGTCCACTGCAGGATGCCCGAGAACAGGATGATCAGGAGCAGGCCCCACCAGAAGATCGGCATTGAAAAGCCGATCAGGGCCGTGCCCATGATGGCCTGATCGAAAATCGTTCCGCGCTTGATGGCAGCGAAGACGCCTGCCGGAATGCCGAGGATAATGGCGAAGATGATCGCGCAGAGCGACAGTTCCAGCGTTGCCGGGAACAGCTCCATGAACTGCTGCAGCACCGGCTGCTTGGTGGAGATCGACGTGCCGAAATCACCCTGAAGCACGCCCCACAGATAATCGAGGTACTGGATGACGATCGGCCGATCGAGGCCGAGCTGCGCCGATATCTCGGCGTGACGTTCGGGCGACATGACGCGTTCGCCGGACAGCAGCGCGACCGGGTCGCCAGGCAGCAGCCTGATAAAGGAGAAGGCGATGATCGACACGCCGATGAAGGTTGGGATCAGAACCGCCAGACGCCCGAGAAAGAAACGAAACATGCGAAAGCCCCTGATGGCATCGGCGACGCCGACCGCTTTTTGGAAAGCTTCATCCTGAGAAACAAAACAAAGGAGGGGCGCTCGCGTCGCGAACGCCCCTCCTTGAAGCTAGCCGCGCATCACTCGGTGATGTCGACGGTGTCGAAGGTGAAGTCGCCAAGCGGGCTCTGCACGAAGCCCTCGACGTTCGCACGCATCGGAACGATGGCGAGCGAGTGGTCGAGCGTCGCCCACGGCGCTTCGCGCTTGAACACGACCTGAGCCTGTTCGTAGAGCTTGGTGCGCTCGGCTACGTCGGTCACCTGCTGCGCCTTGGTGACGAGATCGTCGAACTCCTTGTTGCACCACTGCGCGCGGTTGTTGCCGCCGACGGCATCGCAGCCGAGCAGGGTGTCGAGGAAATTGTCCGGATCGCCGTTGTCGCCGGTCCAGCCGAGCATCACTGCGCCGTCGCGGTCCTTGGCCTTGGACTTGTCGAGATACTCGGCCCATTCATAGGACACGATCTCGGCCTTGACGCCGATCTTGTCGAAGTCGGACTGGATGAGTTCGGCCGCGCGACGGGCGTTGAGCATGTAGGGACGCGCGACGGGCATCGCCCAGATCTTCATCGACAGATCCTTGACGCCAGCGGCCTCAAGAGCTGCCTTGGCTGCATCCGGATCGTACTTATCGTCCTCGATCGAGTTGTTGTAGGACCACATGGTCGGCGGGATCGGGTTCTTCGCCGTCGTGGCAGCGCCCTGAAACACCGCATCGACGATCGCCTGCTTGTTGATCGCCATGTTCAGGGCCTTGCGGACCTCGACCTTGTCGAACGGAGCCTGCGTCGTGTTGTAGGCGAGATAGGCAACGTTCAGGCCTTCCTGTTCGGAAACCTTCAGGTTGGAATCCGCCTTGATCGCCTCGACGTCGGCGGCGTTCGGATAAGGCATCAGGTGGCATTCGCCGGCCTTGAGCTTCTGGAAGCGCACCGAGGCGTCGGTGGTGATCGCGAAGACGAGGTCGTCGATCTTGGGTGCATCACCCCAGTAGTCGGGGTTCTTCTTGTAGCGGATCACCGCGTCCTGCTGATAGCCGACGAAGGTGAACGGGCCAGTGCCGACCGGCTGCTGGTTGATCTGGTTCATCTTGCCTTCGGCCTGCAGCTTGTCGGCATATTCCTTCGACAGGATCGAGGCGAACGGCATTGCGATGTTGGCTATAAACGGAGCCGACTGCTGCTTGAGCGTGAACTTGACTGTCAGATCGTCAACCTTCTCGATCGACTGCAACAGGTCAGGCATGCCCATGCCGGCGAAATATTCCCAGGACGCGCCCTCGACATATTTGTTCCAGGCATTGTCTGCCTTCCACTGGCGTTCGAAGGAAAAGATCACGTCGTCGGCGTTGAGATCGCGAGTCGGCGTGAAGAAATCGGTGGTCTGGAACTTAACGCCCGGGCGCAGCTTGAAGGTGTATACGAGGCCGTCGTCGGAAACCTCATAGCTCTCGGCCAGGGCCGGCTCGGTCTCGGTGGTGCCCTTCTTGAACTCCAGCAGGCGGCTGTAGACCGGATGCGCCGACGCATCGAACGTGGTGCCAGCGGTATAGAGTCCGGGGTCAAAACCTTCCGGCGAAGCTTCGGAGCAATAGACAAAGGTCTTCGCGCTCGCGACACCGCTGACCACGGTTGCGGCCAGCAACGCGGCCACAAAAGTGCTCTTTTTGAACATCAAAGTCTCCCTGAGTGTGTTCCCAGCCTCTCAAACGGGCAGGAAAGCCGGCATATAATCACCCTTTTGCCGCATTTGGAACTACCTGCCCGATTGCCGTATCGTCAGCGGAATATCTTTCTCGAAAGGCATTCCGTCTCGGTCGAATGCGATTTTCGCTTCACCAAACCTTCGGTAGCCGGGATGCTTCCCGGACTTGCCTGCTAGACATGCAACGCCATACATATGATCCGAGCAGTTCGCGGATTCCTGCAGTTCAGCCGAAAGGCCGTGACAAAAAACAAGACCGGACGTTCAGGGAGGACAGATGGGATCGACCAAGGGAGACGGCGAGCCGGCGGTGTCCGCCAGACCGTGGCTGAAGAGCTATCCGGCCGGCGTACCCGCGGAGGTCACCGTTCCGCAGGGGTCCCTCGGCGAATTGCTGGCAGACGCCTGCAAGAAAAACTCCGGCAGAACAGCCTTCATCTGCATGGGAAAGTCGATCACCTACGCCGAACTCGAACGACAGTCTGCGGCATTCGGGGCATGGCTGCAATCCAGGGGGCTGGCGAAAGGCGCGCGCGTCGCGATCATGATGCCCAACGTGCTGCAATATCCGGTCGCGATGATGGGAATTTTGCGAGCGGGCTATACGGTCGTGAACGTCAATCCGCTTTATACGCCGCGCGAGCTTGAGCACCAGTTGAAGGACTCCGGCGCGGAAGCGATCGTCATACTCGAAAATTTCGCCAAGACACTGCAGGCAGTCGTCGCCAGGACGTCGGTGAGGCATGTCGTGGTCGCCACGATGGGCGACATGCTTGGCATCAAGGGGCTGCTGGTCAATTTCGTCGTCCGGCGCGTCAAGAAGCTCGTCCCTGAGTGGTCGCTGCCGGGGCATGTGCCGTTCAACGCCGTCCTCCGCGAAGCCGGCGCCTTGACGTTGAAGCCAGTCTCGATCTCCGGGGACGACGTCGCTTTCTTGCAGTACACGGGCGGGACAACCGGCGTTTCGAAGGGAGCAACGCTGCTTCATCGCAATGTGCTTGCCAACGTCCTGCAGCTCGGCGTCTGGGTCGAGGACGCCTTTACCGAAAAGCCCCGGCCAGCGGACCTCGTCTTCATCTGCGCGCTGCCGCTCTACCACATCTTCGCGCTCACCGTGAACGCGCTCATGGGCATGAAGATGGGGGCACAGAACGTGCTCATCCCCAATCCCCGCGACATACCCGGCTTCGTGAAGGAGCTCGGCAAATATCGTTTCCACATCCTGCCGGGCCTGAACACGCTGTTCAACGCGCTGCTGAACAATGACGATTTCCGCAAGCTGGACTTCAGCGGGCTGATCCTTTCGCTCGGCGGCGGCATGGCCGTGCAGCGCGGCATCGCCGAGCGCTGGAAGCAGGTCACGGGCAACAAGATCACCGAGGGGTACGGACTGTCGGAAACCTCGCCCGTGGCGACGGCGAACAAGGTGAGCGGCAACGAGTTCACCGGAACGATAGGCTTGCCTATCCCGTCTACCGAGATCACGATCCGGAATGACGACGGCAAGGACATGCCGCTCGGCGAGGTCGGCGAGATCTGCATTCGCGGGCCGCAGGTCATGGCCGGATACTGGAACCGACCGGACGAGACCGCCAAAGTGATGAGCGCCGACGGCTTCTTCAAGTCCGGCGACATGGGCTTCATGGACGAACGCGGTTACACAAAGATTGTCGACCGCAAGAAGGACATGATCCTCGTTTCGGGCTTCAACGTCTATCCGAACGAGCTGGAAGAAGTTGTTGCTCTGCATCCCGGCGTGATGGAAGTCGCGGCGATCGGCGTGCCGGACGAACATTCCGGCGAAGCGCCAAAGCTCTTCGTCGTGCGCAAGGACCGCAACCTAACCGTGGAGCAATTGCTGGCCTACTGCCGCGAAAACCTGACCGGCTACAAGCGGCCGAGGCATATCGAGTTCCGCGACAGCCTGCCAAAGACTCCGGTCGGAAAGATCCTGCGAAGGGAGCTACGCGGTTAGCTGACCAAATCTACGTCGGCAGCGGGTTCTTCCAGTCGCCCGTGGTATTCCACCAGCGATTCTGATTGGTACTGTCATCGAGGCCCTTGGAGCGGCTACCCAAGATTCGCTGCACCCGGATGACCGGCTCTTGGTAGCTGTGAACCTAGAATATCAATTCGACCGGGCGTTCCGCCAGGATTTGATCGTCGGCGATTTCAAAACTCACCTCCACGACACCGGGCCGCTTGCGGAGCTCCTGCTCCGGCCCTGCGGCAGCGCCCTCGAGTGGCCGGTAGCGCTCGATACCGCCGCCGGACTGATAGGCGTTGCTGTCATATTTTCCCATGGCGAGCGGAGCCACTTTCACGACTTCCTCCATGATGCGATCTACATCTTCGGCGGGCGCCTGAAATACGACGAGCAACAATCGCTCCATGCAAACCGATCGAGTTTCGAAAGCTGATAAATCCATAATCTGCCCCCTGACAAAGAATGCAGTCTGGCACGCTGCTGCCGACACCGTTATGTCAGTAGTCCTTGACGGAAAATCCGCACGTGGAGGTCATCGTTTAGTGCAGCCCGGATAGGTGGATCACCGCGCGGCAAGATAGGCCGGCAGATCGACAATCGAATCCAGCACGACGTCGGCGAGCGGTGCGAGCGACTCCGCAGTGCCGGTGCCGGAGAGAACGCCGACAGCCAGCCCTGCCCCGCCTGCCTTCGCCATCTCGAGATCGTGGCGGTTGTCGCCGACCATGGCCAGTTCCGATGGCTTGAGACCGGTCAGGTCGCAAAAGGCGACGATCGTGTCGGGCGCGGGCTTGGGATTCGCCACTGAATCATAGCCATAGGCCGCGTCGAACATCTGGGCGATGCCAAGCGCCAGAAGCGTCTTCTCCGCACCTCCGGTCGAATCGTTGGTCGCAACGGCCAGCCGGAAGCCTGCACGGTGCAGGTTTGCGATCGTTTCCCGGCTTCCCTCCAGCGGGACAGATTGAAGAGCCCCCTGCTCCGCCGTGAAGCTGTCGAAGAAAAGTGTCTTTTCGCGACGCTGGGCAGCATCGGCGTCAGGGTACCACAGCGCGACGATGTCTGCATTGGTGCCGGCGGCAAAGACCGAGTCAGCCTTGAAGCCACCGCGCGCATAGTCGTAGCCCGCCCGCTCCATCAGCCTGTCCGCCGCCGCGCGATCCCCGTCGGCGGCGTGAAGCGCCATGAGGTCCGCGAGCGCGTACCAGGTTTTCTCGAAATCGACCAGTGTCCCGTCCTTGTCGAACAGGATGCCTTTTATTTCCGCCAAATCGAATATCTCCCGGCCCTAGCTCAGGCTCTTGATATGCTGCACAAGGCCGGCGGTCGAGGCGTCATATTTCGACGCATCCTCCTTACCCTCGACGACGGGCAGAAGTTCGGTCGCCAGTTCCTTGCCGAGTTCGACGCCCCATTGGTCGAAGGAGTTGATGTCGAACATCGTGCCCTCGACGAACACGCGGTGTTCATAGAGCGCGATGAGGCGGCCGAGCGTCCGTGGATCGAGCGTGCGATAAAGTATCGTCACCGTCGGCCGGTTGCCGGAGAACACGCGGTGCGGCGCGATCTTCTCGACATCCTCAGGCTTCATGCCCTTCGCCAGCATCTGCTTCTTCGCCTCGTCGAGTGTGCGCCCCTTCATCAGCGCCGCTGTCTGCGCGAGAACGTTAGAAAGCAGGAGATCATGATGGTGCTTGAGGTCCGGCTCGTGGCCGACGGCAGCGGCAAGGAACTCGATCGGGATGATGTCGGTACCCTGGTGCAGGAGCTGGAAGAACGCATGCTGGCCGTTGGTGCCGGGCTCGCCCCAGACGAGCGGTCCGGTGGGCGTGAACGCCTCCGTCCCTTGGAGCGTGACGTGCTTGCCGTTCGATTCCATGTCGAGCTGCTGCAGATAGGCCGGGAAGCGCGACAGCCGCTGGTCATAAGGAATGACGGCGCGGGCCGGATAACCTCGCACCACACGATGCCAATAGCCGACAAGCCCCAGCACCGCCGGCAGGTTCTGCAGCAACGGGGCGGTGCGGAAATGTTCGTCCATCTCGTGTGCGCCGGCGAGGAAATCGCGAAAATTCTTGTGGCCGACGGCGATCATGATCGGCAGGCCGATCGCGCCCCAGAGCGAATAGCGTCCGCCGACCCAGTCCCAGAAACCGAAGACGCGGTCCTTGGCGATGCCGAACTTCGCAACCAAGTCGAGCGCGGTGGAGACGGCTGCGAAGTGATGCTGGACGGCTTCGTTGCCGAGCTTGGCAGTCAGCCAGCGCTTGGCCGTCTCGGCATTGGTCATCGTCTCGACGGTGGTGAAGGTCTTGGACGCGATGATGAAGAGCGTCGTCTCGGGCGCGAGGTCCTTCAGCGTATCGTGCATGTGCGCGCCATCGATGTTCGACACGTAGTGCGCGCGCGGTCCGTCGTGCCAGGGCGCCAGCGCCAGCGTCGCCATGACCGGGCCGAGGTCCGACCCGCCGATGCCGATATTGACGACGTCGGTGATCTTCTTGCCGGTCGCACCCTTGGCCTGGCCTGAGCGTATCGCGTCGGAGAATGCACCCATGGCATGGAGCACGGCATGGACATCGGGCACAACGTCATGGCCATCGACCAACACCTTGGCCCCAGTCGGCTGGCGCAACGCGGTGTGCAGCACGGCGCGGTGCTCTGTGATGTTGATCTTCTCTCCGGAGAACATGGCCGCCCGGCGCTCTTCGACGCCGGCCGACTCGGCGGCGGCCGCCAGCAATTGCATTGTCTTTTCGGTGACTGCGCATTTCGACCAGTCCAGCAGCAGATCGCCGTCCGTGAGCGAGAATTTTTTGAAACGCTGCGGATCAGCCGCGAAGGCGGCCCGCATGTCTTTCGGGACGTCGGTCTTGTGAGCCTTCAATGCCGCGAGGCTGGCCTGAAACGCGCTATCTGCCACCGAAGAACTCCCGATTTTGCTGCGTTGCGCACCTATAGCAGAGCTTTGTCGTCATGCGACAGGCCGCGAAACATCCATAGCGCGGTTCCATGTCATTTCTATCGCAAGCTATTGCGTTACGGTCTGGGCCAGTGCCCATCGATCACTGGCATAAATCATTACGATGAAAAAAATTCATTGGCGCAACGCCTTGGGCCACGAATACAAAACGCTGGGCCAAGAAAATGTGGGGACCGAACGCCAAGGAGCACGCCATGCCACAGCGAAACGACACGGCTATCTGGTCCGGACTGTTCCGAATTTCAGCGGAATCCGGACAGACATTGCAGGCGCAGATCAGGCAGGCGATCGTCGCCGCGATTTTGGACCGCCAGATTGCCGCATCGATGCCGCTGCCGTCGTGCCGCATCCTCGCGGAAAAGCTAGGCGTTGCGCGCGGCACCGTGGTGCTCGCCTTCCAGCAGCTCGTCGACCAGGGCTTCCTCATCGCACGCGAGCGGCGCGGCCATTTCGTCAACCCGGACGTGCTCGCGACGCCGGCAAAGCCGTCCGGCAAGGCCAATGACAATTCCAACGAGATCGACTGGAAGGCTCGGCGGCAGATAGCAGCCTCCGATATGCCCCCGCCAGCCAAGCACGGCAACTGGATCAAGTCGTCCTATCCGTTCGTCTACGGCCAGTTCGACCCGACGCTCTTCCCCACCGCCGAATGGCGCGAATGTAATCGCATGGCGCTGGCCGTGCTGGAAATCCGCAACTGGGCGGCAGACATGGTGGACCGCGACGATCCGCTGCTGATCGAGCAGATACAGGCACGTCTTCTGCCGCGGCGCGGCATTTTCGCGAACCCGGACGAGATCATCGTCACGCTGGGCGCGCAGAATGCCCTCTACATGCTTGCCACCCTGCTGATGACCAAGGGCTCCAAGGTTGCGATGGAGGACCCGGGCTACCCGGACGCCCGCTCCATCTTCAAGCTAGCCGGAGCCGAAACGATCCCGACGCCGGTTGACGACGAAGGCATCGTGACCTCAGCCATACCGAGCGACGCGGGCTTCGTCTTCGTGACGCCAAGCCATCATTGCCCGACCATGGTGCCGCTGTCGGCGGAACGTCGGCAGGACCTTCTGGCGCGCGCGGTGCGCGACAACCAGATCGTGATCGAGGATGGCTATGACAGCCAGCTTCTCGACGATGCACCGCAGCAGGCGCTGAAAAGCATCGATCGTTCGGGCCGCGTTGTCTATGTCGGCTCGATGTCCAAGACGCTCGCACCTGGCCTGCGCCTTGGCTACATCGTGGCGTCGGCTGGCCTTATCGCCGAACTGCGTGCGTTGCGCCGCTTCATGCTGCGCCACCCGCCTGCCAACAACCAGCGGGCCGTCGCGCTGTTTCTGTCGCTCGGGCATCATGAGGCTCTGGTGCGTCGACTATCGACTGCCTTCGAGGAACGTCGCAAACGGCTGGTGCACGCGATCTCGGCATTTCTGCCTGAATGGCGCGCGACGGATTCAGCAGGCGGCACCTCGCTCTGGCTGGAAGGTCCGCGCAACGCGGATGCGCGCGATCTTGCGGCGCAGGCAGCCGCGCGCAGCGTGATTATCGAGCCCGGCGACCGCTTCTTCGATACCGCCGACAGGCCGAAACGCTTCATGCGCCTCGGCATCTCGTCGATCGCGTTGCAGCACATTGAGCCCGGCATACGCGAGCTGGCAACCGCAGCGGGACGGCGGCCGGCAGCAGCCTGAGCCCGCTAGATATCGGCGACCGGGCCTGGCAGGCGGCCGCCTATCTGGCCCATCCGGCGTCACCTTCTGGCCCTACGTGCTGGACCAACCCGTTGCATAGTTCGCTGCGAAGCTGGATCATGACCTCGCTCCGACAAGGAGGGTTGGACCAAGCGGCACTCGGCTCATTCATGGGGAAGTCGGCATGTCGGTTGCACTCGAAAGTCAGGAAATTGACAAGACAGAGACGGCAGTCGAACGTGGCTCGCGTCGCTCTGGCGGACGGGAGGCAAGGCGCGCACTGCGTTCGGCACCGTTGGCCGACGATGTCCGTCCGATCCGTGCAGGGCTCGAAGGCGGCAAATACCAGGCGCTGTCGGAAGCAGATCTGGGGCGTATCCATGAAGCGGTCCTCACGCTTCTGGAGACGGTCGGGTTCGCCAACGCGATACCATCCTGCATCGAGGCGCTGACCCGGGTCGGCGCAACGCATAGTGAGGACGGTCGCATCCGTTTTCCACGCGCTCTTGTCGAGCACACGATCAAGAATGCCGCGCGCAATTTCACGCTGCACGGCCAGGATCCGAAACACGACATGCTCATTCAGGGCAAGCGCGTGCACTACGGGACTGCTGGCGCGGCCGTGCATCTGGTCGATGTCGAGAAGCGTGAATACCGCGAGTCGCTGCTGCAGGACATCTACGACGCCGCGCGTATCGTCGATGCCATGGACAACATCCACTTCTTCCAACGGCCGATGGTGCCGCGCGACATTCCCGATCCGCTCGAGATGGATTTCAACACGCTGTACGCCTGCGTGACGGGAACGTCGAAGCATGTCGGCACGTCGTTCACCGTGCGCGAGAACGTCGCCCCAGCGCTGGAAATGCTCTACGCGATTGCAGGCGGCGAGGAGAATTTCCGCGCCCGGCCCTTCGTCTCCAACTCCAACTGCTTCGTGGTTCCGCCCATGAAGTTCGCGGAGGACGCCTGTGGCGTGCTGGAAGCGTGCGTCGAAGGCGGTATTCCGATCCTGCTTCTGTCGGCTGGCCAAGCCGGCGCGACCGCGCCCGCCGCGATCGCCGGTGCGGTGGTGCAGGCGGTGGCGGAAGTTCTCGCAGGCCTCGTCTATGTCAATGCGATCAAGCCCGGCCACCCAGCGATTTTCGGCACATGGCCCTTTGTCTCCGACCTGCGCACCGGCGCCATGTCGGGCGGTTCAGCCGAACAGGCGCTGCTCACCTCAGCATGCGCGCAGATGGCCCAGTTCTACAATCTGCCGGGTGGCTCGGCTGCCGGCATGGCCGACTCCAAGCTACCTGATATCCAGTCGGGTTTCGAAAAGGGCATCACCAATGTGATGGCGGGCCTTTCGGGCCTCAATCTCGTCTATGAATCCGCCGGCATGCACGCCTCGCTGCTTGGCTTCTGCCTCGAAAGCCTGATCATCGACAACGACATGCTCGGCATGTGCCAGCGTTGCGTGCGCGGCATCGAGGTGACGGACGCGGCACTATCCCTGGATACGATCGCCGAGGTCTGCCTGAACGGGCCGGGCCATTATCTCGGCAACGACCAGACGCTGCGACTGATGCAGACCGAATATTTCTATCCAGCAGTCGGCGACCGCTTCTCGCCCAAGGAGTGGAACGAGAAGCGCAAGCCGGACATCCTCGGCCGCGCCATCGCCGAAAAGAAGAGAATCCTCTCGGAGCGCTTCCCTCGCCACGTGTCGCGGGCGACAGATGACCAGTTGCGCTCTCGCTTCGGCGATCTCATTCATCTGCCGCGCAACGGCATGGGCCTGTAGCCCGTCCGCTTCCAAGCCCGTTGCTGGATACCGGCAGACGCCTGACTGCGTGAAAACGTATATTGCATGCGATATGCGTTTCAGTTAGCATTTCTCTCATGCGAGCCTCGTCATGGTGCTCGCCAGGGAGGAATTCATGAAACTGCTTTGCGATGCAATTCGCGGCCTTGCCGCGTCTTCGATTCTGGCAGGTCTGGCGACGTTCGGCGTCGTTGGCCTCGCCCAGGCTTCCGACAACAAGATCGCGCTCATTCCCGGTGGACCTCACCCCTATTTCGCGCCCTGGGAACAGGCTGCTGCCGATGCAAAGAAGGACTTTGGAATAGCCGCAGTCGACTTCAAGGTCCCGCAGGAATGGAAGCTTAACCTCCAGACCGAACTGGTCGAGAGCCTCGCGGCACAGGGCTACACGGCTTTTGGCATTTTCCCCGGTGACGCAGTCGGCATCAATTCGACGATGACCGAACTGAAGGATTCCAGCATTCCTTCCGCCGCGCTCGCCGGCTGCGCGCAGGACCCGACCGACGCCGCCTTCTGCCTTGGCACGGACGTCTATAACTCGGCCTATCTCGGCACCAAGGAACTGATCAAGGCGATGGGCGGCAAGGGCGCGATCGTGCATCTGGCCGGCCTGCTGGTCGATCCGAACACGACGCTGCGCGTCAAGGCGGTCGAGACCGCCGTCGGCGAGACCAACGGCGAAGTGACGCTGTTGCAGACCGTCGCCGACACGGATGCGCAGGAAGCCGCCGACCAGAAGATCAACGCGCTGCTCGCCGCCCAGAAGGACGAGATCGGCGGCATGATCGCGACCGGCTACATCCCGTCGGTGGTCGCCTCGAAGTCGCTGCGCACGCTTGGCGACAAGCGGATCAAGTTCATTGGCATCGACGACGATCCGATCGTGCTCGAAGCCATCAAGGACGGTTTCGTCGCCGGCACGATGGCGCAGAACCCCTATGGCCAGGGCTATATCGGCGCTTATGTACTCGATCTTCTCGCCGGCGGCGGCTGCACGATCAAGGAAGACGCCACCTGGATCGAAACGCCCCAGACGAAGCGCTTCATCGATTCCGGCACGCTGGTTATCAACGCCGACAATCTGACGACCTACAAGGACGACCTGAAGAAGGTCACGACCGATATCCAGTCGTCCTTCAAGGACAAGTACCTGACCTGCAAGTAGGCCATGCATAGGGCTACCGCCTCCTCCCGAATTCGGGAGGAGGCGGCGCTCGGATACTTCGGTCGGCGTTCGCCATCATGGCGGATGTGCCTGTCAATTTCTTCCATCGCCAGAGTCACATGACCGACGAGACCATCAGCACCGAACGATCGCGACGAGGATTTTTCGCCGGTGCTTCGGCCCAGATCGGATTGTTCGCAATCGTCGCGCTGCTGTGGGTAATCTTCTCGACGCTGGCGCCCGGTTTTACCTCGCCCATCAATCTTTTCGGGATCGGGCGTTCGCTGGCGGTCGATATCGTGATCGGCTTCTCGCAGATGGTGGTGCTCGCAACAGGCGGCATGAACCTCGCGGTCGGATCGATCGGGGTCTGCGCCGTCATGCTGACCGGCTTTCTGTTGCAAGACGCCGGCATGCCGATCCCTGTCGCACTGGCGGGCGGACTGCTGCTTGGCGGCGCGCTCGGTTGGCTGAACGGCTTCGCGATCGTGAAGACAGGCGTGAACGCGTTCATCATTACATTGGCCAGCGCCAGCCTCTTCCTCGGCGCAATGCTGATCCTCTCCAAGGCCGTTCCCTACAACACACTTCCCCCAGAAGTCGGCCAGTTCGGGCGCATGCGCATCTGGGGATATGTCTCACCGCTCCTGTTTATCGCTATCGCCATCGGCGCAGCGCTTTACGTTCTCTACCGGCACACACTGCTCGGGCGACAGATCCTCGCGGCAGGCGCCAATCCGCGCGCCGCGGAGATGTCGGGCGTACCCGTCGGGCGCGTCATCATCATCAGCCACACGTTGTCGGGCCTGCTCGCCGCGACCGCCGGCATCATGCTGGTCGCGCGGCTGGGCGCCGCCATGCCGTCCGTCGGCGGCGAGGACTGGCTGCTGCCTTCCTTCCTGGGACCGGTGCTTGGCGGAACACTGCTTGCAGGTGGGTCGGTCGCCGTGATCGGAACCATGATCGGCGCGGCGCTGGTGACCACCATCCGAAGCGGTTTGCTCGTCCTGCAGGTCGGAAACTTCTGGCTACAGCTCTTCCTTGGCCTGATCCTGCTCGCCGCCGTCATGGCTGATCGCTATCGCGGGGTCTTCCTCGAACGCAGGTCGCTGGGGCGCAAATGAACAGCTTGCTTCGCCGCTTCCTGATGGTGGAATGGTCGGGAATCCTGGCCGCGATCATCCTCGGCTCCGCCCTGCTTGCCTGGCTGTCGCCAGCCTTCCTCACAGAGTTCAATATCTACGTCATGCTGCGCAGCTTCTGCGTGGCGCTGCTGGTTGGCTTCGCCCAGATGGTCACGCTGGCGGTTGGCCAGATGAACATCTCCGTCGGTGCGCTGGGGGGACTGGTTGCCGTGCTGGCCGGTGGCATGATGGAGAAGCTCGGAGTGCCTATGATCCTGGCCATTCCCGCAGCAATCGCCATCGGGGCGCTCTGCGGCCTCCTGAACGGGGTGCTGACCGAGCGTACCGGCATCAACGGTTTCATTATCACGCTGGCGACCGCATCCGCATTCACCGGCATTAATCTCGGCATCACGCAGTCGATCCCGTTCTACAACATGCCGCCGGGACTGGTTGCCTTCGGCTCGGATCGCTTCTTTGCCTTTCCATATCTGATGATCGCGCCAATCATCGCCACCATCCTGCTTGGCCTCTTCCTGTCCCGCACGGTTCCGGGCCGTCACCTGCTCGCGGTCGGCGGCAACCCGCATGCGGCCGAGCTGTCCGGCATTTCACGCGGCAGGATCACGATCCTGGCGCACACACTTTCGGGCACGCTCGCCGCATGCGCGGCCATTCTTGCGGTCGCGCAGTTGGGCTCAGCGCAACCGACGATTGGTTCGGACTGGCTGCTGCTCTCGTTCGCGGCCCCAATCATCGGCGGCGCCGCGCTGACGGGCGGCCACGTCTCGGTGCTCGGCACAACGCTCGCTGTCATCCTGATCGCGCTGATCGAAAACGGCATGGTGCTGGCCAAGGTCGACCCCTACTGGGTGCAGTTCGTGCTCGGCGCGCTTATCCTCGCGGCCGTCTGGCTGAACCGCTGGCGCGCGGTCAAGACGGGGACCGACTGATGCAGCTCTCCATCGAAGGCGTCAGCAAGGCGTTTCCAGGCGTTCAGGCGCTCGACAAGGTGTCGTTCGAATTGCGGCCCGGCGAAATCCAGGCGCTGATGGGAGAGAACGGCGCCGGCAAGTCGACGCTGATCAAGATCATCACAGGCCTTTACCGCCCGGACGACGGACGGGTGATGATCGACGGACAGGAAATGTCCTTCCAGTCCCCTCGCGATGCGATCGCCGCCGGCATCGGCGCGGTGCATCAGGAACGCAACCTGATCCCGCGCTTTTCGGTTGGCGAGAACATCCTTCTAGAGAGGCTGCCGACGCGCAACGGCCTGCTCGACAAGGACGCCATTCACAACGAGGCACGACGTTACCTCGACCTTCTTGACCGCGGCATCGATACGCACACCGAGGTGCGCTCGCTTTCGGTCGCGCAGATGCAGATCGTCGAGATCGCCAAGGCGCTGTCGCTGGAAACCAAATGCCTGCTTATGGACGAGCCGACAGCATCCATCACCGAGCATGAGACGGAGGCTCTCTTTACGCTCTTGAAGCGGCTACGCGATGAGGGAGCGTCCATCGTATTCGTCAGCCACAAGCTCGAGGAAGTCTTCGCAATTGCCGATCGCGTGACCGTCCTGCGCGACGGCAAAAACGCGGCGCTCGGTGAGCCGATGAGCACGATGACCCGCCAGAACCTCATCTCGTTGATGGTCGGGCGCGAAGAACACATCGTCAACAAGCCACAGCGCAGTGTCGACACAGGCGTCGTCCTGGAAGCCAGAGGGCTACAAACATCTTTCGGCCACCGCGACATCTCCTTCTCGTTGAAGCGCGGAGAAATCCTCGGTCTATACGGTCTCGTGGGTGCAGGCCGCAGCGAGTTGGCGCGCGCCATCGTCGGGGCGGCACCGATTACGGGTGGCGAAGTGCTCGTCAACGGAAAGACCGCCGACATCCGGAATGTGCATCAGGCGCTGAACCAGTTCCGCATTGGCTACATCAGCGAAGACCGGAAGAACGAAGGGCTTATCCTTACGCACACGATCCGCGAGAACATCGCGGTGACGATCTGGCGGCGTCTCGCCGGTGCGCTCGGGCTCATACGGCCGTCCGCCGAACTCGATGCGGTGATGCCTTATGTTGAACGCCTGGAAATCCGCACGCCCTCCGTAGAGCAGAAGGTCGGCAATCTCTCGGGCGGCAACCAGCAGAAGGTGAGCGTCGCCAAATGGCTGGCCGCCAATGTCGAGATCCTTATCATCGACGAGCCGACGGTCGGTATCGACATCAAGACGAAGGCCTATCTGCACGAGCTGATCCACGAGATCGCGGCCGGCGGGACGTCGGTGCTGCTGATTTCCAGCGACATGCCCGAAATGGTGGCGCTCGCCGACCGCATCCTCGTCATGCACGACATGCGTCTCGTAGGCGAAGTCGCAAACGACCGTCGCTACGAGACCGTCAGTAATGCCATCATGAACAGGATTCATGCGGTGGAGGAGGAGCGCTCGACAGCGACCGCCGGCTGAACATTGCCGGAATTCGCGAGCATGGGCGATTTTGACGTGACAGCTCCACGGTCAACCACGGATAGGCGGAACGGCGCGATTTCTCCGCTCTACGAGGTCATCTACGACGTGCTGCAGCGGCACATGTCGGAAGCAGCCTTTCCACCTGGCCTCGTCCTCGGCGAAACAAGCGTCGCCCGTGCTTTCGGCGCTAGTCGCGTGCCCGCGGCTGCGGCGCTGAGACGGCTGCATGGCGAGGGCGCGATCACGGAATTCGAAGGCCGCGGCTACATCGTTCCCGGCGGCGAGCCGCTGCGGCTCGACCTCGCCGACGCCGGCCTTGTCCTGCCCCCGGATATCGCCGGCACGTTCGCGACACGCAACCGACACAGATTGATCCATCCGCAGGTCGAACACGAGATCGCCGCGAGCCTTCCCTACGGCCGGTTCGTCGTCAACGAAAGCGCGCTGGCCGAACATTACGGCGTCAGCCGGACCGTGGCCCACGAGGTGCTGACTAGGCTGGAGCGAAGCGGTCTGATTTCACGTGATTCCAACCGGCGCTGGTATGCAGGACCGCTCGACGAAAAACTGCTGCGCGAACACTACGAGGTGCGCTGGCTGCTCGAGCCAACGGTCCTCGGCCAGGTCGCCCCTAGCCTCGACAGGGCAGAGATCGAGAACAAGATCGACCTTGCCAGGCAAGCAGCATCCGCACCACCACCGCCGGCAATCCTGGAACGGCTGGAGCGAGACCTGCACGTCGATATCGTCCTGCGCCGCTGTCCCAACCAGCAGCTTCGGGAGACGATCCGTCGAAGCCAGCTCCCTGTGATCGCCACGCATTCCACCTTCGCGATCGACCAGACGCAGACGGAGATATCCAGGATGATCGACGAACATCTCGAGATTTTCGAGCATCTGCTCCACGAACGACACCGCAAGGCCGCCTCGGCTCTTGAAGCGCATCTGCGCCGCTCTCTCGGTTCGCAGGTTGGACTGCTTATCCACCTCAGGCAACCTCCTGTCGACTCGTTGCCTAAATACCTGACGCCAATGCCGAGTTGGGTGTCAGCAAAACGTCCCTGAACCCTGGCCGAAAATCGCATGAGTGCAGATACTGGTTGCTGAGCTGCGACGGCCGCAATTGAGTCATAGGGAGCACGGCGGTTTCCGCATGTACCGAACGAGGCCATGATTTGCTCTTGGCCGATACCTTGTCATCAAAACTAACCCATTGGCCTATATATCCTCGTCCTGCTGGCTGAAATCGATTGCGGAAACCAGGCCGTCGCTTTAGATTATTTGTCATAAGCAGACTCGCCAGACTTTAAAGATTTCTCCTGCGCTTTGTGTATAGCGTGAGGCCTGGAATGTGTTTTGCCATAGATCAAATCGAGGGACGGGTGTTGATCAGGTTTCGTGCAGAAGAAATACAAGACAAGAACAATCGATTTGATACCAAGAAGCTGATTCCGACTTCGTTTCTGATAGCAGCATTTCTGATCTGCACTTCGACAAGCCAATCATACGCGCAAACTGCGCAAAACGCTCCTGGAAGCGAGACATCCAAATACCCGAATCTGCTTGATGGAACGCTCTCTGTCGAAGGTGACCTAGAGGACGACGAAGTTCCGAAGGCCAGTTGGTTCCGTTTCGACACGACTTTGACGCCCTGGCTGGAATTCAAGCAGAACCTCCAGCAGAACTACGGGATCAGCATCGGCGGCTCTTACGGCATCCTTTGGCAGAATTACAGCCAGAGCTTCGTTGGGGAAGAAAACGCCGTCGGCGGAAAGTTCACGCTGAACGTGGCCGCCCAGATCCTCAATCGCGGACAAGCCGACGCGCTTACCTTCGACATGGCCATCGAGGACCGTCGCCCGCTCGGCACCGACCAGCCTCCGCTCTGGGCCGGCTTTGAAGCGGGATCGATCACGGCGACAGCGGCGACCTGGGGTGAATTCGACCTGGGCGTCACACAGGCCTATCTCCGGCAGAATCTGTTCGACGGCCGTTTTCAGTATGCCGTGGGCAAGATTTTTGCCCCTAACTTCATCAACGCCTACCCGTTCTTCGACGACAATCGCCAGTTCTTCAACCAGAACTTCACGACCAGCCCGACCATACCCGTCCCGCTGCGAGGCTTCGGCCTAGTAGGCGCCTTGTATCCGACCGACAACAATCTGTATGTGTCCGGCGGAATGTACACGCCATACAGCAGCGACACAGGCTGGACGATCGACAGCTTCTTCGAGAAGAATGATTACTTCTACAATCTCGAGGTGGGTTGGTCGGGCTTGGCCGGCACTGGAACCCCGATCCAGGCGCGCGGTCCGATGGACGCCAACAATTTCCACGTCACGGCCTGGTATCGCGATCCGCTCGAGGACGGGAGCCCAGAGGCCTACGGCGTGGCATTCAACGCGAACTACACGGTGGGCGAAAACACCATGCTGTTCGCGCGTGGCGGATTGTCCGAAGGCTGGCTGATCAACCGAAACATTGCGGTGGGTTTCGGCTACCGACCGACACGTGCGCCATCCGATCTCTTCGGCGTTGCACTCGGCTGGGCCAACCCAACGAACGACCTGTTGCCAGATCAGTTCACGGCCGAAGCCTTTTATCGGTTCCAAGTGACGCCTCAGCTGGCGGTTACGCCCGATGTCCAGTTGATAGTCGATCCGTCGTTGGACCCGACAGAGGACTACCTCTGGGCCCTCGGAATGCGCGCGCGCATAGCGTTTTGAGGCAAGCCGGTGCCTGCTTGCAGGCAGGCTGATGAAGACAAATTTGAATCAACTGGAGTTGGCAGGCCATGGACGCCACCAGACGCGCTATTCTCACCGGCACTGCTGTAGCCGCAACCATCTCCGCGGGTGGACTTTTTTCCAGCCCCGCCGCTGCCCAGGAAGCCGCCGGAGACTTTGACATCAAGCAGGCCTTTGCCGACTTCATGAGCGGGATAGGCGGCGATGCGGCCGACAGCGGGGGATCGGTCACCTTTACGGGCGCAGACCCGATCGTCCGCAGCCGGTTCCGCATAGGGACCTGCATGGCGATCCCCGCGATGGGCGCCGCCGTTGGCGCGGCGGCCATCTGGCGAGCGCGAACCGGTGAGGGACAGGATGTCAAGGTCGACCTGCGCGAGTCGATCTACAACGTGATGCCGCTTATCAAGGTCATCCTGCAGAAAAAGCAGGCTGCCGGCCGGTATGATCTGGATGATCCCATCCCGGGAACGTTCACCTTCGTTCCCACTCTGAACGGCAAGCTGTTTCAAGGGCCTCTCCTGCTCGACAATCCCATGGGCTTCGCTGTCTTCCAGACGAAGGATGACAGGTTCGTCACGCCTACAGGCCTTTACCCTCATCATTTCGATGGCGTGCTCAACGTTCTTGGAGCCTCGCCGAACGTTGAGTCGATCCGCGAGAAGATTCTTGGCTGGAACGCGTTTGAACTTGACGACGCCATTGCCGACGCCGGCCTCGTGATGGGCGTTCATCGGACCACGGAAGAATGGGCCGTTCACCCGGAGGCCAAGCACCTGGCCAGCCGGCCCTTGATCGAAATTATCAAGGTCGCCGACGGCGACCCTATCCCCTTCGACGAAAATCCGACCGCACCACTCTCGGGCATAAAGGCCCTCTCGCTGACGCACGTCATCGCAGGCAGCACGGCTGCGCGGACGCTATCGGAATACGGCGCAGAGGTGCAGCACATCGCGAGGGACCAGTCGTTCGAGCATGAGATCATCTGGAACGACATCAACATCGGCATGCGGTCCAGTTTCGTGAACCTGCGCAATCCACAGGAGAACCAGTCTTTCAGGACCAAGCTGCTGCCTGAAGCGGATGTCTTCATCGAAGGGTTCAGAGGCCGCTCGATGGAAAACCTCGGCTTTGGCGTGGAGGAAATTGCATCAGCGCATCCTGGTATCGTCTACATGTCGATGCGTTGCTACAGCTGGGACGGTCCGTGGTGGCATCGCGCGGGGTTCGACATGGAAGCCCTCACTGTCTCCGGCTACACCATCCTCGAAGGCGAGGGGCGCCCGAGCTGGCCGCCGACGATGGTGCTCAATGACTATATTGCCGGCTACCTCGGCGCCGCCGGCATCATTGCTGCGCTCCGTCGCAGGGCGACTGAAGGCGGCAGCTACCATGTGCGTGTCAGCTTGACGCGCGCCGCCATGTGGTACAAGAGCCTGGGCATGGTCGATCGCGTGAATTTCGACCCGGCGGCTCCCGAGCATCGCATGATCGAGCCGCGGACAATTAGCGGGGACACCCCATATGGGCACCTGCAGCGCTTGGCCCCCCAGGCGGAACTGTCAAAGACGCCAGGAAAATGGCCGGACCAGCTCTTGCGGGTAAGAGGCGCGGACATACCCGAATGGCAGGGACGCTGAACCGTGCGACGGTGACGTCCCGCTCTGACGGGCCTGTTGGCGTTTGACGCCGGACAGCGACGAAAGCGGTACAACAATTGCTCCAGTAAAAGTGGGGCCGATAGCGGCAATCGCCCTTTGTGGGCATGCACTATCCCTGACGATCTCCGTTCTTGTCGCCCGCCGACTTGGCTTGGAGCAGTTCGAGGCGTACGCAGTCAGCGCCTCGGTGTTCCTGATAATGGTCTCCATTGCGCCGCTTGGGCTGGACAAATATTCAGTACGAATCCTGCCTGTTCTCCTCGAGAGGACGGACCTGAGCCGAGCCTATGGGTTTTGTCGCTTCGGCCTTGGGGCGGTCCTTGTATCCGGCATGGTGATCGGTTCGGGCGTTGGCCTGACGGTCTGGTGGACTGGGCTCCTCGATGCTGCGACTACCGCCGCAGTCATCGCGGGCTGCATGGCACTTCCAGCCGGGGCTTTGGCCCATTTCGGCATAGAGGTGTCCACCGCGCTGGGCGGTGAACGACGGGCGACGGCCGTGCTGCGCCTGACAGTGCCAATGCTGGCCCTTTGTATCTTCGGCGTCATGATCCTGATGCGAGGCGACGTAGGAGCGGCTTGGGCCATTGCCGCCTGGGGCATTGCCTGGATGTGCGCCATCGCGATCCTCGCCCTCGACATCCGCCAACTGATGCCTGCCGGAGTATGGAGCAGCACACCACAGTTCGAAGCACGCGCCTGGATTCCCGCCGCGCTTCCGTTCCTAGCCTACCGGGGTGTATTGGCCTTTCTCCTGCAGTCCAGCATCCTGTTGCTCAGCGCGATGGACGTCGCGCCTGCGGCAGTCGGCGCCTACGCGGTGGCACTGGCCATCACAACGCCGGTTGTGGCGCTGTTTACCGCGACCAACCGGGCCTATGGCAGACGGCTGTCAATCAGCCTGGAACGCCAAGATTACGACGCGATCTACGAGATTCGAAAGGCAAGACTGCGCTGGTTGCTGCCGATGCTTTCTCTGATGCTGGTTATCTCGCTCTTCTTTCCGTATCAGCTGGTCGGAATGTTCGGATTTACTGGATCTGACGATGCCGTTGCCAGCTTGCGCATCCTTGCCTTAGCAAGCGCCTTTACGATGACGTTCTCCCTTGCCCCGACCTACATAAAGTTCACCCGAGCGCACAGCTTCACGTTGACCGCCGCCGCGATCGCCGTGGTCGTACAGTCCGTGCTCCTGATCGTGCTAGCCCCACGTCTTGGCGCTACCGGCGCGGCTTCGGCACATGCGATTGCCTTGATTGGGATGTATGGCGCTTTCGCGCTCGTCGCCTGGCGCGACCTGCTTCGAAAGCGGAGCGGGGCGAAGAGAAGCCTGGCCAGGCCGCCGTCGAAGTAGAATTGATAGTCAGCCTGCGTGCTCAGCACTCTGTGAGCAGAATATCCAGGTCCGCGGTCGAGCTATGCCCGATCTGGGCTCCGTGGAGCTTCAGGAAATCGTCGGCGCTGGTGCGGCCCTCCTCCTTCAACATCGACAGGAACGCCCACTCGGCGTTCAGCTTGGAGGAGGCGCCGAATTCCGCCAGCTTGTCGGTCATGATGCGGTGCGTTCGCATCTGCGCCCACCGCGCACCTTCGCCGTGTCCGGGGTCCGCCACCTGGCGCAGCAACGCGATCATCCGCAATTCCTTCATCAGCGGAGAGTTGAAGGAAATCTCGTTCAGCCGGTTGAGGATTTCCGCGGCGGTGCGCGGTGTCGGCGCCCGCTCGCGCGGATTGATCTGGACGAGGATCGTGTCCTGAGAATCGGTCTCGCGCACCAGCGGCGTTATGGTCGGATTCCCGGCGAAGCCGCCGTCCCAATAGGGCTCGCCATCGATCTCGACAGCCTGGAACATCGTAGGCAGACATGCCGACGCCAGAAGGACGTCAGGCGTGATTTCTCCGTTACGAAAAATGCGGCCTCGGCCGGTTCGAACATTGGTCGCCGTTATGAACAGCTTGATCGGCGACCGGGCCAGCCTTTCGAAGTCGATGCTGTCCTCAAGAATGGGGCTCAGCGGATTAAAGCCCAGCGGATTGAGGTCATAGGGCGACGCCAGCCGGGACATCATGTCGATGGCAATATAGGCCGGCGAGGTGTCGAGCGTCCAACGCCCGAGCATCCGATCCAGCAGCGAACGCTGCAGAGGGCTGAAAGCCGCGGCCCTGGAAACCCGCGCCCAATAGGCATCGAGCGCCTTACGCGCTCCCTCCGCGCCGCGATTGGCCCATCCATCGGCCAACACCGCGGCGTTCATCGCCCCGGCGGAGGTTCCCGAAACGGCGGTGATGTCTATCCAGGGTTCTTCGAGCAGACGGTCGAGCACGCCCCACGTGAATGCGCCATGCGATCCACCGCCCTGTAGGGCAAGATCGACCGGCACCACCGGCCTCGATCCACCTCTAACGGAACCCGGCGCATCCGGCTTCGCCGCGCGTCTCGAAGCTTTCGCCATCGCACCTCACAGGATCCTCCCCGTGATCTAATGAATAAACTTGTCGAACTTCGATTTCTGGAAAGAGTCGCGGAGCAGCGCGAAAAGACCGCCACCGGAAAGCGCTCCGGCGACGTAGAAGATGACGGCCAGCACAGCGAGCGGTACGCGGGCCCTAAAACCGAGGAAGTTCATTGTGACGATCTCGAAATTCTGACCCATGAATATCAGGATCGCCAGCGTGAAAATGACGACTGTCGCGATGTAAACCCAGCGCATGCTTCCGCCTCCACAATACGAGGGATCGATATCGAAAGTTGGCGGAAGGAAACCTCCGCCAACTTCCCAAAAAGTCTTCAGGCCTTAACGCGCTTCAGGCCAAGACCCAGGCTGATCCAGCCGAGGCCGGCGACGACAAGATCAACACCGAGGAATATGCCCAGGATGTAGATGCTCGAAACAGGCCAGCGTGCCAGGATCATCAGGCCGAGGATCAGGGTGACGACGCCAGACAGGACGACCCATATCCATGATTGTTCGCGGTTCACGCTGAACGCGAGCACGATCTTGACGATACCTGAGGCAACCAGAGCAGCGCCGAGAACGAATGTCAGAACGGCCGCGGCGAGGATAGGATTCTGCAGCGTCACGATGCCGGCGACGATGTAGAGCAGGCCGAGTAGAACCCACAGGGCGAACTTGCCCCAGCTCTTGACCTGGAAGGCGCCGATGACTTCGCCCGCCCCCGCGACGATCATCATGATGCCAACAAAAAACACGCTGACGACGGTCGCCATGACAACACTGCCCAGCGCCATGATGCCGGCGATCAGATAGACGATGCCGAGCGCGACGATCCATCCCCACTTGACGCGTAGCGGTGCAAGCTCCTCCGAGCCGGCCGAGGGATTCAGCCCTCCAGCAGTTTGCGACATGATATAGCCCCTTCCTTGAATCAGTATTGTCGTAGAGTAACCTATAGAAAAGCCTTGACAAGCCGGGACCTTAACATGGCTTCGCTTCACTAGACACGAGCCTGCCGATGATCCTGCCTGTCACGGCCGCACTCCTAGCCCCGGCTTTCGCACGACTGAAGAGTGTTTTCCCATAGCGCGAACCGCTTTCAGGAAACATGATTAAAATCAAAGCCCGCACAGGGGCGAATATAAAATTCGCTATGCTATCTGTCCCCGAGATGTGACGTCTGTGCCGCAACCTCGAGATCAAGATCAGCCGCCGCTCGGTACGCATAGGTAAAAGGAGAAAGACTATGGCCACCGTCAAGCTCTGGACCGATGCGGATGAGGACTCTTCCCCCGCAGTTAAATCTGTCTTCGACGACATTCGCGCGACACGCAAATCCGATTTCATCAATAATTTCTGGCGCGGGCTGGCCAACGACCCACCGTTACTGAAACGGACATGGGAATCTCTGAAGGCAGTTATGGCAGTGGACGGCGCGCTCGACCCTCTGACGCGCGAAATGATCTACATCGCTGTATCCACGGCCAACAGTTGCTCGTACTGCATCCATTCCCATACCACCGCGGCGAGAGCACATGGCATGAGCGATGCCCAGCATGCGGAACTCCTTGCCGTGATCGGCCTCGCGGCACAGACCAATCACCTCGTCACCGCGATGCAGATACCGGTAGACGAAGCATTCCTGGTGCGACCTTGACGCCGAAGGTGATCGCGACTCAGCTCCTAAGCAGGAACAGCATCTTCCTAAATCCTATTGCCTTCCGCTTCGCCGCGCCACAGCTTGATGATTGCCGAAAAGTCGCTTTCGCCGTGCCCGAGGCTGTTGAACAAGCGAAACAGCTGCATGGCTTGGGCGCCAAGCGGCGTGACGGCGCCGACGGAGTTCGCCGCGTCCTGAGCCAGCGAAAGATCCTTGAGCATGAGCGCGGCGGCAAAGCCCGGCTTGTATCCCTTGTTTGCCGGCGATGCCGGAACCGGTCCCGGGACGGGGCAGTTTGTCGTTATCGACCAGCATTGTCCGGATGATGTGGAGGTGACGTCGAACAGCGCCTGATGCGACAGGCCGAGCTTTTCCGCCAGGACAAACGCCTCGGCAACGCCAGCCATGGTGACGCCCAGGATCATGTTGTTGCAGATCTTGGCGGCTTGACCGGATCCGGCGTCACCGCAGTGGATCGCGCGACTGCCCATCCTGCCAAGGATCGGTGCCCCACGGGCAAACACCTCTTCCGAGCCACCCACCATGAAGGTCAGCGTCGCCGCGGCCGCGCCGACCGTGCCGCCGGAGACGGGCGCGTCGAGCGATACACAATCGGCGTCCGACGCGAGGCCGTGCGCCTTGCGCGCGCCGGCTACGTCGATCGTCGAGCAATCGATCAGGAGAGTGCCAGCAGCCACCAAGGACGCAAGTTCCGTCCAAACGGACAGGACCTGTTTGCCTGCCGGCAGCATGGTCATGATCGTCTCCGCACCCGCAACCGTTTCGGCGAGCGTCGCGCCGACCCTCACGCCATTGCGCGCCGCCACCTCCTGCGAAGCCGGAGCCAGGTCGAAACCGGAAACCTCGAAACCGGCTTTGACCAAATTGGCCGCCATCGGCCCACCCATGTTGCCAAGACCGACGAAAGCAATCCTTGCGCTCATCTGCTCTCCCTCCCTGCTTTCAGCTTCCCGAACATCGCTTTCACCGCTTTCCGACGACGGAGCGCGCGATGATCAGCCGCATGATCTCGTTAGTACCCTCGAGGATCTGATGCACGCGCAAGTCCCGGACAATCTTTTCGATCCCGTATTCGGCCAGATATCCGTAACCGCCATGCAACTGCAGAGCCTGGTTCGCCACATCGAAGCAACGGTCGGTAACGCTTCGCTTTGCCATCGCGCAGAGCGTGGTGGCTGACGACGCCTTCGCATCCAGAGAGGCCGCGGCACGCCAGAGAAAAGTGCGCGATATTTCCAGTTCAGTAGCCATGTCGGCCAGGCGGAACTGTAGGGCCTGAAAGTCGGACAGGGTTTTGCCGAATGCTCTGCGATCGCGCGCGTAAGCCACAGCCTTGTCGAAGGCGGCCTGAGCGCCGCCGAGCGACGCTGCGGCAATGTTCAGGCGTCCGCCGTCCAGCCCCGCCATCGCGATGCGAAACCCGTCTCCCTCATCGCCCAGCCTGTTGGCGACGGGCACTCGGACATTGTCCAGGATCACGGCACGGGTGGGTTGTGCGTTCCAACCCATCTTCTGTTCGTTCGCACCGAAACTCAGGCCTGGGGCGTCCTTGGGGATCACAAGTGCCGAGATACCTGCTGGCCCTTCCTCCCGGTTCGCACCATGACGACATAAATTCCGACTGCCCCCGCCCCGGAAATGAACTGCTTCTGACCGGAAACGACATAGTGCTCGCCGTCCAAGACGGCACGTGTACGAAGCGCCGCGGCATCCGAACCGGAACCGGGCTCCGTGAGGCAATAGCTGCCAAGCAGGCCCATCGATGTCATCGCAGGGAGCCAGCGCTCGCGCTGTTGACGATTCCCGAAGCGGTCGATCATCCAGGCGCACATGTTATGGATCGAGATGTACGCCGCGATGGAGGGACACCCGGTTGCAAGCGCTTCGATCGCGACGACCGAATCCACACGGCCCAAACCTGAGCCGCCCACATCTTCCCCGACACAGATTCCACCGAGTCCCAGGGGGCCTGCATTGTGCAGAACTTCCAGCGGGAAGTGTTTCTCCCGATCCCATTGCGCGGCAAACGGCGCCAACTCTGCGGTTGCGAAGTCGCGAGCCATCCGGGCGATAGCAAGTTGCTCGTCACTCAGCTCAAAATCCATCGCTCCTCCGAACTTGGTCCTCAAGTCTGCACGAGCTGCCGCACAGATGTGGCGCCGCCGTTGGCCATCATACCAGTCGGCGCGACTTTCCGGCATCGGGCAATTCAACCGTGAGCCCGGTAGGCGATGAAATGGCGAGCCATAAGCGTGCGAAGACCTTATCCAACGACGGTTGAAAGCGGAATTTCTTCACGGAATGGAAACGTTCTATCTTTTTGCTCAGGCATTGGCACTGGATAAAATTTCATTTCTTATCAATAAGATATAGTTTTCACCCATACTTATATCCAGTGTGGATAGGTTCAATTGACTTGCAGGACGGAAACGATATCATTCGTATAAATCAGCCCGATGGCGATCTTTGCCTGATGGAGAGGATAAATGCGTGGCCTTCGGGGAAAGGTGGTAGCCGTTACCGGCGCCGGGTCGGGCATAGGGCAGGCCGTTGCCGAGCGAATGGGTGAAGAAGGTTGCCTGGTCGCGGTGCTAGACTGGAACATGACGGGCGCGCAAGCGACCGCTGACCATATCCGCAATGCTGGCGGAGAGGCCTTGGCGATAAAGACCGATGTCAGCGACGAGTCCCAGGTCGAAGCAGCTTTTGCGAGGATCGTTGAACATTTCGGAAGACTGGACATTCTCGTTTCCAACGCCGGCATTTTTTCGGCCGAACGCGACGGTACGGTCGATGTCCTGCCGAAGGCGGTCTGGGACGAGATCGTCGGGGTTAACCTCACCGGCATGTATCTTAGCTGCAAACACGGCGTGGCTGCGATCAAGGCGACCGCCGGCAAAGGTGCCGTCGTGCTGACCGGCTCTCCGACGGGAATGTCCGGATGTACGCCCGCCAACATCGCCTACGGGTCGAGCAAGGGTGGCGTGCACGGCCTGTCGCGCGTAATGGCGGTCGATCATGCGCCCGACCAGATCCGCGTGAACGTCGTGGTGCCCGGCTTCACGTTGACCCCGATCGTGCGCGAACTCGTAGCCGATCCAAAGGTCTATGAGTGGCAGGTCCAGAACATACCTTTAAAACGTGGAGCTGAGCCGGTGGAAATCGCTGGTGCCGTTGCGTTTCTGGCGTCGGACGACGCCTCATACATGACGGGCTCCTTCATGTTCGTCGATGGAGGGCTGACAGCTATTTGACACGCCGGCCGCTTCGAAAAGGAGCCGGTTATAGACCGGAAGAAAACCGAACACTCAGGGAGGAGTATTCATGAACAAGACCGGAAAAGTTTCTTTGCTTGGCGCGTTGGCTTTGGCGCTCGGCATGTCTACCGCGTTCGCGCAGGACGTAACGATCGGCTTCGTTGCGCATGCTCAGGGCGACCCGTTTGTCCAGCAGATACAGGATGGTGCGCAGGCGGCAGCCAATGACCTGGGCGTCAAGCTGGTGGTCGCACAGCAGGCCGGCGGCGCGCCGGAGGGTCAGCTCAAACTCGTGCAGAACTTCGCCAATTCGGGCGCTCAGGGCATCGCGACGTCCGTGCCGGGCGAGTCCATGGCGAAAGGCCTGAATGAAATCATCGACAGCGGCGTTCCGATCGTACAGTTCAATCTGCTTTCGACGGCAGTGAACGCTCCCTATGTCGGAGAGAAGTCGGTTGAAAGTGGGCGCGTCCTGGGCAAGATGATCGTCGACAAGCTCGGCGGCGCGGACGCAAAGGGTACCGTGATCCTCGGCAATTGCTTCCCGGGATTCCCCGTGCTTGAGAACCGCGCCAAGGGCGTCCAGGAATCGCTCAAAGCCGCACCTGGTCTGAACGTGATCGGTCCATTCGACGTCAAGGTTTCGGCAGTCGACAATTTCAACCGCTGGGAGCAGCTCTACGGTGCAAACCCCGATGCGGTAGCACTCATCGGCCTTTGCGCGCCTGACATCACGAGCCTCGGAAAGCTTAATGCAGCCAACGGAGACAAGTTCGTGGCCGGTGGCTATGACCTTACGGAACTGAACTTGAAGGCCGTGAAGGAAGGTCATGCGTATGTGACGATCGGCCAGAGCGCCTTTGTGCAGGGATACCTGCCGGTCGCATTGCTGGTGAATGCCGTGAAGAACGGCTCGAAACTCGGGCCGGGCTTCCATAACGCCGGCGCGCAGATCGTGACGGCCGACAGCGTCGACATGGGCAATGGGCTGGAGCCCATTTCCTTCGACGAGGCACAGAAACTTGCTGCCGATCCGGCGGCGACTGCGGCTTACTACAAGCCCTGGACCGAAAAGCTGACCGCCGAAATTTTGTCGGCAACGCCACAGCCGATTTCGGCCGAAGCCGAATGACTGTCCGCTGATCGTGACTGGTTGACGGGGGCGATAAAGTCGCCCCCGTTTTTGTGGGAATGGCATGACGGTTCAACCGATCCTTCTGGTGCGCAATCTGGCCAAGCGCTACGGCGGCGTCGTTGCGCTCGACGACATGAATCTTGCAGTCGAGGCCGGCACAATCCATGCCGTGGTCGGGGAGAACGGCGCAGGCAAATCAACCTTGATGAAAGTGCTCGCAGGCGTGGTAAGGCCGGATGCCGGCGTGGTCGAACTCGACGGCAAAATCGTCAGCTTCAGCGGAACGAACGCCGCCCGTGAACACGGGATCGGCATGGTCTATCAGGAGCTCAGCCTTTTTCCTGAGCGCTCGGTTCTGGCAAACCTGTTCGTCAATCGCGAACCTGTGAGACGCGGGCTGGTTTCACTCACCGAGATGGAGGCACGCAGCAGCGACCTGCTGCGCCAGCTTGGTCTCGATGTCGATGTCCGCGCTCCCGTCAGTCGGCTCAGCATTGGCGAACGCCAGCTGGTCGAACTGGCACGCGTGATGCTCGAGCGACCACGCCTGCTGATCCTCGACGAGCCGAACTCGGCGCTCAACAGCAGGGAGACTGAACGCCTGTTTGGTGTGCTGCGGCGCTTGCGAGCGGGCGGAATCACGATGCTCTACGTGTCGCACCGTCTCGAGGAAGTGTTTTCCATCTGCGACCGCATCACAATCACCCGCAACGGGCGGGACGTCAGGACCGACGACACCTCGACATTGACGATCCCTGCTGTGATCGAAGGCATGATCGGCCGGCAGCGGGAAGATCTATTTCCGCCGCCCCTGCCCCAGACGTCGGATAC
Organism: Mesorhizobium sp.; assembly: GCF_016793485.1. Taxonomy (GTDB): domain Bacteria; phylum Pseudomonadota; class Alphaproteobacteria; order Rhizobiales; family Rhizobiaceae; genus Mesorhizobium_K. Next base: position 88,458 of record NZ_JAEULZ010000046.1, on the reverse strand, counting down.
ACAGTCGCAGCTCACCGTGTCCAACCTCAGCGGCGGCAGACTCGACAGCGCCAGCTTCACGGCGCGATCTGGCGAGATCGTCGGCCTTGCCGGCCTTGAGGGTTCGGGCGTTTCGGAACTGCTCGACATGCTGTTCGGCATGCGCAAGTCCCGCGGCGGCGAGGTTCGCTTTCCCGACGGACAGGGTTTGCCCAGAAGCGCGACGGATGCCGCGCGACGGCGCGTCTGTCTGGTGCCATCCGATCGGCGACGCGATGGGCTGATGCTCGACAAGTCGATCCTCTTCAATCTCTCCAATGTCGCGGTCGGCGCACGGCGCGGCTCTCCACTGTATTCTGCGAGGACCGCGCTCGAACGCGCACGACGCCAGATCGACGCACTTAGGATCAAGGGGGCGCCGTCCGCGCCTGCAAATTCTCTGTCCGGTGGAAATCAACAGAAGATCGTTATCGGCAAATGGCTTGAGATTGGGCCGCAGGTTTTCCTCCTGGACGACCCGACGCGAGGGGTCGACGTCGGCGCCAAGCGTGAAATCTATTCGCTCATTCGTCGCATGTCCGCCGGTGGCGGCATCGTCTTGTTCAGCTCGACCGAGTTGCCCGAACTGATCGGGCTCTGCGACCGCATCCTGGTGGTCTATCAGGGTCGGCTTATTGGCGAAGCGACCGGCTCGCAGATGAGCGAGCATACGGTGCTCCACATGATGAACACAGGGGAATTGCTCGCTGGACCACAGCAGACGCCCTCGCCTCACGGAACAGCAGCATGACCGGAATCGACAACGATCAATTGCAACCGGCTACTGCGCCTACAGAGGCGAAACGTGGCTGGCGGATGCCAGAGGAAATCGGGGTGATCGTTGCCCTTGTTGCCATGATGGTGGTCATCGGCATAGCGCGTCCGCGATTTCTCAATCCGATCAACCTGTTCTCGCTCCTCGGCAACACCACTTTCCTCGGCATGCTTGCGGTGGGAATGGTGTTCCTGCTGGCGATACGCGAGATCGACCTGTCGGTTGGGTGGATGTTCAACTTTTCCGCGGTCTTTGCGGCGCTACTCATGGTGGCCGGCATCGATCCCTGGCTCGCTGCATTCGCCGGGGTGCTGTTCGGTGCTGGATTGGGTTTCCTCAACGGAATCATCGCAATAACGCTGCGACTGCCGGCGATCATCGTTACGCTCGGGACATACTCCATGTTTCAGGGGCTATCGCTGGTCGTCAACAAGGGTCGTGCTATCGTTCCAGCCGATCAGAGCAGCAGCTTCTTTTCCGTCATCTCGCAGAAACTCTTCGGCCTTGTACCCGTTGCAGCGTTGGTGTTCATCGCGCTGGCGATTGTGATGCACCTCGTGCTTCACCGTACGCGGTTCGGGTATCGCGTCCAAGCTGTTGGGAGCAATCCCGAAGCGGCCGAGCATGCGGGCATTCCGACCGCATGGGTGAAACTGCAGACCCTGGTCCTGATGGGTGCGATCTGCGGCTTGTCAGGCGTCATGTATGTCGGCTTCCGCGGCGCGATCGATCCCAACGAAGGCGGAGATTTCGTCCTCGTCGTCATTGCAGCCGTGATCATCGGAGGCACCCCGCTTTCGGGTGGGCACGGAACGATTATCGGTGCGGTGGTCGGTATGATGATCATCCAGGTGATATCGAGCGGCCTTATCTTCTTCGGCATCGACGCGACCTGGAGCACATTCGTGACCGGAGCCGTGATCGTTCTCGCCGTATCCCTGGACCGGCTGATCAAATTCCAACGCGCAAGACGAGCAGAACGAAGTCGCGAAACGCTGCGGCGCTGACGATCGAAGAGTACTAGATCGCTATCTTGCAATAGGCAGGCAGGAGCCGCCCAGGATGAGGTGGGTCGGAAACGCAACCCGCTGTGCCGGGCGTTCGCTCTGCCCTTCCAACCGTTCGAGCAGCAGTTGCGCGGCGGTTCGGCCAATTTCCTCGACGGGACGATCGATAAGCGTGATCGGGCCGGGATAGAGCAACGCGACGTCGGATCGATCGCAGGCGATGAGCGACAGGTCACCCGGTATCGAAACGCCTTGCTGTTGTATCGCCCGCAGGACGCCCACGAGAATACGGTTGCCCGCAGCGATCATCGCTGTCGGCCGGTTTTGCGTCTGAAGCAAGGCGGTGGCTTCGCGGAAACCGAAGTCGACCGACAGGCTTTGCGAGCGGATCAAATCTTCCGGGACGGGTAGCCCATTCTTTTCGAAGGCTTCGACGAAGCCGCGGACACGCTCTCTTCCCGGCCTTATGTCATTGCCTGCGGTGATGATGGCGATCCGGCGGTGGCCGAGCCCTATCAGATAATTGGTCGCCTGCCGCAAGCCGGTTGCGTGTTCGGTCAGGACGGCATCGATCTCGAGCGGAATATCGCGATCGAGCAAAACCGACGGAATACGCAGTTCCTTCAGCCGTTTTATCGTCCTCGCATCCTGCTCATTGTTGATGGTCATGACGATGCCGTCGGCACGGCCATGCTGCAGCATGTCGATCGCCGCAGCCTCCTCGCTGGCGCGGCCGTTCGTGCTGATGAGATAGAGGGAGTAACCTCGCTGCCGCATCTCCGCATCGACCGCCTTGAAGCAGCTGGCGTGCCAGGGATTGGCAATGTCGTCGATGACGAAACCCACCGTCATCGTATTGCGACGGCGCATGTTCTGGGCCCGGAAATCGGGCTGGAATCCAAGCGACTGGATTGCTTGCCTTACCTTGCTGAGCGTCCCTGGTCGAACAGTCTCCGGCGCGTTCAAACTTCGTGAAACGGTTCCGACTGATACGCCGGAAACCCGTGCGACATCGCGTATGGTCGCTGCTTTCCCAGTGATCTTTTTCACTTAGGCGTCCTCAATGGCTCGTCCGCCCTATCCCGGCGCAGGAACTTGCAAGCCTTTGTAAACAGCAGTCTAGCTTCATGAAGGTGCCTCCGGCAAGGTATCCGAAACGGCTTTCCGCTTGACCTGGAGAAGCTGTCGGGATTAATTTGGAAACGTTTCTATTCTTCTCTTTTCGAGAGTTTCAGATGACCAGCCAGCTCAAGATCGAACGTATCGAATGCGTGCCGCTTTGCATGCCGCTGCCGCGTACGTTTCGCGGCAGCAATTACTTCATGACCCATCGCTGCACCATCATTACCCGTATCTATACGTCCGCGGGAATCGTCGGTGAAGTCTACAACGGCGACGAATTCGAGACTCAAGCTGAAGTCGTCAAGATCATTCTCGAAGAAATCCAGCCATTGTTGATCGGCAAGGACGCTTTCAACATCGAAGGTTGCTGGGAAGCGATGCGCAAGCCGAGCTATAACATCCTGCGTGACCGCAAGCTCGCCATGTGCGCGCAAGCCTGTGTTGACAGCGCGCTTTGGGACACTGTGGGCAAGGCACTCGATACGCCGCTGTACAAGCTTTGGGGCGGATATCGGGACAGGTTGCCTGTCATCTGCATCGCCGGCTACTATGAGGAAAACAAGACGCTGGCGGATTTTGGCCGCGAGATGGAGCAGATCAAGGCCAGCGGCTACGCCGGCTGCAAATTCAAGGTAGGCGGGCGAAGCCCGAAGGAGGATTCCGAGCGTGTCCGGGCGGCCCGCAGTGCTGCGGGAGACGATTTCGTCCTTCTGGTCGACGCTAACCAGGGCTGGACGCTGGCTGACGCGGTTTCCTTCTCACGGCATGCAGCTGACCTCAACATTCGTTGGTTCGAAGAACCTGTGCGTTGGTACAATGACCGCCTCGACCTTGCAGCCGCACGTAACCAGACAGGCATACCGATCGCTGCAGGTCAGAGCGAGATCAGCCGCGCGGGTTGTCGCGACCTGATGATGTCGGGTGCGATAGACGTGTGCAATTTCGATGCGAGCTGGGGCGGCGGGCCCACCGAATGGCGGAGGGTCGCCGCGCTCGCGTCATGCTTCACCGTCGAAATGGGACACCACGAGGAGCCTCAGATTTCATCGCATTTGCTCGCGTCGATTCCTAACGGAACATTCCTCGAGACGTTCCATCCGGATAGGGATCCGCTCTTCTACGAGCTTGTCGCCAATCGTTCGAAGTTCGACAACGGCCAGTATGATGTGCCCCAAGGCGCGGGCTTTGGGCTGGTCCTCGATCAGAAGACGATCCAGAAATACACCGTCTAGTCTTCGGCCGTCGGCGCAGGCCGCGCCTGCGCCGCAGGAACGCCTGACAGGTCAGGCCGCTGCCTCCGGCCGGCTGGACTGTTCGAGACGCATGATATCCGTGGCCAATTGCTCGACCTGGTCGTAGTCCTCGATGCGCAATGACGGCGTCAGCCGTCCGTGCGCAACGACATGTACCCTGTCGGCTGCTTCGAAAACTTCGAGCACTTCCGTGCAGAAGATGACCACGGAATTCCCCTGATCCGCATAGTCACGCAGCAGCCTGTAAATTTCTGCCTTGCTGTGTATGTCGACGCCTCGTGTCGGCTCTTCCAGCAACAGCAATTTCGGCGCCGCGTGCAACGCCTGGGCAATCGCCACCTTCTGCTGGTTGCCGCCGGACAACGAGCGGATGGGTTGCGCCGTCGATCCGGTCTTGACCAGGAAACGCGTAACCGCGGACTGGGCCAACACCTTCATCTGGCGCATCTTCAGCATGTAACCGGGGCCCGCGATATCGGGGTAGCCAAGCCGCACAAGGAGATTGTCGCCAACGGAAAAATTGGAATAGAGGCTCAGTTGCCGCGTGGCCGGAACATAAGCCGTGGACTTATTGAGCGCCTCGACACCAGACAGATTGCCAATTTCCACGGAGCCCGTCGATTTCTCCAGTCCGGCGAGAGAACGCAACAACTCGCGCGCGCCCGATCCTTCGACGCCGAAAAGCGCGACGATCTCGCCAGGACCGCCGGCGAGATCGATATCGGAAAACGCGTTGGGGTGCGTCCAGCCTCGCGTGCGGAACACGTCTGGCGCGCCGGCGAACTTGTCTCGATTTCGTTCCGGGCCGGACGCCGAAAGAACGCTTTCGGTGACCAATTGGCGAGCGATGCCGTCCTCCGTGAGATCGTCACCTTCAAGGATGATGCGTACCTTTCCGTCGCGAACGACGGCGACACGACTGCAATGCGCGACGAAGTCCGCGAGCCTGTGTGTCACGAGGACGACGATCTGGCCGGATTTTGCGAGCTGGTGTATCTCGCGAAAGAGTTCATCCGACTCCTCCGCCGTCAGCGCCGAGTTTGGCTCGTCAAACAGGAACACCTTGGAGTCCCGGGCCACAGCACGCGCTATTTCCGTGCGTTGCTGCGTTGCCAGCGAGCAATCCTCGAGCGCCTTGTCCTTGAGATGACCGATACCCAGGGCGTCCATGACCGCGGCATCAGAGGGATTCAGCTTCGGACGGCTGTTGCCGCTGTTTTCTCGTCCAACCATGACGTTTTCGGCAATCGTCAGGTTGGGGAAAAGCTGCGGCTCCTGATGAACCACCGCGACCGCCTGCCATTCGTCCACCGGCGACCAGGGTCTGCCATCAAATGTCAGCTTGCCAAGGGTTGGGCGTTCCTCACCGGCGATCATTCGAACCAGTGTCGATTTTCCAGCCCCGTTTGGCCCGGCGATGCCAAGCACTTCACCGGGCTTCAGATCGAGATCGACCCCGGCGAGCGCCAGCGTCGCGCCGTATGTCTTGACGACGCCACGAAGCGAGATTCCGTTTTCGAGGACTGGCGTCGTCATGCCGAGCGGCTCTTGCGCAATTTCGTGAGGAAGAGGTCGAGCGCGACCGCGCCGATCGTCACGGCACCAAGGAATATCTGCTGAACATGGGCGCCGGGAGACAGGATCGACAGGCCCAGTTGCAGTTCAGCCAGAAGAAGCGCGCCTCCCAGAGTGCCGATGACCGTACCCTTACCGCCGCTCAGGCTTGCACCACCGATGATGACAGCTGCGAAGACCGGGAACGTCGCTGACAGGCCCGTGTTGGGCTGGCTTGTCTGGATGAACGAGAAGTCCAGCACGCCCGCGATCGCGGCAAGCACACCGCACAGTACGAAGGCCATGACCTTGTAGCTTCGCACCGGCAACCGCGCCAAGGCGGCCGCGGTCGGATTGCCGCCGATCGCCATCAGCCTGAAGCCGAACAGCGAACGATGCAGAAGAAGCCCGACGACGATCGCTATCCCGATCATCCAGATGACCTCCAGCGACAGACGAAACGGTCCAATGGGCTGGGTCAACCCGACGAAGAAATCGAGCTCGCCTTGGGGCACGGTTTTGCCGGGTGGCGGATAGGCCGGATTGTAGGTCGCGGTGTTCGAGACCCAAAGCGTAACGCCGTAAAGCAAATTGTAGCTGCCCAGCGTCACGATGAAGGACGGTATCTTCAACTGGGTGACCAGAAAGCCATTGAACAGGCCAACCAGTGCACCGATCAGGATGGCAATCGGCATGGCGAAATAGACAGGAACACCGTTGACGATCCAAAGGACTGCAAGCGCGTTGATCGCAAGGCCGTAGATCGCACCGAACGAAAGATCGATCTCGCCGACAACAATGACCAGCGTCAGGCCAAGCGCCATGATCGCCACCGAACTCATGGAGCGCAACACGGAGCCGGCCATGTTGAGGTTAGCGATATTTGGATTGATGATGATAAAGATGATGGCGACAACCACGATGGCAGCGAACAATCCGCCCAAACGCAACGCAACGTCGATCGTGGCCTTGCCTGCGCCCGACATGGATTGCTTTGGCGCGGCTGCCTGGGCGGATTCAGTACCTGTCATCAGATCCTCTTAGCAGAACAAAAAGAGGCGAGCCGCCAACAGGGCGGCCCGCCTTGGTCCAGGACCTACTGGCCCATCGTGCGGTTCAGTTCCTCACGCGCCTGGGCGACGCCGTCCTTCATGACCGCCTTCAGCGTCTGGGTGTTCGCCAGGATCTCTCCGTTCTTGAGCAACGCAGCGCATGCCACGGCGCCGAAGCCAGCCTGGTCAGGCCAACGCTGGTCGAACTGTGCGACCTGAATGCCCTTTTCGATCGCATCGAGCTGACCGAGCGAAGAGTTCCATCCCACCGTGAAGACCTTGCCCTGGAGCCCGAGGCTCTCGATCGCGCGCGCCGCGTGTTCAGCGCCGATATCGACATTCTCGATGAACTGGACGTTCGGATTGGCAGTCAGGAACGACCGGTAGACGTCATAGGTCTGGCCCGGCTCGTAGCTGGTGTTGAGACCGTTGGCAGCGCCGGTGACGAACACTGCGTCCGGAATTGCCGCCTTGATCGTATCCTCGAAGCTCTTCATGCGGCCCTGGGCCCATTCCTGCGTCGGATCACCGCCGGAGACAGCAAAGACCTTGATGTCGGTCTTGTTGTTATCCTTGATCCACTTCAGGACGGTCTCAGCAGCGTACGCACCTTCCTTCAGAGGAATCTGCGTGAAGCGCGTGAACTCCTTTCCGTTTGAAGGAACGCCGGACGTGAACACCGGTATGCCCTGATCGATCAGCTTGTTGGTGATGGCCGTGAGCGAATTGGAGTCGACCGGTTCGATGCCGATGCAGTCGATCTCGCCGGCGGCAAGCTTGGCTTCGATCTGCGCAACCTGCTGGTTGGCATCATTTTGGACCGGAGCGATGGCAGAACAATTCATCGGGTAGATGCCCTGCGCCATCTCGCAGCCCATCTCGGCGCCGGCAGCAAACTGCGGTGAGAACAGAGGGATACCCGACGCCTGATAGGAGAAGACATAGTTCAGCTTTTCGCCAGCCTTGACCTTGGCAGCGATGCGCTCGTCGAGCGTAAAGGTACCCCAGTCGCGCTGGAAGCTGAACGGAGCGCCTTCAACCTTTTCGCCTGTCAGGGGTATCTGGGTATCAGATGCATTCTGCGCGTAAGCGTTCGCCACGAGCATCATGCAGCCGAGCGACGCCGTTAGTGTGTATTTCAGAATTGTCCTCACGGTTTCCTCCCATTGAGTTTCACTTTGCGTATGAACTAAAGCCTGCCGAGCACCTTCTCGCTTCGATACCCCTCGACCACTTCCTCGATCACTTCGATTCCGAGACCGGGTCCGGTTGGCGGATAGACCCAGCCATCCACATGCTCGAAGGGCTTGGTGACGAGGTCGTGCTGCATCGGGTTACGGAGCGGTTTGAATTCGAAAAGCTTGCAGGACGGCGAATTGAACGAGATGGCCAGGCTCGCCGCCGTGACGATCGCCGAGGACCATGCATGCGCATTGGCCTGCCGGCGATAGAACTCGCACCGTTCCGTTACCTTCTTGAAGCCCGTAATTCCTTCCGCGCGGCCTGGATCGACACCGATGACGTCAACAGTTCCGGTTGCCAGAACGCGCTCGAACTGTTCCAGAGTCCACTCGCGCTCGCCATAGGCAATCCGCGTCGTCGTCTTGGAGCGCAGATTCGCGTAGCCTTCGGGATCCCAGGCGCCTAACGGCTCCTCGATCCAGGCGAGATTGTATTCCTCCATCGCCTTGGCCCGACGCACGGCGTCGGTCACGTCCCATTTGATGTTGATGCCGTTGTCGATCATCAGCATCTTGTCGCCCAGCACTTCCCGCATGGCCTTGACGTAGGCGACGTCGCGCTTGTGATCGTAGCCGAGATTGGCATTGCCGCGCTTGCCGAAGCCCGTCTTCAGACCTTGCAGGCCGGTCGAAACCCATTCGGCGGTCTCGGCGGCCATATCCTCGATCGACTCGTAGTGGGCGTGACATGAAGCGATCGCCGGCAGGCGCTCGTGAACGCAGCCCCCAAGCAGGTCGAGGACACTTTTACCGAGCGCTTTTCCCTTGAGATCCCAAAGCGCAATATCGATGGCCGCCGTGGCGTAGGATGCGATCCCGCCATGATAGCCGTACCACCATGCCTGCTGTTTGTTCTGCCGCCACAGGGCCTCTGTCTGTACCGGATCTTTGCCGATAAGATTGGGCGCCATGCCTTCGATGATCGCCTTTGCCGCGAAATTGGCCTCAGGAAACTGCGTGATGGATTCGCCCCATCCCACCTGGCCATCGTCCGCGGTGATCTTTGCGAGACACAGATGCCTCAACGCATCGAAATCGTTCGGCTCGGGATAGCTTACCGGTATTGCTTCTATCTTGGCGATTTTCATTCTGTTTGAAGTCCCTAGCTTATCGCGCCACGAAACAGCGGCATGCCTTCGACACCAACCGATACCTCGACCAATCTGCCGGTCATGGCGGCCCCTGACGTGTCAAACGGCCCCATGTCGCAACAGAATAGCTTGCCTCCCTTGCCGAAGCAGCAATTGAGGATGGTTCCGCCGACTTCGAGGAAGTCGACCGGCGTGCCGTCTTTGCGGATGTGATCGACACCACCCGAAGCAACTGTGGTGATCCAGAAATCGCCATTCACGTCGATCTTCAGCCCGTCTGGAATATGTCCTTCAGGCAAGGTGTGGATGACGGTTTTTTTGCCCGACGGAGACCGCCGCACGACACGCAAGGTGTAGGACTCGACCCAGACGATGGAGCCATCCGGTTCGGCGACTATGCCATTCGGGTAGACATAGTCCAATTCCTCCAGAACTCTGGCAACGCCGTTCTTCTCGACGACGATAATTCGGCCCGGATGAGGCTTCTCCGCCTGGTTCCAGTCACCGGAATCAGTGAAGTAGAGGCGCCCGTCAGGCCCGAATGTAAGATCATTTGGCCCGTCGAACTTGATCCCATCGGCCTCGGTGACCAAAATCTCGACCTTGCCGTTTTGCAGCGTCTTTTGAATGGATGGAGGGCGATGCTCCGGTGCAACCCACGCGCCCACTGTCGGCGTCTGGGTTGAGTAGACCGCGCCGTCGCTGCCAAGCATGCAGGCATTGGGGCCGCCTCCGACAAAGGCAAAGGTTCCCTGCTTGTCAGTTCGCGGATCCCACACGCCGATCTCGCTGGCGTAGGTGTTGGCGTAGATTACCCGCCCGTCATCGAGTTCATAGGGACCTTCAGGATGACCAAGCCCGGTCGCTCGCGTAATCGTTGGCCTCTTCATGCGTCTCCTCCCGTCACCAGTTCACCAAGCCGCCCGTGAAGTTCACCGCCTGTCCGGTCATGTAGGCTGACTCATCGGACAGCAGAAACCAGATCGCGCCGGCGCATTCGTCGGCGGTCGCAGCGCGCCCGAGCGGCACCGCCGCATGACGTGCTGCCTCGATCGATGCGACGTCCGACTGCCTCAAGGCCGACACCTCCGCAAGAACGCTTGCCTGCATCGGCGTTTCAATGATTCCGGGGCAGATCGCGTTGACACGAATAGGGCGTTTCGCGAGAGCGTACGCGAAGGATCGCGTGATCGAGAGTATCGTCGTCTTGGAAGCGGCGTAGGCAGCAACTTCAGTCGTCGTCGCCAGCTTCGAAGAACTGGACGACAGGTTGACGATGGCACCGCCCGCACGAAGGACCGGTCCTATCTGTTGGCATAAAAAGAATATCGACTCGGCATTGACCGCCTGGACCCTGCGCCAATCCTCGACGGTCACGTCGAAGATCGACTTGATGCAGATGATGCCATGGGAGTTTACGAGGTAGTCCGCACCAATCGCCGCGTCTGCCAACTTCTTGCGCGCCACCGGATCCGAAAGATCGCAGCTCATCGTCGAACAATTCTTGCCGTCGAGCTCTGCCAGTCTCGCTGCATCGATATCGACCGCAAGGACTTCGATGCCCTCGCGCAGAAGCCTCAACGCAACAGCCCTGCCGATACCGCTACCGGCTCCGGTCACGATCGCACGACGGGGCCGCGCTGGCGAATCCATGGCTCTCCCAGGCTCTTACTTTGCCGTTGCCAACAAGCGCATTCAGCGCCGTCGACAAATTCCTCCCGAGCGGCTGCCAGCCGCATAAGGTCGAACTATATTGAAACGTTATTGAACGTGGCAAGCGATTTTTGGGGGTCACGGCTTGAGCATGAAATTACGGACTTGCGCCATAAACTGCAGGATAATCGTGCAGTGTGGCGTGCGAAGTTCGCCAAAGGTCGTCGCTCTTGCATTGGCGAATTTCCGCGCATATGAATTGAAACGATATTTTTCTGATATTCCGACCCAAGTCCGGAGAAATGACGATGCCTGCCGTGAAGATTGCTCTGATCGAGGGAGACGGGATCGGCAAGGAAGTGGTGCCCGAAGGCGTTAGGGTCGTGGAGGCGGCGGCGCGGGTATTCGGCCTGGATCTAACGTGGGACAGCGTGGATTGGGGCTGCGATCATCACGCACGTTTCGGACGCATGATGCCCGAGGACGGACTGGAACGCATCGCGGGGCACGACGCGATCTTCCTTGGCGCCATAGGCTGGCCGACGGTGTCGGACGTCGAGTCGCTTTGGACGCTTCTGATGCCTATCCGCCGCAACTTCCAGCAGTACGTAAATCTCAGACCGGTACGACTTTTCGAAGGTGTTTCGTCACCGCTCGCAAATCCCGGAAAAATTGATTTCTACATCGTTCGCGAGAACAACGAAGGAGAATATTCCGAGGTCGGCGGAAGGATGTTTCCTGGCACCGAGCAGGAAATGGTCATCCAGGATACGGTGATGACGCGGTTCGGCTGCGACCGAGTCATGAAATTTGCCTTTGACCTTGCAAGGAAACGCAAGCGCAAGCTGACGTCCGCGACGAAATCGAATGGCATCATTCATACCCTGCCCTATTGGGACGAACGCTTTCGCGCGATCGCGCAGACCTATCCAGACGTGGCGACCGAACAGTACCATATCGATATTTTGACGGCGCATTTCGTGCATCGCCCATCGAGCTTCGACGTCGTCGTCGCCAGCAATCTCTTTGGAGACATCTTGTCCGACCTGGGTCCGGCCGTAACCGGTACGATCGGAATAGCGCCATCGGGAAACATAAATCCGGAGCGGCGCTTCCCGTCGATGTTTGAGCCCGTCCATGGGTCAGCGCCGGACATAGCCGGCAAGAACATCGCCAATCCTATCGGCCAGATTTGGTCCGGCGCCATGATGCTGGAACACCTCGGCGCGAAGGATGCCGCGGATGCCATTGTGGCAGCAATCGAAAGGGTGCTCGCGTCGGGTGAAAACCTGACTCGCGACATGGGCGGCACGGCTTCGACGACGGCGATAGGGCAAGCGATCGCTGAGGCGGTGTCTAGGCATCCGATCGAGGCGCGCCGCCATGGCTGAACTGGCGTTCGTCGATACGCACTTCCATCTGCACGATCTGAAACACGATGAATTGCGCTACGGGTGGCTGGAGCGTGACGCGGTGCATGGTTTCCTTCCAGACACCGACCCGCTGAAGTCGCAACATTATTTCATCAAGGACTACATCGCCGAAATCCGCTTTGCCAATGTTCCGAAAGCCATCCATGTGCAGGCTGCGGTAAACACGCCGGACCCAGTCGTGGAAACGGCCTGGCTGCAGGCTTTCGCAGACGAAACCGGCTACCCGCACGGCATAGTGGCGGAATGTCATCTGGCCAGGCCGGATGCCGCTTCGGTCCTCGACCGCCACCTTGAGTTCCGCAATGTTCGCGGCATTCGAAATTTCGGCGACGGCCGCTATCTGCTGGATGCCGATTGGCGACGGGGGTTTGCAGAACTTGGCCCCCGCAATCTCGTATCGTGCATCGATACCCGCGTCGAACTCGCCGACGACATTCTGGACCTCGCCCGGTCATTTCCGGACACCAACATCTGCATCGACCACTGTGCGATCCCGATGGGACGCGATGAACCCAGCTTCAAGGCGTGGCGGTCCGCAATGGATGTCATGGCCAAATCGCAGAACGTGACGATGAAGATTTCGGGCCTGGGGATGGGTGACCCGCTGTGGACCGTCTCCTCCATCGCTCCGTACGTCCTCGGAAGCATCGAGGCGTTCGGCACGAGCCGCATCGTCTTCGGCACGAACTGGCCGGTTGATCGGATGTTCAGTTCGTACCCTGACGTGATCAACGCCTATGCGGAGATCATCTCGCGCTTTTCAACGGCGGAGCAGACGGCGATGTTTTCTGGCAATGCCGAGAGGCTGTTCGATATCTGAGAGGAAGATATGACTGAAGCCAATACGCAGAACGGCCCGTCTTCAATGCAGCATCTGCACCATGTCGGTATCACCGTAGCAAGTCTCGATGCGGCGCTGGCTTTCTGGGAAAAGTTTCTCGACAAACCACCGCGCTGGAAAACGGTGCTGGACCGCCCCTATCTCGGCCGGATCACCGGCTATCCGGGCGTGAAGATCAAGGCTGCGTTTGTCGATCTCCCCGGAGGCGTTGTCGTAGAATTGCTCGACTATCAACTCGAGGGTCGCGTTCCCAATACGGACGTAACTGCCAATCCGGGCAATGTGCACCTCTGCCTCAAGGTCGAGGATGCCGAGAAGGCCTGGAAGCATGCGGTGTCGTGTGGCGCGCGTCCGCTGACGGACGGGCCAGTAGACATAGATGGTGGCCCGAATGTCGGAGCACGCGCGGCCTATCTGCGGGCGCATGACGGCGTGACCATCGAAATCATTCAGTCGCCAAAGACCGCCCAATGATCAAGCGCGTCAGTTTTCTTCGCAGGAAAGAAGGGCTGACCAAGGAGCAGTTCTTCGCGCATTGGACAGGGCCTCACGCCGACATCGTACGCCAGTTGCCGGGTATCAGAGGGCTTCGCTTTGGCCGCGTTCAAAGCTGGAATCCTGAAGAGGCAGCTTGGGACGGAGTCGGCGAGGTGTGGTTCGACAGTATCGAGGCCGCCGTTGACGCTTTTACCACCGAACCGTTCGCCAGCATGCTGGTCGAAGATCGAAAGAAGTTCATGCGCGAGGCGCAGTCCTGCTTCGTGACTGAACAGACCTCGATCCAGCCCCCTCGCGATTAGGAACATCCGATGGCTTTCGAGATCAACTCCGGGCTCAAGGGAAAGAGCGTCATCGTCACGGGAGGGACCGGCGGGATCGGACGCGAGGTATGTCTGGCGTTCGCTTCAACTGGCGCGAGAGTCGCGGTCGTCGATCTCGACGAACAGCGTGTGAATGCAGTCGTGGCGGAATTGACCGGAGGCCCACATCTGGGCGTGGCGCAGGACCTTAAGGATGTCAGCGGCCACGCAGCACTGGTCGAAAGGGTGCTCAAGGAATTCGGCCGGCTAGATGTCCTTGTCCAGACCGCAGCCGTGCTCGTCCGCAGGCCAAGTGTATTCGACGTCACCGAGGCCGATTGGGATTTTCAGCACGACGTCAATCTTAAGGCGTCGTTCTTCCTGTCTCAGGCTGCGGCACGCGCAATGAAAGACCAGGGTGGCGGCCGTATCATCAACTTCACCTCGCAGGGCTGGCAGAGCGGAGGCTTCGGAGGGTCGGTCGCCTACGCCGCAAGCAAAGGCGGCGTCGTGTCGATGTCGCGCGGACTGGCGCGATCGCTGGCGAAGGACAAGATCACCGTCAACACCGTTTCTCCCGGCGCCGCGGATACCGCCATGATGCGCTCAGGAATGGATGACGCGGCGATTGCGGCCATGATTACGCAGATCCCCATGGGGTATATGGCTGACCCGTCGGATCTCGCCGGGACTGTGCTCTTCCTCGCCTCGGACAATGCCTCCTACATTACCGGCGCGACGATCAATGTCAGTGGCGGCTGGCTGATGTACTGAAGTGGGTCCGGCCGGCAATAGTTCGTAGAGGAGCTACAGAATGGCGCAGTCTCTGACGGGGAAAGTGGCCGTGGTTACGGGAGCGGCGCGAGGCATTGGCGATACGATCGCGACCAAGCTTGTTGCCGATGGCGCCAAGGTCTTCGCACTGGACAAGATGCCACCCGACGAACCGCAAGCCGGCATCACCTATCTGCAGGCAGACGTGACCGATCCCGGCAGCGTGAAGGAAGCATTTTCTGCTATCGACAGCCAAGCCGGTCGGGTCGATATCCTCGTCAGCAATGCCGGCATTCAGCGAGTCGGGCTTGTCGGACAGGTTTCCTTCGCAGACTTCACATCCGTCGTCGCCACACATTTGAACGGCTTCTTCCTGTGCGCCTCGGAAGTCGTTCCCCGCATGGTCGCTCAAGGCAAGGGCGGGGCGATCGTTGCGATCGCGTCGACGGCGGCTTTCGTCGGTTTGCCGGGAAGAGGGCCATACTGCGCTGCCAAGGCCGGCATACTCGGGCTGATGCGTGCGCTCTCGCTCGAGGTCGCCACATCGGGGATTCGCGTCAATGCCGTGGCCCCCGGCTTCACACGAACAAAATTCATCGAGCAGGGGCTGGCCGACGGATCGCTGCGGGAAGACTGGATGGTGTCTCGCGTGCCGATGAAACGACTGGCGACCACCGATGAAATCGCCAATGCAGTCTGCTTCCTGTCCGGCGATCAATCGACCTATATGACCGGGCAGACCATCGTGGTCGATGGCGGCTGGATCGTCCAGGGCATTCCGGAAGCGCCGACTTGGCTGCAAACTCCGGCTTCATGATTCCGCATCAGTTCAACCTGGCTCGGCATTGCGTCGGTCGGTCCGCCGAATCGATGCCGGAAAAACATGCGTTGATCGTCATCAGCGATGCGACGCGGCCCGACCTTGCCGAACGCTTCAGCTATGGCGAACTCGACAGGAGCGTGCGCAGCGTCGCCGCCGGCCTGCTCGCGGAAGGCCTGGTGGCTGGTGATCGGATCGTTCTGCGCCTGCCCAACACCAGCGACTACGCGCTCATGTTTCTTGGCGCCGTTTCGGCAGGTATCGTACCGGTACCCGTCTCGACGCAATTGACTGACGGTGAGACTGCTTTTCTGCTTGAAGATTCAGGCGCCGCGGCAATCGTCGAAACCGAAACGTCGAGCATAGCTAGGCCCAACGGTTGCAGGTCGCTCGACCAGCGCGCTCTGGCCCGGATCAAGGCTGCATCTCCCCTTCATGACTATGCAGCGACCCTCGCCGATTCGCCCGCCTATATGATCTACACATCAGGAACGACGACCCGTCCCAAAGGTGTGGTGCACGCACACCGAACGATGCTTGGCCGCGTGGCGATCCACCGTGATTGGCAGGGACTGACGGCCGACGACATCATGCTGCACGCTGGCGCATTCAACTGGAGCTACACGCTCGGCGTTGGCCTTTTGGACCCATGGGCCTGCGGTGCGACAGCAGTGCTCTACAATGGCCCGAAAGACATCGAGGCGTGGCCGAAGCTGATCGACTCTGTTGGCGCGACACTGTTCGCGGCCGTGCCCTCGCTCTTCAGACAGATGCTGAAGTATTGCGATTTTTCGAACGACAATTTGTCGACGCTGCGCCATGCGCTCGCAGCAGGAGAAGCCCTCAGCCCGGCGACCCTTGCAAACTGGAAAGCCCGCACCGGCAAAGACATATACGAGGCATTCGGGATGAGTGAATGCTCGACCTTTGTTTCGAACCGGGCCGGACTGGACATTCGGCCGGGAAGTCCAGGCAAGCCGCAAGAGGGCCGGCATATGGTCGTCCTGCCTCTATCGGGGTCGGACGGTCCCGCTCTTCCGGGCGAAATCGGACTTCTCGCGATACGGCGGGACGATCCCGGCCTCATGCTTGGCTATTGGCGCAGGCCCGAAGAAGAGCGACGTGTCTATCGCGGCGAATGGTTTGCTGGCGGCGACCTCGCTTCCTTTGATGCCGACGGTTATGTCTGGCACCATGGCCGCGCCGATGACCTGATGAACGCCGGCGGCTACAGGGTATCTCCAATCGAAGTGGAGGAAGCGCTCGCGACATGTCCAGGCGTCGCGGAAATCGCGGTCGCCGAATATTCTCCGCGCGAGGATCTGTCCATCATCGCCGCCTATGTGGTCAGAAGAGAAGGTACTTCGATTTCGGCCGAGGACCTTACGGCATTCGCGCAAGCGCATCTGGCCAGCTACAAATGCCCCAAGCAGGTGTTTTTCCTGGCAAGCCTGCCACGCACCGCGAACGGGAAACTCCTGCGACGGAACTTGGCGCCTCAACCTGCAACGACAGTCTAGGCCTTCGAGCCTTCGCGAACACGTGCGCGTGACAGCACGTCCTTCGTATCGGCATCGAACTTCCGTCCGGGATGTCGCAGGCGTCCCGGCGTCTTCGACATGCGGGCCACGACGTCCTGCATGACGACACCATCGACTTCGGCAATCATTCCGCGGGCTCGAAAATGTTCGTCCGCAAAAATGTCCTTCATGTCGAGAACCTTGGCTATCGCAGCGTCGACGCGCCGGAATTCCCGCAGAACCTCTTCCGCGGGCCGCGCGGCAACCCACTCGGCCACATAGGTTTCCAGCGCTTCGCGATTTTGGCTGCGCGCTTGAAAGCTCGAAAACCGTTCGTCTTCGCCGAGGCCTATGAGCGCCAATACGCGCTTGGCCACCGAATCGGAAGAACTCGAAATCGCGACCCAGACGCCGTCAGCGCATCGATAAGTTCCGCGCGGCACCGTGTAGGGGATGCCGGCGCCGAGGCGCGGCTGCAAATATCCCATATGCGCGAACGCGGAAGGCAGCGGGCCCATGATCTGGAACATCGACGTCAGCAGGTTGACGTCGATCGTCTGCCCCTCCCCCGTGCGCTCGGCATGACGAAGTGCCGTGAGGGTCGCGAAAGCACCAACAAGCGCGGTCACTTCATCGGTCATCGCGATCGGAGGCAGCAAGGGCGGACCGCCGGCTTCGCCGAGGAGCCCGGAAAAGCCGCTCATGGCCTCCGCGATCGTGGCAAATCCCGGATGCATGGCGTAGGGACCGTCCTGTCCAAAACCTGTGACGCGGAGGATTACAATCTTCGGGTTGCGCCTCAGCAGTTCATCAGGCCCGAACCCCAAAGCTTCAAGCTTGCCGGGACGCATGTTCTCGATAAGCACGTCGGCATCCTGAAGCAGCGACCAAAGGCTCGCCTTTCCTTCGTCCGTCTTCAGGTCAAGCGTAACGACTTGCTTGTTGCGGTTGACCAGTTTCCAGAAATAGGAATCGTCTTCGCCTGGACCGATCCAGCCCATGCGCCGCGTTGGATCGCCACCCGGCCCTTCGACCTTGATAACTTCAGCGCCGAAATCGGCGAGATAGCGGCCGGCGCCAGGCCCGGCCACGACCGTTGCCAATTCGACGACCCGTATGCCTTCCAATGCTGCCCGAGTGGAAGTCGCTGCGGTAGACGAAGCGGCATTGTCCATTATGCATCCTTTTCGGGGCGCAACGGCAGAAGAACCGAGCGTGTGAACGTACAGACCTTCAAACCGTCCTGGTTGAAACCATCAGTGCGAACCGTGAGGATGCCCTCCCGCGGGCGGGACCTTGAGCGACGCGTAGCCAGCGCCTCCGTCTGGCCGTAGAGCGTATCGCCATGAAACAGAGGCGCCACATGGCGCAGATCGCTAACGCCAAGATTGGCTATCGCGCGGCCAGAAATGTCCGGCACGCTCATGCCTAGGAGCAGCGAGTAAATATAGGTACCGACCACGATATTGCGACCGAGCGGCATTTCGGTTTGCGCGAAATGCCGGTCGATATGCAGCGGACTTGCAGCCATTGTCAGGAGACAGAAGAGGTGGTCATCGGCTTCGGTGACGGTCTTCCCGGGCCAGTGCCTAAACACCTCTCCTACCTCGAACTCGTCGAGATAGCGCCCGAACCTCTCGTCCCTGGCCGAATGGACCACCGGCATGTCAGACCTCAAGCACCATCGTTGGCGCACCGGTCTTTACATCATCCCCGGCAGCGATCTTGATCTCGACAACGGTGCCGGCAAATGGAGCGGGAACTTCAACCTGCGTCTTGTCGGTTTCGACGACAAAGAGCGTCTGCCCCTCGGCGACCTTGTCGCCGACCTTTGCCTGAATTTCACTGATGACAACTTCGTCTACGGCGTCGCCGACCTTCGGCATCTTTAGCGTGGAACGCATCTTCCATTCTCCGTTTTATGAGCCTTATTGAGGAAGCTCCGCTCTTCCTCAGCAAGGCTGCGAACTGAACGGAAGGGCGACAACAACGCCCCACCTTTCGATGCCAGAATGCGAGGGTTCAGCCAAGGTCGCTTTTGCTTGGTTTCCTTGGGAATCCGCATGAAATTCGGGGCCATCACAAAGCCACGCCGGTCTTGAAATCGAACAAGTGAGCCTTGCTGCCGTCAACCACGAGTTCAAGCGTGCTTCCCCGTGGTGGAACCGAGCCTGCATCGACGCGCAAAACCAGCAGACGGGCCTCGCGGCGGACAAGCTCGGCGGCATCTGCTGGAGCATCCAAGGCATAATCGTCGGCAGTTTTTACGGAAACCGAAGCGACCTTCGGAGCGACCGCGATGAAGGATTCCGGCTCCAGATGCTCGACCAGTTCGACACTTGCAACGAAGCGACCTGCGGTGCCCTCGTCGGCGGGTTGCCAGGACAAATGCTCGGGCCTGATGCCGAGAATTGCCTTGCTTCCCGGCTGCAATTCGAGGCCTGCCGTTTTTGGCATGACGACTGCACGGCTGCCGCCAATCTCGACGGTCACCAAGCCATCGGCCGCCTCGACAATTTCGGCTTCAATGAAGTTCATCGCCGGGCTGCCGATGAAGCCTGCCACAAAGATGTTCGCAGGCTCATGATACAAAGCGCGGGGCGTGTCGTACTGCTGCAAGGTGCCGCGCGAGAAGACTGCCACGCGGCTTCCCAGCGTCATTGCCTCGACCTGATCGTGGGTGACATGGATCGTCGTCACGCCAAGACGCGCGTGGAGGCGGCTCAGTTCCGCACGAAGCTGGACCCGCAACTTGGCATCCAGATTGGAAAGCGGTTCATCCAGCAAAAACGCTTCAGGATTGCGGACGATCGCTCGACCCATCGCGACGCGTTGCCGCTGACCGCCGGAAAGCTGCTTCGGCTTGCGATCCAGCAGGTCGGTTAGATCAAGAATGCGCGCCGCTTCGTTTACCCGATCCTCGATGTCCGCTTTCGGCAGCTTTCGCAACTCCAGGGCAAAGGCAATATTTTCCCGGACGGTCATCTGCGGATAGAGCGCATAGCTCTGGAACACCATGGCGATGTCGCGATCTCTCGGCGATACGTCGTTCATGACGTGACCATTGATCCTGATCTCGCCCGAAGTGATGGTTTCAAGGCCGGCGATCATGCGCAGCAGCGTCGACTTACCGCATCCGGATGGTCCGACGAAAACGACGAACTCGCCATTTTCGATCTCCAGGTCGACTGCCCTCACGGCTTCAACCGCGCCGTAAGCCTTGCCCACTTTTCTAAGGCTGATCGACCCCATCGACACCCCTTGGACGACGACACCTCAAGCTGCGGAACCGTCGAGAAATTCCGTCGGATCACCCCTATCGGATAACCAGACCACATCACCGACACTAGCGATAAAAATGACTATGTCAATCGTTTGACCAAACTAGATCAATCGGTTGACCAAGCAAAATCGTGGGGCTATGGTGATTTCGATCTTCGAGGCAAGCCGACCCTTGGGAGGGGGATTGTATGCCAGGTTTTTCAACCATAACCGACGTGAGCGTGGCCACCATTCAAGCTCAGTTGCCGGCGCCTGTCATCTTTGGCGACTGGGTTATGAAAATCCGCGAATTCGCCACCGTCAGGGTTCGGACATCGTCAGGGCACGAAGGCTGGGCCTTCACGCTGACAAGAGATGGCGCAGTCGCCGAACAGATACGGAAAACCATCGCGCCGGTTTACATAGGCACTGACATCGCGGATCGCGAAGGAACATTCAGGACCACGAAAGGGCGCTCCTACGGGTCACACAGCGCCGGCGTCGGGCTGCGAGCGCTTTCGATCGTCGATCTCGCCGTCTGGGACGTCGCCGCAAAGATCGCCGACAAGTCGATTGCCGAGTTCCTTGGAGGCACGGTGAAGCCGATGCCGGCAACTTGCATCATCGGATACCCGCCCGCGATCATGCCACCAGAAAAGACCGGTGCGCAGACGGCGGAATTCTATGCCAATGGATGGCGGCGCTTCAAAGCTCCAATGGGAGCAACCTGGGAGATATCCAAGGCCCGGCTGGCCGCAGCGCGCAAGGCCGCGCCGGATGCATGGCTGGGTACAGACCTGGTTTGGATGTTCAAGACTGTCGACGACGCCGCTGCCTATGCCAACAGCATCGCCGAACTGGACATGGGCTGCATCGAAGACATCTTCCCGCCGGGCAACGCCGGAATGCTCGCGGAACTGCGCAAGCGTGTTCCGATGCCTATCTGGCAGGGCGACGAACAAGGCGGCCCTTACTTCCCTGAAGCATTCATTTTGGCGGGATCGGTCGATCGCGTCCGGGTGGACCTCACCTGCATGGGCGGCATCACGGGAGGTCGCGCAATCATAGATGAGTGTCTCGCTGCTGGCGTAGACTTTGGCCCACATATGTTTCCGCATACTCACAGCCAGGTGTTCAGCGCCTGGGGCTTCGACGACAAGCCGATCGAATGGGGGGTACCTTGGACCGGGGTGCATCCCTACGATGATGCCCTCGCGCAGCCAGAGATCATCTCAGGCGGGCTGATGAAGCCGCTGCCGCAAGGGCCTGGGTTCGGCAAGATGATCGACAAGGAATGGTGCCTAAGCCAGCCGCACAATGACCCCGACCACATTCTTGAGTAGCCATAAGGGATTGCTGGCATTCTGGCCGATGAACTGTCGAGGTACACGATGAACGCTGAAACAACCGTCCCGGAAAATTATGCGGCGACCCTGTTCGACCTGAGAGGACGGGTGGCTGTGGTCACCGGTGGTGGAAGCGGGCTCGGAGCGGCGATTTCGATCGGCTATGCACAGCTAGGCGTTACGGTGATCGTCGCCGACGTGAACACCGCAGGCGCCGAGGCAACCCGCGACACGATCAAGCAACAGGGCGGCACGGCTATCGTCGCCGAACTGGACGTGACGAAGAGGGAGCAATGCTTCTCGCTCGCGGAGACAATCAGCCGCGATCATGGACGGGTGGACATCCTCGTCAACAGTGCCGGTTCGGCCTTTCGCAGCCCGGCGGAGGACTTCCCCGAGGACAAGTTCAATTTCATCCTCGATCTCAACCTCAAGGGCACGTACTTCTGCTGCCAGGCCTTTGGGCGCGTGATGCTTGCGCAGGAGAAGGGCAGCATCATCAACATAGCGTCGATCGGCTCGTTCGTCGGCTACCCCTGGGCAAGCGCCTATCTGGCGTCAAAGGGGGGCGTGCTCCAGATCACCAAGGGGCTGGCCCTCGAATGGCGAGACCGCGGAGTCCGTGTCAACGGGATCGGGCCGACGTTGATGGAGTCACCACTGACCAAGGCTGCCGGATCGACGACATCCATCACTGCCGACTTCATCAAAGCGCGAATGCTGCGCCCGCGCCTCGGCTTGCCAAGGGAGCTGATCGGAACGGCCGTATTCCTGGCAAGCGATGCATCTGAATTGGTCACCGGACACGTGGTGATGTGTGATGACGGCTATCTGACGGCATAACGCGACGTCCCAAGCGGACACACGGCCCAACGGAGAGTGAATTGGCCAAGATCACCAAGATGCATCATACCGGCTTTACGGTTCGGTCCCTTGAAAGGTCGATCGCCTTCTATCGCGACGTGCTCGGGTTTGAGCTGGCATTTCAGTGGAATCCGCGGGCGGCCTACATTGCCGAACTGGTCGGGTACCCGACGGTCGATCTGCACGGCGCCATCCTGCGGCTACCGGGTACGGATGTCTGCCTCGAGCTGCTCGAATATCGCAATGTCGAACAAGCCACCGTCGATATGCGAAACGGCAATATCGGCAACGGTCACATAGCATTTAACGTCGACGATCTCCTGTCGTTCTATGAGAAGCTCACGGCAATGGGCGTGCAATCGGTATCGCCACCCGTGACGCCGACAATCGGGCCGAACAAGGGCGGAAAAGCCGTTTATCTCATCGATCCGGACGGGTTTCGTGTCGAACTTATCCAGAGCGCGCAAGCGTTCGGAAGCTACAAGCCAGAATGATGGCTGACAGAAATAAAAACGTTTCCAAATTTTTATCCTCTGCGTTAGCTTTGCGGGCTGCACGGCACTGAGGAACAGGCATCGGGAGGTCTTGAACTTGGCTAAAATCTGGATACGGCAGGCGGTCCTGAGGGCGCTTGACGACGCTATGAAGGACGATCCCACCGTCATCATGATGGGCGAAGACATCGCTGCGGCCGGCGGCCCATTCAAAGTCACGGAGGGGCTTCTGGCAGCTCATGGTCCCGACCGCGTCATCGACACGCCAATCTCTGAAATGGCCTTCATGGGCGCTGCGGTGGGCGCGGCCGTTTGCGGCATGAAACCTGTGGTCGAGATGATGTTCATCGAGTTCATCGGAGTTGCGCTCGACCAGCTGACGACGCAGGCGGCGACCATGCGCTACCTGTCACGCGGCCAACTGACTGCCCCGCTCGTTGTTCGCGCATCAGCAGGCGCCGGCCAGGGCTTTGGATGCCAGCATTCGCAGATGCTCGATCACTGGTTCAGGGGAACGCCCGGATTGAAGGTCGCAGTGACCAGCAATGCGCGCACCACCTACGGCCTGTTGCGGTCTGCGATCGAGGATCCGGACCCTGTGGTCATCCTTGAGCCGCGCATACTCTACGCCGAGCGCGAGGAATACGAATTCGACAGCAGCTACCGCATACCGCTTGGCAAGGCGGAGATCGTAAGAGCTGGAACCGACGCGACGATTGTTACGTGCGGGTCGATGGTGCGTGTGGCGCTGGCCGCAGCCGAGAGCAGCAAGGCCAATATCGAGGTCATCGACCTCCTGACGCTTTGGCCGTGGGATCGCAAGACCGTGGCGGAGTCTGTCGGGCGCACTGGCAGGCTGGTGACGCTTGAGGAAGCACCGGCTGGCAGCGGTTGGGGAGGCGATGTCGTTTCCCATATCGCCGTCGAGAAGTTCGGCTCGCTGAAGGCGCCGCCGCACAGGATAACGCTGCCAGACGCACCGGTACCGTATAATGGAACGCTGGAGGCACGATTTCTGCCAAGCCCGGCTTACGTGGCCGAGCAGGTCGAGGCCTTGGTCTCAACAAACAAATCGCCCGCGCCGTGGTGGAGGACTGCAGCATGACCATCTCCAACTCAAATTCCCCCATTGCGCGCCGCGAGGCTCTGCAGGACAGGCTCGAGCAGTTGACGCGCATGGTCGAGATTCGCGCCGTCGAAGAGCGCATCCAGAAGCTGTTCGCTGAGGGGCATGTGCGGGGAAGCACGCACCTGGCAAACGGACAGGAAGCGGTGTCGGTCGGTATCGCGCGATCGATTGACCCTGACGACATCGTTACCTGCACCTATCGCGGCCACGGACACGCACTTGCGCTTGGCGTCACGCCAGCGGCGGTGCTCGGGGAAATCTGCGGCCGCGTCATCGGCTGTGCCGGCGGCCTGGGCGGCTCGATGCATCTCGTCGAGCCCAGCGTCGGGCTGCTTCCGACGGCAGCCATCATCGGTGCCGGTTTGCCCATAGCCTGCGGCGCTGCCATGGCAGCACGCGCTCGCGGCAACGACCGCATCGCGGTCTCCATCTTTGGAGACGGTTCGGCAAACATCGGCGCCTTCCACGAGTCGCTGAACTTCGCCGCCATCAGGAAACTGCCGGTCGTCTTCGTCTGCGAGAACAATCTCTACGGCGAATACACGCGCATCCAACTGTCCACCCCAGTCGAAGACATCGCGGTCAGAGCCGGCAGCTACAACATGCCCAGCGACATCGTCGACGGTCAGGACTCCGACAAAGTCGCCGAGGCGATGGCAAAGGCGGTCGCCCGCGCCCGTCGGGGCGAAGGCCCTACGTTGGTTGAAATGAAGACCTACCGCTATTCAGGCCACTCACGTTCCGACCCCGCCACATACCGCCCGGCAGGTGAACTCGATGCCTGGCTGAAGCGTGATCCGATCGACATTCTGGCCAACCGGCTCGTCGGAGAAAACGTGCTGGCCGAAGGCGGGCTGGACAAACTGAAGGCGGATGTTCGCGACGCCGTCGAAGCAGCCACCGCCGAAGTCCTCGAGTCGCCCGGACCGGCACTGGATGAAATCATGTCACATGTCGGCGCGTACTCGGCCGGAGGAGACCAGCGATGGAATTTCTGGTCGAAATAGAGGTCACGTTTCCGCCTGACGGCGACCCGAAGCAGAAAGCGGAGCTGATTGCTGCTGAAGGTCGGCGCGCGAAGGAGCTCGCTGCGGCGGGAACGATCCGCAGGCTTTGGCGCCAGCCGGGACGTTGGGCGAATTTCGGCATCTGGTACGCCCCAGATGCCACCGCCTTGCACGAGGCGTTGGCGTCGTTGCCGCTCTTCCCTTGGCTGAAGGTGAAGGTGAACCCGCTTGCTCGTCATCCTTCAGACCCGGGCGGAAGCTAGGCTTCGCGCCGGATATTTCTGGACGCAGCGACATGAATGTTCCTGCCGAGATAGATGTCGACGGTCCCTACTTCGATGATCTCGAAATCGGGGATCGTTTCGACAGCGCTCCGGTGATCGGGCTGACAGATGGGCTCGCTGCCGCACATCACGCGATTGTCGGTGGAAGGCTGAGGCTGGCTTTCGACAGGGTGCTCTCGCAAAGTGTGACAGGAAGAGCAGAGCCGTTCGCCTCTCCCGCTTTCGCCTGGGACATGGCGATCGGGCAATCGACGCTGGTGACGCAGCGTGCGATCGCCAATCTGTTTTATCGCGGCCTCCGTTTTCGGACGATACCCGTCATCGGCGATAGCCTCAAAACAGTCACGACGATCATTGGGCTTCGGCCCGCGAGCAACAAACCGGGCCGGCCGCCGCGCGGCCTTGTCACGATGCGCATCACCACGAAAGATCAGTCGGGGCGCACCGTTCTGGATTTCGACCGATGCGCCATGCTTCCCTCTCGAACAGATATCGCAGCAAGAAGCCCAAAAGGGGAAACCGATCCGCCGCGTGCCAATTTTGACGTTTCCACGTTGTCGGAAGGCACCTTGAACTGGAATCTTGGCGCCTACCGCGAATCGGTCTCAGGCTCCCATTTCGACGAACTGCGCGAGGGAACCATATACCGGATAGCGAGCGGAGACGTGGTCAGCAGTGCGCCGGAACTGGCGCGGCTCACGATGAATCTGGCGATCATCCATCACGATCGCACAGTGACCGGCAAACGTCTCGTCTATGGTGGCCATACCATTGGGATCGCAGCCGCGCAGATCACCAAGGCTCTGCCTTCCCTCGTCACCATCCTCGCCTGGAGCGATTGCGACCACCTTGGGCCGGTTCATGAAGGTGATACCTTGCATTCCACTGTGACGATCGAAGGTCGGGATCCGCTTCGCAGCGGAGGCGGTCTCGTGCATTTACGCTCTCAGGTGCGCGCCACGGACATGGACGGCAAGGTCTCCGATGTCCTGGACTGGCGATTGAGTGGATTGTTCGCGTGAAAGGCGGCATCCTTTCGGGGCTTAGCGTCGTCGAAGGCTCGGCTTTTGTGGCGGCTCCGCTTGGAGGCATGACCCTCGCGCAACTCGGCGCCGACGTGATCCGTTACGACCAGATCGGCGGCGGTCTGGACTATCGACGATGGCCCGTGACCGACAGCGGACGGAGCCTGTTCTGGGCGGGCATGAACAAGGGCAAGCGTTCCATCCAGATCGATCTGCGCTCAGCGGAAGGCCAGGAGTTGGTCGCGGCGCTGATAACCCGACCGGGGCGTGATCACGGAATATTCCTGACCAATTTCCCCGCTCGTGGCGCTCTATCTTACGAAGCCCTGAAGAAGCGGCGCGAGGACGTCATTATGGTCGCGCTGACCGGCAATCCGGACGGGACAAGCGAGGTCGACTATACCGTGCATCCCGCGACCGGATTCCCGATGATCACGGGACCTGCAGGATCGGCGGATCCAGTGAACAGCGTGTTGCCGGCCTGGGATATCGCCATGGGAGAGATGGCAGCGGTGGGTATCCTTGCCGCGGATCGTCATCGAACGCGCACGGGCGAAGGCAGTCTGGTGAATCTCGCGCTTTCGGATGTCGCGATTGCCATGGTCGCCAATTTGGGGCGGCTCGGACAAGCTGAATTGGGAGCGAACTCAGCCAAGGACGGCAACTATCTCTATGGGGCCTTCGGGCGAGATTTCGTCACCAGCGACGGGCGACGCGTTATGGTCGTAGCGCTGACGGACCGCCAATGGAAATCATTGAAACAGGCCTGCTCGATTTCGACGGAAGAGATCGTTGCGCAAACTGGAGCGAATCTCGAAACGGAGGGCGGCCGCTACGCCGCGAGAGACGCCATCAGCGCTGCGCTTTCGCCATGGTTCGCAGCTCGTAGTTTTGCACAGGTCAAAAGCATCCTTGCAGCCAGCGATGTCTGCTGGGGACCCTATCAGTCCTTCAGCCAGTTGCTCGACGAAGATTCACGATGTTCACCGGAGAACAGACTCTTCGAAAACGTCGAGAATCCAGGAATCGGACAATTGCTGACTCCGGGCTCCCCGCTGTCCTTTTCATCCGCTCCAAATTTGCCTGCCGCGCGGGCGCCCCTTCTTGGGGAGCATACCGACGAAATACTGGCGGGTCTTGGGCTGAGTTCCGGTGAAATAGCCAGATTGCACGACCGGGGGATCGTCGCAGGGGTCGAAACCACTGGAACCTCCTAGGCGGGAGGCGGTCCAACCGATTCCCGGACGATCAGTTGCGGAGGAATGTCGATCACGACGTCCTGCGGCTCTCGTCCATGTATCATCGCATCGAGCTCGACCACGGCCCTCGCTCCCATCTCGCTGAGCGGGGTCGCGATGGCAGTCAACGGAGGCGCGGTGAAGATGGCATCCTCGCCGTCGAGCGTAACGATCGAAAGATCTTCCGGGATGCGTACGCCGCGCACACGCGCTGCAGCCACGGCGCCTATGCCGACAAGCATGTTGAAGGCGAAGACTCCTGTCGGCCGAACGGGTTCGCTGAGGAGGCGATGCAGTGCATCGAAACCGCCGCGGCGGGAAACAGGGCCAACGACCGTCTTGATCGGAGGCAGGCCGGCCGCCTTGCATGTTTCTACAAAGCCGGCTCGACGGCGCTGCGATGTATCGAGTTCCGGTTCCGAACCAATGAACGCCAGCCGCGTATGCCCCGCCTCGATCAGGGTTTTTGCCGCCAGGCGTCCTGATGCCTGATCGTCGACGGTGACGCTTCTTCCGATCTTGGACCGCCTGTTGACGAAGACATGCGGTACTGGGCTCGACTTGATTGCGTCGATCATCTCCTTGCTTTGAGCCGTTACCGCGATGATCAGCCCGTCGATTCGCCGTTCGCTGACCAGCCTGAGATAGGCGGCTGCGGATGTACGTTCATCGGCGACCTCTGCCACCAGCATGACGTACCCCGCCTCCTCCGCCTGCCGCATGGCGCCGCGAACCGTGGCCGCATAGATGGGATTTGTCAGGTCGGGAAGGAGGATGCCGAGAGCACCGGTTCGCTGAATTCTCAGGTTGCGCGCAAGCGCGTGAGGACGGTAGTTGACCCGGTTCGCTTCATCAACGATCGCCTTCCGGGTCTGCTCGCGAACGCTGATGCCGCCATCGTTCAATACTTTTGAGACGGTCGAGACGTCGACGCCGACTGCTCGCGCAATATCCTTTAGGGTCGCGCGCCCCGGAGGGGTCGATCGGAGCTTTTGCGTCAAGTCTTGCCTTTCCCATACATGGCCAGAAGTCTTGCGTCGGGTTCGTAGCGATAGCACCTTGAAGTCAGTCCGCCGTCAACTGCGAGCGATTGACCCGTTACAAAAGAGGCCTCAGACGAGATGAGCCATGACACCGCCGCGGCTATCTCTTCCGGCTCACCTATCCGTTCCAACGGATGCTGGATAGACATTTCGCGCTCGGCGACCGCACTGTCCGGGCTGTCGCGGATAACACGCTGCACGAGGGCGGTCCTGACGGCGCCGGGCGCGACCGCGTTAGCACGAATTCCGATTGGTCCATACTCCACGGCGATATAGCGTGTCAGCGCGTCGATACCGGCCTTGGCCACGTCGTAGGCAGCCCACATATTGAATGCGGAGCGGCCGTGCACCGAAGAGACATTGACGATCGACCCGGTGACGCGATCTCTCACCCACGTCTGTATGGCTTCCGAAGACCCCCAGAAATGGGACATCAGGTTTACTGCGAAAAGCCGTTCGACTTCAGGCTCGTTCGGCTCGTGCAGGTTGCCCATCAGGGCAACGCCGACGTTATTAACCCAGCCACGAAGCGGAGCGAGTTCCTCGGCCGCCTCACGAGCCGCCCTGAGCACCCCGCGATCGGATGCGTCGCCACAAATTGCCCGATGCCTCTCGCCCAGGGTCGCGGCCAATGCATCTGTTGCGCGCCGATCCAACTCTACGCCGACGACGTTCCATCCGTCGGCTGCCAGGCGAACCGCGATTGCGCGCCCGATACCATCACCCGCTCCGGTAACAACGACACTCCCAAGGCTCATCGGACGTCCTCCGCATTAATCAGCAGGTTGCTCGGCGACACAAAGAAGCGCCGGCACACTTGGCGGAGAAATCGACGTGCATTCGCCCAAGATGTCACGACACTTTTCGGCATGGCAAAATCGTCTCGCAAAGCCTCATAAGGCATCGCGACCGCCAATTCTCCAAACTCCCTTTTTTCACGAATAGCATGCCGAATTTGTTTGAGCAATCGATTGACTATTTGATTTTTGGAATGCAGTCTTGATTTCGTCCCGACATCCTTCTGTCGGCAACACAAAAAATTCGGGGAGTTGAAACATGACCGTAAAGGATCAGGCGGATCATCCGCAGAACGCTGAAAATGAGACTATCGAGATTGCTGGCCTGACGCGCCGAGACCTCATGCAGCGCGCGAGCCTGTTCGGTCTGGCTGCTGCGTTCGGCGGCTTCGGCGCAGGCATGCCGGCTTTCGCTGCCGACTTCGACATGAAGAAGTATGCCGGCACCAAAATCAGCCTGCTGATGACCGGCGACGAGAACGATCACCGCGTCCTGGCAGAGCTTATGCCGCAGTTCGTCGAGGAGACGGGCATGGAGTTGGAAGTGACGTCGCCCGCTCTTGGGCCGTTGATCGAAAAGACCCTACAGAACCTCAAGGCCGAGCGGTCATCCTTCGACCTTATCAATTACCTTGGCTTCCTGACCACGCAGCAGGTAGGCGGCGGCTATTATGATCAGCTCAACTCCTACATCGAAGATCCGGCAAAAACTCCCGCGGACTGGGACTTCCCCGATATCATTCCGGCAGCCTTGAAGAACGTCGGCATCTTCGACATGGCGAATGGTGCTGTCGGCGAAGGCAGCGATATCTTCGGCATTCCCGGTGTGCATTCGGGGTCCGTAATCTATTTCTATCGCAAGGACCTCTTTGAGGCTGCCGGTCTCCAGCCCGCGAAGACCTGGGACGAATTCAAGGCCGCCGCGGAGAAACTACACACCGGCGACGTGGCGGGCTGCTCGTTCATCGGCGCCAACGACTTCTCGCTGGCGACCGTCGACTGGTATACGCGGTTCATCACCACCGGCGGCGTTCTGATGACCGGTTCGCCAAAGGAGAAGAACTTCAAGCCGCAGGTGAATTCGCCGGAAGGCATCAATGCTTTGCAGATGCTGATCGACGTTCTTCCCTATGCGCCCGCCAACGTCACAAAATACGGCTTCGCGGAAAACGTCGACGGCTTCTCGACGGGCAAGATCGCGCAGATGATCTTCTGGGCCACTATCGCCGGGCCGGTGCTAAACCCGGAAAACTCGATGGTTGCCGAGACCACCGGAACGACCCCTGTACCATCGGGTGACGGCAAGTCTCCGCGTGCCATTCAGGGTGGCTGGGGTATAGGCATTCCGAAGAACAGCGATCCTGCCAAGAAGGATGCCGCCTGGCTGGCGTTGACTTGGATTACCAGCAAGGCAGTGAACCGGTATTCCATCGAGAAGTACAACATCGATGCCAACCGCACATCCGCATTCACGGATCCGGAGCTTGTCGCCAAGTTCCCCTATCTGAAGGATTCGCTGAAAGCGATCGAGACGGCCGACATCATTCCTACGTCGCGCATTCCTGAATTCTTCCAGTTGAACGACATCATGAACGTCGAGTTCAACGCTGCGCTGATCGGACAGCAGGACGCAAAAACGGCCTGCGACAAGGTCCAGACGCAGTGGGAAGATCTCCTGCGCAAGGCTGGCCACCTTGCCTGATAAGCAGCCGAGATGGAGCAAGGTCGCGAGCGCGTGACCATGAGCCATGCAAGCAATCCCGCTCAGCCGACGTTCGTCTTCGGCAAGCGCGACGAGCCGGGGAGAGCCATTTGGTTTCTCCTCGGCCCGTGCCTGCTTTATCTGGTCGTCTTCAGCATATATCCGCTTTTTCACAGCCTTAGGCTGTCGCTGACCGACCTGACCGCGGCGACCGGCACCGGAAACTTTGTCGGCCTTGATAACTACCGAGCGCTGCTCGTCGACCCCCTGTTTTGGAATGCCGCCAAGAACAGCGCGATCATGGTGTTCTTCTCTGTCGCCATTCAGCTTGTGCTTGGTGTGGCGCTGGCTCTGTTTTTCAACCTCCACCTGCGCGGCTCGTGGATCGTGCGCGGTATACTGCTCCTGCCGATGCTGATGACGCCCATCATCGTCGGCGTCATGTGGCGCGCGCTGCTCAACCCGGACTGGGGCCTGGTCAACTGGGCGATCAAATCGGTCGGCCTGACACCTCCCGACTGGCTGGGGTCCGTCGGTATGTCCATGGTCACCCTGATCCTTGTCGACTGCTGGCAATGGACGCCATTCGTGTTCATCATTGTTTTTGCGCGATTGCAGGCCCTTTCCCAGGATGTCTTCGAAGCGGCACAGGTCGATGGGGCCGGGCCACTCGTAACCTTCCGGCGCATAACGCTGCCCATGCTCATGCCGGCAATCGTCTTCGCAGGTGTGTTTCGCGCGGTGGACGCATTCCGTTCCTTCGACCTCATTTACGGACTGAGCTACGGCGGTCCAGCGCGCAGCACGACAACGCTTTCGTTCTTCTCGTTCCAGAACGGCTTCCAGTTTCAGAACTACGGTTATGCCGCAGCCGTGGCGTACATGATGCTGCTGATCCTCGCGCTTGGCACGACCCTGATGCTGAAATTCGTGCAGATCCGTCCGGGAGCCTCGCGATGAAAATCCGCCCCGGAAGAGTTGTCGCCTACATCTTTTTGATCTTCCTCGGCATCGTGGGAGCGGCACCGTTCATCTATCTGGCAATTCTCTCGACAAAGAAGCGGATCGAGATTCTTGCGCAGGTGCCTCCGACGCTGAATTTCAACTGGGCCCAGGTCTTGAAGAACTACAATGAGGTGCTGTTCAGCCAAGGCATGCTGGGCTTTACGTTGAACTCGATCATCGTGGTGGGCGCGGCAACTGCGATAGCCGTGCTTATCGGCACACCCGCCGCCTACGCCTTTTCGCGTTTGCGCTTCAGGTACAGCGAACAACTTGCGAGTACCATCTTATCCATGCGCTTCATGCCTCCGATCGCGGTTGCGATCCCGCTTTTCCTGATGGTGAAGGCGGTCGGGTTGCAGGACAGCTACCTCGGTCTCATCCTGCCTTACATCGCTTTCTCACTTCCGCTTGTCGTCTGGATCATGATCGGCTTCTTCGATGAGATTCCAGCCGAGATCGACGAAGCCGCATTGATCGATGGCTGCACCCGGATCGGCGTTCTCTGGCACGTCATGCTGCCTATCGTGAGGCCCGGTCTTGTGACCGCCGCCCTTTTTGGTGCGCTCTTCATCTGGAACGAATTTCTTGTCGCGCTTTACGTCATCGACAGCCGCGCATTCCAGACCATTTCGCTGGGTGCGGCGACCTTGGTCAGCGCACAGCGGCCAATCGACTGGAACATCGCCGCTGCTGTCGGCGTCGTCACCGTCATTCCGATCTTGCTCTTTTCGCTTTTCGTCCAGCGCTACATCGTGCGCGGACTAACCGCCGGAGCCGTAAAATGAAGTTCGACCTGACACCGGAACTGGTGGCCTCTAATCTCGGTTGGCCAGAGGGACCGACCGTAATGCCTGACGGCAGCGTGGTGTTCGTGGAAAGCTATCGCAGCCAACTCACGATCGTGGGCAAGGATGGGAAAGCCAGCCAACTGGCCTACGTGACCGGAGCTCCGAACTCATGCGTGCTGGGCTCCGACGGCGCGCTCTACGTTTGCCAGAATGGAGGCACGGTCGGTCCATGGCGCGCCGCCGAAATGAGCGTGCCATCGATCCAGCGCGTACGGCCGGGTGGCAAAGCGGAAATTCTCGTAACCGAGGTCGAAGGCATTAAGCTTAACGGTCCCAACGATCTGGTCTTTGCACCCGACGGCACGCTGGTCTGGACCGATCCCGGCACATACAATCCGGCCAATCCCGATCCGAGCTACATCTTTGCCCTGTCACCGGACGGCAAGACTTCTATCAAGGTGGCGTTCCCCGAGCCCGTTTTCCCGAATGGCGTCGTGGTCGAGGCCGATGGCTCGATCGTATGGGATGAATCCTACACTGGACATGTGCGACGCCTAAAGACCGACGGGGCGATAGAGGACCTTGGCAAGATGCCGGGAAAGAACCCGATCCTCGATGGCATGGCGATCGCCAAGGATGGTTCCCTGCTGGTCACTGATCTCGTTGGCGAGGGTTTCCATGTTCTGACGCGTGACGGGACCCCGAAAGGTTTCGTCCGGACCGGTGGTTGCCCGACCAACCTGGCTTTCGACGGAGAGACGCTCTGGATAACGGATGCCAGCGTGCTGGCCAGCAGCGCTGATCCCAATTACGCGGGACGCCTGTGGCGGATGACTTTCCCCGGTGGCGGCGCACCAACCTATAAGGGAGCAATCGCGGGCAAGGCCGGAACGAAGTCATGAGCCCTCGCGAAAAATTCCCGGGCCTGTCCTATGCAGGCAAGGTTGCGTTCATAACGGGAGGAGGCTCGGGCATCGGGCAGGAAACCGCCCTCACCCTGGCCGATTTGGGCGCAGACGTTGCCATCCTGGACTGGACCTCGGGTGCGGCAGCCGAGACTGCAAAGCAGGTGAAGCGGCTTGGGCGAAAAGCCATCGCTTTGGATGGCGATGCGGGTGACGAGAAAACAGTCGTCGAGGCCTTTGCAGCAACGCGCGCGCAACTCGGCGAGATCGACGTTGCCGTCGCTTGCGCTGGCGTGCTCGGCACGGGCGGCCCAGTGTTCGAGACGAGCGTGGCGGATTTCGAGCAAGTGATGGGCGTCAACGTGCGCGGCTCATTCCTTGTCGTACGCGAGGCGGCAAAGACCATGCGCAAGCGCAAGCAAGGCGCCATCGTGCTGCTCTCAAGCCTCGATGGCCTGCAGGCCGAGCATGGAATGTTCTCATATTGCGTCTCGAAAGGTGCCCTTCTGAACCTTGCGCGAGCAGCCGCACTTGATCTGGCGCGCGACCGCGTGACCGTGAACTGCGTTTGTCCCAGCGTTACCTACACGCCGCTTCTCGCGGGTCGCCTTGCGACGCTTCCAAACGGCGATGAGGTTCTTGCATCCTATGCGGACAGACATCCGCTTGGACGTGTGTTGACGCCGCGTGATATCGCATCCGCGATCGCCTTTGTGGCATCGCCGATCGCCAACGGAATTACGGGTGCTGCAATTCCTGTCGATGCAGGCATCGGAGCAACCTGGGACAATTTTCGCACGCCGTCCTGGATCAAGAACGATCCTTGAACTGATCCGCCTTCAATCAAGCGCGCGCAAATATCGTACGGGTCGCCCCCCGGCAATCCGCTCGCCCGCAGTGGCGATCGAGTTCGCGTCAATACCGAAATACCGGTAGAGATCGTCTATCGTACCTGACTGGCCAAAATGTTCGACTCCAAGGCTTCTGGTACGGTGACCGAAAACCGAGCCCAGCCAGGCCAGGACGGCAGGATGGCCGTCGGTCACGGTCACTATTGAACAATGCGGCGGCAATCCGGCAAACAGGCGCTCGATATGGCTCCTTGCATGGACCAGTCCGCGGTCACGTGCCCGGCTTGCGGCCGTCCAACCGGCGTTCAGCCGATCTGCCGATGTGACTGCGAGAAGCCCGATATCGCGGCGATCCTCTGCCATCATCCCGACGGCCTCGATCGCCTCGGGAGCGACCGCGCCCGTATAGGCCACGACAATCTCCGCATTCGGCCCAGGTCTTCTCAACCAGTACCCGCCATCGATGATATCGGTCGCTAGTTCCTCCGTGATCTCGCGGGAAATCTGCTCGACGGGCCGCGTCGACAGTCTGAGATAAACCGAGCCTCCGGTCTCTTCTCGAAGCCAGGTGCGTTCGGATTGCGTAGCCTCTCCGTCACGCTGCATGTAGTCGAACGCAAAACGCATGATCACCGCGAGTTCGTCGACGTAGGCGGGCTCGTAGGCGGCGAGCCCGTCCTGAGCCAGGCCGATCAATGGCGTGGAGATCGACTGGTGCGCTCCGCCCTCCGGTGCAAGAGTCACACCCGAAGGCGTCGCAACCAGCAGAAAGCGGGCATCCTGGTAGCAGGCGTAGTTAAGGGCATCGAGCCCACGCTGGATGAAGGGATCATACAGAGTGCCTATGGGCAGGAGCCTGCGGCCAAAAATCGAATGCGAAAGGCCAAGCGCAGAGAGCATGATGAAAAGATTGTTCTCGGCGATCCCCAGTTCGATATGTTGGCCGGACGTGCCGAACTCCCATTTCTGGGTGGACGCTATGCGCTCACTGCGAAAAGTGTCGACCAGCGTTTCGCGCGCGAACAGTCCCCGGCGATTGACCCATGGGCCAAGGTTGGTCGACACGGTGACATCTGGAGACGTCGTAACGATGGCGTCGGCAAGCGCACCGCCTTCGCGCGCTATCTCGTCCAGAATTCTTCCAAAGCCGATCTGGGTCGAAACCACTCCTTTTGCTTCGGCAACCAGGCGCTCGGGAACGGGAACACGCTGTGCGTGATGTCGACGCCGGCCCTTGTCCGCAAACGGCACGCTTTCGAGGAACCGTTCCAAATCGGACTTCGAAACGTCCAGACCCTCGAACATGTCCCATTCGCGGCCCGTCGCGACGTTCATCGACTTCTGGAAGGACGCCATCTGGTCCTTCGTCATCAGCCCGGCGTGATTATCCTTGTGACCCGCCAGCGGCAGGCCGAAACCCTTGATCGTATAGGCGATGAAACAAGTCGGGCGATCCGTTGCACGGGCGGCCTCAAACGCCTCGACGAGACCAGACAGATCGTGCCCGCCAAGGTTGGTCATCAACCTGGCCAGCTCTTCGTCCGACCGGCTTTCCAGCAATTCCCTGACTTCAGGCCGGTCGCCGATATCGGCCGTCAATCGCTTTCGCCATGCAAGGCCGCCCTGGAATGTCAGGGCTGAATACAGCTGGTTGGGGCAAGCGTCGATCCACGCCTTCAGAGCCTCGCCGCCTGCCTCATCGAAAGCCGCCTTCTGCAGCGAGCCGTATTTGAGAATGACGACATCCCAGCCGAAGTTGCGGAAGATGTTTTCAAACCGCTCCCACAGGCCCTCGCGCACGACGGCGTCCAGACTCTGACGGTTGTAGTCCACTACCCACCAGCAATTCCGCAATCCGTGCTTCCAGCCCTCCAGGAGTGCTTCGAAGATATTCCCTTCGTCCATCTCGGCGTCGCCGATCAGCGCCACCATGCGGCCTTGACCCAAACTGTCGTCGCGCGCCGCGATGTAGTCCTGCACCAACGCAGAAAACAACGTCTGCGCAACCCCGAGGCCAACCGAACCTGTCGAGAAGTCGACGTCGTCGACGTCCTTGGTTCGCGATGGATAGCTCTGTGCTCCGCCAAAGGACCGGAACCGCTCAAGCTTGTCGCGTGTCTGATTGCCGAGAAGATACTGAATCGCGTGAAAAATCGGCGAGGCATGCGGCTTTACGGCGACGCGGTCCTCGGGCCTTAAAACGTGGAGGTAAAGCGCCGTCATGATCGTAGCAAGCGAAGCTGAAGATGCCTGATGCCCACCGACCTTCAGGCCATCGACGTTCTCGCGCAGATGGTTTGCGTTGTGAATGGTCCATGCCGACAGCCAGAGTATCTTTTTTTCCAGCGCCGAAAGGGCTGTGAGTTCCGATCCTTGCAACGGCATTTCCTCCCTGAATGACAAGGTCAGCTTACGGTTCTCATGGAGCTAAAAGTAGCTAAACTTGCCTTTCATGTGCACTGGAATTAGTTCCATCCGCCACATTGCGAGGTCAAAGTATCATTCCATGCCAAAACGCCGCCTAGATGATATTGACCGAAAGATCATCGCTGCCTTGCAGAAGGATGGTCGAATGACCGCGCTTCAGCTCGCGGACCAAGTCGGTCTTTCGCCATCTCCTTGCGCCCGGCGCGTTCGACTACTGGAAGATATGGGCGTCATCACCGGCTACGCGGCAGTCATCGACCAGGACCTCGTCGACCTGCCCATCTCGGTTTTTGCATCCGTCAAACTGGAGCGGCAGCGAGAAAACGAACTCCAGCGTTTCAACGCGGCAATTGCGCGTTGGCCTGAAGTGCTTGACTGCTATCTCATGACAGGCCAGCGGGACTATCTGCTGCGTGTCGTGGTTCCGGACCTGCGCGCCTACGAGCGTTTCCTCAACGAGAAACTCACGCGCCTCGACGGCGTCGCCTCGATCGAGTCGAGCTTCGCGCTGGCGCAGGTCAAACGATCAAATCGCCTGCCTGTCGATGTCTGGGATGGAGCTTAGCGACTGCGTATTTTCCAGGCGTCGCTGTTGGTTAGAAAGCGGCGCGGACCTTCAAATGAGTGTGTCGGTGCCGGGCACTGCTCTCATCGTGAACGTGACGTTCGTCATCCTCATATACGGGGATCAGTCCCAATGTTCCGTGCATGACGCCGCGTTCGAAAAACAGCGCCTCCGCGTAGCTGGAAATATCACCCAGCCTACCGCGCATGACAACGACATCGATGGTGGTCGAATGATCAAGCGGGACCGATAAGGAAGCAACCGTCTGGTCATGCCGGTTCATCCGGCTCTGCGGAATTCGACTCGCGAGTTTGCGCACCGATTGATCTACGGCATAGCTGACGACCCCAAAGCAAAGTGCTGAATCGGAACCTTGCCTCCTGTTCGCCAGACCTGCCCTGATCAGATCTCGTATCGCCTCGGATCGGCTCGATGCGCCGCCTGTCCCGATGAAAGCATCTAGTTCGGTCGCAAGTTCTTCGTCCAGCGTGATCGTTGTTCTCTGCATACCGCAATCCTCCAACTGACAAACCTTACAGGCGCCTGGCCTCCGGCGAAAGCAGGAGGATTTCATGTAATGGGACTTTTTCAGTTGGCGTTGCGATCTAGTATGATTTATTGTTCTATTATTCATACGATGAAGCGTGCGGCTAATAGGTATCTCTGGATGAAGATGTTGCATGGTCTGGTGCTGACGTTCAGCTTTGCGGTGAGCGTTGC
Organism: Mesorhizobium sp.; assembly: GCF_016793485.1. GTDB lineage: Bacteria > Pseudomonadota > Alphaproteobacteria > Rhizobiales > Rhizobiaceae > Mesorhizobium_K. Next base: position 50,053 of record NZ_JAEULZ010000046.1, on the reverse strand, counting down.
TACGCCGGTTTGGGCGCATTTTCAGGAGATCATCCCTTCGGCCGACGTATTGCCTGAGGGTGGCGAGGTCACGCTGGAGCTGGTTTTCACCCATCCATTCGAGGCTGGTCCAAGAATGAATATGGAGCGGCCAAAGCAGATTGGCGTGTTGGCGAACGGTGTGAAGACGGATCTTTCCTCAGCCCTCACCGCGAAGCCGGTGGACGGTGTGAAGGGTTACACGCTGAAGCACGAGTTGATAGAGCCCGGCGGCGCGATCTTCTTCGTCGAGCCCGCGCCATATTGGGAGCCTGCCGAGGGAAAATTCATCGTCCACTACTCCAAAGTCGTGGTGGACAGCTACGCCTCAGGCGAAGGCTGGGATGAAATGGTAGGATTTCCGGTTGAAATACGACCTTTGAGCCGGCCAACCAGCCTGTGGACGGGTAATATCTTTACCGGGGTCGTAACCAAGAGCGGCGAGGCCGTTCCTTTCGCCGAGGTTGAGGTGGAGTTCATCAACGAGCGCGGCATAAAACCGCCCAACGATCTCTATATCACCCAAGTGATAAAGGCCGATGCCAACGGCACCTTCTCTTATGCGATGCCGGTATCGGGCTGGTGGGGATTTGCCGCGCTGATCGAAGGCGATAAATCGTTGATGTCGCCCGACGGAAAGGAGGCTCCGGTAGAGGAAGGCGCGTTGATCTGGGTAAAGACCAAGCCGGCCGAGTGATCCGATGGCGCACATCGCCGATGGCATCTTGTCGCTTCCCGTTCTCTCCGGGGCGTCCATTCTCGCTGCCGCAGGTGTTGCCTACGGACTAAGGCAGATCGACGATCGCGCAATTGCGCGTATCTCTATCCTGTCGGCAACCTTCTTCGCAGTGTCCCTGGTGTCGGTTCCCGTTGGGCCGGCCAGCGTGCACCTGCTGCTATCGGCGCTGTTGGGCATCATACTAGGCCCTGGGATATTTCTGGCCACGGTAGTTGCGCTGGCATTGCAGGCTGTCATGTTCGGCTTCGGCGGCCTGACAACGCTCGGCGTCAACACGTTCAATATCGCGATGCCCGGATTTCTTGTCGGAGTTCTTGTGGGTCCGTACATTCGCAGAACGCACAATGTTGCGGGCGCAGCTTTTGCGGCTGCACTATCTGCCGGCTTGTGTGTCTTTCTGACCGGCATTCTGGTCGCGATGGATCTTTGGCTGTCTTCACCAGATTACATACCGGTCGCGCGAATAGTCCTCATCACCTATACGCCACTAGCGATCGGCGAAGCACTCGTTTGCGCGGCGATCGTTACCTTCCTCAAGCGCGCGAACCCTGACCTGCTGCTCCCTCGTCTCTCGTCAGCAGGGGCCACAACATGATCTCTGTGCTGAGATGGCTCGCCGTCCTTATCCTGCTTTCCTCCCCCGCGAGTGCACACAGTCTGCGTGTTTTCGCTACGGTCAGTGGCGAGGAGGTTTCTGGCTATGGCTTCTTCGTCGGCGGCGGGCGGCCCAAAGGAGTAAGTTGGAACGCCAGAATGGGCGAAATCGAAATCGCCAGCGGCACCACGGACGGCAACGGAGGATTTCGTTTCCGGACGCCTGAGCCTGTGAGCGCTGAAATAACCGTGGCAATCAATACAGGGGAAGGCCATGTGGCGAGCAGAACCCTGCCCGCGCGGCGGTTCTCAGCATCGGTGGACGACGCTGCCGGTGACATTGCCATTCAATCTGATGTCTCGCGACCTCTTGACGATAAGAATGTGCAAAAGCCTGCTCTTGTCGAAGCCGCGATTGAAGCGGCTGTCGAGCGTCAACTCGCCCCGCTTCTGGAGCGTGTTGAACAGATGGATGCACGAATGCGGTTGACCGACGTCATCGCATCGGTTTGCCTCATTCTGGGGATAGGCGGGATTGTGTTATGGGCTCGCGGTCGCCGCTCGTGATTGGTCCGCAAGACTTTTCTGTCAGGATTGTCACTGCCTTGACAGTGATACTGATTGCCACCCCGGTTTCGGCCCTCGGACCCGCGTGCGCCTATCTGGCATTTGTCCTGTCGGCCGTAGCTTTTTCGCGTACCAAGATGCCATGGCGAAGGCTCATGCACGTCGAGGGCTTCCTGCTCCTGCTTTTTGTGACCCTGCCGTTCACTGTCCCGGGCACAACGCTGTTTGAACTGGGTCCGCTGGTCGCTACAAATGAAGGTCTTGAGCGCGCGCTCGTTCTCGCGACAAAAGTCGCCGGATCGGTGCTGCTTCTGATGCTTTTCTTCGCAGACGCTGAACCGGTGCAGATCAGCGTTGCGCTACGCTGGCTCGGAATTCCAGAGACGCTGGTGCGTATATTTCTTGGCGTCGTTCGCTATCTGGGATTGATCCGGCAGGAATTTGCCAGGCTTCAAGATGCCATGCGCCTGCGGTCCTTCCGTCCAAAATCTAACCGCCATACATGGCGGAGCTATGGCTATCTCGTCGGAATGCTGCTGCTGCGCGCCATGGAGCGGGCCGACCGCGTTGAGGAAGCTATGCGCCTGCGTGGCTACGCGGGTCGTTTTCCCTCAACTGCTCAGGCGGCACCAACACTGCGCGACTGGATCGTCGGCACCGCTTTCGTTTCCTTCACTCTCCTGGTTCTGATCTGGGACACACTATGACGCCGCTCATAGCGATTGACGGGATCGACGTGGTGCGGGAGGGCCGCAAGGTGCTGCGTCAGGTCGATCTCGCACTGTTCCCGGGGGATCGCCTCGCCATCGTCGGGCCGAATGGTGCTGGAAAAACGACGCTGCTACGCACCCTCGTCGGTCTTGAAGCGGGCGTTGCCGGCAACGTGTCATTGTTCGGCGAGGTTTGCGTGCACGAGGCCGACTTTCGCGTTGCCCGCCGGCGGATAGGCTTCCTGTTCCAGGATAGCGACGACCAGCTTTTCTGCCCTTCGGTGATGGAAGATGTTGCTTTTGGTCCGCTCAATCTTGGCCAGTCCAACGAGCAAGCGCGCGCCACGGCGGAAGCGACCCTCGATCAGCTGGGACTGATGCATCTGGCCGGACGTGCTGTCCATAAACTCTCGGGCGGGGAAAAGCGCTTGGTATGCCTGGCAGGTCTCCTTGCCATGGCGCCGGATGTTCTGCTGCTGGACGAGCCGACAAATGGCGTCGACGTCGCCAACGGGATTCGACTGAAAGATCTGTTGCTTGGATTTGGTGGGGCGATGATCCTGGTGTCCCATGATCCGAATGTCGTTGCCGACCTTGCCACCCGAGCCCTGTTGCTTGACGACGGCCACCTGCGGGACGCAGAAATTCACGATCACCCACATACGCATGTGCATCGCCACATACACCCCGCACACAAATAATTGTCGTGAAACAGTGATACCCTTCGGCGCAGACGAGGTGGAAGATTCTGCGACGATAGCCCTGGGCTCAGGTTCCGATTTCCGGACGCCAAGCGTGTTGCGCGCTCGCCGAAACTTACTTTTTCATCGTTAAATCGTGAACTTTGGCCACGGCGGATTTTAGCCGTCGGGGAATTACCTAAAAGAGCCCACAGAAGGTTGCTTACATTGGGAAATTCGTGTCTTAATGGTGTTGGCTTTACGACTGCAAGTTGTCAAATTCGGGACATCTAGGAGGCTCGGCGTGCATCTCACCCCCCGCGAAACAGACAAGCTCATGATTTACATGATGGCGATGGTTGCGCAGCGGCGAAAGGACGAGGGGCTCAAGCTGAATCATCCGGAGGCGGTATCGCTCATAGCATCAGCCGCTCTCGATGGCGCTCGCGCCGGCAAGACGGTCGAAGAGGTGATGGAACTCGCCCGCAAAACCCTGACCGTCAAGGACGTGATGGAGGGGGTTGTGGAGATGATCCCCTACGTTCAGGTCGAGGCCGTCTTCACGGATGGCAGCCGACTCGTAACCGTCCACGATCCAATTCAATAAAATCGAAGGAGAGGAACATGGCAAAGAAGGCGAAGACGCCTGTCGGTGGGCTAGTTCTTGCTTCCGGCGACATCGAGATAAATGCAGGCTACCCGACGACAAAGCTGAAAGTCCGGAATACCGGTGATCGGCCGATCCAGGTCGGATCCCATTTCCATTTCTTTGAGGTCAATTCCTCTTTGGAATTCGATAGACAACAGGCTTTCGGAAAGCGGCTTAACATTCCGGCAACGACAGCACTTCGTTTCGAGCCGGGCGACGAGAAGCAGGTCGTGCTCGTTCCATTTCAGGGCAAACAGCGCGTCATTGGTTTCAATGGACTGGTAAACGGTTGGGTTGGCGACGAGAGTTATGACGACTCCCGTCCGCGGCTGGTCGATGCCATGGACCGTGTCGAGCGATACGGGTTCAAGAACAAGCGTTAAGCCTCCTTTCCAACCTCAAGTATCTGGCGGGCCTGATCATGGCGAAAATCTCACGGCAGCAGTATTCCGACCTCTACGGACCAACGACCGGCGACAAGATACGCCTGGGCGACACAGAGCTTTACATCGAGATCGAGAAGGATCTTCGCGTCTATGGCGAGGAGGCCGTTTACGGCGGCGGCAAGACGCTGCGCGACGGCATGGGCTTCGACAACGAACTGACCAGCGCCGCCGGCGCCCCTGACCTGGTCATCACGAACGTTACGATAGTCGATGCGATACAGGGCATCATCAAGGCAGATGTCGGCATCAAGAACGGTGTCATCTGCGGAATAGGCAAGGCCGGCAATCCCTCGACGATGTCGGGCGTGACCAGCGGGCTGGCTCTTGGCCCTGGCACGGATGCTATCTCGGGTGAGCACCTGATCCTGACGGCTGGCGGCATCGACGCCCACGTCCACTTCATTTCGCCGCAGCAGGCGGAGGCGGCGCTGAGCAATGGCGTCACAACTCTGTTTGGTGGCGGCATCGGGCCGACCGACGGCACCAACGGCACCACGATCACACCTGGAACGTGGAACATCGAAATGATGCTCCGCTCGTTCGATACCTGGCCCGTCAACGCAGGTGTCCTGGGCAAGGGCAACTGCTCCGGCATCGCGCCGCTGGAAGAGCAGATTCATGCCGGCGCATTCGGATTGAAGATCCACGAGGACTGGGGCAGCACGCCGGAAGCGATTCGTACGGCGCTTACGGTCGCGGACCGGTACGACGTGCAGGTCTGCATTCATACCGACACTCTGAACGAGGCCGGCTTCGTCGAAAATACGATCGCCGCGTTCGAGGGGCGCACCATCCATACCTATCATACGGAAGGTGCCGGTGGTGGCCATGCGCCGGACATCATCCGCGTGGCAGGCCAGCCCAACGTGTTGCCGAGTTCGACCAATCCGACGTTGCCCTACGGCATCAACTCGCAGGCCGAATTGTTTGACATGACCATGATCTGTCACAATCTCAGCCCCAAGATTCCGACCGACGTGGCATTTGCCGAAAGCCGGGTACGCGCCGAAACGATTGCCGCGGAGAACGTGCTTCACGATCTTGGCGCGATTTCGATCCTGTCGAGCGACAGCCAGGCCATGGGTCGTGTCGGCGAGAACTGGTTGCGCACCGTGCAGACCGCGCACCTCATGAAGCTGCGTCGTGGCGCATACGGTGGTGACGATTCCGGCAACGACAACCAGCGCGTCCTGCGCTTCGTTGCGAAAGTTACGATCAATCCAGCGATCGCACAGGGCGTCGGCCATGTGATCGGCTCGATCGAACTGGGCAAGATGGCCGACCTGGTTCTTTGGGAACCGGCGTTCTTCGGCGCCAAGCCCAAGATGGTCATCAAGGGCGGTTTCGTCTCCTGGTCGCTGATGGGTGACCCGAATGCCTCCCTGCCGACACCGCAGCCGGTACGCTATCGTCCGATGTTCGGAACAATGGGATCTGCCTTGCAGAAGACCCGAGTCACCTTCACGTCGCTGGCCGCCGTCGAGGATGGCATAGTCGATCGCTACGAGTTGAAATCGAAAGTGCTGCCTGTCTACGGAACAAGAACCGTGGGCAAGTCCGCCATGGTGCGCAACAACGCGCTGCCGACGATCGAGGTGAATCCGGAGACCTTTGCGGTGACCGTGGACGGCAAGCATGCCACGATCGAGCCGGCGACGAGCCTTCCGCTGACGCAGCTTCACTTCTTCAGCTGACAGGTAGTCACGTCACCGGTACGGCAGTTGCGGTCGCAAGAGAGGCATTATGATCCTTGTTGAGAAAACGCTCGGCAATATAAAGGATGCCGCGTGGCACGAGCGCGCCCATAAGGCAGATGTCGAGTATCTTGTGCTTGAGCAATGGGAAGCGCCGAAGAACCGGCTCCGGAAGACTTCTGACAGTGGCCTTGAGCTTGCCATATCTCTGTCGCGCTCCGAGCACCTGCACGATGGGGACGTCCTGTATCACGATGCCGAAGCCGGGCGCATCGTCGTCGCTCGTATCGCCCTGAAGGAAGTCATGGTCATCGAGATGCAGGATCTCGAAGGTTTGTCTCCTGCAGAGATACTGAGGATTTCTTTCGAACTGGGCCACGGACTTGGGAACCAGCACTGGCCGGCGGTGATCAAGGGAACCACGATATATGTCCCGCTGTCGGTCGATCAGAAGGTAATGTCTTCGGTGATGCGGACTCATGCTTTCAAGCGGGCGACGATGCATTTTGAGCCCGGCGAACAGGTCGCAGCCAAACTCGACGCCAAGGAGGTGCGCCTGCTTTTCGCCGGCGCCGACGCGACGCCGCATCATCATCATGGTTCTCACCATCATGATCATGATCATGACCATGATCACGACCACGAGCATCACCACCATGAGCACGGTGGTGGGCACTCCCACGACGCAGGACATTGATGCCGGGGCCAGTTGCCATGGCGCGGGAAAGTGGCATGGACATGCTGCTGCTGGCCCGGCTCACGCAGTTTTCGGACTCCACCCTGCCGATTGGCTCGTTCGCGTTTTCGCAGGGGCTGGAGTCTGCGGTGCAGACGGAAATCGTCCATGACTCCGACAGTTTGCGACAGTACGTAGAACTGCTTCTTCGACAATCCGCGCACATGGATGGCATTGCGCTGCTGCACGCACATCGCGCGGCGGCGGTAGAAGACTATAGTGCTGTCCGGGTAGCGGACTCCGCGTTGTGGGACCGTCGCATCGGGGAGGAGCAGCAACTCATGCTGGCCCGGATGGGTAAGAAGTTTGCCGAACTCTCCTTGAAGATAGGCAATTTTCCAATGCTTGAGCAGTGGCTCGACGACATCAAGAGCGGCGCTACCCCCGGATGTTTTCCCGTCGGCCAGGCAATGGCTTTGGCGCATATGGGCGCGCGTGAAGCCGAAGCCTTCGCGGTCCAACATTATGGCGTGTCGTCAATGGTGCTCAGTGCTGCGCTGCGCTTGATGAGGATCGACCACCTGGACACGCAACGCATCTTGTTTGCAACGCAGGAGCGGGTGAAAGATCACTATCTCGACGTGCGAGACCTGGCACTTGACGAGATGTCCAGCTTCGCACCTGTCTTCGATGTGCTCGTCGCGCATCATACCAAAACGCATCTTCGGCTGTTCATGAATTGATGCGGCCCAACTCAGGAATAGGCCATGAAGAAGATCACGCGCATAGGCATCGGCGGACCCGTTGGTTCAGGCAAGACGGCGGTTGTCGAAAACATCACACCCAGGCTGATCAACATGGGTATCAAGCCGCTCATCATCACGAATGACGTTGTCACGACTGAAGATGCCAAGCAGGTGCGGCGCACGTTGAATGGCATACTCATAGAGGAGAAAATCGTCGGCGTGGAAACAGGTGCGTGCCCGCATACCGCGGTACGTGAAGACCCGTCGATGAACATTGCAGCCGTGGAGGAGTTGGAGGAGAAGTATCCAGACAGCGATGTTATCCTGATCGAATCCGGTGGCGATAATCTGACGCTAACCTTCAGCCCGGCGCTGGCAGACTTCTATATCTACGTGATCGACGTGGCCGCCGGGGATAAGATACCCCGCAAGAACGGGGCGGGTGTATGCCAGTCGGACATATTGGTAATCAACAAGACCGATCTGGCCCCTTACGTCGGCGCGAGCCTTGAGGTCATGGACCGTGACTCGAAACTGATGCGTGGCAAAAAGCCGTTCGTCTTCACCAACTGCAAGACCGGCGAGGGCGTCGATACCCTGATCGACCTGATCATGCATATGGCATTGTTCGACGTTGCACATACACCGGCGCAAACCGCGGCCGAGTGACATGACGGGGCTGCATGAACGCCTTACGCAGATCGACGACGCTCGGGAACTGAGCGAGTTTCGAGCGCAGCAACCTGCGCAAATGCGTGCAGCAGGCCCCGGCAAGATAGGTGAGTTGCGTCTCGGTTTCTCCCTTCGTGACGGTCGGTCCGTCCTGCACGATCTCTATCGCGTGGCTCCGCTTCTGGTGCAGCAAGCGCTGTACTGGGATGAAGCGATGCCGGAACTGCCGATCTGTTCAATCATCTCGGTGGGCGGGGGCATCCTGCAGGGTGATCGCTACCGACTTGAGATAAACGTCGAGGAAGGCGCCTGCGCCCAAGTGACATCGCAGGGTGCCAACCGAATCCATCAGATGGATGCCAACTATGCGTCGCAGCATCTCGAAGTGAATCTCGGAGCCGGCGCATACCTGGAGTACGTGCCAGACTTCACTATTCCGTACCGGGATTCGCGTTACATCAACGAAACCGAAATCGTCATCGCCGAGGATGCGACGATGCTTTACTCGGAGATGATGATGACCGGGCGCAAGCATCATCATTCGAGCGAACGCTTCGGTTTTGATTTGCTGTCCATGAAGGTCTCGGCGCGCCGTCCCGATGGCCGTCGGCTTTTCACAGACAAGGTGCTTATCGAGAAGGGCAACGGCACGGTCGACTTCACGGCCGTCATGCGCGGCTTCGATGCATTTGCAAACGTCGTGTGCCTGACGCCACCCGAAAACGCAGCACGTATCAGCGCGCGGATAGATGTGAATTTTCCGTCGTCCGAAAGGCGAAGCATATCCGGCGTCTCCATGCTCCCCAACAAGGCTGGGCTCATGTTCCGTGCCGTGGGAGTGGAGACCTACGATGTTCGGGCAGAGGTACGACGTTTCTGGCAGGCTGTGCGCGAGGAAACACGGAGACGCACGCTGCCTGAGGAGTTTCTTTGGCGCTGAGGGAAGGCGAGGGGTCGCTATGATACTTGGAAAAAGCAGCTTTCTTTCCTCATGCCTGAAAGGCGCGGGGCAAGTGTTCTTCATGGAGAACGCCTTGACCGGTGCGCTGTTTTTCCTGGCGATCGGTTATGCGTCTTTCGCGACCGGCGTATGGGCAACGGCGATCGGTGCGGTCCTCGGTGTCGTGGTTGCCACTTATACGGCCAAGATACTCGATTGTGACGAGGCGTCAGTCTCGTCCGGGCTTTTTGGCTTCAACGGAATTCTCGTCGGTGTTGCGTTGCCGACCTTCATCGCCGTCTCTCCACAACTGTGGCTGTACGTGATCGTTGGAGCCGCGATCAGCACCGTCTTCACCGCCGCTTTCGCAGCGACACTGACCAAGAGCTGGGGGATCCCTGGATCGACTGGACCTTTCGTGCTGACGGCATGGCTTTTGCTGGCCGGGGCCTATTCGTTTGGATCCCTGCAGGTGATAGGCGAGGCGCCGAAGCTGGCATCCGACTATGTGCTCGGGCAGACCTGGGCACCGGCGCCGTTGGAATTTGTCGAGATATTCTTCCGCAACATCGGCCAGGTCTACCTTCTGGGGGATGTCGTCAGCGGAGTGATCGTGCTCGCGGGCATCTTTATCGCTTCTCGTCCCGCAGGCATCGCGGCTGCGGCCGGATCGCTGATCGCCCTTGTCATCGCGATCATCATGAAAGCCGATCCGGCGGTGGTGGCACAGGGCCTGTATGGCTTCAGCCCTGTCCTGACGGCCATCGCGGTAAGCGTGATATTCCTCAAGACGTCGCGCAACGTGGTCCTTTATGCTGGGCTTGCTACCGTCGCCACCGTCTTTGTGCAGGGCGCGTTCGACGTCATAATGGCGCCGACCGGGCTTCCCTCCTATACCGCCCCTTACGTGCTCACGATGTATCTTTTCATTGCCCCGAAGAAGCTGCTTGCGCCTCACCCCCACAAGGCTGTGGCGAGTCATCTCACGTCCGACAAATAGTCTTCCTGAAGATTGGGAGTAGACAATGAACGCTATCAATCCGGGTGACACCGCCTTCCTGCTGGTGTGTACGGCGCTCGTCTGCATGATGACGCCCGCTTTGGCCTTGTTTTACGGTGGTCTGGTAAGGCAGCGCGACGTGCTGTCGATCATGATCCAGAATTTCGTCTGCATGGGCGTGATTAGCCTGATCTGGGTGTTTGGCGGCTTCAGCCTCGCCTTCGGTCCGTCGGTCGGCGGCATCATCGGCAATATCGGCACCTATTTCGGCATGTATGGTGTCGGCGTGGATCCGAATCCGACCTACGCAAACGGTGTCCCGTTCATTCTCATCTTCGGCTATCAGATGATGTTCGCGATCATCACGCCGGCGCTGATGACTGGCGCCTTCGTTGGGCGCATCAAATTCGGCGCCTACCTCGTCTTCATCGCGCTCTGGACCATCCTGATCTACCTGCCGGTGGCGCACTGGATCTGGGGAGGTGGCTTCCTATCGCGCCTTGGAGTTGTCGACTTCGCGGGTGGTATCGTCATCCACGCTGCAGCAGGCGTTTCCGCACTGGCTACCGCCCGTTTTCTCGGCAAGCGCCTTATTGCATCGGGAGACAGCGGGTCGGGCCCGGCCAGCCTGCCAATCGTTGCAGTGGGCGCCGGGCTACTCTGGTTCGGATGGTTTGGCTTCAATGCCGGCGGAGCCTACGCCGCCAATGCGCTGGCGGCATATGCTTTCACCAACACGATGCTGGCGGGATCCATTGCCATGTTGGTCTGGATGTTCTGGGAATGGCGAGAGACGGGCAGGCCTTCGTTCTCAGGTGTGCTGGTGGGCGCGGTCACGGGTCTGGCGACAATCACGCCTGCCTCTGGTTATGTCGAGCCGATGTCGGCATTGCTCATCGGGGCGATCGGGGCGACGGCATGCTACTATGCAAAATACATACAGAAGTGGTTGAAGGTCGATGACACACTCGAGGTCTTTCGTGCCCATGGCGTGGGGGGCATCACCGGCGCCCTGCTGATCGGAGTCCTCGCAAGTTCCAACATCAATGCAGTCTCGGCCAGCCTACACCAATTCCTCGTCCAGGCCTTGGCGATCGTGATCGTGGTCGTCTACGCTTGGATAGTCACCTACGTCATACTCAAGGTTCTCGATGTGCTGGGCAGCTTGCGTGTTCCGGCCGAAGTGCAGAAAGAAGGCTTGGACAACGATCTCTATGGCGAACAGGCCTTCAGCCTATGGAACATGAAGGCCAAGGCGGACAGTTGATCGGCAGTTGAACTGGGGAGAGCGGCGCGCCCGCTCTACGGTTCTGCAAGGGCGCGGGCCGGATCCCGGTCGGAACGAAAGTATGGATCTCACTCTTCTGATTTTCCTGCTGGTCTATTTGGCCATGGGCCTGGGGACCCTGCCGGGATTCAAGGTCGATCGTACAGGCGCGTCTGTCGTGGGCGGGGTGGCGATGCTGGCGGCGGGCAGCATCAGCGCTCAGGCGGCCTGGACTGCGATCGACTACAGCAGTCTTGGAATGCTCTTCGGCCTCATGGTGGTTTCGGCTGCTTTTTCCGTCTCGGGCTTCTATGCCTGGACGGCGCGGCGCGTGGCGGAAACACACGTCGCCGAGCCGGTTCTGCTGGCCATCCTGATTGCGGTCAGCGGCGCAATGGCCGCGTTCTTGACCAACGACGTCGTCGCCGTCGCCATGACACCGCTGCTCATTTCCGTCACCCTGTCGCGCGGCCTTAACCCGATACCGTTCCTGCTCGGGTTCTGCTTTGCCGCCAATGCAGGGGCCGCCGCCACCATCATCGGCAGCCCGCAGAACATGATTGCGGCGCAAAAGCTTCACCTGTCTTTTGCCGGAGTATCGGAAATAGCTGCTCTACCGGCATTGGTTTCACTCCCCATCATCTGGGCGGCCATTTGCCTTATCTATCGGGGGCGTTGGAAATGGTCTTACAAGCCGCCTGAGACCATACAGCCCAGTGCCGCCGGAGAGGCTGTGGAATTTTCTGTCGCGGAAACGGTCAAGGCGGCGCTTGTCGCGGCCGCGGTCATCGCGGCCTTCATATTCAGCGACTGGCCGCGTGAACTGGTCGCGCTTAGCGGAGCCGGTCTCTTGCTTCTGAGCCGACAGGTCTCGTCGAAGGATATGCTCAAGCATGTTGACGGTAATCTTATCCTCTTGATCGTTGGCCTGTTCGTCGTGAACGCCGCCTTCGCAACGACCGGGCTGCCGCAAAAACTTCTTGGCCACCTCACAGCGATCGGCATTGACCTGAACCAGCCGCTTTCCCTGTTCTTCGTAAGCGCGGCGCTAAGCAATATTGTCGGCAACAATCCTGCCGTCATGCTGCTGGTACCCTACTTGCAATTGGACGGCGACGTGAATGCGCTTGGCGCAGCGCTATCCCTCGGCACGCATTTTTCCAGCAATCTGGTCGTGTTCGGCAGCCTTGCCGGCATCATCGTGGTGGAACGTGCTGCCGCCAACGGGCTGAAAATATCGTTCGGCGAATTTACCCGCGCCGGAGCACTTGTGACGCTCGCGACCATGGCATTCGCGACTGTCTGGATTCTTCTGCTATGAACCATTTCGGCTATAGCGTTCAAGGATAGTGTAGTTATCGACATCCCGCACCCCGGCTTGGAATGCTTGTCCGGGCACCATTCCTCTACTGGTCTTTGGGATCAGGTTTTCATCAGTTGACGACAAGGAGTTACCGACGTGGCTAGGCAGACCGAAAATCACAAGGGAGAAACGGCTTATGACGAGAGGGAAGCAGTCGCCATTTTCGGCGATGAAGCATCCCTTAATGCCGCCGTGGATGCTCTGATCCAGGCAGGCTGGGAAGCCGAAGACATGAGCCTGCTCGGGCATTCCGACAAGGTCAGGAAATTGCAGGCGAGAGCCGCCGAACTGGCGGACAAGGCTAACGTTGCGCGTACGGCCTACGTGTCTCCCGATTCTTCTGCCGAAGGCGCCATCTCCGCGGTTGCAGGCCCGGCATTGTTGGCCGGCCTCGGAGCGACCGCGATAGTCACCAGCGGTGGCCTTGCGCTGTTGCCGACCATCGCCGTGACCGCCGGCAGTGCATCGATCGCTGGAGGCATCGGCTTGCTGTTTGCCCGCGCCTTTGGCCGCAAGCATGCCGACCATGTCCAGGATCAAATTTTGAATGGCGGCTTGCTCTTGTGGGTAAAGGCGCGTGAAGCCGCGACGGACGACAAGCTTCTCGCGGCCCTTCGCGACAATGGTGGGCGCAACGTGCACATGCACGTGGCGACGCGGAGTTGGGGTGTTGACGATGTCCCCTTCCATAACGCGCAGCCAGATCCGCTTTTGCGCTGATATCTCCGCGGAGAGAGCGGTCGAGACCGCTCTCGTTCTCGCTTCAGTCGAGGGCTTCTTCGACGATACCTTGCACCCACTCGGCAGCCGAAACCCCTGCGGTCTTGGCCTTTGCATTGACGGAATCCATTACCAAAGGCGGGAATGCCACCTCGAGGAGGATTTCGTCTGCGCTGTCCAGATTGTAGACTGTACGGGTGATGCGCGCCGCAAATTGGTTGACCATCTCCGCCTTCTGGGCATCCGTCAGGCTGGACTGGCTATCAACCGTCGGACAGTAAGCGGCAATCAGATTGTCGACGATGAGGGGCAGGCCTACGCCTTCCGCTTTCAAGGCATTTACGGTCGTCACTAGAGCGGTCGGATCATCGAACGCATCGCCGGTCGGAAGCGACGCCGCAATGCTTGAGGCGCGGGTGCCTTCGAGAGGTTGGGCGGGGCACTGGAACGCTGCGTTCGACACCGTAGTCCAGGCCATCGACAGCACGATCGTGCCTGCCGCGAACCGAACAAAACGCCTGTATTCCATGTCATCGCTCCATGTTCGTTCAGCGACAGCACGCCGCTGATATTTGAGGCCTAGCTTAGGTACCGATAGCGGTCTTCACAATGCTTGCGACCGCTACAAATCCATAATGCATCGACCTGTTCGATGTAATCAATAATGGCGATCGAACTGCCACCCATCCCGAACCGGGCACCGGTATCTCGAAAGCACTCGCTGGACAATCGTCATGGACGGCAACCCCGTAGAGGATGTCGACCTGAAAGGCCAACCGGACAGGAGGAGCATCGTGGTGAAAGCGGAGCATCCTCCACAAGAACATGCTCCACAGATGACGCAAAGTAGGCTACGTGATCATCAGTTGTCTTGAAAGGTTCGGCTGTGGAGGGCCGACGGGGAATGAAACCGCAGCAAGGGTGGAGTGCTGGTTTTTGGATGCTTTTCGCTGCGGTCGCAGGTTTAAGCGGCTGCACCCCTTCACAGAATAGTCCGTCGATCCCGTTTTTCGGCGCCTATTTCCCGTCCTGGTTGATCTGCCTGATTGGCGGCGTCGTCGGCGCTGTCGTCGTACGCGTCGTCTTCGTACGCATTGGCCTGGATGATGGCCTGCCATTTCGTCTCCTTGTTTATTCGTGCATGGCCGCCGCAATCGGCTTCATTCTGGCGCTGGCATTTTTCGGGCGATAATGGCGAGCTCTGCTTACACTCGCAAAATGAGTTGGGTCGGCGCCATCATTGCTGTCCTCGTGGTGATCGCGACCATCGTGCTCGCACGGGAGTATCTGAAGCGCGCAGCCGATAATCCGCTGTCTGAAGACGCGGTCCTCACCGCCAGTGTGGTCAACATCGCGTCCGCAGTGCCAGGCCGGATCGCAACGATCGATGTCGTCGAAAACCAGAAAGTGACAAAGGGCGATCTGCTCTTCGTCATTGACCCGGAGCCGTACGAGCTTGCCGTGCTGCAGGCGCGGGCTGATCTCAAACTGGCTGAGGCGACGCGGGAATCGCAAAGCCGCAGCGTGGCGGCGGAACAATCCAATGCGGCGGTCGCCGCCGCACAGATTACGCGAGCGCGCACCAACCTGGCATTGGCGGAGCAGACGCTCGCCCGCCTGACTCCGATGCTTCCCAAGGGATACGTGACAGCGCAACAGGTGGATGATGCGCGAACCGCCCGCGATGACGCACAGACCAGCCTCGAACAGGCCATCAAACAGTCGCAGGCCGCAGACACGCTTGTAGGTAACATAGAGGCGACAGAAGCCGTCGTGGAAGCCCGCCGCGCTGCACTTGCCCTTGCGGAGCGCAGCCTTGCCAACACCGAAGTCAGAGCCCCGCATGACGGACGAGTCGTTGGATTGACCAATGCCACTGGTGAGTTCGTCGTATCAGGCCAGTCGCTCTTTACCTTGATAGACACCCGGACATGGTATGCGAGCGCCTCGTTCTCGGAGACGGAAATCCCATCCATAAAGGTGGGAGACTGCGCCAGCGTCTATGCGCTTGCCGACCGGTCCATTAAGCTGCGCGGAGAGGTGCAGGGCATCGGCTGGGGCGTCATTTCCGAAGATCTGGTCAACCTCCCGCGCGGCCTTCCCTACGTGCCGAAATCGCTCAATTGGGTTCGAATAGCGCAACGCTTTCCGGTTCGGATCCACCTCGACAACCCACCTGAGGAATTGATGCGCATGGGCGCCTCGGCTGTGGCCATCGTCCATCGCGGCAAGGACTGCTGATGTCGGACGCCCCGCCTGCCGACCGGGAATCGATCATCTCCCAGATTCGGGCGGATCTTGCTCCATTTCCCGGGCGCGCAGCCTTAACGTGGCGCATAGCGCTTCTCTGTTCGCTGGTATCGGCTACCGCCATGCTTTTCGAGACGCCCGAGGCCGCGATCAGTTGCTACCTCATCATCTTTTTGATGAAATCCGACGCGGTCATCAACGTCGGCACGGCGCTTGGGTTGATCGTGCTCGCCACGGTCATCGTGGCGGTGATGGTCGTGATCATTCAATATACGGTCGACTCGCCATTGTTGCGCATGGCGACCATCGCGTTCGCCTCATTCCTGTTTCTCTACATCGGCGCCGCGAGCCAACTGGGTGAAATCGGCGGAATCATCGCGCTGATCATCGCCTTCGTGCTCACCCTTATCAATCTCGTACCGGTGGGCGATGCCGTCAGCTTCGGCCTACGCTATGCGTGGTACATGGCGGCCATGCCGATGGCATGGATGGTCGTCTTCAATTTTGTGCTGGGGCTTTCTCCTGTCAGGCTGCTGCGCCAGACGCTCTTGATAAGGCTGAACACAACCGCAGACGCAATCGCTTCAGGTGCGCCTGCGAAATACCGCCCCTTGCTCGAATTGCTGCGAGCGGACAACGGCGCGCTTGAGCAGCAGGCGGGGTTTGTCAAGATTCTCGCTTTTGTATCGCGCCCTGCCGCGCGTCAGATTTCGGCTGATGTGCGGGCTTCGTACCGCTTGATGTTAGCTGCGTCGGCGTTACCCGATACAATCGCCGAGGAAAGGCGCACCGCACTTGTGTCGTCAATTAGAGTTGCAGCGTCTGCGCTTGAAGCGGGCGAGGCGCCAGCCAAATCCGAGCCGGCTGGCTCGGACAGCGACGGTGCCGAGCGCGAAATCCTTATGGCACTCGACATAATCGCAGGTTGCCCGGAGGGTCCGGTCATACCGGCGCCAAAACCGGGTTTCTTCTTTGATGATGCCCTTACAAACCCGGCGTATCAGCGCTTTGCCCTGAAGACAACGGCGGCCGCGATGATCTGCTATCTGGTCTACGCGGGCATAAACTGGCAGGGTATTCATACTGCAATGATTACCTGCTACGTCGCTGCTCTGAGCAGTACCGGCGAGACGGTCCACAAGCTTGCTTTGCGAATTACGGGATGCCTGATCGGAGCCGCTCTTGGCGTCGGCGCGATCCTTTTCGTAATTCCCCACATAGACGGAATCGGCGCGTTGATGGTGCTGGTTTTTGCAGGCGTCCTGGTAGGGGCCTGGGTATCGACCGGTCCGGAGCGCATTTCATACGGCGGTGTACAAATTGCGCTCGCCTTCCTCTTGACCGTTCTTCAGGGTTTCGGACCGAGCACCAGCCTTGATACCGCCTGGGATCGGATACTGGGCATCCTGCTTGGCAATCTGGTTGTGTATCTGATTTTCACCCGCCTCTGGCCAGTTCCCGTGGAATGGACCGTGCGCAATCATCTCGCCAAGGCCTTGACCGGGCTCTCGCGATTGGCTGCACTGGAACCTCAGAAGCGCACTGGCGCCGTTGCCGATGCCGCGTTGGTAGAAAGAGAGGCCGGCATGGCCGCCGAGGCACTGGATCTCATTCCGTTTGAACCCGCCAGTATGCGCGCAAAGCCCAATGTCGAGGCGGCTCTGCGGCAATCGCGTGAAGACATCGCGGCGCTGACCCGCACCATCTATCTCAGTCGGACGGATATGAGCGACGTTGCCAGGCAACTCAAGCATGTCTCGACAACGATAGCCGGCACAGCTTCTAGCCCTGTTGCTGAAACGCACGGCGGCGACGACGATGTCCGCAACCGGCTTGATCGGATACAGCGGGCGGCAATTGTCTGATGCAGCGCGTCCTTATCCATATAGCAATAGCCTTGTCGCTGGCTCTCGCCGGATGCGCTTCCAACGCGGTCAACATGACCTCCGCCGGGCCCGATACGCCTTGGAAGCCTAATGGCAGGGAAGGCGGGATGTGGAGCATGAAGCGGGCATCGAGCGATGCCGGCGCCTCCAAGACCGTCGGCGGTTCAGATTTTGGCGTGCCCGAGAATTCTGCGCTGGCGATAATGCCGGAAACACCCGGCATCGATCCGAACCGGCGATATGGGCTGCCAGAACTGATTGACATTGCCCAGCGCAACAATCCCGCAACGCGCTCCGCCTGGCACCAGGCAAGGCAAGCAGCACTTGCCGTCGGGATGGTGGAAGCCACCTACCTGCCGGTCATCACCGCCAGCGTGATTGGCGGCCAACAGACGGTGCGTACCCCCCTGCCCGTCCCCATCGGCACGGAGCGCTATTTCGACACGAAACTCGGCGGGGTCAATTCCGCCCTTGCCTTACAATGGTTGGTATTCGACTTCGGGCAGCGCACCGCCGCTGCGGACGTGGCCAAGCAGACAGCCTTTGCAGCCAACGTCTTGTTCAATGGCGCGCATCAGAAGCTCATCTTTGATGTAACCCAGGCCTACTATGCGTATGGCGCATCGATCGAGAACCTGCGCATTGCCGAGGAGGCGCTGCGAAACAGTCGGGACATGGCAGCAGCCGCAGCGGCAAGGAACGCCATCGGCCTCGCCACTACGATCGAGGTTGCGCAAACTCGACAGTTCGTCGCTCAGTCCGAGTTGCGCAGGGTGCAGGCCGAAGGGCAGAAGCGCGACGGATACCAGAATCTCATCGCCGCCATGGGCGTCAACGCGACCCTCCGCATCAATGTTCAAAATGCGAACCGGCGACCTCTTCCCTCCGCGTCAAAAGTTCCCTTGGAATCAATCATAAAGTTGGCACTGGCGCGGCGACCGGACGTCGTTGCCAGCTATGCCGCGGTTTCGGCGAGCAAGGCTGGGGTCAAGGTTGCGCAAGCGGAGTTCATGCCAAAGGTCTTCGTGGCTGGCGCAGTGGGCTCGGGCCACGGTGACTTCAATGCGAACAACCTGCCTGTCATCAGCCAGCAGGCGTCCGGCGCAGGCGTCCTGGTCGGCGCGGCCATGCCGATATTCGATGGCGGTCTAAAATCCGCGCAACTCGCACAGGCAAAGTCGCGAGTGGAAGCCGCCGAAAGCACGTTTCACCGAACGCAGTCGATTGCCGTCACCGAAATCGTGGCTGCAAGCAACGCCTTGAGGACTGCGCTGGAATCATATCGTGCAGCCGAGGCGCTTCATCAGGCGGCAACCACCACCTATGACGCCGCGGTGGACGCTTACGCCAACGGCGTCGGAACGGTGACCGCGGCCACCGCAGCGGGAAGCGGTTTGCTGGACGCCAAGCAGGCAAAGGCTGACTCGCACGCAGCTGCGCTGATCGCCGCCGCCAATCTGGCCTTTGTCGTCGGCGGCCTGACGTCTGCCAACGTGGCTCCGTGATCAACGCGCGAATGAAATTTCGTCGGCTTTAGAAGACAGTGGAATTTGTCAAATATACTTCGTCAAATCGTGCTTGACTCTACTGGCCACCGCCAGACAAGTAACGGATATTGCTCTATCTATGCGCAACGCGACCTCAAATCATGCATGATCCAGCGATCCTAGGCATACGCCCCGGTTCTCCAGCCGCGCACATCGCTGAAGTCGGAAGAAGCGAGTGGGTTCACCCACATGTCATGTCGCTGTGGGCTTGCAATTTCAATTATTCAATCTGACAGGAAAGGACGGTTCCGATGTGTACATCGCTCGGCTACCAGGATGCTGCCGGTAATTCATATTTCGGTCGCACGCTCGAACTCACGACGGATTTGCCTTATCAACTTGCCTACTTTCCGATCGGCTTCGAGCTTGTTTCCGAAGTGCCGGATCACCCGGCACTGAAGCTCTCGTCCCGCTATGGCGCGCTTGCGATCACGATGCCCGGTCGCCTTCCCAGCCCTGGGGCGCCGCTTGGAATTTCCGATTTGAAGGTCCTTGAGGGTTTGAACGACCAGGGGCTCACCTTCAGCCTTCTCTCTTATCCTACGGCTGCCGGAGAGCAAAAGTCGGTGGACGTTACCCGGTCTATCCTCTCGGCGTCCGATCTCGGTCTCTGGGCCCTTGGACAGTTCGCCACAGTGGCGGAGTTGAAGGCGGCACTGGCGAAACAGCCTGTCATGCTGCAGTCGCTTGCCCTGCTGGGCGGTGTGGTCTCTCCGTTTCACTATGTCGTGCACGACGCGTCTGGCGCATCATTTGTGATCGAGTTCGACAAGGGAGAGATGTTCACCTATGACAACCCGGTCGGCGTGATGACCAACGGACCGCGCTTTGACTGGCATCTAATAAACCTGAACAACTATACGTTCCTTTCCAACGTCGACAAATCAAGCTCGGTCTTCGGCGCCTATAAGGCTGTCCAACCGGATTCCGGCATCGCGACCGCTGGTCTTCCAGCATCCAACACGTCGGTCGGTCGGTTCGTGCGGGCTGCCTATTATGCCCAGTTCGCAGAGAAAGCTGCCACGCCCGATCTGGCCATTCGCACGCTCGCGCACGTGATGAACAATTTCGACAGGCCGAAAGGCGTTACGATCGACTATCCTGAGGCTGGTGGCGGCCACCTGGAGGTGCAGGGGCTGGCCCAGGAAAGCTCCGAGAGCTATGCGACGGAATTTACATGCTGGACCAGCATGTCTGACCTTGAACGGAAGCTGTTCTTCATCCGGGACTACACGAGCCTCAATTTCGTAAGCTTCGATCTGACGGCGCTTGCGAATCTTAAGCTGCCGGCCGCTGTTCCCCTGCAGAAAGTAACCGTCGCTTCCGCCGATGTAACGAGCCTCCTGAGCGGACAAGCTCCACCGCGTTGACAAGTCCAGATAGGCGCTGAACTTTGAGCCGCTCGCCCAAGGGAACGGATGGCGTGGCGCGATCGATTTGTGCCAATGTTCGGTCGTCGCAGTTCAGCTTCACACGCCTTTCGGCCAGGCCAACGAAGTGCGGGGCCACATCTTGATCGCAGGCACTTCGCC
Source organism: Mesorhizobium sp. (assembly GCF_016793485.1). Taxonomy (GTDB): domain Bacteria; phylum Pseudomonadota; class Alphaproteobacteria; order Rhizobiales; family Rhizobiaceae; genus Mesorhizobium_K. Next base: position 29,357 of record NZ_JAEULZ010000046.1, on the reverse strand, counting down.
CTGCATGGTGGCTTATATTTATCGTCGGGGACGTCATGGATATCCAGCTTTTCGCCCGCGCGCTTGGCGCGCTCTTTGCCATCATGAACCCGTTTGTGGCGCTGCCGATTTTTCTGGCGCTTACAACAGCCAGCGATGTCGGCACTGTGCGGAAGCTCGCGATCGCCGCAACGGTGGCTGCAACCGTAATGTGCGCGGTGGTCGCGATCGCGGGTGGCGCTATCCTCGACTTCTTCGGGATAACCATCAACGACTTCAGGCTCGCCGGCGGGCTTGTCCTGCTTTTGATCGGTCTTGGGATGTTGAACGGGACAGACAGCGAGACACATCACCGCGCGCCGGATCAGGCCGCGGGCAGTGGACAGGACAGCTCAATCGCCTTTTATCCAATGGCGTTCCCGATGATCGTCGGCCCGGGCACCATCGCGACCATTCTCATCTTTACAAGCCAGGCGAATACGGCAGAGCAGAGGATTGCGGTCGGCGCGGCGATCGCCTGCGTTCTCGCCTCGGTGGGAGTGGTGTTGTTTTTGGCTCCCCTGATCGGCCACTACATGAGCCAGACGCTGCGGGTAATCACGACTCGGTTAATGGGCATGATCCTGGCCGCCATCGCAGTTGGGATGATGGCGGATGGACTCAAGGCACTTCTGCCCGGCCTCGGCTAGGGCTCCTGCGGCTACCCCTGGTTTCGTATGTCCGCTTGGCGCAAAACATGCATTATATTGCGGAGCGCATAATCGACCTTGCCGTCAGATGACGGCTCGACCTCGAGTTCGGGCAAGTCGGCCATGTCTGCAACACGGCTTCGCCCTGACATGTCGCGACCGTGGATCTTCTGGCTGGCAAGTTCCATGCGTATCGACCGCAACTGCTCAATCTCGTTCGCGCTTGGTGATTTGCCGGCATACTCACGTGCCAGAATGTGCCCGCAATGTACCAACATTGAAACGCGCATCATAGCGCGTCTCGGCCCCTCCTGCGCCAACCCAAAAGCCCACTGGCTTTGCATCGGGGCGGCGGCTGTCCGCACATTCGCCTGCTCAGTGTCGAGACGCCGTGCGTCGGTCAAAAGGCTCGCCCGATTTTCACTTCCGTCCGCATTGACGATGGCTTCCAGCAGGTGGTCGAGTGCTTGCATGAAGCCGTCCATCGCCAGTCGCGCCTGGGTAACAGTGCTGACCGGCAATACAAAGCGCGACACGAATATTCCAGCAGCTACGCCGACTGCGGTCTCCTCGAGCCGAAGCACCAGGAGCCCGGGAGTGAACACCCCGAGCAGTCCATAAACCAGAGAAATAGCCACGGTGATGAAGAACGTCATCGCGCTGTAGGAAAGCGAACTGAGATAGAAGGCTGAAAAAATGCAGATCGCGACCAAAATTATGGTCGGGTACAGCTCGCCATTGACCAACGTCGCAAGGCCGATCCCAAAACAAATGCCTATGGCGGTTCCTAAGGTACGGTTGAGTGCCCGGACCGCAAGGTCACCCCGCGACTGCGTGTTGGAGAATATGAGAAACGCCGTCAGGACAGCCCAAAACCATCGCTCAGGTGAAAGAATGAGCCCGCCAACCATCGCGAATGCAGATGCTATTGTGACCTGTATTGCCTGCCTGAGGAATTTGTCGTCAAGCCATTGCCCATTCGCAGGAACAAGAGGGATTTGGTTCTTGTTGCCATCGATCGTTGTCGAGAACGAATGCGCCGGACTGGAGGCCATGGTCGCCTCTGCCTTCTCTTTTGCACGAGCCAAGAATTGAAGGTTGTCAGTCACCGTAGACAGGCAATTGCTTGATCGCTTCTCGATCGGCCTGAGAGCTGTACTTAGGGTCGTTTCCATCGCGAGCTGCAATTCGAATAGGCGCATTGCCAAGAGGCCTGCGCGCTCGTTATCAAATGTGCCAGCGTGCGCAACGGGGAGATAGCTCTCGCATAAAAGGACGTTGTCCCGCGCCAGCTCTTCCAGGTCGATCGCTGCCTTTTTGCTCGCCACCGTCCAGCCGGACTCTGTGCTGATACGTATCTGCTCTGAGAGTTTCTCAATCAGAGCAGTGGCGGCCTTCATCGCATGTCGACAATCGATGTCGGGTCGGTCCGGCAGGACGAAATTGCGAACTGAATGAGCGATGAAGCCGGATATGCAAAGAGCGAGCGCTATGTCCGACAGTTGGGCATCCTGGGGCTTCAGAAAGGCCGTTATGACACCGCACATGAAGGCGAACATTCCGATTGCTTGCCAGCGTGTACCGAAGCGACGGGCATACACAGCCAGGAAGATAACGACCAGGAGCAGGGTGTTGACTGCGAGCAGCGATTGATCGGCCAAGGTTATCGATGCGATGACCGCAAAACCGCAAATGGCGGCGTAGACTCGCGTCCCGGTTCTCACTCTTGCGGTGGCATCTTTGACGGCGACGGTTCCCTGTATCGCGGTGATCATAGCGACCGCATACGCAGGGGCGGACATCGGAAGCCAGGGATGGACTGCCGCAAGGATCAAACAGACGAGCGCGACCGTGAGCAATGTCCGACTTGCCATCCTGAGCCGCACGAGGCCAGGATCCGACATCAGTAATTTTCGACGCAGTCCCAAGAGCGGAAATGTAGTCGCGAACAATGGATTTTTTCGACTCCACAAGCTTGGCAGGTGTCAAGGTAGTCCGGCTCACGACCCTTTAATCAGAGTTTGGCCTACGTTGCCCGCCGAGTTTCAACCCGCATATGACGGCGGCATATCCCACCAGCAGACTGGCAAGAATGTAAGCCAGAGCCACCACCGCGGTCTGGGTCGAAGCACCTATGAGAACGACCGCGCCGTAGACGAAGCTGGAGAAGGTCGACAGTCCACCCATGATGCCGGTACCGATGAGTGTATTGGTGTCATCGCTAAGCACTTTTCGTTCGTGCAGAGCCGTGGAAAGGCCAAGCAGCAAGGCCGCGACTATATTGGCCACGAAAATGTCGAGTGGAAATCCGTCAGCAAGATGCGGGGTTCCAAGCATCAGGAACTCTCGCAGCATGGCGCCGATAGCGCCACCGACAAAAACGAGGAGCATGGTGTTGACCATCGCGGACAATCCTATCCGATAACGCGTGCGATCACTGCCCCAAGAGCTGCTGCTGCTAGGCCCATGAAGACAGAAAATGTGAGATAGAACACTGGGTGTATGCTCCCGTTCCGGTTCAAACGGACCGCTTCTAGTTGCATGCTGCTGAATGTGGTGTAGCCACCCAGAACTCCTGTGATGAGCCCGGCAGCGACTGCTGTGCTGTAGCGGTCACGCCAGTGCACTTCGAGCAGCACTGACAAGAAGCCGATTACAAAAGCTCCGCTGATGTTTATAACAAACGTGCCCAACGGAAAATTGCCGGTGTACCGCTCACCTACGAGGCGTCCTAAGCTCCAGCGCAAAAGCGATCCGCTTCCGCCGCCGAGACCGACCCACACCAAGTCTAATGGTGACATTCACCATATGCTCCCGAAAACTCTGCCTGCTGACATTACGCCACGCAACATCGAAGCCGACAAGTCTGGATCATCCTGTCGTCGCTGAAAGAGCTTGACCTGATTGCAGGCCCGACCACAACCTCCCGCTGAGGCATCACAAGGGGCCGCTTTGGTGGATGAGGCTATAGTTCGCAAGTGGGTGCTCAACGCCAACGACGGCATCATTTCGACGACGGGCATCATACAGGGTTTCGCCGGGGCAGGCGCTCACGAGAACATGGTTCTGTTCGCTGCCTTGGCCGTCATGGTCACGGGCGGTCTGGCTTCCGGAGGAGCGGTCTTTGCGGAGGCTACTCAGGACCGTGCCGCAGAGCTTGAGATCATCGCCGAAGAACGCCGGCAGCTGGCGTTGAGCCCTCAGGAACAGCACGATGAGTTGAGGGAACATTATCAGAGGCACGGTTTGGATATCGAGCTTGCCGAACGTGTCGCCGCTGCGCTCATGAGAAAGGACGCTCTCGCCGCGCAATTGGAAACCGAGCACGGTATTCTCGATGAGCCGCCCCCTGCAACCCGTCCTTGGGTGGCAGCACTTCGCGGTGTTTTCGGTTTCATCTCAGGCGCGCTGCCTATCACCCTGGCAGTAGTTTTTGTGCCGGATCAGTTCCGCCTACCGGTCGCGCTTCTCGTTGTGCTGATTTCACTAACGGCCACCGGGCTGGTAGCCGCTCGCGCGGGCGGTGGACATCCGATGCGCACCGTATCCCGCTCGATCGCCATCGGCCTCTTTATAGGCTCGCTCTCTTTTCTGGCTGGAAATGTATTTGATCTTTTGGATCAACTCATGCCGCAAATCGAAATCGAAATCGATGAGATACCAGGTGATGGGGTTGGTTAAGGGTTGCCGTGGGAGTCGGCGCACGAGAAAAGCGGCACGTATTGAATGCTCGCGAAAGCCCTCTGCAAGGCCACGTCGCCGACACGAAGGTGATGGCGACGGCCGTTGTTTTCAGCGAGGCGTTTCCAACGCCCAATAATCGCAAGTTCGGTAGTGGTGCTAGATGAGAGAGAAAAAGCGTACCGTCGCCCAAACCGCAACTGCCGCCGTCAACACTCCCATCCAAATGGAGCCCTGCCTGACGACCGCAGCAATGGCGAGCCCAATCAAGGCAAGCACGGCAACCACGTCAATTACCGCGAAATAGTCAGCAAAAAAATTCAAAAGATTTCCCTCCAGTCGATTTCTGGATCACTTCTAGCGGACATCCATCTACGCGACAACGCAGTGTCTGGAGTCACCGGCAGAATGGAATATTGCTTGCAAAATGGGCGACAGACCGTTGTGCTTCCGGTTGGAGAGTATCCGGTGACGACCCGACAGCGAGATGGCTGCCTCACCAACTGAGATGGCTGTGAGCCGAGTTGAAGCTGGATCGTCCCCTTTTGGGAAACGTTTTATTGGAGCCTGAATGTTTGACTGGGTAAAGCGATCGTCCAACTTTGGACCGCCATTGCCGACAAACCCATGGTGTAAAATCGGACTTTTACACTGAGGCTTTTTTGGAGCTGTGATGCGCTAGTCAACGATCGGCCGTTTATTTGAGGTGGCTAGATGACATGCAGCTTTGCCACCATGAGGTGCCTCTCGCAGCGACGGTACTTCTGCGCCACACTTCTCGAATGCCACTGGGCACCGGGTATGGAAACGGCACCCACTCGGCGGGTTGCTTGGACTTGGAGGATCACCAGGCAGGATGATGCGTTTCCGAGTAGTCTCGATCAGAGGATTGGCTGACGGGACGGCGGAGAGAAGTGCCTGACTATACGGATGGGCTGGCTCGCGGAAAAGCGGGCGCGTGATGCCCTCCTCCGCGACGCGGCCAAGATACATAACCGTGACGTCGGAACAGACCTCGCGTACAACCGCCAGATCGTGCGCGACGATGACGATTGTCAGGCCGAGGCGCTTCTGCAACGACGTGAACAGATTGACGATCTGCGCGCGGATGGAGACGTCGAGCGCGCTCAGCGGCTCGTCGCAGACCAGGATCGAAGGATTGAGCGCAAGGGCTCGCGCGATCGACACTCTCTGGCGCTGGCCCCCCGACAGCGAGCGCGGCAGGCGATCAAGGACCGTCGAGGACAGCGCGACGAGATCCAGCAGTTCCTGAATGCGGTTGCGCCTTTTCTCGGCCGAGCCGAACCCGTGGATCAGCAGCGGCTCTTCGAGCGTCTGGTAGATGTTCTGCCGCCGGCTCATGGACCCGAGTGGATCCTGGAAGACGAACTGCACCTTGCGGCTGAAGGACTTGCGGTCGGATTTCATCCACTCGGCGCGGTCGCGGCCACCGATAACCACCTGCCCCGCGGTTTCCTTCTGCAGGCCGACGATCGTCCGCGCGAGCGTGGTCTTTCCGCAGCCGGATTCGCCGACGATTCCGTGGAATGAGCCATTGGGAATGACGAGGTCGATGCCATCGACCGCGCGCACCGAAGTTCCGGCACGCGTTGCGAAGTGGACCTTGAGGTCCTTGACCTCAATTGCCGGTTTCTCGCTCATTGAACAGCAATTCCCTCGCGCCGGATGACGACGGGGCAGGCGACGCGATGCGGCGTACCTGGAGCAGCGATTGTGCGCAGCGGCGGGCGCTCTACCCTGCATTGCGGCTCGACGTGTTCGCAGCGTTCGGCGAAGCGGCAGCCCGGCTCGAGCTTGATCTGGTTCGGTGGCAAGCCGGGAATCTCGTGCGCTTCGACGCGGTCCTCGGCGCGGAAGTCAGGCACCGATGCAAGCAGGCCGCGCGTATAGGGGTGAACCGGGGACGTCAGCACGTCGAGTACCGAGCCCTCCTCGGCAACCTGGCCCGCGTACAGAACGACTACGCGATCCGCCACCGACGCGACGGCGCCTATGTCGTGCGTGATCAGGATGACGCCAATGTCGTTGTCGCGTTGGATCTGGCGAATCAGTTCGAGGATCTGCGCCTGAACGGTGGCGTCCAAGGCCGTGGTGGGCTCGTCAGCAATCAGAACCTTCGGTCTCGCCGCCAGCGCCAGCGCTATCATCGCGCGCTGCAGCATTCCTCCCGACATTTCGTGCGGATAGCGGTTGTAGCGGTCCTCGGGATCGGGGATGCCAGAACGTGCCAGCAGCGACACAGCTTCCTTGCGGGCCGCCTCGTGCGACAGGCCGCAGAAGCGCCGTGCCTGCTCCGCCAGTTGCGGCCCGACCTTGAGCATCGGGTTCAGCGCGCTTATGGGATCTTGGAAGATGACGCCGAAATAGGCGCCTCGCATCTGGGAGAGCCTTGCCGAAGCCATGCCGACAAGATCCTTCCCGCCGGCCTTCGCCGTTCCCCTGACGTCGACGGTGACGCCTTCGGGAAGCAGACCAAGTGGGCCAAGGGTGCTTACCGTCTTGCCGGAGCCGCTCTCGCCGACTATGGCCACGGTCTCGCCGGGCATTACATGAAGGGAGACGCCGTCGACGGCGCGGACCGACACGGTCGCGGCGTAAAGGTCGATGACGAGGTCATTGATCGCGTAAAGGGGTTCAACCTGGCTGGTCACGCGCTTGCGGCCTTTCGCTCGGCTGCCTGACGGGCTTGTTCTTCTTCCGCCCTCGCCCGCCTGCGCTTGCGCAGCAGGCCGCCGCGCACGGGCCGCGGAACCTTCTGCAGCGCGAACGCTTCGCCGAGCAGGTTGAAGCTGACGACGACGAGCGTCAGCGCCATGCCGGGCAGGATGACGAGACGAGGATACTCTTCGATGTAACTCATGCCATCGACAAGCATCTGGCCCCACTCCGGCGTGGGTGGCGCAACACCGAGGCCAAGGAAGCTGAGCGTCGCGATGGCAAGTACGAGTGCGCCGGCGTCGGCGCTGGCATATACGACGACGAGGCCTAGCACGTGCGGCAGGATGTGCCTCACGAATATCCAGATATGGCTGGCGCCCATAACGCGCGCTGCCTCAATGTATGGCTGCTGCAGTTCGGCGGTGACGACGGCGCGGCTCATGCGCGCGTAGTTCGCCCACCATGCCAGCGTCAGCGCCGTGATCATCGACCAGTAACCGGTGCCCAGAATGCCGATCAGCGCCAGCGCGATGACGAGGCTCGGGAGCGCCAGCGCAATGTCGATGACGCTGATGAGTACGAGTTCCACGCGGCCGCCGACATAGCCGGCGAACGAGCCTATTGTCACGCCGATCGCCAGCGCGGCGACGAGCACGATCGCCATGGCAACGAGCGAAATCCGCGCGCCGCCGACGATCCTGCTGAAGATGTCGCGGCCGAGATAGTCGGTGCCGAACCAGTGCTGCCAACTCGGGCCCTGCAGCGTCGCATCGTAGTTCTGCGCGGCCGGGTTATATTGCATGATCCATGGCGCGAATATACCAATGAGCACGAAGATCACCACGGGCGACAGCACGAGCCACGGCCAGTCTTTGATTTGCTTCAGCTTGGAGGTCACGGGACTAGGCGCTCCTTGCCCGGCGGATGCGTGGATCGACGAGCATGCAGATGATATCGACCAGCAGGTTGGTCATCACGAAGAAGATGATGAAGAGAAGCAATGTCGACTGCATGCCGACAAAGTCGCGAAAGCGTATGGCGTCGATGAAGAATGCGCCAACGCCGCGCAGCGCGAAGACGGTTTCGACGACGATCGAGCCGATGATCATCAGGGTGAACTGCGCGCCGAAAGTCGTCAGGTAAGGAATTGCGATGTTGGGTAGCGCCTCCCTGAGCAGAACGCTACTGCGCGTGTAGCCCTTGGCGAAACCGGTCGTCGCGAAAGGTCGCGACATAGCTTCCTGCAGGTTGACGCGGACCACTCGGCTCAGCACCGACGCCGGAAACAGCGCGATGGTCGCCCAGGGCAGCAGCCAGGACTGGAACCCGGAGGTACCGAATGTCGGAAGCCAGCCGAGGGTCACGGAAAAGACGATGACAAGCAGCGCCGCCACGAAGAAGTTGGGGGTCGATGCGCCGACGAGGGAGAAGCCGTGGATGACCCGATCGGCCAGCCGTCCGTTGCTGGCGGCGCCCGCGATGCCGAGCGTCAACGAGAGCAAGAAGGCGATGAGACCTCCACCGCCCAGTAGAGCGGCCGTCATCGGGATGCGCGCTGCGAATTCCTCGGCGACGGGCTTGCCGGTTCGCAGCGACACCCCGAGGTCGCCAGTCGCCGCGCTGGCAAGCCAGCGCGCGTAGCGCAGCGGGAGAGGATCGTAGAGTCCCAGTTCGTCGCCGATCTTGCGAATCATTTCGGCGTCAGCTCCTGGACCCGCCGCGCGTTCCGCAATCAACGCCGCGACATTTCCCGGAGCCGCGGCAACGAGCGCAAAAGTCAGCGCCGATGCCGCGACGATCAGGAAGCACGCAAGCAGAAATCGCTTGATCAAAACCGATTTCATGACGATCCCGCCGAGCGATTACTTACGCCTTTAAGGTAATCCCCTGGAACGGCAGATCGTAATCCGTAGCAGGAAGAGAGAAGTTCTCCACGCGTGGATTGTGCGCCCAAAGCCGCTGACTCACCACAATCGGGCAGATGGCGGTGTTGTTGCGCAGCCAGTCGTAAAGTTCCTGCATCTTCCTGTCGCGCTCAGCGCCGGTGGCGTCCAGAGCGGCCTTCACCACAACGTCGAGTTCATCGGAAACATAGATCTTCCCGTCTGGTCCGCTATCGGCGGTAGAGACAAAGGCATTGCCGAGCGTGCCGTGAGGGTCGTAAGGCGCGCCATAGGTCGTGAAGAAAGCGAGATCGTAGTCGAAAGCCGGCCGCCGCTCGTGCATCGTCGCGTTATCGACCGATGAAACCTGAACCTGAAAACCGACCTCGCTCAGTTGACCCTGGATCATTTCCGCGATGCGGCGTGAACCCGGCAACGACTCCTCCGAGACGAGGAAATCCAAGGTGAGTGGCGTCCCGTCCTTCATCCAGCCGCCGCTCTCCGACCAACCTCCGTCTGTAAGGAATTTCTTGGCGGCAGCGATATCGCGCGCAGGAACCTCTACGCGAGATCCAGACTGCGGTATGCTGGCGGGAAACAGATTGGCGGTTGGATCAGCGTAGCCCTCGAAAAGAACCTTAGCGATAGCCGCACGGTCGATGGAGACGAAGATGGCGTCCCGCACCGCCTTGTCCGCGATAATCTTCGACTTCGGCGAGTATCCAACAAGCATGGTTGCGGTCCCTGGTTCCGCAACCACCTTCATGCCTTCTGCTTCAAGCGCCCGGGCACGGCGCGGAGAAAGGGTAGCCACCCAGTCACCGCCGATGATATCGAGGTCACCAGCCCGCAATCCGTTGGCACGCGCCAGTTCGTCCGGCACCACCTTCAGCTCGAGCCGGCTGACAAGGGGTTTTTCACCCCAGTATTTTTCGTTGCGTACCAAGACGGAGCCGCTGGAATCGAAGGATTCCATGATCCACGGGCCTGTGCCGATTGGCGCGGTCTGCTTCCCCTCGGCATCGACCGCCTTGGGCGAAAGGAAGCGTACTGGACGAACGATGGTCAACTCGATCAACGCTGCCGGGACGGGGCGCTTCAATTTGACCGTCAGTTTGTTCGGTCCGTCGGTCGTGATCCCCTCGAACGCATCCGCAACGCCGATCCATGAAAAATCCGGGACGCCCATCCAGCGCTTGAGGTTCCATTCCGCGGCAGCCGAGTCGAATGGAGTACCGTCGCTAAAAGTGACGCCTTCCCGCAAATCGAACGCTATCGAAAGCTGGTCGTCGGAGACGGTCCATTTCGTCGCCAGGCCGGGCTGGAGCGTGCCATCCTTGCTGTAGTGGATGAGGCCGTCGAAAACCACCGTATACGAACTCAACGTGGAAACATTCTGTAACAGGTTGAGATCGCCCGTCTCCGCGGCGATCGCGATGCGAAGCGTCTCGTGGCCCATCGAGAAGGCACTGCGCGGAAGGGAGGCCACCGCGGCGAGCGCTGTACCACTTGCAAGAAAAATACGACGGTTCATATCCAACATGTCAGTTCCCCATTTTTGCGGCGACACCACCGATGTTTATGTATAGACATATATTCTATGTCTGTGATCGGTCGGCAATTGTTTTCGACTGCTACGAGACGGTCCACCTGATCACGATTGTGTACGTCTCGTAATGAACCGTGTGACCTATCCTCCCGGTAAGGATTCAGACATAGAAGGCCTTACCCCGCAAGACTGGAGTTCGCGCGCGTCTCAAGGAGGCCTCCAACTGCCAATCGTCTTGTGAAGATTGACCAGGCAAACAGATAACCTTAACTAGGCGTTAACCGACAACTGCTCAATGGAATGAATGCGACATCGAAGCGCTAGAGATGGGATTCGACGCCTAGCCGCGGCCCTAGTGGCGGTCGTGCTGATGTTTGTTATCGTCCCGCACGGTGTTGCGTTCGATTTCGACGCGGATGTCGAGGTCAAGCTGTCGTCCAATCAAAATCATTCTCAAGATCATGATGGGAGCGGCGACGTTTCGCACACGCAAGTAAGTCACGATCACCATGCGGAGCTTCCTATAGCGACGCTTGCTGGGCTAGCCGCATCAAATCCCGCTCATCAAAGTTTTCAACAGCCCTTTAGCGCATTGGAAATTTCCATGGCGCTAAGGCGCCCGCCCCGCCTCGCGCAGTGCTGAGGCACTGGGCAGCATAAGCTGGCGCGAAACGCGCCTCATCATCTTCCGCTCAGTGCATGCCGCCGGCCCCTAGGCCGAACGACCCCTTTCGCACGAGTGGAATCACATGTTTACTGCTGCTACGCAGGCGCGCACGGCAATCTTGCGCAATCTCGAAACGATCGACTACAAGCTGAGCCCCGACGCTTGGAAGGTTCTCAAGATGGGCATCAAGCGGGATCTGCAGGCGCAGGTTCTGCGCCCCAACGTTCCCGTCCCGCCGCGGCGCGAGCTGCTGAAGTATCTCGGCGTGATGAAGCGGGAAACCGGGTCCCTGCGCAAGGCGATCGGTTCGCTATTCCACGACGGCGCATGGACATCGAGCGGTGGATCTTTCCGTCTCGCAGAGGAACTGGGTTTCGACATCGTTACCGAAGCCGAGAGGCTTATTGCCGCCAATGGCGGCTTCCGGTACCTCGAGATCGGCGGCGCCTGGGCTGGCCTCAAGGGTGACACCACATCGCAGCCGCGTGATATCGCTGGGCTGGCACGGCGATTTGAAGATGTTCTCGGGCGTCGGGTTTTTCTGCATTTCACCAACCTGACCAAATGGCACTCTGCCCTTCCGGCAGGCGTCATGGAACATCCATTCGTCACGGCCGCCGGGCTTTCCATCGTTGAGCGGCAGTCCGTTCCAAGAAACTCGGTTGATATTATCTACTCTCAGGCGGCGGCATATTTCGAAACCGACCCGTCATCCTTCATGAACGCGGCGGGATCCCTGTTGCGCGACGGCGGCCTGATGATCTTCAACCACCAGCCGCAGTTTACCGATGAGATCGCCCGCTGTGCGCAAAAGCATGGAATGTCGCTCCTCAAGAGCCATGTCATGGGTGGCATGAACGGCATCGTGGTCGCGTTCGGGAAGACGACCGAATCCAAGTCAGAGGCCGTGACGGAGATCGTCGCCGCCAATGATATGCGAGAGACGGAACGGCGCAGAGCGATTTGATAATGAAGACCACGTCGACAATGCTGGGCGGGACACTTCTGCCTGTCGCCATGCTGGCGGTCCTGCTTCCGTCCGTCCCGGCGGCGGCGAGTTCTGGCGGGCAGGGCGCGTACCTGTCCTCGTTGTGGTCGGATGCCCGCCAGCGCGGAGTTCCCCGCAGCCTGTTCGACGATGCATTCGAAGGCTTCAAGATCAGTCCGCAGATCATGGAACTAACGGGCAAGCAGCCGGAACGGGTTTCAACCGTCGGCGACTATGTCAATACGCGCGTCGGCGACAAGCGTATTGAAACGGGTCGGTTGAAGCTCGAGGAATGGTCGGGGCCGCTCGGGCAGATCCGCAGCGCCTACGGAGTGCCGGCCGAGATACTGGCCGCCATCTGGGGCATCGAGACGAACTACGGCAGTTTCGTTGGCGGCAGCAACGTCGTGCATTCGCTGGCCACGCTTGCACATGAAGGCTATCGCGAGAAGTATTTCCGTGGCGAACTGATGGTCGCGCTGGAGATCCTGCGCGACGGCCACATCACGCCCGATCGGATGTTGGGCTCATGGGCAGGCGCCATGGGCCAGACGCAATTCATGCCGTCCAGCTTCACGACATTCGCTGTCGATTTCGACGGAGACGGGCGCTCCAACATCTGGACCTCCATCCCCGACGCGCTGGCTTCGTCCGCCAATTACCTCAAGGAGAATGGCTGGCGTCACGGCGAGACGTGGGGCTATGAAGTGAAGTTGCCGGGCGATCTCGACTACGCGAAGGTCTGGTCTGAGGAACGTCGACCTCTGAGCGAATGGCAGCGGCTCGGCATCGTTCGGGTCGACGGCAACCGCTACCCGCGGATCGACGACCAGGCTCGCCTCTACCTCCCGATGGGCGGCGGCGGCCCCGCCTTCCTGGTGTTGCGCAATTTCGACGTGATCAAGCGCTACAACAATTCTGACAGCTACGCGCTTGCAGTGGGACATCTCGCCGACCGCCTTGCAAACGGAAAGCCGTTTGCAACCGCCTGGCCGGACGCGCAGCCGCTGTCGTCCGACGAGCGCCGGGAACTGCAGAACCTGCTGGTTGGCGAGGGCTTCTATTCCGGCGACGTCAACGGGCGGATAGGGCCGCAAACGAAGAAGGCCATCGCTGCTTTCCAGATGCAGCAAAGCATGCGAGCCGACGCGTTCCCAACCAAACGATTGCTGCAGATCCTGCGCGTGCGTTCCCAAAGCTCGACAATGACGGAGTAGATCATGAAAAGACGAAATTTCCTTTTTGGCGCCGCAGCGGCGGCTGCCTCCCTCCAGGCGCCTTTCCCTGTTTTCGCCCAGAAGGTCGATCTTCACACGCTGGTTTCCGGCGTCGAAGCCGAAATCGCTCGGCTGCGCAGTACCGGAAAGGCAATATCGAGCAAATGGGTCGCCGGCCAACTCGGCGAGACGCTGACAGCGCAGGAGCGGCGGGTCGCCGGCTTCGAGGTCGTGCAAAACGTTCCCTACAAGCTCACAAGCTGGACCGGAGACCCGGACAGCCTGTTCAACCTCGGTCGTGGTGATTGCCGGCACAAGGCGAACGCTATGATCCGCGTGCTGCGCGCCTGGAAGATGGAAGCCAGACCAATCCAGGTGCTGTTCGACTGGGCGTCCCTTCCCATACCGGCCAACATTCTCGCCAATCTGGCGGAAACGAGAGGCATCCATGACAGCGTGGAGGTGATGATCGACGGAAAATACGTCCTCATCGATCCGACCTGGGATCCGGCTCTGGCAAAAGTCGGATTTCCTGTTCTCGCCGAATGGGATGGGATCACACCCACCCTGCCGATAGCGGATGATGCCAACGTCATCATCCGGCAAGGCGATCTCAAGGCCGGGACGAATATCTACGCCTATTTCGGGCTCAAGCCCGAAAGGAAGCGCACGATTGCCTTCAACCGGGCCTTCAACGCCTGGACCGATGAGTTCCGCATGGCCCAGAACGTCGCCAGGAAATAATTGTAGACATGGCTACGGTTCACATCGTGCTGGAAAAGCGCAGCTACCGTCCGCGCGTTGCGATGGTCATCGCAATCTTCGCATGCCTCTATGCTGCCATCGGCGTAAGACTCGTCTGGCTCGCCAACCAAGAGAAGGCGGGTCGCGTCTATGCGGCAGTGCCGCCTTCGGTTGCGCGACCGGATGTCACCGACCGGTATGGGAAAACGCTCGCGATGGATCTGCCGAGCCTTTCGGTTTTCGCTGAGCCGCGCCGTATGCTGGACCTGGACGAGGCCGTGGAGGGCATTACGAGCGTTTTCCCCGAACTGGACATGCTCGAGTTGCGCAAACGCCTGGACAGCGATGCCGGCTTCACCTGGATAAAGCGCGTCGCGTCGCCATACCAGAAGGCTCGGCTCATGGCGCTGGGTATTCCCGGCGTTGGCTTCCGGGAAGAAACCCGGCGCTTTTATCCGAACGGCAGCACCGGCGCGCATATCCTGGGAGCGGTCAACGTCGACAACTTCGGCATCGCCGGCATCGAGAGGTGGATCGACGGTCAGGGCCTGAACGACCTCAAAGATAGCGGAATGCAGTTCAGCCGCAGCGATCTGGACAAGGTCGTCCTGAGCACAGATTTGCGAGTGCAATATGCGCTGACCGACGAACTGCGCAAGGCAATGAATAAGTTCAGCACCATCGCCGCAGCTGGCATGGTCATGGACGTGACGAATGGCGAGATCATAGCGCTGGCGTCTCTACCGGACTTCAGCCCGAACTCACCATCCGATGCCTTGCAGCCAGATCGCATCAACCGCATCCACGTCGGCACCTACGAAATGGGCTCAACCTTCAAGGCCATGACGACCGCCATGGCCCTGGACAGCGGCCTTTACAACATCCATTCACTTGTTGATGCGAGCCAGCCGCTGCGTTTCGGCCGCATGATGATCCGCGACTTTCGCGGCCAGAACCGCCCGCTGAACGTGGCTGAGTCCTTCGTCCACTCATCCAATATCGCCATGGGCCGAATGGCTCTAGGCGTCGGGACGGAGAAGCACCAAGCTTTCCTCAAGTCGCTCGGCCAGTTCGACCGACTCACCACCGAACTTCCCGAAAGCGCGATGCCAATCCTGCCGCGCCGCTGGGCGGAAATCACCACTGCGACGGCCGCTTTCGGTCACGGCATAGCAGTGACTCCAATGCAGGCGGCGATGGGTATCGCGTCGCTGGTCAACGGGGGCACGCTGATCCGCCCGACTTTCATCAAGGACGCACCCATTGAAGGGCGCATCCTTGGGCGTAACACAGTCACGGAAGACACCGGCGAGGCTCTGCGATATCTGATGCGCCTCAACGCAGAAGTCGGCTCGGCGAAAAAGGCCGAGGTGCCGGGCTACTTCATGGGCGGCAAGACCGGCACTTCCGAAAAGGTGGTCGACGGACGCTACTCGAGCGACCGTGTCCTCACGGCGTTCATGGGCGTGGTGCCGGCGGACAAACCGAAATATCTGTTCTTGACCATTCTGGACGAGCCGAAGTCGCTCCCCGAGACGTACGGCTTCCGCACTTCCGGGTGGAATGCTGTGCCGGTGACCGGAGAGATCATGAAGCGCGCACTTCCGATGCTGTTGCCGCCGTATAGGCAAAGACCGGCGTCTCCCTTCCCAAAGATGGTGGCGCAGCGTGCCGAGGGCTGGGAGAGGTTTGCGCCAGGACCGGGCGTCGATGCCTCCCTGAACACCGCTGCGGTTCGCCAGTAACGACAGCGACCGCCATTGAGGCGGTCAACTCCCGGCCAGCCCAACCGTTACGCGACAAGGCGGGGACCGGCCAGTGCGTATCGACGCCGTCTGTTCACGCCTAAGTTCCTAGACGGCTGCGGCAGCGAATACGAGAACCAGTCCCGCCGCGATCTGGGGTTCCTCTCGTTACCCGATCGGCCCCATGGGCTAATGCTTGAGGATGCCCTGCAACCGCTACCGGAACAGAACAGCGGCCAATCCAACGCGCGAGAATCATCCGGCCAGCCCCGCGGTGGCCGCGGCAAGCACGACGTACCTGCCCGTCTTGGCGATAGCCACGAGCAGAAGAAACCGCCAAAGCGGTTCGCGCAGGAAGCCCGCAGCCACCGTTAGAGCATCACCAACGATGGGCGCCCAAGACAACAGCAGGCTCCAGTACCCCCAGCGCCGGTACCATGCGGACGCTTTTGCAAGGGCCCGCGCGCTGACAGGAAACCAGCGGCGCTCCTTGAAGCGCTCTGTGCCTCTACCCAGTATCCAGTTCACTATCGCGCCGAGAATATTGCCGAGGCTGGCAACGACGACCAGCAGAGCGACAGGATATCCGGATAGCTGGAGTGCCACGAGCGCGCTTTCCGATTGGGCCGGAAGGATTGTCGCGGCTACAAACGAGACAACAAACAGCCCTGATAGGGCCAGACCTGTCTCAAGCACAAATCAGCCCTTTGTGGGCCAGTAGCGATGAAGGTCGTCAATGACATAAGGGTGAGTATGACGGCCTTGCCCTGGCGCGACGAGATGAGGATGGTCGGCCGTCAGGTCGCCGTGTTCGTGCTCCACTGCGTCGGGGTCTTCTGATGGCCAAACATAACATCCGATTGCGATTGCGATTGCCGCCACGATTGCCAGGATAACCGCCGTAGTCGGCAAGCCGAGTATCGCACCTGCCCAGCCCGCCAGCGGATACGATATCAACCAACATGCATGGGAAAGCGCAAACTGCGCTGCGAAGAGCGCGGGGCGATCCTCAGGGTTTGCTGACCTCCGAAGAAGGCGTCCCGAAGGCGTCTGCGCTGCGGAGTAACCCAAGCCCAGTATGAACCACAGCGGTAGCAGCCAAACATATGACCGGAGTGCAGACGCCGCCAGAACGCCCACTGTTAACAGAGCTACGCCGGACAGCATGACCGGACGGTCGGAAACGTGATCGAGCAACTTTGGCAGCGCGAGCGCGGCAACCATAGAACCGCCGCCGAACATCGCAAGCGCGAGCGCCGTCGCCTGCTGGTCCAACCCGAAGAAGCCTTGCACGTAGACCACGGTATTGACAATAACGAGTGCTCCAGCCGACGCCACGGCAAGATTTATGGCAAGCAATCCGCGCAATCTCGGGGTTGCCAGGTAAATTTTCAGCCCCCTGGTGGTCCTGTCGTAGATCCCGCGCGGCTTGGTAGGTTTCGGGCTGGGCAGAGCAACCGAAACGACCAACGCTGCCGACATTACGAAGCCTACCACCGTCCCGACAAACAGATTGTTGTAGGAAATCACGGCCAACAATGCCGCCGCGAGCATGGGGCTGATCACACTTTCGAGATCGTACGCAAGTCTTGATAGCGACAGCGCACGTGTGTAGTCCCGCTCTTCGGGCAGCACATCGGGGATCGTCGCCTGGAAGGTCGGGGTGAAGGCTGCGGAGGCAGACTGCAGCACGAAGATCAGCACGTAAATCTGCCACACGTCGGTGATGAAGGGCAGGAATAGCGCCACAAACGCCCGCACAAGATCGAGGCTGACCAGCATCGCCCTGCGCGGTACGCGTTCGGCAAAAGCCGACGCGATAGGCGCGACGCCAACATAGGCAATCATCTTGATCGCGAGCGCCGTGCCCAAGACCGACCCTGCATTTTCACCAGCAAGGTTGAATGCAAGGAGGCCCAACGCAACGGTAAGCAAGCCAGTCCCGACCAGCGCGATGACTTGCGCGAAGAACAGGTGGCGGTAAGTCCGATTGGCAAGAACGCCGAGCATCAGAGGTATTTTGCGATTTGCCTGAATTCATCCACCGAAGCGCGGGCCGCGCGCGGCAGAGGCCCCACGGTGTCCTCTAGACAGTGATCGAGATGGTCATGGATCAAAACCCGCTTTGCCTGCGCAATGGCTTTTTCGACAGCGTGGAGTTGCTGCGCGATATCCAGGCAAGGCCTGTTGGTTTCGATCATCGCGATGATCGAGTTCAGATGTCCATTCGCGCGCTTCAGGCGCTTGATGATCTTCGGATGAGTTTCGTGGACAAATTCCGGGTTTTTCATGCGCACGCCTTATCCTCCCAGAGGGGATAGCGTCAATAGCCACTTTCTTCGCGAAACGTTCAATTAATTGACTTTTGGCACTATATGGCTTGACCATACCCCGATAGACAGCCGCATGCTCTCAGATCATCTCGACGCCGACAAGAACTCCTTCAACCTGGTCCGGCTCTGGGCCGCGCTTAGCGTTCTCTTGTCGCATGCATATCCGCTCGTCCTTGGTGCGGGAACGAGCGAGCCGCTTGGGACTTTTACGCCCTACACGTTGGGACAACATGCGGTGAACGTGTTCTTTGTGATCTCAGGCCTGATGCTAGCGCGCAGCCTGGCGCGTAATCCATCTATCAAGGAGTTCGCCTGGGCTCGCATTTTGCGAATATTCCCCGGCCTGTTGGCCTTTGGCGTCGTGTTCTCCTTTGTGTTCGCACCAATTTTGACCGATTGGTCCCTCAAAACCTACTTCGCTGACTCGCACACCTACCTTTACCCTTTGTCTGTGTTGTTTCAGTTCCAAGCGGCAATTCCTCCACACGGTGTCTTCCAATCGACGCCCTACGGGCCGTTCGTGAATGAACCATTGTGGACAATTCGATATGAACTGATTGCGTATTTCGGCCTCGCTAGCATTTTCGCAACCGGACTGTTGCGGAAGCGGCGTGATGCGTTGATATTTCTCGCGGCGGCCTTGCTTTTCTTTTTGGCGCTCGAAATTCTATCGCCGCATCGGCCGGAAGAGCACACCAGCATTCATCAGCTTGCTCGTTATGGGCTTTGCTTCATGATCGGCGTTGTAGCATTTCATCTCCGTTCGAGCATACCGGTGACGCCGGTTTTGTTGCCCGCAACGGTGGCTCTGGTTTTTCTCGCAAGACAAACGGTTTTTGAGGCTCCGGCTTATTTCCTGCTGGTGGCACACATCTCCTTTGTGCTGGCAGCGCGCGATTTTGGAGCTCTCACGCGATGGACGAGACGTAACGACATATCCTACGGCACATATATCTACGGTTGGCCTACGCAGCAGGCCTTCATAGCGCTCGCGCCGGGACTGAGTGTTCTTGGCCTTGCCACGCTTTCGATAGTTACGGTGCCGATTGCAGGTTGGATATCGTGGCGGCTAATAGAGCGACCTGCGTTGAGGCTCAAGCTGGCCAGGCGTGCCCCACCCGACATGTTGCCACAGAGTTCTGACCGTTAAATCGCTGCCCACTTCTTTCAGCGCAAATCATACTGGGTTGCCGCAGACTTAGGTTGGAATGCTTGTCCTTTGCGCGACTGCGGCTTGCCGTCATCGCCGTGCTTTGTGCGGCGGCGCCGGCTGAAGCACATTGGCATCTATGTCAGCCTGTTCGCCATCGGCCATTCAACGACGATGCTGCTTGGCGTCTATTTCAATATCGGCGTCAACAGCTACATCATCGACACAATCATTGGTCTGTCCGTCGTCTACAAGGCGCTGGACAACATGGGCGCGTTCCAACGCTGGCTGGGTTTCCAGCCCAACACGAAGGTTGCGACGCTGATCTTCGGGTTCTTCCACGGCTTCGGCCTGTCGACTAAGATCATCGAGTACAACATATCGCCCGACGGTCTCGTGCCGAACCTCCTTGCCTTCAACGTCGGCGTTGAGATCGGTCAGTTCCTGGCTCTCGGCGCCATCCTCATCGCGATGAGCTACCTGAGGCTCCGGCGGAGCTTCTGGCGCCACGCCTACACAGCAAACGTTGTTATCATGACAGCCGGCTTCGTCCTGATGGGCTACCAGCTCGCCGGCCTGTTCGCCTCCGCTTAGGGATAGAGCCATTTACAATACAGATCTTCCACGTCGCGCCGACCTGCCGACCTCCGCCCAGTTGAAGCGATCGACTTTCATCGCGGGCATCACAGCCACCGCCATTCTCGTCTTCGTCGTCCTCCCGTCAGAATACGCCATCGACCCAACCGGTGTCGGCGGCTTGCTCGGCCTCACCACGATGGGCGAGATCAAGGTACAGCTCGCCGAGGAATCCGCCCAGGACGCAGCATCAGCAACGGCGCCCTTGGCGGGAGTGCCGCCGCAGCAAGTTCCAAATCTCGAGATTGCGGAAAGGCTGAGCCGGATCGAGGGAATGCTCGTGCAACTCGCGGAAAGCCAGATGTTGGCTTTGCCGGCCGATACATCGCCGCAAGAGAACGTTGAAGCAACGATCGAGGAAATCGTCCCGCCCGAACCTGTCCAAGAATTTTCTCAGCCAGTGGTCGAGGAGCGCTTTGCGGAGATTCCTGCAGAAGCGCCTGTTCCCTCAACCGCAAGTGAATGGCGCGACGAGTTGAGTTTCACGCTCACGCCAGGCGAAGGCAAGGAGATCAAACTCGTCATGCAAGAAGGCGAGCGTGCCGAGTTCTACTGGACCGCGAACGGAGGTGTGGTGAACTACGAAACCCACGGCGACGGTGGCGGAAACAATGTTTCTTATGAAAAAGGCCGCGCCGTACCCGAGCAACAAGGCTTTCTGGAACCTACCTTCACCGGCAACCACGGATGGTTCTGGCGCAATCGTACAGATGCGGACGTCACAATGACCCTGCGCACGCGTGGTGGCTACAGCGCGATGAAGCAGTAAAATAAACGCTGTCCGGTGTGTGTTCCCAAACGCGCATCGGACAGTTGCCGCCTTGGTACATATCCAGCGAGACCCACGGAAGCCGAAGATCGGCTACGGCGGCAAATGCCTGGCGTATGCGTTGCATTGTCCTTAAAACCGCGACGTAGGCATCGTCGTGATCATCGGAATTTGAATAATATTCAATATCCAATAGCCTCATTCCCGTAATAACCTTGCTTTTCGGCTTGCAATCTCACTTTTTCGCGGAATATGATTGAACCGCTTCAATCGAGCGGAGTTCAATGGTCAAGAGGCGCCCGACGATTGCCGATGTTGCATCGGCGGCCGACGTATCAGTCGGTACGGTCTCGAACTATCTGAACGGCACGGCAAATGTGCGGAAAGAAACCGCCCAGCGCATCGATGCCGCTGTTAGGGATCTAGCCTATCGGCCAAGCGTGGTTGCGCGCGCACTGTCCCATGCAAACTCCGCGCATTCCATCCATGACAGGTCGCATTCCCCGAGGCTTGTGGTCGCCGGCTACATAAGCGTGGACTATCTATGCCGCGTCGACGTCCTTCCACATCGCGACGACCGGATAACAGCTCAGCACATCGAGAAGGCGCTGGGCGGCCCCGCTGCCAATGTTGCGGTCGCAGCGGCAGGCATCGGTATGTCGGGACGATACGGCCTCGACGTCGAGCTGGCGACAGCGCTGGGCAGCGATCCTGACAGCGAATGGGCGTTGGCCGAACTCTCGCGAAAGGGCGTCCATGCCCTGCCGATCCGGCAACCCTTCAACAACCGCCTGTCGCGTTGCATCGTATTCATCGAAGAAAACGGAAGCCGTACGATCGTCAATGAACCTTTCGAGCTGTCGGAAGTGGATTTGACCAGCCAGCTCAACGTGAAACCTGAAGCGCGGTCCTGCTGCCTCCATATCGAGGGCTATCACTACGATCGGATGCGAGGCTCCATCGATCGGTTTCATGACGCAGGCTGGAAGGTGAGCATGCATTCGGCCGGATTGCCGGCGTCCTCGCGCACTCCGGATGCCTTTCTCGATCTTGTAAGCCGGCTCGACCTCGCCTTCGCGGGCGATCGCCTGATCCGCGAAATCTTCGATATCCGTTTGCCTACCACGTCGGCTTTGATCGCCGACATTGCGACGAAACTGTCCGATCTGGAGCGTAGGGGACATCTCGTCATCACGCTTGGCCCTCTCGGTGCGGTCGTTTTTCCGGCCGACAACTCGGCTCCGATCGAGGTTCCAGCTCTTCCAGTCAAGCTGGTCGACACCACGGGTGCCGGCGACAGTTTTGCCGGAGCGTTCCTGGCTTACTGGATGAACGGCGACTCACTCCAATCCGCCGCAGGCCACGCCGCAGCGTCTGGCAGCCTCACCACAACCGTGGAAGGCGCACAGGGCATGATCTCCTCGCATGAGGACCTTTCGGCCGCGCTGGCAGGCCGAGGCTGGCTGGAGGCGTCGTGACCCCGGTTCCAACAATGGCGGCACCGGCCGCAGCAGATACAGGAAGGGCCTAGCCAATGGTTTTCCGGATGACGGGTATCGTGAAGCGCTTCGGCGGGCTGATCGCTTTGGATCACGTCGATTTCTCGGTGGAGCCCGGAGAGGTGATGGCGCTGGTGGGTGATAACGGGGCCGGAAAGTCGACGCTGATCAAGACGATGTCAGGAGCGCACGTCCCTGACGAAGGCATGATGGAGATGGAGGGAAAGCAAGTTCATTTCCGCTCGCCACAGGACGCCTGGAGCAGCGGCATCGCTACGATCTATCAGGAACTGGCGCTCGCCGGGAAGATGAATGTCGTCGACAACATCTTCCTGGGCCGTGAGATCAGGAAACCTGTGCTGGGAATTCCGTTCGTGGATTTTGCGGCCATGCGCAAACGCACAAATGAACTGCTGCGGCAACTGGATGTGCACATTCCGAACATCGATTCCTGGGTAGAGTCCATGTCTGGCGGACAGCGGCAAGGCGTGGCCATCGCCCGCGCGCTCAATATGGATGCGCGGCTGATCATCATGGATGAGCCCACAGCAGCACTTGCTGTGGCCGAGGTCAAGAAGGTGCTCGACTTCATCAAGCGGCTACGCTCCAGCGGCAAGTCGGTCGTACTCATCTCGCACAACATACAGGACGTCTTCGAAGTGTCGGATCGCATTTCGGTAATGCGTCACGGCCGCTGCATTGCAGTGCGCGAGACGAAGAAGACGACCCCACAAGAGATCATCGGCCTCATCACCGGGGCCTATG
Organism: Mesorhizobium sp.; assembly: GCF_016793485.1. Classification (GTDB taxonomy): domain Bacteria; phylum Pseudomonadota; class Alphaproteobacteria; order Rhizobiales; family Rhizobiaceae; genus Mesorhizobium_K. The sequence continues at coordinate 6,384 of NZ_JAEULZ010000046.1, read as the reverse complement.
AGGTACCCGCCGCTGCATAGCGTGAGGCGTGGAGACCAAACCGGGCCGAATGGGGGCCCGTTCAACGCAAGTAGAGTATGGGAGAAAGTAAAATGATGAAGTTATTGACGACCGCTGCTGCTGCACTTCTCGCCGCAAATGCGATTTCAGGTGCGGCTCTCGCTCAGGACAAGGTGCGTGTCGCCTTCGTGCCGCAAATTCAGGGCATACCCTATTATGTGGCCATGGAGAATGGCGCGAAGAAGGCCGCCGAGAAGTTCGGTGTCGAGTATATCCAGCAGGGTCCGACGAGCACGAATGCCGCCGACCAGCTCAGGATATTCGAAAGCTTCGTTAATCAGGGCGTCAATGTAGTCGCCGTCTCACCGGTCGATGTGGAGACTTTGAAGCCTGCTATCGCCAAGGCGAGGGCGCAGGGTATCCATGTCATCACCTCGGACGCGGATGCCGCCGGCAGCGAGCGCGAGTTCTACGTGGCGCAGGCCATGGACAAGGATCTCGGCTACACCATCCTCGACGAGATGGTGAAGCGCATCGGCAAGGAAGGGAAAGTGGCGATTATCTCGGACGCGCCAACTATCGCAAGTCTGAATGCCTGGATCGCCGCGATAAAAGAACGAGCGGCCGCCGAATACCCCAACCTGCAGATCGTTTCCGTTGATCACACCGACGGAACTGCGGCGCGTGCCTTCCAGTTCGCGACGGATGCCATGACACGCAATCCCGATCTCGGCGGCATCATCGGCATCGCCTCCACGACCTGCCCGGGCATCGGCCAAGCTGTCGAGGCTGCCGGCAAGCAGGGTACAGTGGTGTCCACCGGCTTCTGCTCTCCCAACACCATCAAGGACTACATGCTCTCTGGCGCGCTCACCTACTCCGTGCTGTGGAATCCGTCTGATCTGGGCTACCTGACAGTATGGGCTGGAAAGCAGCTTGCCGATGGCAAGACGTTGGAGGCATCGCCCAAGGTGGAGGGCCTCGATGCGAATGTCCAGTGGATGCCTGACCAGCAGATTTTGCTGTTGGGAAATCCCATGATCTTCACCAAAGAGAACATCGAACAGTTCGATTTCTAAGAGAAATCGTTGGACCGAGGGTACATTCCGGCTTTCGGTCCAATGCCTGCCAGACTGTCATAGTGTCCCCTGGCCGTGGGGCGCGCGACAGGGGCATCGATCGTCGGCGCGCTTGGGGACATCACACGATTTCTGTGCGGTTTCGCCAAGCGTCATTCATGAATTGAGTGCACAGAAGATGACAACCTTGACCGATCCGCGTCCAGGATTCCGCTTCGTATCGCCAACGGCATCGCGCGAGATCGCGTTGACCCTGACGATCATTGTCGTGGGCGCGCTTTTCTCCTTCGCCTCGCCGCATTTTCTGACAGTGAACAACCTCGTCCAGACTTTGCGTGCAGGGCTCGAGTTGGCCATCGTGTCAGGTGGAATGACGCTCGTCATCATCATGGGCGGCATTGACGTCAGCGTCGGCGGAATACTCGCCGTTTCGGCCATCGTCATAGGCAAGGCTTATCAGGCCGGTCTGCCCGTATTTGCTGTCGCGCCCATCGGCCTTCTGACGGGCACCATCCTCGGCAGCTTCAATGGCTTCCTGACGGCCAAGCTCAAAGTACCTCCGATCGTTGCCACGTTGGGGTCGATGTATGTGTTTTCAGCCATCATGTTTCTCGTCATAGGCGGAGCCTGGATCGCCGGTCTGCCGGGGACGCTTTCGCCGCTGGTCAACGGGGCAGTCGGCTACGTGCCGGCATCCGCCATAGTCATCCTGGCCGTCTATCTTAGCTGTTGGATAATCTTGCGCCGTTTGCCGTTCGGCCGTCACATCTATGCAATCGGCTGCAACGAGCAATCCGCACGGCTCGTCGGCATCAATGTCGACCGCACCAAGATCATCACTTACGCCATCTTGGGCTTCCTCGCCGGCTTGGCAGCATTGCTGTACGTGGCGCGGATGCGCAACGTGGAAATAAACATGGGCACCAGTATCGCCTTCGAAGCCATCGCAGCGACGATCCTTGGAGGTACAAGCATCCGGGGCGGCATTGGAAGTCTGCTTGGAACTCTGCTCGGCGTCGTCTTCATCCGGATCATGCAGAATGGGCTGGTACTGGTGGGAATCTCTTCGCTATGGGAGACGGTGATTATCGGCGGGCTTCTCATCGTCGTGCTCACCGCAGAAGCGCTGGCAAATCGCAGAAAAGGGAGGCCGTCATGATCGCCCCGTTCAGCCGCATTGCGGCTTCGGATCCACTTAGGGCGCGCCTTATCCTCCTGGCCGGGCTGTGGATCGTGGCCATCATCGCGATGAGCCTGCTTTCGCCCTATTTCCTGAGGGCGAGCACCGTTCCCTATCTGCTCCAGTATGTACCGGTCCTCGGACTGCTCGGTCTCGGCCAGACGCTGGTGGTGTTGGCAGGCGGACCTGGCATCGACCTTTCCGTCGGCGCGATCGTGTCGTTGGTGTCCGTTGTCGTCGGCGCTTTGCTGGCGGCAGGCCTGAACATATGGATGGCCTGCGGGGCGGGCCTTGTCGCCGGCGCCCTATTCGGCCTGATCAACGGCGTTCTGGTAAATTATCTCGGCATACCTTCACTGATGGCAACGCTTGCGACAATGTTTGCATATGGCGGACTTGCGCTGGCCACTACCAACGGTCAGCCATTCTCCAATTTCCCGGCTCAGTTTGCCTGGCTTGGGCAAGGGCAGACTTTTGGTCTTCCCAACGCCTTCCTTTTTGTTCTTCTGCCAATTGCCACCATCTTGCATGTAATGCTGACCCGCACGGTGACTGGCCGCCATATCATTGCCTGCGGAAATGACGACCGCGCGGCGCATCTCTCTGGGCTGGACGTCGCACGCATCCGCACCGGCCTTTACGTGCTTTCAGGCGTGCTCGCCGCGATAGGAGCTATCATCGCCATGTCGTGGTTCATGGCTGCGCGGCCCGATGCCGGGAAAGGTATGGAATTGCTTGCGGTGACGATCGCCGTTCTCGGCGGCACGCATATCTTTGGCGGAACAGGCGGCGTTCCTGGCGCCATCGTCGCCATACTGATCGTCACGACGCTGCAAATAGGCCTGCAACTGGCGAATATCTCGGCGGCCTGGCAACTGGGAGTGATCGGCATTCTGCTCATCGGTTCCGTCGCCAGCATCGGCGGGTTTAAACTTCGGTGGAGAACCAGTTCGTGATGAGCGAGATTGACGTTCTTTGCATAGGCGACCTCGATGTCGATATGTTCATTTCGGTACCGTCCATTCCCGGATTCGACCAGAAAGTGGGAGGCCGAAACCACGGACAAAAGCCAGGCGGGATGGCGGCAAACGCGGCGGTCGCGATCTCGCGCTTCGGACTGAGGAGCCGGCTGATCTCGGCGGTCGGTGACGATCCGGCGGGCGTATTTGCCGTAGCTGAGATCGGACGCGAAGGCGTTGACCTTGACTTCCTCTCCCGGCGAAACGGTGTGAACACCTTCATGTGTGTCGTGCTGATATCGCCCTCCGGCGAGAAGTCTCTGATCCGGCTGGAGACCGACGCCTATCTCCCCTCGGTCGCCGATCTTCAGGATGCAGCGTTCTCCGGCGTGCGCCATGTCCACATGACATATGGCTCATCCGAATTGTCGCTGGAGGCGCTCAAGCTTGCCGCATCGGCAGGCCTTTCTACCTCGCTGGATCTGGAGCCGCCGGACATCGCGCGCAATCCTTTGGGTCTCGGCGAGGTTCTGTCATACGTCGATACCTTGTTCCTGAACAGTGAGGCTCTTGAACTGGCGACGCGGCTGCTGGGCCAGTCTTTCGGTGTCAGGATGCTGAGGGAGGCGGGGGAAATGATCGTCACGATGGGTGCGAAAGGCTGCAGACGCATCACCGCGGAAGACACGGTCGATATGCCGGGATTCGCTGTAGCTTCCGTCGATACGACGGGAGCAGGCGACTGCTTCGCCGGTTCCTATCTCGCGTCCAGGCTCAGCGGCGCATCACCCTCCCGTTGCCTGGAGTTCGCGAATGCGGCCGCGGCGCTGGCAACGCTCGACTACGGCGCCCAGGCCGCGATGCCACGCCGCCCCGGTGTCGAGGACTTCCTCGAACTGCGCAGGCACGAGATGCCGAGCGGCCCTCGCGCGCCCCATGGAGTATTGCATGCCGGAACGTAGGTTCGATCATGTCGCCGAACTGGAAGCCGCCGGCCTTTCACGCCCGGACGATGCCACCTTGCATTTCCTCTGGCAGATCGTCGACGAAGGCGTTTTGGGCGCAACACGTCATGTCGCACTCGGCAATCAGCTCATATTGCATCTGATTGATACCGGCTCGGAAGAAGGATTGAAACGCGCCCGCATGGCTGCGGAGTTTATCGCCCGCACGCGCGGTCACGACACGCCAGTCATAGGCAACAGCCTGAAGCTGCTTCTGGCCGGGCTGGACGACATGCCGCCGCTCGCGCAGATGCAGTCGTTACGCGACAGGGTTCGAGAATGGGACCTCACTGCTGCCGAAAGGAAGAAGCACCTCGTCGCCAGGGCGGTCCGTCATCTCGGTGCAGCCAAGGGGATCTTGGCGTTCGATTATTCGAGCACCGTTTCCGCCATCGTCATTGCATTGGGAAATGCGAAACCCGATCTCATGGTCGCCGTTCCAGAAAGCCGTGCCATCGCGGGAGGAGCACGCTATCTGGAGGAGTTCCTTCCGGCTGGCTTGAAGGTTCGCTTCGTGCCGGACGCGGCGATCGAACATGTTCTGGAAGATTGCGACGCAGCCTTGTTCGGCGTCGAGACGCTCAGGGCAGATGGCAGCTTCCTGAACACGATCGGCAGCCGGCTGATCGCGCGGCTGGCTTCGCTTTCGGGCGTCGAGGTCTTCGGCTGCACCGACCTCCTCAAGCTCGATTTGCGAAGCTACGAAGGACACCGGCCGGCGCCGGCCACCCGCAGCTATGACAGTGTTCTGCTCGCCGGATTGTCGATCGAAAATCTTGGCAATGCGGACACGAGTGCACCGGAGTTGGAGGTGGTGCCGGCGAATCTGATCACGGCCATCCTGAGCGAATATGGACCCATGCCTCCGGTCGCGGTCTGGGACCTCGGCCGAAAGGTCTTCGCAAGCGAGGGTTCGAAGCGATGAACGACATGATGGCGCGTGAAATCGAAGCTCAAAGCGAGCTTCTCATGCAAATTCAACCTCAACTCGGTGCCCGCGCCGACGCCATCGCGCCGCCGGCAGGGCGCGTTTTCATCGGCGGCTGCGGCGACTCGGCTTTTGCGCCGCGAGCGCTTTCTGGTGTGTTCGAGGCGCTTGGTCAGCCCTTTATTTCCCGCACCTCCATGGAGTTGGCGTCCTATACCAGGTTCGAGTCGAGCGACTGCGTCATCCTTTCCTCCATATCGGGTGGCACGAAGCGAACTGTCGAGGCAGCCAAAATCGGCAAGCAAGCCGGTGCGCGCGTCATCGCCATCACCTGCAATGGCGAGAGCGCTCTGGCAAAGGCGGCGGACGAGACGATGCTGTTGCCCTATCAGCCGCTGTCGCGAAAGACGCCCCACACGCTGGACTACACCGTCACGCTGCTGGCGCTCGTGGAACTGGCCCGCAGCTTTTCAGGAAAACAAGTCGGCGCGGTAAAGCCGGTGCTCGACGCGATACCGCAGATATTGTCGACAGCTAAAAAAGCCGCGACACCAATCTCTCTGGGATACGAGCCTGGGAGCAAGGTCTTCATTCTGGGAGTGGGACCCGATCTCGGCACCGCCGAGTACGGTGCGGCCAAGCTTCACGAGGCAGGCGGCTTGATTGCCTTTGCCGCGGAAACTGAGAATTTCGTGCACGGCATGAATTTTATGCTGGAGCCCAACGACACAGTCATCGCGCTCGGAGGGTCACAGGCTGGCTTGCGGCGCGCCTGCCAGATCGCCGATGCCCTGGAGGGTTGGCTCCACAATTGCCAAGTTGTTCTTGCAAGCGAGCCTCTTGAAGATAGATGGCAGGACGCCTTTTCCTCCGTTTTGAGTATGACTTTCATCCTGCAATATACTTGCCTCGCCATCGCGAACGCCCTGTCGCTTCCGCTCGAAGAACCGCGTGCCGGAAGGCAGGATGGTTCGCTCTACCTATCTATTCAAAATCGGCTAATGGCTGGCTGACGTCGCTAATTGACGGCACTACGAACAGTCCACTACGGCCAAGGCACCCCGTATTGTTTGCACAATCATGCGCGTCATTTTACACCCCGAATATAGCACGCGAAAGTAGCAACCGTGCGGGTCAGATAGTTGTAAAATCAACGCTTTAAGCGATTTCAATCACTTGCTTGAGGAATGGCGCGCCCGAAGAGATTCGAACTCCTGACCCCCAGATTCGTAGT
>NZ_JAEULZ010000041.1 GCF_016793485.1 Mesorhizobium sp. | reverse complement strand
GTGGTACCAGGGCTTCAATCAGTCTTTCGAGCATCACTGTCGCAAGCAGCCACCCGACGAAAGCCAGAAGTGTCTGGAACAACTCAACAAGACCAGCTATTCCGACTACGAAAAGGAACGTGCGGCGCAAAAGCAGTAGCTTCGTCGAGCACCACCCATTGTCGGTAGCACAGTTATTCCGGGTGATGATCACCCGCCGCCGCGACAGCGTAGCTACCTCGTGAAAATAGCCCAGGATGAAGATTGTGACCGTCCCAGCCCTTCTCGATCACATCACAATCACCGCCCCCTCCCTTGAGGCGGGTAGTGAATTCGTGCGCGAGGCGCTCGGAGTCGCTCCCCAAGAAGGCGGCGAACACCCGCGCATGGGAACCCACAATCGCCTTTTGCACCTCGGCGAATCGATGTTTCTCGAAGTGATTGCAGTCAATCCAGCGGCCGTCGCCCCTGCTCGCCCCCGTTGGTTCGCACTCGACACGCTGCCACGACAAGCGCTGCCGGCGCTATCGACCTGGGTTGCCCGCACAGCGGACATCCGGAATGCCTTGACGGCTTCGCCGGAGAGCTTGGGCAGCATCGAGCCGATGAGTCGCGGTACGCTCGACTGGCTGATCACCATCCCCGAAGACGGTTCGTTACCCCTGGGCGGCCTTGCCCCAGCGTTGATCGAATGGTCGTCTGCCGCCCATCCGGCCACCAAGCTCATCGACCGCAATCTGCGCCTCATGAAGCTGGAGCTGCTTTCACCCCAACCCGAACGCCTCGAACACCTGCTCCGGACATTGGGGGTCGATGCTCCGGTATCGATCCGTCCAGCCCCCGTCGCACGCCTCATCGCCCATATCGCCACACCACAAGGCATCCGCCTGCTGTCGTCCCCGGGCACTCCCGGCAACGCCCTCCCATATCCGCACATACCCAGCCCGTCATAAATGCCGACGGTGTGGTCGCCGCACATTAAACAGCTACCCGGGCGAAGAATGCCAATAGTGTCTGGATGAACCCGAGCAAACCGACTATTCCGGTTGCGAAAAGGAACGGAAAGCGCAAAAGCAGTAGTATCTGGACTCCATCCTGATTGTCGGCACCACGCGCATCATGCACGACCTTCCTCCGCTCCACGCGCTACCCGCCTTCGAGGCAGCTGCCCGCCTGGGCAGTTTTCAGGCTGCGGCGCTGGCGCTGCATCTGACGCCGTCGGCGATCAGCCACCGCATACGCCAACTTGAAGCACACCTCGGACAGGACCTGTTCGAGCGGCGGCATCGGGCCATCGTGTTGACGGCCACTGGGCGGCGGTACCTGGCGGTGGTGCGCGATGCCCTGGTTCGCCTCGACGAAGCCAGCGCCGTGCTGCGCGCCCCGCGTCGGGAACGCCTGCGCATTTCGGTGGCGCCGGCTTTGGGCAGCAAATGGCTGGTCTCCCGTATTGCCCAATACCAGGAAGCGTATCCCGACCTCGAATTCAGCCTGAGCACCACCACCGGCCTTGGCCCCTTGCTCAATGGCGAGGCGGACATCGGCCTGCGCTACGGCGAGGAGGAATGGCCGGGACTTCTCGCCTGGAAGCTGTTCGAGGAACGGGTATTTCCCGTGTGTTCGCCGGCCCTATCCAGCGGGCTCAAGTCACCCGTCGACCTTGATCGCGTACGCCTGTTGCGTCATCCCCTGCTCTCCTGGCAGCACTGGTTCGCGGTTGCCGGGCTGGATCGCCCCGAACCGGCCACCGGCCCGATCTACGAGGATGCCCTGCTCATGCTCGAAGGCGCTGTTGCCGGGCACGGCGTGGCGCTGATGGCGGCAACGCTGGCCCAGCCGTACCTGGATGCCGGTCGATTGGTCAGGCCCTTCGCCGAAGATTGCCCGGACCGTAGCTTCTACGCTGTCGCGCCACCGGCCGCGCAGGACAAGCCGGCGGTCGTCGCCTTCATTCGCTGGCTGCAGCGCTCGACACGCTGAAGACAGAACCGGGGCAGTTGCCGGTTGCAGCGGCACCTTGACTACCCGCTCAGGAATGGATGGCTGATTGACGACAGGTTAATGGCGTGCCGCCCCGGTTTCGCGGTAGCAAGCGCTGGCACTGGAAGACGCATGAATTGAGTTCATCCAAACCCGAATCAATTCGTTTGAGCACGTCCGAATGCCCCGGCATGCTTCATTCACCGCCGACTTCCGTCCGCGCCCCGCCTACCCGGCACCGGCCGCCACGGAAAACGCCACCTCACCCCGGTGCGCTCCAGGGCCGCCCCCGCGGCCATTTCACGGATTTCTGGAGAACGATCATGCAAGACCGCGACGGTTATATCTGGCTCGACGGCCAATGGCTGCCCTGGCGCGAAGCAAAGGTGCACGCGCTGACCCATACCCTGCATTACGGCTACGGTTGCTTCGAGGGCATCCGCGCCTACGAAACGGCCAACGGCCCGGCCATCTTCCGGCTCGACGAGCATGTGCGCCGGCTGGTGGATTCGGCCCACATCCTCGCCATCGACCTACCGGTCGACCGTGCCACCCTGACCAGCCTCTGCTGCGAAGCGATTCGCCGCAACAACCTGCGCAGCGGCTACATCCGCCCGCTGGTTTTCCTCGGTGCCGAAAAGCTCGGCGTCGATCCGGCCGGCGCCGACACCCACGTCATGGTGGCAGCCTGGCCTTGGGG
>NZ_JAEULZ010000027.1 GCF_016793485.1 Mesorhizobium sp. | reverse complement strand
TCCCCACTGCTGCCTCCCGTAGGAGTCTGGGCCGTGTCTCAGTCCCAGTGTGGCTGATCATCCTCTCAGACCAGCTATGGATCGTCGCCTTGGTAGGCCATTACCCCACCAACTAGCTAATCCAACGCGGGCTCATCCATCTCCGATAAATCTTTCTCCCGAAGGACGTATACGGTATTAGCTCCAGTTTCCCGGAGTTGTTCCGTAGAGATGGGTAGATTCCCACGCGTTACTCACCCGTCTGCCGCTCCCCTTGCGGGGCGCTCGACTTGCATGTGTTAAGCCTGCCGCCAGCGTTCGTTCTGAGCCAGGATCAAACTCTCAAGTTGAAAAGACTTTGATTTGGCTTTTGCGATGCGAATGCCAAGGCATCCGCAATCTGGTCACGCATCGAATTGACGAGAACATTCACACCTAGACACCGAAGTGTCTTGGTAGACTATATTCTCACCAGAAACGTGATCCGCCAAAGTCTCGTTTGGACTTACCAATCCCTGGCGGGATCGGGGTCCGCGAGCACTCTGCCGCCCACGTTTCTCTTTCTTCAATATTCAATTGTCAAAGAACGGACATCGCAGACGCGATGTCATGGGCCTGTCGCTTTTGGCTTTGGGCCCGGTCGAGTGTCGCTCACGCGGCTCTCTATGATTTCGTCCAACGTTTGTCAAACTCAGAAGCGAACTTCGTCGTCGTCAGCAGCGTCGCCGCTGTCGTTGGTGAGGCGTATATAGTCGGGGCCCCCTCGAAGTGTCAACAAAGATTCTGAAGTTTTTTGAATTTTTTGCGACACGTCTCGCAAACCGTTGTGGAACGTTGCGTCATGGCGTTTGGAAAAGTTCCAGAGAGGCCTTCCTGCCCATCTTCATACCGGCAATCGACCAGGAATCGCCTGCAAAGACCACCCCAATAGAGACGCTATATAGAGAGGCGCGGTCCTGAGCGGGCAAAAGACCTGCGCGCCGGGATCGCACCACGTGCGTCCGGCACAAGAGTTTGAATTCCAAAGCCATATGCATATCGTCGGGTGGACATGGCGCGGCGACGCAGTCACAATAGGGCCGTATTGAGACTTCAGTCTGGCTTAGTGTCTCGCATGGACCAGAGGGTACATCGTCCAGTCCAAACGGATGGTGTCGTGCAAGATCTGAAATAACGAGGGAACCGCATCCATCGCCGGCTTCGTTGACTTCGACCGCCCGACAGGCAAATGTCCGCGGCGGTTTGGGGATGAGCAGGCCGCCGCGTCGGGGAAAAGCAGCCTTACTGAATGCAGGATTTGGATCAAACCATTGCTGATCTCGGCAACGAACCGCCGTTGATCGCAGACGGGCGTAGCGGCCCGCCCGACCGGCGCGAGGTGTCGGCCCGTTGGCTCTCCGGAACATTTCTTACCGGCGTTACATCAAGCGTCTTGATGGGTGTTGCCCTCTTCGCCGCCCTTGACGGGCGCGAGCAGCTCGCCGTTCCGCCGGAGATCGCGCAACTCGTCGCCCTCGCCAGCAACGGCGATTCGGGCGAAGACGCCAAGACAGCTCGACTCGCGTCCCTGCGCCAGGTTTCCAAGGCCAAGGATCGCCGTCGCATGGAAGTGTCCATGGTGACCAAGGTCGGCGACCGCGACGTCGTCAACGCCATGCCGCTGGTACAGATCAAGATGGCTCTGGGCGCCGGCTACACGACGACCAGAAGCTATCCCGCATTCGATCCACTCGCGGTGTTTGCCGAAGATGGAACGCAGACAGCCTCCACCGCCATCTCCGGACAGATCTACGGCGTAAAGATCGAAAGCGAGATGAGCCTGAAAACAGTGGACTTCCCGCTCGAAACGGCGACCTTCGACGAGAAGAGCGGACTGTCAGGCGACGAGGTGGAAAAGATCGTTCGCGAAACCGGCGCTGTCCTTTCCGATGGCGCGGTCCAGGTCGCCGCACTTCACTATATCGTGCCGGAGCGCTTCGGCGACACACTGGCGAACCAGGCGCTGAACGCATCCTATGGCGTAAGGATCGTTCCGGAGAACGTCTCGGTCACGCCCCGAACAGACGTCGAGGAACAGAGCGTCGTCTACGCCGAGGACATCATACCCTTCACCGCCGACCGCAAGGTGGCAAAAGCCTTTGAAGACGCAGGCTACGCCGGCCAGGATGCGACCGACATGGCCGATGCCATCGCCAAGCTGCTGAACACCACCGCGCTGAAGGCCGGCACGGTGCTGCGCGTGGGCCTCGAGGTCAAGGGCGAGGTCGCCAAGGTCGTGCGCACCAGCGTCTATGACAGGCAGACGCATCTTGTTTCGATTGCGCTCGATGACAGAGGTCAGTTCGTGCCGGCCGCCGAGCCCGAGCCGAACCCGGAGTTGCTGACCGCGTTCGACGAGAACCGTCCGAAGCCCGTCGTTCGCGGCAACCTGCCTTCCGTCTATGACGGCATCTATCGCACCGCATTTTCCTACGGCATGTCGAAACGCCTGACCCAGCAGCTGGTCAAGCTGCTTGCCTCCGATGTCGATTTCCAATCCCGCCTGAAGCCGGCGGACGCGATCGAGGTTCTCTTCTCGCAGCCGGACAGCAACGACGAGGTCTCCGACGAGTCCGAACTGCTCTACGTGTCGGCGACTTTCGGCGGCAACACGCGCAACCTCTACCGCTTCCAGATGGACGACGGCAGCTTCGACTATTTCGACGAGGAAGGCCGCAGCGCCAAGCAGTTCCTGCTGCGTAACGCCGTGCCGACCGGTCGCTTCACGTCGGGCTTCGGCAGCCGCCGGCATCCGATCCTCGGCTATACCCGCATGCACACCGGCGTCGACTGGGCCGCGCCGACTGGCACGCCGATCCTGGCGACCGGCAACGGCGTCGTCGAGAAGGCGGGCTGGGCCGGCGGCTACGGCAAGCAGACGATCGTGCGCCATGCCAATGGCTACGTGACCATCTACAACCACCAAAGCCGGATCGGCGACGACGTCAAGCCGGGAGCGCGCGTCAGGCAGGGACAGGTGATCGGCTATGTCGGTTCGACGGGCCTGTCGACAGGCGCGCATCTGCACTACGAACTGATGGTCAACAACCGCAAGGTGGACCCGATGCGCGTGCGCCTGCCTATTGGCAAGGTGCTCAAGGACAAGGAGCTCGAAGCCTTCAAGCGCGAGCGGGTCCGCATCGATGAACTGCTGAAGGACGGCGACGGCAACACGATGAAGATGGCGAGCGCCAAGGTCGGCGGCTAACTCGCCTGCGCTGCGGAAGTGAAAGGCGCCCGAGCGGCGCCTTTTTGATTCGCCCCTACTCCACGAACTCCACCGGTACGCCGGGCTTGACCAGCTTGGCGAGTTCCTGCGCGTCCCAGTTGGTGAGGCGCACGCAGCCGTGGCTCTCGGTCTTGCCGATCTTGGTGGGATCGGGAGTGCCGTGGATGCCGTAGGTCGGCTTGTCGAGCGCGATCCAGACATTGCCGACCGGCCCGTTCGGGCCGGGCGGGATGGTGAGGATGCTGGTGTTGTCGCCCTGCTTGAAATTGAGATTGGGATTGTAGGTGTAGTCGGGATCGAGGACGACGCGCGAGATCGCGTGCGTGCCCGTCGGCGACGGCGTATCGGTGGAACCGATTGTCGATGGATAGGACACGACAAGCTTGTTGTTCGCGTCGTAGCCGAACACCTGCTTCTTGCTCTTGTCGGCGACGATGCGCGTCACCTGCCGCGTCGCAGGCTGGCCGATATTGGCGACGCGGATGATGGTGCCCACCCTGCCGAAATTGGCTTGGGGGTTCAGCGCCTTCAGATAGGCCTCGTCCATGTGGAAGCGCTCGGCCAGCATCTCGGACACGGAGGTGTAGCTCATCTTTTCGAGCTTGGCCTTCTCGCCATAGTCGGCCGGAACCGAAGCGACGAAGGGGCCGGCCGCGTCGGATGCGGTGATCGTGTAGTTCATGAAGGCGTCGCCGCCCGATTCGGCCAGCGCCTTCTTGATCCCCTCCGCGTCGGTGGACTTCAAATTGTCGCTGTTGATCGAACGATAGGCGACGATCGCCTTGTCGACATTGGAGCCGAACCGGCCGTCGATGACGCCGGGCGACGCGCCACGGCGGTCGAGCAGGATTTGCAGCGTCGCGACATCCTCGCGCGCGCCGAGCTTCAGCGACGGATCGATCGCGCCCTCGACGATGTTGGGCGTCGCCGGCTGGGGCACCTCGGCGGACTGCTGCGGCTCGCGCGCGGCATTGTCGAGCGGCCTGCGCTCGATCGATCCCTGATTGCGGGGAACCTGGGAGCCGGGAGCCGGCTCGCGGGCATAGACATCCGGCGGCGGCTCGTCCGGAAAAGCGCGGCGCGGCGCTTCCGGATATTCGTCGATGCCGCCGGGCAGGCCGCGCGAATAATCCTGGTAATAGTCGTCGGCGGGCGGCTCGCCGGGAATGATGCCGGCGTCGCGCAGTTTCTGCTGGCGCAGCCGCTCCATGTCGCGCGGGTCATCCAGATAGTAGCGCTCCTGGTCGCCGCGCATGGCGTCGCGACGCTCGAGCATCTCCTGGCGGCGCTGCCGGCGCTCGTTGTTGCGCGGCCGCTGCACGGCGAGAACCTCGCCGGTATAGGGATCGACGATGACGCGGCGGCCGAACTCGTCGTAATAAATCTCGACGTCGCCATATTGCGCGAGCTTGATTCCGCCTGCGACGATGCGCGGCGCGGACTGCACGTCCCCGGCTAGAGTCGAGGCTGGGGTCGAGGCCGAAGCCGGCGCGCAGAATGCGGCAAGGCCGGCTGAAAACGCCAGAAGCGCGATTGTCCTGCGGATCATTCCCGTCCTTTCTTCGTCCATCGTCCATACGCCCCGCCTGGCGCCCACCCTACGCGCCTAGGCTGACGCAGGAATGGACTCGAAGGCTATCGGTTGCAACATGAACGGGGCATGAAGATGGCGCGGGCGGGGCGCCAAGGGATTGCGATGGTTGGGCGCGGCGGCTTTGGAGTGGCGGGCGGACGCAGAAGCATGAGCCTGACGGAGCTAACTCCCCGTTTGTGCCCTCTGTTTGGCGACGGCCTCCGAATAGATTTCGGTCGTATTTTCGTCGAAGCAAACGAAAAGAATGCAGTCGAATGCGGCAGGCTTTGCAAGCAAGCTTCGCGACACGGCTTCCGACGCGGTTTGGGCTGCAGCGGCAAGAGGGTAGCGGTAAATTCCGGTGGAGATGGCCGGAAAGGCGATGCTCCTCAAATGGTGTTTTTCGGCCAATTCGAGCGAGGACTGATAGCAGCCTGACAGGAGTGACGCCTCGCCGAATTCTCCGCCCCGCCAGACCGGGCCGACCGTGTGAATGATGTAGGAGGCTGGCAGACGATAGCCTCTGGTCATCTTGGCCTGGCCTGTTTTGCAGCCGCCAAGCAGGCGGCATTCGTGAACCAGATCTGGACCAGCCGCCCTATGGATCGCGCCATCCACGCCACCCCCGCCCAGCAGAGAAGAGTTGGCGGCGTTGACGATCACATCAACCTCGCAACGCGTGATATCGCCGGTGACAACCTGCCACCGTGTGGTTTCATTTTGCTCCATGCCGACGCAATAACCGCAAACCGAAGGGTCTTCCATAGCGTCGACAGCCGCCATTCCGAATCGCAATTCACCCCGCCTTGCGGGTCATCGCAATCAGCCGGTCGGCCAGTTCATGCAGCTTCGTCCTCGGGCCTGACGTGCCGGAGTAGGTCAGCCAAGCGCCGTCGGCGGCAAATCGCACGACTTCCAGCATCGGATCGTCGTCGGTGTCGGCATGGCGCTCGACGCGCCCTTCCAGCCAGGCCAGCCAGTCGCGCGACATGCCGGCATCCGCCAGCACGGAGAGGCTCATGGCGTCGAACGGGCTGCCGACGCCGAACTTGCCAACCGTCAGCGCGGTGACATAGGCGCGCGAGAACCGGCCATATCCCCGGTCGTCGACCATCAGCGCGTCGATCTCGGCGTCGATCCTGGCGAGCATGTCGTCGAACATGGCGCTCATCAGGGCCTGCTTGCTGGCGAAGTGGTGAAACACCCCGCCCTTGGTGACGCCGGCGCCCGTCGCGACGGACTGGATCGTGACCTCGGCCAATCCCTTTTCGGCTGCGATGCGCCCGGCCTCGTCGAGGATGGCCCGGCGCACCGCATGCGGCTGCTTCTTCCTGCTGTAGGCGCTGCGCATGCCCCGGCCTTTGACAATTCACCATCACTAAGATACCGGACGGTTGGTTTCTTATCAAGGCGTTTGAGATGAGTACGGAACTGCCAGCGGGCGCATATGATCCCGGTCCGGGCTGGGGGCTCCGCTTCTGGTCGGTGTTTGGCGGCCAGGCCTCGTCGCTGATCGGCTCGGCGCTGACGCAGTTCGTGCTGCTCTGGTGGATCACCGACACGACGGGCAGCGTCAGCGCGCTGGCGCTGGCCGGCCTCTTCGCGCTCCTGCCGCAGGCCCTGCTCGGCCCCATCGGCGGCGCTTTCGCCGACCGCTACAGCCGCCGCATGATCATGATCGTCACCGATGCGATCAGCGCCGCCTGCATGGTCGTACTCATCGTCCTGTTCCTGAACGAGGCGGTCGAGCTCTGGCACGTCTTTGCCATGATGTTCATTCGCAGCGCCATGCAGGCCTTCCAGGGACCCGCGGCCGCGGCAAGCACCGCCATGCTGGTGCCGCGAAGCTTCATCCCGCGCGCCGCCGGCCTGAACCAGTCGCTGCAGGGGCTGATGCTCGTCGCTGCCGCGCCGCTCGGCGCGGTCGCCATGGCGGTCATGCCCATCGGCTATGCGCTGGCCATCGACGTTGTCACCGCGATTGCCGGCATCGTGCCGCTGCTCGTCTTCAGAATTCCGCAGGATCGCGCGGCGCTGGAGGACAGCATGGGCTTCTGGAGCGAGCTGAGGGAAGGTTTCGACACGGTCTGGGGGAACCCCGGCCTGCGCCGGCTCTATGCGCTGATGGCGCTTGTCATCATGTGCATCATGCCCTCGTTCACCCTGGTGCCGCTGCTGGTGAAGGACCATTTCGGCGGCGGCGCGCCCGAAGTCGCCCTGATGGAGGGCATGGCCGGGCTGGGCATGGTGGCCGGCGGCCTGATCGCCGCCGCCTTCCCGCCCAGGAACAGGATCGTCTGCATCCTCTGGGGTTTTGCGCTGTCCAGCCTTTTGCTCGGCCTGGTGGGCTTCGCGCCGTCCGACATGCTGTGGCTGGCCACGCTGTTCTGGTCGCTGAGCGGAGTGATCTACATGGTGGGCAACGCGCCGATGATCGCGCTCCTGCAAACCACCGTGCCGAACCATCTACAGGGCCGCGTGCTCTCGCTTCTTACCACGGTGATGGCGCTGGCCGCGCCCGCAGGACTGGCGCTCGCCACGCCGCTCGGCGAACTCATCGGCATCAAGCTGCTGTTCGTCGTCATGGGATTCGTCAGTGCCGCGATCGCCCTGCTCGGCTTTGCATCGAGGCCGGTGATGGAGATAGAGCGCGGCGGCAATCAAGGGACCTAGGGGCCAGAAGACCGAGCGGCCTGACATCGGCCGTCTGGTTTCGGGTGCGGTTTTCGGTAAAACTGCCGGCCCGGGGTTCCCTCCCCGGGGCCCTCTCGCCCATGAACAAGAGTGCAGGCCGGATGAGCGACCTCTATGTCCACCAGAATCCCCTTGGCGGAGGATGGGACCACCGACACGACAATTTGATCATCCTCGGCCGCCATCTCGTCCGCGATGCGAATGCGATCAGGGCGGGTGGCGGGCTGGCTTTCGGCGAGAGCATGGTCGGAATTGCGTCGCCGCAAAGCGTGGCGGCGGGGACTGGCGGCGCTCTGCCGCCGCTGGCCCATGGTCCGCGTGCCGGCCTGTCTCCGCAAGACGGCGAGGATTGGGCCGGCTACTGCCGTCGCATCTTCGGCATAGGCGACGAATGCGGCCTGCTGACATGGCTGCAATCGCCGCTGTGGCGAAAGACAGATCCGAGTCCCGAGGGCGCGGCTCTCAGGATCGCCTATTTGCTCGACTATGGCCTGCCCCACGACCACGTCGAGATCGCGATGGGCCAGGCCTACAGCGACTACGACAGCAGCGGCTTCCTGTGGGAAAGGCTCGATCTGCCGCCACCTACCTATTCCGACGGGGACATCCCACTCCGCAGGCGCAGGCGGCCTGCCTGGATCGACGCCGTGGAACTCGAGCGGCGCAGGGCCGAGACGAGGAAGGGCAGCTATTTCCTTCCGCCGGATGAAGCGCCTTTCTCGGCAGGAGTGCCGCCCGAACGGCTCAGGGCGCTGGAAGAGCGTTTCGGGCCGCTGCCGGCGAGCTATCGCGACTTCCTGCTCTTGTCCGGCCTGCGCGTCGGCGGTGACGCGAGCGGCGCCTACGCGGATCGGCTCGAAGCCATCGACCGGCTGGCGCGGGAACGCATCTTCGGGGGCGAGCGGGAGGACGACGATCCCGTGCCACGCGACGCGATCTTCATCGGCCTGGCCGACGGCAGGCATCCCGAGTTCATCCTGGCCGGCAAGCGAAGCGACAGCCCGGTCTTTCGCTTCGATGCCGATGACGGCCGGGTGACGGAGCTGGCCTACGGCCTGTTCCCCTGGATCGAGGCGTTCATGAAGACCGCGAGCGCACCGCCACCGGCTGCCGTCGATAAGCCTGCGGGCAACGAGCGCTCGCTGTTCGGCATGATCCGGAAGCTGTTTCGCTGAGCAGCAGCTTCGCGAGCGCCGGTCCGGAAATCGCGGAACTCAGGCCAACGATCGGAAGCCAAGGTTGAGCCTTGCCCGGACCAGATCGGTGTCGAGATATCGAAGGGCGGCGCTGCCCTGCGGCCGGCAGGCCGAAGACGAACGTCATCGGCCTGCGTTTCTGGTGTCAGCCCGCCTGTTCGGCGAGGCATTTCTTTCCCGCCGCCATGGCCTTGTAGGTACCCGTAAGATCGACGACGAAGGCACCCGCCGTCTGCGGGAACACCGTCATCGTGTATTGCTTCGCCACCGCACGCTTGAAGGCAGGGTCGTCGGTCAGGATGTAGCCGCCGGAATAGCCGCCTTTCAACTGGCCGGTCGTGGTCGTCACGACGCCGGCATAGAGCTTGCCGCCGATTTCAACGAAGATTTCGTTGGCTCCGTTCTGGATGCCGATGTCCAACGTGGTGAACACGCCGAGATAGCCGACGGACTGGTCCGCAGCGACGCCCATCTGGACCGAGCCGGGACCGAACGAACTGACGATCAGGCAATCGCCGCGCGTCTTGTTGGCGTAGACCGTCCAGCCTTCGATGTCAGGCCCATAGCGGACAAGCTGGTCGGTGGCGAGCGGCAGCGGATTATCCTGTTGCGCGAAAGCCGTGGTGGCGCATGAAACCGACAGCGAAAGCGCCGCGACAAGGTTCAAAAGATTCTTCATAGACTTACCTCCGTGATCGCCGTTCCAGAGGCGAGCGGCTGGAACTGGCACGGGAGGGCGGGCAGGCGGAAGTAACTTACGGTAAAGAGCGAGGCCGCAGCGCGTCGGCCGCAGCCGTTCGGTCAAAAAATGCCCCGCCTGAGGACGGGGCATTTCGATGCTGGCCAAGGCAGACCCCTCACCCGGATTGCCAGTCTCGCCGTCAGAACGGCTCGGGGCAATCCGACCTTCCCCGCAAGGTGGGAGGTAAGAGAGGCGCGTTAGGCCGCTTCTTCCGTCGCGACGACGGACGGCTTTGACCGGAAATTCAGGCGGTCGGAGCCGCTGGTGATCTTCACGACGGAGCCGTCGCGGATATCGCCGAGCAGGATCTTTTCCGCCAGCGGATCCTGAAGCTCTTTCTGGATGACGCGCTTGAGCGGACGCGCGCCATAGGCGGGGTCGTAGCCCTTGCTTGCCAGCCAGTCGATCGCTTCAGCGTCGAGCTTGAGCGTGATCTTGCGATCCTCGAGCAGCTTCTCCAGCCGCTTGAGCTGGATCTCGACGATGCGGCCCATATCCTGACGACGCAGCCGGTGGAACAGGACGATCTCGTCGATGCGGTTGAGGAACTCCGGCCGGAAGTGCGAACGCACCGCAGCCATCACCTCGTCGCGCGCAGCGTCGGCGTCCTGATCCTCGCGCAGGCTGACAAGATATTCGGCGCCGAGGTTCGACGTCATCACGATCAGCGTGTTGCGGAAGTCCACCGTGCGGCCCTGTCCGTCGGTCAGGCGACCGTCGTCCAGCACCTGAAGGAGCACGTTGAAGACATCCGGATGCGCCTTCTCGATCTCGTCGAACAGCACGACCTGATAGGGACGTCTGCGCACCGCCTCGGTGAGCGCGCCGCCTTCCTCATAGCCGACATAGCCGGGAGGCGCGCCGATGAGCCGGGCAACGGAGTGCTTCTCCATGAACTCGCTCATGTCGATGCGCACCATCGCGGTCTCGTCGTCGAACAGGAAGTTCGCGAGCGCCTTGGTGAGCTCGGTCTTGCCGACGCCGGTGGGGCCGAGGAACATGAACGAGCCGATTGGCCGGTTCGGATCCTGCAAGCCGGCGCGGGCGCGCCGCACGGCCTTCGAAACGGCCTGAACCGCCTCGCCCTGGCCGACGACCCGCTTGCCGATCTCGTCTTCCATCCGCAGCAGCTTGTCGCGCTCGCCTTCCAGCATCTTGTCGACGGGGATGCCCGTCCAGCGCGAGACGATCTGCGCGACGTTGTCGGGCGTCACCGTCTCCTGCAGCATGCTGCTTGCGCCATCGTCGGCCTCGGCCTCCTTCAGCTGCTTCTCGAGCTCGGGGATGGTGCCATAGGCAAGCTCGCCGGCGCGCTGGAATTCACCCTTGCGCTGGGCGATGGCGAGTTCGTTGCGGGCCTCTTCAAGCTTGCCCTTGAGGTCGGCGGCAAGGCCAAGCTTCTGCTTCTCGGCCTGCCACTTGGCGGTGAGCGCATCGGACTCCTCCTCGAAGCCGGCGAGGTCCTTCTCGAGGCGCACGAGGCGATCCTTCGAGGCGTCGTCCTTCTCCAGCTTGAGCGCCTCGCGCTCGATCTTGAGCTGCATGATGCGGCGGTCGATCTCGTCCAGTTCTTCCGGCTTGGAATCGACCTGCATGCGCAGGCGCGACGCGGCCTCGTCGACGAGGTCGATCGCCTTGTCGGGCAGGAAGCGGTCGGTGATGTAGCGGTTCGACAGCGTCGCCGCCGCCACCAGAGCGGAGTCGGCGATGCGCACCTTGTGGTGCTGCTCGTACTTCTCCTTCAGGCCGCGCAGGATGGAGATCGTATCCTCCACAGTCGGCTCTTCGACGAAGACCGGCTGGAAGCGACGGGCAAGGGCGGCATCCTTCTCGACATGCTTGCGATACTCGTCGAGCGTGGTCGCGCCGACGCAGTGCAGCTCGCCGCGCGCCAGCGCGGGCTTCAGCAGGTTCGACGCGTCCATCGCGCCGTCGGCCTTGCCGGCGCCGACCAGCGTGTGCATCTCATCGATGAAGAGGATGACGCCACCGGCGGCGGCCGTCACCTCGTTCAGCACCGCCTTCAGGCGCTCCTCGAACTCGCCGCGATATTTCGCACCCGCGATGAGCGCGCCCATGTCGAGCGCCATCAACTGCTTGTCCTTCAGGGACTCCGGCACGTCGCCGTTGACGATGCGCAGCGCGAGACCCTCGGCGATGGCGGTCTTGCCGACGCCGGGCTCGCCGATGAGGACGGGGTTGTTCTTGGTGCGGCGCGACAGCACCTGGATGGTGCGGCGGATCTCGTCGTCGCGGCCGATGACCGGGTCGAGCTTGCCGGCGCGGGCGTCGGCGGTGAGATCGCGGGCGTATTTCTTCAGTGCGTCATAGCCCTGTTCGGCCGATGCGGTGTCGGCGGTGCGGCCCTTGCGCAGATCGTTGATCGCGGCGTTGAGCGCCTGCGCGGTGACGCCGGCCTTGGCGAGGATGTCCGATGTCTTGGCCGACTTCTCGACGGCAAGCGCGGTGAGCAGGCGCTCGACGGTGACGAAGCTGTCGCCGGCCTTCTTCGCCATCTCCTCGGCGGTCGAAAAAACCTTGGCGAGCGGCTGGGCAAGGTAGAGCTGGCCGTTGCCGCCCTCGACCTTCGGCAGCGCGTTGAGCGCGGTCTCGACGCCCATCTGCACGGCCTTCACGTCGCCGCCGGCGCGCTGGATCAGCGACGCGGCAAGACCCTCCTGGTCATCGACCAGGACTTTCAGAAGATGCTCAGGCGTGAACTGCTGGTGGTTGCGGGAGAGAGCCATGGTCTGCGCGGACTGAATGAAGCCGCGCACCCTCTCCGAGTATTTTTCAATATCCATATCTGTCTCCTATCCGTCTCTCGGCCCGCTTCGCGGCGCCGGTCAGGCTGGTTGACGGACCCCCTCCTTCGGAGCAGGGCCCTTATCGCTGGCGGATATGGGTATACCCTGCGTTCTCCTCAAGATGCCTTGACCCTGGTCAATAAACAAAAAAAGCGGCGGAGACTTTCGCCTCCGCCGCTCCGGACCACCACCCCAAACCCTCGCGGGTCGTGTATCAATTATCGGCGTCTGCCAACGCCGCGTCACCGCCAGCCTGCGGTTCGACGGGCTGTTCCTGCGGAGCAGCCACCGGAGCGCCGCGCGACAGCGTCGCGGCAAGCCCCTCGCCGGAACCGGCATCGTCTGCACCATCGCCGGCGTCGGGCCTGCTGCGTTCGCCACGGCGCGGGCGCCTGCTGCGGCGAGCGCCTTCGCGAGTCTCACCCTCATGTCCGTTGTTGCCGTTGAAGGAACGCTCGCGCGGAGCGCCATTGCCTTCGCCAGCCGCTTCCGGGTTGAGCGCGACCTCGGCGGGCATGCCCTCTATCTCGGGCTGCGGACCTGAACCGTCGTCGGAACCGGCGTTGAACTGCTGCGGCGGCTGGTAGTCGCCGCCCTGCGAACCGGCATTCTGGCCCTGGTTGTTCTGGACGGGCTGTCCTTGATTGTTGCCGGCGTCGAACTCGTCGCGCTCCTCGTCGTCCTCTTCGGAGGGGTCGCGCTGTTGCTGGATGTTCTGGATCGGCATCTGCGCCTGCGCCGCCGCGATGATGCGGTTGTAGTGCTCGGCGTGCTGGAGATAGTTTTCGGCCATCACGCGGTCGCCGGAGCTCTGCGCATCACGGGCAAGCTGGGCATATTTTTCGGCGATCTGCTGCGCGGAGCCGCGAATCTTCACATCCGGGCCGTTGCTCTCGTAATTGCGCGTCAGGGGATTCGGCCCCCTGCGGTTGTTATTATTGTTGTTGTTATTGTTGTTATTGTTGTTGCCGCCACCGTTGCGGCCGCGCATGCGCCTGTTCTGCTGTTGTGGCCTCATAAGTCTCTCTTGGGTTCACAAATCATCGGAAGCGGAGCGACGAAGCCCGCTGTTCCACATTGATCTAACGGTGCTCGCCCGCGTCTGCGTCGGCGCCACGTTTTCCGTTCCAGTTACGTGTTTAACTGCCGGACAATCCCCCTGAACGAAGCTAGGGCGTCGTCATCGCAAGAAGGCAGACTGTCCTCTGGAAAACCCGGTGGTGACAGCACTGCCTGCTTCGTCTCATCCGGTTGGCCGGACCCTAGCCGCATTCGCCATCCTTGCCAAGCGGTTTTTGTGACAGGCTATACGGGTCATTTTCCTGCGAAAACCAGCGCCCTGTCGTGGCCTCCAAAGTCCTGCCTCGCTTCCAGGAGACGGTAGCTCCGGTCCTCGAACAGACGGATAACGTCCGCTTTCTGCCGGTGCCCGATCTCGACGCCGACGAACCCGCCGTCCTCAAGATATCCGAGCGAAGCTTCCGCGATCTTCCTGTAGGCATCGAGCCCGTCCGGCCCGCCATCGAGGGCCTTCGCCGGATCATGTTTCCTGACCTCATCCTGCAAGGTCACAAGCTCTTCGGTACTTATGTAGGGCGGGTTTGAGACAATTGCATGGAAGGCGCCCGAAATTTTTTCGAACCAGTCGGATTGGACGAGCTGAAAACGGTCGGAAAGCCCGTTTTCCAAGGCGTTGCGCGTTGCAGTAGTGAGCGCATCCGAGGAGATATCGACGGCTGTCGCGTGCGCTTGCGGCACTTCGGCAAGCAGGGCGAGCGCTATTGCGCCCGTGCCGGTGCCCAGATCGAGAATACGGCAAACGCCTTGCCTGGCGACAATCTGGCGCAGACGAGGAAGGACCGCATCGACGAGCGTTTCGGTGTCCGGGCGGGGTTCCAGCGTTTCAGAAGAGAGAAAAAGCTTCAGGCCGTAGAATTCGCGAAAGCCTATGATTCGATGAACCGGTTCCCCAGCAATGCGACGGGAGGTCGCAAATTCAAGCCTTTCGACAACATCGCCGGCAATTGCCGTGTCTCCCGAGATTATAAAATCTCGAAGTGAGAAACCTGTTAAATGTTCGACGATAAGGCGTGCATCAAGTTCCGGCGTCGCAATTCCTGCATCGCGCAGTCGCGTTCGTATACCTCGCTCCACCGAGGACAGCGATTTCGTTTCCTGCGGCAACGGGCGCTCTCAGAAGTCGTGATCTTCGGCCCTGTAGCCGGTTTCTATCCGCTTGAGTAGCAGCGGAGCGCTGATGATACTCCGAATCGGATACTTCCTTTCGGCATCTGTCAAAGCGCGCTCTAGTCGGACCTCCTGCTGCCCATCCCACAGCCACCAAGGCCCCACGGCGCCATCTTTGCCGTAGATCGTGACACGAAAAATGGGAAACCTTTCGTTCCTCGCCGCTACAGGTACATTGCCAACTATCGCGAAAACCTGAGCGTTTACGGCGGATTGAACCGCTAGGAATGTACTAAACTGCGGCTCCTGATCTACGACGACCGAAAGGTTTTCAGGCATTCTATCATAGGCGCCAGGCATCACCCTGATAAGGAAACCAAAATCCGGATGCTTGTGGGTTATCTGGGCATACGAGACACCCTCCGACGACAACATCTGCATGATATCGCCAATGCGAACTCTCTTTGCCACGAAGATTCTCCCGGAGGACTAAGCGATCAGTTGGTTCCTTCCGCCGCCAGCAGCTTCGACTGATGGTCCGCGATCAGCGCGTTGATCACTTCGTCCAGCTCGCCCAGCATCACCCGGTCGAGCTTGTAGAGCGTCAGGTTGATGCGGTGGTCTGTAACGCGCCCCTGAGGAAAATTGTAGGTACGGATGCGCTCGGAGCGATCGCCCGATCCGACCTGCAGCTTGCGTGCGTCGGAGCGCTCCTGATCGGCCCGCGACCGCTCGAGATCGTAGAGACGTGCGCGCAGCACCTGCATGGCGCGAGCACGGTTCTGGTGCTGGGACTTCTCGGCCTGGACGACGATGATGCCGGTCGGAATGTGGAGGATGCGAACCGCGGTCTCGGTGGTGTTGGCATGCTGGCCGCCCGAGCTCGAGGCGCGCGTCGTATCGATGCGGATGTCCTCGGGCCGGATGTCGATGTCGACCTCTTCGGCCTCGGGCATGACCGCCACCGTAGCGGCCGAGGTGTGTATGCGCCCCTGCGCCTCGGTGGCCGGAACGCGCTGCACGCGATGGACGCCGGACTCGAATTTGAGCTTTGCGAAGACGCCCTTGCCGGAGACGCTGGCGATGATTTCCTTGTAGCCGCCGGCGTCGCCATCGCTCGCCGACATCAGCTCCATGCGCCAGCCGTGGTCGGCGGCGTAGCGCTCGTACATGCGAAACAGGTCACCGGCGAAGATTGCCGCCTCATCGCCACCGGTGCCGGCGCGGATTTCGAGGATGGCGTTCCGCTCGTCAGCCGCGTCCTTCGGCAGGAGCAGTATCTGGAGATCCTGACGCAAGGCCTCGATTCGTTTCTCGACATCAGGCAGGTCGGCCTCGGCAAGAGACCGCATCTCGGCGTCGGTGGACTTGTCGGCCACCATGGCCTCGAGGTCCGCAAGCTCGCCCTCGGCCTTGAACAGTTCGCGAATCTTGCCGGCGATGTCCTGAAGCTCGGAATATTCCGAAGCCATCTTCACATAGGCATCCGCATCTGGCCCGGCCGCCATCTGCGCCTCGAGCATGTCGAAACGCTTGACGAGCTGGTCCATACGGTCGCGTGGAAGAGAGATCATCGCGGCGCATTATCGAAGATCGCGAGAAAGCTCAACGGGGCACCAGATCGGCGTCATGCCTTGTCACTGCAAGCCCTAAAGAGTATATACGGAAAAGTATATACGTTTTGGAGATTTGACGATGCCGCGTTATGCTCGCGTGTTCAAATCCGGAAACTCCCAAGCAGTCCGCCTGCCGAAGGAATTCCGTCTCGACGTTGATGAGGTCGAGGTTTCCAGGGAGGGGGATGCCCTTATCCTGCGACCGCACGTAAGGCAGGATGCTCGCTGGGCGTCCCTGCGCGCCGCAGTGGACCGGGGGTTCAGCGCCGACTTCCTGCAGGATGGGCGCGAGCAGCCCGATGAACAGGAGAGGCCCGGTCTCGACGGTGCATTCCGGTGATCGAATACCTGCTCGACACGAATACCGTGATTGCGCTTGTCGGCGGCAAGTCGGGCGTCGCGCTGGAGCGGCTGGATCGCATCGAGCCGGGCGCGGTGGGCGTCAGCTCCGTTGTTGCGCACGAACTCTATTTCGGCGCCTACAAGAGCCAGAAAGTCGCGCATAACCTCGAAACGCTGCGGCTCCTGTTTACAGATCTGGTGATAGTGGATTTCGATCAAGGCGACGCACATGCGGCGGGAGAAATCCGTGCAGACCTGGCACGAAACGGCACGCCGATCGGTCCCTACGATGTGTTGATTGCCGGTCAGGCACGACATCGCAGCGCAACTCTGGTTACGAACAATCTAGGTGAATTCCGACGAGTAGCGAATTTGCGGCTGGAAGACTGGACAGCCTGATAGGCTATAGAGGAATGCCGCGGTCGTCGGCGAAGGCCTGCAGGAGCGCGCGCATGGGAAGGTTGGCGGCGTTGCCGGCAAGGTTCTCGTCGAAGAACTTCGTCAGCTCCTCGACGGGCAGTTCCGTCAGCATCGCCTTGACCGGGCCGATCGAGGCCGGCGACATCGAAATCGAACGGAAGCCGAGGCCGATCAGCGCCATGGCGGATATGGGCTTGCCGGCGAGCTCGCCGCAGAGGGTGACCTGCGTATGATTGCGCGCGCCAGCGTCGGCGATCTGCTTCAGCACGCGCAGGAACGGCACCGAGAGCGTATCAAAACGGTCGGCAAGCTGGGTGTTGCCACGATCCACCGCCATGACGAACTGGAACAGGTCGTTCGAGCCGACGGAGACGAAATCGACAGCCTGCATCAATTCGTCGAGCTGCCAAAGCAGCGCGGGAACCTCCAACATGGCGCCGAGCTTGAGGCGCGTCGGCAGGTGGTGCGCGAAGCGGGAGAGATGGCGCACTTCCTTGTCGATGATCTCGCGGGCCTGCGCGACCTCCGAAAGCACGGTTACCATCGGCAGCATGAGGCGCAGTTCGCGCCCGCCCGCCGCCTTGAGCAGCGCGCGGATCTGCGTGCGCAACAGGCCCGGGCGGTCGAGCGTCAGGCGGATCGCGCGCCAGCCGAGCGCGGGATTTTCCTCATGCGCGATGTTCTTGAAATAGGGGAGTATCTTGTCGCCGCCGATGTCGATGGTGCGGAAGGTAACTGGCTTGCCCTGCGCCGCATCCAGCACATCGCGATAGAGGCCTTCCTGCGCTTCGGCGCGCGGAAAGGTGGACGCGACCATGAACTGAAGCTCGGTGCGGAAAAGCCCGATGCCCGCGGCCCCGGATTCGTTGAGCTGCGGCAGGTCGACCGCCAGCCCGGCGTTCATCAGGAGATCGACATGCACGCCATCCTTGCTGTCCGACGGCTTCTTGCGCAATTCGCGGTAGAGTTCCTGCCTACGGGCGCGGAAGCGAACTTTTTCGGCATAGGCGGCTTCAAGATCGGACTGCGGGCGCAAATGGATGACGCCCTCGTCGCCATCGACGATGATGGCGTCGCTGTTTTCCGACATGGAAACCGCGCCCTTGACCTGGCCGGCGACAGGGATGCCCATGGCGCGCGCAACGATGACCACATGGCTGGTGGCGGCGCCGTCTTCCAGCACGAGGCCGCGCAGCTTCTCACGCGGATAGTCGAGCAGTTCGGCCGCCCCCATGGAGCGCGCGACGACAATCGCGTCCTTGGGCAAGGCGGCGGCGACGTCGTCGGGGCTACGGCCGAGCAGCATGCGCAGCAGGCGGTTGGCGAGATCATCGAAATCGCTCATCCGCTCGCGCAGATAGGGATCAGTCATGTGCATCATGCGCGCGCGCATGTCGCTCTGCACCTTCTCCACCGCTGCCTCGGCCGTCAGGCCGTTGCGCACGGCCTCGTCCAGCCTACGCACCCAGCCCTGATCGTTGGCGAACATGCGGTAGGCTTCGAGCACGGCGCGGTGCTCGCCCTCGAAGGCGACATCGCGGCGGGACAGCATGTCGTCGATGGACAGGCGCAGCGAACCAAGCGCGGCCTCGAGCCGGCGCATCTCCTCGTCGGAATCCTCGTTGAAGAGGTTGGTGACGACGATACGCGGCTCGTGCAGGACGACATGGCCGAGGCCGATGCCTTCGTTGAAGGAGTTGCCGGTGAAGCTTACGGGACGGCGAAGGTCGAGTTCGAGGCCGGGGCGCGTGAGGCGCGTCAGCTCGCCCGCTGCGATCATCTCGGCGATCACCATGGCGGCCGTTTCCAGCGCCTCGACCTCATCGTCGCGGTACTGGCGCTGCGTGCGGTTCTGCACCACCAGGACGCCAAGCGTGCGCCCTGCCCTGAGCACCGGCACGCCGAGGAAGGAGTTGTAGATCTCCTCGCCCGTCTCCGGCAGATAGGCGAAGGCAGGGTGCTGCTGGGCTTCCGACAGGTTCAGCGCCCGCGCCGACGCCGCGATGGTGCCGACGAGACCCTCGCCAAGCTTCAACTGGGCAAGGTGGACGGATTCGCGCTTCAGGCCCTCTGTAGCGTAGAGCTCGAGCACGGAATCGGCGCGCAGCACATAGAGCGAGCAGACCTCGGCGACCATGTTCTGGGCGATGTCGTGCACGATTCGATCGAGCCGCTCCTGCGGCTCGATCGCCTCCGCCATCAACTCGCGGAGCCGTTTCAGAAGAACGCGCGGGCCCGAGGCCATGTCACGCATCAAGCGGCTCTCCATAGGCAAGGGCAAAAACGCGCCCGAAACCTCCGATGCCGGATGATTCCGGCGCAAACAGAATAGACGTGTAAGCTAGTGCTTATCCAGCCCGTAGACGGAATGCAAAGTCCGCACGGCAAGTTCCGTATAGGGGCCGTCGATCAGGATCGATATCTTGATCTCGGACGTGGTGATGGCCCGGATGTTGATCGACTTCTCTGCCAACGCCTGGAAGGCGGTCGCCGCAACGCCCGCATGGCTGCGCATGCCGATGCCGATGACCGACACCTTGGACATGCCTTCGTCATGCTGGAGGACATCGAAGCCTACCGTCTGCTTGACCTTTTCAAGCACGGAAAGCGCCTTGGCGACATCGCCGGAAGGCACCGTGAAGGTCATGTCGGTCGACTTGCCGTCCTCGGAGATGTTCTGGACGATCATGTCGACGTTGATGTTGGCCTCTGCCAGTGGCCCAAAGATGCCGCCCGCGACGCCGGGCCTGTCGGCCACGCGCCTCAGCGAGATTTGCGCTTCGTCCTTGGCGTAGGCGATACCGGTGACGACCTGCTGTTCCACGATTTCATCCTCGTCGCAAATGAGCGTTCCGGGCGGATTCAGGAGATCGCCCATTCCCGGCGCATCCGGGTCATCGAAAGAGGAGCGCACGAAGGTGCGCACCTTGTGAACCATCGCAAGCTCGACCGAACGAACCTGCAGCACCTTGGCGCCAAGCGAGGCCATCTCGAGCATTTCCTCGAAGGAAATCTTCGGCAGGCGGCGCGCCTTCGGCTCGATGCGCGGGTCGGTCGTGTAGACGCCGTCCACGTCCGTATAGATGTCGCAGCGGTCGGCCTTGACGGCGGCGGCGATCGCCACCGCGCTGGTGTCGGAACCGCCGCGACCGAGCGTGGCGATGCGATTGTCTGGCGCGATGCCCTGGAAACCGGCGATGACGGCGACCTGGCCCTCGTTGAACCGCTGAACCAGGAAGGAACCGTCTATATCCTCGATGCGGGCCGCGCCGTGCGCGTTGTCGGTCTTGATGGGGATCTGCCAGCCCTGCCACGAGCGGGCGTGGATACCCATCGCCTGCAGGACCAGCGCCAGGAGGCCCGACGTGACCTGCTCGCCGGACGCCACAACGGCGTCGTATTCGCGGGCGTCGTAGATGTTGAAGTTCGATCCTTCGGCCTTCGAAGCGTCCTGAACCCAGGCGACAAGCTCGTTCGTCTTGCCGGACATGGCCGAAACGACGACTGCGACCTGATGGCCGGCGTCGACCTCGCGTTTGACGTGGCGCGCGACATTGCGGATGCGGCCGATGTCGGCCACCGAGGTTCCGCCAAATTTCATCACAATGCGCGCCATGGAAGCCGAATGCCCTGGCGGGGCCGGAAGCCCCGGGATTGTCTGGAGGTCTGGGGGCCGAAGCCGGCTCCTGGATGTGCGCGGCCTCCATATCCAATCGGCTATCCGCAGGCAAGGGCGAAGGCCCGCCAAACAAGCAGAAGCTTAACGTTGAGAAGCTTGCCGGCTACGGAATCGCGTAAACGCGCACCTCCCGCTCGATACCGCGAAGCGCGACATTTCGCGACTCGGGCGCAAGGGCGCGGCTTTTCAGGAGATCCGCCGTCTTGCGGTCTTCAACGACCGGCCCGGTAGCGAAGATCGCCTGTGTGTCGGCCAGCCCCTGCACGCGGGAGGCGAGATTGACCGTCTGGCCGAAATAATCCTGCCGCTCGTTTAGCGTGACGGCGATGCATGGCCCTTCATGCAGGCCGATCTTGAGGATGAGATCTTCGCGGTCGTTGCTGCTGTTGAGGTCGCGCATGGCCTCGCGCATCCTGAGCGCGGCCGAAACCGCGCGATCGGGGGTCGGGAAGGTCGCCATGACCGCATCGCCAATGGTCTTCACCACCGCGCCGGCCTCCGATGCAACGATGTTCTGCAGGACATGGAAATGCGCCTTGACCAGATCGAAAGCGACGAGATCGCCGACGCGCTCGTACAACTCGGTCGAGCCACGCAAATCGGTAAAGAGGAAGGTCAGGCTGGTGATCTTCAGGCGCTGGTCCACGTCCAGCGTATCGGTGCGGTAGAGGTCGCGGAACGTCTGGTTGGAGAGTAGCCGCTTGGCGGTGAGGAACGGCTGGCGCCTGCCCAGCATCTCGTGCAGGGCCTCGCCGGCGATGCAGACGCTGGGGAGAACGCGCATGTCGGTGCGGTTTTCGAGGCTGAGGCGCAACGGACCGGGCTGCATCTGCAGCGTCTGGTTGTGCATATGCTCACGATCGAAGGTCAGCGACAGGGTCTGTCGTTCGCGCGTCGGCTCGCCCTGCACATCGATGAACTGCGCCGAATGGGTGATCGGCTCGAACACGATGACGAATTCCGGCGGAAGCTGGATCGACAGCACGCCCTTCTCGCCGGGGGCCAGTTCGACATGGTCGATGATGAAGGCGTTGACCGTCTCGTCGTAGTTTTCGGGCAGATGGACGCCGGAACCCCAATAGAGCTGCCGGTAATATTCCGTCAGCGGCAGCGATTTCGGGTCATGGGCAGCGATGCGGCGCAGGCGCGGGCTGACCGTGAAGGTGACGTCCACCATCTCGTCCAGCGTGGGTTCATAGGAATCGGCGCAGAGCGCGCAGGTGTATTCCGCCTTCTGGACGGTTTTGAGCGTGGCGTTGGTATCCAGCACGCCGCCGCAGGCTGGACAAAGCACGTTCCAGGCCATGTCGAACATGCCGATGCGCGCTGCATGCAGGAAAGCAGCGACGACGTTTTCCTCGTCGAGGCCATATCTTGCGGCGAACGCCAAGGGATTGATGCGGCAGAGCTGATGATCGGCCCCTTCGGCCACCGACCGCTCTATGGCATCGACGGTCGGCCCGTCGGCGGACTGCCGCAGCAGCGCGAAGAGACTTGCGGTTTCGCTCATGACGTCACCCGATGGCCAGATATACGAAATCCGCCACCTCCCGCCATCATAGCGGAAAACCGGCGGCGGAAGTTAGGCAGGCTCCGGGTTGACATTACGCTCCCCGTACACGACTTCCTAGCGGCACTTCACCCGCCACGGAGAACAGGAATGGCCGAAGCGAAGCGAACGACGATCGACGCCGCCGAGGTCGAGCGTTTTTCGGCGATGGCCGCGGAGTGGTGGAATCCGAACGGAAAATTCCGCCCGCTGCACAAGTTCAATCCCGTTCGCCTCGCCTATATCCGAGACCAGGTGGCCGCCCGCTTCGGCCGCGACGCTCACGCCGCGCGCCCCTTCGAGGGCCTGCGCTTCCTGGACATCGGCTGCGGCGGCGGGTTGCTCTGCGAGCCGATGGCTCGGCTGGGCGCGGAGGTTGTTGGCGTCGATCCTTCCGAGAACAACATCGCGGTGGCGAAGCTGCATGCGGCGGAATCGCGGGTGACGATCGACTATCGCGCAACGACCGCAGAGGACCTGGCCGACGCCGGCGAGAAATTCGATGTCGTGCTCAACATGGAGGTTGTCGAGCATGTCGCCGACGTCCCGCTCTTCGTCGCGCGCTGCGCCGAGATGGTGAAGCCGGGCGGCATCATGTTCGTCGCCACCATCAACCGCACGCTGAAGGCGCTGGGCCTTGCGATCGTTGGCGCGGAATATGTGCTGCGCTGGCTGCCGCGCGGTACGCACCAGTTCGGCAAGCTGGTGCGACCCGAAGAACTGGAGAAGGCGCTGGCCGACGCCGGAATGACGATCGCCGACCGCACCGGCGTCACCTACAACCCGCTGGCCGACCAGTGGCGGCGCTCCAAGGACATGGACGTGAACTACATGCTGCTGGCGGAGAAGGCGGCGCGGTGAGATTCAGGCGGCTTCAATATCCGTCTGGGCGAAGTCCGCGCCTTTGTAGAGCAGCGGCATGTTGAAATGCCGAGCGCAGGCGTAGGCGAAGCAGTCGCCGAAGTTCAGTCCGGCCTTGTGACGCCCTTTGCCGAAACGCTCGAAGGCGTCGATAGCGGATATTGCGGTTGCCGCTGGAACTTCTTCAAGCTCAATGCCGGCAACCGAAAGATATTCCAAAACATCTGAGCACGCAGTCCGGGGTTCCAGACCTAAGATGCGGGCCATCGCCACTGAGGTTTCCCAGACGGCCATTGGCGACGTGACCTTGTTTCGAGCCTGTTCCAGGCGGACGATCAGTTCATCAGCACCCGGTTCACGCGCGAGGATGGCCGTAAGTGCCGAGGCATCAACGAACATCGATCAATCCTCGTACAGACTGTCAATGAAGGCCTTATCCGCAGGAAGACCTTTGCTAGGGTCACCCTTTGCCCGCATCCTGCGAGCAAATTCGATACTTTGCTCAACCAACGAAGGCTTGTTCTGTTCGCGTTCCAGTTCGTTTTTCAGGGCGGTGTGGACGGCCTCGGTCAAGCCGATCCCCTTCAGAGCCGCGACCTTCCGGGCCAGCGCATCCGTCTCGGTGTTCTTGATGTGGAAAGCCATTGGTGTATCCTTCCTAGTGTATCCATATATAATTCTACGGATACACCATAGCAAGAACTTATGATCGCGCCTGCGCCTTCGTCGTCACGACCACGCCGATGAAGACGACTGCCGCGCCGAGCCATGTTAGGAAACCGTAGCGCTCGCCAAGGAAAAGCGTTCCCGACAACAGGCCAACGGCAGCGGCGACGTAGCCGATCTGGCTGAGATAGACCGGCCCGCCGACCACCTGCAGCCGAAAGAAGAAGACGAACATCGCGGCTGACGCAACGATCTGGGCGATGACCAGAAACGGCATCGTGGTTAGCGTCTGCAGCGCCGTCCCGCCCGAGGATGCGAAGATTCCAGCAAGCAGGATGGCGGCAGCGGCGAGGTTGCTGCCCACGGCAAGCTCCGTCGGCGCGGCTCCCTCGGGCCAGTCGGCCGTGCGGTAGATATTGCCCGCCGCCAGGCTGACCGGAATGAGAAGCGCGAGGGCCACCCAGAAGAGCGACGCGGGTGCGCCGAGTTGGCCGCGCGTCGTCGCCACCATGACAGCGCCCAGAAAGCCGATCGTGATGCCGACGACGCCGAGCAGGTTGGGCCGCCGCACGCCAAAGACGATGGAGAAAACGAGCGTCACGATCGGCGACAGCGTATACATGATACCCGCATAGCCCGCGCCGACATGCGGCATGACCGAGAAGAGCAGCAGGTTGGGGATGGCGTAGGTAATCGTCGCAGTGATCAGGAAATAGCGCAGCTTGTGGCCGCTGAATCGAAAGCCGTGTCCACGCAGCAGCATCGCGACGAGGATGACGCCGCCACCGCCTGCCGAAATGACGAAGGCCCACACGATAGGCTGGACGCCCGACGTGGTGGCAATCTTGCCGAAGGGCAACGACAGTCCAAGCAGACTGCCGGTGATTAAGAGCAGCCCGAAGGCAGATTTCCAGAGTGCGTCCATGGAGGCGCAGTTAAGGGCACCGTCCTACCTGCGACAGGGGCAGAACCGAACGATCGACTGAGTCAGTGAATTACCCAAGAAGGCTCTGGCCCGCGCCGTAAGCGAGAAGTGCCAAAGCGGCAAAATAGACGATGGTGAGCACGATCATCAGATAACCCGCCGCGACGACAAGACCGTCGCGCTGGGAGACGCCGGCCGAGAGAAACAGGATCGCGATGCCCGGCAACGTGTTGGAGAACGGAATCAGGCCAAGCGGCAGCATGAGCAGGCCGCCCGCGCCGATCAGCGCAAGGCCGTTCACACGGTTCATCAGCGCGCCGGTCGTCAACATCGACAGCCTCGGCTTGAAGAAATTGTCCATCCTACGGAGAAATTTCACCCCGCGCTCCAGCACAGGAACAAGCTTCGCGCTGTCGAGCTTCCGGTCGGCAAGCCGTGCGGGGAGCCAGGGCAGCCTGTTCAGTGTCACCGCGATGGCGATCAGGATGATGCCCGCGCCAAAGACGGTGGAGACGCCGGGAATGGAGACAGGGAACAGGAAGGGAAGCGAAAGCAGGCCGCAGACCAGAAGCAGGCCGTTTTCGCCCATGATGGCGAGAAGCTGGCGCAGCGTTATGTCCTGTCCGTGGAGCGACCGGATAACGTCTTCGAGCAGTTCGCTGGTCTTGCGGTTCGTATCCCCAAGTTCGATCGCCGCGGTCATTGCATTCCTTCGGTCCGTGGAAGATTCGAAAGGCTAAAGACGGAATGTGGCGGCGTCTACCTCAGTTCTGGTCTTCGGGGAAAACAGGAATCGGCATGAAGCCGACACCGTCCTCGGCAAGGCCCTTGGCCTCATCGAGCGTCGCCTGGCCATAGATGCCCCGCGCTTCGGTTTCGCCGAAATGAATCTTGCGCGCTTCCTCGGCGAACTTGTCGCCGACATAGTCAGCATTTTCCCGGATTTTCTCCGACAGGGCCTTCATCTCGGCCATTGCCTTCTTCTGCATCTCGTTCATGGCCAGCGCGATCTTTTCGCGCTTGCGGCCCGTCGAGACGGCAGGCGCCATCAGGGCCTTGTCGACCTTCTTCGACCCGCAGGAAGGGCATTCGACGAAGCCACGCTTCTTCTGCTTGTCGAAATCGTCGTTATTGCGGAACCATGCCTCGAACTCGTGGTCATGGTCGCAGGTCAGCGAAAAACGGATCACGATGCCGCCCTCTGCGCCTGCCACTCGACTTCGGCGACGGCGAACTCGCGGGCGTTCTTCAGATTCGGAATCTTGCCGCGCGCAGCAGCGGACTGCGCCGTATCGATCTCGGCCACCGCCACTCCGGGCTCGTCGCCATCCACCTCGGCGAGCACGCGGCCCCAAGGGTCGACAATCAGCGAATGGCCGTAGGTCTCGCGCCCATCCTCATGCAGACCGCCCTGCGCGGCCGATATGACGAACGCGCCGTTCTCGATGGCCCGCGCACGCTGCAGGACATGCCAGTGGGCCTCGCCAGTCTGGCGCGTGAAGGCGGCGGGCGCGCTGAGAACCTCGGCGCCGGCAAGCGCCTCGGCACGGAAAAGCTGCGGGAAGCGGACGTCGTAGCAGATGGCGAAGCCGAGCCTGGCATTGCCGATGTCGGCGACGACTGCCTCCGCTCCCGGCTCATAGGTCGCGGATTCGCGCCAGCTCTCGCCATTGTCGAGATCGACGTCGAACATGTGGATCTTGTCGTAGCGTGTCACCAGCGAACCATCAGGCGCGAAGAGAAAGGCGCGGTTGGCGATCTTGCCGTCATCGCGCAGGATACCGGTGGAGCCGACATGCAGGAATATGCCGAGTTCAGCCGACAGCCGTCGTGCCGCTGCAACGATAACGTCACTACCCTCCGGCCGGAAAGCCTGTGCACGGTCGGCCTTGTCGCGGATGATCGCGCCGGTCATTTCCGGCGTCTGCACGTAGGACGCGCCCTTAGCCGCGGCTTCGCGCACCAGCGCCTCGAAATCCACGACGTTGCGGCCCGGCTCCCTGCCGGAGCGCATCTGGACGACGGCGGCCTTGAAGATGCCCATGCGACTGTTCCTAATTCAATTGTCCGCTTTCGAGCAGGCCATCGAGCCGACCCTCGCGCTCGAGTTCGTGCAGGTCGTCGGACCCGCCGACATGATAGCCGCCGATGAATATCTGCGGAAAGGTGCTGCGGCCATTGGCGCGATCTATCATCTCCTGCCGTAGTTCCGGCGAGAAACTGGCATCGTGCTCGGTATAGGCGACACCCTTGCGATCAAGCAGCCGCTTGGCCGCTGCGCAATAGCCGCACATCATGCGCGTATAGATCGTCACATCGACCATTTGCCGTTCCGCCGGTCTCAAGCCCCTGAACCCTGTATCATCCGGGACCCTGTCCTTCGCCAACTATATAGGGTCAACGCCCTCCGCCCGGAAGTCCCCAACGGCAAGGTCACGGAACTCACCGGGGACGACGCGGGCGAAGGTCAGGACGTCGACGGCGCGCGCACCGCTCTTCTTCAGCGCCTTCGCGACCGCGGACACGGTCGCGCCGGTGGTGTAGACGTCGTCCACCAGCAGGATGCGGCGGCCGCGAACGTTGATGTCCTGCTCCAGCGGCACGCGGAAGGCAGCGCGGACATTGTCCTGACGCTCCGACAGGCCAAGCCCGACCTGTTGCCTCGTCACCTTGACGCGGCGGACTGCCATTGGCTCGAACGGCTTGCCCGAAAGCACAGAAATCGCACGCGCCAGTTCCGCCGACTGGTTGAACCGCCGCGAAAAGAACCGCCGCCAGTGCAGAGGTACTGGGACAATCACGTCGGCGTCGGGAAGGAGTTCGGCGCCTGCCAGCAGCATCCAGCGCGCCATCCAGGGCGCGAGGTCGGTGCGGTCGGCATATTTCAGCGACTGCACCATGCGCCCAGCCACGCCGCTGTAGGCGACAGCAGCCCGGGCCCGTTCGAAAGGCGGCGGATTGGCGATAGCCTCGGCCGACAGGAACCCTTCGCCCATGTCGTTGACGAAGGGTGTTCCCATGACCGCGCACCACGGCTTTTCGAGGAAGCGAAGTTTGGGCCAGCAGGACCCGCAAAGCGTGCCGGGCGAGGACACAAGCCTGCGGCAACCGGCGCAGAGCGGCGGAAAAAGCAGCCGCGACGGCAACGCCAGCGCCTGCCCGACCAGACCTCCGACCCTCGACGCCATCGCATGCCCCTTGCGAACCCCGGCGGAGAATAGCAGAACGACGGCCATTGCGAGCGGATTTCCGCTGGCCGGACGAGATGACGTGACCCAGGCGCCGGAAAAGATCATCGACACCGACGTATTGCTCCAGCGCAAGCGGCGCGCGCTCGCGCGCGACATCGCGGGCGCGGACTTCCTGATGCGCAGGACAGAGGAGGACATGGCCGACCGGCTGGCGGCGGTTAGCCGCCGCTTCGAGCGTGCGGCGACCATCTTCTGCGGGACGCCGAGCGTTGGGGAGACGCTGCTTTCGTCCGGCAAGGTCGGCGAGGTGGTGCAGATCGAGGCCGACGAAGCGTTTCTCGGCGGCCGGCCGGGGACGGTGGCACCGCCGGGCGTCATTCCGCTGGAGCCAAGAAGCATCGACCTGGCCGTCTCGCTGCTGTCGCTGCAGGACGAGAACGACATTCCCGGGATGCTGGTGCAGATACGCCGTGCGCTCAAGCCCGACGGCCTGTTTCTTGCAGCGATGGCCGGCGCCGGCACATTGGCCGAACTGCGCGAGAGCCTGCTTGCGGCCGAGGCCGAAATAACAGGCGGGGCAAGCCCCCGCGTGCTGCCCTTCGCCGACGTGCGAGAGGCCGGCGCGCTGTTGCAGCGCGCCGGCTTCGCCCTTCCGGTCACCGACGTGGAGCCGGTGACCGCCCGTTATTCGACACTGTTCGACCTGATGGCCGATTTGCGCGCGATGGGCGCGACCAGCGTGCTGTCAGCCCGCTCCCGCAGACCCGCGACAAGGCGCCTCTTCACGCGCGCAGCCGAGATATATGCGGAACGCTTCTCGGATGCGGATGGAAGGATCAGGGCAACGTTTTCGCTGATCTGGATCTCGGGCTGGGCCCCGGCCGATTCACAGCAGAAACCGCTGAAGCCCGGTTCGGCCGAGGTGTCGCTGGCGCGCATCCTCAAGCCTGGCGGCGGAGAATGAACTAGCGCGTAAAGGCCTTCTGCAATTCCCGGTCCTGATTGCCGAACATGTCGCCAACATCGTTGCCGACGGCGCCAACGCCCGCCACGATGGCCAGCGTTATCAAGCCCACGATCAGCCCGTACTCAATGCCGGTCGCGCCGCTTTTGTCGCCCAGGAATGCACGGATCAACTGCATGACGTCCTTTCCCTCTTCGGCGCCGACACTAGCCGTGACCCATTAAGAAAGGTTAACGACGCAGCGTTAAGAAAGTTTGAGGTCGGAAACTTCCAGTTTAGGAAATCCGGGGCAGGCTAGCAGTCGCCGCTCTGACGGCCGTCAGCCCGGATGATGCAGACCGCGCCGGTCTTCTGCAGCACGCTCCGGCGTATGGTGTAGCTGCTGGAGGAGGAGATCGAACTGGTGGACATGTAGTCCACGCCTTCGATGGCGGCGGACTGTGTCCTGGAATAGCGATCGGCGACCGGCGCCAGGATAAGCGCCAGCGCGGCGGCGGCCGAGCCGAACAGCATTGTCACCCGCAGCACGCTCATGCCGGCGTTGCCAAGCAAAGGCACGCTGCGCTTGCGGATCGAATCCCAATCGTCATTCATGTCGACCAACCCCTTGCCGCACGGTCGACCTAATTTTCCATATTTGGCTGAACGCTTTGTTAACGCTGATTGACGACGCTCAGAGCAGGTCGATCAGGTGTGAGACCAGCGGCAGGTCTGCGGGCGGCATGGGGTAGTCACGCATATTGCGCGGGCGGACCCATTTCAGCACTTGACCTTCCCTCGGCTCGGGGATGCCCCAGAAGCGCCGGCAAACATAGAGCGGCATGAGCAGATGGAAGTTCTCGTAGGAATGACTGGCGAAGGTCAGCGGCGCCAGGCAGTCTACCTTGGTCTCGACGCCGATTTCCTCGCGAATCTCGCGCACGATGGTCTGCTCGGGCGTTTCGCCGGGTTCAACCTTTCCGCCGGGAAACTCCCAGAGACCGGCAAGCGACTTGCCTTCCGGGCGCTGCGCCAGAAGCACGCGGCCATCGGTATCGACAAGCGCCACGGCGGCGACGAGCAGGAGCTTCTTCACGGGTTCCATCGTGGTCACCTGTCCACCCGGCGACGATAGTGATAGCGGTAGAGTTGGCTGAAACCCAGCGTCTCGTACAGCCGCCGCGCCACGAAATTGTCAGCCTCGACCTGCAGCCACGCCCGGCGGGCGCCGCGCAGCCGCGCCCACTTCAGCGCCGAAAGCAGGAGACGCCGGCCATGCCCCTGACCGCGCGCGGCCTCCGCGGTAGCAACCTCGAACAGACCGGCGAGATCGCCGTCATGCACGCAGATGGCAGTGGCCAGCGGCCGCTCGTCCTCTTCGATCGCGAAAAGGCCGACTTCCGGCTGGATGGCCCCGATGATCTCCGAAAGCCCTGCCCGCAGCGTGGCGTCCGTACCATGGGTCGCCATCGAGGCCGAGACGAAGCGCCCCATATCCTTCAGTGGAATCTGGTCCATGGCATCTTGGACGGCAGCGCTGTCGAGGTCGGCCTGCATGACCATGGATTCGCCGAAGACCGCCCAGCCCTCCGCGTCGAGCAGGCGCGCCAGTGCGGAACCGGCCAGCGGCGAGAGCCGGAATGTCAGCGGCCGGCCGTAAGCCTCGAAGCGGCGCTCGGCCCGCATGATGCGGTCGGGCAGGTCCTTCATGTCGTTCGGGTCGAGGGGATTGACCGAGTTCAGCCGCTTGGCGGGATGGCCGGCTGTCAACCTGATGACCCAGGTGCCGTCATAGTGGACGGCTGAAGCCGGCCAGGCACGAAAACCCGCCGCCTCGAACTGGCGCACGACAGCCAGTTCCGTGGGTTGCGGCCGTCCGGCCATCCCGTCAGCTCCGGTAATCGCCGTTGATTGCGACATATTCCTTGGTGAGGTCGCAGGTCCACACCGTCGCCTTGCCCCTGCCGATGCCGATATCGGCGCGGATGCGGATGTCCTCGCCCTTCATGTAGGCGGACGTCCTTTCCTCGGAATAGCCTGGATCGCGCTCGCCTTCATGGGCGAGGCGGTTGTCGCCGAACCAGATGGACAGGCGGTCGCGGTCGGCGGGTTCGCCGGACTTGCCGACCGCCATGACGACGCGGCCCCAATTGGCGTCCTCGCCGGCGACGGCGGTCTTGACCAGCGGGGAATTGGCGATCGACAGGGCGATCCGCTTGGCCGAACGGGCCGATTTAGCTCCGGTGACGGTGACCTCGACCTGCTTGCGCGCACCCTCGCCGTCGCGCACCACCTGCAGCGCCAGCGACTTCAGCACCTTGCCGAGCCCGCGCTTGAAAGCGGAAAGGCGCGGATCTTTCACGGAATCGATGGCAGGAGCGCCGCGCTTGCCGGCAGCCCCCGTAGCGAAGAGCAGAAGCGTGTCGCTGGTCGAGGTGTCGCTGTCGACAGTGATCGCGTTGAAGGTCTTGCCGACGCCACCCGAGAGCAACGCCTGCAGAACGGGCGCGGCGATCGGCGCGTCGGTGGCGACGAAGGACAGCATGGTCGCCATGTCGGGCGCGATCATGCCAGCGCCCTTGGCGATGCCGTTGATGGTCACGTCGATCTCGCCAAGCCTGACGGTAACAGTCGCGACCTTCGGATAGGTGTCTGTCGTCATGATGGCGCTGGCCGCCTCGCGCCAGAAATCCGGTTTCGCTTCCTTGGCCATGCCGGCGAGCAGGTGTGAGAATCGGGATGCGTCGAGCGGCTCGCCAATGACGCCGGTGGAGGCCAGGAAAACCTCGTCTTCCCCGCATTTTCCGGCCTTGGCCCCGGCCTTGCCGGTCATCTCGGTCGTCTGACGACCCTTCTTGCCTGTGAAAGCGTTGGCGTTGCCGGAATTGAC
This sequence comes from Mesorhizobium sp., assembly GCF_016793485.1. Taxonomy (GTDB): domain Bacteria; phylum Pseudomonadota; class Alphaproteobacteria; order Rhizobiales; family Rhizobiaceae; genus Mesorhizobium_K. Next base: position 24,379 of record NZ_JAEULZ010000027.1, on the reverse strand, counting down.
GACCAGCAGCCGCGCCTTGCCGCCGGCGAGGTTCTGCCGGCACCAGTCGACCGGAGCGGAGGGGCATCTCGACTTTGTGAACACGCCGGCGACCTGCGTCCCTTCGTCGAACGCCATGACCAGGAGGTCGGTGCGATTCTTGTACTTGATGCCCGCCTCCGCCGTCGCCATCCGCACGCCTTCGATTGCGGGCATCTTCGGATATTTTTTGGGAGCAAGCGGAGAGACAGTCGTGGACATGGAAGCCTCGGCGGATTGACCTGTGCTGCGAGCGCTCCGTTTGCCCCATGAAAAAAGGCCGCGCAAGCCAATTCGGGTTTGCGCGGCCTTTGATCGAAACGTCTGGAGCCTACGGGTTGGCTGCGTCCATGGCATCCACCGCCTTCTTCAGTTCGGCGTCGGTGATGTCGACATTGCCGTCCTTGCGCAACTGATCGACCATCGCGAAGTATTTTTCACGGAACACGAGGTTGCGGGTCTGGTCCTTCATCGACTCGAAGGTCGGCGGCTGCTGGGCGCGCTTGTCCTCGACCTTGATGATGTGCCAGCCGAACTGAGTCTGAACCGGCTCCTTGGTGTAGCCGCCGACTTCCAGCGCGAACGCGGCCTTCTCGAACTCCGGCACCATCTGGCCCGGCGCGAAATAGCCGAGGTCGCCGCCGCTCGTCTTGCCGCTCGGGTCCTTGGTGTTCTCGTTTGCAAGCGTCACGAAATCAGCACCGCCGTCGAGCTGCTTCACGATCGCATCGGCTTGTTCCTTGGTCTCGACCAGAATATGGCGCGCACGGACCTCGTTGACGGGCGGCGTCTCGGAAATCTGCTTATCGTAGCGGGCACGAACCTCCTCGTCGGTGATGTTGGCGGCGATGTCCTTGTCGATCACCTCACTGTGAAGGGCGCGGTCGCGCAGGAAAGCCATGCGCTTCTCGAAATCGGGATCCTTGTCGAGTCCCTCGGCGACCGCACGGGCGGCCATGAGCTTGATCTCCATCACGGCCATAAAGGCAGCCGCGCGGCGCTGTTCGGGCGGAAGCTGGGCATATTGCTGATCGACGCTGGCCAGCGCCAGCGCCATGTCGGCCTCTGTGATCGGCTGGCCGCCGATCGTGGCGACCACCTTGTTCGGGTCGAGCTGCGCAGGCGCGGCAGGCTGGGCGGCTTCGGCGGGCGCCGGTTCCGCAGGCTCGGCGGCTTCGGCCGGCGTCGGCTCGGCAGGCTGGGTTTCCTGCGCTGCGGAGGGGAACGTCACCGCCGCAAGCAGCGAAACCGAAAGTGCCAATTCCGCAAGCCGGGGCCTGGCTGGCATGACACGACGAAACGACAAGGACATTGAGTTCTCCAATCGGAATTTCGAGACGCCCTGAAACGCGTTTAATTGTGGCGGAATTCAGCGCAGTTTGGGAAGGATCGGCGCGTTGACATCGATTGAGGCCCCTCTTATCTGTCCTGCGTCTTTGCGTCCAGAAGGGTTCCGGGCGCTTTTCGCTGTTTTTCGGGTCCGCCACGCCCGCCAGGTTCAGGCGGATCATGCCGACGCCAGTCGGCCAAACCACGGTTGAAAGGACCATTTATGGTCAGTCTCGGCGTTCTCGCCCGCAAGATCTTCGGTTCCTCCAATGACCGCCGCATCAAATCCACTCGACCGCGCGTCGAGTCGGTCAACGCGATGGAAAACGAGCTTCGAGCGCTGTCCGACGAACAGCTCGCCGCCCGCACCCAGCAATTCAAGACCGACATCGCCAACGGCGCCAGCCTGGACGACCTCTTGGTGCCGGCATTTGCAACGGTGCGCGAGGCCGCCCGCCGCGTACTAGGCCTGCGGCCCTTCGACGTCCAGCTCATTGGCGGCATGGTTCTTCACAATGGCGGCATCGCCGAAATGCGAACCGGCGAAGGCAAGACGCTGGTGGCGACGCTTCCCGTCTATCTCAATGCGCTGGCCGGCAAGGGCGTGCATGTCGTCACGGTCAACGACTACCTGGCCAAGCGCGACTCCGAATGGATGGGCCGCATCTACAAGTTCCTCGGACTGACGGTCGGCGTGATCGTCCACGGCCTCTCCGACGAGGAGCGCCGCGAGGCCTATGCGGCCGACGTGACCTACGCCACCAACAACGAGCTCGGCTTCGACTATTTGCGCGACAACATGAAATACGACCGCGCCTCGATGGTGCAGCGCGGCCACAACTACGCGATCGTCGACGAGGTGGACTCGATCCTGATCGACGAGGCGCGCACGCCGCTCATCATTTCCGGTCCGCTCGAGGACCGCTCGGAAATGTACAATACCATCGACGCGTTCATCCTGAAGCTGAACCCGTCCGACTACGAGGTGGACGAGAAGCAGCGCACGGCGATCTTCACCGAAGAAGGCACCGAGAAGCTGGAAGGCCTGCTGCGCGAGGCCGGCCACCTGAAGGGCGACGGGCTTTACGACGTCGAGAACGTCGCAATCGTGCACCACGTCAACAACGCGCTGAAGGCGCACCGGCTATTCCAGAAGGACAAGGACTACATCGTCCGCAACGACGAGATCGTCATCATCGACGAGTTCACCGGCCGAATGATGCCGGGCCGCCGCTATTCGGAAGGCCTTCACCAGGCGCTGGAGGCCAAGGAACACGTGGCGATCCAGCCGGAGAACCAGACGCTGGCCTCGGTAACGTTCCAGAACTATTTCCGCATGTACAAGAAGCTGGCCGGCATGACCGGTACGGCGCTGACGGAAGCAGAGGAATTCGGCAACATCTATGGCCTCGAGGTAACCGAGGTGCCGACAAACCTGCCGGTCAAGCGCCTCGACGAGGACGACGAGGTCTACCGGACGGTCGAGGAGAAATACAAGGCGATCGTCAGGGACATCCGCGACGCGGCCGCGAAAGGCCAGCCGATCCTCGTCGGCACCACCTCGATCGAAAAGTCGGAACAGCTTGCCGAGCGCCTGCGCAAGGAAGGCCTGAAGGACTTCCAGGTGCTGAACGCCCGCTACCACGAGCAGGAAGCGGCGATCGTCGCACAGGCCGGACGGCCGGGCGCCGTCACCATCGCCACCAACATGGCCGGCCGCGGAACGGACATCCAGCTTGGCGGCAACGCCGATATGCGCATCTCGCAGGAACTCGGCGACCTGGAGGCAGGGCCGGAGCGCGAGGCCAAGGAAAAGGCGATCCGCGAGGACATCCAGCGGCTCAAGGAAAAGGCGCTTTCAGCCGGCGGACTCTACGTGCTGGCCACCGAACGCCACGAAAGCCGGCGTATCGACAACCAGCTTCGCGGCCGCTCGGGCCGCCAGGGCGACCCGGGCCGTTCGAAATTCTACCTGTCGCTGCAGGACGACCTGATGCGCATCTTCGGCTCCGACCGCATGGACGGCATGCTGCAGAAGCTCGGCCTCAAGGAGGACGAGGCAATCATCCATCCCTGGATCAACAAGGCGCTGGAAAAGGCGCAGAAGAAGGTCGAGGCGCGCAACTTCGACATTCGCAAGAACTTGCTGAAATACGACGATGTCGCCAACGACCAACGCAAGGTCGTGTTCGACCAGCGCCTGTCGCTGATGGACGGCGAGAACCTGTCCGAGACGGTCGCCGAGATGCGCAACGACGTGATCGAGGATCTGGTCGCCAAGCACATCCCCGAAAATGCCTATGCCGAGCAGTGGGATGCAGCCGGCCTCAAGGAAGCGGTGCGCCAAGGCCTCAACCTCGACCTGCCGGTCGACGAGTGGGTGAAGGAAGAAGGCATCGCCGAGGAGGAGGTGCGCGAGCGCATCACGGCCGCCTCGGATGCCGCGGCAACGGATCGCGCGGGCCGTTTTGGCCCGGAGGTCATGACCTATGTCGAGCGTTCGGTCATGCTGCAAACGCTTGACGCCCTGTGGCGCGAGCATCTGGTCAATCTGGACCATCTGCGTTCGGTCGTGGGCTTCCGTGGCTACGCCCAGCGTGATCCGCTGCAGGAATACAAGCAGGAGAGCTTCGAGCTGTTCCAGACGATGCTGGCCGGCCTGCGCCAGACGGTGACCGCCCAGCTCATGCGCGTCGAACTCGTGCGCGAGGCCGCCGAGGCGCCGCCCCCGCAGGCGCCGGAAACCTACGGCCACCACATCGACGAGAGCACCGGCGAGGACGAGTTCGCCGGCTTCGGCGACGCACAGGTGGCTACGCTTGCGGCCAGCCGCACGGTCGCGCCCGAAGAGCGCGATCCGAACAATCCCGCGTCATGGGGCAAGGTCGGCCGCAACGAGGCCTGCCCATGCGGCTCCGGCAAGAAATACAAGCACTGCCACGGCGCGTTCGGCTGAGCCGGGGCGTCCCGGTTCAGAGCACCATAAGGGTCGCCAGCGCCAGCATGAGGCCCATGCCGGCGATATCGGTGCCGGTGGTGAGGAAGATGCTGGACGCGGTGCAGGGATCGGCGCCGAAGCGCTTGAGCGCCAGCGGCACCAGCACGCCGAAGAGGCCGGAGGCCATGCAGGCGCCGGTCATGGCAAGCAGGATGACCAGGCCGAGCGTCGGTCCCTCGGCGCTGGAGAACCCGCCTGAGCTCCAGACCATCGCAAGGCCCGCTACGAGGCCTGTCAGGAAGCCGTTCAGCGCCCCGAGTATGAGCTCCTTGCGGAGCAGGCTGCGCACCGGATAGTGGTTGAGGTCGCCGAGCGTGATGCCGCGCAACGTGATCGCCAGCGCCTGGCAGCCGGTGTTGCCGCTCTGGCCGGCCAGGATCGGCAGGAAGGCCGCGAGCGTCACGATCTGGGCGATGGTGCCCTCGAACAGGCTGACGACGGCGCCGGCCGCGAAGGCGGTCAAGAGGTTCACCTGCAGCCAGCCGTGGCGCATCTTGAACGCCTGCCAGATGCCTGTGTACAGCCGCTCCTCCTTGTCGACGCCGACCATCTGGCCGGATTGCGCGCTGATCTCGATCGCCTGGCGCTCGAACAGCCGCCAGCCACGCACGATGCCAATGACATGCATGTGGTCATCGACGACGGGATAGACCGGGTAGTGCCGATGGATGGCCGCCTTGTCTGCTTCGGCGAGGTCCATGTCGGATGTCAGCGCGAACGGTTCCGGCAGCATGACCGACGCCAGCGTCTGCCCGGGATCGGCGAGGATGAGGTCGCGGATGACGACCAGTCCGGCGAGCTTGTTCTCGCTGTCCGTGACATAGAGATAGGTGATCAGGCGCGGCGTCTCGTGGTTGCGCAGGAAATCGATGGCATCGCGCACGGTGGTCGTTTCAGGAAGCACGCCCAGCGCGGGTTCCATCATCTCGCCGACGGTATTTTCCTCGACGGCGCCCAGGGGGCCCTTGACCTGAGCCTGCAGGTCGGAGGGCAGATACATCCTGATATGATCGACGAGAACCTGTGGCAACTCGGCGAAAACCGCCTCGATCCGCTCTGGTGTTTCTCGTGCGAGCAATTTGGCCGCATCCAGAGGAACCCTGCCTCGCACCGCCCTGACGAGGTCCGTGATCTCGACTTGCCCGCTCATGGAACACCCTCCGCCAGAAGCGCATCGGTGGCTATTTTCGGCAACTTTGACGCGGTTCCGTTTGATTCAGCAAGGGAAATCGGCGCGCCAGGTGCGTCACCCACCGCTCTCATGCTGACAATACCCCAGTGCACCGACGCCGGATGAAAGCCCATTGCCGCCGCGCCGAACCGTTTCTTAAAGACTCTCGAATAGGTTGAGACCACTGACGGGAACCGGAGTGAGGGCGTGCGCTTTTCCGCGGCAACAACCGCTGACAAGCTTCTACCGCAGCGCCTCGCGCTGCGCGTCCGGCCATTTCTGGGACGCATAGACGGCATCCTCCTGGCGAAGGACGAGCGCGGCGAGGCAGGCCGCATGTCGGCCATTGCCTTCGGAATACGGATCGTCAGCGCCGCCATCGCCTTCGTCAGCCAGGTGCTGCTCGCCCGCTGGATGGGCAGCTTTGAATACGGCATCTTCGTGCTCGTCTGGACGACGATGGTCATCGCCGGGAACATTTCGTGCCTCGGCTTCCACACCACCGTCATCCGCTTCATCCCGGAATATCGGGAAAAGGGAATGGTCGCGGAACTGCGCGGCGTGCTGGTCGCAAGCCGGCTGTTCGTGCTGGTCGCCTCCACCACGATCGCGGTGATCGGAGCGCTCGGCGTCCTCGTGCTTTCGGCGCGGGTAGAGAGTTACTACGTGGTGCCCTTCGTACTCGGCTTCGTCTGCCTGCCGATGATCGCGTTCTCCGACCTGCTGCAGGGCGTCTCGCGCGCCTATGCCTGGGCAGTGTTCTCACTGTCGCCGACCTATTTGATCCGGCCGGTGCTTATCCTCGTCTTCATGGCGGCAGCACTGCTGCTCGGCTATCCGGCGGACGCCACGACGGCACTCATCGCCGCCATAGCCGCCACCTGGGCGACCACCATCTGGCAACTCGTTGGCATCAGCGGTCGCATGGGACGCAGCCTACAGCCGGGCGCTTCCAGCTTCCGCCTCCGCGAATGGATGATCGTGTCGCTGCCGATCTTCCTCGTCGAGGGGTTCTTCTTCCTGCTGACCAACGCCGACGTGCTGATGGTCGGCATCTTCATGCCGCCTGACGACGTGGCGGTCTACTTCGCCACGGTGAAGACGCTGGCGCTGGTCCATTTCGTCTATTTCTCCGTCAAGGCCGGCGTCGCCCAGCGATACGCAGCCTATGCCCATAGCGAGCCGGAAAAACTGGCGACGTTCGCGCGCGAAACGGTAGCGTGGACATTCTGGCCTTCGCTCGCCATGGGCATCATCGTGCTGGCGCTCGGCGAGTTGATGCTGATGCTTTTCGGTCCGGAGTTCGTGGCCGGCTACCCGCTGCTCTTCCTGCTCGTCGGGGCGGTCGTCATTCGCTCGACGGTCGGGCCATGCGAGAGTCTGCTCACAATGACGGGAAACCAGAACATTTGCGCTTTCATCTATGCGCTGACGCTGGCATTGAACGTTGTGCTCAGCGTCATCCTGATTCCGACCATCGGATTGTGGGGCGCAGCGATCGCGACGGCAGCGGCGATGGTGTTCGAGGCGGCGGCCCTCTCCTTCACCGTCTGGCGCAGGTTGGGCGTGGTCATGGCAATATTCCTACCGGCTGGAAGCCGACGCTGATGGCAGCCACTCCGCTCTTCGAAGAAAGCAACGGCGGCCCTTCCGGGGCCATGATCGCCGGCTTTGCCGGGGTGGACGACAGGCCGGTCGACCCGGCGCTGGTCGAACTGCTTGCAAGCAACCGCCCGGAGCGCCGGCTGGCGATCTACCCGGCCACCGCTGGCTTCGACCTCGTCGAGGAACTCGATTATCTCTGCGTCCGCACGGTGGAGCCAAACGTCTTCTTCAACCCGCATTTCCTGGCGCCGGCCATGCCGCGCCTGGAGGATCGGGAAGTCCGCCTCGCCGTCATCCGCGACGGAGACGAGCACAGGAACCGGCTGCGGATGCTGGTTCCCTTCTCGATCGAGCGGCCGCCGGTGCCGCTCGGCGTATCGGTGATGCGGACCTGGGCCAGCCCGTTCGGTCCGCTGGGGACGCCGTTGCTCGACCGGGACGATCCGGTTGGGGTGGTCGAGGATTTCCTCGCCATGCTGTCGCGTCCACACCTGAAACTTCCCAAGGTGCTGATGCTGCCGGATATGCGGCTTGACGGGCCGGTCACCTCGATTTTCCGGACCGTCGCCGAGACGCAGGGCCTGCCGGTCATCACGACAAGCGAAGAAGAGCGGCCGTTCCTTGAAACCACCCTCGACGGCGACGCCTATCTCAAGACAACGTTGAGCAAGCATCATCTCGGCGAGTACCGGCGGCTGAAACGCCGGCTCGCGGAGCAGGGCAAGCTTGTCCACCGCGTCGCGCGCGGCCCGGAAGAAATCCGACCCGCGATCGAAGGTTTCCTTGCGCTTGAAGCGGCCGGCTGGAAAGGGCGCAGGCGCACCGCCCTGGCGATGGACAGGTATCGCGCGGCTTTCGCGCGCGAGGCCGTCCATGGGCTGGCGGAAAACGATCTCTGCCGCATTCACTCGCTGACGCTGGACGGCAAGCTGATCGCCAGCCTGATCGTTTTCGTCGAAGCGGGCGTCGGCTACACTTGGAAGACCGCCTACGACGAGTCATACGCGGCCTTCTCGCCCGGCGTCCTGTTGATGATCGAGGTGACCCGGCAGCACCTGGAAGATCCCAACATCGAACGCACCGATTCCTGCGCCGTGCCGGACCATCCGATGGTGTCGCGCCTCTGGGGCGAGCGCCGGCCAATGGGGACGCTGCTGATCGGCATGACCCCGGCGACCGACCGGATCACGCGGCAGGCAGCCTCTCAACTTCATTTCTACCGCGAGACGCGCAACTTCGTCCGGTTGGTGCGCAACCGGATGCGCGGACTGCTCAAGCGTCGCTGACGTCACCTGTAACGGGCGCGGCGTCGCGGCGGGCGCGGTCGCGGAAAATCCGCCGGATCACCTTGCCTGTCGTGGTGAGCGGCATCGAATCCACGAACTCCACCTCGCGCGGATATTCGTGCGCCGACAGCCGTTCGCGTACCCACTGGCCGATCTCGGACGCAAGTTCCGGGCTGCCCGCGACACCATTCTTGAGCACGACATAGGCCTTGACGATCTCGGTGCGCAGCAGATCGGGCTTGCCGACGGCGGCCGCAAGCGCCACGGCAGGATGGCCGGTCAGGCAATCCTCGATCTCGCCGGGTCCGATGCGGAAGCCGGCTGACGTGATGACGTCGTCATCGCGGCCGAAGAACTGCACATAGCCGTCCGCGTCCTCGACGCCCTGATCGCCCGTCGTCATCCAGTCGCCGACGAATTTCCTGGCGGTTGCCTCGGGCGACTGCCAGTACTCGAGGAACATCACGGGGTCGGGCCGCGCCACCGCGATCTGGCCGACCTCGCCGCGCTTCACCGGCCTGCCTTCACCGTCGATGATCGCGACGCGATGGCCCGGCACGACCTTGCCGATGGTGCCGGCGCGGCTGACGCCAATGCCGGCGCAGGAACCAAGCACCAAGTTGCATTCGGTCTGGCCGTAGAACTCGTTCGGCGTAATGCCGAGGGCGTCGCGGGCCCATTCATAGGTCTCGCGGCCGAGCGATTCGCCGGCCGAGCAGATGGAGCGCAGATCGAAGCTGAACCGACGCCGGATATCCGGCAACGACTTCAGCATGCGCAGCGCCGTCGGCGGGATGAAGGCGTTGCGAACCTGCATCTTCTCGACCAGCACCAGCGCCGTTTCCGGATCGAATTTCTCGAAGCGCGCGGCGACAACGGGCATGCCAAGATAAAGCGCGGGCAGAAGCGCGTTGAGCAGGCCGCCAGCCCATGCCCAGTCGGCCGGCGTCCACATCAGGTCGCGTGGCTGCGGCGGGAATTCGTAGGCCATCTGGAAGCCGGGCAAATGCCCGAGCAGCACGCGATGGGGCAGCAAGGCGCCTTTTGGCGGCCCGGTGGTGCCGGAAGTGAAGATCATCAGCGCCGGATCGTCCGGCCCGGTGTCTTCGGCCTCGAACTCAGGCGAATGACTGGAGACCATGCGCGCGAAGTCGTCGGGGCCGGCGTCGCCACCCGCGACCACGATGCCGTCGAGGCCCGGCAGCCGCGCCCCGACGCGGGACAGCTTCGCAGCGCCGGCCGGATTTGTGACGACGATCTTCACGCCAGCGGTCTGCAACCGGTATTCGAGCGCCTCCGCGCCGAAGAGCAGCGCCAACGGAAGGGCGATCGCGCCGAGCTTGTAAACGGCGACGTGGGCAATGAGCGTTTCGAAGCCCTGCGGCAGCAGGAGTGCGACACGGTCCCCGCGCAGCACGCCTCGCGCTCGCAGCGCATTGGCGAATGCGTTGGACCGCCGCGACAGTTCCGAAAAGCTCAGCCGCTCGGGATTGCCGTCCGCACGGTAATCGAGGAGAGCCGTGCGTTCCGGGTCGTGCCTCGCCCAGCGGTCGGCGACCGCGACGCCGATGTTGAAGCGGGTCGGAATCTTCCAGCGGAAATCAGAATAAAGCGAAGTGTAGTCATCGCGCCGTTCGAGCATGGACGGGTGGGTCTCCGCTCCTCCGCGCGGTTGAAGGCTCTTGCACCGGATGCTGCAAGGCGCGCGGAACCTAACGGTACGGGTGCGTATTGTCGAGGCCGGCCCTTTGCACGTTACGGCAACTTCCCGCGATCCGTGAAATTCGAAGGTTCGCGAAGGAAGCCTCGTTCTGAATTTTGCGCCGCAATTTCCTGCTGCGTTCAAGCCTCACTCAGGCATGAATCGCAGATCCCAAGATGGAACCAGTTTGCATATGAACAATTAGTCTGGCGTCATAACATCTCGTGTCGAGAGGGAGTTTTCGTGAAGCCTGCGTTGGTACTTGCTTGCGACGAAAATTTTACCGCATTCGCAAGCATCGTGGCCAAGCAGGCTTTGGACCTTGCCTCGGAAAAATTCCCTATAATTGTCCTCGCCGACAACGTCTCTGACGAAAGCAAACATCTCGCCCGAACGGTATGCCCGGGTATCGAATTTATAGATGTGGCGCCACTATTTGAGAATGTGCGCGTACGGGTTCACAAGCACTACACCCGCGTCGCCTATGCAAGACTGTTGGTTGAGGATGCCTTGTCTGATTTCGATCAGATCACCTACCTCGACAGCGATATCACCATTCTTGCTGACATCGTGCCGCTGCTAAAGCAACCATTGACGGTCGCGCCCGTGGCGGCCGCACACGACTTGCCAATGCTTTTCGCGTACAGGGCGATGAGGCGACGGCCGGTATCTCCGGGGTCACCGTATTTCAACAGCGGTGTCATCGTTTTCGACATGAAGAGGCTCAAAGCCGAAGGCATTTTCAGGAAAGCCCTACAGTTCGCAATCGAGCACCCGGAGCGGTGTGACTTTGTCGATCAAGACGCCTTGAACCACGTCCTCGATGGGCGCTGGCAGGTGCTCGATTGGCGCTGGAACACAACGTCAATTTTCCTCGACCAACTGCCCGCCAAACCATTCATTCGTCACCTCAACGGAAACAAGCCATGGGCTGGGAACAAGTGGGGCATCGAGCCCTACATCATCGACATCTGGCGCGATGCTCTCAGGCGTTCACCATGGCCTGAGAGGTTCATGCCTGCGCAGGAAGGCCCTGGACCAAAACGCCGCCCCGTAAGGTCGATGATCAACTTGGTGTCACCGGGAATAAAGGGGCAGGTAACGAGACTTGCGCGAAACCCTGGCAGGATATTCTCACGAATCGAGCCGGGAGCCTTGGCGAAACCCCTCCTGTAGTCGGCTGGCGGTTTGCCGAAAAGCTGTTGGTGCCCCTGGCCGGGATCGAACCAGCACTCCTTGCGGAACTCGATTTTGAGTCGAGCGCGTCTACCAATTCCGCCACAGGGGCCAAGCCCTTAGCGAGCCTGAACGGCTTGCCGACTACTTGAGACGGGCTTCGGCGTCAACTGACGAGCAGCGGGACACATTCAATTTGTCGGTGGCTACGGGGTGGCGCGGTGCTGCGGCCTTTGCGCGCAAGGCCGCCGGCGAGGCGCAGGTTTCGGCCGTCCTGCCCTCCCCGGGGCATTGTGCAGCGCGAGAATTCTTTCTAAGGCGTGGCTGCTGCGAAGCCATGGCGCGCCGATCCGCCTTTCATCGAAAAGCGCCTCGGCCTGCTTGCGGCAACAGCGGCGGACGTCCTAATTCTGCTCCACTTGTTCATCCAATATCTGCGCCAGCAGCAGTCCCTCGGACCATCACATGACCTCCATCACCGCAGACACCAGCAAGCTACAACTCAACACGGCAATCCTCCTGGCCGTCGGCATGGCCGTGGTCGTCGGAAGCGCGCTCGGCTTCGAGCACATCGGCGGCTACATTCCCTGCAAGCTCTGCCTCGGCCAGCGCATCCCCTACTATGTCGGCGTCCCGGTCGCCGCGTTGGCGGCGATGTCGGCAACGCTGCGCTGGCCACCCGCCCTGACGCGCCTGTTGCTGCTGGCAGTCGGGCTTCTGATGGCCTGGAGCCTTTTCCTGGCGGTCAAGCACTCGGGGGTGGAATGGGGCTGGTGGGCCGGACCGACCGACTGCGGCTCGGTGGCGGCTCCAGCCGAGACCGGCGGCCAAGGCGTGCTCGACGCCATCGACGCCTTCGTGCCGCCATCCTGCGACAAGGCGGCGTTGCGCGTGCTCGGCCTTTCCTTCGCGGGATGGAACGCCGTGGCCAGCCTGATCCTGGGGCTGATTGCTTTTCGCGGTGCGCTGAAGAAGGGCTAAGGCCGCCTGCAGCAATTCCAGGAAAAGTGCGTAGCGGTTTTCCGTCCGGAATTGCGTAGAAACACCTGCTTAGAGCGGGTCTGCGATTCAAGGAAAAGCAGGAACCGCTCTACGGCTCCAGTTCGACGTCCCAGTAGAGATAGTCCATCCAGCTTTCATGCAGATAATTGGGCGGGAACAGCCTGCCGTTGTTGTGCAGGTCGTGCACGGTTGGCTTGTAGGGCTTCTGCAGCGGCCACATCTTGGCCTGCGACGTCATCATGCCGCCCTTCCTGAGATTGCAGGGCGAGCAGGCCGCGACGACGTTTTCCCATGTCGTCGCGCCACCACGATGGCGCGGGACGACGTGGTCAAAGGTCAAATCCTCGGGCGTGCCGCAGTACTGGCACTGGAAACGATCGCGCAGGAAGACGTTGAACCGCGTGAAGGCTGGGTGCCGCGATGGCTTCACATAGGCTTTCAGGCTGACGACGCTCGGCAGTTTCATCGAGAAGCTGGCCGAGGACACCTTGTGCTCGTATTCGGCGACGATGTTGACGCGATCGAGGAACACCGCCTTGATCGCATCCTGCCAGGACCAAAGCGAGAGCGGGTAATAGCTGAGCGGCCGGTAGTCCGCGTTCAGCACCAGCGCGGGCAGCCCGTCAGGGGATACCGCGATCGTCACCTGCGATTCCCTCCTTGGACCTCAATGCGATGCGCCGGGATATTGTAAGCAGGAGGTGACAGGAATGTGAAGCGGCCCGCAGGCAGCGGGACGCGGAAAAACGCCGCAAATTCAGCCGTGATCGACGCGTTTATGAAGGCGGAGCGCCCTCCCTTCCTTTGATTTGCCGATAGTAGGCCCAGAAAAGCCGCGACGCCACCCCCCTGTGGGGCGACCATGATTCGGCGATTTCGATGAGCTGTCGTTCACCCGGACGCGGGGCAACTCCAAGGGCATGACCGACCGCCGACTGCAAGGCGACATCGCGCGCCGGGAATACGTCCGGATGGCCGGCGGCGGTGAGAAGGTAGACTTCCGCCGTCCAGCGGCCGATGCCGGAAACCGCCGTGAGCAAGGCAATCGCCTCGTCGGCCTGAAGGTCGCAGACACGGCCGAGATCGAGCCCACCCATGACCGCATGTGAAAGCGCGAGCAACGTCCGCTGCTTGGGACGGGACAGGCCAGCGTCGCGAAACAGGCTATCGTCGGCAGCCAGCAGCGTTTCGGGCGAAAGCTGGTCGGCAAGCCGGGACAGGCGCGCAAGGATGGCGTCCGCGCTGGCGCGAGACACCTGCTGCGCGACAATGATCGACACGAGGCTGGCGAAGCCGGGCTCGATGCGCCGGAGGGGCACGTCGCCGGCTAGCGCACGCACCGCTTCGAGGCGCGGATCGAGACGGCAAAGGGCGTCAAGACCATCGGCAATGTCTTCCAGCGTAGAAATCGGCCGCACCCGCGCCTGCCTCTCACTTGTGAAGTCGTCGGCCGAGGGATAGCAATCGGCTGAGGACGGCGACAACCCGAAACACGCCGCCTCCCGGACGCGGTTTCGCACATGACAACGCCTGTTTTCCGCTTTGCGCCGAGCCCCAATGGGGAATTGCATCTCGGACATGCGCTGTCCGCCCTGCTGAACCGGCAGATGGCGGACACGGTAGGCGGCAGGATGCTGCTGCGCATCGAGGATATCGACACCGCCCGCTGCACGCCTGAATTCGAGGCCGGCATCTACCGCGACCTCGAATGGCTAGAGATAAACTGGGAGCAGCCGGCGCGCCGGCAATCGGAGCATTTCGCCGACTATGCGAAGCTTCTGGACAGGTTGATCGCCGACGACCTGGTGTATCCGGCCTTCATGAGCCGCAGCGAGGCGCGCGCCTGGATCGTTGAACACGGTGAAAGCCGCGACTGGCCGCGCGATCCAGATGGCGCGCCGCTCTATCCGGATGCGGACAAGCGGCTATCGAAGCGCGAACGGAAGCGGCGGATCGCAGACGGGGCGTCCTTCGCCTGGCGGCTAGACACCGAGAAGGCTCTGGCGGAACTTGCGGGGCCTCTGTCCTGGACGGAATTTTCCGATCCGCAGATGGGATCGACGCGCAAAGTGGACGCGCAACCGGAACTGTGGGGCGATGTCGTGCTTGCGCGCAAGGACGTGGCGAACAGCTATCACCTTGCCGTGGTCGCGGACGATGCGCTGCAGGGTGTGACCCATGTCGTGCGCGGCGAGGACCTGTTCGCGGCGACCGGCATACATCGGCTGCTGCAGGAACTGCTCGGTTTCCCGCAACCAGCCTACTTCCACCACTGGCTGGTTACGGACAGGGAGGGGAGAAAGCTGTCGAAAAGCGAGCAGGCGACCGGCCTGGATGCGTTGCGCACGGCCGGCGTGACGCCCGAAGAGATCAAGGAGATGGTCGGACTGTGAAGGCTGGCAATTGCGCCAACCGCCCTAGATCTTGGCGATTGCCGCCTTCAGCATCGCCATCGTGCTGACGGTGGCGAATGCTCCGCCGAGCCCAAAAGCCATGGCAAGCTTGAGGTCGCGCAGGTTGATGCCGAAGGAATTGGCGATCACGATGGCCGCAAAAAAGCCAACCGTGAAAAGCACCATGTTGCCGATGGAGCCGAAGCCGTCCTCTCGCATGATGGCGTTCAGCGCGGCGCCGAAGAACATCGCCAGCACAGCAACGGCGGCTATAGCCATCATCAGCCAGCCGGTATCGAGATTCCAGATCATGCGCAGCCCCTTGCCGCCCACGGCGCGTCAAACAGGGGAAACCTGTTTCAATCTGGCTCATCATAAACATCAATCCTTTAGTTTTGCTTGATGAGAAGACGGGCATTAGACCGACCAGCCATCATGACATCACAGAAACGCCTGATCCCCGCACTGTTCGTCTTCCTGTGGGCCACGGGATTCATCGGCGCGCGCTACGCCATGCCCTGGGCCGAGCCATTCGCCTTTCTCGCCGTGCGTTTCGTGCTGGCCTTCGCCATCCTTGGCGCTGCAGCGTCTTTTTGGGGCTCTGTAAGGCTGTCGCCGCGCGATATCGGGCTGGCGGTGATCGCGGGCGTGCTGATGCATGGCATCTATCTCGGCGGCGTGTTCTGGGCGATCCGCAACGGCATGCCGGCCGGGTTGTCCGCGCTGATCGTCGGCCTGCAGCCGTTGATCACCGCGGTCCTCGCCGGCAGCCTGCTCGGTGAAAAAATCCTGCCACGGCATTGGGCCGGGCTAGCCGCGGGCTTCGTGGGCGTCGCCATCGTCCTTGAACCGCGGCTCGCAACGATCGGCGCTGGCGTGAACTGGGAGACGGTAACCGCATCCTTCATCGCCGTCGCCGCCATGAGCGCGGGAACCGTCTGGCAGAAACGCTTCCTGGCGGGGAGCGACCTGCTGGCCGGAACCTGCTGGCAATATGCCGGTGGCGCGGCGCTGATGATCGCGCTTTCACTTGCGCTGGAAACCCGGGAATTCACCCTCACGGGTGAACTCGTCTTCGCGATGGCCTGGGCGGTTCTCGTCCTGTCGATCGGCGCGATCGTCCTGCTGATGGTCATGATCCGCGACGGCGAGATCTCGAAGGTCGGCTCGCTGTTCTATCTCGTGCCGGCGGTGACCGCGCTGATCGCCTGGCTGCTGTTCGGAGAGCAGCTCAACTGGATACAGATCGGCGGCATGGCGCTGACGACGGCGGGCGTGGCGCTTGCGACCGCGCGGCGCGAGCCGGCCGCTGCCGCCTAGCGCCGCGATCTAAAGCCAGTCCGGCACGGAATCGAGGGCGATCAGTTCCTCGTAGGTTCCGCGCGGGCGCACGACATGGAAGCGGTCGCCGTCGACAAGGACTTCGGGGACGAGCAGACGTGAATTGTAGGTGCCGGACTGGACAGCGCCATAGGCGCCTGCCGTGCCGACCGCGATCATGTCGCCGGACTTCAGCCTGGGCAGGTCGCGGTCGAGGCCGAGGAAATCGCCCGTCTCGCAGACAGGGCCGACCACATCGACACGCAGGCGCGGCGCATCCGACTGCTGCTCGACCACGGGCCTGATGTCGTGGAAGGCATCATAGAGAGTCGGGCGGACGAGATCGTTCATCGCCGCGTCGACGATGAGGAAGTTCCGCGCGTCGCCTTCCTTCGTGTAGATCACTTCCGCGACCAGTATGCCGGCATTGCCGACGATCAGCCGGCCGGGCTCGAACAGCACCTTCACGCCAAGCGGCCCGATGCGGCGGTTGACGATCTCCCCGTAGGCATCTGGCAAGGGCGGCGGATCGTTGTCGGTGCGGTAGGGAACGCCCAGCCCGCCGCCGAGATCGACATGGCGGATATCGTGACCGTCCGCCTTCAGCGTCGCGACCAGTTCGGCGAGCAGGGCAAAGGCGGAATCGAAAGGCTCCAGATCGGTGATCTGGCTGCCGATATGCATGTCGATGCCGGAGACCTTGAGGTTCGGCAGGTCGGCGGCGCGGCCATAGACGGCGCGGGCGCGCTCCCACGGGATGCCAAACTTGTCTTCCTTCTTGCCGGTCGAAATCTTCCTATGGGTCTTCGCATCGACATTCGGGTTGATGCGCAGGGACACCGGCGCGATGATGCCGAGCCGCATGGCGCGGGCCGACAGCAGCTCCAGTTCCGGCTCGGATTCGACATTGAAGCAGAGGATGCCCGCGTCGAGCGCGAAATCGATCTCGCGCGCCGTCTTGCCGACGCCCGAGAATACGACCTTGTTTGCAGGAATGCCGGCGGCCAGCGCACGGCGCAACTCGCCTTCCGACACCACGTCCGCGCCGGCGCCAAGCTTTGCCAGCGTGCGGATGACTGCCTGGTTGGAGTTTGCCTTCATGGCATAGCAGACGAGGCTGTCCATGCCCGAAAACGCCTTGGAGAAGACGTGGTAGTGGCGCGTCAGGGTAGCGGTCGAATAGCAATAGAACGGCGTGCCGACAGCCGCCGCAATCGACGGGATGGACACGTCCTCGGCGTGCAGGACGCCGTCACGATAATGGAAATGGTTCATGGCCGGTCAGGAACAAGAGGTGTTTAGAGAAGCGGGTCGAGAATGAACTTCCTGTCCTCGACCGGTTTCTCCGGTTCCGGCGGCAACGCACCGCCGGTCCTCTCGGCTTCCTTGCGCGCATCGACCTGCGCCTGATACGGCGTATCGAGGCCCGACTTGCGACCGCAGCCGGCGATGACGCTTGCCGCCAAGACCAAGGCGATCGCCGCGAAAATCCTGCTGCCGTTCATCGAGCCATCCGTCCGATCAGAAATCCGTTCGCTGCTTGTAGCGAAGTTTTTTTGCCTTTGCATCCGGCAAATCCGCCAGCACGATCAAAGCTTCGCCAGTCGCTTCTTCCAGGCGCGGACCTGTTTGCGGACCTCGGAGGGTGCGGTGCCGCCGTAGCTGGTGCGGCTCTTCACCGAATTCTGGACCGAGAGCACCGAGAACACGTCGGCGGTGATGCCCGGATGGATCGCCTGAAGATCGGCAAGAGCGAGCTTCTCCAGCCCGGTCTTCTTCGCCTCAGCCAGCGCAACGGCGCGTCCCGTGACGTGATGCGCCTCACGGAAGGGCAGGTTCAGCGTTCGCACCAGCCAGTCGGCAAGGTCGGTGGCCGTCGAGAAACCCGCGCCTGCCGCGCGTTTCATGGCGGCGGTGTCGATCGTCATGTCGCGGACCATGCCCGTCATCGCCGCCAGCATGAGATCGAGCGTCTCGGCGGCGTCGAACACCGCTTCCTTGTCTTCCTGCATGTCCTTCGAGTAGGTCAGCGGCAGGCCCTTCATGACGGTGAGCAGACCGACCAGATGGCCGTTGATGCGGCCCGTCTTGGCGCGCACCAGTTCGGCCGCGTCCGGATTCTTCTTCTGCGGCATGATCGAGGAACCGGTCGAGAAGCTGTCCGAGAGACGGACGAAGCCGAATTGCGGCGTCGACCAGATGACGATTTCCTCGGCCAGCCGCGACAGGTGCGTGGCGCAGATCGCGGCCACCGACAGGAATTCGAGCGCGTAATCGCGGTCGGAAACCGAATCCAGCGAGTTGCGCGTCGGCTCGCGGAAGCCGAGCGCTTTTGCCGTCATATGGCGGTCGATCGGGAAGCCGGTGCCGGCCAGCGCCGCAGCGCCGAGCGGGCTTTCGTTCATGCGCTCGACCGCATCCTTCACCCGCGACAGGTCGCGCGCGAACATCTCGACATAGGCCATGCAGTGGTGGCCGAAAATCACCGGCTGCGCAGCCTGCATGTGGGTGAAGCCGGGCATGACGCTTGCCGCATGGTCCTCCGCGCGTTCGAGGAAAGCCGCGATCAACCCCTTCAGCGCCTCGGCGACGCGCAAAAATTCGTTCTTGGTCCAGAGCCGGAAGTCGACGGCGACCTGGTCGTTGCGCGAGCGCGCCGTATGCAGCCGACCGGCAGCGGGTCCGATCAGCTCGGCAAGGCGCGCCTCCACGTTCATGTGGATGTCCTCCAGCTTTTCGGAGAACGCGAACGTGCCGGCTTCGATCTCGCCGAGGATCGTCTTCAGTCCCTTGGCGATCTTCTTCTGATCGGCCTTGGTGATGATGCCCTGTTCGGCGAGCATCTCGGAATGGGCGATCGAGCCGCGGATATCCTCGGCGAAAAGCTTCTTGTCGAACGATATCGAGGCGTTGATCGCCTGCATGATTGCCGCCGGACCTGAGGCAAAACGTCCGCCCCACATCTGGTTGCCAGCTATGTTACTGGTCTTGCTGTCGCTCATCGTGATAACCGGACGCCTGAATTTCGTGGGTTGCTTCTATGGCCGAAAAGAAAAGATCGATGTTCCCGGCGCAGCGTCCGATCCTCATTGCGGGGGTCGCGGGCGCGCTTGCCGGCGCGGTGGCGGTATATGCCACGAGCCGCATCGCTGGCAACACGCAGCACGAGCCGCCGGCGGTGGTTGCGGCAGGTGATGTGGGGCCCGACACCTGCGCGGCAAAGGTGGATCGCGCAAAGCAGGTGGCCGAGGCGGCGACCGGCGATGTCGCCGCCATGCTGCCGGCCGATCCGCCGCAATCGCTGAAGGCGCTTGCGTTCAACGCACCGGACGGAACGCCGATGACGCTCGCCGACCGGACGGGAAAGACCGTACTGCTCAATCTCTGGGCGACATGGTGCGCGCCCTGCCGCGAAGAGATGCCCGCGTTGAACGCGCTCCAGAAGGATAAGGGCAGCGACACTTTCGAGGTGATCGCCGTCAATGTCGACACCGGCGACGACACCAAGCCGAAGAAGTTCATCGCCGAAACGGGTATCGATACGCTAGGCGCTTATCGCGACAACACGCTTGCGCTGTTCAATGACCTGAAGAAGCGTGGGCTGGCGCTCGGCTTGCCGGTCACGCTGCTGATCGACGAGCAAGGTTGCCTGCTCGCCCATATGAATGGCCCTGCGGAATGGGCCGGAACCGACGCCGCGAAGCTGATCGCCACCGCGACCGGCGGCTGAGTTTTTCACCGGACGGCCCACGGAACGATCCCACTGGAAACCATGCCGGATGGCGGGGAGTTCTCAGCCGATCCGCTATCTGCTAGCCTCATCGTTGAAAATGCGTCCTCCGCAAGATGCGGTTCGGAGGGTCCGCGACGATGGCGAACCAACAGCCCAATGTTGGACCAGTCGATCCCGGCGCGGGCGCCGCAGCCGGGACGGTGGGAGATCGTCGCCTTGTCGCGGTCGTCTCGGTCGATGTCGTCGGCTACAGCCGCCTCATGGAACTCGACGAGGCCGGCACCCACGAGGCGCTCAGGGAATTCAGGCTCGGCACCGTCGACCCGCTGATCGCGAGCCACCACGGCCGCACGGTTAAATTGACCGGCGATGGCGCACTGCTGGAATTTCCGAGTTCGATCGATGCCGTCCGCTGCTCGTTCCGGGTGCAGCAGGCAGCCGCGACGTGGAATGCCGAGCGGCCGGAAGATCGCCAGATCGTGTTTCGCATCGGCGTCAATGTCGGCGAAGTCATCGTCGAGGACGACGACCTCTACGGGACCGGCGTCATCGTTGCCGCCCGCCTGCAAGCGCTTTGCGACCCGGGCGATGTCTTTGTCTCCGCCGGTGTGGTCGAGCAGGTGGGGAAACGCAGCGGCCTCGGCTTTGAATATGTCGGCGAACGCGCGATCAAGAACATCGCCGATCCGATCGACGTCTATCGCGTCAGCGAAGATGCGGGGCTGGCATTGCCACGACGACGCAGGCGCGTCGGACGGCGGCTGTTGCTGCTTGGCGCAGTCCCGCTCGTGTTGCTTTGCGCTCTGGTCGCAGCTTGGCGCTTCGAGTTGATCGACGGAAAGGATGCGCGTGTCCCGTCCGGCAAGGCATCGATTGCCGTGATGCCATTCCGTAACCTGAGCGCCGATGTCGCACAGGACTATTTCGCCGAAGGCATCAACGAGGACCTGATCACCGACCTCGCGAAGTTTCCGGGGCTCTACGTCGCCTCGCGCAGCGCATCCGTCTACTACCGTGACAAGGTGGTCTCGCCTCAGATCGTGCGCTCCGATCTCGGCGTCAACTACGTTCTCGAGGGCGGAATCCAGAAATCCGACAACGCCGTGCGCATCACTGTCCAGCTTATCGACACGGCCAGCGGCGAAAACCTCTGGGCCGAGCGCTACGACCGCAGCCAGAACCGCATCTTCGATATCCAAGACGAGATCACCCGGACCATCGCCGGCACGCTGATGGGCACCACCGGTGTCATGGCCGAAGCCGAACTCAAGCGACTGGCGCGCAAGCCGGCGGGCAACTGGGCGGCCTACGACTACCTCATGCAGGGTTGGCACGAGTGGTACAAGTTCACGCCCGAGAGCAACAAGGAAGCACGCCGCCTCTTCGAGACCGCCCGCAATGCGGACCCCGGCTATGCCCGCGCCTATGCCGGCCTCGCATGGACCTACGCGCTCGACTACGAATACGATTGGACCGACCAGTACGAAGAGGCTGTGGCCAAGGCGCTCGAGCTGTCGAAGAAAGCCGTCGAACTCGACGAAAAGGACTATCGCGGATACTGGGCCCTCGGCTGGTCGTACCTCTATTCGTGGGAACAGGACAAGGCGGAGGCGGCCTACAACAAGGCCCGCCAGATGAATCCGAACGACGCGGAACTCATGGCGGAGATGGCCAGCCTGCTGATCTATGTCGGCAGGCCGCAACAGGCGATCGACCAGTTGAGGGAAGCTATGAGCCGCAACCCTTTCTACGATCGCTGGTACGCCGAATATCTCGGCTGGGCCTATCAGGAAGCGGGCATGGCGGCAGAGTGCGTCGACACGATGGAAAGGCTCGTGGATCCCCAGCAGACCCAGGAGGACCTCTGGCTGCTGAGGACCCTTGCGGCTTGCTACGCGGACCCTGCGGTCAACCAGATGGACAAGGCGCACGCGGTCGCGAAGAAAATCCTGGCGCTGGACCCGGAATTCTCGATGGCGGCTCACCGCGCCTATCTGGAGGAGACGTTTCCCTACCAATCGCCCGAACTGATCGACAGATGGATCGTGGCCTTCCAACGGGTGGGTCTGCCGCCATGATGCGCAGGGAGGGGGCAGCCGGCATCCTCGACGCGGAACCGCTCGTGCAAGGCGCGGCGGTCTCGAATGGCGTCACGCCGTCCGCGGAGCCGCTGTCGCTGCGAACGCTGGGACGCCCGGCATTCCTGATGAGCCTTCCGCTCTGGCTTTCCGCCGACGAACCGAACAATGTCCTGATGGAAGCCATGGACAACCGCCTCGTCGATCGCCGCAAGGCGACCGCGCAATTCCTCGAACTCTACCGCTTCATCGCCTCGCGCGCGGTGATCTACCTGTTGCCGAGCAGGCCGGGCCTGCAGGACCAGCCCTATGTCGCGAACCTCGGCGTGGTCCTGCCGCATCTGGAGCGCGAGACGGTGGTGGTGTCGCGCTTTCGCTCGCCGCCGCGCGTCGGAGAAGCCGCGATCGGAGCCGCATTCTTCCGCTTGTTCGATTTCGATGTCCGCCTGCCTCCGCGCAGCTTCCGACGCGAAGAATTCTTCTTCGAAGGCGAAGCGGACCTCAAGCATGTGCGCGGCAACCTGTATGTCGGCGCGCATGGCCTGCGCACCTCCGAGTCGGCGCTGCACTGGTTCGCGGAGAAATTCGGGATGGAGATCATCCCCTACCCCATCATCGACGACCATCTCTACCATCTCGACTGCTGCCTGCTGTTCCTCAACGAGGAGGAAGTCCTGCTTTCGCGCAGGAAGACCGCGCCGGAAGCCCTGCGCGCCATCGAGCGCCGCTGCAACATCGTCGACGCAACGGTCGAGAACGTCCGCTCCGGCATGACGAATGGCCTGATGCTGGGAAACCATCTGCTCTGCGATTCCCCGATCGAGGATTTCGGCCGCCACCACCCCTGGTATCCGAGCGAGAAACGCAAGATCGCCAAGCTGGAGAAAATCTGCGCCGATCGAGGGCTCGAACTGCGCATCTTCAATCTTTCCGAATTCCTGAAATCCGGGGCAGCGCTCTCCTGCCTCATCATGCGACTGAACAAAGAGAGGTGAAGGCAAATCAGAGGAGAAGGGAAATGGTGACCAAGGCAAACACTGCGGACTATCCCGTTGGTAAGCAAGCGCTGCAGCAGGAAAACACACTTCTGGCGGCGCTGTTCGATGTTACCGACAAGTATATGAGGAGCCTGCCCACCGGCTCCCTGGGACGTCAGATTGCTAAAGACTGGCGCGGGTCATTTAAGGAACTACAGGACCTCAACCAAGCTCTCATCGATGCGTCACCCACAAATTATGCAACGATGCTCGATGAGGAAATCGATTCATCAACCGATTTCCTGCGCTTTGTCAGGCGCTCGATGATGGGAGATTCCTGGAAGTCGTACTTCAAGAGTGAGCTGAAGATCGCCAAGGCGCTCAAGGAAGGCTAGTCGCCTCCGAGCCGGACTGGGGCGGGTCTGCTCTCAAGGCGACCCGCCCGAGTTGCAACTACTACCGCGTCGGCACCGGGTGCTCGCCGCGGTAGTCGTAGAAGCCACGCCCGGTCTTGCGGCCGAGCCAGCCGGCCTCGACATACTTCACCAGCAGCGGACATGGCCGGTACTTGGAGTCAGACAGTCCGTCGTGCAGGACCTGCATGATCGATAGGCAGGTGTCGAGGCCAATGAAGTCGGCGAGTTGCAACGGCCCCATCGGATGGTTGGCGCCGAGCTTCATCGCGGTGTCGATGGCCTCGACGCTGCCGACGCCCTCATAAAGCGTGTAGATGGCCTCGTTGATCATCGGCAGCAGGATGCGGTTGACGATGAAGGCCGGGAAATCTTCGGACACCGTGACGGTCTTGTCGAGCTTGGCGGCGTAGACGCGCGCGGCCTCGAAGGTCGTGTCGTCGGTCGCGATGCCGCGCACCAGCTCGACGAGCTTCATCACCGGCACCGGGTTCATGAAGTGCACGCCCATGAAGCGTTCCGGCCGGTCCGTCGCCGCGGCAAGCCGCGTGATCGAGATGGACGAGGTGTTGGTGGCGAGGATCGCCTGCGGGTTCAGGTGCGGGCAGAGCTGCGCGTAGATCTTGCGCTTGACCGCCTCGTCCTCAGTGGCTGCCTCGATGACGAGATCGCACGAGGCCAGCGCGCCAAGTTCAGTCGCGGGCGAGATGTGCGAAAGCGCGTCCTTGCGCGCCTCCTCGGTCAACTTGCCCGAAGACACCATGCGCGCGAGGTTGCCGCTGATGGTCGCCAGCCCCTTTTCGACGCGGTCGGCCGAAATGTCATAGAGCATGACCTTGTAGCCGGAAGCCGCGCTGACCTGCGCGATGCCGCCGCCCATCTGCCCTGCGCCGATGATGCCAACAGTTTCGATCGCCATTTTCCTGATCCCGTCGGGCTTATGCCCGCCTATTTTTTGTGCAGCGCACAAACTAAAGGGCCGGGGCGACTTCGTCCACCCCGGCCCTCATGAATTTAATACAAGCCTCTAGAAGGCGTCAAAGCGCCTTTTCGAGTTCTGGTAGGATTGTGAAGAGGTCGCCGACGAGGCCGTAGTCCGCGACCTGGAAGATCGGCGCTTCCTCGTCCTTGTTGATGGCGACGATGACCTTCGAGTCCTTCATGCCGGCGAGATGCTG
>NZ_JAEULZ010000026.1 GCF_016793485.1 Mesorhizobium sp. | reverse complement strand
TCGACGGAGAATTGTCGGGCCTGAAATTGTGGAATCGCTCGTCACATGGCCGTGCTTTGGCATTCGGTCAAGTCCGGGCAGGCATTTTCCCGCTTATGCAACTTACGCGATAGGTTAAAATTCCTTGCTACTTTAAGTATTTGTGCTACAGTTGCTAGCTGTTGGGGGTGCGATCCTAACAACCGTAGATGACTGGAGATTGGAACGACCGCTCTGCGCAGGCAAATCGCAGCGGGCGGCATTGGAGTCATGCATGGCGCATACGCAGCCGGGGAAGAGACAAGCTGAAACGCTGGAATATATTCAGTCTATGCTTGGGCAACTGCGGTCCATGGCAGCGGGGGAGCGTTTTGACATGCTGGCCTACCTTATCGAGATGGCGCATCTTGAGGCGAGCGACGCCTTGCGGAGCAGTGTCTCATCAGAGGTCTCCAGGCAGAAGCGCGACACGTCCTCCTGAATGACGTTCGAGTCGGCCTGCTAGGTCGAGCTCCAGCAATATTGCCGAAACCTGCGCCGGCTGAAGCCTGGTGTGACGGATCAGTTCGTCGATGCCGACAGGCGAGGGACCGAGCGCCTCCACGACGCGTTCCCTGTCGTTCTGGACCGGCGGTTCGGCTGAGCTGAAATCCGAGATGTCGATGTCGGCAGGGTCGTGCATCTTCGGGGGAATCTGGATCGTCGATCCAGTGAGCGGCGCAATTGCCTCGATCACATCCGACGCCTCGGTGACGAGAATTGCACCGTCCTTCAACAGGCTGTTCGAGCCCGCTGCGCGCGGGTCGAGCGGTGAGCCAGGCACAGCAAAAACGAGGCGGCCCATCTCGCCGGCCAGCCGGGCGCTGATCAGCGAGCCAGAGCGCTTCGCCGCCTCGACAACGATCAGGCCGAGAGACATGCCTGCGATGATGCGGTTGCGGCGCGGAAAATCCTTGGCGCGCGGTTCCCACCCGAAGGGCATCTCGGAAACCACAGCACCGGATCCTGAGACAATCCGGTCTACGAGTTCGCCGTTTTCGGGCGGATAGGGCAGGTCGAGACCGCCGGCCAGGGCCGCGACCGTTCCAGTCGCGAGACTGCCATCATGTGCAGCAGTGTCGATGCCGCGCGCGAGGCCAGAGACGACACCGTAGCCCCTTTCGCCAAGCTCGGCGGCGAGCATGCGCGCCATCCTGACACCGGCAAGCGAGGCGTTGCGCGCGCCGACGATCGCGATCGGCGGCAGGGAGAACACGGCCGCTTCACCCTTGACGGCCAACAGCGGCGGCGGGTGCTCCATGCGCTTGAGCAGGGGCGGATAATCCGCTTCGCCGATACCGACGAATCGCGCGCCGTGCTTCCGCGCCGCTTCGAGTTCGGCCTCGATCTCGCCGGTTGAGGGTATGCGGATATTGCGGCCCGCTCCGCCCGCTATCGCGAGTTCGGGCAGAATTTCCAGCGCGGCTTCGGCTGAGCCGAACTTGTTGACCAGATCGCGAAAGCTGGCAGGTCCGACATTGGGCGTGCGGATAAGGCGAAGCCAGGAGAACCGTTGCCGGTCGCTGAGGCGAGGGGCGCTCTTGGCTGTACTCAACCCTTGGCCCCGATGCGCGTCTCGGTGCCGGCGAGAAGACGCGAAATGTTGGCGCGATGCTTGATGAAGACGATGACGCTGAGCACCGCGAAAAGGATCGCGAGATCGCTGCGCCCCATGAACCAAAGGGCTAAGGGCGTGACGATGCAGGCGATCAGCGCTGACAGCGACGAATAGCGAAGCGCCAGCGCGACCAGAATCCAGATGGCAAGAAACAGCAGGCCAGCCTGCCACATGAGGCCGAACAAAACGCCGATATAGGTCGCTACGCCCTTGCCGCCCTTGAAGCTGAGCCAGACGGGGAAGATGTGTCCAAGGAATGCGCCTAGGCCGGCGGCGATCGCGAATTCAGGGCCATAAATGCCCGCGATCAGGACGGCGGCGGTGCCCTTCAGGGCGTCGAGAAGCAGCGTTGCGGCGGCGAGGCCCTTGTTGCCGGTGCGCAGGACGTTTGTCGCGCCGATGTTGCCCGAGCCTATATTGCGGACGTCACCGAGGCCGGCCGCGCGGGTCAGCAGCAGGCCGAACGGGATCGATCCCAGCAGATAGCCGAAGGCCAACGCTAAAAGCGGCAGGTAAGACATCGGACCTCCCGGGCGGACAGTGCGCTGCCGCCCTTACGACTGGAAAACTGTGCGGCCTGAAACCAGCGTTTGCAAGACCCGTCCCTGCATTCTGGCGCCCTCGAAGCAGGTGTTCTTGGAGCGCGAGCGGATGTCGGCTTCGCTCACGATCCATGGCGCGTCGAGATCGACGAGAATCAGGTCGGCCGGCGCGCCGGGCGAAAGCCCGCCGCCGGGGAGGCCGAACAGCTTTGCGGGCGCAGTCGAAAGCACTTCCGCAAGCCGGAGCAGCGGCACGTCGCCATTGTGATAGAGGCGCAACGCCGCTCCGAGCAGCGTTTCCAGCCCGATGGCGCCGCCGGCTGCGTCGGCGAAAGGCAGGCGCTTGGTGTCGACATCCTGCGGATCATGCGAGGAGACGATGACATCCACCGTGCCGTCCCGAACCGCTTCGATCATGGCGAGACGGTCGTCCTCAGCCCTGAGCGGCGGCGAGAGCCGGAAGAAAGTGCGGTATTCGCCGACGTCGTTTTCATTGAGGGAGAGGTTGTTGATGGAGACGGCGGCGGTCACGTTCGCCCCGTCGGACTTCGCCCGCGCGATAGCGGCAGCCGACATGGACGTGGAGATTTTGGCCGCGTGATAGGCTCCGCCGGTCAGGTGCGCCAGCATCAGGTCGCGTTCGAGCGGAATGGCTTCTGCCTCACGGGGAATGCCTGATAACCCGAGCCAGCTCGCATAGAGCCCCTCGTTCATGACACCGTTGGAGGAAAGCTCGGCGTCCTGCGTCTCATGCGCGATGACAGCGCCGAAGTCGCGTGCGTAGGTCAGCGCCCGGCGCATGAGGAGCGAACTGGCGATCGTGTGGCGACCATCGGTGAAGGTGACCGCGCCGGCTTCGCGCAGAAGTCCGAATTCGGTCATCTCCTGACCTTCGAGGCCCTTGCTGAGTGCCGCGGCCGGGTAGACGTGGACAGAGGCCGTATCGCGCGCCGCGCGCAGCACATGCTCGACCAGCGCAATGTCGTCGATGACGGGAGCGGTGTCGGGCATGGTGACTATGGAGGTGACGCCGCCCGCAGCCGCGGCCTCGCTCGCCGAGGCGATGGTCTCGCGATATTCTGCGCCGGGTTCGCCGATGAAGACGCGCGAATCGACCAGTCCCGGAAGGATGGTCTTGCCCGCGCAATCGATGACGGTTGCGCCGCCGGGTGTTCCCTGGTTGCGCGCGGACGCGCCGGCGGCGGCGATCTTGTCGCCATCAACGATGACGGTGCCGATCTCGTCTATGCCGCGCGAGGGATCGACAATGCGGGCGTCGGTGAAGACGGTGACGCTCATTTCGCGCCTCCATCGCGTCGCGGATCAAGGAGCGCTTCCATCACAGCCATGCGGACGGCGACGCCCATCTCGACCTGTTCCTGGATAACGCTCTGCGGGCCGTCGGCGATGGCGCTCGATATCTCGACGCCACGGTTCATGGGGCCGGGATGCATGACAAGTGCGTCGTCCTTGGCGGCTTTCAGCTTCTCGGCATCGAGGCCGAAATAGCGGAAGTATTCCCGCACCGATGGCACGAA
The DNA here is from genome assembly GCF_016793485.1 of Mesorhizobium sp. Classification (GTDB taxonomy): domain Bacteria; phylum Pseudomonadota; class Alphaproteobacteria; order Rhizobiales; family Rhizobiaceae; genus Mesorhizobium_K. The sequence continues at coordinate 138,895 of NZ_JAEULZ010000026.1, read as the reverse complement.
GGCGCCGGCCATGCGCTCGCGCTGCAGACGAAGCATCATGACCACGTCGGCGTCCTTCAAACCTTCGGCCATGCTGCGGTGGACGATGACGCCCATCCTCTCGATGCCGGATGGAAGCAGTGTAGATGGCGCGACGACGCGGACCTGCGCGCCCATCGCGTTCAGCAGCAGGATGTTGGAGCGCGCGACGCGCGAATGCAGGATGTCGCCGCATATGGTGACGATCAGCTTCGACAGCGGCCCTTTGGCGCGGCGGATGGTGAGCGCATCGAGCAGCGCCTGCGTGGGGTGCTCGTGCGCGCCGTCGCCGGCGTTGACCACCGAGCAGCCGACCTTTTGGGCGAGCAGCGCCGCCGCGCCCGCCGATTGATGGCGGATGATCAGGATATCCGGCCGCATGGCGTTCAGCGTGATCGCGGTGTCGATCAGGGTCTCGCCCTTCTTCACCGACGAACTTGCGACCGACATGTTCATCACGTCCGCGCCGAGCCGCTTGCCGGCCAGTTCGAAGGACGACTGCGTGCGGGTGGACGCTTCGTAGAAGAGGTTGATTTGCGTGCGCCCGCGCAGCGTCGAGGTCTTTTTCTCCGACTGGCGCGAGATGGAGACGGCAGCGTCGGCGCGATCGAGAAGCAATTCGATATCGGGGGGAGAAAGGTCGCCGATGCCGAGCAGATGGCGGTGGCGAAAGAGCGGCGGAGAGGGCGCTTCGGTCATGTCAAGGCGCTGCTATAGGGTGCAGGTTTGCGTCCCGCAAGGCCTGTCGGCCGGGCATTTTGGGATTGATAGCCTTCTCCCCGGTATTTTCTCCGCTTCCGCATTTTCGTCGCGTTAACCACACCTTGGTCTATATTAGCCCAAAGGGTCTGCCGGGATTCAACCGGTCGACTTCAGCCCAAGGACAGCGCGTGACGGACGAGGTAACAAATCAGCCGCCTCCCATCGCAGGCGGCAACGCCTGGCGCGGCGATCCGCTGCTGATCCAGATCGCTGAGGATTTTTCCGCGCCCGTCCGCAAGGATCTCGACAATATCGGACGCTTCGTGCTGTCGCCCGAGGCGCAGGATACCGCGCGCCTGGCCAACACCGAGACGCCCGTGCTGCGGACACATGACCGGCAGGGCAGGCGCATCGACCAGGTGGAGTATCATCCGGCATACCACGCGCTGATGCGGCGGTCGGTGGCGAGCGGGCTGCATTCCTCGATCTGGGAGAACGGCGCGGCCGAGACAGGCCGCCGTCATCAGGTGAGGGCGGCGCGCTTCTATCTGACGTCACAGCTCGAAACAGGGCATCTCTGCCCGATCACGATGACCAGCGCGTCGCTTGCGGCGCTGATGGCGACGCCACAGCTTTTCCGCGAATGGGCGCCGCGCATCACCACGCGCAAATATGACCAGGCGAGCAAGCCGCCGGTGGAGAAGACAGGCCTGACGCTCGGCATGGGCATGACCGAGAAGCAGGGCGGCACCGACGTGCGCGCCAACACGACGCGCGCCGAACGGGCGGGCAGCGGCTTCTACCGCATCACCGGCCACAAATGGTTCATGTCCGCGCCGATGTCGGACGCCTTCCTCGTGCTGGCGCAGGCGGGTGAGGGGCTATCGTGCTTTCTCGTACCGCGCATCCTCGGCGATGGAACCGGCAACGGCTTCCGTTTCCAGCGGCTGAAGGACAAGCTCGGCAATCGCTCCAACGCCTCGTCGGAAGTCGAGTTCGCCGGCGCCATCGGGCAGATGGTCGGTGAGCCCGGCGGCGGCGTCAAAACCATCATGGACATGGTGACGCTGACGCGGCTGGACTGCGCTCTTGCGTCCTCCGGCCTCATGCGCGCCGGGCTTTTGGAAGCGATCCACCATACGCGCCATCGCATGGCCTTTGGCCAGAAGCTGGTCGACCAGCCGCTGATGCAGCGCGTGCTGGCCGACATGGCGCTCGATGTGGCGGCAGCGTCGGCGCTGTCGTTCAGGCTGGCCCGATCCTTCGACGATGCGGCGAGCAGCCCCCGAGAGGCTTCCTTCGCCCGCGCCATGACGCCGGTGGTCAAATACTGGGTCTGCAAGATCGCGCCTTCGCTGCTCTACGAGGCGATGGAGTGCATCGGCGGCAACGGATATGTCGAGGAGATGCCGCTGGCGCGCCACTATCGCGAGGCGCCGGTCAACGCGATCTGGGAAGGATCGGGCAATGTCATGGCGCTCGACGTGCTGCGCGTCATGGCGCGCGCGCCGGCCCTGTTCGAAGAGGTTCTGGCAGGCATTGAGAAGGATCTGGGTGCAGGTGGGCCGGGCACGGTTGCGGTGCTCAAGGCCGCGATGCAGGTGGCAGGTTCGGACGAGGGGTCGGCGCGCATCCTGACGGAGCAATTAGCCCTCTCGGCGGCGGCTGCCGAACTCAAGCGCATGGGGGCGGGGCGTATTGCTGATGCCTTCATCGAAACGCGGCTGGCCGGCCAGTGGCGCACGACCTACGGCATGCTCGACGCCCGCCACGACGCGCGGCTGGTCCTGGACACGCTCTACCCTCAGACGAACTGAGCGACTTTTCGCCGCGACCGGGAGTTCGCCCTGCGTCAATCCCTGCCATGTAAGCGGTCCACCGAAACGTTCCGTTAACCTTAACAAATGGTTTACGTTGCGCCGGAGTTTTTCAGGACCCACTCTCTCTTGTGGCCAAAGGGATTCGCATGGACGCTTTTTCAGGACGGAACGCGAACCAATGCCGGGCGCATTCGTTACCCCACGCATGCGCGGGGGAGTTCTGATGCGGTGGGTGTTCGCGGCATGGGCCTTGCCAATGGGGCTGTTCTGGGGCTGGTACTTCCTGTCGCTCAACAATATCCATTTCGGCTATGTCATGCTGACGCGGGACGCGCATGACATCGTGTTCCAGCTCTATGGCAACATGCTGGGGATGGATCCCAAAACGATCCCGGGGCTGGTCGCGCGCGCGAGCATCCTGGACACTTTCCTCATCCTCTGCATCTGGGCATTTCGCAGGCGCAAGGAGATTTCGGCCTGGGTTCGCTCGCGGCGCGAACGCTATTCCGGCGTAGAGCCTTCGCCGAACGCGTGAAGGCGATCCAGAATGCCCTGCAGGATGAACGCAGCGGCAGCCGAGTCGATCTTGCCCGCGCGCTTCTTGCGGGAAAAGTCCATCTCGATAAGAGTCCGTTCGGCCGCGACCGTCGATAGCCTCTCGTCCCAGAAGACAAAGGGCAGTTCGGTCAGCCGCGCGATGTTGCGGACGAAGGCGCGTGAGGCCTGAGCACGCGGGCCTTCCGAACCATCCATGTTCACGGGCAGCCCCATCGCAACTGCGCCGACATTCTCTTTGGACAAGAGGTCGATGAGGGCCATTGCGTCGGCGGTGAACTTCTTGCGCACGATGACAGGCCGGGGGTGAGCGAAGGACAGGCCGCGATCCGAAACCGCTACCCCGATCGTCTTCTCGCCGAGATCGAGCCCCGCGAGCGTCTTGCCGCCGATAAGGGTGGCGGCTAGGTCTGCGACGGATATGACGGCCAATTGTTGTCCCTTTACACCCTGCCCATCTTTTCTACATTTTCTGAAGACGTCGCTCCAGCACGCATGAAATCAAGGAGATTGTGATGAAACTGACCTGGTATGGCCAGTCGGCATTTCGAATCGAGGTCGGAGGCGCGGCCATCCTGATTGACCCGTTTCTGGCGGGCAATCCCTTGTGGGGCAAGGGTTGGGAAGAACCTGCCGAAGGCGTCACCCATGTTCTGGTCACTCATGGCCACAACGACCATTTTGGCGATACGATCCCCATCCTCAAGAAGACCGGCGCGATGCTGGTCGCCAATGCCGAGATTTCCGACTACGTCGCCGGCAAGGGCATCAAGAACGTCAATCCCGGCAACCACGGCGGCACGGTCGACTGTGGCGGATTCACGACGACTTTCGTCAACGCGGTGCATTCCTCGGCGCTGACGCAGGAGGACGGTTCGCCCGTTTATCTCGGCAACCCCAACGGGCTCGTGCTGCATTTCCCCGACGACAAGACGCTCTATCACATGGGCGACACCGACATTTTCTCCGACATGGCGCTGATCAACGAGTTGCATCAGCCGGAGATCGGCCTCGTGCCGGTCGGCGACCGCTTCACCATGGGCGGCGCCGTGGCGGCGCTGGCGTGCCGGCGCTTTTTCAAGTTCGAGACGGTTGTGCCGTGCCACTACAAGACGTTCGGCCTGCTCGACCAGACGCCCGACAAGTTCGTGGAGGGCGTGGAGGGCTCGGGGACGAAGGTGCTGGTGCCGCAGGTCGGCGAGGCGGTTGAGGTATAAGGGAGTAGACTGTCGGAGGGCGTTCGGTGAGCGAGTTGGGATTGAAACCGGCCATACCAATCCTGTTTGTCAGGGATGTTCCGGCAAGCGCAGCCTTCTTTGTGGACAAACTCGGGTTCAAGGTGGATTTTCTCCACGGAGAACGACCGTTTTACGGCTCGGTTTCGCGTGGTGGGGCGTGCCTGCATCTGCGCTGCGTGCAAAAGCCGAATTTCGCGGAACTCGCGTCGCGCGAAATCTCCGTCATCCTCGCAACGATAGAAGTGTCGAACGTCTACGGATTGTTCGATGAGTTCAAAGAGAATGGCGTCGAGTTCGCGCAAATTCCAACCAAACAGGAATGGGGCGGGACCGATTTTCATGTCCGCGACCCTGACGGAAATGCGATTTCGTTCGTAACCTACGGGTAGTGGCGCGCCTGGCGGCAGTTGCGCCCCGGGCTTCCCGCCGCTATAGCCCGGACATCCTGATTTCAGCCGGTCTGCCGGAGTTTTCGCATGTCTGTCGATATCGCAACCGTCAAGCGCGTCGCGCGCCTCGCCCGCATCGCGGTGACGGAAGACGACGCGTCCCGCATGGCCGGCGAGTTGAACACGATCCTCGGCTTCGTCGAACAGCTCAACGAGGTCGACGTGGCTGGCGTCGAGCCGATGACGTCGGTCATTCCGATGGAGATGAAGAAGCGACAGGATGGCGTCACCGACGGCAACAAGGCCGCCGACATCGTCGCCAATGCGCCTGCGACCGACGAGAACTTTTTCCTGGTGCCGAAGGTGGTGGAGTAGGCCGTGCCCGCGCCTGAACCGGTGACGATCGCGGTCGAGACGCCCTTGCAGGACGATGTGCGCGCAATGGTCGCCGACCTGAACGCGACCATGATCCCGCTGACGCCGCGCGAATTCCAGTTCCAGCTGACGGCCGAGCAGATGGCAGAACCGTCGGTGACCGTATTCGTCGCGCGCGACGACGCTGGCCGCGCGGTCGGCATGGGATCGCTGAAGGACCATGGCGGCGGGCTGGGCGAGGTCAAGCGCATGTTCACGCTGCCCGAGGTGAGGGGCCAGCGCGTCGGTTCGTTGCTTCTGACGCGCATCGAGCAACTGGCTCGCGAAAAGGGCGTTTCTCGGCTCGTGCTCGAAACCGGCGAGGCGCCGGGCTTCGAGGCAGCCTATCGTGTCTATGAGCGTGGCGGGTTCACGACCTGCGGCGCGGTGCTCGACTATCCGGATTCCGGCTGGTCGCGTTTTTACGAAAAGAAGATTTTGTCATGACCGACCTTACCAGACTGACGATTGCAGAGGCGCGGACGAAACTTCGCGCCAAGGAAATCAAGGCGACGGAACTCACCGACGCCTATGTCGCGGCAATCCAAAGCGCCAATCCGTCGCTTAATGCCTATGTCGCCGTCACGCCCGACAAGGCGCGCGACATGGCCAAAGCATCAGATAGCAAGCTGGCAAAAGGCAAGGGCGGGGCGCTGGAAGGCATTCCGCTGGGCATCAAGGATCTTTTTGCGACCGAGGGCGTGCACACGCAGGCCTGCAGCCACGTGCTTGACGGCTTCAAGCCGCGCTACGAGTCGACCGTCACGGCGAACCTCTGGGCCGATGGCGCGGTGATGCTGGGCAAGCTCAACATGGACGAGTTCGCCATGGGCTCGTCCAACGAGACCTCCCATTACGGCCCGGTCGTCAATCCGTGGCGGCGTTCGCGCGTCGAGACCTCGGTCGTTCCGGCCACCCATGAGGGTGATGGCGGGTTCGTTTCCGCTGGCGGGACCAAGCAGACGAAAAGCTACGACAACATGCAGTTGGTGCCCGGTGGCTCATCCGGCGGCTCGGCTGCTGCCGTATCGGCCTTCCTGTGCGCAGGCGCGACTGCGACTGATACCGGCGGCTCGATCCGCCAGCCGGCGGCGTTCACAGGCACAGTCGGCATAAAGCCCACCTACGGGCGCTGCTCGCGCTGGGGCATCGTTGCCTTCGCGTCGTCGCTCGACCAGGCCGGTCCGATTGCGCGCGACGTGCGCGATGCGGCGATCATGCTGAAATCGATGGCTTCGGTCGACGCCAAGGACACGACGTCGGTCGACAGGCCGGTGCCGGACTACGAAGCGGCGCTGGGCCGTTCCGTGAAGGGGATGAAGGTCGGCATTCCCCGGGAATACCGGGTCGATGGCATGCCTGCCGAGATCGAGGCGCTCTGGCAGAAGGGCATCGCCTGGCTGAAGGACGCAGGCGCGGAGATCGTCGACATCTCCCTGCCGCACACCAAATATGCGCTGCCGGCCTACTACATCGTTGCGCCGGCGGAGGCGTCCTCCAACCTCGCGCGCTACGATGGCGTCCGCTACGGGCTGCGCGTGCCGGGCAAGGACATCGTCGAGATGTACGAGAACAGCCGCGCCGCCGGTTTCGGCCGCGAGGTGAAGCGGCGCATCATGATCGGCACCTATGTGCTGTCGGCCGGCTATTACGATGCCTACTACCTGCAGGCGCAGAAGGTGCGCACGCTGATCAAGCGCGACTTCGAGCAGGTCTTCGACGCCGGCGTGGACGTGATCCTGACGCCAGCGACGCCTTCCGCCGCCTTCGGCGTCGCCGACCAAGACATGGCGGCCGATCCGGTGAAGATGTACCTCAACGACATCTTCACGGTGACGGTGAACATGGCGGGCCTTCCCGGCATTGCGGTTCCGGCCGGTCTTGACGCCCATGGGTTGCCGCTTGGCCTCCAGTTGATCGGCAAACCGTTCGAGGAAGAGACGCTGTTCCAGGCGGGCAACGTCATCGAGCAGGCCGCCGGGCGGTTCCAGCCGGAGAAATGGTGGTAGATAAGAACCGACCGGAGCTGGATTCGGGAGTCGAATCTTGATCCACGGCAGCAGCCAGCGCCTGAAAGCTTAAGGGACAGGAATGGACGACTTCTCTCCTCTCTTCTACGCCTCCAAGGTCTTCTGGTTTCTCATCCAGCCCCTCAATCTCGTGCTTTTCTTGCTGGCGGTGTGGTTCGTTGTCGGCTGGTTCGGCTGGCGAAAGCTGCGCGGCGCCACGCTGTTGTTGTCTTTCCTTATCCTGGCGCTCGCGTCCTGGACGTCGCTTGGCGCGCTCATGCTGAACCCGCTGGAAGAGCGCTTCCCGCGCCCGCCAACGCCTGACAAGGTAGCCGGCATCATCGTGCTCGGCGGCGGGCTGGAAGGGGCCATCAACCTGGCGCGGGGCGGCTACGACATCAACAGCGGCGGCGACCGCTATCTGGAAGCCGCCGTGCTGGCGCGCCGCTACCCGGACTCGCGGATCGTGATTTCCGGAGGAACAGGCACCGTGATGCTGGAAGGCGAGGGTGATGCCGATACAGCCGTCAGGCTATTCACGGCGCTCGGTATTCCGCAGGACCGCCTGGTTCTCGAAGGGGAGTCGCGCAATACGTTCGAGAATGTCGAGAACATCCGCAAGCTGGTGACGCCAGGGCCGGACGAGACGTGGCTGCTGGTGACTTCGGCCTTCCACATGCCGCGATCGATCGGTCTCTTTCGCAAGGCCGGCTTCCCTGTTACGCCGTGGCCGGTGGATTATCGGACGTCGGGGCAGGAGGGGATCGGCGTGTTTCGCGACAATCCCGCCGATTCGCTTGCAGCCACAACGATGGCCATTCGCGAGTGGATCGGCCTGATCGCCTACAAGTTTACAGGCCGCATCGACTCTGTCTTCCCGGGGCCGCGGGCCTAAAGCAGGGGTCTGTCGCTGATCACGGCCTCGCGGGCCTCTGAAAAGAACTGTCGTCTGACGAGAACGGCGAAGATGCAGAGCGTGGTCAGCGCGAAGACGATCGGGCCGACGAACCAACCCAGATAGCCGATCGAAAAGAATATGCCACGAAGGCCTGCATTGAAGTGCGTGCCGGCAAGGATGTTCATACGTGCCGCCCGCTGGACTGCGATTTCCGTCTCCTCGAGGTAAGCGGGTTCGTCCTTCTGCACCGGGACGGCTCCAATCAGGATCGAGCAGTAGTTGAAAAGGCGGTACGACCAGCCAAACTTGAAGAACGAATAGGCGAAGATCAGCAGCAGTCCGATCACCTTGATCTCGAAGACGGGACGCGATGCGGCTGCGGAAAGCGGGAGGTCGCCGAGCACGTTCATGACCCGGTCGCTGGAGCCGATCAGAGCGAAGCATCCGCCGATGGCGATCAGCGCGCTCGACCCGAAAAATGCCGTACCCTGCTGAAGGCCGAGCATGATCGAGGTGTCGATCATGCGCAGGTCCCGCCGCGCCATGGTGCGCATCCACATTTCCCGTTGGCGGTTCATTGCGGTGGAGAGCGAGACGCGGGTGCCAAGCTTTCCCGCTACGGCGAGGGCGTGGAGCGTCCACATGGCAAGGAAAAACAGAAGCGCTGCGAGATCGGCGGTGGACAAAAGCATCAAAGGGCCCGTTTCCTGCACCAGTTTGCAGCCACTATATACGCAATGTCGCGCCGTGATCATCCGAAGTCGGCGAATGCGAAGCCGTAAGCGCCGAAACAACGGAAACATCCCCAACGCGGTTCGAACCGCAACGTGATCGGAGCCTGAAATTGTTCCTGTCGGTATTCGACCTCTTCAAGATCGGCATCGGGCCGTCCAGTTCGCACACGATGGGCCCGATGACCGCTGCGTCACGCTTTCTGGAAGAGATACGGTCCGGCGACTGGCCGCGTCCGGCCGGCGCGCAGGTTGATCGCATTACGGTCAGCCTTCACGGCTCGCTTGCCTATACGGGCGTCGGCCATGGCACGGACCGCGCCGTGATCCTCGGTCTGGCCGGCGAGACGCCGCAGACGGTCGATCCCGACAAGAGCGATGCGACTGTGGCTGCCATCTCGGCTGCGCGGCGCATTTCGCCGCCCGGTCACCCCTCCTATCGTTTCGATCCCGCCGTGGATCTCGTGCTTGATCGCAAGACGCCGCTGGCGGGGCATGCCAACGGCATGGCTTTCCAGGCGTTGGACGCCGATGACAGGCTTCTTCTGAGGCGCGTTTATTATTCCATCGGCGGCGGCTTTGTCGTGTCGGAAGAGGAATTGCAGAAGCTCAAGGCAAAAGGGCCGGAAAAGCCTTCGAAGCGCGTTCCGTATCCCTTCAAAAATGCGGTCGAGATGCTGTCCATGGCCAAGAAGGCCGGCTTGTCGATCGCGGAGATGAAGCGCGTGAACGAGGAGGTGCACCTTGACCGCGAACGGCTTGACGAAGGGCTGGATGCGATCTGGGAGGCGATGGCTGGCTGTATCCAGCGAGGTCTTTCGCAGGAAGGCATCATGCCGGGCGGACTGAAGGTGCGCAGGCGGGCTCGCGCGCTTCACGACAAGCTTAACGAGGACTGGCGCACAAACCGCCCGAACCCGCTGCTCGCCAACGACTGGCTCGCGGTCTACGCGATGGCGGTCAACGAGGAAAACGCCGCCGGGGGGCGCGTTGTCACCGCGCCGACCAACGGAGCGGCCGGCACCTTGCCCGCCGTGTTGCGCTATTGGCTGCATTTCCACCCGGAGGCCGATCAGGAAAGCATCCGCGACTTCCTGCTGACAGCCGCAGCAGTCGGCGGCATCATCAAGACCAATGCTTCGATTTCCGGCGCGGAGGTTGGTTGTCAGGGGGAGGTAGGCTCCGCGTCCGCGATGGCCGCTGCAGGCCTCTGCGCCGTCATGGGCGGCACGCCAGAGCAGGTCGAGAACGCGGCGGAGATCGCGCTGGAGCATCACCTCGGCATGACCTGCGATCCGGTCGGCGGGCTGGTGCAGGTTCCGTGCATCGAGCGCAATGCGCTCGGCGCGGTGAAGGCAGTGACTGCTGCGTCGCTCGCGATCAAAGGCGACGGTGTGCATTTCGTGCCGCTCGATGCCGCCATAGAAACGATGCGCCAGACGGGCATCGACATGAACGAGAAATATAAGGAAACGAGCCTCGGCGGCCTGGCGGTCAACGTCGTGGAGTGCTGATCGGCGAGCCTGTGCTCAATCCGCGGCTTCCATGTTTTCCATATTGTTGACAGCGTTTGCCTCTGTGGCAAGGACCTCTACGTCCTGGTTGCGCCCTGCCTGCACCGTGAAGTCGCGCTGGTAGATGCGCTCCTTGTTCTTGGCGACGATCGTGTAGTCGCCCTCGGTGAGAACGAGCGTCGCGAACGCGCCGACGACCTCGCGGACCGGATCACCCGACCCTGACAGCACCGACCACGACGTGTCCGCCATGGCTTCGCCGCCAGCCTCACGCACCAGCTTGAAGGTAATTTCAGCGGCTTTGTGCTCGACGGTTGCCTCGGTTAGCTTGCCGGCATCGACGCGGATGTCCGAGCGTATGACGGCGTTGACCGACCCGTAGGTGGAGACGACGTGGTATGTTCCCGAATTCAACCGCACCACCGCGTTGGGGCTGACATCGGGGATGATCAGCGCCCGTTCGCCGCTGGCGTCGGGGGATTCGTCGTAGATCGAGAACTTGAGCTTGGATGCCGGAATGCGGATGCCGCCTGCGAGCGTCGCGTCGAGCTTGAGACCGCCTGCATCGAGGACGAGGCTCTCGCTCCTGTCATCGCGGCCGACCGTTATGCGCTTCGTGGCCCCGGCGCGGCCATAGGACGCATGCACAAGGTAGCCGCCAGGGGCGAGACGAAAGGAACTGGTGCCGCCCTGCGCCGAGGCAATCAGCGGTAGCTTGCCATCGGGACCAGCCTCTTGGCCGAAGACTCTCCACACCAGCCCACGCGAAATATCCTCTCCATCTTCGGTGAGTTTGGCCGAAAGTGTCACTTCACCACCGCCGCCAAGCGCAAGCGGAGCAGACGGGTCATTCGCAGGCGCGAAACTGGAAATGGAGGGGAGTTGAAGCTGCGCCGCAGGGTCGCCGCCCTCCTGCGCGCTTACAAGCGCGGGCAGGGCAGTGAAAAAGATTGTCGCGACGAACACGACAAAAAGACGGATTACCCCTCCGGTCATGCTTGCGTTGAACCCTAACCCGGTGGCAATTTCAAGGCCAAACCGCCAGCCGTGTTTCTCGCTCGGCGTCAAGACAGCCAGACGCTGGCGTCGTAAACCCAACCAAGCCAAGACGCAGCAGGCCGCCGCGCTTCAGCCAACAGACCGGAGAAAAAGCGAATGGCCATGTCCGTCATAGACCACCTACTGACTCGCAGTTCTGCCCCGATACCCGAGTTGAAGGAGCCTGCGCCGACTGATTCGCAGATCGAAACAATGCTGACGGCCGCCAGCCGCGTTCCGGATCATGGCCGGCTGGCGCCCTGGCGATTCATTCTCTATCGGGGAGACGCGCGCGTTGCAGTCGGCGAGAAGCTGGTCGAGCTTGCGGAAAAGCGCGAAGGGCCGCTATCCGAGGGCAGGCGGCAACAGGAACTGACGCGGTTTTCCCGGGCACCGCTGGTCATCGGCGTGATCTCGACCCCGAAGGACAATGCGAAGATCCCGCAATGGGAGATGTTCCTGTCGGGCGGCGCGGCGGCGATGAACCTGATCCACGCCGCCAACGCGCTCGGCTACGGCGCCAACTGGATCACCAACTGGTATTCCGACGTTCCCGAGGGCAGGGCGATCCTCGGGCTCTCGCCGAACGAGCGTGTCGTCGGATTCGTGCATATCGGCACCTATGGCGGCCAGCCCGTCGATCGTCCGCGTCCTGAGGTTTCCGCCCTCTACGCCGACTATGACGGCCCATGGAAGGGATGACGCACTAACCTTCGCCGCCTGAACCCGGAATGAGGCGCAGCGCAGCGCGCCTCATGGTGGGGGTCGCCATCCTGGCGATTGCCTCGCGTTCGCGATGGGCAGCCTCCGGCTGGTAGAGGATGGCGTCGAGGGTGATGTGTTTGGTGCGCCCGTCCTGGCCGATTTCGAAGCGCTGTCCTTCCGCCATGCCCAGCAATGCGAGTCCTATCGGCGACGTTATCGGCAGGAACAGCCCAGTGGACGCGTTCATCCGGTCGTGACTCAGGATGCGGCTGTCAGGCTCGCCGTCGTTGATCCGATAGGTCACGCGGCTGTTCAGTGTCGCGACAGCGGCTGGAACGTCCTCCCGAAAGACGACGGTCGCGGCCTCGATCTTGCGGCGAAGAAGAGACCCGATGGCATTGCCCGCATCCGCGCAACGGTCGAGCATGACTTCGAGAATGGTGAAATCCTTGGTGGTGAGAACGCAGGCGTCCTTGTGCATCGCACTTCTCCTTCCGCCGGTGGGCGGAGTTGCTGACAAATCCGGGAGAAGTCCCCTGGCCGTGCGGGACGGCGCAGGGGCTAGATGCATGCGATCAGGCAGCCTCCGTACAGCGCCATGCGACAGCGCGATGTCACGATGCGCGCAAGAGCGTGGTGTCGGCCTTGCTGGCGTCCACGCTCTCCACCGTCAGGCGGCGGACGCGGCCGTCGCGCGCTTCCCAGTCGATCGACTGACCCGCCGACAGGCCGATCAGGGCAACGCCGATCGGCGTCAGGATGGAGATCTTTCCTACCGAAATATCGGCATCGTGCGGAAAGACGAGCGTGACGGTGCGGTCCTCCCCTGCGTCGGTCGAGTAGCGCAGCGTCGTGCCCATCCGCACGATAGTGTCGGCAAGCCTTGCGTCCGGTGTGACGCGCCCGCGTTCGAGTTCGGCCAGCAACTCGTCGAAGATGGGTTTGCCGGCGCCGGAGTCCGCGAGACGCATCAGTTGTTCGTAGTCGGACTGGCCAAATGTGATGGGCGGCTTGCGCCGCGTCCTGATATCGGAAGTCATGTCAGACCTCATCGTGGTCCGTACCGCAGGGCGGACGGAGCTAAATCTAAAAAGGGTGGATGTCGCCTGAGAGCCGCACTATGCGGACTACCCTTTGCCAGCGTCCGCCAGTTTCAGGCGGTTTGGCTGTCACGCCCCACGGCCGGGCGCGACACGACCGGGCCGGGGGTCAACTGCCCGCGATGGGGCAGACCCTGTTCAGAAACCTGGTAAGGCGTTCCGCGTGGCTCATAACGCCAGACATGGGAAATAACGCCGGTGCTGTCAAGGATGTGGCGATCGTGCTTGCCTAGGCCAGGACGCCCGCGTCGCGAGCGCGGGCCAGCAGGCGTTGGGCCCGTTTCAGGTGTGGGATGTCGTACATCCGCCCTTCCAGCGCGACGACGCCTGGGTTGCCGGCATCGGCAAAGGCCGCGACGAGCGCATTCGCCTGATCCACGGCTTCGCGCGACGGGGTGAAGACCTCGTTGATGATCGGAACCTGCGCGGGATGAATGGCGAGCTTTCCGGTGAAGCCATCGCGCTCGGCTTCCAGGCATTCGGCACGAAGCGCGCCGAGGTCTCGAAAGTCGACATGGACGGTGTCGATGGCCGCGACCGCCGAAGCCGATGCGGCGAGCAAAGTGACGCTGCGCGCGAGGCGGAACACGTCGGTATAGCGGCCCTCTGCGTTACGGTTGGTGCGTGCGCCGATCTCGGCTGCAAGGTCTTCCGCGCCCCATGTCAGGCCCGCAAGGCGCGGGCTGCAGCCGGGATAGGTGGCGGTCGAAAGCGTGGCCAACCCGGTTTCCGTGATGATCGGAATGATGGCAATGCCGCCATCAGGCAAGCCTGCCTCGATCTCGGCGACACGCAGCTTGACCGACAGGTGCTGCACGTCCGTACCGCCCTGCGATTTCGGTAGGACAATGCCGTCAGGCCTAGCGGGCACGACTGCCGCGAAGTCGTCGTCGGTCAGCCCGGTGGTGAGGTCGTTGACGCGGACATAAACCTTGGCTCCGCTGGGACGCGCGCGGATCGCTTCGGCGGCGAGGCTTCGCGCTTTTGGCTTGGTTAAGGCGGCGACAGAATCCTCGAGGTCGATGATGATCACGTCCGCGCCGGCCGAGAATCCCTTTTCGAGCTTTTTCTCCGAATCTCCGGGCACGAACAGGAGCGAGCGCATCAGGCAGCCTTCTTCTGGATCATCGCCTGGCGGATGCAACGCGCAACCAGCACGCCATTCTGATTGTAGGCGCGATGCTCCATCTCGACGATGCCGCGGTCCGGCTTCGATTTTGACTCGCGGACGGAGAGGACTTCCGTCTCGACCCTGATCGTGTCGCCATGGAAGACTGGAGCGGGAAACGTCGTCTCGGTCATTCCAAGGTTGGCGAGCGTGGTGCCGAGCGTGGTGTCGTGCACCGAGATGCCGATCATCAGCCCCAGCGTGAACAGCGAGTTGACCAGCGGCTTGCCCCATTCGCTCTTGGAGGCGAAGTCGAAATCGATGTGCAGCGGCTGTGGATTCAGCGTCATCACCGAGAAAAGCATGTTGTCGCTTTCGGTGACGGTCTTGGTCAGCCCGTGCCTGATGACGGAGCCGACCCGGAACTCCTCGAGATGCAACCCGGCCATCCGATCCTCCCGAGGTTCTGAATCTGGGTACCGAAGGAATATGCGTCACCGGGCCGGGCGGCAAGGCGTCAGCAACATGGTTAACCAATCGTAAGCCATTTCCCGGCTAGGGTTCGAAGCTGAGCCACAGGGTTGGGCGAGGGGCATTACGGCTTTGATGGTCGTTTCTCATTTTCTGAAATGGGCGAATACTGCGAAGGTAACCGAACGGGCGGCAGCAGCCGGCGCGCTGTCGAGAGCCTACGCGCAACACGAACTGCCCTTCGAGGATCGTTGCGCCGCGGAAGCCGCGCTGACTCTCTTGCTCGACGATCCTTCGGCAAAGGTGCGCAAGGCCATGGCCGAGGCGCTGGCGCTCTCGCGTCACGCACCGCCACAGGTCATTGCAGTGCTGGCAGCGGATCAACCGGAAGTCGCCTCCGTCGTGCTGGCGCGCTCCCCTTTGCTGACCGACGCCGACCTGATCGAGCGAGTCGCGAGCGGTCCAAAGGCAACCCAATCGCTGGTGGCCGACAGGGCGTCCTTGTCGATGGAGCTTTCGGCGGTCATCGCTGAAATCGGCGAGGCGGATGCCTGCAAGGTGCTGATCGCCAATGCCGGCGCGGAGATCGCGCCGCTTTCCTTCCGCCGCATGGCCGAGCGTTTCGGCCATTTAGGCGCGATGCGCGAGGCATTGATCGCCGATCCCCGGCTGCCTGCGGATTGCCGGCACATGCTGCTGGTGAAGCTCGGCGAAGCCCTGCAGGGCTCGCCGCTCGTCGTTGCGCTGATGGGCGCGACGCGCGCCGAGCGGATCATGAAGGATGCCTGTGTGAAGGCGTCGCTGACGCTGATCGACAGTACGCGCGTGGAAGAATATCCGGCGCTCGTCACGCATTTGCGCGTACGCGGCGACATGACGGCGAGCTTCGTCATCCGCGCCGTCGCGTACGGAAAGGTCGATTTCTTCGGCGCGGCGCTGGTTGCGTTGTCCGGCCAGTCGGAACAGCGCATCCGCTCGCTTTTGGCAGCGGGAAGCGATGTCGCGCTGACCGCGGCGTTCCGCAAGGCGGGACTTTCGGACGTTGTGCATGCCGTGCTGATCAGGGCGCTCAAGGTTTGGCGGGAAGTCGCTAACGGCAAGCGCGTCGCCGGCGCGCAGGAAGTGTCGTGGCTGATGCTGAAGGAAGTCGGCGGCCACGAGGCGCAGGGCGACCTGGCAGCGCTGCTCAAGTCCATCCATCTCGATGCGTTGCGCGAGAATGCGCGTGAGCATGCGCTGGCGATCGCGGCAGCGTAGCTAACCGACAGGCAGGACCGGCGGTGCGCGGCGTGCGCGCAGTGCATGCAGGACGACCGCTGTCAGCACCACCGCACCGCCGACGACGCTGAGGACAGGCGGCAGCTCCGCGAGAAATATCCAGGCGAACAGGATGGCGAAGGGGACTTCGGCTGCGCCAAGTACACCGGATTCCGACGCAGGGATGAGACGCGCTCCTTCCGTCCACAACACCACCGCGAAGGCGAAGGTAACGCCGAAGCCCACCATACGCCACGCGTCTGGCGCCGAGACCGCCAGCGGGTCGGTGGTCAGCCAGCCCATCGCGAAAAGAATAAAGGCTGATACCGCGCCGATCCAGACGACGGGTAGGTGGCGAAAGGCGCGTATCATGACGAGGTAGATCGCGCTTGAAACCGTCATGCAGAGGGCGACCAGATCGCCAAAGGTGTTCCCGCTGCCGATACCGCCAGAGACGATGATGCCCACGCCGAGCAGACACACGACCGCCATGGCAAGCGTGAAGGGGCGTGGCCGGACGCGAAGGAATATCCATTCCAGAAACGCCGCGATCAGCGGCGTCGCTGCGTAGATGACTGCGACATTGGCGACATAGGTGAGCCTGAAGGAAGCGATAAAGCCCAGCGAGGCCGCGACGCCGACCGCGACCATCAGCCAGCCGCGCCAGCCGAAGTCGAGCCGCAGGCCGTTCGGCCCTGATC
The DNA here is from genome assembly GCF_016793485.1 of Mesorhizobium sp. Lineage (GTDB taxonomy): Bacteria > Pseudomonadota > Alphaproteobacteria > Rhizobiales > Rhizobiaceae > Mesorhizobium_K. The sequence continues at coordinate 122,227 of NZ_JAEULZ010000026.1, read as the reverse complement.
GCCAGATTACATAGCCAGTGATGAGCAGGCCTCCGACGAGGCCGCGCCAGCAGGCGATCGTCCACGGATCGGTCGAGATGGACTTGGTGAAGATGCCGGCCATGGCGAAGAAGGCGGACGATGCGACGACAAGCGCCGCGCCGAGAGTACGCTCGTTGGAAAGGGGATGTGGAATCGTAGTTTCGCCGGACATGCCGGCATCCTATAGATAGGCTGCAACATGGCCCAATGTCAGGACGGGGAGTGGCTTGGGCCAAGCCTTGACGTTGGCCAGGCGGCGGACTCATCGGAGGCGAATGAAATGACACGCTGGTTGTTCGTCGTTGCCTTGCTGCTCGCGGCCGGGCCCGCATTCGCCATCGCCAATCCGGCTTCGGAATTCTGCATGAAGATGGGCGGGCGGCTGGACAGCGTGAAGGACAAGAGCGGAGGCGAGATCGGCCTCTGCTACCTGCCCGACGAGCGGATCATCGAAGAATGGACGCTTTTCCGGATGTATGACGGCAAGGTGCCGTGAGGCTTAGCTAGCGCCAATACCTGCGGCGCGGCCTTGCGAGCGCGGTGAAGGCCAGCGCGACCAGCAAAGTGGTGACGCCGACCGCGACAACGCCAGCCGGCGTGATGCGGGCAGTGCTTTCGACCGAGATCATATTGCCTACACGGACCTTGTAGGTCGCCTTCATTTCTTGCGGGTGAGCCGGGATATCGTTTGCGTCTGCCATGTGTCTGCCTCCGACATCCGTCCATCGTGCAGTGATGGCCGGCCAACCGCAAGCGCTCGCAGCATAAGCATTGCAAAAGCTGCAAATATAGGGTAGCCCCCTATGGTATGAGCCATACAGTGAAGAACAAGCAGAAGCTTCTCGCGCGTGTTCGGCGGCTGCGCGGACAAATGGAAGCGATCGAACGTGCGTTGGAGGCCGACGCTCCGTGCGGAGAGGTACTCAACCTCGCTGCTTCGGTGCGCGGCGCGATGAATGGGCTGACAGTCGAACTGCTCGAGGATCATATCCGCGAGCACGTCGTGAACCCTGACAATGATGAAGACTCAGCCAGAGCGCAGGGCGCCGGCGAATTGATAGATGCTATAAGGACCTACCTGAAATGAACGATTTGTCCGGCCGCTTTTCAACGCCGCACGATCATGTGTTCCTGGGCGACGACCATGAACGCAACGAACGGCGAACATGGATCGTGATTGCCATCACAGCGACCATGATGGTCGTGGAGATCGTCGCCGGAACGATTTATGGCTCCATGGCGCTGGTGGCCGACGGGTGGCACATGTCCACCCACGCGGCCGCCATGCTGATCACCGCGCTTGCCTACATGTTCGCCAGGAAGCACGCGCGCACCCCGCGCTTCACCTTCGGCACCGGCAAGCTAGGCGACCTCGCGGCGTTCGCCAGCGCCATCGTGCTGGCGCTCGTCGCGATGATGATCATCTGGGAAAGCGTACTGCGCCTCTACAACCCGGTCGCGATCGACTTTCCGCAAGCGATCTCGGTCGCCGCCCTGGGACTAGCGGTCAATCTCCTCAGCGCCTGGCTGCTGCGCGAAGATCATGGCCATCACGGGCACGGGCATCACGCACATGGGCATCACGCACATGGGCACGACGGACATGGGCATCATGCCGCCAAGGGCGCACACGACAACAATCTGCGGGCTGCCTATTTTCACGTTCTCGCTGACGCGCTGGTCGCGATCCTGGCGATTAGCGCCCTCGTACTGGGCAGCCTCTATGGCTGGAACTGGATGGACCCGGCCATGGGCATCGTCGGTGGCGTTGTTATTCTGCGCTGGTCGTGGGGGCTAGTCCGCGACGCGGGTGGCGTGCTTATCGACCACTTGCCGTCGGGCGAAGATCTGCCGGAGGAAATCCGCGAGGCGATCGAGCGGGACGGCGAGCAGATCACGGACCTGCATGTCTGGCAGCTCGGACCGGGGCACCACGCCGCGATCGTATCGATCTGGTCCCTGACTCCGCGCGCGCCGGCATTCTACCGGCAGAAGCTCGCACACATACACGACCTGTCACACGTGACGATCGAAGTGGAACCTATGCCCGCCGCCGTGTGAGGCGCCGGGAACCCGGTCCCTCGAGCTCAGATATCCAACGCCTCAGCGTCGGCGAATTCTGCGCGCTCCTGGATGAAGCGGAAACGCAGTTCGGGCTTGGTGCCCATCAGCGCGTCGACGGACGCCTTGGTGCCTTCGGGGTCGGTTTCATCGACCTCGACGCGCAGGAGCGTGCGCTTCCCGGGGTCCATGGTGGTTTCCTTGAGCTGGGCCGCCATCATCTCGCCCAGTCCCTTGAAGCGGCCGATCTCGACCTTGCCGCGGCCGGTGAACTCGGTCTTCAGCAACTCGTCCTTGTGCGCGTCGTCACGCGCATAGAGCACCTTGCCGCCCTGGCTGATGCGGTAGAGCGGCGGCACGGCCATGTAGAGATGGCCGCCTCGGATGAGATTCGGCATCTCCTGATAGAAGAAGGTGATCAGCAGCGAGGCGATGTGAGCGCCGTCGACGTCGGCGTCGGTCATGATGACGACGCGGTCGTAGCGCAAATCCTCGTCACGGTATTTTGTCCGTGTGCCGCAGCCGAGCGCCTGGGTGAGGTCCGATATCTGCTGGTTGGCAGCCAACTTGTCGTTGCCTGCGCTGGCGACGTTGAGGATTTTGCCGCGCAACGGCAGCACAGCCTGGCTGGCGCGGTCGCGCGCCTGCTTGGCCGAGCCGCCTGCGGAGTCGCCCTCGACGATGAAAAGCTCGGCGCCCTGCGCTGCGGTTTGCGTGCAGTCGGCGAGCTTGCCGGGGAGGCGCAGTTTGCGCACGGCCGACTTGCGGCTGACTTCCTTCTCCTGGCGACGGCGCACGCGCTCGTCGGCGCGCGCGATTACCCATTCCAGCAGCTTGGAGGCTTCCTGTGGGTTGTCTGCGAGCCAGTGGTCGAACGGATCGCGGATTGCGGCGTCGACGATGCGGATCGCTTCCATCGTTGCCAGCCTGTCCTTGGTCTGGCCGACGAATTCTGGTTCGCGAATGAACACCGACAGCATGCCCGCCGCCGAGATCATCACGTCGTCGCTGGTGACGATGGAGGCGCGCTTGTTGCCGACAAGGTCGGCATAGGCGCGCAAGCCACGCAAAAGCACGTTGCGCAGTCCAGCTTCGTGCGTCCCGCCTTCATGGGTCGGAATGGTATTGCAATAAGAACTGACGAAACCGTCGCCACCGTACCAGGTGACCGCCCATTCGACGGAGCCGTGGCCGCTCTGCTTTTCGCTCTTGCCGGCAAAAATCTCGCGCGTGACCTGGAATTCGGAGCCGAGCTGCGCGGAGAGATAGTCCTTCAGGCCGCCGGGGAAATGGAAGACGGCCTTTGCCGGGGTCTCGTCCTTTTCCTTGAGCAGTTCAGGCGCGCAATTCCAGCGGATTTCAACGCCGCCAAACAGGTAAGCTTTCGACCGCGCCATGCGGTAGAGCCGCGCCGGCTCGAAATGGGCGTTCTTTCCGAAGATGTCCGGGTCTGGATGGAAGCGCACGCGCGTGCCGCGCCGGTTGTGTACCTCGCCGAGCTGTTCGAGCCCGCCCTGCGGGATACCGCGCGAGAAGCGCATCCGGTAGAGCTGGCGCGCCCGCGCCACCTCGACCTCGAGGCTGTCCGACAGCGCATTGACCACGGAGACGCCGACGCCGTGCAGACCGCCGGAGGTCTCGTAGACCTTGGAGTCGAACTTGCCGCCGGCGTGCAGCGTGCAGAGGATGACTTCGAGCGCGGACTTCTTCGGGAATTTCGGGTGCGGGTCGACCGGAATGCCGCGGCCATTGTCGGTGACGGTCAGGAAGCCGTCGGCAGACAGGTCTACCTCGATAAAGGTGGCATGGCCTGCAACCGCCTCGTCCATCGAATTGTCGATGACTTCGGCGAACAGGTGATGCAGCGCCTTCTCGTCGGTGCCACCGATATACATGCCGGGACGCCGCCGGACGGGCTCCAGACCCTCCAGAACCTCGATGTCGGCGGCCGAATAGCCTTCGCTGCCGTCTTTCGGCTGGGCGTTGCGCTTGGTCGCTGCCTGCAAAATAGGGTCCAGCGGCCGCGACACCGAACGCGGCGCTGGCTTTTCCGGTTGGGAAAATAGGTCGTCTCTGTCGTCCATTGGGTACCGGTTCAGCGAATCAGTCTGGATACTGCCACGACGGTGGCGTCGAGGAACAGGGTTCACGTTACGTTCGGGCGAGGCACCGTCTTTAGCGCAGGCTCGGGATCGTTCTCAAGAGCGCCAAGCCAATAAGGCCGATCGTTGGCAGCCACAAGGCGACGAGGCCGATTTCCCCATAGGCGATAACGCCGCAGAAGACGCCGGCCACCATGCCGAGCCAGAGAAGCAGGTACGGCAGCCAGGCCCAGCTTCCGCCGCCCTGGAACGCGGCGACGATCATCTGGCCGAGCTTGACGAGATTGCCGGTCATGTAGGTCACGGCCATCCCGCCCTGGCCGCTGCGCAGGACCATGTTCATGGCGCCCATGACGAGCGGCGTCACCAGAATGGCCGCGTCGTCCAGTTTCATGGCTGACAGCGCTGACGCGATGCCGAGCAGTCCAGCCAGGATGAGCATGCCCAGCGCGCTTGAAAACCGCTGTTCCAGCACAGTGCCCAGCATGACACCGAGGACGAACAGGCCGATGATGCCCGCCGGCAGCAGTGCGCCGGCCACGCCATCGGGCAGAGCGGCCGCCATCTGGGTCGAGTTGCCGCTCATGAAGGAAACGAAGTAGCCGCCAAGATGCATGAAGCCGAGTGCGTCGACGAAACCGGCCATGAACGACAGCGCAATCGCGATGGCGACCCGCGCGATCATGTCCGTCTCAAGCCGATCAGCATGGAAAACAACAGTTTAATCCAAACCATTCGATAACCAACGAAGCCGAAATGGAACGGCTGCAAGCCCGACGATTCCTGAATCTTTAACAAAGGTCCCTAGCCTGACGCCAATAACAAAAACAGGCATACAGGGGTTTTGAGGGTGCGGGGTAAGGCTGTCACGATGATCGGCATCGCCGCCGTGTTCGGCGCGATATCGATATTCGCTGCTGACCTGTGGGTCAAAAGCACGGAAAACGCGCGCATAGACCCGATTGAGGTCAGCGTGCCGATGCCCGATGTTCCGCGCGTGGAATTCGGCAAGATCGTGGTTGCGTCCGCGCCGCTGCGGTTCGGCATGCAACTCGACCGCGCCCAGCTCAACGAAATCCCGTGGCCGCAGGACAACCTGCCGGAAGGCGCGTTTGGCTCGATAGACGAGCTTTTCGCCGATGGTTCGCGTGTCGTGCTGTCACCGATAGAGACAAGCGAGCCAGTGTTGCTTGCGAAGCTTTCGGGCGCAAACGGCCGCGCGACACTGTCGAACCTGCTCGCACCCGGCATGCGCGCCGTCACCATACGGACAGACGAGATCGCCGGTGTCGGCGGCTTCATCACGCCCGGCGACCGCGTCGACATCGTGCTGACGCGTGACGCTGGCGCGATCGAGGAAGTGTCGGGCAATGCCTCGGGAGCATCGGGCTCGACGATTGCGACGGAAGTCGTTGTCGAAAATGCGAAAGTGCTGACGGTCGGCCAGGGGGCGGACGAACGCCAGACAAGCCCGCAGGTCGTCGGCTCGGTTACCATCGAGGTCAGCGTAGACGGCGCCAAGAAGATCGCGCTGGCGCGCAATGTCGGCTCGCTTTCGCTTTCGCTGCGCTCGGCCGCCGATGTTGGCGAGGCGGGCGACGGACTGACCACGATCTCGTCGTTCGGTGGCTCGGTCGCCGGCAACGCGGCCGACGTCGTGAGCTCGATCTTCGGCGCGGCCACGGCGGAGCCGGAAGGGCCGAAGTTCAAGACGGTGATCGTGACGCGCGGCCTGCAGCCGCAAAGCTATCAGGTGGTGACACCCGAAAGATACGTGCCTCCAGAGACAATCAAGGGCGCGCAGGAATTCAACTGAAACCCGGCGGGACACCGGGATAGGGGATAGGGTCATGTTTGAGGGAACGGGGACTGTACGAGGCGTGGTCAGGGCGTTTGTGGCATCGCTGCTGGCGGCGACGCTTGGCCTGGCCGGTCTATCTGCGCCCGCGTCCGCCACGGCGGACAACGATGTCATCCGCATCTCTGCCAACAAAACGACCTCGATCAAGATCGCCAAGGGCAAGCCGAAGACGATCAAGACCAGCGTGCCGTTCTACGAGATCGTGCTGGGTGACCCCGAGGTGGCGAACGTCAATCCCCTGACCGACGACTCCTTCTATGTCCTCGGCAACACTCTCGGAACCACCGGCATCGCGCTGTTCGACGAAAACAAGCAGCTTGTCGGCTCCGTCGATATCGAAGTCACACTGGACACCGATCGCCTAGCGTCGACCATCCGCAACAGCGTGCCGGGCGGTGAGGAAATTCAGGTGAGCTCGGCCAACGGCCGCGTCGTTTTGTCGGGTTCAGCCAACGATCAGGTCGCGGCCGACAAGGCGTCCAAGATCGCGTCGAACTTCTCCGGCGAGGAGACGGTGATCAATTCGGTCAACATCTCGTCCTCCCAGCAGGTGCAGCTGAACGTGCGCTTCGTAGAGATCAATCGCGAGGTCGGGCAGGAACTCGGCACTAAGATCAGCGCGACCTATCTCGGGACCAATGGCGGCATTTCATTCAACTCTAATCCGAAATCCACGAGCAGTGCGCCAGCCGGCCAGATCATCGGTGCGCTGCTGACCAACGGGTGGACGATCGACGTCGCGATCAAGGCGCTGGAGGATCGCGGCCTGGCGCGGCGGCTTGCCGAACCAAACCTGATCGCGCGGTCGGGCCAGAAGGCGAGCTTCCTTGCCGGCGGCGAGGTGCCGATTCCTGTCGCTGAGGACGAGGGCACCATCACTGTCGAATACAAGAAGTTCGGTGTCGGCCTCGACTTCACGCCGACGGTCCTTTCCGACGGCCTCATCTCGCTCGACATCGCACCGGAGGTCTCTTCGGTAGACAGGTCGCAGTCCTATCAGGTCGGCAACATCTCGCTGCCGGGATTCGTAGTACGGCGTGCGCAGACATCCGTCGACCTGAAGAGCGGCCAGAGCTTCATGATGGCCGGTCTGCTGCAGACAGAAAACGATATGATCCAGCAGCGCGTGCCCGGCCTCGGCAAGCTGCCTGTGCTCGGACCGCTGTTCTCGTCCAAGGCTTACCAGCGCCGGGAAACAGACCTCGTCATCATCATCACGCCATATTTGGTGAAGCCGATCGACCCGTCGAAGAAGGTTCGCGAGCCGACCGACGGCACTGCGCCTGCAAGCGCCGTCGACTACTTCCTCGGCAACAAGGAAGAGTTGCGGGTTTCGGATGCTGGAACTGTCGTGGGCACGAGAAGCGGGGTGGCCGCACAGGTCGGCTCCGGCCACATACTGGACCTGCCATGAGGAGCATGGGAATGCGTGCCGGCATCAAACTCGCGGCCATAACCAGCCTTGCCGCACTCGCGTCGGGTTGCATGACCGAATCGAAACGCCGAGCCGACGGCCTGACGGACGGCGCGGGCGACGCGATTGCATCAAATACGGTCATGCAGATGGTCGATCCCTGGCAGTACGGCGTGCAGGACACCGACCTTCTCGTCCCTGCCAACCGGGCCGCCGCTCCAGGCGCCGCCGACACGGCAGCCAAGGCCAAGTCGTCGCAGACGATGGGCAGCAGCGGCAGCGAGTGACCAACGGACAATAGCCATGGCAAACCCTACCAACAGCAAGCGCATCGTCCTCGTCTCGACCGACAAGGCGTTTGTGCAGGACAGCAGGGCGGCGTTCGCCGCTTCCGACCTCATCCAGCTCTCAACTGTCGAAAAGAGCGTGGTCGAACTGCGCGGCGAGATCCAGGAAGCCGATTGCGACGCTGTCATCATCGATATGGACGCGGCCAGGCTCGAAGAGATCGAGGCGCTGCAGCGCATCACGCGCAGGCTTGAGGGCAGGGCGCCGATCCTGGTCGTCACGCAAGAGTTCAGCGCGGCTGCCGTGCGCATCCTCGTTCAGTTGCATGTCGCCGATTTTCTGGTGAAGCCGCTGACGACCGCCGACCTCGTGCGCTCCTGCATTCGCGTCCTTCAGGGGCCGGGTCGTGAGCAGAACACCGAGTCCCAGATCTACACTTTCATGCCGGCGGCCGGTGGTGTCGGCTGCACGACGCTGACCTTGCAGACCGCGTTCCAGTTGCACCATTCGGTTACGCGCGGTGCATCGACCTGCGTGGTCGACCTGAATTTCCAGCAGGGCGCCTGCGCGGAATATCTCGACCTCGAACCGCGCTTCGACATTACCGAAATCGAGAACCAGCCGGAGCGCCTCGATCGGCAATTGCTCGACGTGATGCTGTCCAAGCATTCGAGCGGGCTCTGCGTGCTCGCCGCGCCGACGCGACCATCGGAGATGCGATCGTTCAACGCCGACGTCGTGGTGCGCATGCTCGATCTCGTCTCGGCCTATTTCGACAATGTCGTCATCGACATGCCGCGCACATGGTTTCCCTGGACGGAGACGGTGCTGCTTGGCTCGAACAAGCTCTATGTCGTCACCGAGATGACGGTGCCCTGCCTGCGTCACACGCAGCGGCTGATCCAGGCGATCTACGAGACCGCGGGCAAGGAAGTGAAGCCCAACGTCATCGTCAACCGCTTCGAACAGCGCATGTTCGAGAATGGCGTGAAGCAGGCCGATGTCGAGGAAATCCTCGGCGACCATTTCGTCGGCGGGATCGCCAACAACTACCGGCTGGTGCGCGAGGCGGTCGACCGTGGCGTGCCTCTGCACGAGGTCGATGCAAACGCCAACGTCATCAACGACCTGAAGCGCATCATCCTGCCCGAGGAGGCCGTAGCCGCTCCCAAGAAGCGTTCGATCCTCGACGTGGGACGTGGACTGTGGAGGAAATCGGCGTGAGCGCAAGCCGCTTCTCCGCCCTACAGAGCCGCGATGCTCGGCCGGCCGCGGCGCCCGAACCGGCGCTGGCGTCTCATAAAGCCGTTGTCATTCCCACCACGCGGAAGATGCAGCCAAAGGCCGACCTCGCGCCCAAGGCGACGAACCGTGTCATAGACGCCCGGGCGCGCTTGCATCGGACGCTGATCGAGGAGATCAACCTCGTCGCGCTGGAGCGCTTGCCGCGCGACGAGATGCGCCGGCAGATTCACGATTTCGTTTCCGAGAAGACGCGTCAGGAGCGGATGGCGATCAACGTTGCCGAGCTCGAAGCGCTGGTCGATGACGTCGTCGACGAGATGGTTGGCCTCGGGCCGCTCGAACCCTTGCTCAAGGACCCCGAGATCAACGACATCCTGATCAACGGGCACCAGAACTGCTTCGTCGAGCGGAAGGGAAAGCTCCAGCAGGTCCACATTCCGTTCAAAGACGAGGCGCATCTGCTGCGCATCATCAACAAGATCGTGTCCGCCGTCGGCCGCCGCGTCGACGAGAGCCAGCCGATGGTGGACGCCCGCATGCTGGACGGCTCGCGCTTCAACGCTGCGATCCGGCCGGTCGGCGTCGACGGGCCGCTGGTGTCGATCCGCAAATTCTCCAAGAACAAGCTCGGCCTCCACAAGCTGGTCGAGTTCGGCGCGATCCCGCAAAATGTCGCCGAGGTTCTCGCGGCGGCGGTGCATGCGCGCAAGACCACGATCATCTCGGGCGGCACCGGCACCGGCAAGACGACGATGCTGAACGCGCTGTCGGCTTTCATCCCCGAGGATGAACGCCTCATCACCATCGAGGACGCGGCCGAACTGCAGCTCCAGCAGCCGCATGTGGCGCGCATGGAAACGCGCCCCGCCAACATCGAGGGTCACGGAGAACTGAAACAGCGCGACCTCGTCAAGAACGCGCTGCGCATGCGTCCCGATCGCGTGATCCTCGGCGAGTGCCGTGGCGAGGAAGCGTTCGATATGCTGCAGGCGATGAACACCGGCCACGAAGGCTCGATGGCGACGATCCACGCCAACACACCGCGCGACGCGATCAGCCGTCTCGAACAGATGCTCGGCATGACCGGCATGCCGATGACCGTGCAGTCGATCCGGAGCCAGATTTCAAGCGCCATAGACATCATCGTGCAGCTGACGCGTCTTTCCGACGGCAAGCGCAAGGTGACGAGCGTGGCCGAGGTGACGGGCATGGAAGGCGACGTTATCCAGATGCAGGAGATCTTCCGTTTCGTGCGCACCGGTATGGAAGCGGATGGCAAGATTCTCGGGCACTTCGAGGCGACCGGCATCCGGCCGCGCTTCCTCGAGGACATGCGGGCCATGGGCATCGAATTCCCCGGCAAGTATTTCGAGCCGGGCCGGCCGCTGGAGTGATTATGAGCGGCGCGCTCTACATCGTCTATATCGGCGCTGCGCTTTTCGGCATCATGATCGCCGAGGGGCTTTATCTGCTCTACTCCGGCAGGCAGGACCGGCGCGCGGCCATCAACCGTCGCGTAAAGCTGCAGGAAAAGAAGATCAGCCAGGAACAGGTGCTGATCCAGCTCCGCAAGGAGCGTGGGCTGGAAGGCAGGTCGTTCCTGTCGATGGACTGGATAAAGAAGCTGCGCGTGCAGTCCGGCATCACTATGCCGATGACGAAATTCCTCTGCATCACGAGTGCCGTGGCGCTAGCCGTCGTCGCAACTGCCATTGTCTATGGCCTGCCGATCCTCTTTGCGATTGTCCTGTTCCTCTTCCTTTGCGCGGTTATTCCCCTGAAGGTGCTGAAATTTCGGCGTAACAAGCGACACAAGGCTTTTGGCATCCAGTTGCCCGAAGCCCTGGAACTCATCACGCGAAGCCTGAAGGCGGGGCATCCCGTTCCGGTGGCGATCGGCATGGTGTCGCGCGAGATGCCGGACCCAATCGGCACCGAGTTCGGCGTCATTGCGGACGAAGTCACCTACGGCTCCGATCTCGTCTCGGCGCTGCACAACCTCCATGAGCGCGTGGGACACGAGGACCTGCCGCTTTTCGTCACCGCCGTGTCGATCCAGAACGCGTCGGGCGGCAATCTGCGCGAAATCCTGGACGGGCTTTCTGCAACGATCCGCGAGCGCGGCAAGCTGAAGCGCAAGGTGCGTGCGATCTCCACCGAGGGCCGCATGTCCGCCTATATCCTGACGGCGGTGCCTTGCCTTCTCGGCGCGGCCATCATGGTGTTGATGCCGCATTTCTACACCAGCGTCTGGGACGAGCCGATGACATGGTATCTGCTTGGCGGCTCCGTCGTGTGGCTGTTGCTGGGAAACGCAATGATGTTCAAGATGGCGACCTTCAAGTTCTGACATGCAGGATTTTATCGTCTTCCTCGCCTCGCTTCGCCCGACATCGCTGATGCCGATGGCGATCCTGCTGCTTGCCTGCGGCGGGCTGGCAGTCGCATGGTCGACGCTGACCCAGCGTGGCGAACAGAACGACGTGAAGCGCCGACTGAAGGTCGAGGCCTTGACCGCCGTGACGGCCGCGGAGCCTGAGAAGAAGAAAAACGCGGGTGCGGTTCGCCAGAAGGCAGCGAAGACGGCGCAGGACTTTTACGCCAAGAGCGATCCGGAAAACGTTGCACGGCTGCGCCTAAAGCTCATCCAGGCCGGCTACATGGACCCGGGCGCAATAGGCACCTTCTTCCTGATCCGCTTCGGCTGCCTGTTTGCGGGCGCCGTGCTTGCCGTCTTGATCAACAACTGGATGGCGAGCGCGGAGTCGACCACGTTCAGCCGCTGGTCACTCGTGCTTATCGCGGGCGCGGTTGGCTATTTCGTGCCGAACTTCGTGCTGGCGCGGCTCATCTCGGCGAAGATGCGTGAATACCGCAATGGCTTCCCCGATTTCATGGACCTGATGATCGTCTGCTCGGACGCGGGCATGGCGATGGAGGCCGGCATCGAGCGCGTTTCGAAGGAACTGGCGAACACCTATCCGTCGCTCAGCCAGAACCTCGTGCTTGTTTCGCTGGAACTGCGCGCGGGACGCAGCCTGGACGATGCGCTCAAGTCGCTCGCCGATCGCCTCAGCCTCGACGAAGTGCGGTCCTTCGCAACGCTCTTGCAGCAGTCAAAGGAACTGGGAACGAGTCTTTCGGGGGCGCTGCGTGTTTTCTCCGATGAAATGCGCCACAAGCGCATGTCGCTCGCCGAGGAGAAGGCGCACGCGCTGCCGGCCAAGATGTCGGTGCCTGTGACGGTCTGCATCCTTCCCGTCGTCCTTATGGTGGCGATCATCCCGATCCTGGTAAAGATGACCGCGGACTAAATCTCCGCGGTAAACGAAGCGTGACGTGGTAAGCCAATCTTAAGCGCGCTTGGGCACCAAGTTTAAAAGCCTTTGAGCTAATCTTGCCCTGTTAACGACCCGGGGAAACCGGGCGGGCGGGACAGGGACAATGGGCAAGCTAACCTTGACGGGGATAGCCGCTATACTTGCGGCATTGATGGTCGGCGGCTGCACCACGCAGGGTGTCGACAAGACGGCCACGACGGCGATTACGCCAATGCCTGCGGATGTCAGCGCAGCCGATCTTTCGGCCGGCAAGACGCAGTTCCGCGAGGCGAACTACGGCCTTGCAGAACGGCATTTCCGCAAGGCAGTCGAATTGCGGGCAGACAATTCGGAAGCATGGATGGGCCTCGCGGCGTCCTACGACCAACTCGGCCGCTTCGACTTCGCCGACCGCGCCTATGACCAACTGTTGAAGGTCGCAGGTCGCAGGCCCGAGGTGTTGAACAACATGGGCTACTCGCAGCTTCTGCGCGGCAACCGCAAGAAGGCGCGGCAGTTGCTCAATGAAGCCAAGAAGGAGATGGCAGACCCGGCCGTTGTCGACGCCAACCTGGCGCTTCTGGCGAAAGAATAGGTGAGGACGTCGAAGGCGCCCGAGACCCATTGCCTACGAATTCCACGACGGACCGGCGACCTAAAGCCGGCCAAAATTGACGATTTGGAAACCACGTTCGAGAAGGCGCGCCGTATTCGATGTGGAAGATGGGGGGCCGGTAAGCTAAATAGGCGGTCGCGTCTGGTTGGTGTGGAGGGAACGAAGATCAGGCCGTGAGATGGCTTGGATTGCAGGTAGTTTCGATGTTTGACATGACCTCAATGCTGCTTGGCGCCGCCGTGGCAGGCATTGGCATCAGCATAACCATGCTGTCCATGTGGCTGACGGACCGCAAATCCTACTACAAGGCAGGGTGGGCTGTCGGGGTAGGCTTCCTCATCCTGCATGTCTTCGCCTATTGGATTTATGCCCGTGACGGATCAGTCGTGGCAGGCACTGTGGCCTGTGCGCTTCAGCCGATCGGCGCAGCCTATCTCTATGCATCGGTCCGCCAGTATTTCGATGCGAAGTTCAGCCTGCTCAGGACGGTGTTGTGGGTATCGTTGCCGTACCTTCTAATCGCACCTCCAATCTTTGCCGCCGGTTACGACGGCGTGGCGCTCGTGATCCAGAACATGTTGACGGCAACCCTTCTGATTTTGGGAGGGGTGATTTACGTCGAGCGATGGAGGGAATCGCCATTTGCCATCGGAACTCTCGCCTTACTCTATACGGTCACGGGAGTGAGCTTCGCCTTGTGCGGCCTTGTGATTGCCACGAACGGGCAGTGGACCATCGGTTATCCGCCTCAAAACTGGGCGGAAGAACTGAACACGGCGATTTCGATCTTGGCGCTGACCGGCGCTGGCGCGATGACGCTGTCGCTCGACCAGATGCGACTGGCGAGGCGCAATCAGCTTTCCGCCATGAGCGATCCGCTGAGCGGGCTGTTGAACCGGCGTGGCCTGGCCGCAGCGGTCTCCGATACTCTGTCCGAGAACGAGGCCGTGGTTATGTTCGATCTCGACCATTTCAAGCGGATCAACGATCTCCATGGTCATGCCGTCGGTGACGGCGTAATTCAAAGCTTTGCCGATACGCTGCGGGAACACGGCCGGTCGAGCGATCCCATGGCCCGTCTCGGCGGGGAGGAATTCGCCATGGTCATGCGGGGGGTTTCAATGCAGGAGGCGAGGGGGATCGCCGAACGCATTCTTGTCGCCTTTGCGGCGGTCCAGATGGTTTCCTCCAAGGGAGAACAGTTCAGTTGCACCGTCAGCGCGGGCATAGCGTTCGGCCAGAGCTCGGGCGTTCCCATCGAACACGTCATGGCGCGCGCCGACAGCGCGCTCTATTCGGCCAAACGCGCGGGACGCAATCGCATCGAAAGCGGCGAACTGCGCCTCGTCGGATAGGCCTGCTGATGTTCCTCGTCGTTGCGGCCGAGGAACATCAGATATCTAAAACCCCAGACCTCTACTCGGCGGCGTCCACATACTCGCTGGGCGGCGGGCAGGAGCAGACCAGGTTTCGGTCGCCCGCCACATTGTCGATGCGCGAGACAGGCGGCCAGTATTTCGCGGCATTGACGTCGCCGGTCGGGTAGGCCGCCTCCAGTCGCGAATAGGCGTGTTTCCAGTCAACGGCGAGTACCTCGGCAGCGGTATGCGGCGCGTTGCCGAGTGGATTGTCTTCGCGCGGCCATTCGCCCTTTTCGATTTTCGATGCTTCACCGGCAATCGAAATCATCGCGTCGCAAAAGCGGTCGAGCTCTGCTTTCGGCTCGCTCTCCGTCGGCTCGACCATCAACGTGCCTGCGACCGGCCATGACATGGTGGGCGCGTGGAAGCCGTAGTCGATGAGGCGCTTGGCGATGTCCTCGACGCTGACGTTTGCGCTGTCCTTGAGCACACGCGTGTCGAGGATGCATTCATGTGCGACGCGATCGTTCCTACCCTTGAAGAGAACGGGATAGTGCTGCGTGAGGCGGGTCGCGATATAGTTGGCGTTGAGGATCGCCATTTCGGTCGCCTGCTTCAGTCCCGCCGGACCCATCATTCGGATGTACATCCACGTGATCGGCAGGATGGACGCGCTGCCGAAGGCGGCCGCCGCCACGGCATGCGCGCTGCCTTCGGAGACGTGGCCAGGCAGGAATGGTGCGAGATGCGCCTTGACGCCGATCGGCCCGACGCCGGGTCCGCCGCCACCGTGCGGGATGCAGAAGGTCTTGTGGAGGTTCATGTGGCAGACATCCGCGCCAATGTCGCCCGGCCGCGCCAGCCCGACCATGGCGTTCAGGTTTGCACCGTCGAGATAGACCTGTCCGCCATGCTCGTGGATGGCCGCGACGATCTCCTTCACGCCTTCCTCGAAGACGCCGTGGGTCGACGGGTAGGTGATCATCAGCGCGGCGAGATTGGCCGCATGCTGCTCGGCCTTGGCCCTGAGGTCGGCGACGTCGATATCGCCGTGATCAAGGCAGCGCACGACGACGACCTGCATACCAGCCATCGCGGCGCTCGCCGGGTTAGTACCGTGAGCCGAGGAGGGGATGAGGCAGACGGTGCGGTTCGCGTCGCCGCGCGACAGGTGATAGCGGCGGATCGCCAGCAAGCCCGCATACTCGCCCTGACTGCCCGCATTGGGTTGCAGGGAGACGGCGTCGAAGCCGGTAATCTCCGCAAGCCACGCCTCGAGGTCGGCAAACATAGCGCGATAGCCAGCCGAGTGAGTATGCGGCGCGAAGGGATGCAGATTGCCGACGGCTGCCCAGCTTACCGGCATCATCTCGGCTGCAGCGTTGAGCTTCATGGTGCAGGAGCCGAGCGGGATCATGGTGCGGTCTAGCGCCAGATCCTTGTCGGAGAGACGGCGGAGCAGCCGCATCATCTCGGTTTCGGAGCGGTTCTCGTGGAAGACCGGCTGGCTCAGGAAGGCCTTGCCGCGCGGCTTGCCGGGCAGGGCAGCCGGAGCATCACCCTTGGCGCTCGCGCCGAACAGGGCAGCGATGGCTTCAAGATCGGCCTCGGTCGAGGTTTCATCGAAGGCGACGCTGACATGATCAGCGTCGATCACGCGCAGCAGTCGGCCGGACGCTTCTGCAGCGGCCGCGAGTTCCGCAGCCTTGCCCTTCGCTTCAACCGTCACCGTGTCGAAGCGGCGCTCGCCTGATACAGACAGCCCAGCAGCCTTCAGAGCATCGGCGAGGCGCGTCGCCAAGCCGTGAACGCGCCCGGCGATTTCCTGCAGGCCTTCCGGGCCATGCCAGATGGCATAGGCGGCGGCCATGTTGGCCAGCAGCGCTTGCGCGGTGCAGATGTTGGAAGTCGCCTTGTCGCGGCGGATGTGCTGCTCGCGCGTCTGCAGCGCGAGGCGGTAGCCGGGACGGCCGTGAGCGTCGACCGACTGGCCGACCAGGCGGCCCGGCATCAGCCGGGTCAGCTTGTCGGAAACCGCGCAATAGGCGGCGTGCGGACCGCCGAAGCCGAGCGGCACGCCGAAGCGCTGCATGGAGCCGACGGCGATGTCCGCGCCGAGCGCCGCGACCGGTTCGGTGAGCGTCAGCGCAAGCGGGTCTGCGACGAACACGACGATTGCGCCGGTGGCCTTGGCCTTTTCGATCGCCTCGCCATGGTCGCCGTAGACTCCATGCGTGTTCGGCCACGGCACCATGAGCGCGGCGGTGTTCTCGTCGATTTCAGAGCCGTCGATCTCGATGCCGAGCGGTTCGGCGCGCGTGCGCATCACGTCGAGCACCTGCGGGTGCAGCGGTCCGGCCAGCGCCACCTTCGTGCGCTTTTCGCGATGATGGCGGAAGGCGATGCCCATGGCTTCCGCGACGGCGGTCGCCTCGTCCAGCAGCGAGGCAGATGCCACCGGCAGGCCGGTCAGTTCGGTGACCAACGTCTGGAAGTTGAACAGCATCTCCAGCCGGCCCTGGCTGATCTCGGCCTGGTAGGGCGTGTAGGCGGTGTACCATGCAGGGTTCTCGAACATGTTGCGCTGGATCACCGGCGGCACGATCGTGCCGTGGTAGCCGGAGCCGATGAAGCTTTTCATGACTGTGTTTGCGCCGAGCTTGGCCGCAAGTTCGGCCAGCGCCTCCGCCTCAGTCGCCGATGCGGGCAGGGCGAGCGGACGATCCAGCCGGATCGACTGCGGCACCGCCTGGGCGATCAGGGTCTCGACGGACGGCACGCCGATCGTCGCAAGCATGGCGCGCACGTCGCCCTGGTTGGGGCCGATGTGCCGGCGGGCAAAGCTGTAGGTCGATACGGTCATGATGGCCTCCGATCAGCCGATGTGGGCTTTGTAGCCGGCCTCGTCGAGCAGACCGGACAACTGGCTTTCGTCGGCGAGCTTCATCTTCCAGAGCCAGCCGTCGCCGGTCGCCGCCGAATTGACGAGTGCGGGGTCGCCGGAGAGCGCGCCGTTGGCCTCGGTGACGTCGCCATCCACGGGCGCGTAGACGTCCGAAGCTGCCTTGACGGATTCGACCACGACGGCCGTGTCGCCCTTCTTCAGCGCCTTGCCGACTTCGGGCAGTTCGACGAAGACGAGGTCGCCGAGCTGTTCCTGCGCGTAGTCGGTGATGCCGACAGTGGCGATGCCGTCCGCGACACGAATCCACTCATGGTCTTCGGTGAAATAGGTCGTTGCCATAGGAGATTATCCCTTTCGGTAGCGATGAGGCGTGAATGGAAGCGGGGAAACGTCGACAGGTATTTTGGTGCCGCGCACGTCGGCGAAGAGTTTTGTGCCGGGCTTCGCCAGACCAGCAGCGACATAGCCCATGGCCACCGGCGCTCCGATTGAAGGCCCGAACCCGCCCGAGGTGACGCGGCCAGCGGGGTTGCCGTCGGCATCGAAAAGCGCCGTTCCGGCGCGCACCGGCTGGCGGCCTTCGGCTTTCAGGCCAACGCGCTTTTCGGATGGGCCGTCGGCTAGGATCTTTCGCAATGCCTCCGCACCGATGAAATCGCCGCTGGCACGCACGTACTTGGGAATTGCCCACATCAATCCCGCAGAGGCGGGGTTGTCTTCGGGTGTGATGTCCTGACCGTGCAGGCAAAGCCCGGCTTCCAGCCGCAGGCTGTCGCGCGCGGCAAGGCCGATCCATTGCACGCGGGAGTCTGCCAGAAGCGTTGTCGCCAATTGGCGGGCGTCGGTCTCCGGCAGGCCGATCTCGAAACCGTCCTCGCCGGTGTAGCCGGAGCGGCTTAGGAACCAGCCGGGGCCGGGTTCAACGCCATGCATGAAGGTCAGCGTGTCGGTCCGGATGCCGGCCTGCTTCAAGACGTCGGTGGCTTCCGGCCCCTGCAACGCAAGAAAAACGCGATCGAGGGGTCTCACAGTCGCGTCGAAATCTTTCGCAATGGATTTCAGATGGGCTTCGTCGGTTGCGGCGTTGCCGGCGTTGGCGACGACCATGAAGCGCTCCGGTCCGAGCCGGGTCACGATCAGGTCGTCGATTATGCCGGCCGATTCTGTGAGAAGGAAGGTGTATTTGGACTGGGAGGTTTCCAGCGCTGCGGCGTCGAGCGGGCAGGCGCGGTTGAGAAGCTTGGATGTTTCCGGTCCAGAAACCTCGAACAGCTTCATATGCGAGATATCGAAAAGCCCCGCATGTTCGCGCGTGTGAAGGTGTTCCTTCATCACGCCGGGCGGGTAGGTGAGCGGCATCAACCAGCCGGCAAAGCCGCCGAAACGAGCGCCAGCCGCCTTGTGCAAATCTTCGAGTGCTAAGGATTTCAGTTCTTCGCCCGTCATGACTTCTCCAGAAACGCACGCGACGGGCCGCGACATGCGGCCTGTTCCCGTGCCCCTCTGTCTGAAGCCTGAGAGACTCGCGCAGCCGGAACCCTGTCGGCGACGCTTACACCTTCGGCGCGGGGTTGCCCCCGACTTTCCAGAGTGTCCTTTCTGTTTACGGTTCTTTTGCCTGAGAGATTTCGGGCGATTTCCCCTTCGGCGGCAGCTTTTCGGGCTGCTCTCTCCCGCAAACAGATGGGCCAAACCAAGCCCCGGACACCGACACGCATAGCCCATGCGGGACGCTTTGTCACCTGCCGGCGCCATTCATCCGGATCCCAGCCGGAAGGGCTTTGCTAACCAATCCCCTTTGCAGTTCCTAAAAAACGTCCTGCTAATATACGTGTCGTCGAAAGTCGCTGCGCGAAGCAGGCGGACGCAATCGGGGGCAGGGCATGGATAAGCAGGAAGCGTCCGCGCGCGTTGCGGACATCGTATCGAACGGACGCATCACGCCGCTGGACGTCCTTGAACTGAGGAGCCTGATCTTCCGCGACGGCCTGGTATCCTGCGACGAAGCCAAGGCGTTATTCTCGCTCAACGATGCCTGCACCGACCAATGCCCGGAGTGGTGCGCGTTCTTCGTCGAAGCGCTGACCGACTATATCGTCCATCAGGAGAAGCCGTCCGGCTACGTCTCGGCAAAGAAGGCGGACTGGCTGATCGGTGCGATTTCGCACGACGGCCGGGTCGGCAGCGCAACGGAACTCGAATTGCTCGTCCGTGTGCTCGAACAGGCGAAGTTCTCTACCGACCGGCTCGTGGCGTTTGCGCTCGATCAGGTCAGGTTCGCGGTCGCCGAGGGCGTCGGCCCTGTGATGGAGCAGGGCGATCACGCGCGCGGCGTCGTCGACAGGGACGAGGTCGATCTGCTGCGTCGTGTCCTTTACGCGTTCGGCGGCGACGGAAACATTGCCATCACCCGAGCCGAGGCGGAGGTGCTCTTTCAGATCAACGACGCGGTCGCCGGCGCGCGCAATGACGTGTCCTGGGACGATCTTTTCGTGAAGGCCGTCGCCAATTTCGTTATGTGCGCGTCGGGCTATCAAGCGCCGACCCGCGAGGTGGCCTTGCGGCAGGAAAACTTCCTCGACCGGGCGGATGCCGACATCGGCGCGTTCCTCGCCCGCATGGCGAAGTCCGGTGGCCGCGAACTGCTTTCGGCTTATCGGGAGGCTGTCGATATCGACGCCGACTGGGAAGCGCGCAACCAGTGGCACGACAGTTGCCGACGCCGTGCCGAGCGCTGCGAGAGCGACGAGGCCAGATGGCTGGCCGACCGGATCGGCAAGGACGGCCGCATCCAGGACAACGAGCTGGCGCTGGTCAGGTTCATCAGGGAAACCTCTCCCTCGGTGCATCCCGCCTTGGGGGCACTGCTGGAAAAGGTGGCCTGACCGGGTCAGCCGGCAGCGAGCGAAACGACGACATTAACGGCGGCGGCCACAAGCACGGTGTTGAAGAAGAACGACACGACCCCGTGCAGCATGGTCAGCTTGCGCATGCGGGTTTTGGTGATGTTCACATCGGCTGTTTGCGCCGTCATGCCGACAACAAACGAATAGTACAGGAAGTCGTAGATGCCGGGCTCGTCGTCGCCGGGGAAGTCGAGGCCCTTGTGGAGTTGGCGAGCACCCGAAGCGTCCAATTCGTGGCCATCGGGCCGCCAGTAGATGTGGGCGTAATGCACAGCGATCATCGTGTGTATGCTGGCCCAGCCAAGCGCGACCGATGTCAGCGACAGGAACAGGTCCAGTGCGTTGGGCTGGCCGCCCCTGTTCAGCAAAAGGAAGAGCGACCCGACTGCCGCCACCACCGCCCCGAAAGTAACGAGCACGATCACCCAGGCCGGTTCGTCGGTGCTGGCGGCATGTTTCCTCAGGAAGTCCGGAGTCAGCCGGCGGAATTTCAAGAATTCCAAGGTCAGGTAGACGATGAAGAAAGCGTTCGCGGCGACCTGCACGGCGAGTTCCGGTATCAACCAAAGCGCCAGCCCCAGTCCGCCGAGGCCGCAGACAAGCGCAGCATAGAAGGGGGCGTAACGGCGAAGGGATTTCATCGGCTCGTCTTTCCAGTGCAAGCGCCAACATCAGATAACGGAGTATCTGTCGCTCGCAAGTGTCAGGCCGAGGCGGCGCGCAGCGCCCGCCGCACCGCGACATCCAGCGCGCCGAGGAAAGCGGAGCGGTCGCGCGACGTGAAGCTGGCGTTGTAGCCTTTGCTTTCGCCTGTCTCGCGCAGATGCTGCTTGAGGTCGCGCATGGCGACCGCCATGCCGATCGTCTCCTGCGTGAACGGCCTCCCTGTCGGCCCGATCACATGCGCGCCAAGCGCGACGGTTCGCGCGGCGAGAGGAATGTCCGCCGTCACGACGATGTCGTTGGCTTTCGCGTTCTCGACGATCCAGTCGTCGGCTGCGTCCGCACCCTTCGAGACGACGACATTGCGGATCATCGGATCGCGCGACGGCCTCAACCCGCCGTTGGAGACGAAGGTGATGACGAGGCCGTGGCGCTCGGCGACGCGTATCGCCTCCTCCTTTACAGGGCAGGCGTCGGCGTCGACATAGATGGATGGCATGGTTGTCATATGCAGGCTGCGGTTGGTTAGCCGGGTCGCATGGCTTCTACGATACGACCCGGCAATCCGTGTCAGGCCGCAAGCGCGCCCGACTTCTTCGCCGCGAAAGTGGCGAGATAGTCCATCAGGGGTGGGTTAAGGCAGTCGTAGGGCTCCAGCCCTGCTGACTTGAGTTGCGCCCGAATGCCCGACATGCGGTCCGGGTTGACGCCGGACTCTATGATCGACGACACGAAAGCCGCAAAGCCGGGGGGCGACCAGCCGTCCTCCTGGAAACGCTCGGGATGAACGAAGGAAAGTCCCTTGAAGGCATGGTCGCGCTCGACCGGGCCATACATGTGCACGCCGCAGCCGGTGCAGGCATGGCGCTGGATGAGAGCGGAGGGGTCGACGACTTTCAGCTTGTCGCCATTTTCCGCTACCGTGACGTTGTCCGTCGGCGCCACGGCCACGACCGAAAAGATCGCGCCGTCAGGCTTCCAGCATTTGGTGCAGCCGCAGGCGTGGTTGTGGGCGATCTGGCCTTTGATCTTCACCTTGACGGGCTTGCTCGTGCAAAGGCAGACCAGCGTGCCGCCGGCAAAGCTCGCGCTTTCCTTTGGCAGGCCGTGGTCGATTTTCGGGTGCAGTTTCTCTGGCATGCGCAGTCCTCCCTTGGTTGGACCGTCCATCGTCGGCCTAGAGGTCGGCGGGGCGGTGCCGCTCGCTTAATAAACTACCACGCTTCTGATGCTCTCTCCCGCGTGCATCAGGTCGAAACCCTTGTTGATTTCTTCCAGCTTCAGGCGGTGCGTGATCATCGGGTCGATCTGGATCTTGCCGTCCATGTACCAGTCGACGATCCTCGGCACGTCGGTGCGGCCGCGCGCGCCGCCGAAAGCGGTGCCCTTCCAGACGCGGCCGGTGACCAGCTGGAACGGCCGCGTCGAGATTTCCTGGCCGGCGCCGGCGACGCCGATGACGATGGACTGGCCCCAGCCGCGGTGCGAGGCCTCAAGCGCCTGACGCATCACCTTGGTGTTGCCGGTGCAGTCGAACGTGTAGTCCGCGCCGCCGATCTGGTCGGCGCCGCGCTTCGTCAGGTTGACGAGATAGGGAACGACGTCGCCGTCGATTTCCTTCGGATTGACGAAGTGAGTCATTCCAAAGCGTTCGCCCCATTGCTTCTTGTCGTTGTTGAGATCGACGCCGATGATCATGTCCGCGCCAGCGAGCTTCAGGCCCTGGATGACGTTGAGGCCGATGCCGCCGAGACCGAACACCACGGCGGTCGCGCCTTGCTCGACCTTGGCCGTGTTGAACACCGCGCCGACGCCGGTGGTGACGCCGCAGCCGATGTAGCAGATCGTGTCGAAAGGCGCGTCCGGGTTGACCTTGGCGACCGCGATTTCGGGCAGCACGGTGAAGTTCGAGAAGGTCGAGCAGCCCATATAGTGGAAGATCTTGTCCTTGCCGATGGAGAAACGGCTTGTGCCGTCGGGCATCAGGCCCTGGCCCTGCGTGGCGCGGATGGCCGTGCAAAGATTGGTCTTGCGCGACAGGCATGACGGGCACTGGCGGCACTCGGGCGTATAGAGCGGGATGACATGGTCGCCCTTTTTCACGCTCGTCACGCCGGGGCCGACATCAACCACGATGCCCGCGCCCTCATGGCCGAGGATGGCCGGAAAGATGCCCTCAGGGTCCGCGCCGGACAGGGTGAACTCGTCGGTGTGGCAGATGCCGGTCGCCTTGACCTCGATAAGGACTTCGCCGGCCTTCGGGCCCTCGAGGTCCACTTCCATGATTTCCAGGGGCTTTCCGGCGGCAACGGCAACGGCGGCGCGCGTTTTCATGGGGCTGTTTCCTCTATGGTCTTTGGACAGTCTTTGATTTGCGGCGAAAGTTTCAGGATTTTTGCACGGGATCAAGCCCATCGAGCGGCGTGAACGCCTCGCCGGCGTCGCAAACACGCGACTTTCTAGGTGCTTGAGCGCGGCCGGTTATGCGCATAAGCGTGTTCCTGCCATCGTCGAGGGATCGCATGTTCAAGAAGATACTGATCGCCAATCGCGGCGAGATTGCCTGCCGGGTCATCAAGACCGCAAGGAAGATGGGCATCGCCACCATTGCGGTCTACTCGGATGCCGACCGGGATGCGGTTCACGTCGAGATGGCGGACGAGGCCGTCCACATCGGCCCATCGCCCGCATCGCAGAGCTATCTGATCGCTGAAAGGATCATCGAGGCCTGCAAGGCGACGGGCGCGCAGGCAGTGCATCCAGGCTACGGCTTCCTCTCCGAACGGGCTTCCTTCTGCGAGGCGCTGGAGAAGGAAGGTATCGTCTTCATCGGTCCCAAGCCGAAGGCTATTCGTGCGATGGGCGACAAGATCGAATCGAAGAAATTCGCCAACGCGGCGAAGGTCTCGACGGTGCCGGGCTATCTCGGCGTCATAGAGGATGCCGCTCATGCCGAAAAGATTGCGTCCGAAATCGGCTATCCGGTGATGATCAAGGCGTCCGCCGGCGGCGGCGGCAAGGGCATGCGCATCGCCTGGGACGCCAGCGAGGTGCGCGACGGTTTCGAGCGGGCGCGCTCGGAGGCAAGGAGTTCCTTCGGCGACGATCGGGTTTTCGTCGAGAAGTTCGTGGTCGATCCGCGCCACATCGAAATCCAGGTGCTGGGTGACGGCCACGGCAACGTGATCTATCTCGGCGAACGAGAATGCTCGATCCAGCGGCGCAACCAGAAGGTTGTGGAGGAGGCACCGTCACCGTTCCTGGACGAGACGACGCGGCGCGCCATGGGCGAGCAGGCCGTGGCGCTGGCCAAGGCGGTCGACTACCAGAGCGCCGGCACCGTCGAGTTCATCGTCGACAAGGACCGCAATTTCTACTTCCTCGAAATGAACACGCGTCTGCAGGTTGAGCACCCGGTGACCGAACTGATCACTGGCGTCGATCTGGTCGAGCAGATGATCCGTGTGGTGGCTGGCGAAAAGCTGTCGATCGGCCAGGCCGACGTGAAGCTCAACGGCTGGGCGGTGGAAAGCCGGCTCTACGCGGAAGACCCGTACCGCAATTTCCTGCCGTCGATCGGCCGTCTGACCCGCTATCGTCCGCCGGTCGAGGGCAAGGCGGGAGACGCTGTCGTGCGCAACGACACGGGCGTCACCGAAGGGTCGGAGATCTCGATGTTCTACGATCCGATGATCGCGAAGCTGTGCACCTGGGCGCCGACGCGCGAACAGGCGATCGACGCCATGTCTGACGCGCTGGACGGTTTCGTGGTCGACGGCATCCAGCACAATATGCCGTTCCTGGCGGCGCTGATGCGTCACCCGCGCTGGCGCGAGGGCCGTCTGTCGACCGGCTTCATCGCCGAGGAATATCCCGACGGGTTCCATCCGATCGTTCCTTCGGAGAAGGAGGAACTGGTTCTGGCCGGGATCGCGCTTTCGGCCGAACTGCAGCGACGCGCTCGCCTTGATCGGATGACCGGCCGGCTGCGGCCGCATTCGGGCAGGCAACGGCCGGACTGGGAGGTCCGGGTTGGGGACAACTACCACGCATTCAAGCTGGTCGAGACCGATGCCGCCGCCACGATAAAGCTGCAGCCAAGCGACGGCAGCGCGGAGTTCACCATCGCCACGACGTGGCGGCCGGGCGACATCGTCTGGACGGGCAATGTCGGCGGGGACTCGGTGCGCGCGCAGGTTCGACCGGCGCTGAATGGCTTCGTCATCGACTGGAAGGGCATGTCGGTAAAGGCGTTTCCGATGCTGGCTTCCACGGCAAGGCTCGAAAAGCTCATGCCGAAGAAGGTGCCGGCAGACACGTCGAAACTGCTGCTGTGCCCGATGCCGGGGCTGGTCGTGTCGATCGCCGTGGCCGACGGTCAGGAGGTCAAGGCCGGCGAGACGCTTGCCGTCGTCGAGGCGATGAAGATGGAAAACGTGCTGCGCGCCGAGCGCGACCTGACTGTGAAGAAGATCAATGCAAAGCCCGGCGACAGCCTCGCCGTGGACGCAATTATCATGGAATTCGCCTGATGCCTGAACCTACACACGCCGTCCTGTTCGACCTCGACGGCACGCTGACCGATCCTTTTGTCGGCATCACCGGTACCTTGCAGCATGCGATCCGCGAAATGGGGCACGAACCGCCACCAGCCGACGATCTGCGCCGCTATATCGGGCCGCCGATCCACAAGACATTCCTCGCCATGTTCGGCGACGAGGTGCTGGCGACGAAGGCTCTCGGCCACTACAGGCAGCGCTATGGAGAAGTCGGCAAGTTCGAGAACGAGCTGATCCCGGGTATTGTCGAGGCGCTTGAGACGGCTGCGGGGCAGGGGCAGACCATGTTCGTCGCGACATCGAAACTGAAGTCGCATGCGATCGACATCATCGACCATTTCGGCCTGACGCCCTTCTTCCGGCATGTGCATGGCTCGGAAGCGGACGGGACGAGAGCCGACAAGGGCGAACTGATCGCTTACATCTTGCAGACGGAAGGTCTCGACCCCGCGCGCACGGTCATGATCGGTGATCGGCTGCACGACGTCGTCGGCGCCGCGAAGAACGGCGTGCCAGCGATTGGCGTGCTCTGGGGTTTTGGCGACCGGACAGAACTTGAGGAGGCGGGCGCCGCGCGTGTTGCGAGTCAGCCTGCCGAGTTGAAGGCCATGATCGCCGAACTCGTGGGGTAATTCAGTCCTTGAGCGGCTTGCCAAGCCGGCCGGCCAGATCCTGCGTGAACTGCCAGGCGACGCGGCCGGAACGTCCGCCGCGCGTCGTCGCCCATTCGAGCGCTTCGGCACGCAATTGCTCGGGCGCGATATCCAGCCCGTGATAGGCCGCGTAGGCGTCGATCATATCGAGGTAATCGTCCTGCGAGCATTTGTGGAAGCCGAGCCACAGGCCGAACCGATCCGACAGCGACACCTTTTCCTCGACGGCCTCGCCCGGGTTGATGGCGGTCGAGCGCTCGTTGTCGATCATGTCGCGCGGAAGCAGATGGCGGCGATTTGACGTCGCGTAGAAGATGACGTTCGCCGGGCGTCCCTCCACGCCGCCTTCCAGTGCCGCCTTGAGCGACTTGTAGGAAGTATCGTCATTATCGAACGACAAGTCGTCGCAGAACAGGATAAAGCGGAAGGGAGCTGCCTTGAGCTGCGTCATCAGCCTCGGCAGCGAGTCGATGTCCTCGCGATGGATTTCGACGAGCTTGAGCGGGGCATCGCCAGCTTTCCGACCAGCATTGATGGATGCATGTACCGCCTTGACCAGCGACGACTTGCCCATGCCTCGCGCGCCCCACAGCAGCACGTTGTTTGCCGGCAGTCCCATCGCGAAACGCTCGGTGTTGTCGAAAAGGATGTCGCGCACCCGGTCGACGCCCCTGATGAGGCCGATATCGACGCGGTTCACACGATGGATCGGTTCAAGGATACCCTGCTCGGCGGACCAGACGAAGCAGTCTGCTACTGTCAGGTCGGTCGGTTCCGGCCGGGTTGGAGCTAGGCGGCCGACAGCCTCAATCAGCAGGTCGAGCTTTTCCGTCAGTGTTTCCAGCGTCTTGTCGTTCATTTCCCAGGCATTCCATCCACCAGCGGGGTGTTGGGCCTGTAACACGCGGAAGTGAGGCGGGAAAGCGCCGGATATGCGGTTGCAAACGCGGCTTCAGGCTCTATATTCCGGCAACTTTTCGGCCCGGAAGGCCCAATCAGGAGTTTTTACATGTTCGTCACGCCCGCATACGCGCAGGGTACCGGGGCAGCAGGCCCCGACATGCTGATCAGCATTTTGCCGTTTGTCCTGATTTTCGTGATCATGTATTTTCTGATCATCAGGCCGCAGCGGACGCAGATCAAGAAGCGCGGCGAGATGCTGGCTGCGGTTCGGCGCGGCGACACGGTGGTGACCGGGGGCGGACTGGTCGGCAAGGTGACCAAGGCGTCGGACACCGAGTTGGAAGTCGATCTCGGCGGCGGTACCAAGGTGACGGCGTTGCGTTCCACGATTATGGATGTTCGGGTCAAGGGCGAGCCGGTCGCCAACGAGAACGCCAAGAAATAACCGCTATCGCAGCGGAAATCGAACGTTGCTGGGGCGAGACGGGGAGTTGCCGGTCGCCTGTTGCGCCTGACATGGAAGACCGACCATGCTTTATTTTTCTCGCTGGAAAACGATCCTGATCTGGGGCGTTGTCGCGCTTGGCGTACTCGTCGCGCTTCCGAATATCTATCCACAGTCATGGCTCAACGCGATGCCGGAGTGGATGCCGAAGCGCACCATGACGCTGGGTCTCGACCTGCAGGGCGGGTCTCACATCCTGCTGCAGATCGACCGGGACGATCTTGCCAACGAGCGACTGGAAAGCACGCGCGACGAAATCCGCACGACTCTGCGCGACGCCCGCATCGGCTATACCGGGCTAACCGGCACCGGCAACACGGTGCAGGTGCGCATCCGGGATGCCGGCCAGCTTGAGGCCGCGAAAACCGCGCTTGCGTCGTTGGTCCAGCCTGTGGCGTCGAGCCTGTTCGGGTCGGGGTCGGTCACAGAACTCGCACTGAGCGAACCGGAACCGGGCATCCTGCGCTACACGCTGACGGAAGATGGCCTGAACTATCGCCTGGGCACGGCGCTCAACCAGTCCATCGAGGTCGTCGGTCGTCGTGTCAACGAGTTGGGCACGACCGAACCGATCATCCAGCGCCAAGGCAATGACCGCATCCTCGTGCAGGTTCCAGGCCTGCAGGACCCGCAGCGCCTGAAGGACATCCTCGGCCAGACCGCCAAACTGACGTTCCAGATGGTCGACCAAACCATGCCCGTGCAGGAGGCCATCGAGGGCCGTCCGCCGGCGGGCTCGACCGTCATGTATTCGATCGACGATCCGCCGGTTCCCTATCTCATCGAGAACCGGGTCATCGTCTCCGGTGAAAATCTCGTGGACGCGCAGGCGTCCTTCGACCAGCGCACCAACGAGCCCGTCGTCAGCTTCCGCTTCGATTCCCGGGGCGCGCAGCGCTTCGGGCAGGCGACGCAGCAGAACGTCAACAGGCTGTTCGCCATCATCCTGGACAACCAGGTGATCTCCGCGCCGCAGATCCGCGAGCCTATCCTCGGTGGTACGGGTCAGATTTCGGGAAGCTTCACCGTGCAGGGCGCGAACGACCTTGCTGTGCTGCTGCGCGCCGGCGCGCTTCCCGCCGATCTGACCATCGTTGAGGAACGTACGGTCGGTCCGAGCCTCGGCGCGGATTCCATCGCGGCGGGCCAGATGGCGTCGCTCGTCGGCGCGATCCTCGTGATCGTCTGCATGCTCTTGGTCTACGGAAAGCTCGGCATCATCGCCAACATCGCGCTCGCGGCGAACGTGGCGCTCATTGTTGCGGTCCTGACTATGCTCGGCGCGACGCTGACGCTGCCCGGTATCGCCGGCATCGTGCTGACCATGGGCATGGCGGTGGACTCGAACGTCATCATCTTCGAGCGCGTCCGCGAGGAGCGATCGCAGGGGCGCTCTATAGTCCAATCCTTCGACCAGGGTTTCCAGCGTGCGCTGGCGACTGTCGTCGACGCCAACCTGACGACGTTTATCGTCGCGGTTATTCTCTTTTATATGGGGACCGGACCGATACGAGGCTTCGCCGTTACACTCGGCATCGGCATCATAACGACGGTCTTTACCGCCTTTACGCTGACTCGCTGGCTGGTTGCGGTTTGGGTTCGCCGGGAAAAGCCGACCGAGTTCCCCAAGGGACTGGTCAACTACCTTCCGCTCAAACCGAACATTCCCTTCATGAAGTGGCGCAACTTGGGCTTCGCGTTCTCCGGATTGCTGTCCCTTCTCGTTGTAGGCCTCTTCTTCGCCAAGGATTTTAACTATGGCATCGATTTCCTCGGCGGTTCGCTGATCGAAGTCCAGGCCAAGGACGGCAGCGCCGACCCAGGCGACGTCCGCACAAGACTCGGCGACCTCAACATCGGCGAAATCCAGGTACAGGAGTTCGGTACAGAAGGGTCGCTCCTGATCCGCGTGCAGTCGCAGGGTACAGGCGACAACGCAGAACAGTCCGTCGTGCAGATGGTGCAGGCCGAACTCGGCGACGAGTACGATTTCCGACGTATAGAAGTGGTTGGTCCTACCGTCTCGGGCGAGTTGGCGATGACCGGCACGATCGGCATTCTTTTGTCGCTGCTGGCGCTTCTGATCTACATCTGGTTCCGCTTCGAATGGCAGTTCGGCGTTGGTGCAGTCGTCTCGACCGCGCACGACGTTATCATGATCGTAGGAGTCTATGTGCTGCTCGGACTCGAGTTCAATCTTTCCAGCATCGCGGCGATCCTGACCGTCATCGGCTATTCGATCAACGACACCGTCGTCATCTACGACCGTATTCGCGAGACGTTGCGCAAATACAAGAAGATGCCGATCGACGAGGTGATCAACATATCGCTGAACCAGACCCTGTCGCGCACGATCCTGACCGGTCTCACAGTGTTGCTGGCCCTGTTCGCGCTCTACTTCTATGGTGGAGAAGTCATTTCCTCCTTCGTGTTCGCGATTATCCTGGGCGTGTTCATCGGCACCTACTCGTCGCTGTTCATCGCCGGTCCGATGCTGATCCTGTTCAACCTGCGGCCGGCGTCAGAAAAGGACGACGATGCCATCGCCGGAGCGGTGACGGCGCAGCCGTCGAAAACGTGATGCAATGGCCGAGGGAATTGTCATCCGCAACGCGCATTTCCCCGGCCGCGCGCCAATAGACGCCTATGGCAATGGCGGCTTCCGCTTCGCCGACATGTCGCACAGGGGATCGATCCTCTGCCTTCCCTCCGGCATCCATGGATGGGAGCCGGAGGACACCGCTGCCCTCCGACCGACTGATTTCGATCGGGTGTTTCAGCAGACCGAACGCATCGAAATCCTGCTCGTCGGGACCGGTCGTGACCTGAAGCCTCTTCCCATGCCTCTCAGGCAGGCATTCCGGGAGGCCGGCATATCCGCCGACCCGATGTCCACCGGGGCGGCGGTCCGCACCTACAACGTACTTCTTGCCGAGGACCGCGCCGTGGCGGCCGCCCTTGTCGCCGTCGACTGAGGGCCGGCTCGCGCCGCTGCTCGATCTTGTCCGGGGCACCGACCGGGATCGGTACCTTGCAACGCTCTATGCGCCGGAGGACAAGCGGCAGGACCTGCTCTCGCTTTACGCCTTCAACGCCGAGATTGCGGGCATAAGAGACCGTGTCAGCCAGGCTCTTCCGGGTGAAATCCGCCTGCAATGGTGGCGCGACGCTTTCGACGCGAACGATCCGCAGGCCGCTGCAGGCCATCCGGTAGCCGAGGCACTGCTGCAAGCGATCCATCGGTGGAACCTGCCTGTCCAGGCATTCCAGAACTATCTGGATGCGCGCATCTTCGATCTCTACGACGATCCCATGCCGACACGCGGCGACCTAGAGGGCTATTGCGGCGAGACGGCGGCCGCCGTCATCCAGCTTTCGGCGCTCGTGCTCGACCGCCAGGCCGCATTGCAAAGCGCTGAAACGGCTGGCCATGCTGGCTGCGCCCTGGCGACCTGCGGCCTGCTCAGGCTGCTGCCGCTGCACCGAAGGCGCGGTCAATGCTACATCCCGAAGGATTTGCTTGCCGCAGCCGGTACGTCGCCGGAGGAATTCATTGCCGGGGACGGCGGACCCAACGCGCCGCGCGCGGTCGTGGCCATGATCGCACTCGCACGGGAGCATCTGGCGGCGTTCGAAAAGGGTGCGAAAGCACTCCCGGAGTCTCTTCGTCCGGCTTTCCTGCCGCTCGCGCCTGTCGGCGCGCAACTCGCGAAGATGCAGGGGCGGGAGAAGGACATGCTGGCGGCAAGCGTGGATATCAGCGCCTGGCGCAAGCAATGGCTGCTGTTCAGGCGCGCATCGAAGGGTTGGGCTTAGCTATTCGGCCGCCACCGCAAGCGCGGGCAGGCCAAGCCACGCGCGACAGTCTGCCAAAGCCCGCGATGTGATCGCCTGTCGTTTGGCGTGGGTCTTTTCCTTTCCACGCAGGCGCTTGCCTTCCGTCTTCGGCGCTTCGGCCGGCGGGAAGAGCCCGAAATTGATGTTCATGGGCTGGAACGAGCGCTTGCCGGGTTCATCGTCGGAGATGATGTGGCCACCGGTAATATGGCCGAGCAACGCGCCGAACGCCGTGGTCGGGGGCGGCAGGTCCACTTGCTTGCCGAGCCGTTCGGCGGCTGCGAAGCGTCCCGCCAGCAGGCCGATTGCCGCCGATTCGACATAACCTTCGCAGCCGGTGATCTGCCCGGCAAACCGCAATCCGGGCCGCGACCTCAGTTGCAGCGTGCCGTCGAGCAGTGTCGGCG
Organism: Mesorhizobium sp.; assembly: GCF_016793485.1. Taxonomy (GTDB): domain Bacteria; phylum Pseudomonadota; class Alphaproteobacteria; order Rhizobiales; family Rhizobiaceae; genus Mesorhizobium_K. The sequence goes on along the minus strand of NZ_JAEULZ010000026.1, from coordinate 90,600 downwards.
AGTTGATGTAGGTGTTGCGGTGCAGGCCGCCGAGCCGGGCGAATTCGGCGTTCTGCAGACCCGGTATGGTGCGGAAGATGCGTACCTGCTCGGCGTGTTTCAGCTTGGTCTGGAAGCCGACCATGTTGTAGAGCGTGCCGAGCGCGTTGTCCTGCCGCAATTGCACGACGGCGTAGGCCTTTACCGTCGGGTTGTGCGCATTGGTCAGGCCCATCGGCTTCATGGGGCCATGGCGCAGCGTTTCCGGTCCCCTCTCGGACATCACCTCGATCGGCAGGCACCCATCGAAATAGGGCGTGCCTTCCCATTCCTTGAATTCGGTCTTCTGTCCATCGATGAGCGCGCCGACGAAGGCATCATATTGCGCGTTGTCCATGGGACAGTTGATGTAATCCTTCCCGGTTCCTCCCGGCCCGACCTTGTCGTAGCGCGACTGGAACCAGCAGACATCCATGTCGATGCTGTCGAAATGAATGATGGGGGCGATCGCATCGAAGAAGGCCAGCGCATCGGCGCCTGTCTCGGCCGCGATTGCCTCGGCAAGGGAGGGCGCCGTCAGTGGACCCGTGGCGATGATTGCCTTGTCCCAGTCCGCAGGTGGCAGGCCGGAAACTTCCTCGCGCACGATGGTGATGAGCGTATGCGCCTCCAACTTGGCGGTAACAGCCGCCGAAAAGCCGTCGCGGTCTACAGCCAGCGCACCGCCAGCCGGCACCTGGTTGGCGTCGCCCGACGCCATGATGAGCGATCCGGCAAGCCGCATCTCTGCGTGCAGCAGGCCGACAGCATTGTTCTGCGCGTCGTCGGACCGGAACGAGTTCGAGCAGACGAGTTCTGCAAGGCCTTCCGTCTTGTGGGCCTCGGTGCCGCGCACGGGGCGCATCTCGTGGAGGATGACGGGCACGCCAGCTTCTGCCGCTTGCCACGCCGCTTCCGAGCCGGCAAGGCCGCCGCCTATGATATGAATGGGCTTTGTGTTCATGCGGCTCGCAATAATACCTTGACCGGCTCGACGCAATTGCACACCGTCTCCGGCATGCATCACGACTTTCGCCGGCTGAACATTTTATCCATCGTCGCCTTTGGTTTCGCCGGATTGACCCTGTCCTGCTTTCTCCATGCCAATCCCGCGGCGGCGCAGGCGTCTGCGACGACCCCCAAGACCATCCAGGTCTGCCACGGCTACGGATGCGCGTTCCGGTCGAGGCTTGTGCTGACGTCCGCCGATGGCGCGCGTTTCCGTTCCATCATGAGCGCAGGCGTAAAATCCGCCGCTGCGGAGCGTGCGGCGCTGGCGCGCGCCGTCAGCTACTACGAAAAGCGAACCGGTCAGGCGACCGGCTATCAGGACAGGCCGAAGACGGAGATCGGCAAGCCCGAGCGTGGACAGATGGACTGTGTCGACGAGGCGACAAACACACGCAACCTCCTCGTCTACCTCAAGGAGCGTGGGTTGCTCAGGCACCACAAGGTCGAGCGCAATGTGTCGCGCGGTTTCTTCCTGGATCAGCGCTACCCTCACTTTACCGCGCTTGTCAGTGATACATCCGGCAAAAAGTGGGTGGTCGATTCCTGGTACAAGCCGATGGGCGGTACGCCTGACATCATGCCGCTCGAGCAGTGGAAGCTGCGGGGACAATTTGGCCAGGACTAAACGACGAACAGCCTCCCAAAACACAACACCCGCCGCGGGAGGAGGTGCGGCGGGTGTCGTTTTTGTGGACGGTTCCCGGGAGGAGGTGGAAACCGGCCTATTCGTCATCGCCGGGGAGGAGGTCGGCTTTGACGAAATTCCTGTCGCCGTTTTTCAGAAGGGGCGACACCTTCCTGGGAACAACGCCCGCCGCGGGAGGAGTTGCGGCGGGCGCCGTTTCGGTGGCCAGCAATCGGGAGGAGGTGAAAGCTGGCCGTATCCGTCAGGGTCGGGGAGGAGGTCGACCCTGGCGAAATTCAAAATCGTCAGATCGCCTTGCGGGCGACTTCGCGAATGCTGGCGCGGGCAATGCCCAAGTCGTTCAGTTCGCGGTTGGTCAGGCGGTTCAACTCCGTCACGGTTTCCCGGTAGAGGCGCCAGTTGCGGTAATTGCGGATCAGGTTCATCGTCGTCTCGATTCGTCTTCGGTTCGTTCGTTCTCTTCGGTACGCACAAGAGATACGTTTGCCCCGCAGGCTTTAAAAGCGCTTTTGGTGCATGGCAGCAATGCAATTTGTGCAACGCAACAAAAATCGATTAGCGCGGTGAACCCAAAAGCGCTGAATTTTTGTAAAAGACATTAATGTCAAAGGCTTGGGCATAGGCCGTTTTAGGCCGCAGGGTCGGGAGCTACGTAATGGCGAGCTATTTCTCGCGGGTGCGCGCTGACGCCACAAGATGGGTCGAACTCGGATATATAGACGGCAAGGCTGCCGCAGCCATTGCCGCTGACGCGGAGGCGCGGGACCGCCGTTCGCTGAGCTTCGGCTCCATTCTGGCCATCATGGCGGCGCTCCTGTTTGGCGCGGCCATCCTGATTTTCGTTGCCGCCAACTGGGAGGCCATTCCACGACTAGGGCGCGTGGGCGCTCTTTTCGCGGTGATCTTCGCCGGCTATGTCGGCGGCGCGGTGCTCAAGCTCATGGACCACGATGCAATCGCCGAAGGGCTTTGGCTTATCGCCGCCGCCGCCTTTGGCGGTGCCATCGCCCTGATCGGCCAGATGTACCATCTCTCGGGCGACGAAACCCAGGCGATTCTGACGTGGTGCGTCGGCACGACCATCGCCGCCGCGGCGTTGCGCTCCGGTCCGCTCACCATGGGCGCGGTGGCGCTGGCATCGACGTGGCTCTTCCTCGTCGGGGTAAGCTTCTGGCGACACGCCGATTTTCCACATGTCTTCATCGGCATCGCGGCTGTTCTGTGGCTCGTCTCCTTTTGGACGAGAAGCCCTAGCTCGCGGCACCTGCTGCTCCTGTCGCTCATTTTCTATGGAGCGCTCCTGGCGGGAGAAACCAGTGTTCTGCGGGTAGCGCCGGTTCTTGCTGCGCTGTCTGCAGCAGTCTTCGGATTTGCCGTGGCGATGCCGCAGGCCGCCGAACGGTTCGCCCGGATCGACGGATTGCTGCCGGTGCATGGGTTGATCGGCTTCCTGACCGGCATGGTGATGATCCAGATTCAGATCGGCGATGATTCCGGATCGGCGTTCGCGATAACTGCCGCGATCATACTGGCCGGCATCGTCGCCGCGATCGTGCTGGCAGGGCGCGAGAGCCGTGGGCTGCGCTGGATCGCCTATATCGGCTTCGCGCTGGAGCTTTGCATGATCTATGTGGTGATGATTCAGGGGATGCTCGGAACGGCCGGTTTCTTCCTCGCGGCCGGGATCATCCTGGGCCTCCTGGCCATAGCCATCATCCGGATCGAGAAGCGCATGAGCAGGCCCGGCGTTACCGAGGGAGTGCAGTCATGAGCGGACAGAGACTGGTTCTTGCCGCTGTCGTTCTGGCGCTCGTCCAGATCGGCTTCCTTTCGTGGATCATCATGGGTAGGGCCGCGGTCCTGCGCAATGGGCAGGAAGTCGTGCTGAAGGTCGAGCCGATCGACCCGCGCGACCTCCTGCGCGGCGACTATGTTGTTTTGAACTACGAGATCCGGAACGTGCCGGTTGCCATCGTCTCGAACGCGCCGTCCGATGGCGACGCGGCGCGGGATACGCCCATCTTCGTTAGGCTTGGGAAGGATGACGACGGCTACTGGCGCGCCCGATCCGCGTCGCTCCGTGCGCCAGCCGGTCAGCCGACAGCCGGGGAGGTCGATATCCGGGGTATCATTACCAGCGGACCTTTTGGGTCGGAACTCGCTTACAATGTGGGCTATGGCATCGACCGCTTCTACGTTCCGGAGGGCGAGGGTCGTGCGATCGAGACTGACATGCGCGAGCGTCCGTTTGGGGTCCTTGCCGCGATCGCACAGGACGGCACGGCCCAGATCAAGGCGCTTCTGGACGGCCAGACACCGCTCTACGAAGAACCGCTTTATTGAACCAGTGGCGGGCCGGCCGCGAAAAGGACTGAATGAAGGGTCGACGGGACTCCATTGCCTTGTCGCCATATGGTAATGCACGAAAAACCGGAGGGAGATGCGCCATGCGACGAGTGCCTGCCTGGAGCTTGTTGCCGATGATATTCATCCTCGCCGCCTGCCAGGGCGCGCCGCCGAACGTCAGCCATCAGGGACGTGCGTGCACGCAGCGTCTCTCCGACGCCGGGCAATGCACCGTGGGTACGATCTATTCCTTCCCAGAATTGAGCAATATCCGCTGACCCTAGCGGCAGCGTCTAATTTACCACCCGAACGCGCCCAGTAGTTCCAGCTTGAGGTGCTGGATTAGCATGATTGTCTTGGCGTCGACGATCCGGCCGTCGCCGACCATGGCCAGTGCTTCGTCCAGTTTGATCTCCAGGACTTCTATGTCCTCGCCTTCCTCGGCAGCGCCGCCGCCGTCCGATATACGATCGGCTGGCGTGTAGTCGGCGATGAAAAACGTAAGACGTTCAGTTACGCTCCCGGGGCTCATGTATGGTGCGTACAGTGACCGTACGCCGTGCACATGGTAGCCGAGTTCCTCCTCGGCTTCCTTCCGAATCGCTGTCTCGGGATCATTCTCGTCAAGCAGCCCGGCGCACGCTTCGATTAGTGGCTCCGGATGACCCGTCACATAGGCTGGGTAGCGAAACTGTCGGACAAGCAGCACGGTTGAACGTTGGCGGTCGAAAGGGAGGATGGCTGCGCCATCGCCGCGATCGTAGGTCTGCCGAATCTGCGTTTCCCAAGTGCCGTCATTGCGGCGGTAGTCGAATGTCGTCTTGGTCAGCTTTGCCCAGTCGTCGGAAAGCAGTTCAACCGATCTGACACGGATTCTGTCGCGCACTTGTCTTCTCCTTGGCTCGTGCTGGCGTAGCGACGATCGGTTTCCATCGCAACGGAAATGCCTTCGATGTGCCGGAAATCCTTTGTCATGCCTTCGTGGGAGCCAAGGCGGGGTTGAACATCGGGCGATACGGTGCCAAATCAAGCTTCTGCACCTTTACTCGACAGTCGCGCCGGACAAGTTTTCCATGGTTACATATCTTGATGCCGATACGGCGCCGCTTCGCAACACCGGCCAGATACGGCTCTACGGGCGCGAGGGCTTCGAGGGCATGCGAAAGGCGAGCGCCATCACCGCCGCCTGCCTCGACGAACTGGCTTCGATGGTCGCGCCGGGCATGACGACGAACGCCATCGACCGCTTCGTCTTCGAATTCGGCATGGATCACGGCGCGATGCCGGCCACGCTCAACTATCGCGGTTACACCAAGTCCACCTGCACCTCGATCAACCACGTCGTCTGCCATGGCATTCCTGATGACAAGCCGCTGCGGGAAGGGGACATCGTCAACATCGACGTAACCTACATTCTGGACGGATGGCACGGCGATTCCAGTCGCATGTACCCCGTCGGCCAGATAAAGCGGGCGGCCGAACGCCTGCTGGAAGTCACCCACGAATGCCTGATGCGCGGCATCGCAGCCGTAAAGCCCGGCGCGCGGACCGGCGCGATTGGCGCGGCGATCCAGTCTTACGCGGAAGCCGAGCGCTGCTCGGTAGTGCGCGACTTTTGCGGCCACGGAGTCGGGCAGCTTTTCCACGATGCGCCTAACATTCTCCACTACGGCAGCGTCGGCGAAGGCGTGGAGATGCGCGAAGGGATGATCTTCACCATCGAGCCGATGATCAATCTCGGCCGTCCGCATGTGAAGGTGCTCTCGGACGGCTGGACTGCCGTCACGCGGGACCGGTCCCTTTCGGCCCAATACGAACACGCCGTCGGCGTGACGGCGACCGGCTGCGAGATTTTCACACTGTCGCCGAAAGGGCTCGACCGTCCCGGCCTGCCTTCGTAATATTCTCCCCGGTCGGGCGTATTTGCCTGTCGGGGGACGTTGGATGGGAGAAGAGGACAGCGACGAGCGCGGTTTCTTTGCGGAGCGCCCTGTTCCGCAACCGCAATTGAAGCCTGAAATTACTGCGGAACAAGCTTTCCCGACCGCGAAATCTACCAAACAGACGTCTGGCAAAGCCAAGCCTGTCAAAGCAAAACCTCATTATCACGGCCATCGGAAGCGTCTACGAAAGCGCTTCTCTCGCTCGGGCGACAAGATGGACGATTATGAGGTGCTGGAGTTGCTGCTCTACAGGGCAATCCCCCAGGGCGATACAAAGCCAACAGCCAAGGCACTATTGGAGCGGTTTGGGTCATTTCCCGAGGTTCTTGGGGCGCCACCTCATTTGCTTGTGGAGGTCGAGGGGATGGGAGCTGCATCCGCGACCGAACTCAAGATCGTCGCAGAAGCCGCCGGCCGCATGATCCGTGGCCAAATAATGAACCGTGACGTGATGTCGTTGATGGACAGGGTGCTGGAGTATTGTCGTGCCGCAATGGCCTTCGAGGAGCGGGAACAGTTCCGGATACTCTTCCTCAACAAGAAGAATGCGCTGATCGCCGACGAGGTGCAGCATGTCGGTACGGTCGATCACACGCCAGCCTATCCGCGTGAGGTTGTCAGGCGAGCGCTCGAACTGTCGTCGACTGCAATCATCCTTGTCCACAATCATCCGTCAGGTGATCCGACGCCGTCGCGGGCCGACATCGCGATGACCAATGAAATCATCGATGCCGGCAAACGGCTCGGCGTGGCCGTCCACGATCACATAATCATCGGCAAGAACGGCTATTACAGTATGAGCGGCAAAGGGATAATCCGAAACGAAACAGGGCCGCGCTAGGCGGCCCTGTTTCTGCAAGCGAGACGCTTCGATTACTCGGCGTCGGCGGCCTTCTTCTTGGTCGCCTTCTTCTTCGGCGCTTCGGCAGTTTCTTCCGAAGCCGCATCGTCGGCCTTCTTCGCCTTCTTGGCTGTGGCCTTCTTGGCCGGCTTGGCGGTTTCTTCCGCCTCGTCCTCGGCGGTCAGTTCTTCCTTCGAGACCTTCTTGTCGGTCACCGAAACCTGGCCAAGCAGGTGGTCGATCACTTTTTCCTCGAACAGCGGTGCGCGGATCGAGGTGATCGCGTCGGGCGTATTGCGGTAGAATTCGAACGCCTGCTGCTGCTGGTCGGCCGGGAAGCGGCGGATGGTTTCGAATAGGGCTCGCTGGACCTCCTCGTCGGCGACCGTCACGCCAGCCTTCTCGCCGATCTCCGCCAGCACCAGGCCGAGGCGGACACGACGCTCGGCGAGCTTGGTATACTCCTCGCGAGCCTCGTCCTCTGTGGTTTCCTCGTCCGCGAAGGTGCGGCCGGCCGCCTGCAGGTCGCGGTTCACCTGGTTCCAGATGTTGGTGAATTCGGCTTCCACAAGCTTGGAGGGGGCCTCGAACTGGTAGGCGCTATCAAGCTGGTCGAGCAACTGGCGCTTGACCTTCTGGCGCGTGATCGAGCCGAACTGGCTTTCGAGCTGGCCCTTCACGATCTCGCGCAGGCGGTCGAGCGATTCCAGGCCGAGCGCCTTGGCCGTTTCGTCGTTGATCTCAAACGGGCCGGGGGCCGAGACTTCCTTGACGGTGACGTCGAAGGTGGCTTCCTTGCCGGCCAGATGCGGTGCCTGGTAGTTCTCCGGGAAAGTCACGGTGATCTGCTTTTCGTCGCCGGCCTTGGTGCCGACAAGCTGGTCCTCGAAACCGGGGATGAACTCCTTGGAGCCGAGCACGAGCGGCTGGTCGGTGCCCGCGCCGCCATCGAAGGCCACGCCGTCGATCTTGCCGACATAGTCGATCGAGACCCGGTCGCCCTCCGCGGCCTTGCCGGCCTTCGTTTCGTAACTGCGAGTCGATTCGGCGACGCGCTTTACCTGGTCGTCTATCTCGCTCTCCGGCACGTCATACACAGAACGGGTGACGGCGATGTCCGATACAGCCTTGATCTCGATGGCCGGGATGATCTCGTAGGCAAGCTGGAACTCGAAGTCGGCGTTGCCGGCCAGGATTTTCTCTGCTTCCTTCTCGTCCTCTGTCATCGTGACCTCGGGCTGCATGGCAGCCTTTTCACCCCGGTCGGCAATGATGCGGCGGGTCTGGTTCGACAGGATGTCGTTCACAACCTCGGCCATGAAGGACTTGCCGTAGACCTTGCGCAGGTGCTGCAGCGGCACTTTGCCCGGACGGAAGCCGTTGATGCGGGCCTTGTCCTTGATCTCGTTAAGCCGCGTCACGAGCCGGGCTTCCATGTCGCCGGCCGGAACGGTGACCTTTATTTCGCGCTTGAGGCCGGAATTCAGCGTCTCGGTAACCTGCATCGTCAAAACCTTCGTTTCTCGAATCCGCGCATTCTGTACGGCCGCGCCGTTCAGCCTGCCGGTGTATTCGTGCCGGAGTGGCTAGTTCGTCATGAGGGCAGAACGCACAGTCAACCGGCCGCTTACGGCCCGGATTCCTTGGCGCTGGACACGTGCTTCTGTCGATAAGTCGTTGTTTCTGAACTATCTTACCGAGCCAGCAAGCAGCGGATCTTTCACTCCCGTCACAATTGACACGCCTTTTGTCATACGCGCCGCGGATTTTCAACACTTCTTCGCGTCACACAGACGGGAACAAGCTGTCATCCTTGAGATTGACAGAATGATGGCCAACGTGGGATTGGCGGGCGGGCGCGGATGTGGCGGAACTGGTAGACGCCCCGGATTTAGGTTCTGCTACGGAATTGTCCCGGATGCGGGACTAGACAGCGCTATCCCTTACCCAACAAGGACTTGAGCCCCGTAACTGGGGCGTTTTTCGGCTCGGATTAGTGTTCCCGGTTCCGGGACTGGATTGTGTGCCCGAAAAAGAACGAAACGTGACCGAGAGGCCATGTGTGCCCGAACTTGTGCCCAACCAAGGAGAAACCGTGCAAGACATGATGGAAATTCAAGCCGATCTGGAGGCCCGTATGGCTTCGCTCGGTGTAGACCGATTTCGCAGGAACGCCCTCGAAGCCCGTGAGGCCGGCGAGGCGACTCGCTCGAAATCCATGCAGACCGTTCTCGATGTTGTGATCGACCCGACCGCAGCCGCGATCCTGAAGTTCCGGGACGAGGCCGGCTCTGGCCGGGCAGGGAGGCGACACAGCGCCGTGCGGTTCTTCAGCGGGCTGGAGGCCGAGGCCCTGGCCTTCATCACGGCCAAGTTCATCCTCGACGGCTATGCGCAGGACCAGAACCTCACCCGACTCGCCGTCCGGATCGGCAGCACTGTCGAGCTGGAGAAGCGTCTGGCGAAGTTCGCTGTGGACAACGCCCAGAACTTCAAGGGCACCCTCGGCTTCCTTGACGACAACACCGGGCACCTCGAACACCGCCGTCGCGTCCTCATGCACATGCTCCGCGAGCACGGCGACGATTGGGACCCTTGGTCTGACCGCGACAAGCTCCTGACCGGCCTGAAGCTGATTGAGCTGATGGTCTCGGCCACCGGCCTGCTGGAGTTCGGCTCCGAGAAGCACGGCAAGAAGACCGTCAAGTTCCTGAAGCCGACGCAGCGCTGGACGACGTGGTGGCCTTGCTCGAACGAGTCGCGTAGGGTTATAGGAAGGGTTTCCTCATCGGAGACCTTCCATGCTCGTTTCCATTGTCATAGGCATTGTCGTCGGCGTCGTGTCCATCTTCGGCCTGACCGCCATGTGGGTGCCAGGAGCGGACCTGATCGGTGCGCTCATCGGCCTCGCTGCCGGCTTCATTCACTACCGCATGTCCTCGGCTAAGCGTCAGGCGTCTTAGCCTCCCATCAACCTCTCTGTTTCGTCAGCGCCCTCGGCTTCCACCGGGGGCTTTTCTTTGTCCTCGAAAGGTAAGCCATGAAGTCGATCCTCCACTCCATCGCGGCTGTCTGGCCGCCGCTCGTCCTCGCTTTGCTGTCCACTTCTGTTGCCTCTATAGTCCCGGCTCCGGGATCATTCGTCGCTGTAGCGGCAACGATGTTCTTCTCCTTCGACGCCGGAGCGCGGTTGCTGGAGTACCAGCGAGCCCGCGATCTGCTGAACAAGACCAAGCACCACAACACCGACCTTGCGACGGCTTTCCACCGCCTAGCGACGTACCATAAGGCGTCCTATTGCCGGCGAACGGCGCTGACTTGGGCCGCTATCGACGCCCTTGGGCAGAACGGCCGGCACATCATTTCGATCTACTACGCCGCGCTCGGGTACAAATGGTACCACTTCACACCAGACCACACGTTCACTCGCCGGTCTCCATTCCTGAAGCTCTCGTTCTGGAAGGACAGCCTCGGGTTTGGCCGGAGGGTCTCGGCATGAACGACTACGACTTCGCCTACACCGGCCGCCGCGTGCGTCCAGTCCTCTATGGAGACAACGACTGATGGCTGACAAATACAAGATCGAGGAGTGGAGGCATCCGAACGGCGAAGTGTGGTTCCGCCTCAAGGCGCTGACAGGTCGGTGGCCATTCCGCTTATGGGACAGCCACGGTTCGTTTCGCACCGTCGCGGAGGCCGAGGGCATGATACGCTCGGGCCTAATCAAGGACCCGGTTAACGTATCCACTCGCTGGTATGACTCTAGAGGACACCAGGAGCACTGGTGGTGATGGTGCGGGCGGAGGGACTCGAACCCCCAAACCTTGCGGCGGCAGGACCTAAACCTGCTGTGTCTACCAATTCCACCACGCCCGCAGCGCCGCCCCCTCTACCGGCCCCGAACGGCTATGGCAAGACTGTGCCCGAAACTGTGCCCGGTGTGCCCGAGGAGTGCCTGAACTGTGCCCGACAATTTTCCTCGACCCCGTGGATTATATAGCCTCCGGGATTTCCACCCCGGATTTAGGTTCCGGTGCCGCAAGGCGTGGGGGTTCGAGTCCCTTCATCCGCACCAGTATCTGACATGTTCGGGATCGTATCTCGTGTATTGAGTTGATGTGTCTCGTTTCGAGGCACTTTCTCCGGCATGTATCTTGCTGCGAAAATCGTGCCGGCTGTCTGCCGGTAATCGTCCGCGTCATGGGCGTCGCTCGCCGGGATTAGCTGGGGCTTCTTTCCCGGCGAGCTGGACATGCGCGACATACGGCATCGTCTGTTGCGGGCAGAACGGTTCATTCCGTCCAAACATTGCTTTAGTCTACGTGCGACGAGGTCTGAGCGCGTGACCGAACGGCGATGGTTATCAGGGATTTTCGGGGTAAGGACCGCCTTTGAGTTTCTCAACAGGCATGCGAACTGGTGGGAAACCGGGAGTAAAGCCGCTGAAGGCTCAGGTTCCGGCCAAACACTTTTCTACAGGATCACCATCGACCTCTGACGGGCAGGGAGGTCATGCCGGAACAAGGACAGCACCTCTATGCGCAAGACGACAATAGAAGGCGTCAGCTTCGTTACGGCCGTCGTGCTCGTGACGGCAGCATTCGTCTGGCTGCTGCTCCCTTACTATGGTGCGATTCTGTGGGCGACCATCCTCGCGATCCTTTTCCGGCCTTTATACCGGCGGCTGTTCCACAGGTTCGGGGGCGCGAACATCGCCGCCGGCCTCAGCCTGCTCGCCTGCATCTGCATTGTGGTCCTGCCGGGGTCGATCGTACTCGCCTCATTGGCGCAGGAAGCAACCAGCCTCTATCAACGCATCGATACGCGCGAGTTCGATGTCTCGTCGATGCTGCAGCAAATTTATGATGCCCTCCCCACATTTGTGATCAATGGTCTTCAGTCTCTGGGGCTTGGCGATATTTCTGAAATTCAGAACAGCCTGACATCCTTCATGGGACAACTTGCGCAGGCCTTCGCGGCGCGCGCTGTCATCATAGGGCAGGGCACGCTGCAGTTCGTCGTCAGCCTCGGGGTTATGCTGTACCTGTTGTTCTTCCTGTTCCGCGACGGCCATTCGCTGGCGCTGGCGATACGCAGGGCCAGTCCCCTCAAGGACCGCTACACCGACCAGATTTTTGCGAAGTTCGCTTCCGTTGTCCGGGCGACGGTGAAGGGCAATGTCATCATCGCGATCATCCAAGGTACCATAGGCGGCGTAATGTTCTGGCTGATTGGCATCGAAGCCGGGCTGCTGTGGGGCGTGCTGATGGCGCTGCTGTCGCTATTGCCCGCCGTGGGCGCCGCGCTGGTCTGGGGGCCTGTAGCGGGATTCCTGTTGCTGTCGGGTGAGTACGGCAAGGGTCTGGCGCTGCTAGCAGTTGGCACGCTGGTCATCGGCATGGTCGACAACCTGCTGCGGCCGCAACTCGTCGGCAAGGATCTGCGTCTGCCAGACTACGTCATCCTTATCTCGACGGTCGGCGGAATCTCGCTGTTTGGGATCAACGGTTTTGTCATTGGCCCCTTGATCGCGGCGCTGTTTGTCGCCGTGTGGTCGCTGTTCAGCGATGACCAGACGATTGCCTGAATCAGGCGATCAGACCTGAAGCGATCTCGAGCGTATTGCGTAGTGACGTGGCCAGATGCTCCCGCATCTGTGCAGCGGCTTCGGCAGCGTTTCCTGCCTGCATCGCCTCCAGGATGAGCCTGTGCTGGCGTATGGTTATATCTCCGAGGCCTGGTTCTGGGATTGCCAGATGACGGCCGCGATCCATCTGCGCCTTCGAAACATCGACGGCGCGCCAAAGCATGTGCAGACTGTTCACCTCGGCGATCATGCGATGAAAGGTGTCGTCGAGCCGGATCGCGTCGACGAAATTCCGGCGGCCGATCGCCCTGTCATGGGCGGCGATGTTGTCGATGAAGGCCTCTATGGCGCTCTCCGTCAGGCGGCCTGCGGCGCGTGAGGCGCTTTCGGCTTCGAGCGCCGTTCGGATGATGTAGGCCTCTTCAAGCGCCTTGCGGCTTATCGGAGCGATAAAAGTGCCGCTTTGCGCGAAAACCTCGATGAGACCCTCGTCGCTGATGCGTTTCAGCGCCTCGCGCACGGGAGTACGAGACACGCCAAGCCGCGCGGCGAGTGCTGCCTCGACAACGGCCTCGCCCGGCCGCATCCTGCCGCTGACGATCATGCCGCGAACGACCTGATAGACCTGCTCGCTCAACGCGACGCCGCGCCTGAGCTGCGTTGCCTCCACGTTCATCATTGTGCGCCGGGCGCCATGCGATGATCCAATTTCGGGCGGTGAACCGGGGCGGAAGAGTTTTCCGTCCCGGCTCATGCTTGTCAGCCGTTACTTGGCTATGCAGGTGTCGGCGGTCGCTGGAGTGCAGACGTCGAGGCCGGTATAGGTCGGATCAGCCGGACCCGGCTTGCCCGCCTTGATATCGTTCAGCGCCATCATGGACTTGTAGCCCATTTCATACGGACGCTGGCCGACCTGACCCTGCGACAGACCTTCCTTCATCTGGTCGATCTGCGTCGGCAGCGTGTCGGCGTAGACAACCGCGAGTTCGTTCTTGGCGATCTTGTCCTTGAACGGCTCGGTCGCGGCGCGGTTTGCATCCGGAACGAACTGCGCGAAGCCGCCGGTCGCCGCGAAGGCGTCGAGGTTCGGCATCTTGGTCAGCAGGTCCTGGAACTGCTGGGCAGCGAGCGGGAAGTCGTCGTTGGTGTAGAGTGGGCAGCCTTCGGCTTCGGTCCAGCCGTTCTGCCCGGTTAGCGGGTCGCCGGGGGAAGCGGCGGACTGCTTGCCGGCCAGTCCGTCACGGATGCCCTGCATGCGCTCGTTGAGGTTGGCTGCCGCTGCGCCGCCCGACTGAATGCAGATCACCCCGCCTTTCGGCTTGATCGTCTGCAGGATCTTGGCGATGTTGGTGCCGATCTCATAATTGTACGTGCCGATATAAGCGACGCGCAGGTCCTTGTTTTCCGGCAGCACGTCGGAATCGAAGGTGATGACCGGGATGCCGGCTTCCTTGGCAGCCTGCAGGGCAGGCAGGATCGCCACCGCGTTGGACGGTGAAACCGCGATGCCGGCGACACGCTTGGCGACGAGATCCTGTACGATCTGCACCTGCTCGTCACCGCCGCCATGCGCGCCGGGGCCGATATACTGGCACTCGAACGCGCCGCCGGAATCCTCAACGGCCTTTTTGCAGCCGGCGAGCGCCTGGTCGTAGAACGGGTTGTCCATGGCCTTGGGCACAAGCGCGAAAACGGGTTTGTCCTGTGCAAGGGCCTGTCCGCCGGCAAGGGCGGCAAAGGCCACGGTGGCGCTCAAAAGAATGTTCTTCATGTCAGATAGTCCTCCACAATGTTTGTTGCCCGAAACGGGCGGTTCCTTCCTTCAGTCTCTCTCCCTCATCGCGACAGAGGCGTCATTTTCCGCAGTCGGCGGTTTGTGACGCTCATCGGATTCTTCTCATTCATGATCCTCCACGTTGATCCTGTTTCCCGCGGCTCCTCCAGCCGCAGTGTTGGTGCTTGTTTGCGCATGACCTTTTCAGAGACCGTACCCACCTTTCGGGATCATGCTCTAGCGACGCCTTGCCGGCAGCCAATGCTGCGTCAGGGCGCGAAGCGATGTACCGCTTGTCTGCATGCCGAGCAGGACAGCTACGATGATGAAGACGCCGACGAATGCGCCCTGCCAGTTGGAATCGACGCCTGCCATCAGCAGCGCGTTGCGGATCACCTCCAGGAACGCTGCGCCGACCACTGCGCCGAAGGCGGTTCCGTAGCCGCCCATCAGGCTAGCGCCGCCGATGACGGTCGCTGCGATGACACGCAGTTCGTAGCCGGTGCCGAGCGCGTTAAGGGCCGAGCCGTTGTAGCCAAGCAGCAGGATCGAGGCGAACGAGGCCGTGAAGGCCGAAAACACGTAGGCCTGGAACTTGATCTTGTCGACGGGGACGCCGGTCAGGCGCGCAGCCTGCTCGTTGCCGCCGATGGCGAAGAGATGGCGCGCCCAGGCCGTGTAGTTGAAGACCCAGCCGACGATCAGCGCGAGGATGATCAGCGCCCAGAAATGCGAGGAGAATTCCGGCATCCATGGCGGCGCCCAGCCCAACGGTTCCCGCAACGGCCACTTCGCCTGGCCGATGGCCTTCACGATCGGCGCGTCCGGCCCGAACTGGTAAAGCATCTGGTTGCCGGAAAGCACGATCGCCAGCGAGCGGGCAATCGACATCATGCCGAGTGTCACCACGAAGGAGGGCATGTTCAGATAGGCAACGAAGAAGCCGTTGACGACGCCGCAGGCGAGCCCAGCCAGCATGCCCATCGCGAAGGCGACGTACCATGTGTGCTGCCATGTCAGAAAAAGGCCGGCAACGATGGCGACCAAAGCCATGATCGAACCGACGGAAAGGTCGATGCCGCCCGTGATCAGCACTACGGTCATGCCGAGCGCCATGATCCCGATCGGCGCGAAGTTGCGCGAAATATTGCCGATGTTTTCGACGGAGCCAAAGGTGGGTTCGATGATCGTCATCACCAGCATGAGCACGGCAAGCGCCACCGCGACCCAGAAGGACTGGGCCCGGAACAGCTTCTGGAGCGGCGTCTGCTCGCGCACACCGACCACCTGATCGAGCGCTGCGTGGTCGGACGCCGCAGGGGCGGCCGCGATTGTGGTGGCTTCAGGCTGCACGTATCGCTCCCGTAATAAGTCCGGTGATTTCTTCAGGCGAGGTCGATGCCGTCGGCTTGTCCGCAACTTTCGTACCGCGTCGCATCACCACGATGCGGTCGCAGACGGCGAACACGTCGGGCATGCGGTGGCTGATCAACATGACAGACACGCCCTGCGCCTTGAGGCGGCGGATGAGTTCCAGGACCTCCGCCACCTGCCGCACCGAGATGGCGGCTGTGGGTTCGTCCATCATCACGAGCTTGGCGTTGGAGAGGCGCGTGCGCGCGATCGCTACCGCCTGCCGCTGGCCGCCGGACATTTTCTTCACGAGATCGCGAGGACGCGTCTCGGACTTGAGTTCGGCGAACAGGTCGGCCGAGCGGTCGATCATGGCCTGCTTGTCGAGCACGCGAAATGGCCAGACTCCCTTCTTGATCTCGCGCCCGAGGAAAACGTTCTGAGCCGCTGTCAGATTGTCCGCCAGCGCAAGGTCCTGGTAGACGACCTCGATACCCTTGCCGCGTGCTTCAATGGGCTTGTTGAACTCGCACGTTTCGCCATCAACATGCACCTCGCCTTCGTCTGGGCGGAAGTTGCCAGCGATCAGCTTGACCATCGTGGATTTGCCCGCGCCGTTGTCGCCCATGAGGCCGACGACTTCGCCCGGCTCCACCGAAAAACTGATATCGGTCAGCGCCCGGATGGCTCCGAAACTTTTCGAAACATTCCGGATATCCAGAAGTGGCATGCGGCTCCTCCCATCCATGGTCGTCGGCCTGCTGATCCGGCGCGACGCCCTTCGACTTTTGCTTCCGGCTGTCGGCTCAGGCTGCCCCCTCCAGCCTGGCCGCCTGTTCGATATTTTCCACGGTTTCCCAGCTTCGCGATCGCGCCGATTTCAGGACGGCGTCAACCACGGCGTCGACCGCGAGGCCGTCCGCGAAGTCGGGTACGGTCTTGGTCCCAGTGCGCAGGCCGGACATGAAATCCGCGACCTGATGCACGAAGGTATGCTCGTAACCGATCTGCAGGCCCGGAACCCACCAAGCCTTCATGTATGGGTGGTCGCCGTCAGTGACGTGAATCGAGCGCCAGCCGCGTGTCGCGCCGTCGCCATCGTAGCTGAAGAATTGCAGCCGGTGCAGGTCATGCAGGTCCCAGGCGACCGAGCCCTTTTCGCCGTTGAGCTCCAGCGTGAACAGCGCCTTGTGGCCGCGTGCGAAGCGCGTCGCCTCGAACGTCGCCAGCGATCCGTTGGCGAAACGGGCAAGGAACAGGCTGGCGTCGTCCAGTGTAATCGGCTCGCGCTTGCCGGTGAGGGCATGGACACGTTCTGGCACGAAGACTTCCGTTGTCCCGGAAACCTCCGCTACCGGTCCGACCAGCCAGAGCGCTGCGTCGATACAGTGCGCAAGCAGGTCGCCAGTGACGCCGCTGCCAGCCACGGCGGCATCAAGCCGCCAGGTGCCCGCGCCGCCCTGAGGCAGGTCGGCGGAAATAGTCCAGTCCTGAAGGAATTTGAAGCGGCTGTGGAAGATGCGCCCGAGCCGGCCCTCATCGATCATCTGCTTCGCGAGCGCGAGGGCAGGGACGCGCCGGTAGTTGTACCAGACCATGTTGGCGACGTCGGCGCGTTCGACGGCGACCGTCATGCGCCGCGATTCCGCGAGGCTGCGACCCAGCGGCTTCTCGCATGCTACCATCTTCCCGGCCTTGGCAGCAGCTTCGGCGATCTCGGCATGGGTGTCGTTCGGAGTGGCGATGTCTATCAGGTCGATGTCATCGCGCGCGACCAGCTTTCGCCAGTCAGTTTCGTGTCCGCCGTAGCCCCATTGAGTAGCGAAGTCCTGGGCCTTCGCGCCGTCGCGAGAGCACACGGCGACCAGATCAGCGCCTCTTTCCTGCGGAAAGAAGCGGCTCACCTGATGATAGGCGTTGGAGTGAGTGCGGCCCATGAAGCCGGCGCCTACAAGTCCGACCCTCAAGCCCCTGTCTGTCGGCACCTCATCCTCCCAGTGATAGCCTTGCGACAATCTTCACGCTCGTAGAAGGGGTGTCAACGGAAATTGGTATATTAGTGTACTGAATCCATAGTCGATGCTCGGAAGGTCGAAAGTTCACATGTTCGCGAGGCGGGCCAAACTCAGTCAGTTGGGTAACATTTGTTAGATGCAATGGTTGGACCAAGCTCTATGGTGGTGTTGTCGTCCGATATCCCCCGGCATCCGGACGCTTGGAAGAGTCGATCACGCTTTCGCCCCTACAAAAGGAGGAGAGAGCATCATGGCTTTCAACGGAACATTCCAGCAGCAAAAACTCCTGACGCAGGCGGTAGACGAGTATTGCCATGACTGTGGCATCGAGGACGGCGATGAGCGTCTTTACGTCACCGAACTCGTGAGTGCGCTTTTCGATCTCGGAGCCATCAGCATTGCCGACCTCCGCAGCGGCCTGGAAACCGCCATCGGCGGCCGGTCGGATCGGGTTGCATAAGCACTACGGCCGATCCGACATCGGAAACATAGCCGTCTTTGCTTGCTATCTCTTAGCAGGCTGCTGAACGAATTGCCGAATCCGCGTGCATTGGCGATATTCGCTTCATTGGCGCGGTAAGCAGTTCTAAGGCCGGACCCCATGCGAGCATTCTTCCGGCTGGTTGCCGTGACAGTTATGGTATTCGGCATCGCCGGCTGCACAAGCATTCCGTACTACGCGCAGTCCCTGGAAGGTCACGTGACGATCATGACCGCGCGCCAGGACGTCGCAAAGCTTATCGAGAATCCTTCGACCTCCGAAGAATTGCGCAAACGAATGGAGGATGCGCGTGCGATACGGCAGTTTGCCATCGACGAACTGGGATTGCCAGACAACAGGAGCTACCGCAGCTATGTCGATATCGGTCGCGATGCCGTGACATGGGCGGTGTTCGCCGCGCCGGAGTTGTCGCTTGTCCCCCGGACATGGTGCGTTCCGGTCTATGGCTGCGTCCCATACCGCGGCTATTTTTCAAGGGAAAAGGCTGTCGAATTTGCCCGTGAACTGCAGGGGCAGGGGCTGGATGTATATATAGGCGGCGTAACCGCCTATTCGACCCTGGGATGGTCAAGTGACCCGTTGCTGAGCACGATGTTTGCGCAGGGCGAAACCGACCTCGCAGCCGTGGTTTTCCACGAATTGGCCCATCAGCGGGTCTACACAGCAGGCGATTCCGAGTTCAACGAGGCCTTTGCCGTCGCGGTCGAAACAACCGGCGTAAGAAGATGGTTGCGTGCCGCCGGCGACACCGCCGGATTACGCCGCTACGAGGCTGATAGGAAGCGCCGCGCCGAATTCATCGCTCTGGTATCGCGAACGCGCGAAGAATTGGCGCGGATTTATGCTGGCTCCGGCAGCGTGGATGAAAAGCGCGACGCGAAAGCGAAGGTTATCGATAGATTGCGGGCGCGCTACCGGCAGGTCCGTGACGGCCGCTGGCGCGGATTCCGCGGGTACGATGGCTGGTTCGATGCTCCGATCAACAATGCCAAGCTTGCCGCAGTGTCGGTCTACAGCGACCAGGTGGATGAGTTTATCCGGTTATTCGACCTGTGTTCGGGCGATTACACGCGTTTCTATGCCTCGGTGCAGTATCTCGGCAGGCTGGACAAAGCCGGCAGGTTTGACGCGCTGCAGCTCGCGAACAGATGTTACGATGAGCCTGCCTAGTAGTCGTCCGGCCGGCCAATCTGGTTGAGCTGATCGTTGTAGGTTCTTCTCGTATTGGGATCGAGTACGACGATCGGTGCCGTTATCACGGCCCCGGCCGCGCCACCGACAGCCTGGCCCACGCCCATCGCTGCAATGCCGATTCTTTCACCGAGGCTGGCATCGGAATCGTCGATGACCTGACCGGCGACCAGACGCGCACCGATCAGCCGGACGACCTCAGGCGATTCCGCAAACTTGCTGTGGTTCAGCGAATCGCCGCCGCGCAGTTCGGAGAGATCGATCACGGTGATGCCTGCCTTATCCGCCAGGGAAAAGCTGGTTGCGGAATTCACATCAAGCTGTCCGAGGCGGTCCACACGGCCGGCAAGTCTTCGCGAAAGCGCAAGCGCGCGGTCGGCCTGCGATACGAAAATCGTGAAGCGGAGATCGGGTCGCTGCATCGCCCGCCATTGCGTTCCGAACACGTCGACGTCGATGTCCGGGGAGGCGAGGATAACGTTGTGAATGGAGGACGGCAGGCTGCCGCGACGGATCGCCATCTGTCGAAGGCTCTCCATGACCAACCAGGCGCCCATGGAATGGCCCATGATCGTGACATCGCCGACGGTCGCGTCCTGCGACAGTTGCCAGATTGTCTCCTCCAAGGCGTCTCGCGAGAAATTCGCGCTCTCGCGATCGAAACCGTACGCGAATGCGCTGCCCCGAGAGGGCCAGGTGAACAGGACAGGAGCAGCTTCAGCCTGGGAATCATGCGCAATCTGGGCAAATCGATAGACGGCGTCCTCATAACCATTGTTGAAACCGTGCACGAAAATCAGCACACGCCGACTTTTCGGGAGGTTCTGCTTCAGCCAACCCCGAGCATCGCCGATACCTGCGAGTGACGTCACGCTTATCGTCGTAAAGTCCTTCGATGGGTTTGCGGGAAGCCGGGTCGGCCACTGGACCTGGCCGATCTGCCGATTTGGCGGAATGGAAATGGCGAACGAGGTCAATGAGACGCCCGCGCCGCGTTCACCGGAGAAAACGATGCCAGGAGAGTTTGAGGGCGCTCGCGTCGTGGCGACCAGCATGTCGATGGTAGTCGCACCGGACTGCCTGCTACTGGTAGGCGTCAGGACACCTGTCGGTCGTGATGAGCAGGAGGCAAGCAGCACCGACAATGCAATCACGGCGCAACCCCATGCGCCAACCCGCAGTGCGTCCGACAGACTCATTGAACGATCCAACTGTCGGTTGCGATGTTCGCCAAAGCTATGCCGGAAAGAAGATCGATTGCATTGGCGGCGACTGTAATCATTTCCTCATCCCGGCGCAGACATATTCAGCCTGACTCGGAAGCATCTATTCGACTGCTGGCTGGTCAGCAGCACGGGCAATAAAGCTAAGTCTTTGAATTGGTGGTACGCCCTAGGAGAATCGAACTCCTCTCTGCACCGTGAAAGGGTGCCGTCCTAACCGATAGACGAAGGGCGCGTAGCCAAGGCGGCTTATAGATACGTTGGGGCCGTGCGGCAACCTTGAAACAGCGCCGGTCACAAACTTTTTGGGCAAGGCGGGTGACGTAACGTTCAGCCGACCGAGCCTGCGAAAAAAGATCAGGTCTTCGAGCCCTTGCACTTCCAGTTCCAGTCGCGCTCTGGACCTATGTCGACGTGAATCGCCGAGTGGCAATAGGTGCCTACCCCGCCACGACCGGGCATGTTTCGGAGATAGCGGGCCAATTCGAACTTTTGAACACCCGGCATCTGGACGTCTACGGCGGCGCAATACATGTGCTGCGATTTTTCTGCGCCGCGCACCCTCTTGTTGTAGGTAGGGCTACGATACCCTGAGGTGACGATCAGACGTTTGCCGAAATGCTGCTCCACCTGCTTGAGGATGCGCACGAGCTTCGGCTTCAGGCAGGCGGTATCGACGGTCTCGCGTTGTTTCAACAAGCCATTGGGCGCAAGGCGCGCCATTCCGGCGGCGGAGGCAACGTCGTATCTGCCGATATCCTCATAGACGTCGATGTCGCTGTCGTCATCAATACCGGACTTGCGTTTGATCTCGAACAGGTTGGTGGTGCGGACGCCAGGAAGCGTGAAGTCGTTGCCGCCGTCGACACCATCATCCGTGGCGCCGAGCGAGGCGAGGCGGATCGCCGCCTCCTGCTTGCGTTTCGCCTCATTCGGGTCTGGCAGGGCGATGACCGGCTTCGCCTTCGGCTCACGGGCGGGCGCCGCGGTTTCCGGTGCGGCCTCGGCGGGCGTCGATCCGAAGAACGAGGACAGGAAATTCTTCTTCTTCGGTTCGATCACTTCCGGCATGGTGCCCGCGGTCAGGATAGGGCCGCCGTTTTCGAGGATCTGGCCCGATGGAGAGGTTTGTGGCGACGCGCCTGCCGCGGCTTCAGGCTGTGCTACCGAACTCTCAGCGCCGGTCTGATCGGCGGCGCTCGCGGTCTCCTGGGTTTCCGCGGCAGAGATTGTCTTGTCGTTGGGCTTCAATTCAGGCGCTGCCGCCTGCCTTGCATCACTTGCGGCGCTGGGCTTCCCCGCCGCCGCTCCGACCGCTTCCGCGTCCAGCGCTGCTACAGGCGCACCGGCTTCGGCGGATTGATCTAGCTGCATCGATGGTTCGCTACCCGAGGAACAGGACGCGGCAAGGGCCGCAAAGAGGCCAACCGCAAATGCGCGGCATGCTCCTCTCGCGGGGCGCGTTGCTGGAGTCAAAATTCCCCCTGTCTTCACACTGTGCCCGATTTTGAGGTGGGCACAATTTGCGGAACGGCGGTGAACTCAAGTTCACCCGATCGCCGGACAAGAAGCGTCAGCCCGGCCCCACGGTTCGGGACACCTTTTCGCCTGCTTCGGGGCGGGAGGTCAATCCTTGTGCGTTCAAAGAGTGTTACACGCGAACCTTCACATAGGTCCCCGGGGCGTCGCCAAGCACCTTGACGCCCTTGCCGGGTTTTCGGGCTTTCACCCGCCGTCCGTCCTGCGCGAGGATCCATTTCTGCCAGTGCGGCCACCAAGAGCCCACCGTTTCGCATGCCGCCGCGAGCCAGGTGTCGAAGTCGCCAACAGGTGCGGGGCCGGTCCAGTACTGGTACTTGTTTGCCTTGGGTGGGTTTACCACGCCGGCGATATGGCCCGATCCGGTGAGCACGTATTCCACCTTGCCGCCGAAGAAACGGCTCCCGAGGAACACCGATCGCGCCGGCGCGATATGGTCGTCCTTGGTCGCGAGATTGTACACGGGAATCTTGACGTCGGACAAAGACAGCGTGTGTCCGGCGAGTTCCATTGTGCCCTGCGACAGCGTGTTCTGGAGGTAGCAGTTGCGCAGGTAATAGGAATGGTTGGCGGCCGCCATGCGCGTCGAATCGGCGTTCCAATACAGCAGGTCGAAGGGCAGGGGGTCCTTGCCGCGCATGTAGTTGTTGACGACATAAGGCCAGATGAGGTCGCCGGAACGCAGCATATTGAAGGCGGTGGCCATGCGCGTGCCGTCGAGATAACCCTTTTCGTTCATCGAGCGCTCGACGGCCTCGAGCTGTTCTTCATCGACGAAAACCTTGAGGTCTCCGGCATAGGTGAAGTCCACCTGCGTGGCGAAGAGCGTGGCGGAACGGATACGGTCGTCGCCTTCCTGCGCCATCAGGGCAAGGCTGGCCGCCAGCAACGTGCCGCCGACGCAGTATCCGACCGCGTTTACCTCGCGCTCTCCCGTCGTGCGCTGGACGGTGTCCAGCCCGTACTGCACGCCCTCGCGGATGTAGGCCTCCCAGTCCTTGGCTCCGTGCCGTTCGTCGGGATTGACCCACGAAATCACGAAGACCGTATGCCCCTGTTCGGCCGCCCACCGGATAAAGGATTTTTCAGGGTTGAGGTCGAGGATGTAGAACTTGTTGATCCAGGGCGGGCAGATGAGCAGTGGGCGCTTCAACACCTGCTCGGTCGCCGGCTCGTACTGGATGATCTCCGCCACGTCGCTGCGGCCGACGACCTTTCCCTTGCTCATCGCAATGTTCCGGCCGATCTCAAAGCTGGCATTGTCCGCTTGCCTCAGCTTCAGGTCGCCATGGCCGGCAGCGATGTCCTCGGCCAGCATCTTCATGCCGCGCACGAGGTTCTCGCCGTTGGAGGCGACCGTCTCGCGGAAGAGCTCGGGGTTGGTCAGGATGAAGTTCGACGGCGAGATCGCGTTGGAGATTTGCTTGACGTAGAAGCTGGCCTTGTGGCGCGTATGTTCGTCCAGCCCGTCGGCGCGCTCGACCAGATCGTTCGCCCAGCGCGACGTGACGAGATAGGTCTGTTTCAGGAAATCGAAGAACGCGTTCTTTCCCCAGTCGGGATCGAGGAACCGCTTGTCGCCTTTTTCCGGGCTGATCGCGTCCGACGGCGGTTCGCCGGTACGCACATGGCTGATCGCATTGCTCCAAACTGTCAGATAACCAGCGAACAGGCGCGTCTGCGCTTCCAGCGCGCGCGAAGGGTCTGCCAGCCAGTATTCGGTGACCTTAGAGAAGGTCTTGACCATGTCCGTCATTGGCTCGGCCAGCGCATCGCGGCGCTCGCCCTTCTCGCGCGGCTCTACCCATGCGGATGCGGCCTTGCCGGCCTGCTCGACCATGCGCGCAAGGTTGACCGCGAAGCGTTCCGGATCCTTGACCAGATACTG
Organism: Mesorhizobium sp.; assembly: GCF_016793485.1. Lineage (GTDB taxonomy): Bacteria > Pseudomonadota > Alphaproteobacteria > Rhizobiales > Rhizobiaceae > Mesorhizobium_K. The sequence goes on along the minus strand of NZ_JAEULZ010000026.1, from coordinate 66,723 downwards.
CTCGACGTCCGGCGCTTCGCCGGCGTCGGGCCTGCTACCCGGCCCCGCTGCCTTGGACATGATGAGTGCCTTCCTCCTCAGGCGTTTTCTTGACATATTATCATGGGACGTCCAATGCGTTCTATGTCGCAGCGGTGGGCGAAGATATGGCATATGGTAAAGGCAAGCGGTTTTTCCCTCTCGCGGGTGTCGCGGTGCTGGCCGCCGCCCTCGGCGCAAGCGCCTGCACGACACCGACTGAGGAGGTTGCCGTGGCTCCCGGCCGCAGCGGCGCGCCGGTCGATACCGGCACCTATCCGAACCTGAACGTTCCCCGCCAGGGCGCCACGGCGCAGCTCACGGACGAGGAAACCCAGGCCAAGCTGCGCTATCTGGAATCACTTCAGGGCAAGCAGAATCGCTGACGCCAGTTTCGGGCCGGGCCGACCGGCGGGCGCATCGGCCTCGACCCTGACGCAAATTCGATATATACGCCGCCGCCATCACCTCCCGAGCGCCCGGAATCTCGCCATGGAAGAGTTTCACAAGGTTCGCCGCCTCCCACCCTACGTCTTCGAGCAGGTAAACCGGCTCAAGGCCAGCGCCCGGTCGGCCGGCGCCGACATCATCGACCTTGGCATGGGCAATCCTGACCTGCCGACGCCGAAGGCCATCGTGGACAAGCTGGTCGAGGTCGTGCGTGACCCGCGGACCCACCGCTATTCGTCGTCCCGCGGCATTCCCGGTCTGCGCCGCGCCCAGGCCAATTATTATGCCCGCCGCTTCGGCGTGAAGCTGAACCCCGACACGCAGGTGGTAGCGACGCTAGGGTCCAAGGAAGGATTCGCCAATATGGCGCAGGCCATCACCGCGCCGGGCGACGTCATCCTCTGCCCGAACCCGACCTATCCGATCCACGCCTTCGGCTTCATCATGTCGGGCGGCGTCATCCGTTCGCTGCAGGTCGAGCCGAACGACGCTTTCATCCCGGCGCTGGAGCGCGGCATCCGCCATTCGATCCCGAAGCCGCTGGCGCTGATCCTCAACTACCCGTCGAACCCGACGGCGCTGGTCGCAAGCCTTGATTTCTACAAGGACGTGGTCGCTTTCGCGAAGAAGAACGACCTCATCATCCTGTCGGATCTGGCCTATTCCGAGATCTATTTCGACGGCAACCCGCCGCCTTCGGTTCTACAGGTTCCGGGCGCGATGGACGTGACCGTCGAATTCACCTCCATGTCCAAGACCTTCTCGATGCCAGGCTGGCGCATGGGCTTCGCGGTGGGCAACGAACGCCTGATCTCGGCGCTGACGCGCGTGAAGTCCTACCTTGATTATGGCGCGTTCACGCCGATCCAGGTGGCCGCGACGGCCGCGCTGAACGGTGATGGGGCCGACATCGCCGAGGTGCGGGACGTCTATCACAAGCGCCGCGACGTTATGGTCGACTCCTTCGGCCGTGCCGGCTGGGATATCCCGGCCCCGGCCGCTTCCATGTTCGCATGGGCGCCTATTCCGGAGGCGTTCCGGCATCTCGGTTCGCTGGAGTTCTCGAAGCTTTTGATTGAGCATGCAGACGTGGCCGTGGCCCCCGGCATCGGCTTCGGCGAGCATGGCGACGATTATGTGCGTCTGGCCTTCGTGGAGAACGAACATCGCATCCGGCAGGCGGCGCGGAGCATCAAGAAGTTTCTGTCATCGGCGACCAAGCAACCGAACAACGTCGTGTCGCTCGCGACAAGGCGTTGAGTCAGGTTCCATCGACAAGCATTTGATTTGAGGGAATTTTCGGCTGATGGCTGAAGCATTGCGTGTTGGAATTGCAGGTCTTGGCACCGTTGGCGCTTCGGTGGCGCGAGTTCTCACCCACAAGGCTGCTGAACTCACCCGGCAATGCGGCAGGCCAATTGCAATTGCCGCCGTTTCGGCGCGCGATGCCAGCAAGGACCGCGGCGTCGACCTGACCGCTGCCCAGTGGTTCGTCGATCCGGTGAGGATGGCCGCCAATGCCGACATCGACGTGTTCATCGAACTGATCGGCGGCGACGAGGGCCCGGCGCGCGAGGCCGTGAAGGCCGCGCTGGAAGCCGGCAAGCATGTCGTCACGGCCAACAAGGCGCTGCTCGCCAAGCATGGCGTGGCGCTGGCCGAGATCGCCGAGAAGAAGGGCGTGCTGCTGAACTACGAAGCGGCTGTGGCCGGCGGCATTCCTGTCATCAAGACGATGCGCGAGGCGCTGGCTGGCAATTCCGTCAACCGCGTCTTCGGCATCCTCAACGGCACCTGCAACTACATTCTGACGCGTATGGAAGCGGAGGGCATTTCGTTCGATGAATGCCTGAAGGACGCGCAACGTCTCGGTTACGCCGAGGCAGACCCGACCTTCGATATCGAAGGCAACGACACCGCGCACAAGCTCTCCATCCTGACTGCGCTCGCCTTCGGCACCAAGATCGCGGCCGGGGACATCTATCTGGAAGGCATCTCCAATATCAGCCAGGCCGACATCCGCGCCGCCGCCGAGCTCGGCTACCGCATCAAGCTGCTCGGCGTCGCCCAGCGGACCGAGAGCGGCATCGAGCAGCGCGTGCACCCGACCATGGTGCCCACCGCCAGCGTCATCGCGCAGGTGCACGGCGTCACCAATGCGGTCGCGATCGAGACGGACATCCTCGGCGAGTTGCTGCTGTCCGGCCCCGGCGCGGGCGGAAACGCGACGGCGTCAGCCGTCATCGGCGATATCGCCGACATTGCCAAGAGCCGCCCCGGCTTCCAGCACGGCCCTGTCTTCGGCTGGCCGGCGAAGCAACTCAAGCCTTACAAGAAAGCGCAGATGCGCAGCCATGCCGGCGGCTATTTCATTCGCCTGACCGTGCATGACCGCACCGGCGTCTTCGCCGCGATCGCCAAGCGCATGGCCGACAACGACATCTCCCTGGAGTCGATCGTGCAACGGTCGGTCGAGGCCAAGGACCAGAAGACCGTCATCCTCGTCACCCACGAGACGACCGAGGCGGCCGTACGCAAGGCGACGGACGGCATCACCAAGGACGGCCATCTGACGGACAAGCCGCAGATCATACGCATCGAGCGGGCCGCCTGATACATTTGTCAGCTTTCGCTCCGTTGACGGTTCCGGCGCGCCTTCCCGTCGCCTATCGTCATGCCGGGACAAACGGGTAGCGATGGCGGACAAGCGCATTTTCCTTGATGTCAGGCGTTCGGTGACGGGGCTCCGCTGGGAGCACCGTCTCACCGAGCGGCAGGAATTGACCGCGCTGACCATCGCGCAGACCCATGGCGTGCCCGACATTGTTGCGCGCGTTCTTGCAGGACGGGGCGTCACAGCTGAGGAGACCGAACGTTTCCTCGATCCGACGATCAAGGACCTGCTGCCCAATCCAGCCTCGCTGACTGAAATGGACCGGGCCGCCGAACGCATCGCCGCCGCCATCCGCAACCGCGAGAAGGTCGCCATATTCGGCGATTACGACGTCGATGGCGCCGCGTCCTCTGCGCTGCTGAAGCGCTTCCTCGACTTCTTCGGCATCGAATCCGAAATCTACATTCCGGACCGCATTTTCGAGGGATATGGGCCGAACCCGGACGCCATGCGCGAGCTGGTTTCGCGCGGGGCAAAGCTGATCGTCACCGTCGATTGCGGCACCAACAGCGCGCCGTCTGTCGATGCCGCGCTTCAGGCGGGCGCGGAGGTGGTCGTGCTAGACCACCATCAGGTCGGCGGGCCGTTGCCGATGGCGGTCGCGGTCGTCAACCCGAACCGCGAGGATGATCTCTCGGGGCAGGGGCATCTGTGCGCGGCCGGCGTCGTGTTCTTGACGCTTGTGCAGACCGCCCGCGTCCTGAGGCTGCAACGGCCCGACGCGCCGCAGCCGGACCTGCTTTCCATGCTCGATCTCGTCGCGCTGGCAACGGTCTGTGATGTCGTGCCGCTCGTCGGCGTCAACAGGGCCTTCGTGGTCAAGGGTCTCGTCATCGCCCGCCAGCAGAAGAACGCCGGGCTTGCCGCGCTGGCGCGCGTCTCGCGCATCGGCGAGCCGATCAGCGTGTTCCACCTGTCCTTCCTGATCGGGCCGCGTATTAATGCGGGCGGGCGCATTGGCGATGCGGCTTTGGGCAGCCGGCTTCTGGCGACGGACGATCCTGTCGAGGCCGGGCAGATCGCCGAGACGCTCGACCGCCTGAACCAGGAGCGCCAGCAGATGGAGCAGCAGATGCTGGTTCAGGCGCGGACCGAGGCCGATGCGGAACTCGCCGGGGGCGCCGGTCCCGCCATCGTCGTCACCGCCAGCCGCGACTGGCATCCCGGCGTGGTCGGGTTGCTGGCCTCGCGGCTCAAGGAGCATGCGCGGCGTCCCGCCTTCGCCATAGCCTTCAACCCGAACGGGATCGGCACCGGCTCGGGCCGCTCCATCGCGGGGTTCAATCTCGGACGCCTGGTCCGCGATGCGGCGGAGGCAGGCCTGATCGTCAAGGGTGGCGGCCATGCCATGGCTGCCGGCATTACCGTTGAGCGCGACAAGCTCGGCGCATTGCGCGCCTTCTTCGAGGAGCGCGCTGCGCAGGATGTTTTCCGGCTTCAGGACGAGGAGGTGCTCGACATCGACGCCGCGCTCGCTGCCGAGGGCGCGACGCTCGATCTGCTGGAGACGCTTGAACGGGCAGGGCCGTTCGGCGCCGGCCACACACCGCCGGTCTTTGCGCTGCCGCGCCACCGGCTCGAGGATGCGCGCCTCGTCGGCACGAACCATATCCGCGCAGACCTGCGCTCTGCCGCAGGCGGCCGCATCCAGGCCGTGGCTTTCCGTGCCGCGGATACGGTCCTGGGAGATTTCCTGTTCGCCAATCGCGGCCAGACGATCCACGTCGCCGGTTCGCTGTCCGGAAGCTACTGGAATGGCAACCGCAAGGTGGATTTCCGCATCATCGACGCGGCGCTGGCGGCGTAGCGATTAGGTCAGGACGGTCTGCAGCCTTTGCAGGTCCGCGACATGCGCCTTCGTCGTCTCGTAGCCGATGCGGATCGCTTCTTCGGCGCGGTGGAACTCGGTGAGCCCGATATGGCCGAGTTTCGGTTGCAGCGACATGTCCGGCGGGTCGCCGGCAAGGCGCGCGCGCGAAATGCGGTCCTGAATGATGTTGAAGGCCTCGACCATCACGCCAGTGACGCCAAGACGCGACTCCTTGGAGCGGGAGTCGGCATGAAAGCGCGCTGCCGGCGTGGCGTCGTGCTCGACAACCAGTTCGCCCGCACTGTGCTTGATGACGGCGGCACGGCCGAAGAGGTCGTAATGCAGGTTCACGGCGACGACGAGCGGCTGTTCGTAGGCGCGGCAGACCGAGACTGGAACCGGATTGACGAGTGCGCCATCTACCAGCACGCGGCCATTCGTCGGCACCGGCTCGAACACGCCCGGCAGCGCATAGGATGCGCGCATACCCGTGATCAGCGAACCGCTGGACAGCCAGATTTCATGGCCAGTGCGGATCTCCGACGCCACGCAGACGAAGGTCTTCGGCAGGTCCTCAAACCGCATGCCGTTCAAGTGTTCGCGCAGTTTGGTGTCCAGCTTCAGGCCGCCGAACAGGCCGTTGCCGCCGAAATTCAGGTCTAGCAGGCCGAAGATGCGGCGCTTGGTGAGGCCGCGCGCGAAGTCCTCGAGTTCGTCGAGCTTGCCCGCGAGATAGCATCCGCCTACCAGCGCACCGATGGAGGTGCCGGCGATCATGGAGATTTCGACGCCGGCCTCGTCCAGCGCTCTCAACACGCCGATATGGGCCCAGCCGCGCGCGGCGCCGCCGCCAAGCGCGAGCGAAATGCCGGATTTCTTCTGGGGCTGCGGATCGGCAACACCGCCTGACGATGCGGGGCCATTGGCCTCCCGCACATCGGGTCTGCTGCGAAATGACGCCCACTCGAGCATCATCAACTCCCTATAACCGGGCCCATTCTAGGCCGGTCGCGTATCGAAATGGTGAATCTGTGTGCCGGCTATCGGTCAGAAGGTTCACGAAGTGCTATTGTAGGTCTTTTGGACATCGAACAGCGGCTCGCTACCGTCATTGGACAAGGTTGCCTTGCCCTCGACCAGTTCCACTGTCCGATAAAAGCAGGAACGCCGGCCCGTGTGACAGGTTGCATCGTGGCCGGTGACTTTCACGCTGAGCAGGACAGCGTCCTGGTCGCAGTCGGTCCGAATTTCCACCACCTGCTGGAGATTTCCCGAAGTTTCGCCCTTCTTCCAGAGGCTGCTGCGCGAGCGCGACCAGTAGTGGGCGATGCCGGTTTCCAGTGTCAGCGCCAGCGCCTCGGCGTTCATATGCGCTAGCATAAGGACCATGCCGTCCCGCGCATCCGTCACGACTGCTGTCACCAGCCCGTCTGCGCCGAAGCGCGGCGAGAAGTCGGAGCCTTCCTCCAGAGCCTTCTTGTCGGCGGGCGGCTGGGGAAATGTCATTGAGGTCATGGAATGATCAGCTTGCCGGCACGAGGCCGCGCACCATGGTGATGAAGCGCACCTGCTCCTCCGGCGTGTCCTTGAAGGCGCCGGTGAAGGTGGTGGTCAGCGTCGTCGAACCCTGCTTGCGGATGCCGCGCATGGCCATGCACATATGTTCGGCTTCGATCATCACGGCGACGCCGCGCGGATTCAGAGACTCCTGAATGGCGGCGGCGACCTGTGCGGTCAGCGCCTCCTGCGTCTGCAGGCGATGGGCGAAGATGTCGACCACGCGCGCGATCTTGGACAGGCCGACAACCTTGCCGTCGGGCAGGTAACCGACATGCGCCTTGCCGATGATCGGCAGCATGTGGTGCTCGCAATGCGAATGGAACTCGATGTCGCGCACGATGACGAGGTCGTCATAACCGGCGATTTCCTCGAAGGTGCGGCCAAGCTCGTCGGCGGCCGACTGTTCGTAGCCGGAAAATAGCTCGCGATAAGCCTTGGCGACGCGCTTCGGCGTGTCGATCAGCCCTTCACGGGTCGGGTCATCGCCGGTCCAGCGCAGGAGTACGCGCACGGCGTTTTCGACCTCGGCCTCGCTCGGACGCGTGCTTTCCGTGTTGGCCGGAACCGGCACGATCTTCTTGATGACGGCGTCCATCAGGGTGTCTCCCGTAGTTCCCCTCTACGGAGGAACGAGTTGAACGGATCACAGCCTTTCCATGGGAACCGCCCATAGCTGCGAAGCTGCTCCATCGCCTTCAGGCGTCTCTGCCTTGCCGCTGATGGAACCCGAGCATTATATATGGTCGGCCAGTGCGAAAGGAAGATGCGCAGGCCGCGACTCTCGTTCGCTGTATGGCGACGGATTGGAAAAGAATGATCGACGACGTCTATAATGCGAAAATCCTGGGTTTTGCCGGGAATATCGCGCGGATCGGCCGCCTCGAGCATCCCGGCGCCACGGCGAAAGCCCATTCCAAGCTCTGTGGCTCAACTGTTCTGGTCGATCTGACCATGCAGGACGGCGTGGTCACTGATTTCGCCCACGAGGTGAAGGCTTGTGCCCTTGGGCAGGCTTCCTCATCCATCATGGCCCAGCATGTCGTGGGGGCAACCGCCGAGGAATTGCGCGCCCTCCGCGAGACCATGCAAAAGATGCTGAAGGAGAACGGTCGTCCCCCGGAAGGCCGGTTCGAGGACCTGAAATACCTGGAACCCGTACGCGACTACAAGGCGCGGCATGCCTCGACCATGCTGACCTTCGATGCCGTTGTCGATGCGATCGGGCAGATTGAGAAGAAGTGCGCTGAAGCGGCGGCTTAGGATCAAGTCTGGTCAGGCCTTCCGCAGAATCTCCTCCTGCAGCCATTCCACGAATGCACGCGCGGCATTGCTGAGACGATTGAAGTCCGGCGCCACCAGCCAATAGGCTCCGCACGAGACGTCATAGGTTTCCCGCGCAAAGGGACAGACGAGCCGTCCGGCTCTGATGTCGTCTCCGTTCAGGATGCGGTCGCCGAGCGCAATGCCGTGGCCGAGCTTCGCAGCCTGCATCGCGAGCGCGGCCTCCGCATAAACCGGCCCTCGTCGTACGGCCATCTCGGCAAAGCCCAGTTTGGTGAACCAGTTCGCCCAACCATCCCGGTTGTAGTCGTGCAGAAGCGTGTAGTTGCTGAGGTCGGCGGGCGAAGTGATCGATACGCCAGAGGCAAGCAGTTCTGCCGTCATGACGGGCGTTGTCTCGACGTCGATCAGGTGGCGCGATTCCGTGCGGGGCCAGGATGTAGCGGTTGCCCCGTAGCGCACCGCGAGGTCTGCTTCCTGGCCACGGAATTCAATCAGACGCAACTCGGAATCTACCGAAATGTCGATGTCAGGATACCGTGCCTGAAAGGAATTGAGCCGCTGGATCAGAAATTCGCCTGCGAAGGATGGTTCGACGTTGACCCTCAGCGCACTTGGAGCGGCCTTTGTCATGGTCACCGACAACTGTCGATCGATGTCGTCGAAGCTGATCGTCAACTGTGCAAGCAAGGCGCCGCCTGCCTCCGTCAACGCTACCCGCCGATGCAGCCGCGCAAACAGGGCGATACCTAGCAGTTCTTCGAGTTCCCTGATCTGCCGGCTGATTGCCGCCTGCGAGACGTAAAGCTCCTCGGCCGCGCGGCTGAAGCTCAGGTGCCGGCCGGCGGATTCGAAACTGCGCAGGGCGGTCAGGGGCAAGCGGCCACGCTTCATTCGCATAACCTCAAGTCATACGAAGCCGAAATTATACTCGTTTGAAGGAAAGCGCCAGCGCCGGTCTAATCCCGTCCAAGGAGTACGGCCATGAACGACTATCTGGACATCTTCAACGACGTCATCCGCCTTGCTACCCTGCAGCCGCGGCACCGTGAACGCCACACTTCGTTTCCCCGGTTCGACGAGCCCCGACGCGAGCGGTTTGTAGCCGCTCCGCGTCGCGTCACCAGGCGTTTCTGATCGTCAGGCCGAGGCGAGGATATCGCGCACCATCGGGATCACCTTCGTCCCGTAGAGCGCGATGCTCTTCATCATGTGCTCGTGCGGCAGGGTGCCGGACGAATATTTCATGTCGAAGCGGCTGGCACCGAGCGCCTTGACCGTCTTGGCGATCTTCTTCGCCACCGTCTCGGGCGAGCCGACATAGAGCGAGCCCATGTCTGCCTCGGCGTTGAAGCGCGCGATGCTGGTTGGACCCCAGCCGCGCTCGCCGCCGATGCGGTCGTGGATCGCCTTGTAGCCCGGCCAGAGCTGTGTGCGGGCTTCCTCGTCGGTCTCGGCCACATGGCCCGGCGAATGCACGCCCATCGGCAGCGCCGGTTTCTGCAACTGGTCGGCGGCGCGGTGATACAGATCGACGAACTGCCTGAAACGCACGGGATCGCCGCCGATGATGGCCAGCATCATCGGCAGTTCATACTGTACCGCGCGCACCACCGATTCCGGGCTGCCGCCGACGCCGATCCACGTCTTGAGCGTACCATTCTGCACCTGCGGATAAACGACCTGGTCCTTCAGGCCGGGATGGATCGAGCCCTTCCAGGTCACCGGCCCCTGTTTCAGCAGGGTCGAGAACAGGTCGAGCTTTTCGGAGAACAGCTTTTCGTAGTCGCTGAGCGCAAAGCCGAAGAGCGGGAAGGATTCGGTGAACGAGCCGCGTCCGAGGATCACTTCAGCGCGGCCGTTCGAGATCGCGTCGATGGTCGAGAAGCGCTGGAACACGCGGATCGGATCGTCGGAACTCAGCACCGTCACGGCAGAGCCGAGATGGATGCGCTTCGTGCGCGAGGCGATCGCCGCCAGCACGACATCCGGCGCGGAGATCGCGAAATCGTCGCGATGATGCTCGCCGACGCCGATGAAATCGATACCGACCTCGTCTGCCAGCACGCCTTCCTCGACCACATTGCGGAGCACCTCGGCCAGCGACAGCAGCTTGCCGTCCTTGTCGACGGTCACGTCGCCGAAGGTGTCGAGTCCGAGTTCTACCTGCTGCGTGTCTGACATGGCTTCGCTTTCGGCTGGTTTGCGGAATGTGCTTGGGGATTTATCGGGCGATACTTAGGTTGGCGGCACAAAGCAATCAAACCGGCATCGGTGAACAGACTGTCGGCGATGTTCCAAAAGGCACCTCAAGGTAACCCGTGACCGGCCGTTCGCATCCTCATCCAGCGCCAAGGCGCGCCGGCCGCAACTGGCAGGGCCCATGGCGCAAGACGCCGGGTCGGCTGGCCGGGACATCGCTGGTCCGCCTCTACCAGCTCACCCTGTCCGGCTTCATCGGCAATTCCTGTAGGCACCTCCCCACATGCTCGGAATATGCCTACGAGGCGATTGCCCAGCACGGACTGTGGGCCGGTGGCTGGATGGGCCTTTTTCGGGTTGTCCGGTGTGGACCCGGCGGAACACACGGGTTGGACCCGGTGCCCGAGACGCTCGGTCCTCGCTATCGCTGGTTTACGCCTTGGCGGTATTGGCAAATCGGGAGCCACCCACAAGGCAGCTAAGTGATACGGCATCTTTACGCATAATGCGTATGCGCATATACCGCGCCCGCCGGACGCCTCCGGCAATCACCACCCGCGCTCGTTTGCGGGACTGGATCAGGAGAAGGCAATTGGCAAACGTTTCCCTCAAATTCCCCGATGGTTCCGCGCGCGAGTATGACGCCGCCACGACCGGCGCAGCGCTTGCGGAATCGATCTCGAAGTCGCTGGCGAAGAAGGCCGTCGCCTATGCGCTGGACGGCACCGTGCGCGACCTTTCCGACCCGATCGGCCATTCGGGCGCGGTCGAGATCCTGACGCGCGACGATCCGCGCGCGCTCGAACTCATCCGCCACGATGCCGCCCATGTGCTCGCCGAGGCTGTGCAGGAGCTCTGGCCCGGTACGCAGGTCACCATCGGCCCGGTCATCGAGAACGGTTTCTATTACGACTTCGCGCGCAACCAGCCGTTCACGCCCGAGGATTTCCCCGCCATCGAGAAGAAGATGCGCGAGATCATCGGCCGCAACAAACCGTTCGCCAAGGCGCTGGTCTCGCGTGAGGACGCCAAGAAATTCTTCCGCGACAAGGGGGAGAACTACAAGGTTGAACTGGTCGACGCGATCCCCGAGGGACAGGACATAAAGTTCTATTCGCAGGGCGAATGGACCGACCTCTGCCGCGGCCCGCACATGGCTTCTACGGGTCAGGTCGGCAACGCGTTCAAGCTGATGAAGGTGGCCGGCGCCTACTGGCGCGGCGATGCCAACAACCCGATGCTGACGCGCATCTACGGTACGGCATGGGCCGATCAGGCACAGCTCGACCAGTACATCCACATGCTGGAAGAAGCCGAGAAGCGCGACCACCGCCGTCTCGGCCGCGAAATGGACCTCTTCCATTTCCAGGAGGAAGGGCCGGGCGTCGTGTTCTGGCATGCCAAGGGCTGGAAGATGTTCCAGAACCTGATCTCCTACATGCGCCGCCGCCTCGGCGACGATTATCAGGAGGTCAACGCCCCGCAGGTGCTCGACAAGTCGCTCTGGGAGACCTCCGGGCATTGGGGCTGGTATCAGGAGAACATGTTCGCGGTGAAGTCCGCGCATGCCTTCACCCACCCCGACGACGAAGAGGCGGACCAGCGCATCTTCGCGCTGAAGCCGATGAACTGCCCGGGCCACGTGCAGATATTCAAGCACGGCCTGAAGTCCTACCGCGATCTGCCGCTGCGGCTTGCCGAGTTTGGCAGCGTGCATCGCTACGAGGCATCCGGCGCGCTGCACGGCCTGATGCGGGTGCGCGGCTTCACGCAGGACGATGCGCACGTCTTCTGCACGGAAGAGCAGCTCGAGGCGGAAATCCTCGGGATCAACGACCTGATGATGTCGGTCTACGCCGATTTCGGCTTCGATGCGGTCGAGGTGAAGCTCGCCACGCGGCCGGAAAAGCGCGTCGGCACGGATGCGGCTTGGGACCATGCCGAGGACATCCTCCGGCGCGCGCTCGCCCGGATGGCGCGCGAGGACAACCGCATCAAGACCGGCATCAACGAAGGCGAGGGCACGTTCTACGGCCCGAAGTTCGAGTACACGCTTAAGGACGCCATCGGCCGCGAGTGGCAATGTGGCACGACGCAGGTTGACTTCAACCTGCCGGAGCGTTTCGGCGCCTTCTACATCGGCTCGGATTCGGAAAAGAAGCAGCCCGTCATGGTGCATCGCGCCATCGCCGGTTCGCTGGAGCGTTTCCTCGGCATCCTGATCGAGAGCCATGCCGGCGTGATGCCGCTCTGGTTCGCGCCCGTGCAGGTCGTGGTCACCACGATCACCTCCGACGCGGACGACTATGCGCGGCAGGTGGTGGCGAAGCTGAAGGACGCCGGGCTTTCCGTCGAGATCGACCTGCGCAACGAGAAGATCAACTACAAGGTCCGCGAGCACAGCCTTGCCAAGGTGCCGGTCATCCTCGTCTGCGGCAAGCGCGAGGCAGAGGAGGGGACCGTCAATGTCCGCCGTCTCGGCTCGCGCGACCAGCAGTCGATGACGCTGGACGAAGCGCTCGCCGCGCTGGTTGACGAAGCAACGCCGCCTGACATCAAGCGCAAGCGTCTGGGAAAAGCAGCGGCCTGACAGAAAGCCGATACGCCGGAGCAATCCGGCGTATCGGCTTGGCTATATCAGCAGCCGATGCCGAATGCTCCCGGCCGGCAGCGCGGCTTCATCGCCGGAACCTCGATGCGTGGCTGGCGCTGGCGCATTTCAAGCCCCTGCACATCTCGGTTGAGCTGCTGCTGAAGCCGGAAATTCTCCCGCTGCTGCCGGTTTTGCAGGTTAAGCGTGTCGCCGATGGTCATTTGTGGAACGACAATGGGCGCGTTGGTCTGGGCAGTAGCCGGTGCCGCAAACCAAAGCGCCGTGGCCGCGGCTGTTGCGCGAAATATGGCGTGAGCGATCATCTGACCAAAATAGTGCGCGCCGCGACCGATCCCAAGCCCCTCCCGGTTTTTTTGACTTGACGGCGCCGCCTCGCTAGATGAGCGGCATCTGAAGCCGGAAGCGCTGGACGTGTACGACCACAAACTCGCTATCGCGCCAATGATGGACTGGACGGACCGGCATTGCCGGTTCTTCCATCGCCAGCTGACGCGGCGTGCGCTGCTTTACACCGAGATGGTGGTTGCGGATGCGGCCATTCAAGGCAAGCGCGACCGGCTGCTTGGCTTTGACCCCATCGAACATCCCGTGGCGTTGCAACTTGGTGGCTCCGACCCGGCGAAACTCGCCGAGGCCGCCGCAATCGGGGAAGGGTTCGGCTACGGCGAGATCAACCTGAATGTCGGCTGTCCGTCCGACCGCGTGCAGTCCGGCACGTTCGGCGCCTGCCTGATGAAAACGCCAGATCTCGTGGCCGATTGCGTCGTGGCGATGAAGGCGGCTGTGAAGATACCGGTTACGGTGAAATGCCGGCTCGGCGTCGACGAGCAGGATATCGAGACCGCGCTCGACGCGGTTGCTGACGGTGTTTTCGCTGCCGGCGCGGATGCGCTCTGGGTGCATGCGCGCAAGGCTTGGCTGGAAGGCCTGTCGCCAAAGGAGAATCGTGACATCCCGCCGCTGGACTATGGCCGCGTCTACAGGCTGAAGGAGCGCTATTCGGACCGCTTCATCGGCATAAACGGGGGCGTTCCCGATCTGACGGAGGCGAAGGCGCATCTGGCGCATGTCGATGGCGTCATGCTCGGGCGTGCTGCCTACCACATGCCGGGCATCCTCGCCGAGGCCGACGCACTGCTCTACGGCGTGCCGCCGCAGCCTTTCGATCCCGATACGCTGCTGGAGACGATGTGCGTCTATGCCGAGCGTCACATCGCGGCGGGCGGCAGGCTCGGCCACGTCACGCGCCATATGGTCGGGCTGTTTCATGGCCTGCCGGGCGCCCGGCGGTTCCGGCAGATCCTGTCCGAGCAGGCACACCGTCCGGGCGCGAGGACTGAAGTTCTGCGCGAGGCATTCGCGGCGGTGGAGCTCTTGGCCGATCAGGCTGCTGCCTAGTCCCTCAAGACGAGCCGGTCGCCGCGCACGTCGAAGCCGGACAGCGTTCCGATGAAATTCATGCCGAGCAGGCTTTGGCCGAGTTGGCCGGACGGGACAACCAGCAGCGGCACGTTCCGGCGCACGATGTCGCCGACGACGATGTCGTCGGCCACGACGCGTGCGGCGCTGGTGGTGCCGTTGGCCGTGGAAACCGGGATGTTGAAGACGAGCGCCTGCGGGTCGAATCCGGCGCGCTCAGCGTCTGTGGCGGTCAGCACGGTGGTCGTCGCGCCGGTGTCGACCATGGCGCGGATCGGCGTGCCGTTGACCGCGACGTTGGCCTCGAAATGCCCGGTCATCTGCTTTTGCAGGGTTACCATGGCGCGGCCGTCTTCGTCGGTCATCGACAGCGGGCTTGGCGGAATTGCCCCTGCGGTGACCCGACTGGCGACGTCCTGCAGTTCGTAACGGTATTCGTAGCCGACCATCAGCGCCAGGACGATCAGCAGCCAGACCGCCAAAGTCCGCACGGTCTGGCCAAACCGCTGACCCGACGCAAGGACGCCTGTGCAGAGCACCGCTCCGAGCGCGGAGAGGTAGACAAGCGCGCCAAAGTTGTCGGTGCTGAGGCCGAGCACCTCGCCGCTCGAATCCGCGATGACGAGGATGATCAGGCCGACCGCGAGAATGCCGACGCCTATCCAGAGTATCCGCATGTCAGGCTGTACCGCGCTCGCGCGCCATCCGAGTGCGGCGCGTCTCGCGGCGGGGGCGGCGCTCGACGGTTTCGAGGCGCGCCGGCAGCAGTGCCATCACCTCGCGCCGCCGTTCGGGCGTCATGTCGAGCCAGGCCGATATCTCGTCGCGCGTCCGACCGCAGCCGAAGCAGTAGCCGGTCTTCATGTCGACCGAGCAGACAAGGATGCAGGGGGATTCGATGACCGCCATGCTCCTCACATGGGACAAGCCGCCGCGCGATGCAAGTGTGCCGCGGGCTGGCCGGCATCTCGGGATTGTGTCCGCGGGCAGGGGCCGGTATGCCGCTGCGAACATGAAACGGGACCGCGACGCATGACCAGTGCGCTACCCTTCGACGATTTCCGCGACCTGATGCAAGCGCTGCCGCCGATCGATTCAGCCGCTGCGGCGCGCGTGCGAGAGTTGTTCGCAAAGACCGCCAGCCCGCCCGGCTCGCTCGGACGCGTGGAGGATGTCGCGGTGTGGCTCGCCGAGGCGTCCGGCAAAGCGCCGCCCATGATCAACCGACCGCTGGTGGCGATCTTCGCCGGCAATCATGGCGTTGCGGCGCACGGCGTTTCGCCCAGGCCAGTCGAGGCAACCGCAAAGGCCGTCGAGCTTTGCGCGGCCGGTGGTGCTGCGATCAACCCGGTCTGCCTCGCTCATGATCTCGGGCTCAAGGTCTTCGACCTCGCCCTGCATCTGCCGACCGGCGATATCACGCGCGAAGCCGCGCTGGACGAAAGAGGTTGTGCCGCGACCATGGCGTTCGGGATGGAAGCGGTCGCGGGCGGAACCGATCTGCTCTGCCTCGGCGACATCGGCGTCGGCAACTCGACGGTCGCAGCAGCAATCCTGTTCATGCTTTACGGCGGTGCCGCTGCCGACTGGGTCGGTCGCGGCTCGGCAGCGGACGACGCCATGCTAGTCCGCAAGATTGCAGCGGCAGACGCGGCCGTCGCCTTGCACGGCGCGTATCGAAAGGACCCGTTCGAAGTCTTGCGCCGTGTCGGCGGACGTGAATTCGCGGCAATCGCCGGTGCCATAATCGCTGCGCGGGCGCAGAACGTGCCTGTCATCGTCGACGGCTACGCCGCAATCGCCGCGCTCTGCGTGCTCCATGCCGTCAATCCGGCGATTACAGCCCACTGCCTGCTCGGGATGCGGCCGACCGATCCCGGCCTTATCCGCGCGACCGGGTATCTCGAGCTTGAGCCGCTTCTCGACCTACGGCTGTCGCATGGCGAAGCGGTTGGAGCAGGGCTTGCGGCCGGCGTCGTCAGGGCTGCCGCGCTGGTCAGTTCGGGGCTGGCAGCCGCCGTCGGGCGTCCCGCCTGAAGCTCAGGCTCGCCCGGTTCCGGTCTTTCGTTTCGTGGGCAGGGGCGCCAGCGCCTCCATCACACGTGATGGAGGAAAGATCGCGATCGCCTCGGTGCCCTCGCGCAGCTTGGAATGAAGCTCGAATTCGCCGCCGTGCAGCGCGATAAGCCCTTGCACGATGGGCAGTCCGAGGCCGGTTCCCTGTTCTGCACTCTTGATGGCAATCGAACCCTGGCCGAAAGCCGACAGTACCACGGGAATCTCGTCCTCGGGTATGCCCGGCCCACCATCCTTGACAGAGATGTACTGGCCGCCGCCGGCGGTCCAGCCGACGCGCACCAGCACGTCGGTGCCAGGTGTCGCAAACTTCACCGCGTTCGACAGCAGGTTCAGTGCGATCTGCCGGACGGCGCGTTCGTCGGCGAGCAGCCGGGGCAGGTGGGCCTCGAAACGCTGGACGATCCGGATATCCTTGGCGCGGGCCTTGAGCTCCATGAGGTGGCAGCAGTCCTCGACGATAGAGGCCGCATCCACCGCCTCTTCGTTGAGCTGGTAGCGGCCGGCCTCGATCCGCGACAGGTCGAGGATTTCGTTGATCAGGTCGAGCAAGTGCTGTCCGGACGTGTGAATGTCCTTGGCGTACTCCCGATAGTTTTTGTTCTCCATCGGACCAAGAACCTCGCTCCCCATGACCTCCGAGAACCCGAGGATGGCGTTGAGCGGCGTTCGCAATTCGTGGCTCATTGAGGCCAGGAAGCGCGATTTGGCGAGATTTGCTTCTTCGGCACGCCGCCGTGCTTCGTCCGACATGGCCTTCGCGGTATCCACTTCCGCGATGAGGGCGTCCTTCTCGGAGCGGAACGACAGCAGCGTCAGCGCCGCCCGGTTCATGGAGCCGGCGACATAGGCAAAGAAGGGTAGCGAAGCGACGAGCAGTCCGGTGACGAGAAATTCCAGTGGCGTCCACCGATTGACCGCCAGCAGCGCGTACGCCGCCACAGGCACCGCGAAAGTGGTCGCCAGCGCGCCGCGCAGGAGCGAGGCGATCAGCGCTGTTGCGGCTATGGCAAGCAACAGGACAAGGCCCTTGATGATCGTGAACTGATCAGCCTGGCACGCAGCGCAGCCGACGACCGCGAAATAGGCCCAGCCGATGCCGCTCAGGAAATGGGCGACGAGAAAGTTTCGCTTGGTCTTGGAGACATCCAGCCGCGCCGTGTCGGTACTGTCAGCGCGCCTCGCCACCAGCGCCAGCACGGCATAGCCCGCCAGCGCGATAACCATCCAGGCGAGCATCTCGTCTTGAATGCCCGCGTACAGGCCAACGGCCCCGATGGTCAGGATCATAATGGGAATCGCCAGCGCGACACGCGCCATGGCGCGTGCATGGAGCTTCAGCAGATCGCGTTCGAAGGACAGGTTTCCGGGCTGTCGCGAGAGATGGTCACGGGTCTTGCGCACCGCACGAGCCACGTCGCTGTTGCGATGCGGCTTCCTGCGGTCCACAATGATCTTGTCAGCCGTGTTCGACCCTAGCAACGGCATGGACTTCTTACTTGCACGCGCACAGCACCCCGGTCCGATACGCTACGGCGGAATGATTAAGACATTGTTTGCCATATGCTGAAAATGCGTGGCGCATCCCGACGCCGGCGCAGCCGGTCATGGCGTTCACGGCTCTGGGACGGTTTTCTGACCGTCGCCGTTCTCGGTCTGCTCGTGTTGCTGTCCGCGCGCCTCGACCGTCGCGAGACCAGCGCGCTGGAGGGGCGCGTGGTCGTCAACGACGGCGACTCCCTGACACTCGACGGCGGGCGCATCAGGCTGCGCGGCATTGATGCACCGGAGTTCAGCCAGGTCTGCAAACGGGCCGGCGTCGACTATCCCTGCGGCAAGCTCTCCCGCGACGCGCTTGTGACGCTGATCGGCGGCCGCGCAGTATCTTGCAGGGGTTGGGAACGTGATCGTTACGATAGGCTTCTTGCGACCTGCACGGTCGGCGATATCGAGTTGAACCGCCGGCAGGTCGAAGCAGGCTGGGCGGTTGCCTATGGGGCATACAGGTCGGAGGAAGAGGCCGCACGGCGGGAGAGCGCCGGGCTGTGGGCGGGGTCCTTCGATCGGCCGCAGGACTGGCGGCAAATGCACGGTGGCATGGCGGAGACCGAGCACGTGCTGCCTGGCATTCTGGACTGGATGCGCAGCCGGCTTGGACTTCAATGAGCGGCGGCATATATCGGCGTCATGAATCTGTTTGACGGGGGCAAGGCGCCGAACCCGCGCCGCGTGAGGATATTCCTGGCCGAAAAGGGCATAAACGTGCCGATCGTCCCCATCGATATGGGTGCGATGGAGCATCGCGGCCATATCGTGACGTCCCGCAATCCGCTCGCGCGCCTGCCTGTCCTGGAGCTCGATGATGGCACGGTGCTGAGCGAATCCGTCGCAATCTGCCGCTACTTCGAGGAGTTGCAGCCCGAACCGGTGCTGTTCGGCCGCGGTGCTCTCGGCAAGGCGCAGGTGGAGATGTGGCAGCGCCGGCTTGAGCTCAACCTTTTCTTTCCTGTTGCCCAGGCTTTCCGCCATATCCACCCCGCGATGCGCGATTGGGAGGTTCCACAGGTTCCCGAATGGGGCGAAGCAAACAAGCAGAAAGCGGTCGACTTCCTCGTCCTGCTCGACGCCGAACTGGCCTTGAGGGAATTCGCCGCCGGTGACGCATTCTCCATTGCCGACATCACTGGATTGGTCGCGGTCGACTTCATGAAGCCGGCGCGTCTTTCCGTTCCAGACGAACTTACCAATGTCACTCGCTGGCATCAGGCATTAAAGGCGCGTCCGAGCGCTTCCGCCTGAATGAAGAGCCGCGGCGGGGCCAACGGATTGGCCGATCTTGCACGACGGGTCCGCGCCTGCCGCATCTGCGTCGAGCGTCCTGTTGGTCCGCCGCTGCCGCATGAACCTCGCCCGGTTCTGAGGCCATCCTCGGTCGCTCGCATCCTCATCGCGAGCCAGGCGCCCGGCACGAAGGTCCATCTTTCAGGCATGCCGTTCACCGACGCTTCCGGCAATCGTCTCCGTAGTTGGCTTGGCGTCACCAGCGACGAGTTCTACGACACCGACAACTTCGCCATCGTCCCGATGGGCTTCTGCTTTCCGGGACAGGATGCGAAAGGCGCGGACCTTCCGCCGCGCCGGGAATGTGCCCCTGCCTGGCGTACCCAACTGATGGCTGACATGCCGCAGATAGAACTCGTGCTGACGATCGGCCTTTATGCTCAGGCCTGGCACATGGGTAATGCGAGGCGCGCATCTCTAACCGAAACGGTCATGAACTGGCGTGAGGTTTTTGGGTCGTCGTCGCAGCCGCTCGTTCTGCCTCTGCCACACCCGTCATGGCGAAACACCGGCTGGCTGAAGAAGAATCCCTGGTTTGAAATGGAATTGCTGCCCGTCCTGAAATCGGAAATCCGCCGTCGTTTAAGGTCAGGCTGAGGCACGTAATACTCGTCAATCAGCTTTCTGAAAGAATTTTTTTCTTGTTTGTCAGCCGCATTCTTATGAGAATGCGCAAAATTTTCCACGGAGCCTATCATGGACCGCCTCGACCGAAAGATCCTGCGTCTGTTGCAGGAGGACGCTACGCTCGCCGTCGCCGATGTTGCGAAGAAGGTGGGGCTGTCGACCACGCCTTGCTGGCGGCGCATCCAGAAGCTCGAGGAAGAGGGCGTCATCAAGCGCCGAGTCGCCATCCTCGACCCCGAGAAGATCAACGCGCGCGTCACCGTCTTCGTCTCGATCCGGACGAATTCGCACAGCCATGAATGGCTGCGACGCTTCTCGGAGGTCATCCAGGAGTTCCCCGAGGTAATCGAGTTTTACCGCATGAGTGGAGATGTGGATTACCTGCTGCGCGTGGTGGTGCCCGACATCGGCGCCTATGACGCCTTCTACAAGCGCCTGATCTCGAAGATCGAGATCCGCGACGTCTCGTCCTCCTTCGCCATGGAGCAGATCAAATATACGACCGAGCTGCCGCTCGACTACATGATCGTCGACAAAGAGAACGCTGCGGCGGGCGGCTGATGTGCTTCGTCGCCTGAGGAATTCTCGCTTCAAAAGAAGCCTGCGGCGTTTCGCAAACCCCGAAGCCCTCCTGTGGTCTAAGGGGGTGGGGAACTTCTGCGATTTTGCGGGAACGCGCGAATATAGACTTTCGCCAACCGAAAGCGTCCGGCCCGACGCTTTCTTTGCAGAAAACTACTTCGGAGCTTGTGGCCTGGTCTGGGTACGGCTTGGTACTACGGCGCGGTTGGGGAACTCCTGCGATCTGGACACTTTCGTGCGGGTTGTCCTTCCGACGGTAGCCAAGCCGTTCGTCCTGATTACCACCGACGGCGATACGTCTGTGCCCTCTGAAATCAGGATCGAGACCGTCAAGGCGTTGAAGGCGAATGCCAACCTGATCGGATGGTACACTCAGAATTGCGACGGTACCGATCCTGATATCCAACCGTTCCCCATAGGCCTCGATCTGCATACGCCACGCGGCTGGACCACGCCGCAGGGGCTCGTTCGCTTGATGCAAACCATCAGGCAAAATGCCCTGCCGGTCGAAGACCGTCCGCCTCGCATTTTCAGTGATCTCGGCCTCACCCCGAGCGACGAAAGGCGTCGATTGATGGAGGTGCTGGACGGTTGCAGCCACGTGGATTTTGCAACGCGTCGGGTCTCGCAAGCTCAGATATGGAAAGCCTATGCGAAGTATCCGCTGGTCCTCTCAGCCCACGGCAACGGACTTGATTGCCACCGAACGTGGGAATTGCTAGCGCTTGGGTCGATCGTAGTGACCAAGACCTCGTCACTTGATCCCCTTTACGCAGGACTGCCGGTCGTGATTCTCAACGATTGGGAGGAGGCGCGAGATCTCCAAGGCATGGTGGAATGTGTAACTAGGTTGGCGCCCCTTACCAGGGCTCCCAGCACCTTCGCGCGTCTCAATACGACCGCTTGGATCAAGCCTCTGAGGGATCGGATCTAGTCAGTTCCACCCCAGCGATTCTTCCTTGCTCTCCTCTCGGCTCAAGGCTCTGAGGAGCAACCTTCCGGTTCACTACCTTTCCAGCCTCGCCATCAACGAAGACGTGTCCCAGCGGTTGCCGCCCATCTGCTGCACTTCCTTGTAGAACTGGTCCACGAGGGCCGTGACCGGCAGCTTGGCGCCGTTGCGGTCGGCTTCCTCCAGGCAGATGCCAAGGTCCTTGCGCATCCAGTCGACCGCGAAGCCGAAGTCGTACTTGCCGGCGATCATGGTCTTGTGGCGGTTCTCCATCTGCCACGAGCCGGCAGCTCCCTTGGAAATGACCTCGACCACCTTTTCGAGGTCGAGGCCCGCGCGCCGTCCGAAATGCAGCCCCTCCGCCAGCCCCTGCACGAGGCCGGCGATGGCAATCTGGTTGATCATCTTGGTGAGTTGGCCGGCGCCGGCAGGCCCCATCAGGCCGACCATGCGCGCGAAGGAGTCGATGACGGGCTTTGCGCGATCGAACGCATCCTTCTCGCCGCCGACCATGACGGTCAGCACGCCGTTTTCCGCTCCCGCCTGACCGCCCGAAACGGGCGCATCCAGGGCCGCAAACCCGCCGGCCTCTGCCTGCGCGGCGAGTTCGCGCGCGACTTCGGCGGAGGCTGTCGTGTTGTCGATATAGATCGAATTGGCCTTCATTGACCGGAAGCAGCCATCGGGGCCGATGGTTACCTGACGTAGGTCGTTGTCGTTGCCGACGCAGGTGAAGACGAAGTCCTTGCCCTCGGCAGCCTCAGCCGGCGTCTTGGCGAAAGCGCCACCATGCTCCGCCACCCATTTCTCGGCCTTGGCGGTCGTGCGGTTGTAGACGGTGACGTCGTGTCCGCCCTTGTTCTTCAGGTGTCCGGCCATCGGATAGCCCATCACGCCGAGTCCGAGAAATGCAACCGATGCCATTTTTTCGAATCCTTTCAGTCTGCTAGCCCGGCTTTCCTCGGGCGTTGAGTCAGGTTCCTAAAGTATCGAGTCAGGAATGTCAGCGCTTGAGATGGCGGGTGATGCGCCGCTCGATCCATTCGGTGGCGTAGCGAAGCGTCTCGACGATCGCCATGTAGATCACGCCTGCCCAGATGTACGCCTGGAAATCGAAGCTCGATGAATAGATCCGCCGCGTCATGCCCATCAAGTCGTAGACGGTAATCAGCGTTACCACCGCCGAGCCCTTGATCATCAGGATGATCTCATTGCCGTAGGGGCGCAGTGCCACGATCATCGCCTGCGGGAAGACGATTTTTCGCAGCGTCAGCCATTTGTGCAGGCCGAGCGATGCCGCACCCTCCCACTGGCCGCGCGGCACGCTCTCGATCGCCCCGCGCAGGATTTCGGCCTGGTAGGCGGATGTATTCAGCGTGAAGGCCAGCACAGCGCAGTACCAGGCCTCGCGGAAGAACCACCAGAGGCCGACGGCCTCCAGTTGCGGCCGGAACGCGCCGAAGCCGTAGTAGACGAGGAAAGCCTGCGCAAGCAGCGGTGTGCCGCGGAAAAAGTAGACGTAACCGTAGGCAATCGCGCCGAGCAGCCTGTTGTCGGACATGCGCATATAGGCGATGGGCACCGACAGGATCGCGCCCAGCACGATCGAGATGGTTACCAGCACCACAGTTGTTAGCAGACCGGATAGATACCAGGGGCCGTATTTGACGAAGAACTGAGGGTCCCATGCCGTAACCAGGAACCAGATCATGCCGAGGCCCGCGGCTATCCATAGGCCGAGGAGCGCGTGGCCGATGACCCGCGCCCGGGTCCACCGACGCGGCAGGGCAGGCGGAGGCGCCGTGTTGGCGTCGGCGACGCTCATCGCCGGACGTCCTGCTGCTTGACCGCTTTGTCAATCACCCCAATTCCGAACGATGATATGATGGCCAGCGCGAGGTAGATCAGCGTTACCAGCCCGAAGAACAAGAACGCCTGTTGTGTCACGCGCGAGGCTATGATGGCCTGTCGGATCGTGTCGGGCAGGCCGATTGCGGAAACCAGCGCGGTATCCTTGAGCAGGATAAGCCAGAGGTTGGAGAGACCGGGTAGTGCGATACGGACGAGTTGCGGCAGCACGATCAGGCGCATTGTCTGGCCGTCGGTCAGGCCAATCGCATAACCACCCTCATACTGGCCACGTGGAATTGCCCTGAAGGCAGACAGGAACACTTCGCTGGCGTAGGACGAAAAGACGAACGCCAGCGCGATCATGCCCGATACGAAGGCGTTGACGTCGATCGTCGCGCCCGGCTGGAAGAACTGAAAAAGCTTTTGCAGTGCGATCTGCAGGCCGAAAAAGATGATGAAGAGGGTCAGAAGCTCGGGCAGGCCGCGGAAGATGGTCGTGTAGATGTTTCCGGCGAGCCTCAGAGAGGGCTCTTCCGAGTTCTTCGCCAGCGCAACGAGGAAGCCGATCAGCAGACCGATGGGGAGCGTCGCAAGCGCGAGCGAAACGGTGATGAATACGCCATAGGCGATGTCGTCGAGCCAGCCTTGGGGTCCCCAGGAGAGGAGGGTCCACGCACTTTGCATCAGCCGGCTCGAAACTCCTTCACATCAAAGGGAAACGGCGGCTGGAAAGCCGCCGTTTCGATCGAGGCATCAGCCTCCGTAAACGTCGAACGTGAAGTACTTGTCGTTGATTTCCTTGTATTTTCCGTTGGCGCGGATGGCGTCGATCGCGACATTGAACTTGTTCGCCAGATCCGTTTCGCCCTTGCGCACCGCGATCCCGGCGCCTGGACCGTGAATTTCGACCACTGGCGTGATCGTTCCGACCAGCTCGCAGCAGGCTCCGTCGGGCGACTTCAGCCATTCGTCGAGAACCGACACGTCGTCGCTGACCGCATCGAGACGGCCGTTGGCGAGGTCGAGCAGGAACTCCTTGCTGGACGGATAGCCCTTCAGCGTGGAGTCCGTGAAGGTCTTTTCGGCGTAGTTGTAGTGGGTGGTCGAGGTGGCCACCCCAACGGTCTTGCCCGCAAGGTCTTCCTTGGTCACGCCCTTGATCGTCGTGCCTTTCGGCGCTGCGACCGCCGGGGGAGTGTTGTAATATTTGCGGGTGAAGTCGACCTTTTCCGCGCGTTCAGGCGTGATCGACATGGAGGCGATGATCGCATCGAACTTGCCGGCCTGCAGCGCCGGGATGATGCCGTCCCAGTCCTGTGTCACGAACTCGCAGGTTACCTTCATCTCCGCGCAAAGCGCATTGGCGATGTCGATGTCGAAGCCGACCAACTGGCCGTCGGCCGTCAGGTTGTTGAAGGGTGGATAAGCGCCTTCGGTGCCGATCTTCAGCGCCGTCTGCGTCGCAGCCGGGGCTGCCGGGGCGGCACCCTGCGTATCTGGAGCAGGCGTAGCGGGGGCCGGTTCTGCCGGAGCGGGCGCTGGCTCGGCAGGTGCGGGAGCAGGCTCGGCCGGAGCGGGTGCGGGCTCAGCAGGTGCTGGCGCCGGTTCTGCCGGAGCGGGCGCAGGTTCGGCGGGAGCGGGCGCGGGCTCGGCCGGCGCTGGCGCGGGAGCCGGCTCGGCTGGCTTTTGTTCCTGCGAGCAGGCGGCGAGCGTAAGCGCCAGTGCGGCGGCGGAGGCCGCCAGCGTCAAGCGTTTCATGGTAAGCATAGAAAACCCCTTATCTTTAACTCAAAGCCGGCAGAACACCGGCTGCGACGGCTGCGGCATTGCCGCGCCTGTACGGGATAATCCGCCCCGTTTTCGGGAAAAAAGCAATCCCGGAGCACGCTTTCGGCACAAAGTTATTGCGCACTGCGATGGATAATCGGTTAGGTTTTCGCCAGACCGGCGGCCTTTTCGATGAAATCGGCGATCGCAGACACGTCGTTCAAGTCAAAAACCGGCAGCGCTTCGCCGGTTTGAGGGCTATCGCAGGCGATCGCCAGGATCGTCGGGTCATCCATACTGATCGGCTGCGTGTCCTTCGCCAGACTGCGCCGCGCTTCGATCTTGCGGTGGCCTTCGCGCTTGTAGCCTTCGACGAGGACGAGATCGCAGGGCGCCATGCGGGACAGCACATGCTCAAGTGTCGGTTCCGCCTCGCCGCGAAGCTCATGCATCAGCGCCCAGCGCCGCCCGGATACGATTGCAACCTCGCTAGCCCCCGCCTCGCGGTGCCGGAAACTATCCGTTCCGGGCTGGTCGATGTCAAAGTCATGATGCGCGTGCTTGACGGTCGAGATTTTCCAGCCCCGCGTCGTAAACTCTGTGACGAGCTTTTCGGTAAGCGTAGTCTTACCGGAATTCTTCCAGCCAGTTATGCCGAAAACGCGCTGCGTCATGGCGCCAAACCCTTGGCCAGGTCGTTGGCCTTCGCCAGATCGTCAGGCGTGTTGATATTAAAGAACGGGTCTGTCGGCGACTCAGCGGTTGAAAGCGGGAAGTCGACGCTCACCGACGGGTGCCGCTTCTGGAATGCCGCCACGCTAAACGTTTTGCTTTCCGTTAAAAAAAGCCGCAAGTCGCTGGCGAGCGAAACAGGCCAGAGGGCGAAGACCGGGTGGATGCGGCCTGCGGAGGAGGCGACCGCAATGCGGTCTGCGGGCGTTCCCGCCGCTTCGCTCAGCCGCGACACCAGATCCTTCGGCAGGAAGGGGGTGTCGCCGGCCACTGTAAGCACTCTTTCAGTTCCAGTATCCGCCGCCCAAATTAGCGCCGAGAGCACGCCCGCCAAAGGCCCTATTTGCCCGCGTGGCCCATTGTCGGGAAGCACCGGCAGACCGTAGGCGGCGAAGCGGGCTGGGTCGCCGTTGGCGCTGATCGCCAGTGGGTCGACCTGCGGCCGCAGACGGTCGAGGACTGCATCGATAATGGGGCGACCACCGATCAACCTGAGCGGCTTGTCGCCGCCGCCGAGCCGGCTAGCCAGTCCGCCTGCGAGCAAGACGCCTGCTGCCCCCCTGACGACCGTCATTGCCCGGCACTCCAGCCGCGATGGTCCGCGTACATCATGTAAAGTGTGATGACGCTGGCCGCCGCAGAGGAGAGGAGCATCAGCCAGAGCAGCGGGAATGGTCCGGATTGGGGGGTTATGAGCGCCACGGCGAGCACGGACAGAGCAGCCCCGCCGCCAATCTGCAGAGCGCCGCCAAGCCCCGATGCAGAGCCGGCAAGGTGCGGCCTGACGCTCACCAGGCCGGCATTTGCGCTTGGCAGGGTCAGGCCATTGCCAAGATCAAGAAAGAAAACTGGCCCGAACAGCGAGAGAGGATGGTTTACGCCCGCGGAGAAAAGCCAGAGCGACAGAACCATGCCGAAGCATGCGGAAAGATTGCCCGAAAGCATCATCCGGTTGATGCCAAACCGCATAGCAAAGCGCCCGGACAGGAAATTGCCGAGCATGTATCCCAGCGAAATCACGCCGAAATAGAAGCCATACTGTGATGGGCTGAGGTCCAGCATTTCGGTCGCAACGTAAGGCCCGCCGCTGATGAACGCAAAAAATCCGCCTGCGGTGAAGGCTGCCGTCAGTGCATAACTCCAGAACTTTGCAGAACCCAACAAGGACGGATACGCCTTGAATTGAGCCGCGAAACTGTCGGATCGCTGGATGTTGGTTTCCCGGAGGTCGAACAGGATGATGGCCAGCGCGACCAGTCCGAAGACGAAGCTCAGCCAAAATCCAGCCTGCCAGCCGAACAGTTCGTCGAGTATGCCGCCGATCATCGGGCCGACCATTGGAACCACGCTCATTCCCATAGTGATGTAGCCGATCTGGCTTGCGGCCTGGACCGTTCCGACAGTGTCGCGAACGATGGCGCGCGAGATCACCATGCCGGCCGACGCAAACGCCTGCAGGAGCCGGCAAAGAAGCAGCGCCTCGACGGTGGGTGCATAGACGGCCGCGACCGTCCCGAGGAGGAATATGGCGAAGCACGCAATGAGGACAGGCCGTCGGCCGAAGCGATCCGATGCCGGGCCGATGAACAGTTGCAGTGCCGCGGTCGCGACCAGATAGAAGGAAACGGCCAGTTGCATGACCGCATAGTCGCTTTCGAAGTGACGTGCCATGCCCGGCAACGAGGGGAGGAAGACGTTCATGGCGAGCGGCCCGACCGCCGCCGCCATCACCAATGTCACCAGATGCGGGGGCCTTACGCCTCCGACCGTCATCAGAGCCCGTCCACTGTCATGCCCGGGCCGACGCTCTCGGATGCCGCCTTTGAGCGCCCGACGACGCGCTCGCGATAAAGCATATACAGCCCGGAGCCCACGATGATCGCCGAGCCGATGATCATCGGGAGATCGGGGATGTCGTTGAACATGACGAAGCCGAGCAGGATCGAAAACAGCAGGCTCGTATAGCGGAATGGTGCGACAAAGGAGATGTCGCCATCTCGAACGGCATGGATGATGAACTGGTAGCCGATCAGCAGCAGCCCCGCCGCCACGGCAAGCAGCGCCAAAGTGGATACATCAGGCGTGTTCCAGCCTCCCATCGGCACGACAAGCACGCCGCCGCACAGGGTGACGGCCGCCGCAGTGGCGGTCGAAACCAACAGCGTCGGTATTCGCTCGGGAATCCGCCTCGTGGCAAGGTCGCGGATGACGCAGAATACCACGCACAGGAGGGTAACCAGCGAATAGAAGCTGAAACCGTCCAGGCCCGGCCGGACGATGATCGCAACGCCTACAAAACCAACCGCGATCGACAGCCACCGCCGCCAGCCGACGGTTTCGCCATAAACCAGTGCAGCGCCCATCGTTACGCCCAGCGGCAGCGCTTGCAGAACGGCCGAGACATTGGCGATGGGCAGATTGGCAAGCGCGATGAGGAACGTAATTGTCGCCAGCGCCTCACACAGGACCCTGACCAGAACCAGCGGTTCGAGCGCCAGCCTCAGATTGGCCAGCGCACCCTGATGCCAGGCAAGCACCGCGATGAAGGCAGTGGCAAAGGTACCACGAAGCAGCATCACCTGGCCCATGTTCATGGATTCGGCGATGTATTTCGTAATGGCGTCGTTCAGCGTGAAGCCCGCCATGGACACTGTCATGAACAGCGAGGCACGCATGTTGGGTGAAAGGGGCAAGGGAGTTCCTCCATCCTTGCTCTAGCAAACGGAGGCACGCGCGCAAACGGAAAGCTTTGGGCCAATCAGCCGCCGGTGACGCTCATGTGGCGTGAAACGGCCGGTCGACTGGTCCTTCGGTCGATGATGAAGTCATGCCCCTTCGGCTTGCGCCCGATGGCTTCATCGATTGCAACGGAAACCAGTTCGTTGCCTTCGGATGCGCGCAGCGGCGCACGCAGATCGGCGGCGTCCTCTTGGCCGAGGCACATGTAGAGCGTGCCGGTGCAGGTCAGGCGAACCCGGTTGCAGCTTTCGCAGAAATTGTGGGTCATCGGCGTTATGAAGCCGAGGCGTCCGCCCGTCTCGCGCACTTCGACATAGCGGGCAGGACCGCCCGTCTTGTACGGGATGTCGTCGAGCGTAAACTGCTGCTCCAGTCTTGCCCGCAGCAGCGACAGTGGCAGATACTGCTCGGTGCGGTCGGCTTCGATCTCGCCCATCGGCATGGTCTCGATGACGGTCAGGTCCATCCCGCGTCCATGCGCCCAGCGCATCAGGTTCGGTATCTCGCCGTCGTTGAAGCCTTTCAGGGCCACCGCGTTGATCTTGATTTTCAGTCCTGCTGCCTGTGCGGCGTTGATTCCCTCGAGCACCTTGCCAAGGTTGCCCCAGCGGGTGATCGCGCGGAATTTTTCCGGATCAAGAGTGTCTAGAGACACATTTATCCGCCTGACACCCGAATC
Organism: Mesorhizobium sp.; assembly: GCF_016793485.1. Lineage (GTDB taxonomy): Bacteria > Pseudomonadota > Alphaproteobacteria > Rhizobiales > Rhizobiaceae > Mesorhizobium_K. The sequence goes on along the minus strand of NZ_JAEULZ010000026.1, from coordinate 37,849 downwards.
GGCCAGCTCGTCCGCAAACCGCGCAAGCTGGGATCCGTTGGTCGTCAGCGTCAGTTCCTCGAGCGCACCGCTGCGAAGATGACGCGACAATTCGCGGATCAGGTGCATGATGTTCTTGCGCACCAAGGGTTCGCCGCCGGTGAGCCTCAGCTTCCTGACGCCCTTCTCGATAAACACGGTGCACAGCCTGTCGAGTTCTTCGAGCGACAGCAGGTCGCGCTTGGGCAGGAAGGTCATGTCTTCCGCCATGCAATAGGTACAGCGGAAGTCGCACCGGTCGGTGACCGATACGCGCAGGTAGCTGATCGTGCGACCGAATGGGTCGATCATGTATGTGCCTGTTCCAACTGTGCCGTCGTTCCGGCCGGGCGTTATATACCGTGATGTGATACGATCTGGCCACCCGTTCAAGTTTTTTAGGAAAAGTGGATGCCGCTGAACGACTTATGCCCTACCAAGGCCATTGAAAACTGGAAGAATCCATGACCGCGCCGAAGGAACTAAGGGTCTCGAAGGATCGGAGGACGCTTACCGTGACTTATCAAGACCATGAGCCGTTCGATCTGTCGGCCGAACTGTTGCGTGTCGCGTCGCCTTCCGCGGAGGTGCAGGGCCATTCGCCGGAGCAGCGCGTCACCGTGCCCGGCAAGCGCAACGTCGCGATCTCGAAGATCGAGCCGGTCGGCAATTATGCCGTTCGGATCGTCTTCGACGACGGCCACAGCACGGGCATTTTCACCTGGAACTATCTGCACCGGTTGGGGCACGACAAGGACGCGGTATGGTCGGACTACATTGCGTCGCTGGAGGCGAAAGGCCTGTCGCGGGACTGACGGTCACCGCTTTTTGATGCTGTTGCCGCAACAAAGCCTGCGGTTTCGTCGTATCTGAGCGAGTAGCTGGAACCGCCAATGACGCCTTGGACCGATCGATCCGGGAAATTCTCCCCCCTCAAGGCCGTTGTTTTTGCCGGAATCTGCGTGCCAGCCATCTGGATTGCGTGGCGCGCACTCAGCGGCGACCTCGGGCCGCGCCCGATCGACGAGGCCATCCTGCGCACTGGCGATTGGGCGATCCGCTTCCTCTGGCTGTCATTGGCGGTGACGCCGCTGCGCTTCATCGCGGGCTGGCCGAAGCTCATTCTCGTCAGGCGGATGCTGGGCATAGGCACGATGTGTTACGCGCTCTCTCACTTCACGCTCTACGCGCTCGACCTGCAGTTCGACTTTGCGCGCATTGCCTCCGAAATCGCCCTGCGCTTCTATCTCACAATCGGCTTTGTCTCGCTCCTCGGTCTGGTCGCGCTCGGCGTAACCTCGACGGATGCCGCGATCAGGCGTCTTGGCGGCAACTGGAACCGGCTGCACAGGCTTGTGTATGTGATAGCGCCTCTGGCCGCCTTCCATTTCTTCATCCAGTCTAAGGCGGACGTTTATGAACCGACCTTGATGGCAGGCTTCCTTTTGTTGCTCATGCTTTGCAGGGTGGCGCGCTGGCGTGGGTTCGCCATCACCTCGGTCCCGGTTATGGTCACGATTGCGATCGTCGCGGCGTTGGGAACGGCGGCGATCGAATATGCCTGGTATGGCCTTGCAACCGGCGTGCCGCCGGGGAAGGTGCTCGCCGCCAACTTGCAGTTCTCATACTCAATCAGGCCAGCGTGGTGGATCCTTGCGGCCGGGCTCGGGCTGGCGTTGCTTGCTTTCGTTCGACCAAGGATTGGTGGCCGGGATACTGGCGCCGCCCGAGGGCGGATCAGTCGCGCCGCTGCCTGACCTCGTGGTCGGGCTCTATATCGAGCACGTCGGCAACCTTGCGCATCTGCTTGCCGATCATCTCGCATTCGTCGAAGCTGGAGCGGCTCATCACCTTTTCCACCAATGCGGCATGCACTTGCAGCGCCTGCAGGAGCAGGGCTTCTCCGCCGTCGGTGAGCGCAAGCCGCAAGACGCGCTTATCCTTCTTGTCAATCTGGCGCTCGACCAGTTCCCGCTTTTCCAGGTGCGGCAGCAACATTGTGATGTTCGAGCGTCCGACCATTAGCTTTCGCGCGAGATCGTGCTGGGACATGCCGGGATGCCGGTGGAGCGCCACCAGCACGTCGAATTGCGCGGGCTTGAGGTTCAGCGGAGCCAGTGCAGCCGCTGCCGCGCGCTCGACCGCATGGCATGCTTTGGTCACCGCCACCCAGTTGCGAAAGCGGGGGCTGTCCCAGGGAAGGTCCGACTTATCGTTCATGCTTGAACCGTTTCGGGACAGACAGTTAACAAAGACGAACCGCGCGTCAAGGCCATGTGCTCTGCGCTTCCGCATCAGCCACAGGTTGCCGTCGAGGCCGCTCATGAACAATTTGAATCAAAGGCCATGAGTCGGGAAAATACCCCGAATACCATCACTTTCGATCCGAATGGCCGTTTTTTGTATGAGGTCTACACTTCTAGTGTCGCAGGCAGCTTGCCTCAGGTCGGCTGTCAAGCAGCAACCAGAAGGAGAGTACCTTGAGCAACCAAGCGAAGTTTTCCAAGCTTTTCGCAGGCGCCGCGGTATTGGCGCTGCTTTGTGGTCCCGCCGTAGCGGGAGGAATCGGCGTCGGTGTTGGCGTCGGAGGAATCGGTGTCGGGGCATCGGTCGGAGGTCGATCAGGCGGCGGACTCGGCGTTGGGGCCGGAGCTTCCATCGGTGGATCCGGCGGGATTAACGCCGGTGCCGGTGCATCGGTGGGCGGCAGAAGCGCCGTCAGCGCCGGGCTAGGCGCGTCCATCGGCGGTTCCAGTGGCGTGAGGGCCGGGGCCGGCGCCAATGTCGGCAACAGCGTTACGGCCGGCGTCGGCGCGGCTGTGGGCAATGGCGTCCGGGCCGGAGTAGGTGTCAATGTTGGCAGCGGCGTCAATGTAGGCGTCGGTGTCGGCGTCGGCACTCCAACGACACCGGGTACGCCTGGTACACCTGGCACTCCAGGTATTCCCGGCACTAACAACCCGGGATTGAATCGGGTCGTCGCTCAAATGTCGGAACGTGAACTTATCCGCACCAAGAAGCGCTGCAAACAGGTTATGGGCGCTGGAGTGCAGATCGATGCAGATATCGCCGCACTGTGCCGGCTGGTGCAGATGGCCAGCCGCTGATCTGATCGACGAACAGGACAAACGGCCCGCCCTGCGCGGGCCGTTTTGTTTGGTGCCCGCTATGGCTTGCGGTTGTCACCGTTGCAGTGCAAAAGCCACCCGCCATGCTTGTTATCAACGACCTTTCCCTCCGCATCGCCGGACGCCTTCTGCTCGACCATGCGTCGCTGACTTTGCCTGCCGGGACCAAGGCTGGTCTTGTCGGCCGCAACGGTACGGGCAAGACCACATTGTTCAGGGCGATCACCGGCGACCTGGGCTCCGAGACGGGTTCCGTCAGCATCCCCAAGAACACACGCATCGGGCAGGTGGCGCAGGAAGCGCCCGGCACCGAAGAGCCGCTGATCGAAATCGTGCTGAAGGCCGATGTCGAGCGCACGGCACTTCTGGCCGAGGAGCAAACTGCCACCGATCCGAACCGCATCGCCGAAATCCATATGCGGCTGGCCGACATAGACGCCCATTCGGCCGAGTCCCGCGCCGCCACGATCCTTGCCGGCCTTGGCTTCGATGATGCGGCGCAGCGGAGGCCGGCATCGTCGTTTTCGGGCGGATGGCGCATGCGTGTGGCGCTTGCGGCCGTTCTGTTTTCCGAACCCGATCTGCTGCTGCTTGACGAGCCGACCAACTACCTCGACCTCGAGGGCACACTTTGGCTTGAGAACTATGTCGCGAAATACCCGCACACGGTTTTGCTCATCAGCCACGACCGCGATCTGCTCAATCGCGCGGTCAATTCCATTGTGCACCTCGACCAGAAGAAGCTGACCTTCTGGCGCGGCGGCTACGACCAGTTCGAGCGGCAGTGGGCCGAGCAGCGCGAGCTTCAAGAGAAGGGCAGGGTCAAGCAGGAAGCCGCCCGCAAGCATCTTCAGTCCTTCGTCGATCGTTTCCGCGCCAAGGCGTCCAAGGCGCGGCAAGCGCAGTCGCGCATCAAGGCTCTGGAGAAGATGAAGCCCATCGCCGCCCTCGTCGACGACACGGTGCGGCCGTTTTCGTTCCCCGAGCCGGTCAAGACCGTCGCTTCGCCGATTATCGCAATACAGGGGGCTGATGTCGGATATACGCCCGGCAAGCCTGTCCTCAGGAAGATGTCGCTGCGCATCGACGCCGACGACCGCATTGCGCTTCTTGGCGCAAACGGCAACGGCAAGTCGACCTTCGCCAAGATGCTGGCCGGCCGGCTGAAGCCCGAGAACGGCACGGTGACCGTCGCGCCCAGCCTCAAGGTGGCGATGTTCGCACAGCACCAGCTTGACGATCTTCGCCCGGAGGAAAACGCCTACGAGCATGTGCGCCGGCTGATGCCCGAAGCACCGGAATCGAAGGTGCGCGCCCGCGTCGCCCAGTTCGGCCTCGCCACCGAGAAGATGAACACAGCCGCGAAGGACTTGTCCGGTGGCGAGAAGGCGCGCCTGCTGATGGGCCTCGCCGCCTTCGACGGGCCGAACCTCTTTATCCTCGACGAGCCGACCAACCACCTCGATATCGACAGTCGCGAGGCGCTGGTCCATGCGCTGAACGAGTTCCCGGGCGCCGTCATCCTCGTCAGCCACGACCGCCATCTGCTTGAGGCGACCGTCGACCGGCTTTGGCTTGTCAAGGACGGCGCTGTGCATCCGTATGACGGCGACCTCGACGACTACAAGACTCTGGTCACTGGCGTTTCTGGCGACCGCCGCGAGAAGCGCGAGGCGGAGAAGGCGTCGAAGGCCGACCGCCGCCGTGAGGCTGCCGCACGCCGCGCCGCTGCAGAGCCGCTAGCAAAGGAAATCCGGGCCACCGAAGCGCTGATGGACCGGCTGCGCAAGCGCATCGACGCCATCGAGGACGAGCTCGCCAACCCGGCTCTCTACGAGAAGGATCCGATCAAGGCGACCCGCCTTGCCAAGGAACGCGCCGAACTCGGCGGCCAGCTCTCCCGGCACGAAGAGAAGTGGCTGGAGATGTCGACCGAATACGAGGAAGCTACGGCGGAGTAGGGCGACGGCAGCCGTTGCCTGTTCCGCCCTGCATGCCCGCTCACGTCGATTGGGTAGGTATCATCGTTGCAACGAGACGGTCGCTCGCTCGTTCGCTTTCTGCCAGTCCGGCTGCGACGCCTTGGCGATCAGCTTCGGGGCGGTTCTGACTCATCTTCTGCTTGCCTTCGATTCGCGTGATCGTCAGTCGCATTCCGACGATCCCCTTCAACTGAGACTTGATGAAGGGTTCGGGTGCATCCGCAACCGCCCATGGTTGCTGGCGGGGCGTCTCGTGAAGGTTCGTCAGCCGCGTTACCGCCTGAAGCAGCCGTGTTTCATCCTCAAAGAACTCGACAGGACCGTAGGCATGGACAGCGGCATAGTTCCATGTCGGCACCACTTTCCCGTGCTCTCGCTTGGACGCATACCAGGAGGGTGTGATGTAGGCATCCGGGCCCATGAAGATGGCAAGGGCTTCGCCGGTCGGCGCTGACTTCCATTGGGGGTTCGCCTTGGCGAGATGCCCATAAAGCACACCGTGCTCACCCTCCGTCTCGTCAAGGAAAAGCGGCAGCGGCGTTGCCTGCAGCCCCTCAAGGGTGGCTGTGACAAGGGTGGACAGTCTTGCCTCCCGCATGATCTGGCGCAGGGTTGAGGGATCGTCCTCGCGGAAGGCTGGCGGCGTGTACATGCTTCAACATAGCAGCGACCAATCCATGTCGGATAACGCAGGCTGGATCAAGATTATGGGCCACGGCGGAGTAGGCACGACCTGCAGTTTCCCTTAAACTCACGGCACAAGGAGGAGGGGCGTGGAGAAAAAGCACCGCATCTACACCATGAGCTTTGCCAGCGTTTACCCGCACTATGTCGCCAAGGCCGAGAAGAAAGAGCGTACAAAGGCCGAGGTCGATGAGATCATCACCTGGCTGACTGGTTACGATCAGAAGCAGCTCGAGATGCTTCTCGCAGACAAGACGGACTTCGAGACATTCTTTGCCCAGGCGCCGAGCATGAATCCCGCCCGAGCGCTAATCAAAGGCCTCATCTGTGGCGTGCGCGTGGAAGAGATCGCGGAGCCGACCATGCGTGAAATACGCTATCTCGACAAGCTCATCGACGAACTGGCGAAGGGCCGGCCGATGGCGAAGATTTTGCGAGAAGCTTGAGCCTGCTTCCCTCAAGTCTGTGGATTGATGCGGTCGACCAGCAGCGGGTCGATCTGCGTGAACGGGAAGTCCGGCAGGTCCTTTTCCGCAATCCCAAGCGTCGCCGCCACGACTGGGCGCGGGAACATGTTGATCAGGGTACGGTAGCCGACGTCGCCGGGAAAAACCTGGTCGAAGAAGATCAGCAGGTGCGCCGTGCCTTCGCCGACATTCTCGATGTGGTGCGGGTAGGCGCGCGGGATGAAATAGGTGCTGCCCGGCCCGATCGTATAGGTGTCGGTGCTGCCGTTGGGATCGAGAATGGTCATCCGAACAGTGCCCGCCGCGATATAGCCCATCTCGGCCGTCTCGGGATGCCAATGTGGCTCGCGCATACCAGTCGTGCCGATGGTCACCGAATACATGGCGATGTCACGCAGCGCCGGCCAGAGCGAGGCGTTGGTGGTGTGGGCTGTCCCGGCGTGGAAATCGATCTGCGGCGCCGCCGCCTCGATACTGTATTTGTAACGGTTCACGTGGCGAGCCTGCGCTTCGACAGGTGTTGGCCGGGGCAGGGAGAGGATTTCCAAGGCTTCGCCCTTCCGGTCGAACTCTTCGAACGCGCCGGCCGGAAGGTCGTAAGTGTTGCCGAGCACTCCGTCGGGCATAGCCGCAAACGAGGCGCGCATGCCGAAATCCTCAGGCTTCTCATGCGAAAAGGCGAGGACGAATTCGGCTGCGTACTGGCCGATATTTTCGATGCTGTGCATCGTTCCCGAGGGCACGAAAAACATCTCGCCGGCCGTGACTGTGAAGCTGTCGCGCTGCGCGTGGTTGCCGGCGATGGTGACGAGTGCTTCGCCGCCCAGGCAGTAGCCGAGTTCGTTCGCATTGGCGTGCCAGTGCGGCTCTCGCAGGCCGCCAGCCTCCAGCACGAGGCGGCGGATCGACATCCTGTGCAGGATCGGCAGGTCGGTAGCATCGACATGGCTGATCGATCCGAGCGGCCCCTCATATCGCGGCGAACCCGCGAGAACGGCGACATGCCGGGATTTCTGCGCTGTGCTGGTCATGCTGTTTCCTTGCTTTGGTCCCCGGCAGGCGAGGAGCGGGCGAAGATACGGCGTCCCCCGCTCATTCTTCAAGAGGTGGTGACCGGCTCATCCATGGGGTTGCCGTGATCCCGCGCACGCGGCATTCTCCCGCCGCCGGTTCTGCGGTCCTTTGGGGGAAACATGACAAAAGACAAGAGGCCGCCGGAGACGTCGCGCCGCGGGTTCCTGAAGCTTTCGGCGGCTGCAGGCGCAATACCTCTGGCCGGTGGAGCCGCGCAGGCGCAAAGCGGTGCGCAGGCTGGCGAACTGCCGCCGCTCTTGCCGGTTCCCGAAAAGCCCGGCTTCGACCATCTCGTCGTCCTTATGTTCGAGAACCGGTCCTTCGACAATCTGCTCGGCTATCTCTATCCGCCAAGCAAGCTGCCCGCCGGCCAGACTTTCGACGGTGTCGCGAACGGCGACTATTCGAACCCGTCGCCGGAAGGCCCGATCCCGGCCCATATCTACACCGGGCCGACCGATACGATCATGGACAGTCCGAACCCCGATCCGGGCGAGGAATATCCGCATGTGAACACGCAGTTGTTCGGCACGGTCGATCCGCCTGGCAATGCCCACGTGACGTACATCGACATGACCGCGCCGTTCAACGCGCCGCCGGCCGGCGCGAAGGCGGAAATGCAGGGCTTCGTCACCGACTACATCAACAATTTCGTGGCGACGCAGGGCCGCCAGCCGACCAAGGATGAGTTCGCGGTCGTCATGGGGTCGTTCAGCCCCGAGATGATGCCGGTGACCAGCACGCTCGCCCGCGAATTCGCCGTCTACGACGCGTGGTTCTGCGCGGTGCCGTCGCAGACCTTCTGCAATCGTGCCTTCTTCCACGCGTCAACGTCGTCCGGCTTCGTCGTCAACGGTGGCAAGGCCGGCTACGGCAAGTGGATGGACGCCAAGGCGAACGCTGTGCCGACCATCTTCAACCGGCTGGAGGAGAAGGGAATTTCCTGGGCCGTCTATTTCGACGAGAGCCAGGTCGTGTCGCTCACCGGCTTCATCAACGGCCCGGCGCTGGAGCCGCTCTGGAAGACCCGCTTCAAGCCGATGAAGCAGTTTTATGCCGATGTCGCCGCCGGAACGCTGCCGGCCTATGCCTTCGTCGAGCCGAGGCTGATCTTCGACCACAACGACATGCATCCGCCGGTCTCGTCCTATAGCTTCAAGGGCGAGGACGGGAAGGAAGTCGAGGTCGGCGGCAACTCCGACGTCCGCGCCGGCGAGAAGCTGCTGAGCGATGTCTATATGGCGATCCGCAACAGCGCCTCGGCGACGGGGTCGAACGCTGTGAATACGATGCTGCTCGTCACCTTCGACGAGCATGGCGGCATCCACGACCACGTCCCGCCACCCGCCGCCGTCCCGCCGGGGCCGATGACGGACACGGAGATGGGGTTCCAGTTCGACCGTCTGGGCGTTCGTGTCCCCGCGATCGCCATCTCCGCCTACACCAAGGCCGGGACGATCATCCACGACGAGATGCACCACGCCGCCGTCGTGGCCACGCTTTGCAGCAAGTTCGGGCTGGAGCCGCTGACGGCGCGTGACACCGGCGCGCGCGATATCACCAACGCGATCAATCTCACCGAACCGCGCCAGCCTTGGGATTGGCCGGAAACAACGCCGCAATATGTCCCGCCAAACCCGGAAAAGGCGGGGCCATTTTCGCCTGAAGCCGGAAACGCTCCGCTGAGCCCGCCTGCGCAGGCCCTGATGGGGGCGCTCGTCGCCAAGGCCAAACTTCCCGAAAGCGACGAACCCAAGACCTACGACGAGGCATGGGGACTTCTACAGACCGTTGGCAAGGGCCTGTTCGGCGAGGCCTAGGAGAATTGTGATGTCGCCGTTTCTTGGTCGGTTGCTTGTCGAGCCGGCGCCCTTGTCATGGTTCGAGAACAAGCCCTGGCATCAGTGGGTGGTCGTCGGTCTCGTCTGTGTCGGGACGTTTATTGGCCAACTCGACGCAACGATCGTCCAACTCGCCTTGCCGACGCTCGGCCGTGCTTTCGATGCGCCATTGCAGCAGGTGAGCTGGGTCGCGCTATCCTATCTGCTGGCGTTTGCGTCGTTCCTGCCGATCTTCGGCCGCCTATGCGAGATGTTCGGCCGCAAGACGCTCTACATCGCGGGCTATGCCATCTTCATCACGGCAAGCGCGCTCTGCGGCATGGCGGAAAGCTTCGAGCAGCTTCTGTTCTTCCGCTTCCTTCAAGGTATCGGCGGATCGCTGCTCGGCGCAAACAGCATCTCGATTCTGGTCAAATCTGTGCCTCAGGAGTCGCGCGGACGGGCGCTCGGCTATTTCGCGGCGGCGCAGGCGATCGGCATGAGCGCCGGCCCGGCCGTCGGCGGTGTCCTGCTGGCGACCCTTGGCTGGCGATGGATCTTCTGGATTACGGTGCCGTTCGGATTGGTCGCCGTGGTGCTGGGCTGGCTGGCGCTACCACGGACCATAGGCAACGACAGCGCGAAAACCTTCGACCGGGGCGGCGCTCTGCTGATCGGTCCAGCCCTGATCCTCACCGTTACCGCGCTCAATCATGCTTCTGGAGCGGGCATGGTGTCGACGTTCAGCCTCGTCAGCGTCGTCGTGGCGGCCATCCTGTTCTGGCTCCTTGCCCGCCGCGAGCGCGCCTCGTCCTCGCCGCTGATCAATCCCGCCCTGTTCCGGATTCCGGCCTTCTATCTCGGGTCGGCGGCGGTGGCGCTCTCCTATGCGCTGCTCTACGGGATATTCTTCCTAATGTCCTTTGCGCTGGAGCACGGCTATTCCGAAAGCCCGGCGGAGGCCGGATTCAGGCTCGCCTTGGTGCCGGTCGCACTGGGGCTTACCGCGCCGTTCAGCAGCCAGCTCCGAGAGCGGTTCGGCGTGCGCATGATCGGCACAGCGGGGATGCTCTTCTGCCTGGCCGCCGTGGTCCTGCTGATCCTGACCACGGCCGACATCGCGCATCACCGGCTATACCATACCATCGCGTTTGTCCTGTTCGGCATAGGCCTCGGCCTTTTCATCGCACCGAACAACACCGCCACGCTGGCGGCCGTCCCGGCATCGCTTTCGGGTGCGGCTGGATCGATGCTCAACCTGATGCGCGCGCTCGGCACCAGCCTCGGCGTCGCGGTCGGCGCCGCGACGCTCTCGTGGCGGCTGCAGGAGGATGCCGGTGCGGACAAAAGCTGGCTCACGGCTAGCAGCGACACCCTGCTCGCGGCAGTGAGCAGCAGCCTTCCGGCGCTGGCCATCCTGGCGGTGCTGGCAGCAGCCTCTGCGCTTATGGCAACGAGGGAGAAGGCGCCGGAAGGCACCGCTTCTTAGGGTCCTGTGCAGGAGGCTGCCGCTAGGCCGGCGGCATGCGAGAGAAGGAGCGCAGGGCGGGATCAATCCTGTCCCACGGCTGCGCTGCGTCCGACCAGAACACCATCTGGGGCCTGTAGCGCTCGGGGTCGTCAAGCGTCCCGGCCCTCACGACGAAGATGTCCGGCATGGTCGGGAAGAGCATGTACACGGGCGTGCCGCAATGGCTGCAGAAGGCGCGGCTCTTGACCAGCCCCTGGTCGCCGGTGAAGTCGAAGCTGCTCGCCTGTCCGGCAATCTTCGTGGCCGCACGCGGAAACACGAGATAAGACGCGTGGCCAGTGCCACTGTCCTTCTGGCACTGCCGGCACTGGCAGTCGTTGCTCATCATCGGTTCGGCGGTCACCTCGTAGCGGATCGCGCCGCAGGCGCAGCCGCCCGTGTAGGGTCTGGTCATTGTCGTTACCTCCGGTTCAGTCGGTTTCTTCGGCGATGTCGCCAAGCTTCGGCACGACCTTCTTCCAGCCGCCACCCATATTGCTGAAGGCGACTTCGTTGCGCGGCAATTCGAAGCCGGCATGGATCAGTTTTACCCGGGTGCCTCCACCGCTCGGTTCGATTTCCCACGTGACGATCGTATCGAGTTTCGATCCGTATCCCGCGTTCCCCGCGTCGCCGCCCTTCCAGGAATAGACAAAACGCCGCTCGAGGATCAGTTCGAGGATTTCGCAGGAGATTGTTCCATCCCATGCACCGGCCGGCGTGGTGCGATAGGTGAAGCGATTGCCGACGACGGGTTCGAAACCGTGGGGTTGCATGATCCACCGCGCCATCAGAGCACCGGTGGTGAGCGCCTTCCAGATCATCGCCGGCGTGTGCGGAAACACCTGCTCGATCACGATGGCGCGCGTGTCGGCAGCCTGCAGAGCTTGGATCATGGGTCCAGTTCCTTCATGAGCGTTCTGAGGTCTGCGAAACGGTTGTTCCAGAAAACTCCGTAGTAGTTCAGCCAGTCGAAGAGGGGCGTCAGCCCCTTTGGCTCTGCGCGGTAGAAGACATTGCGGCCCGCCGGGCGTTCCTTCACCAGACCTGCATTCTTCAGGGACTTGAGATGTTGCGAGATCGCCCCCTGCGAGACACCGCTTCCTTTGGTCAGATCCGCAACGGTGATCTCGTCCGTCTGGGCGATGCGTTCGAATATGGTTCGCCTGGTTGGATCGGCGAGGGCGCGCATGACGTTGCCAACGGGCGATTCCTGCATCATGGCAAACCAATTAGTGGATGCTCATCGATGAGTCAATACTAATTTGTTTTTCGCCAGGCTTACGGTGAGCAGGTTTTGCAACCAAATTGGCAGCGATTCGTGAGTTGTGTTCCGTCGCGAGCGTCAGCCTTATTCAATGACTCCGCAGGCGAGCCGCTTGCCGGCGCCGCCTGACGGCTGGCTCTCGTAGTCGTCGGGTTGCGCATGGATCATCAGCGCGCGGCCGAGGATGCCGTCCTTCTCGCGGTTTAGCCGGACGCGATCGTTGTAGACTTGGGCGCGTAAAATGCCGTCCGCAGACACATACTGGTTCGGCATGTCGCCGGCATGCGGCCCGTCGGCGGACAGGAAGCCGTGCGTCTTGCCGGTCGGGTTGAAATGGCCGCCGGCAGAGTCGTGTCCCGTAGTGTGGTCGCATGAGCCTGTTTCGTGGGCGTGGAAAGCAACCCACTGCCCCGCAGGAAGGCCGGATATCTCGAGCTCGATCAACACGCCGCCCGGCGTCGCAGTCAGTTCGGCGGTGCCGTTGTCCGCGCCTGTATCGCTCACGAAACCGACGGAGACGGTTTCCTGCGCGATCGCCAGAGACGTGGTGGCGAGAAGAATGGTGGCCAGCAGCGTTGTCTTCATTGTTCTTCCTTCCATCGATGGCACCGAAACCGAAACGAAACGGTCTGGCGAGGGTTCCGATCTAAAACTGGGCACGCCTTATGTCGTTTCCCTTGGCGGAGGCGCCGTCAGCTTCGCGTCCAGTTGGTCCAGAACGGACTTCAGCTTGTTGCGCAAGCGCTCGGCCTTGGCCGGGTCTATGCCCGTCGTGTCCAGGGTCAGCGACAATCCCTCGTCCAGTTCGGTGATTACGCTGTCCGTGTTCAACACGCCCCGCACACCGCGCACCAGATAGGGCACGACCGGACGGCTGATGCCCTTCATGCTGATCGCTTCGCCGGCTTCCGCGTCGATCAGGTCGCGGACATGGGCGTAGGTTTCATAGCTCAGCATGATGCCGCCGGCCGGCGCGATGCTCTGCAGCCGCGCTGCGAGGTTCGCCTCGGCGCCGATGATCGTGTAGTCCATCCGGTCTTCCGAGCCGAAATTGCCGACGTTGCAATAACCGGTGTTTATGCCCATGCGGACGCGGAACGGGTGCTCGATGCCCTGTTCGCGCCATTTCACCTGCAGGAATTCCAGCCGCTTCTGCATTGCCAACGCCATCTTCAGGCAGGCGCGCGCATCTTCGCGGGGGCCTAGCGTGTTGGGATCACCGAAGAAGGCGAGGATGGCGTCGCCGATGAACTTGTCCACGGTAGCGCCATGCGCGATGGCGATGTGCGACATCTCGGTCAAGTACTCGTTCAGATGCGCAGTCAACTCCTCCGGCTGCATGCGCTCGGTGGTCGCGGTGAAATCGATGATGTCGGAGAAGAAGATGGTCAGCTTCTTGCGCTCGGCCGTCACCTTTACGTCGCGCTCGCCGCTGAACACGCTCTTGTAGATTTCGGGCGACAGATATTTTGCGATCTTGAACGACACGGTCGCGAGGAAGTTGTTGGCTTCCTTGAGCTCGCCGTTGACCAACGCGAGTTCGCGCGACTGGCGACGCTGCTGGACGATGAACGTCACGCCGACCGCCAGCGCCACGGCGAAATAGGCGAACAGATAGTGGAAGCCGGTCGATCCCTGCGACAGCGGCTGGGTCACCGCAACGGCCTGGATGCCCCGGATATCGCCGACCTTCCAGTCCTTCTTCGGGCTGTCCGGATGGCTGTTGTGGCACGAGACGCAGGCGGCCGTCATGCGGATGGGCGACGCCAGTCGCACCGTCGGATTCCAGGTGCCTTCCGTTGCCTCGATCGTCTGGATGTTCGGGTCGGAGCGGAATTTCGCGAGTGCTTCGATCTGGAATTTGTCGAGGTTATGTGACGGCCGGCCGGCGAAAGGATAGTCGGACACGAAATCGTAGCGGACGGTGTTGTCGCGTGAACTCGTCAGCCGCCCGATCTCGAGCGAGAAAGTGGCCGGGATGGGAATGGCGCCTGCAACATCCCGATAATTGTCCGTCGCGGTGATCTTCGTATGCGGATCGGCCTGCAGGATGCGCCCGACCACATCGGTGGCGTAGAGCGTGCGGATATCCGTGATGATCTTGCTGATGTCGTTGGCCTGGCGCTCGGACAGGCGGTGCGTGAAGTCGCGCAGGTCGAGCATGACCACCACCGGAAGCGCGGCGAGCAGAAGGACGACGGCCAGAACGGCCGGCCATATGCGCCGCTGACGCGGGCTATCTTCCACCGTCTTTTGCGCGTTGGCCACAACAGCTTTCCTGAACAGGAGGCATGGTGCGCCGAGACTGCACGAAATTGGTTCAGAGAACGTTTCGGACCGCTTGGGTATTCGTTCGCAGTGCGTCTGGCCCTGTTCGCAGTCGCGAAATACGGATAAAAACGCCGCATGAACCAGCACGCCACCGTCAAGCAAGCCAAGGCGAAGATCGGCCACTCGGCCTGTCCGCACGATTGCCCGTCCACCTGCGCGCTCGACGTCGAGCTGTTGTCCGACACCCGCATCGGCCGCATCCATGGCGACAAGGCCAACAGCTATACGGCTGGCGTCATCTGCGCCAAGGTCGCGCGCTATGCTGATCGCGTCCACCATCCCGACCGCCTGCTGAAGCCGCTCGTTCGTGCCGGCGCGAAAGGCCAGGGGGCGTGGAAAGAAGCAAGCTGGGACGCTGCGCTGGACCTTGTGGCCGAAAAGTTCATCGCGGCGGAGGAAAAGCTCGGCAGCGAGACGGTCTGGCCCTATTTCTACGCCGGCACGATGGGACTGGTGCAGCGCGATGGCATAAACCGCCTGCGCCACGCCAAGAAATACTCCGGCTTCTTCGGCTCCATCTGCACCAACCTCGCCTGGACAGGCTATGTCATGGGCACCGGCGCGCTGCGCGGGTCGGATCCGCGCGAGATGGCGAAGTCGGATTGCGTCGTGATCTGGGGCACCAACGCGGTCGCCACGCAGGTCAACGTGATGACCCATGCCATCAAGGCCCGCAAGGAGCGCGGTGCGAAGATCGTCGTCATCGACATCTACGACAATGCCACGATGAAGCAGGCCGACATGGGCTTGATCCTCAAGCCGGGCACGGATGGTGCGCTCGCCTGCGCGGTCATGCACGTGCTGTTCCGCGACGGTCTCGCCGACTGGCCATATCTGGAGAAATACACCGACGACCCGCGCGGCCTGGAAGCGCATCTGGCGACGCGCACGCCGGAATGGGCATCCGCCATATGCGGGCTTTCGGTTGCCGAGATCGAGGCCTTCGCCCGGCTGATCGGTGAGAAGAAACGCGTCTATTTCCGTCTCGGCTATGGTTTTGCGCGCCAACGCAACGGCTCGGTCGCCATGCATGCGGCGGTTTCGGTGCCGACCGTGCTGGGGGCCTGGCAATATGAGGGCGGCGGCGCCTTCAACTCGAATTCCGGCATTTCCGGCTTCAAGTTCGACAATGGCCTGCTTGAAGGCGGTAGTCTTCGTGACCCCGATATCCGCTATCTCGACCACTCACGCATCGGGCCGGTTCTGATGGGGCATGGGGACGCGCTGTTCGGCGGCCCGCCGGTGACGGCGATGCTGATCCAGAACACCAATCCGGTGAACGTCGCACCCGAGCAGCGTCTGGTGAAGCAGGGCTTCCTGCGCGATGACCTCTTCACCTGCGTCCACGAGCAGTTCATGACCGACACGGCCAGGCTTGCCGATGTGGTGCTGCCCGCCACCATGTTCCTGGAACACGACGACATCTACAAGGGAGGCGGCAACCAGCATATCAATCTCGGGCCGAAACTGATCGAGCCGCCCGAGGGACCGCGCACCAACCATTTTGTCATTGAGGAATTGGCGAAGCGCCTCGGCGTCTCGCATATGCCCGGCTTCGGCATGACCGAACGCGAGCATATCGACAGGCTGCTCACCCGGCACGAGACAGGCAGCTTCGACGCATTAAAGGAAGCGAAATGGCTGGATGTGCAGCCGGATTTCGAAACGGCGCACTTTCTTAGCGGTTTCGGCCACTCGGACGGAAAGTTCCGTTTCAAGCCGCAATGGGTCGGCGGTTTTGCCCCGAACAAGCCGCCGCGCAACATGGGGACGGCGTTCGGACCCTACGACAGCCTGCCGGAGTTCCCTGATCATGTCGACCTCATCGAAGTCGCGGACTCGGAGCATCCGTTTCGGCTGGCGACTTCGCCGGCGCGCAGTTTCCTCAATTCCAGCTTCGCGGAAACCGAAGCCTCTCGGACGAAGGAAGGTGGGCGTCCTGAACTGCTGCTCCATCCTGAAGACGCGGCCGGGCTTGGTGTTGAGGCCGGAGATCGCGTCGAGATCGGTAACCTGCGCGGGGAAGTCGTTCTGCACGCGAAGCTTTTCGATGGGTTGAAGCGCGGTGTCGTTATCGCGGAAGGGCTCTGGCCGAACGACGCCCACGAGCGCGGCGAGGGCATCAATGTGCTGACCGGTGCGGATTCGCCCGCGCCCTATGGCGGCGCAGCCGTGCACGACAACAAGGTCTGGGTGAGGGCGGCCGCCTAGCGTAAGTGATAGGTAAGCGCCATTCCTATACAGTGCCGCAAAGCCTTGCTGTCCGGCGTATCGGAAGAGTCGAAGAGCAGCGCGCGGGTGCCCTCATAGGTAAAAAGGCCTGGATAGGTTTCATCGAATCTGCGCGTCAGGTCCGTCTGGCAATGGACGAAAAGCGCGAAATCGTGGTCTTCCGATTTCGGAACGCCGATCCTGATCGTGCTTCCGCTGCGCGTATCCGGTGTCAGGTAGGCTGGCTGGCCCCACTTGATCGTTTCCTCGATACGGCCGATCCGGGCATTCGCGGCCGCCGCTTCGAATATCAGCGATCGCAGGGCAAGCGCGCCCCGCCGCGAGCCTTTTGGCATAGTGTCGAACAAGGCCTCGACATCGCTGTTTGCAAATGCGGGTGTGCTCATCTGACCGTTCCGTTCGATGTGCAAGGCTGGTCGGACACCGCGCTTCTGTCAACGCGAAGGCTGCAGACTGCTGCCAATCGCGGAAAAATCAGCCCTTCAGCATCTCGGCGACCTTCGGTGCGAAGTAGGTGAGGATGCCGTCGCAGCCGGCGCGCTTGAAGGCGAGCAGCGATTCCATCATGGCCTTCTCACCGTCGATCCAGCCGTTCTGCGCCGCCGCGGTGATCATCGCGTATTCGCCGGACACTTGGTAGGCGAAGGTCGGCACCGCGAACTCGTCCTTCAGCCTGCGGATGATGTCGAGATAGGGCAGGCCCGGCTTGACCATCAGCATGTCGGCGCCCTCGGCGAGATCTTGCTCTGCCTCGCGGACGGCCTCGTCCGAATTGGCATGGTCAATGTAATAGGTCTTCTTATCGCCCTTGAGCAGGCCCTGCGTTCCGATCGCCTCGCGGTAGGGGCCGTAGAAGGCGGAAGCGAACTTGGTCGCATAGGACATGATGGCGACATGCTGGAAACCGGACGCGTCCAGCGCATCGCGGATCGCGCCGATACGGCCGTCCATCATGTCGGACGGAGCGACGATGTCGGCTCCTGCAGCGGCCTGAAGCACGGCGGCGGACGCTACCTGCTCGACCGTCTCGTCGTTGACGATGATGCCATCGCGCAGGATGCCGTCATGGCCGTGGCTTGTGAACGGGTCAAGCGCCGCGTCGGTGATGATACCGATCTCTGGAATCGCGGCCTTGATGGCGCGAGTCGCCCGGTTGATCAGATTGTCGGGATTGAGGATTTCCGAACCGGCCACGTCCTTCAGCGAAAAATCGACCTGCGGAAAGGTGGCGAGCGCCGGGATGCCAAGCGTTGCAGCCCGTTCGGCTTCTTTCACGGCAAGATCCACGGAAAGCCTGTAGACACCTGGCATGGCTGCGATTTCCTCGCGGCGGTTTTCGCCATCGGTCAGGAAAAGCGGCCAGATCAGGTCGTCGACGGTCAGATGGTTTTCCTGCACCAGCCGCCGCGACCAGTCAGCCTTGCGCATGCGGCGAAGCCGGCGCGAGCCTGTGATCTCATCGACCGTCCGTGTCTGACGGGGGAGGCTGAACTTGTTCATGAAAGTGCTCCGATTGCGCGGCTTCTAGCACGCAAAGGCAACGAAGACCAATGTGTCACCAAGCCACCGGCATTGACGCGGTAGGTGCCCGCGCTTAGCACTTCATGCGGCTAATTGGAGGGGAATCGAGCGGATGGATTTCGGCGGCGGCGACCAGATCCGTTTCGAACGGCTCGGCAAGGCCGGTGTCGTCACGCTTACCCGACCGGGCGCGCTGAACGCCCTGACCCACCAGATGGTCAAGGCCCTCAGCGCCGCACTGACCGCCTGGGAGAACGATCCCGACATCGCTGTGGTCATCGTCAAGGCAGAAGGCCGCGCGTTCTGCGCCGGCGGCGATGTCGTGGAAACCTACAGGGTCTGGGAACGAGGCGGGCGGCTGACACAGTTCTTTGCCGACGAGTACCGGCTGAACGTACAGATCGATCGCTTTCGGAAGCCCTACGTCTCGCTGATCGACGGCATTTGCATGGGCGGCGGCATGGGAATTTCCATGCATGGTTCACACCGGGTCGCAACCGAGAACGCCGTCTTTGCGATGCCGGAAGTCGGGATAGGTTTTTTCCCTGATGTCGGCGGCAGTTACGTCCTGCCAAATCTCGGCGGCAGCGTAGGCATGTATCTCGGCTTGACCGGAAACCGGGTTGGACAGGGCGATGCTCTCTGGTCAGGCATTGCCACCCACACCATTCTTTCGGCCTACGTCCCAGCGCTTGTGGAAGAAATTGCCGACAGCGGCGACCCTGGAACCGAGTTGCGCGAGTTTTTCAAGAATGTTCCCCGCAAGGCCACCGACGCGCAGGTCCAGGCGATCGCCAAGCATTTTTCACGCGGTTCGCTGCCCGAGATCATCGCAAGCCTTGAACGGGCAACGCCGGCGGATGAATTCGCGGCCGAAACGCTGGCCATCATCCGGACGCGTTCGCCGACAAGCCTGTACGTGACCTTTCGCGCGCTTACAGCAGGCTCGACCATGTCGCTTCCCGATTGCATGCGCATGGAGTTCCGCATCCTGAACAGGATGTTGGAGAGCCACGACCTCTACGAGGGAATCCGGGCCGCGCTCATCGACAAGGGTTCCAAGCCCGATTGGAGACCGTCGACGTTGGCCGACATCAGCGAGAGCGACATCGATGCCTATTTTGCACCGTTGCCGAACGGGGAACTAGAGCTGTGAGCGATCTGGCCGAACGCGGATCGGTGCAGCCGACGCTCGCTGAAACGGGCTTTGTGTGGTTTCAGCGGATCATCGCCGGCTACTGCCTGTTGTTCGGCATTTTGTATTGGGTACGCCTGATCGGCATCTATGACGGCCCCCTCTGGCGTTTCGACCTGATGCCAGTGCATTGGCAGATCGCGGCAGTCACGCTTGCGGTTTTCTTTCCGTTTGCAGCTATCGGGCTGTGGATGCTGGCTTCATGGGGGCCGGTGATCTGGGCGATCTGCGCCGTCATCGAGACGCTGATGTATGTCTTTTTCCCTGACCTTTACGGTCATAAGGTTCTGATAGTCTCGAGCCACATAGTCGTAGCGCTTCTCTACACAGCCTTTCGCGTGCTGATACACTTCCAGCATCGCAAGGCGGAGCAATACGGTTAATTTTAGCTCCTCGGGTGACCGATCGTTAATCGTCTTGACAACACAGGTCCGCTTAACCCCTTGTTAGTCCTAGCGTTTAAGTCGAATTTTATGTGCATTCGATAGTGTCGCGATCAAGGTGAGAAAAAAACAATCACCGGGCGACAAACGAGAGGCAAGACCATGAACAATTCGCGTTCGGCGGCGAAGACCGCTCCCGTATCCGATGACCGTCGCGAAGCGATCCGCTCGCTTTACATGGAATCCCTGCAGTTGGTCGAGCGTCTGCATCGCCGCCTGCTGGACGTGATCAAGGATGAATTCGACCGCAACGGTCGCTCAGACATCAACGCGATCCAGGCGCTGCTCCTGTTCAACATCGGCAATGCCGAGCTGACGGCCGGCGAACTGCGCTCGCGCGGCTATTATCTGGGCTCGAACGTTTCCTACAACCTGAAGAAGCTGGTCGATCTCGGCTTCATCAACCATCAGCGCTCGCGCATCGATCGCCGCTCAGTCCGAGTCAGCCTGACGCCGAAGGGGCAGGCCGTGGCCGAGGTGGTCGCCGGGCTCTATGAGCGCCATGTCGGGTCGATCGAGCAGGTTGGCGGCATCAACCAGGACGAGTTCAAGCAGATGAATCGTGCGCTGCAGCGGCTCGACCGCTTCTGGAACGATACCATCGCCTATCGCATGTGATTTCTTGCCCCTCCAGTCGGCAAGCGCGGCCGTTGCGGGGAGCAGCGGCCGCTTTCTTTTTTTTCCCGCCTCACAGTGTCGTGTGTGGCCAAAGCCTTGCTGCCGCCATAATCCGATGGATATGCGAGCGTAGTGTTGCGCAATGCGCAGATGTGGTGACGGCTCCTGTTTGTGATTGGCCATTTGTTAAGCATGGCCGCCCTAGAGTCGCCGCGATGATGACGGGACAATATCCGGTATGACGATCAAAACCAGCCGACGGGTCTTTCTTTCCAGTGCGGGCGTAATTGCCGCCGCGGCTTTCGCCGCTCCGGCCAGGGCTCAGGACGTGATCATGGAAGTCCTGCAGTCCAACCGCAGGGGCAACTGGGACGACACGTTCGACGCAAGGTCTAGCCAAGGCGACCAAGTCGCGACCAACCTCCCGATCTTCTCGCTGCAGACGGTTGCCTACATCCAGCAGGCCATCGGTCAGTACTCGAACATCGTGGCGCAGGGCGGCTGGCCGGTCGTTCCGGCGACCAAGAAGCTGGAATTGGGCGTTGTCGACCCAGATGTTGCGGTTCTGCGCAAGCGTCTCATGATCTCGGGCGATCTGTCGACGAACGCCGGCATGTCCGAATCCTTCGACACCTATGTTGATGCGGCCGTAAAGCGTTTCCAGGCGCGCCATGGCCTGCCTGTCGACGGCGTTCTCGGCAAGTACAGCTACGCCGCGCTCAATGTTTCCGCCCAGACTCGGCTTGGTCAGCTCCAGACCAACTTGGCTCGCCTCCAGTCCCAGGCCCAGCCTGTTGGCCGGTATGTCATGGTCAACATTCCCGCTGCACAGATCGAGGCGGTGGAGAACGGTCGGGTTGTTCTGCGCCACACCGCGATCGTCGGCAAGGTCGACCGCCAGACCCCGATACTCAATTCGGCGATCAACGAAATCATCGTCAATCCATACTGGAACGCTCCGGAATCGATCGTCCGCAAGGATATCATTCCGCTGATGCGGAAGAACCCCCAGTACCTCGCCGAAAACAATATCCGCATCCTCGGGCCTAACGGTGAGATCGACCCCACGACCATCGATTGGAACACCGAAGACGCGGCCAAGTTCCGCTTCCGTCAGGATCCGGGCAAGATCAACGCGATGGCGTCGGTGAAGATCAATTTCCCGAACCAGCACGCAACCTACATGCACGACACGCCTCAGCAGACGCTGTTCGACAAGCTTATGCGTTTCGATTCTTCCGGCTGTGTTCGCGTCCAGAACGTTCGCGATCTCGTGACATGGTTGCTGCGCGATACGCCTGGTTGGGATCGCCAGCGTTTCGAGGCTACGATCAAGAGCGGCGAGAGCACACCGGTCCAACTCGCGGTTCCGGTACCGATCTATTTCTCCTATGTGTCTGCATGGTCGACAGGCGATGGCGTCGTGCATTTCCGCGACGACATATACGGGATGGATGGGGTGAGCGAACTGCAACTCAGCCAGGCCCTCTAAGCGGCAGGTCAGAAAACTTTCCAAGGCCGCCTTCGGGCGGCCTTCGCGTTGAAATGAGGTCGCTTGGGCGCCAGTCTGACGCAATTCGGCGACGAAATTTCGCATGCGCGAGCGTGGCGAGGCCATATCAACTGTGTTAATGCGCGCCGGACCTTCCGCTGACTTCCACATTCAGGATTTGACCGCCATGGCAACAGCAACGGGAGCCGCGAACCATTCGGCTTCGTTTTTCGGAACTTCGCTCGCCGACGCCGATCCGGAAATCTTTGGCGCAATTCGCTCGGAACTCGGTCGCCAGCGTCACGAGATCGAACTGATTGCGTCCGAAAACATCGTGTCGCGCGCCGTGCTGGAAGCGCAAGGCTCGATCATGACGAACAAATACGCCGAGGGGTATCCCGGCAAGCGCTACTACGGCGGCTGCCAGTTCGTGGATATCGCCGAGGAACTCGCCATCGAGCGAGCCAAGAAGCTGTTTTCCTGCAACTTCGCCAACGTCCAGCCGAATTCCGGCTCGCAGATGAACCAGGCCGTGTTCCTGGCGCTGCTGCAGCCCGGCGACACCTTCATGGGCCTCGACCTGAATTCGGGTGGCCACCTCACACACGGCTCGCCAGTCAACATGAGCGGCAAGTGGTTCAAGGTCGTGTCCTACGGCGTGCGTCAGGACGACCATCTGCTGGACATGGACGCGATCGAGAAGACCGCGCACGAGACCAAGCCGAAGCTGATCCTCGCCGGTGGCACGGCCTATTCGCGCATCTGGGACTGGAAGCGTTTTCGCGAGATCGCCGACGCTGTCGGCGCGTATCTGATGGTCGATATGGCCCATATTGCGGGTCTCGTAGCCGGCGGGCAGCACCCTTCGCCTTTGCCGCACGCTCATGTCGTGACGACCACCACGCACAAGTCCCTACGCGGCCCGCGCGGCGGCATGATCCTGACCAACGACGAGGATATCGCCAAGAAGATGAACTCGGCCGTGTTCCCCGGCCTGCAGGGTGGCCCGCTGATGCACGTCATCGCCGCCAAGGCGGTCGCCTTCGGTGAGGCACTGAAGCCAGAGTTCAAGACCTATGCGGCCAACATCGTCGCCAACGCCAAGGCGCTGTCGGAAAGCCTGAAGGGAACGGGCCTCGACATCGTCTCGGGCGGCACCGACAACCACTTGATGCTGGTGGACCTGCGCCCCAAGAATGCGACCGGCAAGCGCGCGGAAGCCGCACTCGGTCGGGCCAACATCACTTGCAACAAGAACGGCATTCCCTTCGACCCGGAGAAGCCGTTCGTCACCTCGGGCGTGCGTCTCGGCACGCCGGCCGGCACCACGCGCGGCTTTGGCGAGGCGGAGTTCCGCGAGATCGGCAAGCTCATCGCGGAAGTTCTGGATGGCTTGAAGGTGGCAAATTCGGACGAGGGCAACGCGGCGGTCGAGGCAGCTGTGAAGCAGAAGGTGCTGGCGCTGACTGAAAAGTTCCCGATGTACTCCTATATGGGCTAGGGGCTCGCGACTGGCGCTTTGCACATGTCGTGAAAGCCTCTAAGGCTTCCGGACAACGGATTCGCCAAAAGTCGGGTTTTTCATGCGCTGTCCTTATTGCCAGTCCGAAGACACACAGGTGAAGGATTCGCGTCCCGCCGAAGACGGCGGGGCAATCCGGCGCCGCCGTGTCTGCCCGGTATGCGGTGGGCGTTTTACCACCTTCGAACGCGTCCAGTTGCGCGACCTCGTCGTCGTGAAGAAGACGGGACGCAAGGTTCCCTTCGACCGCGACAAGCTCTTGCGGTCGGTCGAGATCGCGGTCCGCAAGCGTAACGTCGAGCCCGAGCGGATCGATCGGGCTGTCACCGGCATCGTTCGTCAGTTGGAAAGCTCTGGCGAAACCGAGATACCGTCGGCCGAAATCGGTCGGCTGGTCATGGAAGCGCTGAAGACGCTTGACGATGTCGCCTATGTGCGCTTCGCCTCGGTGTATCGCAATTTTCGCGAGGCCAAGGATTTCCACGAAGTCCTCGGCGAATTGAAAGGCGATGAGGACGCCGGCTGAAATGACCTCGCGCTCGGCGGCGGAACAAGAGGCGCTCGATCGCCGCTTCATGGCGGCGGCGATCCGGCTTTCGGGCAAACACGCCGGCCTGACAGCCACGAACCCTTCCGTTGCCACCTTGATCGTTCGTGAAAGTCCGGATGGGCCGGTGATTGTCGGCCGTGGCGTAACGGCTATCGGCGGGCGCCCGCATGCCGAAACCGAAGCGTTGGCCGAAGCGGGTGCACTGGCGCGGGGAGCGACCGCCTATGTGACGCTGGAGCCCTGCGCCCATCATGGGCGTACGCCACCTTGCGCCAACGCCCTTGTCTCCGCAGGTGTTGCGCGGGTCGTGGGTGCGGCGAGCGACCCCGACAGCCGCGTCTCGGGCAAGGGCTACGCCATTATTCGTGATGCCGGAATCGAGGTCGTCGATAGGATCCTGGCCGGGCAGGCGGCCGACGCAATGGCCGGCTATTTGACGAGGTCCCTGAAAAAAAGGCCGGAAGTCACTCTGAAACTTGCGATTTCTCAGGATGGCATGATCGGCAAGCCGGGCGAAGGACAGGTCGCGATCACCGGCGAGGTGTCTCGTAGGCAGGTCCACATGATGCGTTCTGAAAGTGACGCAATACTGGTTGGCGTCGGCACCGCAATCGCTGACGACCCCGAACTCACCGTAAGGCTGCCGGGCCTTGCCGACAGGTCGCCAACTCGCATCGTGCTCGACCCCACCGCGCGGCTGCCTCTGGCATCGAAACTGGTGCAGACCGCATCACAAGACGCCCTATTGGTGGCCGTTTGCGAAGGAGCCGATCCGGCCAGGAAGGCTGCGCTTGAGCGAATGGGCGTAGGCTTTCTCGCAACAGAAACCTTCGATGGACGCATTGCTCTGCCCGAACTGCTCGAGGATCTTGCAGCCAAGGGCATGTCCACTGTCATGGTTGAAGGTGGCGCGGCGACCGCAAGGCATTTCCTGGAAGATGGCCTTGTGGATCGAATAGTGTTGTTTCGGGGTGCTGTCGTCGTCGGCCAGGATGGGATCGCTGCTCCCGTGGACGAAAACAGAATGCCGGCCGGTTTCAGTCTGGTGAGACAGGCAATCTTCGGCGACGATCATGTTTCGGAATGGGTGAGGCCGCTCTGATGTTTACGGGGATTGTCACCGATGTCGGCAGGATCGCCCAAACGGAGGCGCTGCCGAAGGGCGTCAGGTTTCGCATCGAGACAGCATACGAGCCCGCGTCTATCGCGATTGGCGCGTCGATATCCTGTTCGGGCGTTTGCCTGACGGTCACCAGACTTCCCGACGCTGGAAGCAACGAGCGCTGGTTCGAAGTCGAAGCCTGGGAGGAAGCCCTTCGATTGACGACGGCGTCCAGGTGGCAAGTTGGTGTGCGTATCAATCTCGAACGGGCGCTGAAGATCGGCGACGAGCTTGGTGGCCATATCGTTTCTGGCCATGTCGACGGCAAGGCGGAAATCGTTGCCCGGACGGAGGAGGGCGAAGCCGTACGGTTTACGCTGGATGCGCCCCAGGACTTGGCCAGGTTCATTGCGCCGAAAGGATCTGTGGCGCTGGACGGGACGTCTCTCACGGTCAACAAGGTCGATGGAATACGCTTCGACGTGCTGCTGATCCATCACTCCTTGTCGGTCACCACATGGGGCGAACGGCAGGTTGGCGACGACGTGAATCTCGAGGTCGATACGATGGCGCGTTATGCCGCAAGGCTGGCGGAGGCATCGACGCAGGGTCTGTGACGCTGCCTTTAGCCGCATGGCTGAAGTGCAGAATGTAGCGCTTGCGGTCGCACCCGGATCGGCCTAAGTCACCGCCCGACCCGGAGATACCAATGGCCTTTACTTCAGACCACGGAAAAGCCTTCAGCCTTCCCAAAGAGAAGGCACATATCCTGATTGTCGAGGCGCGTTTTTACGACGATCTCGCCGATGCCTTGCTCGACGGTGCGAAGTCGGCGCTTGACGAGGCAGGGGCGACTTATGATGTGGTAACCGTTCCGGGAGCGCTGGAGGTGCCGGCCGTCATATCGTTTGCGCTCGACGCCGCGGATGAAGGCGGCAAGGACTACGACGGTTTCGTCGCGCTCGGAACTGTCATCAGGGGCGATACCTATCACTTCGACATCGTCTCGAACGAATCCTCGCGTGGGCTGATGAACCTATCCGTTGACGAGTCGCTGGCGATCGGCAACGGCATCCTCACTACCGAAAACCTTGATCAGGCTTGGGCTCGAGCCAGGAAGAGCGAGGGCGACAAGGGCGGTTTTGCCGCGCGCGCGGCGCTGACAATGATCGCTATCCGCGAGCGCCTGGGAGCCTGATCGTGCAAGACCCCGCTGGCGAACAGCCGAACATCAGGCAGGCCAACAAACGCGGTGTGGCGCGGCTCGCGGCCGTGCAGGCGCTGTACCAGATGGACGTGGCTGGAAGCGGGTTGCTGGAGATTGCCGCGGAATACGAGGCCTACAGACTGGGCAAGGAAGTCGACGGCGCCCAATATCGCGAGGCGGACGCGCAGTGGTTCCGGGCCATTCTTGCTGGCGTTGTCGAGAACCAGAAGGTGGTCGATCCCATGATCCGGCAGGCGCTGACCGAGGATTGGCCACTGTCGCGGCTGGATTCGACGCTGAGGGCGATCCTGCGCGCCGGGGTCTACGAACTCATGAAGCGAGAGGACGTGCCGGTGGCGGTCATCGTTTCGGAGTATGTCGACATCGCCAAGGCGTTCTACACAGAGGACGAGCCGAAGCTGGTGAACGCTGTGCTCGATAGAGTCTCGCGCAGGGTCCGCGGCGAAGGACGGGGCCGCGACGCGTCATGAACGGGCACGCGCCGGCCGATGCACGGCGTACGGCGCTGATCCTTGCCGCGTCGCAGGCGATCATCGGTTCGGCCGCGCCAATCGCGATCTCTCTCGGTGGGTTGGCTGGTTTTTATCTGCTGGGCGCTGACAAGTCGCTGGCGACGTTGCCGGTCACCGGTTTCAACGTCGGCGTAGCGCTCGGCGCAATCCCGGCTGCGACGATCATCCGTGCAATGGGGCAGCGCAACGGCTTCATGACGGGCACGCTGGTAACAGCGGTTGGCGGGTTGATCGCCACCTTCGCGCTGTTCCAGGCAAGTTTTTGGGGCTTCGTCGCGGGACTGGTCGGAATTGGCGTCGGCGGCGCCTTCGTCCAGCAGTTCCGTTTTGCCGCGGCTGACAACGCGCCAGCAGAGTTCAAGGCTCGTGCGATTTCCTTCGTGCTTGCCGGAGGTATTTTCACCGC
This sequence comes from Mesorhizobium sp., assembly GCF_016793485.1. Lineage (GTDB taxonomy): Bacteria > Pseudomonadota > Alphaproteobacteria > Rhizobiales > Rhizobiaceae > Mesorhizobium_K. The sequence continues at coordinate 10,747 of NZ_JAEULZ010000026.1, read as the reverse complement.
GGTCATCGGCCCTCAGATCGTAATCTTCACGCGCGATCTGCTGGCCCCTGTCATGTTTGCCGGCGCTTTTGCCTCGATCCTGCCGCTTGCCCTCGTGGGCGCAATCTTGCTGTCTTTTCTGCGCGTTTCCCCCCATGTCGTCGGGTCCAGGCAGGATGCCGATGCCCCGGCGCGTCCGCTACGCGAGATCATCGCCCAGCCCCAGTTCGCGATCGGCCTTCTGTGCGCCGTCGGCTCCTATGCCTTGATGAGCCTTGTCATGACCGGCGCTCCGCTGGCGATGGTCGGATGTGGATTTTCGCCCGACGACGCGGCCTTGGGCATCTCCTGGCATATCATGGCGATGTTCGGGCCGAGCTTCTTCACGGGCGCGCTGATCGCCCGCTTCGGCAAGGAGACGATCGTTGCCGTCGGATTGATCCTGCTTATCGCCTGCGCAGTCGTTGCCTTGTCAGGCATTCAGCTCTGGCATTTCTGGACTGCGCTTATCCTTCTCGGACTTGGCTGGAACTTCGGCTTCATCGGCGCGACGGCTATGGTGGCGGGAACCTACCGAGCCTCGGAGAAGGGTAAGGTCCAGGGCTTCCACGACTTCATCCTGTTCACCAGTGTCGCCTGCGGCTCGCTGCTGGCCGGCGTCGTCTACAACAACTGGGGCTGGGAAATGCTGAACTGGATCGTGCTGCCGGTTACAGGACTATGCTTCATTGGCCTTGTCGGATTGAGGCTGTCCACGCGCGCTAAATCGATCTAGTCGGACATTCTTGCTTCTCTCTGGATAGCGGGAAGCGCGATAATGTCGTCGAAAAGGCAAAAACCGGGCAAAAAACGAACGCCAGCTTGACCTTCCCGGGACCGTTTCGCATAAGCCTCGTTCTTAGGGACCGGATTCATCACGACGAATCCCGGTCTCCTTCCGTCGGCCCGGGGAGGGGAGATTTTCGGGCCAGCAATCAGGGAATTTGGCATGACCATGCTCTACGTCGTCATCGCCTGCGGCCTGCTTTCAGTCCTGTACGCCATCTGGGCGACACAGTCGGTCCTCGCGTCCGACCAGGGCAATGCGCGCATGCAGGAAATATCGTCCGCCATCCGGGAGGGTGCGCAGGCTTATCTCGCACGGCAATACACAACCATCGCTATTGTCGGCGTCGTCGTCCTCCTGCTGGCCTGGTGGCTGCTGTCGTTCACGGCGGCGCTTGGCTTCCTCATTGGCGCGGTGCTTTCGGGCGTAGCAGGTTTCATTGGAATGCACGTGTCGGTCCGCGCAAACGTGCGGACGGCGCAGGCGGCTTCCAACAGCCTGGCGGCGGGCCTGGACATCGCCTTCAAGTCTGGTGCTATCACGGGCATGCTGGTCGCCGGTCTGGCCCTGCTGGGCGTCGCCGTCTACTATTGGGTCCTGATCGGCCCGATGGGGTATGCGCCGGCTGACCGCGTGGTCATCGACGCCCTTGTCTCGCTCGGGTTCGGAGCTTCGCTGATCTCCATCTTCGCGCGTCTGGGCGGCGGCATCTTCACCAAGGGCGCGGACGTCGGCGGCGACCTCGTCGGCAAGGTTGAGGCCGGCATCCCGGAAGACGATCCGCGCAACCCGGCAACGATCGCAGACAACGTCGGCGACAATGTAGGCGACTGCGCCGGCATGGCGGCTGATCTGTTCGAGACCTACGCTGTGACGGTCGTCGCAACCATGGTTCTCGGCGCCATCTTCTTCGGAGGCACCGCTGTTCTGGGCTCGGTAATGCTGTATCCGCTCGCGATCTGCGGCGCCTGCATCATCACCTCGATCATCGGCTCGTTCTTCGTGAAGCTTGGCTCGAACGGTTCGATCATGGGAGCGCTCTACAAGGGCCTGATCGTCACGGGCATCCTGTCGATCATCGGCCTCGGCGCGGCCACCTCGCTGACCATCGGCTGGGGAGATGTCGGCACTGCGAACGGATTCCTGGTGACGGGAACGAACCTGTTCATCTGCGGCCTGATCGGGCTTCTTGTCACGGGCCTGATCGTCGTTATCACCGAGTACTACACCGGCACCAACAAGCGTCCGGTCAATTCAATCGCCCAGGCTTCGGTGACCGGTCACGGTACCAACGTCATCCAGGGCCTTGCCGTCTCGCTCGAATCGACTGCGCTCCCGGCCCTCGTCATCGTCGGCGGCATCATCGCGACGTTCCAGCTTGGCGGTCTGTTCGGTACAGCGATCGCCGTGACCACCATGCTCGGCCTTGCCGGCATGATCGTCGCTCTGGACGCTTTCGGTCCGGTCACCGACAACGCCGGAGGCATTGCCGAGATGTCGGGCCTGCCGCCAGAAGTGCGTCACTCGACCGACGCGCTCGACGCGGTGGGCAACACCACCAAGGCCGTGACTAAGGGATATGCGATCGGTTCGGCGGGTTTGGGCGCGCTGGTGCTGTTTGCAGCCTACAGCTACGACCTGCAGTACTTCGCAGCCAACTCGGCGCAATACCCGTATTTCGCCGATATCGGTACGGTCTCCTTCGACTTGTCCAATCCCTACGTGGTGGCGGGCCTCATCTTCGGCGGCATGATCCCTTACCTGTTCGGCGGCATCGCCATGACGGCTGTCGGCCGTGCGGCGGGGTCGATCGTCGAGGAAGTGCGCCGCCAGTTCCGCGAGGATCCCGGCATCATGGCCGGTACGTCCAAGCCGAACTACGCGCGCGCTGTGGACCTGCTGACCAAGGCGGCGATCAAGGAAATGATCATTCCGTCGCTGCTGCCCGTCCTGGCCCCGTTGGTTGTGTACTTCGGCGTGTTGCTAATCTCGGGCTCAAAGGCCTCGGCCTTTGCCGCTCTCGGCGCTTCGCTGCTCGGCGTGATCGTCAACGGCCTGTTCGTTGCGATCTCGATGACGTCCGGCGGCGGCGCCTGGGACAACGCCAAGAAGTCCTTCGAGGACGGCTTTGTCGACAAGGACGGGGTCAAGCACTTGAAGGGCTCGGAAGCGCACAAAGCCTCGGTCACCGGTGACACGGTCGGCGATCCCTACAAGGATACGGCTGGTCCGGCGGTCAATCCGGCGATCAAGATCACCAACATCGTCGCGCTCCTGCTGCTGGCCGTGCTCGCGCACGGCTGATAGGGAATCGGAAACAAAAACCCCGCGAAGAGCGATCTTCGCGGGGTTTCTTTTTTGGTGGCGGGATGGCGATCCGAGATTACTGGCCGCCGCCCAGAATGTTTTTGGCGGTGCTTGCACCCATATTGCCGGCACCGGAGAGCATCTGGCCGAGGAAATTGAGATCGCGACCCGCAGTAGGCGTCGTCCGTGAAATGAAGTCGAACACCTTTCCGTCCTTCAAACCGTAGTTCGCGATGTTGTCGACGCGCCCTTCCTGGCTGAAGTAGACGGCGAGAATGCGTTGATCGACAAGCTTGGCGCTCATAAAGGCGACCGGGCGCTTTCGTGTCTGTGAGATGTAGTAGAAGACCTCATTGTCGAAGGTGGCGGTGGTCGAGGGGCTGCCGAGTGTCAGCAGGACCTGTTCGCGGCTGGAACCGACCGGCACCAGATCAATCGACTCCTGGTCGATCACATAGCCTTGTGTCAGCGTTTCCCCAGGCTTGAGGCCTGCAAAGGTCTTGGAGCTGTTGCAGCCCGACACGAAAACCGCGGCGACAACGAGCGTAAAGCCTGCGGTCCTCGGAAGGGAAGAAGACTTGAATTTCGACGCCTGCAACAAAAACTCCCTCGAAATCGCCCCCGCTGGCGAATAAGTCTGGCCTGCTTGCGTGAGCCGGCAAAACCGGTAAACCAGCTTCCGTGGCGATGCAACATTGCCACCAGGCGAACCGTCGCCGGGAGATCCCCAATGTTCCAGCGCCTTTTCCGTCGCGATCGCAGCAAGAACCGCTTGATAACGGAAGAGCTTTACGCATCAATCGTGGCGGCCGCGCGGCAAGAACCGTTTTATTCGGAGTGGCTCGTGCCGGATACGCCGCTCGGGCGTTTCGAGATGCTGTCGCTGCACATGTTTCTTTTCCAGCACCGGATGCGCGGGGAGGGGGATGCTGCCCGCGATATGGCGCAAATCCTGATCGACGACTTTTTTACCGACGTTGATCATTCGCTGCGGGAACTGGGCGTTGGCGATCTCGGCGTACCCAAGCGCATGAAGAAACTGGCCAAGATGTATTACGGCCGTACGGCTGCATATGGGGACGCGTTGGATCGCGGGGACGGCGCCGATCTAGCGGCTGCCTTGGCGCGAAACGTATGCCCGACCGTGGCTTCCTGGCCTGAGGCTACTTATCTGGCAGACTATGTCCTGGATGCCGACAAGGTGCTTGCCGCGCAGCATGTCGATGCCATCCTGAGCGGGTCGCTTCGCTTCCCGAAACCTTGCCGGAAGGAATAGCGATGCGCGATCAGGCCAGCCCGGTTTCCTTCAAGGCGTTCGTTTCGCGTCTGCCGCAAAAGGGCATGCCCGTCGTCGTCGACGCGGACGCCCGCCAGCGCGAGGCGCTGGCAGAGGCACATGGAGTTTTGTCGGTCGAGCGGTTTCATGCCGAACTCAACGTGACGCCATGGAAGAGAAACGGCGTGAAGGTTTCCGGTCACGTCGAGGCCGATGTCACTCAGGAGTGCGTGGTCACGCTCGAGCCGCTGCAAGCCACGATCAGGGAAGACGTGACGGGGCTGTTTCTTCCTGCGGATTCGAAATTGGGCAGATCGGGTTTCGGGGATGGCGGCGAAATCCATATCGACGCCGATGGTCCGGACAGTCCTGAAACCTTTGTTGGCGATACGATCGACGTCGGCGCGCTTGCCGAGGAATTTTTCAGTTTGGCCCTGGATCCCTATCCGAGAAAGGCAGGCGCTCTGCTGGATACGGAGCCCGTCGACGACGCTGCTGCCGAGGCAGATGGGCCACTTCAGGCGAAACTCCGCAAACTCGTGCAAAAGGACTGAGGCTGCGTTATCCGACGAATTCGCAGTTGTGTGGCAGGCCAAAATCGCTATTTTGCGCCAGCTTCACCGGCCCCGGTTTGGCCGTACCCGTCCAGTAACCCGTACCTGCCCTCAAACCAGATTCGTCCTGAATCGAAACTCAAGCGGAACGTGGCTTCGTGATCAGAATATCAATCGATGCGATGGGTGGCGACCACGGACCTTCCGTGGTGATCCCCGGATTGATGAAAGTCGCCGAACGCCGGTCCGACGTCCGGTTCCTGATCTATGGCAAGGTCGACGAAGTTCGGCCGGTTCTGGAAAAATATCCCAAGGTCGCAGCGATCAGCGAATTCGTGCATTGCGAGATCTCGGTGCGGATGGACGACAAGCCGAGCCAGGCGCTTCGTCACGGACGCTGGAAATCGTCCATGTGGAAGGCGATAGATGCCGTCAAGGCCGGCCAGGCCGATTGCTGCATCTCAGCCGGCAACACTGGCGCGCTGATGGCGATGTCCAAATTCTGCCTGAGGACGATGGCGACGATAGACCGTCCCGCCATCGCCTCGATCTGGCCGACGATGCGTGGCGAAAGCATCGTGCTCGATGTCGGCGCGACAATCGGCGCCGATGCCCACCAACTCATCGACTTTGCAATCCTAGGCACGGCAATGTCGCGGGCGCTCTTCGGCATCAACCGTCCTACAGTCGGCCTGCTGAATGTCGGCGTGGAAGAGGTCAAGGGACAGGAAGAGGTCAAGGAGGCCGGTCAGTTGCTGCGCGAGGCGGCGCTGACGTCGATGAGCTACCATGGTTTTGTCGAAGGAGACGACTTCGGCAAGGGCACAGTCGATGTGTTCGTGACCGAGGGCTTTGCCGGCAACATCGCGCTGAAGACCGCCGAAGGCACCGCCAAATTCATGGCCGCCTTGCTGAAGGAAGCCATGGAGCGCACGACCATGGCGAAGATCGGTTATGTGTTCGCGCAGGGCGCCTTCAAGCGGTTGCGGGAAAAGATGGATGTGCGCAAATCCAACGGTGGCGTGTTCCTTGGCCTGAACGGCATCGTCGTAAAGAGCCATGGCGGGACGGACGACGAGGGCTTTGCGGCCGCCGTGGAACTCGGCTACGACATGGTTCGTAACGGATTGCTCGACAGGATTGAGGCCGATCTCGACCTCTTCCATGCCCGGCATCCCAAGAAAATTGCGGCGCGCGCCGCCGAGGAAGACGACAAGGAATAGTGATCTTGATCAGGTCTGTCGTGCGCGGGATCGGCTCCGCCCTTCCGCGCCGTATCATGAAGAATGCCGACTTCGAAGGCATCGTCGAAACCTCCGACGAGTGGATCGCGCAGCGAACCGGCATACGTCAGCGCCACATTGCTGGGGACGACGAGACGACCGCATCGCTCGGCGCGGATGCCGCGCGGGCTGCGCTTTCGAATGCTGGCCTTACGCCGGATGACATCGATCTTGTCCTGGTCGCGACATCGACGCCGGACAATACTTTTCCAGCGACGGCCGTGGACATACAGAACCGGCTCGGTATCAGGCACGGCTTCGCATTCGACATGCAGGCAGTGTGTTCGGGCTTCATCTACGCGATCACGACGGCCGACCTGTACATCAAGGGCGGGCTCGCAACGCGTGTGCTGGTCATCGGCGCGGAGACGTTTTCGCGCATTCTCGACTGGACCGATCGTGGCACCTGCGTGCTTTTCGGCGACGGGTCAGGTGCACTCGTGCTTGAGGCGGTCGAAAGCCAGGCGACGCTTGCGGACCGGGGCATTGTCGCAGCGAGCTTGCGATCAGACGGCACCCACAAGGACAAGCTGTTTGTCGACGGCGGGCCGGGAACGACGGGAACTGTCGGCCATCTTCGGATGGAAGGTCGCGAGGTGTTCAAGCATGCCGTCGGGATGATAACCGATGTCATCGAGGACGTGTTCGCCAAGGCAGGCATCACTGCGGACGATCTCGACTGGTTCGTCCCGCATCAGGCCAACAAGCGCATCATCGATGCTTCGGCAAGGAAACTCGGCATTGCCGAGGAGAAGGTAGTCACCACGGTGCAGCTACATGGAAACACGTCGGCCGCGTCTGTTCCCTTGGCATTGTCGGTGGCCGTGGCGGACGGGCGTATCAAGAAGGGAGACCTTGTCCTCCTCGAAGCCATGGGCGGCGGGTTCACCTGGGGTGCCGTATTGGTGCGTTGGTAGGCTATCGCAGTTCCGGCATCGGCATATCTGCCACACTTTGCTTTATCACGACTTGAGGTGACGGGTTCGGTCCTTGACCTAGTATGGTCAATTCCCTAACGTTCTTACGTTTCAAGCCTGTAATTGTTATTATGTATCGAGGGGATGAGTTGGACGGTCGTATGGGAGGGAAGACACTTACTCGCGCCGACCTTGCCGAAGCCGTCTATCGAAAGGTAGGCCTCTCCCGGACCGAATCCGCCACATTGGTGGAGTCGGTGCTCGATGAAATTTGTGAAGCGATCGTACGCGGGGAAACGGTCAAGCTTTCATCCTTTGCTACCTTTCATGTCCGGTCCAAGAACGAGCGGGTAGGCCGCAATCCAAAGACCGGCGAGGAGGTCCCGATCCTTCCGCGCCGCGTGATGACCTTCAAGGCATCCAACGTCCTCAAGGACCGCATACTGAGGACGCACCAGAACACCAAGAAGGTCGCGCGCTAGTTCTGCGTCGGCAAAGTTCGCGATGCCGGTGCATAATCCGGAGCCCTTGTAACTACGACCTTGAATAGCAGCCTTTAAACCGCTGAAATGCGTATCGATTCGGACTTTCGATACGCAACGGCCATTCATGGACAAGAGCCCAGACGCCTTCCGCACCATCAGTGAAGTGGCAGAGGATCTCGACTTGCCGCAGCATGTGTTGCGCTTTTGGGAGACGCGCTTCACGCAGATAAAGCCGATGAAGCGCGGAGGCGGACGGCGCTACTATCGACCCCAGGATGTGGATCTGATCAAGGGCATCCGCCATATGCTCTATGACCAAGGCTACACCATCAAGGGTGTGCAGAAGCTGCTGCGTGAGAACGGCAATCAGTTTCTCGTCGCGATAGGCTCCGGCGATCGCGCAGCGGTGGAAGCGATTGCCCAGCGCAAGGCAGCGGAAACCGTTACGCTTACGCCGGCAGCCCAGCCGCGCCAGGGCGAGGACGAAATGCTCGTCGGCGAGGCGAAGGCCAAACCGCGCCGCTTCTTCGGCTTGGGAAAGTCGGATGACGATGGTCCGGTTCAACCCGGCGACGGCAAGCTTTCACGGGACAATCGCGCGCTTCTGCAGGAAGCGTTGTTCGATTTGCTGGAGTGCAAGCGACTGCTGGATCAGGTGCGCTAGTCAAGCGCCCTTATCGCTCACTCCGCTTGATCGTCTGGTTCGCGATGGCGAGCTTCTCGCATAGATTGGTCGCCAGCAGGCGGTGAGCGAGCAGCGCCAGTTCCGGGTCGTCTGTTTCCAGTCTGGTGAGATCGTCCGCTCCAAGCCTGAATATTTCCGAAGGCATTTCGACGATCACGTCGGCGGTACGCTCCTGCCGCATGTAGAGGCCGATCTCGCCGACGAACGATCCATCGGTCATCGTGCGCAGCCTCAGCTTCCGTCCGTTTGCGAGCGTTACCTGCACGCGCACGCGGCCATGAGCGATGAAGAACAGGTCGTCCGCTTTGTCGCCTGCGGTGATGATGCTGTCGCCTACTTTCACCTCAACCCTGCTCATCATCGCGAGCAGGTCGTCCATCCTTGGATGCGGGCCTGCAAGCGCGTTGAAATGACCGAGCAGCCCGGTCTGCGTTTCCTCGGACTGTTCCTCCAGAATCGCCTCTTCGGCGTGCTCCAGCGCATGGTCGATGTCAGCCTCCAGCGTCATCGTCCCGCCCGTGTCGAACCTGATGCCGGCGAGCTGGAGGGTTCGGCGGACATCGTCGGGAACTTGCGTCAGGAACACCTTGACGGCATTGTCCTCGCTCATTCGCCGGATCTTGATGAAACCGGTCGTTGCGGCGGAATCCAGTCCGCTGACGTGCCGGAAATCCAGCACGAGAAAACGTAGTGGAATCCGGTGGGGCTCGGTAAGCCGCCGCTGCACATATTTCACCATGCCGTCGGCCGATCCGAAGAAAAGATAGCCCTGAAGCTGGATCATCTCGATCGCTTCGCCATGGCGCGCCAGAAACCGCGCGGCCGCGGCCGATCGATCGACCGAACTGCGGTATTCCACACCATTGCCGTTGACGCGCATGATGGGCAGGCGGGCGTAGTTGAAGACAAACACGGCGATCGAGACCAGAAGCCCCACCGCCAACCCTTCGAGGAAGCCGATCAGGGCGATGCAGGCGAGGATGAAGAGAACGATCAGCCATTCGCCGATCGGCAGTTCGCGACGCGTGGCGAACAGCCATTCCTTGAGAAGCCCGATCCCCATGAAAAGCACGAAGCCCGCGGCGAGGAAGACAGGCACTTCGAAGACGAAGGAGCCTGCTGCGACCAGCCCGAATATCATGGCTATGGCGGTCGCGATGCCTGCACCGCGACCGTACACTCCGGTTCGTTCAGCCAGGATCGTCATTGTCAGTCCGACATAACCCGATGGCCCGCCGATAACCCCGGAAAGCAGGTTGGCGATGCCTGTCGAACGAAGTTCCGCGTTGACGTCGATGTCGCGGCGCATGGCAAGTTCCAGGCCGCTCAGGTTCAGAAGCAGGCCGACCATGCTTACCGCCGCGACTGCGATTATCGTGGGAGCCGCCATGAGGACGGCGTTCCAGTCCACCTTCATCAGCATCTCAATGGTCGGAAATTCGATACCGCCATTGGCCGTCAGTTGGGGAAAGTAGCCCAGCGCGCGGCCCTCCTCGATCGTGATGCCGGATGCCGCAAGCACGCCAAAAAAGATGATTGCGGCCAGCGCCATGACCACCGCGATCGTGATCGTGTGGCGGAAACGTCCGATGGCGATTTCCAAGGCAACCGCAAAGGCTATCGCAGGCAGGAAGATGAAGATGATGTTCGGTTGGCTCGCGCGCTCGATGAGCGACAGGTCGATCCCCGAGCCCGTCATCATCACGACCGCGCCGTCGATCAGCAGCCAGCCGGAGCCGGCGAGGAAGCCCGCGACGACAGGGTAGGGCATGAACCGCGCAAGACCCCCGAGCCTCAACCTGCCCGTGATCCAGAACATGGTTCCCGTGGCGAGGCTCGACACGCCGAGGACCGCGACCGCGGTTGCGACCCGGACGTCTGCCGGGCCGGTGAGCGTTGCTGTGGCGGTTATGATCGCAGCCGCAAGTATGGCGATCGAGCTTTCCTGCACAAGGGCTATGGAGTTTGGCAGCGCGCTTCTCAGCGCGACCACGAGCGCGAGGATCGCCCCTCCGACCAGGACGATGCCTACGCCGACGCCCAGTCCCTCCGACAGGGGGCCCGCAAACAGAAGAGACGCTATCGCGAGCGATGCCGCGATGTTGTCTATGCCCGCCAGGAAACCAATCGTCGCCGCCGGCAGCCATGATCGGCTGCGCGTCTCCGCTACCCCAAATGCCATGCCAGTCCTCCGCTCGGCGGAGGTGACGATAGATCATTTTGTTGCCGCAGGGGAACCCTGTGGCGCGTGCAAATAGGACTGGGTCAAGGCCCGCAATGTCATGTTCAAGACCCGATGTTCCGTATTTTCGCCCTTGCGCTCAAACGCCCGCTCTTCTAAGGCTCTCCGCGGTCCGGAGTGTAGCGCAGCCCGGTAGCGCACTTGACTGGGGGTCAAGGGGTCGTGGGTTCGAATCCCGCCACTCCGACCATTT
>NZ_JAEULZ010000047.1 GCF_016793485.1 Mesorhizobium sp. | reverse complement strand
GTTGCCGCTGGTCTCCGCAAGGGCCCGGACCTGGGGGTTCATCACCCAGCCAACGCGACCGCAGCGCTGACCGATCCGGCACCGCCGCCCTCCCTGATACCCGGTGCGCACCAGGTTCCCGTGAGGGCGATGGCAGGGAGTCTGCGGGAGAAAAAAAGGGTGTTTAAAAAGAAAATCCACTTCGTGCGGAATTTCAAAGGGTTGGCCGATTTCTGGATGAATTCGGCTCACATTTGCAGATGTGTTGTTGAACCTTTGGATAATCCAAGCTGAGTCGTCAAAGAGCAGGATTGCATACATCAATATTAGCGGAAGCGCAGAAAGACCTAAGTGCAAAAAACGGGGCGTTCTGAAAATATTGAATGAAAAGAGAGTGTTCGAGCCTTTGGAGATTCTGTTGTCAAACTGCAACTGTCCGCAGGAACCGTACCGCATCACTGATTGACAACTTCCAAACCGCCGCTGCTGTGCTATGTTGATGGTGGGCGGGTTGATGTGGAGTTCCAACATGAGAAGACTGCTGCTCGCTCCCACCTTGCTTCTGGCAACAAGCTTTGGCGCAATGGCCGCCGACGCGGTGGTCATCGAATCCCCTCCCGAAGTCATCGTTGCTCCTGTGTTCAACTGGACTGGCGCCTATATTGGCGGCCAGGTCGGCTACCTCTGGGGTGATGGTGACTACGTCGATAGCGACCTGAACTACGCAACGTCCGGGCCTGACGGCTGGCTGGGCGGCGTTTACGTTGGGTATAACTACCAGTTCACCAACAATGTCGTCCTTGGCGTCGACGCTGATTTTGCGTGGACCGGCGCAGACGATAGCGTCACGGCGTTCGATGTAGTTGGCGCTCCCATAGGGACGCTCGACAGCGATCTCGACTGGACCGGCGCTGCCCGTTTGCGCCTGGGTTATGCGGTCGACCGCTTCCTGCCCTACATTGCTGGTGGCGTCGCGTTCGGCAAGCTCAGCCATTCGGCCTATGACGACACAGGTCTTCTGATCAGCACCGACGACGACACCAGCGTTGGCTGGACCCTCGGAGCTGGCCTCGAATACGCTTTCACCGACAATCTGATCGGTCGTGCAGAGTATCGGTACACCGACTTCGGCGACTTCGATTTCACCATCGATGGCATCGGCGCGACAACCGATCTGACCAGCAACGACGTTCGTTTCGGGCTGGCCTGGAAGTTCTGAACACGTCTCAGGACAGGGGGACGAGAAACGCCGGCCCTGGGCCGGCGTTTTTCTTTTGGCAGCAGGTCGGCGTGAACTCAGTTGGTCGCGAGGAGTTCGATCTTCTCGACGCCGGCGGCGATGCCGACGCCGGGTTCGCCATCGACCGCAAGCGGCTGCAGCGACAGGGATTCGCCCGTGCCGCCGACCAGAACATCGGCGCCAAGGCCAATGCCGGCCGCGACCGAGGCGTCAACGCCGGCATACTTGCCGGCAAGGAGGCCGGTTCCGCTGACGGGGCTACCGGCGAAGACTGCCCAGATCAGGTGGCCTTCCTCGACAGCGCCGATCTCGATCCCGAACTGGCTGACGGTCCCCGAGTAGTATTCCACGGTGCCGTTGGTGTGGGTGAACGTGCAGGTCATTGTCTGCTTGCGCACCAGGATTTCGCCGATGCCGATCGAGGTGTCGCACTTCAGCATGCCGATCTGGGCGTTCGACCATGCCGGGGCGACGAATGAAATAGCCACGGCCACACCGGCCAGGGGGGCAACACAACGAAGTATGGATTTGGTATTCATCTTGAACTTTCCCTCTTTGAGGCCGGGCCTTGAAGATCAATCCAGCGTCAATTCGCGCTTTAGCCGGTCTTTTTGCTTTCAGCAATCGCTCGGGCCCGGCGCCGGAGAGGTAAAACGGTATCGGCGGTGAAAATCCCCGACGATGGAATCGACGCCGGCAAGTCCGGACGATAGTCTTGCCCGATAACCGATGCGGAGGTCGTCATGAAAGTCCGACTGAGTGTATTTGTGCTGGCCTGTCTGGCGGCGGGGGAAGCGCAGGCCGCGTCCTTCAACTGCGCCCATGCCTTCCTGCCCGCCGAGCAGACGATCTGCGGCAACGCCAATCTCAACCGGCTCGACGAACAGACCGCCGGCATGTATTTCCTGATCGTGGGAAGCGGCGCGCCGGAGGCGACCATCACCCAGGTGAAGGCTTCGCAGAGCAAGTTCATCGTGCAACGCAACGCCTGCGAGACCAACGTGGATTGCCTCGTCGACGCCTACACGTCGCAGATGATGTACCTCAAGAACGAGAAGAGCAATCTCGGCCTTTAGGCGAGAACGGTTTTAAGCCGGCGGAATGAAGGGCTGGCTGATCTCGCGGAAGACCGGCATCGCTTCCAGCCGCTCGCAATGCGCGTGGAGCGCCGGATAATCCTGCATCGCGACCACGCCGTGCAGGGATTCCGTGACGTGGCGGATGGCGCAGGCGACCGCGATGTCGGCGTGACCGATGCTGTTCCCGAACCAGTTCGTGGACCGGCGCCCTGCGCGGTCCTCGTCCAGAACAGATAGAGCCGCGGAGATCTGGCCGCGGCAGCGTTCGACCCAGACAGGCGAGACGAGTTCGTGAAGCTGCTGCTCGTAGAACAGGCTGACCGCCTTGTCTGCCAGGCCGGTGGCAAGGCCAACCACCCTCAGCGCGCGGTGGCGGTCCGGCTCGGCCGCTGGCCAAAGCGAGCGCTCCACCGGTACGAGGCTTTCGAGGTAGCCGATGATCAGATGGCTGTCGACGAGCACGTCCTCGTCATCGAGGATGAGCGTCGGCACGCGTGTCAGCGGATTCAGGGGCCTGATCTTGTGGGCGTCGGAGAAGACCGACCAAGGCAGGTGCCTGAATGGCATGTCGTAGAGCTTCAGCGCGATCCCTACGCGACGGACGAAGGACGAGTCATACTGGCCGATCAGGATCATGCTTTACCTCCCGGACGTCGCCCGAGAGTGTCACGACAGCCGGTGAGGCCGCAAGGGGAGGGTGCCGCCATGCTGCCAGCTTCGGCAGAAGCGGGTCGTCAGGAAACGGCGGCCTTGATGTCGGCCTCGGACATGCCGGTGATGACGCGCTCGACTTCCTCGACCGTGGACTTCTTGGGGTCGATGTCATCGGCCACGACCTTGCCCCGGCGCATGACGACGATGCGGTCCACGACCTGGAAGACGTGGTGGATGTTGTGCGCGATGAAGATGCAGGAATGCCCGGAATCGCGCGCGCCGCGGACGAATTTCAGCACGCCCTGCGTCTCCGCGACGCCGAGGTTGTTGGTCGGCTCGTCGAGGATGATGAGGTCGCTGTCGAAGTGCATGGCGCGGGCGATCGCGACGGCCTGCCTCTCGCCGCCGGACAACGAGCCGATCGGCGTGGTGGGTGGGATGTCCTTGCTGATGCCAACGCGCTTCAAAAGCTCGCGCGCCACATTGTTCATCGCATCCTGATCCATGCGGTTCAGGATGCCGGGACCTTTCAGCGGCTCTCGGCCGAGGAAGAGATTGCGCGCGATCGACAGTTGCGTGACCAGCGCGGAATCCTGGTAGATCGTCTCGATGCCGTTGGCGATGGCGTCGCTGGTGCTGCGCAGGTCGACCTTCTTGCCGCGCATGAAGATGTCGCCGCTGGTCAGCGGAACGGCGCCGGAAAGCACCTTGATCAGCGTCGATTTGCCCGCGCCGTTGTCACCGAGCAGACCGACGATCTCGCGTTCGTTGACATGGAAATTCGCGCCGACCAGGGCCTTCACCTGGCCGTAGGACTTGTGGATGTCGACCATCCGGACGAGGGGCTGGTTCCCGGTGTTTGGCATGGTCATGTCCCCGCCTTGTGACGGCGTTCGAGCCAGGAGTGCAGCGCCATCATGCCAAGTATGATGGCGCCGATGAAGATGTTGTAGGCGAGGCCCGGCACGCCGATCATGATGATGCCGTTGCGCATGAGGCGCAGGATGAAGATGCCGATTACGGTGCCGATGATGGTGCCGCGGCCGCCCATCAACGCGGTGCCGCCGATGACCACCATGGCGATGACCTCAAGCTCGTAGCCGGTGCCGCTGTTGGGATTGGCCGAGGACGTGCGGATCGAACTGATGATGCCGGCGAGCGCGGCCATGACCGACGACAGCATGAAGAGGCCGATCTTGACGCGCGAAACCTTGACGCCGCGTGCCGCCGCCGCGTTGGGATTGCCGCCGGAGGCCTGGATCCAGTTGCCGACGCGGCTCTGGTTCAGGATGTAACCGAGCACCACGACGGCAATGACGAACCATACAAGCGACATGTAGAGCCTGAACGGACCGACATAGAAGTCGCCGACAAGAGCCTCCGCCAGCCAGCTGCCGGTCGCGTTCCAGGTCCGCTGCGGGAAACCGTCGGTGATGAAGAGCGCCGTGCCGCGCACGACGAGCAGCATGCCGAGGGTGACGAGGAAGGACGGAATCTTCAGTTGCGTGACAAAAATGCCGTTGATGAAGCCGATCAGGGCCGCAACCACGAGGGCGGCAAGAAAGCCCACCTCCAGCGACGTGACGCCTGCGTTGAAGAGCGTCCACATGAGAACGGCGGAAAACCCGAAGACCGAGCCGACCGAGAGGTCGAACTCGCCCGATGTCATCAGCAGCGTCATCGCCAGCGCGATCAGGCCGAGCTCGACGGTGAAGGCCAGCGTGTTCGAGATGTTCTGCGGAGAAAGAAAACTGGGATTGATCGACTGGAAGACGACGATCATCAGGACCAGGAGCACGAAGGGGCCGAATTCCGGCCGTGCGATGAAGCGCTTCAGGATCGAAGGATTTTCCACTTGGCCCGCCGATAGCTTGCATTGCCTGGACCGCCCGCCGCGAAAAGCGACGGGCGGTTGTTCGGTCGGGCTGACGGCGCGAAACACGCCATCAGCCGAAAAGGCGGATTACTTGCCGGACAGGATGTCGTCGTAGACCTGCGCGGTGTCCTTCTCGTACAGCGCGCCGGTGATGACGTTGAAGCCGGCCGGAACGCCGCCTGCCTGCATGTTGGCAAGCGACAGCGCGACGTAGCTCGTAGCCTGCGGGTCCTGCCACTGTGCGGCATTGACGTAGCCGGTCAGCACTTCCTGCGTGGTGTCGAGCGAGTTGCCCCAGCCGACGACCGGGATTTCGCCCGGCTTCACGCCGACCTGGTCGAAGACGCGCTTGATCGAGCCGGTGACGAGGTCGCCGAGGCCGATGATGGCCTTGATCTTGTCGCGGTTGGCGGTGAGGTAGTCGACCATGCGGGTGATGACTTCGGCCTGGTCGAGCGTCGCGTCGGTCACCTCATAGTTGATGCCGGCCGGCCCGAACACGCTCTTGATGCCTTCCTCTTCCTGCACGCCATAGGTCGCGCCGGGGATTTCAACCGGCATCCAGACGAAGTCGCCGGACTTCACCAGGCCCTTGTCGACCAGATACTGCGCCCAGCCGCGGCCGAACACGACGTTGTCGCCGCCGACATAGGCGTCGAAACTGGCGGTCGGGTCAGGCGTGTTGAAGTTGATGATCGGAATATTGGCCGCGTTCGCTTCCTTGGCGACCTCGACGAGGCTGCCCGGATCGGGGCTGGTGGTGACGATGCCGTCAGCCTTGGCGGCGATGGCGGCGCGAACGGCCTCCTGGTGGCTTGCCACGTCGCCGTTATGGAACGAGGTGTTCACCGTGTTGCCAGTGTCCTTTTCCCACTGCTTGGCGCCAGCGAGGAAGTAGGTCCAGACCGGGTCGGCCGGGCTGCCGTGCGAAACCCAGTAGAAGGTCTTGCCGGCGGCTTGCGCGCCGGTGAAGGGCACCGTCAACGCCAACGCGGCGCCAATGGCGAGCAGTTTCAGTTTCCTGAGCATGTAAATCCTCCCAAATGAACTCCCTGCGCATCAAACGCAGCCCAACGGAACGAACCTCCCTCGTTCAGTCAGGCGATGTAATGCACCCTGTTTCCACCTGCATGACAAGCCCTGTATTCTCAGCGAACCAGACTTGAGGCGGAATCTATCAAAGATTGCACCAGCAACGGGAAGGGCTACATCCTCCACACGCCGACCTTCGTCTCGGCGATCGGCGCGTTGAGCGCAGCCGAGAGTGACAGCGCCAGAACTTCGCGCGATTTCGCGGGGTCTATGATGCCGTCGTCCCACAGGCGGGCGGACGAATAGAGCGGCGAGCCCTCGCGCTCGTATTGATCGAGGATCGGCGCGCGGAACGCGGCCTCGTCCTCGGCAGACCACGCCCCACCCTTGCGCTCGATGTTCTCGCGCTTGACCATCGACAGCACGGTCGCGGCCTGCTCGCCGCCCATGACCGAGATGCGGGCGTTCGGCCACATCCACAGGAAGCGCGGCGAGAAGGCCCGTCCGCACATGCCGTAGTTGCCGGCGCCGAACGACCCGCCGATGATCATCGTGACCTTTGGCACCTGCGCCGTGGCGACGGCGGTGACGAGCTTGGCCCCATCCTTCGCGATACCCCGCTCCTCGTAGCTCCTGCCGACCATGAAGCCGGTGATGTTCTGCAGGAAGACGAGCGGAATCTTGCGCTGCGTGCAAAGCTCGATGAAGTGCGTGCCCTTCAGCGCGCTTTCAGAAAAGAGCACGCCGTTGTTGGCGATGACGCCGACGGGGATGCCGTGCAGATGGGCGAAGCCGGTGACCAGCGTCGTGCCGTAGTTTACCTTGAACTCGTCGAACTCCGAGCCGTCCACGATGCGGGCGATGATCTCGCGGACATCGTAGGGTTGGCGCGGGTCGGCGGGCACGATGCCATAGAGATCATCCGCAGGATGAAGCGGCGGAATCGGTTTCTTGAGTTGCACCTGTAGCGGCTTGTTCCGATTCAGGTTTCCGACGATGCGCCTGATGATGGCCAACGCGTGCGCGTCGTCTTCGGCAAGGTGGTCGGCGACACCCGACAGCCGCGCATGGACCTCCGCGCCGCCCAGTTCCTCGGCCGTCACGTCCTCGCCGGTGGCGGCCTTCACGAGCGGCGGGCCGCCGAGGAAGATTGTGCCCTGGTTGCGCACGATGACCGTCTCGTCCGACATCGCCGGCACATAGGCGCCGCCAGCCGTGCAGGACCCCATCACGCAGGCGATCTGCGGGATGCCGGCGGCAGACAGGTTGGCCTGGTTGAAGAAGATGCGGCCGAAATGCTCGCGGTCCGGAAACACCTCGTCCTGATTGGGCAGATTCGCGCCGCCGGAATCGACGAGATAGATGCACGGCAGGTTGTTCTGCGCCGCGATCTCCTGCGCGCGCAGATGCTTCTTCACAGTCATCGGGAAATAGGTGCCGCCCTTCACCGTCGCATCGTTGATGACGATCACAACCTCGCGGCCGGAAACGCGGCCTATGCCCGCGATCATGCCCGCCGACGCGATGGCGTCGTCATACATGTCCCATGCCGCGAACTGGCCGATCTCGAGGAAGGCCGAGCCGGGATCGAGAAGCTGGGCGAGACGCTGGCGAGGCAGCAGCTTGCCGCGCTCCAGATGGCGCTTGCGCGTATCCTCCGGCCCACCCTGCTCGATGGTGGTGGCCTTGGCCGAGATGTCAACGACCAGCGCCTTCATGCGCTCCGCATTGGCGCGGAAGGCGTCGGACATGGGGGAGATTGAGGACTGTATGATGGGCACTCGTCAAACTCTTCCTGCGCGCCGCAACGGCGGTTCGAGTCTGGTGTACCAGCCTCTTGCCGAACTGGGCTAGCCCCCCAAAGAGCGGCGGCCAGGTTTGACGTGGAAGCTACGCCAGCCCCAACCCCTCCACGCCGTCTGCCCGAATGCGAAAGATATTGCAGTCCGACGGCTCATGCCGCCAGAATATGACCGCGTGCGGATGGCATGATAACCATTCTGTCCCCGAACGGATGGCTATCGCTGCGGGAGAGTGCACTTGGACACCGTTTATGACGAAAAAAGAGTCGCATCCATCACCCATGAGGTTGCCGAAGCGATTGATCTCGCCAGCTTTGGCAAAGTCTCATGGAATGTTGCGGCGGAAATCTTCATTTCCTCTTTTCCGGGATGCTGTGCATCGTTGGTAAATCAGGATTTCGTCCACAATTCCATAAATTTCCTTGAAAGCGTGAATATAGATGAGAATTTTCTTTCAACTTACGTAGAGCATTTCGCATACATAAATCCATGGGTCGATATTTTCACGAAAATGCCAAGCGGAACAGTTTTCGTAACTGAAGAACATCTTCCATCGAATAAGATTTCAAATACGGAATTCTATAATGATTGGCTCCTTCCTCAAGGTGATCTCTTGGCAGGAGTCGGCCTGAAGGTTGATGCCAGCCCTACAGATGTAATTTATTTCCCCGTTCATTATCCCGGTCGCCTCGCTCATACCTATGACCGTCCCGCAGCAGAGGTCTCGAGGCGTCTTGTGGGTGCCTTGAAGCGGGCGATACATACGACAAACGATCTTCTGCGGGAAAAGGAGGGACCGCTCTCGACGGCAGCCCTTACCGACCGCTTTTGGCCCGCGATCATTGTCGATTCCACGATGAGGCTATGCGGTGCAAATCGTGAAGCGGAAGATCTTCTTAAGCGCCGGAGAGCGATGATCTGCAAGAACGGCAGGATTTCCTTCCAAAATCCTGTCTTCAGTCAGCGCGTAGCGACAGCCGTTGTCGACCTGGCTGCTTCAGTCGCCTCGGAGACCTCTTCCTGCGGCTGGCGCGATCCACAAGATTCCCTGATCGTGCAGCTATCGCGGCTCCCGAAGGCGCATCCGCTGAATACCAGCCTTGTATCCGAGCGCACGAAGATACTGTGTGTCGTCAAGATGCTTTCGCGTGGCCCAAAGCCGCCGGATTTGACGGCATTCGGCGAGGCATTCGGGCTTTCCAGGAGCGAAGTGCTGCTATGCCTTTCGCTGTATGCCGGACGCAGCTTGCAGGAAGCCGCAGTCGAACTCGGCATTACATATGGAACGGTACGGGACCGCGCGAAGGTGGTGTTCCAGAAGACCGGGGTGCGCGGACAACCGGGGTTATGTGCGTTGCTGGCTCGCTATTCAGGTTAAGAATCTGCGTTTGGCTCGAAGGCTCGGCGCCTGCCGATGCGTGTCTGTCTCCGGATAGATGGCTCGGCCATCGGAGGGTCGGTATCACCTCTTGCTTCAAGCATAACGCCGCTCTTACGCAAGGCGCGAGATTTGACACGACATGAAACGGCGTCTTGCCCCCGATTTTGCGCGGGGGGCACGTCACCTCTCCCCCCATATGGGGGTTGTTGCGGTCAGAAATTGCATCGAATGTTTGAGGGGAGCGTGGAAGGCGAGCGATTTGCATTTCCGCCAGAAGCTTGTTCCGGGACTAAATGCTTTAGGAGAAGAAATGAAAACGTCGAAATACCTCGCAATATCCGCGCTGTTTTTCCTGACGGGCGTCGCTCAGGCTGCGGATCAGGTCATCGCCGAACCGCCGCCAGTTGCCGTGGACGTTTCGTCGGCCAAATTTTATGTCTCGGCCTTCGGTGGTGGCGCGCTGGGCGGCAAATACGATGTTGTCTGGGGTCCCGACTATCGGGAGGATTACGACCTCGACACCGGTTGGTTGCTCGGCGGAACGGTCGGCGCCTACATAACCCCTTGGCTACGTGCAGAGGCAGAGCTTTCCTACACAAGTTTTGGGATCGATACGGTCACGGGTATCCGGAATGGCGTGACCGAGTTTGGTCCAGATGACTTCGATGGCTCCGGTGAAATCACCGCGACTTATCTGTTGGCCAACGCGTGGGTGCAGCTTCCGACCTCGACAAGGTTTACGCCCTACGCGGGAGGTGGCTTCGGTGGCGCTTGGGTCAACCCGGACTGGAGTTGGGGTCCTGGACAGTATGGCCACGTCGATGGCGACACCACCTTTGCATGGCAGGTCGGCGGCGGTGTCAATTTTGCGATGACCGAGCGTTGGGGGGTAGATGTAGGGTATCGGTACAAGGCCGTTGAGGGTTTCAACATCACTGACGTTAACGGCGAAATAGCTACCGACGTGGATTTGACCAGCCACAATCTTCAGCTGGGCGTCGTCCTGAATTTCTGAGGGCTGGGGGCATGGGGTAGCGGCTTCGGGACAGTTCCCTGCCTCGAAGAGCTACCCCATCATCCAGGCATTCGGCCCGCATGACTGCGCCCCGGTTCGTTCGTGTGGAAGAACGATCCAGTCACCCCAAGCGCCGCCTTGCCATCCATTCAGTCATGCGCGTTTCCGATTCTGGGGTCAGCGCATCGATGGAGAAGGATTGCATGGCGAGGAAACGCGGCCTGGCGAAGAACTCTTCGGGGATCGAGAAGCGGACGTCGGGCGGCGTTTCGTCGAAATGGAGAAAGCAGGTGGTGAGCCTCGGGAAGTGAGACAGCAGAAGGTGCGAGACGGTGTCCTGGCCGAGCGGGCCGCCGCCGATGCCGATGTCGGAGAAGACGGAGACGGAGAGCGTGCGCAGCCATTCGTGGCGCACGGGTTCTTTCAACGAAAACTGGCCGCAAAGTTCGAGTTCCTCGAGTTGGGGCGCGGCGTCGAAGATGTGGGCGATGTCGCCGAGCGATCCGTAGAGCGCGTGGCCGTTGAACAGCAGTTCCATCTCGCCCAGCACCAGCCGCTTCAGGGTGGGCAGGCGCGCGCCCTTCAGGGCCGCGATCGCGTTGGTCATGTCATAGCCGGAGCGTTTCGCGTCGTAGTCGTGCGACGTGCCGATGATGAGCCTTTCGACGGTGTGGGCCTGCGGGCCGGTGACGAAAGCGCGGATGAGATCGGCCTGCTCCGGCGCTTCGAAAAAGCAGACCCAAGTCGGGGCTTCCGGCACGGTTTCGAGCGCGACACGGTTGTATTCGGGGTGCGGCTTGAGGCCGATGCACAGGGCGTTGCCCGACATCGAGCAGCGCGAAAGACCATAATCGCGCAAGGCGCGATCGAAGCGGTTCGGACAGAAACGGTCGAGAAAGTTCATGGGGCGGGAGCGAAGGCGTGGGTCACGCTTCCCCCATCATCTCGCGGCCGATCAGCCATCTGCGAATTTCGCTCGTTCCTGCGCCGATCTCGTAGAGCTTTGCATCGCGCAGCAGGCGGCCGGTGGGATAGTCGTTGATGTAGCCGTTGCCGCCGAGGAGCTGGATGGCGTCGAGCGCCATCTGGGTGGCTTTTTCGGCGGCGTAGAGGATGCAGCCGGCGGCGTCCTTGCGGGTCGTCTGGCCGCGGTCGCAGGCGGTGGCGACAGCATAGACATAGGCACGGGCGGCGCTTGATGTGGCGTACATGTCCGCGAGCTTGCCCTGGATGAGCTGGAAGTCGCCGATCGGCTGGCCGAACTGTTTTCGCTCGCGCGTATAAGGAACAGCCACGTCGAGGCAGGCGGCCATGATGCCGAGCGGGCCGCCGGCCAGCACCGTGCGCTCGTAGTCGAGGCCGGACATCAACAACTCGACGCCTTGCCCTTCCTGGCCGAGCACGTTTTCGAACGGAACCTCGACGTTCTCAAAGACCAACTCACCCGTGTTGGAGCCACGCATGCCGAGCTTGTCGAGTTTTTGCGCCACCGAAAATCCGGGCATGGATTTTTCGATCAGGAAGGCGGTGATGCCGCGCGACTTCCGCTCGGGGTCGGTCTTGGCGTAGACGACGAGCACGCCGGCGTCGGGACCGTTGGTGATCCACATCTTGGAGCCGTTCAGCACATAGCGGTCGTTCTTCTTGTCGGCGCGCAGCTTCATCGACACCACGTCCGAGCCAGAACCTGGCTCTGACATGGCGAGCGCGCCGACGGTTCCGCCGGAACAGAGGCCCGGCAGGTACTGCTCCTTCTGCGCGGCCGTGCCCCAGCGGTTGATCTGGTTCACGCAGAGATTGGAATGCGCGCCGTAGGAAAGGCCGACGGATGCGGACGCGCGCGAAATTTCCTCCATGGCGACGACGTGCGCGAGATAGCTCATGCCGGTGCCGCCGTATGCGGGGTCGGCGGTGATGCCGAGCAGGCCGAGCGCGCCGAGTTCGGTCCAAAGATGCGCGGGAAATTCGTTCGAGCGGTCGATGTCGGCCGCGATCGGCGCGATCCGCTCCTGCGCGAAGCGGTGGACCATTTCGCGCAGCGCCTTGATGTCTTCTCCGAGGCCGAAGTCGAGCACATTCAGGTACATGGGTTCCTCCTCCCACCATCTTGCGTCAGCCGCAGCCCGGAGGGAAGGTCGCTTATGGCGGCGAGAAGCGCGGGCATTCTAATCTATCGAAAGCGGGCTGAGGGCGCGGAGGTCCTGCTCGTGCATCCGGGCGGGCCGTTCTGGGCCAAGCGAGATGCCGGCGCCTGGTCGATCCCCAAGGGTGAGTACGGCGACGATGAAGACGCCGAAGCCGCGGCTCGTCGCGAGTTCGCGGAAGAGACCGGCTGGACGATCGGCACGGCGCTGACGCCGCTCGGCGACGTCAGGCAAAAGGCGGGCAAGGTCGTTACCGCTTTCGCGGCAGAAGGCGATTTCGATCCCGCAACGCTGCGGAGCAACAGTTTCGAGATGGAATGGCCGCCGAGGAGCGGGCGCAAGGCAACCTATCCGGAAATCGACCGGGCAGGTTGGTTCACACTGGATGAGGCAGTCGGGAAGATCATCGAGGGCCAGCGGCCGTTGCTCGACAGGCTGGTGGAATTGCTGGCCGCAGGCTAACCCCGCGCGACCGCCAGCGCCTTCGGCAGTTCCTCGGCGAAGATGTCGAGTTCGTGTGGCAGCCCGACGCTGACGCGGATGCAGCGGTTGAGCACCGGCACCATCGGCTTGCGGATGAAAACGTCGCGCGCCAGCAATTCCTTCATGATGCTGAGTGCGAACGCGCCGTCGCCGCCGCAATCGATAGTGACGAAATTGGTGGCGGAGGGAATTGGCGACAACCCGTTGTCGCGAGCGATCCCAGCGATGCGCTCGCGCCCGGCGGCGACCTTCGCCTTCACCTCCGCGAGCCACGCCTGGTCGGCGAGTGCGGCTTCACCGGCCACGAGGCCCATGCGGTTGTTGCCGTAGTGGTTGCGGACCTTCTCGATCTCGCTGATGAAGAGTTCCTCGCCGATGGCGTAGCCGCAGCGGATGCCGGCAAGTCCGTAGGCCTTTGAGAAGGTGCGCATCCAGATGACGTTGGGCCGTGACACGTCGATCGGCACCAGCGCCGAGTCCGGCCCGAGCTCACCATAGGCCTCGTCGAGGATCAGCATGGTGGTTTCAGGCAGCGCCTCGATGAAGCGCTGGATCTCGTGCGCCTCCCACCACGTGCCCATCGGGTTGTCGGGGTTGGAGAGATAGACCAGCGGTGCGTTCTCGAGCTTCACGGCAGCGAGCAGGCCGTCGAGGTTCTCGTGGTCGTTCTCGTAGGGCACGGCGACGAGCTTGCCGCCGAAACCGTCGACGTGGAAATTGAACGTGGGATAGGCGCCGAGCGAGGTGACGACGGCCTGGCCGGGTGTGATCAGCATGCGCACGACGAGATTGAGCAGCCCGTCGATGCCTTCGCCGATGACGACGTTGTTCCGCGAAACCTTATGGTGGGACGCGACCGCCGCCTTCAGCTCGAAATTGTCGGGATCGCAATACATCCACATGTCGGGCGCCGCAGCGCGCATGGCGGCGATGACGGAGGGGGCGGGACCAAAGCTGCTCTCGTTGGCGCCGATGCGTGCGCGGAACGGTCGTCCGCCGCGATCGCGCTCCTGCGCTTCGGGGCCGACGAATGGAACTGTCGTCGGAAGCGCAGCGACAAGCGGGGTGAGGGCAGGGCGCAGGACCATGGTTAGCTCCGGTCGGGCAGCAAAGCGCCGCCGGCCGGGTTATTGCTGCGAAACGATGCGGAACGCAATGGGCTTGGCCGTTCGGGGTCGCCGTGAGCCTGGGCGCTGTTAGCTGGCAAATCGTGAAAGATTTTTCTAAGCGCGAGCCTTGAGTTGGAATGCCGTGCTTTCCGGGCGCTCTTGAACTCCCGTACCTATGGGGTGGGATTGAAGTTGTGTCCGCTGCTTCGGGAGATGGCTAGGGCGGGCTTGGAGGGATACCGATGTCGATTGCCGTTTTCTCGCGCCGTGCCGTTCTCGCGCTGGCCGCAGCCGTGTCGTTCGGGCTGGCGTCGCCCGCGCTGGCCCAGGTCACGGAAATCACGGTCGACTTCGCGACCTACAATCCGGTCGGGCTGGTCCTCAAGAAGAACGGCTGGCTTGAGGAAAGCCTGAAGGAAGACGGCATCTCGGTTCGCTGGGTGCAGTCGCAGGGCTCCAACAAGGCGCTCGAATTCCTCAATGCAGGATCGATCGATTTCGGCTCGACCGCAGGCGCCGCCGCGCTGGTCGGCAAGATCAACGGCAACCCGATCAAGTCGGTCTATGTCTACTCGCGTCCCGAATGGACCGCGCTCGTCGCGCCGAAGGACAGCCCGATCACCAAGGTCGAGGACCTGAAGGGCAAGCGCGTCGCGGTGACGCGCGGCACCGACCCGCATATCTTCCTGATCCGCGCGTTGGCCGAATACGGTCTTACCGACAAGGACGTGCAGTTCGTGCTGCTGCAGCATGCCGACGGCAAGGCGGCGCTCCTGCGCGGCGACGTCGATGCGTGGGCAGGCCTCGACCCGCTGATGGCCGCTGCCCAGCTCGAAGCCGGCGCGAACCTGTTCTACCGCAAGCCGGAGGCGAACAGCTGGGGCATCCTCAACGTCCGCGAGGCGTTTGCGAAGGAGAACCCGCAACTGGTGACCAAGGTCATCGCCGCCTACGAGAAGGCGCGGCAATATTCGATCGAGAATCCCGAAGCGCTGGTCGAGGCGCTGGTCGAGGTCGCCAAGCTGCCGAAGGAAGTCATCGCACTGCAGATCGAGCGCACCGACATCAGCAACAGCGTCATCGGCGACGCCCAGAAGGAAACCATCCTGCAGGCCGGCCTGGCGTTGCAGAACGCCGGCGTGGTCGACAGCGGCGTAGACGTCAAGGCCGTCGTGGACGACCTGATCGACCCGAGCTATCAACCCGCCACGAACTAAGGCTTTGCGACATGACCGTTGAGACGGTTTTGCCGGGGGTCCGGGACAATACCAAGCCAGCGCGCGCCACGGGTCCCAGCCCGTGGCGTCCGGTCGTTCTGGGGCTGCTGCTGCCAGTTTCGCTCGCGGTAGGGTGGGAAATCGCAGTGCAGGCCGGCTGGGCGGAAGGTCGCCTGCTGCCGCCGCCGAGCCGCATAGCGCAGACGCTGTGGTCGCTCTCCGAAGGCGGGGAACTCCTCGTCCACATCGGCGCGACGCTCTGGCGTGTCGCGGTCGGCTTTCTGATCGGCGCAGTGGCAGGCATCGCGGCGGGCGCGGCGGCCGGCTACTCGCGCATCTTCCGGGAACTCGTCGACCCCACCATACAGGGCCTGCGCGCCATCCCGTCGCTGGCATGGGTGCCGCTGTTCATCCTCTGGCTCGGAATCTTCGAGGAATCGAAGGTCGCGCTGATCGCCGTCGGCGTCTTCTTTCCTGTTTATCTCGGCGTCACCGCTTCGGTGCTCGGCGTCGACCGCAAGATCGTCGAGGTCGGCCGCATCTTCCGTCTCAAGGGTTTTGCACTGGTGCGCCGCATCCTCGTGCCGGCGATCCTGCCCAATGTCGTGCTGGCGCTGCGCACCGGGCTTGGGCTCGGCTGGATGTTCGTGGTCGCGGCGGAGATCATGGGCGCTGCGGAAGGGCTCGGCTACCTGCTGGTCGACGGCCAGCAGCTCGGCAAGCCCGACCAGATCGTCGCGGCCATCCTCGTCTTCGCCGTCATCGGCAAGATCACCGACGCGCTGATCGTCGCCGCAAGCACGCCGTTCCTGCGCTGGCAGGATTCCTACGGAGCGGGCAACTGACATGCTCGAGCTGCGCCATCTCTCGAAGGTCTATCCGAACGGCACCGCCGCCCTGCAGGATTTCACGCTGAACGTCGCGAATGGCGAGGCGGTGGCCATCATCGGCGGCTCCGGCTGCGGCAAGAGCACGCTGCTGCGGCTGATCGCCGGATTGGAGCAGCCGACCAAGGGCGACGTGCTGGTCGATGGCGAGCGCATCACGCAGCCGCATCCGGCCGTTGGCCTCGTCTTCCAGGAGCCGCGTCTGCTGCCTTGGCTGACCGTCGGCGACAATGTCGGCTTCGGCCTGGAGGGTGTGCCCGCCGCCGAGCGGCAAAGGCGCATTCACGACGCGCTGGAGAGCGTCGGGCTTGCCGAGCAGGCCGGCAAATGGCCGCGCGAGATGTCAGGCGGCATGGCGCAGCGCGTGGCGCTGGCGCGCGCGCTGGTAACCGGCCCGAGTGTGCTGCTTCTGGACGAGCCGTTCTCGGCGCTAGACGCGCTGACGAGGGCGAGCCTGCAGGACCATCTGGTGCGGCTCTGGCAGGACAGCCGCCCGACGCTGCTCTTGGTGACGCACGATATCGAAGAAGCGCTGGTCATCGCCAACCGCGTCATCGTGGTGCGTCCGCGTCCCGGCCGAATCGACGCGGTATTCGACGTCAGCCTGCCGCATCCGCGCGATCGTGACGCGGAGGATTTCGAGAGCCTGAAGCACGAGCTGCGCGGCGCGCTCGACCGCTCGCTCCGCGACCAGAACCGCGCTGCGGGCTGATCTCCGGTTTTCCGGCCGACGCAGGTCGCGCCGTCTTCGAACGAATTTCTACCGATCCCGCCATCTTTGGCATGGCATTCGTATCGGCCGCGACCGAACAGGCGCATGGATGACGGGTCGGGTCGTCCTT
Source organism: Mesorhizobium sp. (assembly GCF_016793485.1). GTDB lineage: Bacteria > Pseudomonadota > Alphaproteobacteria > Rhizobiales > Rhizobiaceae > Mesorhizobium_K. The sequence goes on along the minus strand of NZ_JAEULZ010000047.1, from coordinate 13,487 downwards.
CCTCCCATTCGGATGCCCCGACGTTCCCCTCTGGAGGTTCCTGACCTTCAATATTGCCGGGCCCTTTGGCCCGGCTTTTTTGGGATTCTTACGCACTGACAGACGGCCCCCGGCCGTTCTCGGGACTTGCCGGGATGGGTGCCAAGCGGCTGTTGTTGGAGCAAATCCCGTTGGTAGTCGAGATGGAATGGCGCTCGGACGAGGCGTCCTTATCGGAAAAACGGCAACGAAATCAACGAAGACTGTGTGTTTTTGTTACCCGAAATGTTGCCCGACCTATACGGCCGTATCGGGATGCTCTTTGCCAAACCACATTGTTTGCTTCCGCTTGCCGGTGCGCTCTTCGAAATATCGCACAGGCCATTCTGTTAGTGGAAAAATCTCATGAAAGTCATCATCAAGATTTCGAGCCAATATGGGAAGCGTGTTTAGCAGCTTGTGGGCATTCTCTGAATTCTCTCTAATCAAGTCACCAGCACGCCACCCCGTGTCACCGCTTCGTTGGATATACCGATCGTCGGCAACTCCAGCATTGTGCTCAAAAACGTGACGACGCTCGAACATCAATCTTAAGAACGCCATTGTTTGGCTATCGATACCTCTTAGGAGGTCAATCTCAAACGCCGCCTTTATTTCAGAGATGGTTGAGCTTTCGATATCGTGAAAAACAAGTCGCTCTAGCCGTTTCAGTCTCGCCGGTTTCATCGGAATCCGGGCCTTAAGTTGATTCACCACATCACGGCAGGCAGCATCGAATGCTGAAATTGCACGACTGACGACAGCCGACGGAGATGTTGATGTATCGACCAGCCCTTTCCGCAGCTGAACGAATACCTCGTTGAGGCTCTCTACGTTGTTTCGGTGGCCGCATGAAGCGCAATAGCCGTATAGTCCCCGAATGTCGTTAAACTCGTCGCATTTCACACATTTGAAGCGCGTTTGTTGAGTTTCGGAAGCGTAGTAAAAGTCAGGACGTTTTGCGTCCTTATCCATTTTGGCTATCGCATCCATATCGATCACAAATTCTTTGTCTGTCCCCGGCTCCAGATCAGCATCTATCGCTTCGTAGTAGGTCGCTATGTAGTGCTTGACATAGCGCACATGAGCTTCCGTCAAGAAATGGAAGGCATCACTCTTCAATCCACAGTAAGGACATGTAAGCGGATAGATTGCCGGGTGATGTCCATTACGAAAATAGCCGCTACATCTTGGGCACTGATGGCCCCAACTGCCGTGGGAGTCGGAGCCCAAGAAGACAGCCATACAACCCTCGGGACACGGAGGCTCGAAGGCCTGCCCGATGCCTCCCATTTTCACGTCTGACACCGGAAATCCTTGAGGAACGGTCGCATAAATGGTGACCATCGCCATAGGCGTTGGGCTTGATCCTCGAAACCCGGCGGAAATGCTCGTGCGACCTGCTTCATCGCATCGAACAGCAAACGTCGCCTGCCCGCCGCAATGAGCGATCTCTGTGAAATCGTCGCTGTAAACCGCCATCGCACCCCCTTCCACCACTGACGACTATCTTTGTTTGGGTGTGAGTCGCAATGTGTTGGATTGGTTGGTAGGGGTGCTTCGCTCAACAATGACACGACGGTCCACGGTTCCCGACAACGGCACCAAGTAGCGCAAATTTCTCTGCTCGGAGTTCCGGTTTGTTACCCGGTGTTGACTTGGAAACTGGCCGAAAGAACGGCCTTCAGGATAAATTATATCAATAAAATCAATAACTTAACCACTAAAAAGTGGTGCCCAGAAGAGGACTCGAACCTCCACGCCTCGCGGCACACGGACCTGAACCGTGCGCGTCTACCAATTCCGCCATCTGGGCTGGTGGGCGCTCATGTAAGCGGGCGGGCATCGCCTGTCAACGCGCTTTTTCCCGATGTGTTTGATCCTGATCAAAGCGGGCCGGCAGCCGTCGCGCCATCCTCCCTGCAACAGAGAGGAGGGCACGATGCCTACCGAGACAATAGTGGTTCTGAGCGCGGTCGTCGCAACGTTCGTTTTCTTCGCCGCGGTGGTGACCTATGGCGACATGACGTGGTCCAAGGCGCCGCAGCGCAAGGGTTCCAGCCAGGACTGAACAGCCGGTGGCACGAGAAGCAGGCGGTTCGGATAACGAGGAGATGAGGCACGGACGGTCGTGACTGTCCCAAGCCTCAGGCACCCAAGGAGAGCGGGGCGACGCTCAGCGTGCCCCCCATTTTTTCGGCAGACTTGCAACCGTGGGGCAGGGCGCGGGGGCAGAGGCAGGCGGGGTGACTCGGTCAGGACCTCCGCCTGCCGACCTTCTGTCCGGAAGGCGAGCGGCCTAGCCGAGCACGTCCTTCGATTTCACGGTCGAATCGGCGTTGAGCGTGTAGACGATCGGCACGCCGGTCGCGAGTTCCAGCTGGACGATCTCTTCGCCGGACTTGCCTTCCAGCGCCATGATCAGTGCGCGCAGCGAATTGCCGTGCGCGGCCACCAGCACCGTCTCGCCGCGCAAGACGTGCGGCTGCATCGTGTACATGTAGTAGGGCCAGACGCGCGCGCCGGTGTCCTTCAGGCTTTCGCCGCCGGGCGGCTGGATATCGTAGGAACGCCGCCAGATGTGCACCTGCTCCTCGCCCCATTTGGCGCGGGCGTCGTCCTTGTTGAGGCCGGACAGGTCGCCGTAGTCGCGTTCGTTCAGCGCCTGGTCGCGGATCGTCTTCAGGTCGGGCTGGCCGACCGTGTCGAGGATGATCTGGCAGGTCTTCTGTGCGCGCTGCAGCGCGGAGGTGAAGGCGATGTCGAACTTCAGGCCCCTGGCCTTCAGCTTTTCCGCGCCCGTCTTGGCCTCGGCGCGGCCCTGCTCGGTCAGGTCGACGTCGCGCCAGCCGGTGAACAGGTTCTTCAGGTTCCATTCGCTCTGGCCGTGGCGGACGAGCACGAGTGTGCCGGACATGGATACTCCTATCGTTTCGATCCGAATTCCTGGCCGACACCCATGGCATCGGCGATCAGTGCGAAGTCGCCCTCGGCTACTTTGAACAGCGACTTGCGGAAATACATTCCCCAGTGCTGTCGGTCCGTGACGAAGGACAGCCTGTCGAGCAGTGGATAGATGTCCGCGCGCTTCGCGTCCAGCCATCGCATGGTGCGATGCCAGCCGGTGACGCCGGGCACCATCAGGCGCTCCGCGAGGTCGCCTGGTATCGCTTCGCCGATCGCAGTGAAGGCGCGCACTTCGGCACCTTCGTTCATGCCCTCCCGGGGCGAATAATAGGTGACCCAGTCGCCGGGCTGGACCCGCTTGGCGGCGGTGTGCTTGCCATGGGCGAACATGGCGAAACCCTCGCGCACCCCGATCGCGACGTGGCTGGCGGCGGCGACACCTATCCAGCAGGAGGTCGTCATGCGGCCGACAGCCCAAGCACGTCGCGCATCGAATAGAGGCCGGCCTTCTTGTCGCGCGCCCAGAGCGCTGCCTTCACCGCGCCGCGCGCGAAGATGGCGCGGTCCTCGGCATGATGCGAGAGCGTGATGCGCTCGCCGGGGCCCGCCAGAATGACGGAATGGTCGCCGACGACAGAGCCGCCGCGCAGCGTGGCAAAACCGATCGCGCCAGCGTCGCGCGCTCCGGTATGGCCGTCGCGCACACGAACGCTGTTGTCGGCAAGCGCAATGGCGCGACCCCGTGCGGCCGCTTCACCGAGCAGCAGCGCGGTGCCGGAGGGGGCATCGACCTTGTGCTTGTGGTGCATTTCGAGAATCTCGATGTCGAAATCCTCGGGGTCGAGCGCCCTCGCGGCCTGCTCGACCAGCACGGCGAGCAGGTTGACGCCGAGGCTCATATTGCCCGATTTCACGATGGTCGCATGTCGGGCGGCGGCGGCGATCTTCGCATCGTCGGCGGCGGAGCAGCCGGTGGTGCCGATGACATGCACGATGCGCGCCTGCGCGGCATAGCCGGCGAACTCGGTGGTGGCGGCGGGAGCGGTGAAATCCAGCACGCCGTCGGCCTTTGCGAAGGCGGGCAGGGGATCGTCTGTGATCTTCACGCCGATCGGGCCGAGGCCGGCAAGTTCGCCCACGTCGCGGCCGATATCGCTGGAGCCCTTGCGCTCGATGGCGGCGGCAACTTTCGCGCCCGGGATAGAGGCGATGGCGCGGACGAGCGTCAGGCCCATGCGGCCGGCTGCCCCGACGACGACGAGACCCATATCGGCAGGCTGCTCGCTCATGCTTGCTCCCTTACGGCGTTCAGTTGCGCCAGCGGCGGCCGGCGGTCTCGACGCCGAAGGCATGCGGCTCGCGTGCATAGGTCGCGAGGCCGGCCAACGCGCCGAGCGGATCGGTGATCACGTAGATCGGTATTTCGGCCATCCATTCGCTGTGCGGGGCCTTGTCGTTGAAGGCGGCGCGGAAGTTGCCGGCTTTCAACGCCGGGATGATCCTCTGCGCGATGCCGCCGGCGAGATAGACGCCACCCTGCGCCTTGAAGACCAGCGCGACGTCGCCGGCTGTGCGGCCGAGGCAGGTTACGAACAGCGACAGCGCTTCCTGCGCTACGGCGTCCGTTCCATCCAGCGCCGCCTTGGTGATTTCGGCAGGCGTGGTGAAGACGGGCGGCTTTGCATCCGTCGCGGCGATGGCGCGATAGGTGTTGACCAGCCCGCGTCCGGACAGAATCTGTTCGCCCGAAACGCGGCCCTCGATGGGCTCGATATGCGGCCAAACCTGATAGTCGCGCGGTGTGCGCGGGCCGATGTCCATGTGCCCGCCTTCACCCGGAACCGGTATCCACTTGCCGTCAGACTTGATCAGGCCGGCGACCCCGAGGCCGGTGCCGGGGCCAAGCACGGCGCGGCCGGCATGCGGCAGCGCATCCGCGCCGCCGATCTTCTCGACATGGTGGTCGCCGAGCGCCACCACGGCGAGCGCCTGCGCCTCGAAATCATTGAGCAACATGATGTCGGTCAGGCCGACCGTCGCCGCCATGCCCTTCGGCTTGACGACCCACGGGCAGTTGGTGAGCGGGATTTCGTCGCCGATCACCGGGCCGGCGAGCGCCAGCAAGGCCGAGCGCGGCTGAATCTTCAGCCGTTCGATCACTGCGGCGCGGATCGCGTCGTCGATGGTCGGGAAGTCGGCGGTGTGGACGATCTGCGGCTCGCCGGTTGCGGCGCCGGCATGCTCCACGACCGCGAAGCGCGCGTTGGTGCCGCCGATGTCGCCGACGAGGATCGGGAATTCGAACGCTTCCGCCGAACCGCCAGAGCCGGTCGCTGTTTCGCCGGTCGCTGCCTCGCCAGTCATGCTATCTCCGTCCCCCCTTGCGGCCAGCCGCGCGGCCCTTGATGTGCAGTGCCAGCATTTCGCCGGTCGCCTTGTTCAACGCCATCGGGATATCATAGACGATGGCCAGCCGCATCAGTGCCTTGACGTCGACATCGTGCGGGAGCGGCGTCAGCGGATCGACGAAGAAGATCACCGCGTCGATCCTGCCTTCCGAGATCAGGGCGCCGATCTGCTGGTCGCCGCCGAGCGGGCCACTTTTCAGGCGCTTCAGGTCGAGTTCGGGGCAGGCGTCGAGGATGCGCTGGCCGGTCGTACCGGTGGCCACCAGCGAACAGGTCGCGAGCCAAGCGCGATGCGCGGCCGCGAAGGCCACCATCTCGTCCTTCTTCTCGTCATGCGCGATCAGCGCCAGCCTGAACTTTTCGGCCATGCCCGCTTGCCCGTTGTCTTGCCTTGCGGCGAACCGGCAGAGCTATAGGCAGGTTTGCGTGGGGAAGGAAGAGCGTAGTCCGGCTGGGATCAAGCGGCGTTGAACGGTCGCGATCGCGCTTGATGTAGAAAAAATCCGGACCTGCCCTATAATGGAGAGGTGGTGCAGGTCGCGGGTTGCGTGACCCGTCATGCAAGACGCCAGCACATAGGCCGCGACCGGACTGGATCCAGGGAGGAATTGGCCATGAGCTTTCATGTCATCGCAGGCGCCGCCGACACGGTCGACCATGTCAGCGTGCGCAGGATCGGCGTCAACGACCTCTTCGACGCCTTGCGCAAGGGTTTGGCGGACTTCCTGGCGAAGCCGTCCCATATCGTGTTCATCATCGTGATGTATCCGATCATCGGCGTTTTCCTCGCAGCCTGGACGTCGGCGAACGAACAACTGCTGCCTTTGCTTTTCCCGCTGATGTCGGGCTTCGCGCTGATAGGGCCGTTCGCCGCGCTCGGCCTCTACGAGATCAGCCGCAGACGGGAGCAGGGCATCGACGCATCGTGGTCGCATGCGCTCGACATCAGGCATTCGCCGGCGCTGCCTTCCATAGCCGCGGTCGGCGCCATGCTCGTGGCGATCTTCATCGCCTGGTTGCTCGTTGCCCAGTCGCTCTACGTCCACGCGTTCGGTCCGACGCCGCCCGCCACGCTGTCGGGTTTCATGCGGGACATATTCACCACCGAAAGCGGCCGCATGCTGCTGGTAGCGGGCAACCTCGTCGGACTGGGTTTCGCGATGCTGGTCCTTTGCACGACCGTGATCGCATTCCCCCTATTGCTGGACCGCGATGTCGGGGCCTATGAGGCCATCCATGCATCGGTGCGCGCCGTGGCGCTCAACCCCGTGCCGATGGTGACGTGGGGACTGATTGTCGCCGTTCTTCTGGCGATCGGATCCGTGCCGCTGTTTGCGGGGCTGGTCGTGGTGCTGCCTGTCCTCGGACATGCGACCTGGCATCTCTACCGGAAGGTAATCGAACCCGGTCGCGGACAGATTGCCCATGAGACCAACCGCTAACGACGTAGGCTTGGTCGACTCTTGCAGCACATTCTGGTTGGATGCGCTTGCCTGACGGGCGTGCGCCCGATGCGGACAGGAGAGAATGAAATGAGGAAGTTTGCGCTGGCGGCTGCCCTGCTTTTTGCGGCGATTCCGGCCCAGGCCGATCCGGCCTATGTCATCACCAACATGAGCTGCAGCAAGGTGCAGGCCGCCGTCCGGGCGAATGGCTCGGTCATCCTGCACTGGACCGGCAAGAGCGGCCTGCCACGCTATTCGCGCTACGTGTCCGACCGACGTTTCTGCCAGCCGGGCTATACGCCCGCTTTCGCCAATGTGCCCGCTGCCGACAGGTCCTGCACCGTCAATCAATGCGTGCTGCGAATACGGACAAGGCGCTGACCTCAAGTCCGGTATGTCTTGGGGGAAAGTCCGCTCGGTAGCGCTACCAACTCTGCTTGCGCTACGATCGGGCCTTCGGTAGGGTCGCGCGACGGCGTTGGGAGGAAACGATGCCGCGCAACGCTCATTTGGAGGAGAGTTACTCTCATGAACAGACGTGAGTTTTTGGTGTCGTCGGTGGCTGTCGGCGCGTTGGCGCTGGGAGCGCCAGTCGCGTTCGCACAGGACAAGCTGACCATCCTCGGCTCGGTTCCGAGCCTCAGCTTCCCGTTCTTCGTGCACATGCTGAACCAGATCAAGGTCGAGGCCGAGGCGCAGGGCGTCAACCTGACCGAGAGCGACGGACAGAATTCCGCGCCGAAGCAGACGGCCGACGTAGAGGCGGCGATCGTCCAGAAGGTCAACGCGATCGTTATCTCGCCGCTTGACGTCAATGCGCTCGCTCCTGCCGTCGAGCAGGCCGTGCAGGCCGGCATCCCGGTCGTCACCATCGACCGTCGCGTCGATGGCGTCGAAGGCATCCTCGCCCATGTCGGCGCGGACAACGTCAAGGGCGGCGAGGCCGAGGCGCAGGCCATGGTCGACGCCTTCCCGAACGGCGCGAAAATCTTCCACCTGCAGGGCCAGCCGGGAGCAGGTCCGGCCATCGATCGCAACAAGGGCGTCCACAACATCCTCGACCCGATCAAGGACAAATACCAACTCGTCTTCGAGCAGACCGCGAACTTCGCCCGCGCCGAAGCCCTCACCGTGACCGAGGCCGGCCTCGCTGCGAACGGCAAGCCGGACGCCATCATCTGCGCCAACGACGACATGGCGCTCGGTGCGATGGAAGCCTGCGCTGCCCGTGGCTTCAACGACGTGAAGATCTACGGCTTCGACGCGCTGCCGGAAGCTCTGGCCGCGGTGCGTGACGGCAAGCTGGCCGGCACGGTCGAGCAGTTCCCGGGCGAGCAGTCCCGCACGGCCGTGCGTATTGCCGTGGCATACGCCAAGGACAAGACGGAGCCGGCGGAGAAGCTCGTGCTGCTGACCCCGATCGTCATCGGCAAGGACAACCTCGACAAGGCCGAGCGCCTGGGCGAGGCTGGCTGAGCCCAGGGTCGCGAAAACCGATGGCCGGCCTGCTGCGCGGGCGGGCCATCGTGCCGATGATTTCTGACGAAGCAGCAGGGAACTTTACGTGTCTCCAGCGTTGGCCGTATCGGCTCCGGCCGGCAATGTGCTGCTTGCCGTAGAAGGCATAAGCAAGCAGTTCTCAGGCGTCATGGCCCTGAACGACGTGTCGCTCGATGTTCGACGCGGCGAGATTTTGGGCCTGCTTGGCGAGAATGGCGCGGGCAAATCCACGCTCCTGAAAATCCTGTCGGGGGTCCAGCCGCCATCGAGCGGCCGCATCGTCTTCGACGGCGCCGATTTCATGCCTGCCAGCCCGGAGGAATCCAAGCGGCTCGGCATCGTCACCATCTATCAGGAACTCAGCCTGATCCCGACCCTGACGGTCGCGGAGAACATCTTCATCGGCCGCGCGCCGCTTGGTCCGCTCGGCCTCGTGAGCTGGCGCAGGATGATCGAGGATTCGCGCCAGATCATCGCCCGCGTGGGGCTGACAGTCGATCCGCGCACGCCGGTTTCTTCGCTTTCGGTGGCCGAGCAGCAACTGGTCGAGATCGCCCGCGCGCTGTCGCTGGAAAGCCGTCTCATCATCATGGACGAGCCGACCTCGGCGCTGACGGAATCGGAAGTGCAGCGCCTGCTTTCCATCATGGACAGGCTGCGCCAGGACGGCGTCGCCATCATGTTCGTCACGCATCGCCTTGAGGAGGCGTCGCACATCTGCGACCGCATGACGGTGCTGCGCGACGGCAGGCTCGCCGGCCATCTCGACCGCGAGGACGGCAAGCCGATCGAGTTGCCCAAGATCATCGAGAAGATGGTAGGCCGCGCTGCTTCCGAGCTCTATGCGCGGCCGGGAGAACGCCACAAGGCGGGCGAGACCATCCTGTCGGTCAAGGGACTTCGCACCGTGCGTGACCCCGAAGCACCACATGCCATCGTCCTCGAAGGGGTCGATCTCGACCTCAAGGCCGGCGAGATTCTTGGGGTCGCCGGGCTGGTTGGCTCCGGCCGTACCGAGCTTGCGCGCGCCATCTTCGGCGCGGATCGCATTGCGGCCGGCACGGTGACGCTGAACGGCAAGCCGATTGCGCCGCAATCGCCGGCCGACGCTATCGCGCTCGGCATCGGATTGGTGCCGGAGGACCGCAAGCACCAGGCGATTTTCGCCGCGCTCGGCATCCTCACCAATTTTTCAGTGGCTTCGCTCGACCGCTTCAGCAGCGGCCTTGGCTTCATGGCCGAACGCCGTGAGCGCGAGGCTCTGACCGAATACCGCAAGATGCTGTCGATCCGAATGGCATCGCCCGAGCAGGCGATAGAAGGCCTTTCGGGCGGCAACCAGCAGAAGGTGATCCTCGCGCGTTGGCTGGCGCGTGATCCCAAGGTGCTGATCGTCGACGAGCCGACGCGCGGCGTCGATGTCGGCGCGAAGGCGGAGGTCCACCAGATCCTGGCGCAGCTTGCCGAGCGCGGCATAGCGGTCATGGTGATCTCCTCGGAATTGCCGGAGGTGCTCGCCGTGTCCGACAGGATCGTCACCATGCGGCGTGGCAGGATCACAGGCGAAATGCCGGCGCATGAGGCAACGGAGGAAAAGCTGATGGAGCTCATGGCGCTCGATAGACAGGCGGGGAGGGCCCAATGAGCAGCACAGTCGAACAGGGCGGACGCGGCGGCGTCGATACGGCCCGGCTCCTTGTTAGCTTCGGGCCGCTGATCTTCCTCGCGGCACTGATGATCGTCTTCACGATCATGAGCCCCAACTTCATCGATCCGCTGAACCTATTCAACATCATGCGGCAGGTGTCGATCACCGGGCTGATCGCACTCGGCATGACCTTCGTCATCCTGACTGCCGGCATTGATCTGTCCGTTGGCTCCATGCTGGCGCTTTGCGGCATGGTCGCGGCGGTTGTGGCCAAGGGCGGCGCGGCGAACACGCTGTCGCTGTCGGCAGCGGGTGGCAGCGGCTATGGCTGGTTTGCCGCCCTTCTGGCAGCCGTGGCGGTCGGCGCGCTGGCTGGCTTCATCCAGGGCATGACGATCACGCGGCTGAAGGTGCCGCCTTTCGTCGTGACGCTCGGTGGCCTCACCATCTTCCGTGGCCTGACGCTGACCATTTCCAACGGCGGTCCGATCTCGGGCTTCGATTCCTCGATGCGCTGGTTCGGCAATGGCCTTGTCGGCCCCGTGCCGGTGCCGGTCATCATCTTCGTCATCGCCGCGGTTCTTTGCCATATCGTGCTGCGCTACACGCGCTACGGACGCGCGGTCTACGCCGTCGGCGGCAATGCCGAAGCGGCGAGGCTGTCCGGCCTGCGCGTCGACCGCATCCTCGTGTCGGTCTATGTAATCGTCGGCTTCTTCGCCGGGCTGGCAGCCTTCGTCCTCTCGGCGCGCCTGAACTCGGCCGAAGCGGTGGCCGGCATCGGCTACGAATTGACCGTCATCTCGGCCGTTGTCATCGGCGGCACGTCACTGTTCGGCGGGATCGGCAGCGTCGGCGGGACCGTGGTGGGGGCGGCGCTGATCGGCGTCCTGCAGAACGGACTGCAATTCAACAACGTCTCGTCCTATACGCAGTCGATCGTCATCGGCCTGATCCTGATCCTCGCCGTTGCGTTCGACCGTTTCCTGAAGTCGCGGGTGAGACGCTAGGCCGTTCGAAGCGTGCGGCGCTTTCCCGATCGCCCCCGGCGTAGACGGTCGCTAACCATCGCCGCCAGACCTTATCCCTGCGCGCGGCGCTCCAGCACGGGCACGCAGACGTCGAGATCGTGGGTGGCGAGATGCGAATAGCGCATGGTCATCTGCAACGTCTGGTGGCCGAGCCACATCTGCACGCGCCTGATGTCGATCCCGCCGCGCACCAGCCGTGACGCACAGGTGTGGCGCAGGCAGTGCGGCACCAGTTCGTCGTCGGTTGCGAGGCCGATCTCGGCCTTCGCCTGGTGCCAGACAGCGCGGAACTGGTACTGCTTGATGCGCGCGAACGGCCCCGGTCCCGCACGCTCGACGGCGGCAACCGCTTCTCGCGCGCGCTTCGTCAGTGGCACGGAACGGCTGCGGCCGGATTTGGTGAGCCAGAACGAGACGGCGCCGTGGTTGATGTCGTTCCAGCGCAGGCCGATCGCCTCGCCGAGCCGGCAGCCGGTGTCGACCAGGAACAGGGCAAGCCGATGGTATTCCTCGGAATGGCCGCAAATCTGCTTGAACAGTCGATCTTCCTCGTCGGGCTCGAGGAAACGAATCCGTCCGCTCCGCTCTTTCTGGCGGCGGAATTCAGGCAGGCTGTGGATGTCCCCCATCTTGCACGCCTTGCGCAGCAGCTTGCTCAGGGCCGCGAGCTTGCGGTTGATCGTTGCATTGCTGTTCCCGCCCTTCCGTAGAACCTCGACAATCCCGTCAATCGTGTCCTGGCTGAATTTGCTGAACCTGTGGTTGTGTAGTATTTCGTCCATTTCACCGAGGAAAGACTTCACGTTTTCCTTGTGGCGGCCGTCTTCCCAGAGGGAAGGGCCATATTTTGCGAACAGCTCAGAGACGGTGAATGTCGCGACTTCCCTGAGAAGTCGTGGTGCGCCAATCGAATAGGTAAAGTCCTGAGCGTCCGTCGACGGGTCGGCATCCCAACCCGGTCCGGTCCAGCTTGGCATCGTGTTCCCTGAAGCCCGCGCCGTCATCATGCAACCTGAGGTCGTATTTTGCGGAATATGCAACCCGAATTTTCATCTGGCTTGTCATAGTCGGCCTCGGCGGCGTCGGTTCATGGTGAATTTGTTGCAGAAATAGCACAGCCCGCGCTTCGAAAAGCGCGGGCCGCCTGACCTGGGTCAGATGATAGTCACCGGGATCAGGAACCCCAGTTGTACTGCAGCTTGAGCCATCCGCCCCAAGCGTCGGCATCGTCAGCATCGAAGTTGTCAGAGTAGTTCACTTCAGGCGTGATCACGAAGTTGTTGACCAGCGTATAGTCGATGTTCGCCGCAACGCCGAAGTTCTGGCCGTCGTCATAGCCGACCTGGAGGTTGAAGGCCGCCTTTTCGTTGAAAGCGAACGAACCACCGCCCCAGACAGCCCACGAGCCGCTCCAAGGAGCGTAGTAGTTGAACACGTCTTCGTCGTCCTTCAAGCCACCCATGACCCAGAGCGAAAGGGCTTCCGTGGCGTTGAAGTCAGCGCGAACCTTGCCGGCCCAAGTCTCCCAGACGGAATCATAGGCGGCAACGCCGGTGACGCTGCCCCAGCCGGCCGTGTAGCCGATGCCGCCGACGACGTTAGGCACATAAGAGTCGATGGCATAAAGGTCTGCTTGGACAACACTGTTAACGATGGCTGCGATGGCAGGGTTAGGCAGCAGGGAAGCGGGAATGAAGCCGCCGTAACCAGTACCGGTTTCAAGCGCGATGGCAGCCGAGAAACCGTTACCGCCGGTGAAGGTATACGAGAGCTGATGTGTACCTCCCGGACCGTAGTCTACGCCGATCTCGTCATTGTACACGTTGCCTGCAAAGCCGGTGAACGTATTGAACAGGGTATCGGTCTTGCCGGCGCGGAAGCCTCCAAGCTCGATATAGGCGTGCTCGATCGCGACGTTGTCAGACGAAGTGGTGACGCCATAAATACCACCCGTAAAATCGCTCGGATCAACATTGACGCCCAAGACTGAAATGCCGTCTGTGCCGGTCGAATAGTTGAAGTTGACCGCCGCATAGGCGCGCAGGGTGCCGAGTTCGGTTTCCTGGCGGGCATCGACGCGGAGTTGGAAGCGCGCGGTCTTCGAGTAGGTGTCGTTGGTATCGAGATAATCATCGATATCCGGATCTTCACCCGCCGCCTCTGCGGCGAGCAAGTCATAGAAATCGCTCTTGTCGATAACGTCCTCGTTTCCTGCCGATCCTACGCCGACCAGATAGCGCATGTAGCCGGAGAACTTCAGGCAGGTTTCGGTGCCTGGGATGTAATAGAAGCCGGCGCCGTAGGTGTCACAGATGCGAACGTATTCCATGGGCTCCGGTTCGGCGATCACGACCGCATCGGCAGCGCGCGCACCGGAGACTGCGACGAGAGCCGCAGCTGAGCCGAGAAGCAGGCCCTTGATGTTCATTTTCTGACCTCCAGTCTAAAAATGGAGATCGAGACGGCACAACCGCTGAAGGAATCAGCTTAATTCCATTGGATTCAATGTTTTAGAGTGATTTTGGCGCGG
>NZ_JAEULZ010000014.1 GCF_016793485.1 Mesorhizobium sp. | reverse complement strand
GCGGCTTCCATCGCCGCGATCTTGTCTTCCGCGCCGCCCTTGCCGCCGGAGATGACCGCGCCGGCGTGGCCCATCGTCCTGCCGGGAGGGGCGGTGCGGCCCGCGATGAAGCCGGCCATCGGCTTCTTGCGGCCCTTCTTGGCCTCGTCGATCAGGAACTGCGCCGCGTCTTCTTCGGCCGAGCCGCCGATCTCGCCGATCATGATGATCGACTTGGTCTCGTCATCGGCCAGGAACATCTCCAGCATGTCGATGAACTCGGTGCCCTTGACGGGATCGCCGCCGATGCCGACGGCCGTCGTCTGGCCAAGACCTTCATTGGTGGTCTGGAACACTGCCTCATAGGTAAGTGTTCCCGAGCGCGAGACAACACCCACCGAGCCCTTACGGAAGATGTTGCCCGGCATGATGCCGATCTTGCACTCGTCGGGGGTCACGATGCCCGGGCAGTTCGGCCCGACCAGCCGCGACTTAGACTTGTCGAGCTTCGCCTTGACCTTGACCATGTCCATCACCGGAATACCCTCGGTGATGCAGACGATGAGCGGAATCTCGGCCTCGATCGCCTCGATGATCGCGGCACCCGCGCCTGCCGGCGGCACGTAGATCACGGATGCGTCGGCGCCCGTCTTCTGCTTGCCTTCGGCGACGGTCGCGAAGATCGGCAGCGTCTCGCCCTTGGCGCCTGTCCAGGTCTCGCCGCCCTTCGAGGGGTGGATGCCACCCACCATCTTGGTGCCGTGGTAGGCCAGCGCCTGCTCGGTGTGGAAGGTGCCCGTCTTGCCGGTCAGGCCCTGCACGAGGACTTTGGTGTTCTTGTTGATCAGGATGGACATGGCGTTCCTACAATCTCTTCGGCTTAGCGACGGTCAGGTCGCTCTTGGCATTGCCTGTGTTCAGGGTCGTCGACGGTTCGAACATCAGCACGATGGGCTCTGTCGTCATCGAGCGCGGGCGATGCTCGACGCCGCGCGGTACAACGATGAAATCGCCCTCGTCGAGTTCGACGACGCCATCGCGGAAATCGATGGCGAGCTTGCCGCGCAGGACCAGAAACGCCTCGTCCTCGGCTTCATGCGCATGCCAGTCGAAGACCGCGCCGAACTTGGCGACCTTGGCCTGGGCATCGTTGATGTCGCCGGCGATGTGCGGATCGAAGACCTTGACGATCTTCTCATCCGCAGCCTGGACAAGGTTTATCTTGCGCGGGGGCATAGGATCAGCCCTTCACCGCCGCGACGATCTTCTTCGCGGCGTCGTCGAGATCGTCGGCCGACACGACGTTCAGGCCGCTGTCGTTGATGATCTTCTTGCCGAGTTCCGCGTTGGTGCCTTCGAGCCGCACGACCAGCGGCACCTTCAGGCCCACTTCCTTGACGGCCGCGATCACGCCTTCGGCGATGACATCGCACTTCATGATGCCGCCGAAGATGTTGACGAGGATGCCCTCGACCTTCGGGTCTGCGGTAATGATCTTGAAGGCCGCCGCGACCTTCTCCTTGCCGGCGCCGCCACCGACGTCGCAGAAGTTGGCCGGCTCGGCGCCGTAGAGCTTGATGATGTCCATCGTCGCCATGGCGAGGCCTGCGCCATTCACCATGCAGCCGATGTTGCCGTCGAGAGCGACATAGGCGAGGTCCCACTTCGAGGCCTCGATCTCCTTGGCGTCCTCTTCGGTCTCGTCGCGCAGCGCCTTGATGTCGTCGTGACGGAACAGCGCATTGCCATCGAACGACACCTTGGCGTCGAGGACGCGCAAGTGACCATCCTTCATGACGATCAGCGGGTTCACTTCCAGAAGGCTCATGTCCTTCTCGGTGAAGGCCTTGTAGAGCAGCGGGAATAGCGTGCCACCATCCTTCGCGGCGTCGCCGTCCAGCTTCAGCGCTGCGTTCAGCTTCGCCACGTCGGCAGCCGTCACGCCCGCCTCGGGGTCGATGGCGACGTTTATGATCTTTTCCGGCGTGTCGTGCGCGACGGTCTCGATGTCCATGCCGCCCTCGGTGGAGACGACGAAGGCGATGCGGCCAACCGAACGGTCGACGAGGATGGACAGATAGAGTTCGCGGTCGATGTCCGCACCGTCCTCGATATAGAGGCGGTTGACCTGCTTGCCGGCCGGGCCGGTCTGCTTGGTGACCAGCGTGTTGCCCAGCATCTCCTTGACGTTGGCGACGACCTCATCGACTGACTTGGCCAGCCGCACGCCGCCCTTGGCGTCGGCAGAAAGCTCCTTGAACTTGCCCTTGCCGCGCCCGCCGGCGTGGATCTGGCTCTTCACCACATAGAGTGGGCCAGGCAGCTTCTTTGCAGCAGCTTCGGCGGCGGCAGCGTCCATAAGCGGAACGCCTTCGGCGACCGGTGCGCCATAGGACTTCAGAACCTGCTTGGCTTGATACTCATGAATGTTCATCGCTGCGACCCCTTATTTGCGGGCAAGGTTCGGGGCGATCTTCACGCAGGCCTCGCAGAGCGTCTGCACGGACTCGACCGACTTGTCGAACATCTTCTGCTCGGCCTTGTTCAGGTCGATCTCGATGACGCGCTCGACGCCGCCCGAGCCAATGACGGTCGGGACGCCGACATAGAGGTTCTTCACGCCGTACTGGCCGGAGAGGTGGGCTGCGGCCGGCAGCACGCGCTTCTTGTCCTGCAGGTAGGATTCGGCCATCTGGATCGCCGACGAAGCCGGCGCATAATAGGCCGAGCCGGTCTTCAGCAGGCCGACAATCTCCGCACCGCCGTCGCGGGTGCGCTGCACGATCTGGTCGAGCTTTTCCTTGGTGGTCCAGCCCATCTTGATCAGGTCGGGCAGCGGTATGCCGGCGACCGTCGAATAGCGGGTCAGCGGCACCATCGTGTCGCCGTGGCCGCCGAGCACGAAGGCCGTCACGTCTTCGACGGAGACCTTGAATTCCTCGGCGAGGAAGTAGCGGAAGCGGGCCGAGTCCAGCACGCCGGCCATGCCGACCACATGCGTCTTCGGCAGGCCGGAGAATTTCTGCAGAGCCCAGACCATGGCGTCGAGCGGGTTGGTGATGCAGATAACGAAGGACTTCGGCGCATATTTGCGGATGCCCGCGCCGACCTGCTCCATGACCTTGAGGTTGATGCCGATCAGGTCGTCGCGGCTCATGCCGGGCTTGCGCGGCACGCCGGCGGTGACGATGCAGACGTCCGCCCCTTCGATTCCCGAATAATCGTTCACACCGGCGTAGCGGGCGTCAAAGCCTTCGACCGGGGAGGACTGCGCGATGTCGAGGCCTTTGCCCTGCGGGATGCCTTCCGCGATATCGAAGAGGACGACGTCGCCCAGGCCCTTGAGGCCGATAAGATGGGCAAGCGTGCCGCCGATCATGCCAGACCCGATGAGGGCAATCTTGTTGCGTGCCATGTGAGGATTTTTCCCTATAATCCGTGAACCGGGACAGCCCGGGCTGTGCGAAAGCCAAAGAGAAGGCGGGATTGGCGCCAGAAAATGTGCGCATGCCAATAACTCCATGCCAGTAAAACTTCAAACGATTATTTTGAGCCGAATGTTTTCAATCGGTTAGATAAATATTCATTTACGTAAACGTCAAAGTTTTGTCATCGTTTCGTCATCCTGGGATGATGAAACACCTCTAAAGACGGTATTTTACAGGTTTGAAATGGCCGTTTTGGACGAGCCATCCTGCCCCTGGGTCAGGTGGCTTTTCGACCAGTCATCAAGCCATTCCGCGCTCTGCATCTCGATAAGACGCGAGGCGGTGCGGTCGAATTCGAATGCCTCGGTGACGCCAGGGGCCCCGGCGTAGAGCTGGTCAGGCGCGGCGGCGGCGCTGATAACCACCCGCATATGACGGTCGTAGAGCGTATCGACCAGCAGGATGAAGCGCTTCGCGGCGTTGCGGCGCGTCTGGTCCATGACCGGCACGTGGTCGATGAAGATCGTGTCGTATTTTTCGGCGATGGCCAGGTAGTCGCGGGCGGCAAGCGGCGCGTCACAGAGATCGGCAAAGCCGAAACGCGCCGACCGGCCTGCCGAAAGCGGCACCGCGACCTGCCGGCCCTTGACCGTAACCGTGTCGGGCGCTGCAAGCTTGCCATGCGTCACCGCCGCCCAGGCCTCGTCCATCCGCCTGTCGGTCTCAGCCGAAAGCGGCGTCAGGTAGACCGGCATGCGATTGAGCTTTTCCATGCGGTAGTCGGTCGGGGAGTCCAGTGTCATCACCTGAGTATGGCGCTTCAGAAGCGCCACGAAGGGCAGGAAAAGCTGGCGGTTCAGGCCGTCGCGATAGAGATCTTCGGGGGCGACGTTCGAGGTCGCGACCAGCACCACGCCGTTCTCGAACAGCGCCGAGAACAGCCGCGACAGGATCATCGCATCGGCGATGTCAGTCACGGTGAACTCGTCGAAACACAGCACCCACGCCTCATCGGCGAGCGCCCTTGCCACCGGCGGTATCGGATCGTCCTCGCGGACCGTTCCTTCCTTGCGCGCCTGCCTGTGTTTCTGGATGCGATCCTGCGCATCCGCCATGAAGGCGTTGAAGTGGACGCGCCGTTTACGCCGCACCGGGACAGTGTCGAAGAACATGTCCATCAACATCGTCTTGCCGCGCCCGACGCCGCCATGGACATAGAGGCCGGCGACCTTCTCCTGCGCAGCGCGGTTCTTGGCGAACAGCCATCCGAGCGCGCTCGACTTTCGTTGCAGCCTCTTTGCCCGGATGTCGTCGATCAGTTGGTCGAGCGCCGCCACAACCGGGCGCTGCGCCGGGTCGTCTGATATCTCGCCCTTGTCGACAAGATGCGCATAGCGCTGCGCGACGGTCGAATACGACTCTGGGCCGTCACGCAGGTGCATAGGTCATTAAAGCGGAGAGTGGACGGGACAATTACCTGGAAAGCGAAATAGGCAATCCGGTGGAGGTCTGTCCATTGAATTTTCCCTCGCCGGAAGAATAGAGCGTCGCCACCACCGAGCCACCCTCGTCATAGAGCGAGAGCTGCTTGCCGGCGACGTTCCAGCTCTTTACGCCATCGACCGGAGCCGGGCAGCGCAGCGGGCCGGCGCGATAGCCGGAGCCGAACTTGGTCTGCGGGGTCGCGACGCGGCAGCTCTGGCCGGACACGGAGGCGTTCCACACGCCCGCGACATTGGCGGTCGTCAGGTCTGGTGCTGCGGCCGCGGCCGGATCGGGGCCGGCGGCTGCAACTTGAGTGCCCGCGCCGGGTGCGGTCGGAAATGCTGCCGGATCAGTCGGCGTGGTTGGCGTTGCCGGCGGCGGAAGTTTCGTGGAGGATGTTACGCTGCCCGATGGGGCGGCTTGCAGGGGGGCCGGCTGTTCGTTCATCGACGAGAAGCGCGTACTGGAGCAGCCCGCGGTCAACACCGCCAGCGATACTGCAGCAAGGCCGATCTTCGAAAATGCCATAACACCCCTCCGTCGGGCCGGCGCGCGGCCGCGGGACAATCCTTCCACCACCTACAAGATGATGAAGGTGGCCAAATTTCAGCCTGATATGGTTAAAATTGGGTGTGCGGCGAGATTTATCGCGAAAGATTTTCAAATATTGTGACGTTCTGAATCATCGGCACGGGCTGTAGCGCCCCCTGTGCCGTTCCCCGACGGACGGCGGCCACACTGGTAATTCCCCGTCGATTCGGCCATATAGCCGGAAACCGAAGCGGAAGCGTTCTCCATGGCCAGCGCGGCCCCCTTTGCCAAGATGAACGGGCTCGGCAACGCCATCGTCGTTGCCGACATGCGCGGCCGCGCCGATCGCGTCACGCCGGAAGCTGCGATCGCGCTCAATGCAGACCCGGCGACGAAGTTCGACCAGATCATGGCGATCCACGATCCGCGGACGCCCGGCACTGCCAACTACATCGAGATCATCAACTCCGACGGATCGAAGGCGCAGGCCTGCGGCAACGGCATGCGCTGCGTCGTGCAAGCGCTCGCTGCCGAGACCGGCGAGAAGCGCTTCACCTTCGAGACCGTCGCCGGCATCCTGACGGCGGAAGAACATACCGACGGGCTCATCTCGGTCGACATGGGCGTGCCGCGCTTCGGCTGGCAGGATATCCCGCTGGCTGAAGAATTCCGCGATACGCGCATGATCGAACTGCAGATCGGGCCGATCGACGCGCCTGTGCTGCATTCACCCTCTGTCGCCAGCATGGGCAATCCGCACGCCATCTTCTGGGTCGACAATGACGTCTGGAGCTATGCGCTCGACCGCTTCGGCCCGATGCTGGAAAACCACCCGATCTTCCCGGAGCGCGCCAACATCACCATCGCGCAGGTCACCTCGCGCGATACGATGACGATCCGCACCTGGGAGCGCGGCGCGGGCCTGACGCTGGCCTGCGGTTCCGCCACCTGCGCCGCTGCCGTGTCGGCCGCCCGCACCGGCCGCACCGGCCGGAACGTCTCTGTCACCGTGCCGTCAGGGGGCGTGCTCGCGATCGAATGGCGCGCTGACGACCATGTCGTCATGACCGGCCCGGCGGAGTGGGAATTCTCCGGCACCTTCGATCCCGCGACCGGCACATGGCTGCGTGATACGGAAAGCGCCGCCTGATGTCAGGTTCGACACGCGGCATCGACATCGTCACCTTCGGGTGCCGGCTCAATACTTATGAATCCGAGGTCATGCGCCGCGAGGCGACCGCCGCCGGACTTGGTGAACTGCAAGACGGCGCCGTCATCTTCAACACCTGCGCCGTTACAGCGGAAGCCGTCCGCCAGGCCAAGCAGTCTATCCGCAAGGCACGCCGCGAGAATCCGAACGCCCGCATCATCGTCACCGGCTGCGCCGCGCAGACCGAGCCGGCGACCTTCTCCGACATGGCTGAGGTCGATCTCGTTCTCGGCAACGAGGAGAAGTTGAAGGCCCACAATTACCGCGCCCTGCCGGACTTTGGCGTCAACGACTTCGAGAAGGCGCGCGTCAACGACATTTTCTCGGTGCGCGAGACGGCGTCGCACATGGTTGACGCCATCGAGGGCCGCGCCCGTGCTTTCGTGCAGGTACAGAACGGCTGCGACCATCGCTGCACCTTCTGCATCATCCCCTATGGGCGCGGCAATTCCCGCTCGGTCCCGATGGGCGCGGTGGTCGAGCAGGTGAAGCGGCTGGCCGGCAATGGCTATGCCGAGGTGGTGCTGTCGGGCGTCGATCTCACCAGCTACGGTGCCGATCTGCCCGGAGCGCCGAAGCTCGGCAGGCTTGTTAAAACGATCCTGCGGCAGGTGACGGATGTGCGCCGGCTAAGGTTGTCCTCGATCGACTCCATCGAGGCGGATTCGGAACTGATGGACGTGATCGCCACCGAGAAGCGGCTGATGCCGCATTTGCATCTGTCGCTTCAGTCGGGCGACAACATGATCCTCAAGCGCATGAAGCGCCGCCATCTGCGTGACGATTCCATCCGCTTCTGCGTCGAGGTGCGCGCGCTGCGGCCGGACGTGGTGTTCGGCGCCGACATCATCGCCGGTTTCCCGACCGAGACGGAGGCGATGTTCGAGAATTCGCTTGGGATCGTCGAGGAATGTGGGCTGACGCACCTGCATGTCTTTCCGTTCTCGCCGCGTGAAGGCACGCCTGCTGCGCGCATGCCGCCGGTGCGGCGCGAGGTCGTCAAGGAACGTGCAGCGCGGCTGCGTGCCGTCGGCGAAAAGGCCTACAAGCGGCACCTCGCTTCTGTCGTGGGGACCGCCCAGTCCGTGCTGGTCGAGCGCGAGGGACTTGGCCGCACCGAAGGTTTTACGCTGACCGCGCTCGAAGCCGGCCGCCCAGGTGAGATCGTCGAGGCTATGGTCACCGGCCATGACGGCGAGCGGCTTGTCGCCGCGCCCGCCCCCGCCCAACAGGTACGGGCCGCCTGACACCCATGGCCACCGGTTTCTTCAAACGCGTCTTTTCCTTCGGCGGCGGTCAGCCGGCGCCCGACCCGGTTCCGCCGCCCCCGGAAACACCTGCGGCACCGCCCGAGACGCCACCCGCCGCTCCGCCAGAGACGCCGAGCCAGCCGCCCGAGCGACCTGTCGAAATTCCACCAAGCTTGCCGCCGGAGGTGCCAACCGAACCCATCCCGGAATCGAAGCCTTCGCCAGCAGAAATACCGGAAGCGCCGGACCCTCAGCCCATCGAGCCGCCGCCGGAAATTTCCTTGCAGACGGTCATGCCGTCCAATCCTGTTCCGGTCGTCGAGCCGCCGCGCCCCGGCGTTGCGAAGGTCATCGTCGGCAAGACCGTCGGGCAATCCGCCGAGCCCGTTCCATCCGCGCCGACGGAAGCGCCGAAGCTGTCCTGGTTTCAGCGTCTAAGCCAGGGGCTGGCGCGCTCTTCGCGTGAGTTGTCCGGCAACATCGCGGGCGTCTTCACCAAGAAGAAGCTGAACGAGGAGACGCTGCAGGATCTGGAGGACGTGCTGATCCGCGCCGATCTCGGCATGGAGACGGCGCTTCGCATCACCGACGCGCTGTCGGCCAGCCGCTATGGCCGCGACGTCTCCGACGCCGACGTCCGCACAGTCATGGCGTCCGAAGTCGAAAAGGTGCTGACACCGGTCGCCAGGCCGCTGGAGCTCGACCTCTCCCACAAGCCGCATGTCGTGCTCGTGGTCGGCGTCAACGGCACCGGCAAGACGACCACCATTGGCAAGCTGGCGGCGAAGCTCACCGCTGGCGGGCTGAAGGTGACGCTCGCTGCCGGCGACACGTTCCGTGCCGCCGCAATCGAGCAGTTGAAGATCTGGGGCGAGCGCACCGGCTCTCAGGTAGTGTCGTCTAAGCTCGGTGCGGACGCTGCCGGCCTTGCCTTCGAGGCCTACGAAAAGGCCAAGGAAGCTGGCTCCGACATCCTCATCATCGACACGGCCGGCCGGTTGCAGAACAAGGTCGAGCTGATGGCCGAGCTGGAGAAGATCGTCCGCGTGCTCGGCAAGCATGACGCCGACGCGCCGCATACGGTGTTGCAGACCGTCGATGCGACGACCGGCCAGAACGCCTTGAACCAGGTGGAGATCTTCCGCAATGTCGCCGGCGTCAGCGGCCTGGTCATGACCAAGCTCGACGGCACGGCGCGGGGCGGCATCCTCGTGGCGATCGCCGCCAAGCACAAGCTGCCGGTCTATTTCATCGGTGTCGGCGAAGGCGTCGACGACCTCGAACCGTTTTCCGCAGGCGACTTCGCCAAAGCGATCGCAGGAGTAGCGTGACGCATGAATTCCTCGGTGATCGAACGCGAACCCGGCGACCCCAAGAAGAAGGAAATAAACCCGCTCCTGAAACTGGCGCTGGAGCTTGGCCCGCTGCTTGTCTTCTTCTTCGCCAACGCGCGCGGCGAATGGCTCGGCGAACGGTTTCCGGTGCTTGCCGAGTTCGGCGGGCCGATCTTCATCGCCACCGGCCTGTTCATGATCGCGACCGCCATCGCGCTTTCGGTGTCGTGGGTGCTGACGCGCACCCTGCCGATGATGCCGCTGGTGTCGGGCGTCGTGGTCTTCGTGTTCGGTGGGCTGACGCTCTATCTGCAGGACGATCTCTTCATCAAGATGAAGCCGACCATCATCAACACGCTGTTCGGCGCGGTGCTGCTGGGCGGGCTGTTCTTCGGCAAGTCGCTGCTTGGCTATGTCTTCGATTCCGCCTTCAGCCTCGACGCGGAGGGATGGCGCAAGCTGACGCTGCGCTGGGGCCTTTTCTTCCTGTTTCTCGCCGTTCTCAACGAGATCGTCTGGCGCAATTTCTCGACCGACTTCTGGGTGGCGTTCAAGGTCTGGGCGGTGATGCCGATCACGCTGGTCTTTACGTTCAGCCAGATGCCGCTCATCATGCGCCACTCGCTCGACGACAGATTCAAGAAGAGCTAGCGGGAGGGTCGGCCGATGGAGTTCATCACGACGCATGACGAATTGCGCACGGTCTACAAGACGCCACGTCCCGACGACGGTTCCATCCGCAAGGAGCTGAAGAAACTCGACGGCCACAGCAAGGCGTTCATTGCAAGAAGTCCTTTCGTCCTCATCGGCTCGTCGGATGGTACGGGCAATGCCGATGTAACGCCGAAGGGTGACAAGGCCGGCTTCGCCGCGGTACTCGACGACAACACCATCGCTATCCCCGACAGGCCAGGTAACAACCGTCTCGACACGCTGGAGAACATTCTCGTCAATCCGGCGGTTGGCTTGCTCTTCCTCATCCCCGGCATGAACGAGACGCTGCGCGTCAACGGCGAGGCGCAGATCACCGTTGATGCAGGGCTGCGCGAGCGGCTGGCGGTGGATGGCAAGCCGCCGATTAGCGTCGTCGTCGTCACCGTCAAAGCCGCCTACATGCATTGCGCCAAGGCGTTCATGCGCTCCGACTTGTGGAAGCCGGAGGCCTGGCTGGACCGCAAGACGCTGCCGACGCTCGGTCAGATCCTGCACGACCAGCTTTCGCTTGAAGAGACTCCCGCCGAGACGGACCGCTGGCTGGACGACGCCTACGCCAAGTCCATGTGGTGACCGACCGCAACGCGCCGACAACGAACGCGCCACAGGTTCTCCACAGCCCGTTTCCTTAGCCGGAAAACGTCATCCCTCTGTCAAGCGGGGACGCTAGCCTCTCCCGACCTGTGAGCCAAGGAAGGGACTGGGGATGCTGAAGATGATTGGCGCGGTTGCCGCGCTGGCGATGATGACTTTGACCGCCACCGCCGCCGAAAAGGTGCGGTTTGCCGTGACCGACGTCGAGGGGCTGGAGAAGCTGCACCAGGAGTTCGGTCCGTTCCGCGACAAGCTGCAGGAACTCACCGGCCTCGAGATCGAATTCTTCCCGGTCAACTCGCGCACTGCCGCTGTCGAGGCGCTGAGCTCCGATCAGGTGGACATGGTTCTCACCGGGCCGGCGGAATATGTCGTCATGAAACAGCTCACCAACGCTGAGATCGTAACGGCCTGGCAGCGTCCTGAATATTACGCGCAGGTCGTCGTGCTGGCCGACGGCCCGATCAAGACGGTCGCCGACCTCAAGGGCAAGAAGGTGGCCTTCGGCGCTGTCGGCTCGACCTCGCAGCATCTCGGCCCGGCGCAGGTTCTGACTGATCTCGGCCTGCCGCAGAGCGACTACACGCCCGAAATCATCAGCCGCAACGTCGCCGTCGAGGCGATGATCAACGGCGACATCGCGGCGGTCGGCATGAACCGCGGTCATCTCGCCAGCATTCGCGAGGCCTACCCCGAGACGGCGTTTATCGTGCTCGCGCGGGGTCGCGACCTTCCGAACGACGTGCTCGTCGCGCGCGCCGGTGCAGATTCCGCAGCAGTTCAGAAAGTCCGGGATGCCTTCGTCAAAAACGGCAAGGAATTGATGGCATCGGTGGTCGAGACGACCGATGACAACAAGAAGTACGAAGGCGGCTTCTTCATCACCTCGGTGAAGGATGCCGACTACGATTACGTCCGCGACATGTACCGCACCATCGGCGTCGACAGCTTCAATGCCTTCGTCGGTGACTGAACTCGACTTGCCGGGGACCGCATCGCGGTCCTCGGCTGTCATTGAAAGCTTGCGTCCGCCGCCCACGCGGGTGGCGGCGCTGATCGAGACGAGCGGTCTCGTCCAGCGTTACGCAGGCGCGTCGCCGGTTCTCGACCGTATCGATCTTACTGTGCGCGAGGGCGACACGGTTGCGCTGATCGGGTCGAACGGAGCCGGAAAATCCACGCTCCTGAAGACGCTGGTCGGCATCAACGCCATTGACGAGGGCAGCGTCAGCATCTTCGGCGAGCGTTTCGAGCGCCGGCCCGGCCCTGGACAGATGGCAGCAATCCGCCGGCAGATCGGCTTTGTCTTCCAGCATCACGGGCTGGTGCGCCGGCAGACGGCGCTGACCAATGTCGTCCAGGGCATGCTCGGCATGCCGGGCGGTTGGCGTGCCTGGCATCAGGCGATCGCGCCCGCCGAGTGGCGAGACCGCGCAATGGGCGCGCTCTCGGCCGTGCGCCTCGCCGACAAGGTACAATCGCGTGCCGACCGGCTGTCGGGCGGACAGGCGCAGCGCGTGGCGATTGCGCGCGCTCTGGTCCGGGGGCCTCGCCTGCTTATCGCGGACGAACCGGCCGCGAGCCTCGATCCCGCTTCGGGCCATGATGTCATGCGCACCTTCGTCGAGATCGCGGAATCGACCGGGACCACGCTCGTCTTTACCTCGCACGACATGGAACATGCGCTGTCCTATGCGCGCCGCGTCATCGCGCTCAAGGCAGGGCGCGTCTTTCTCGATGCCGAGACCCGCGATCTGAGGCCGCACGATCTGGAGCCGGTTTTCCGTGGTTGATATTCTTTCATCGCGGCACGGCACACCGCCTCGCATGGCGGGCGTGTCCGCATTGCGCTTCACGCTTCTCGTCGCCGTGGCGGCGATCGTCATCGTGTCGATCGGTGATGTCGCGCCGTCGCCAGAGCGGCTGCTGAATGGCTCCGAACGCATGGTGAAGCTTGTCAGCCGCATGCTGCCGCCGGAGACGAACCCCGAATTTCTCTGGCGCATCACGCTCCGGCTGATCGAGACGTTCCAGATCGCCATCGCCGGAACGATGATCGGCATCCTTATCAGTCTGCCCATTGCGTGGATGTCGGCGCGCGGTATCACGCCGGTCGCCATGACTGCCTTCCTCTTCAAGGGTCTGGTGTCCTTCTTCCGCACCGTGCCGGATCTGGTCTGGGCGCTGGTCTTCGTCGCGTCGGTCGGGCTCGGCGCTGTCGCCGGCACCATGACGATCATCGTCGATACGATCGGCTTTTGCGGCCGCTTCTTCGCGGAAGCGATGGAGGATGCCGACAAGGAGCCGCAGGAGGCGCTGACGGCCATCGGCGCCAGCCGCTTCAGCATCCTGTGCGGAGCGGTAATCCCCGACGCGCTGCCGTCAATGGTCAACACGGGCATCTTCGCGTTGGAGAAATCCGTCCGCGCCTCGGTTGTGCTCGGCCTCGTCGGGGCCGGAGGCATCGGGCAGGAACTGAAAGTGGCCTTCGACCTCTTTCAGTACCGCAATGCGTCCACCATCATCATCGCGGTCTTCGTGGTCGTGCTGGCGATGGAATGGGCCACCGACCGGCTGCGGGCGCGGCTGGCCTGAGGCAAGTGCCTGATCCCGAAAAGTGGAAACCGGTTTTCGGAAAGGATCACGCTCTAACGTCGCCTGAAGGCCGGTCAGTCTTCAGGCGTAATTGTCGACCGTAGATATCAGAGCTTCTCGGCTACAAGATGCCAGTGCCAATGGCCGGGCTTCTGCTCGCGGTCGACCAGGCTCTTCAGCTCGAAGCCGGGGAGCAGGGCGATGAGCTCGCCAGCGTTGCAGTAGAAATGCGGATGGATCTTGTCGTCGGTGGCGTTCTTGACGACGAAGGTGTTGGGCGCGATTTCCTCGCCAACGCCGTAGTTGACGTTGCGCTTCGACAGCATGGTGAGTTGCAGCGTGCCGCCGGGCCGCAGGACGCGCGTAATCTCGGCGATCGTCGCAGCGAGGATGGCCGGGTCGCCGTGATAGATGACGTTGAAGGCGAGCAGGTAGTCGAAGCTGGCGTCCGCGAAGGGCAGCTCGGTCATCACGCCGTGATGCGTGCGTACCGACAGCCGCTCGGACTCGGCGTCCTTGCGCAGTTGCGCGATGCCGACCTCGCTGCCGTCCAGCGCATCGACGTTGAAGCCCATGCGGGCAAGGGCCAGCGCGTGGCGTCCGACGCCGCTGCCGAGGTCCAGCGCATCCGCGCCGCCCGCCGAAATCACCGAAGTCGCGCAGGCAAGAACGTCCGGGTCGGCCTGCGACCAGGCGCGTCGCCCGTCCTCGGACTGCCAGGTCTCGTTCCATTTCCGGTGGGCCGTGTCTGTGCGCATCGCCTGCTCTCCGTTGGGGTTCAGGCGCGCGTAGCAGATGTCCATGACAGCCGTGCGTCAGGTCCCCGTATAGGGCGGCGGGATGGTCACGCCTTCCGGAACCGGTCCCCACTTGTTGTCGCGCTTCTGGGACGGGATCAGGGTCACCACGAAGATGATCAGGCTACCGATGGTGAAGAGCGAGAGCACGACGAACAACAGGTAGAACCAGCCCGACATGCCGACGTCGTGGAAACGCCGGACCGTTACCGCAATGCCAGGTAGGAAGCCGACGGCGACAGCGAGCCCGGCAACCACCAGAATAGCGACGGGACCGTTGCCATAGGGATCGAAATTGCCGAGCAGCGCGTCGATCATGAGGCCGACGAAGGAAAGCACGATAAGCGCCAGCGTCCAGAACAGCACGAAGGCCCAGTATTCCTTGCGCCGCGCGCGTCCGCGGAACGTCGCGTAGTCGGTCGTCATGCTGTTCCAGAAATAGGCCCACAATCCCATCGAGGGCGTTGCCTGGAGAACGGGGGCGTCATCATCGACGGCGTTGCGGCCGAAATGTTGTGGGGCGACAGAGGGAGTAGCGACCGTCGCGGCCGGCGTCACTGCCACCGACGGTACGGACGATGAGCGCACGCGTGGCTCTGGCGCCGCGCCCACGTCTGCCGATCCTGCCTGGAATACGTCGCGAGCCTGCGTGCCGTTTTCGCGGAATTCAACCGCCGTCCCCCTGGCGGCGGGAAAGACACGCCGCATGTCCTCACGGCGGAAGGTGTAGCGATTGCCATCCTGGCCAGTGATGAAACCGAAGCCCTGCGCCTCGTCGTAATGAAGCACTTCCCCGCGCACGAATCCCTCCGAATTCCCTGCCACAGATAGCATCGACGCCTCGTGTGGCCAATGCATCAGGGAATTCCAAGGCGTCCGAAGGAAGGGCCAGAGCGCCTCCCGATTGACTATTTGCGAATTCCCGGTAAAAGCCCGGCCTCGAACGGGAATTCGGACAATGCGCGGCCTCGCCATGGCGCTTTTTGCACTGGACTTCCCCGGCCGCGGAGGCTCGCTCAGGGCGAACCATTGGGCCGGGCGGTTTGGCGTGCCCTTCCTGTCCCAAGCCGTTATCGGCACCACCACGACCAAGACGATCAGCAAAAAAACGACCGCGAAAACGGTCTGATCTCCCTTGGCCTAACCGTCCCTCCCGGGTCTGGCCCGGGGAGACGAGGCCCGCGCCGACCGGCCGGGTTTCCTCCAAACAACAGGCGAGGGCAGGAGAACTACCATGGGTTTCAAGGTTGCAGTCGCCGGCGCCACGGGCAATGTCGGTCGCGAAATGCTCAACATTCTCGAGGAGCGCGGCTTTCCGGCCGATGAGGTCGTGGCGCTTGCCTCGCGCCGCAGCCAGGGCACGGAAGTGTCGTACGGCGACAAGACGCTGAAGGTTAGGGATCTCGCCACCTACGATTTCTCCGATACGGACATTTGCGTCATGTCGGCCGGCGGCGAGGTGTCCAAGCAGTGGTCGCCGAAGATCGGCCAGCAGGGCTGCGTCGTCATCGATAATTCGAGCGCCTTCCGCTACGATCAGGACGTGCCGCTGATCGTGCCGGAGGTGAACCCCGACGCGATCTCGCTGTTCTCCCGCAAGAACATCATCGCGAACCCCAACTGCTCGACCGCACAGCTCGTCGTGGCGCTGAAGCCGCTTCATGACGCCGCCACCATCAAGCGCGTCGTCGTCTCGACCTACCAGTCGGTTTCTGGCGCGGGCAAGGAAGGCATGGACGAACTCTTCACGCAGACGCGCGCCGTCTTCGTCGCCGATCCGGTCGAAGCGAAGAAGTTCACCAAGCGCATCGCCTTCAACGTCATCCCGCACATCGACGTGTTCATGGAAGACGGCTCCACCAAGGAAGAGTGGAAGGTGTCGGCCGAGACCAAGAAGATGCTGGATCCGAAGATCAAGGTCACTTGCACGGCCGTGCGCGTGCCGGTCTTCATCGGCCATTCGGAAGCCGTCAACATCGAGTTCGAAAAGCCGATCACCGCCGACGAGGCGCGCGACATCCTGCGCGAGGCGCCGGGCGTGCTCGTCGTCGACAAGCACGAGAACGGCGGCTACATCACGCCGATCGAGAGCGCCGGCGAAGACGCGACCTATGTCAGCCGCATCCGCGAGGACTCCACGATCGACAACGGCCTGAACATGTGGGTCGTCTCCGACAACCTGCGCAAGGGCGCAGCGCTCAACGCCGTGCAGATCGCCGAACTGCTTGTCGAGCGCGGCCTGATCCAGCCGAAGAAGAAGGCGGCTTAGTTTCGCTCGCGGCCGGATCGCGAGGGTGCCGCCGCTGGAGAGCTTCCCTCTCCCCGTTTACGGGGAGAGGATGCCGGCAGGCAGGTGAGGGGCGGCGCGGACGCGGCAGGCCTTGGCTCTGCCCCTCATCCGTCACTTCGTGACACCTTCTCCCCGTAAACGGGGGGAAGGAAAGATAGCTCAATGCCTGAAATGTCTCGTACCCGTAAACACCATGGCGATGCCGTGTTCGTCGGCGGCGACGATCACGTCATCGTCGCGCATCGAACCGCCGGGCTGGATGACCGCGGTCGCGCCCGCCTCGACAGCCGCCAGCAGCCCGTCGGCGAACGGAAAGAAGGCGTCCGACGCCACCACCGAACCCTTCGTTAGCGGCTCGGCAAGCCCGGCCGCTTCTGCCGCGTCCAGCGCCTTGCGCGCCGCGATACGCGATGAATCCACCCGGCTCATCTGGCCGGCGCCGATGCCGACGGTGGCAAGATCGCGCGCATAAACGATGGCGTTTGACTTCACATGCTTGGCGACCCGGAAGGCGAATTTCAGGTCGGCCATCTCGCGATCGTCAGGTGCGCGCTTCGTCACGACCCTGAGATCCAGATCGTCGACCACTGCATTGTCGCGGCTCTGCACCAGCAGCCCGCCCGCCACTGACTTAACACCGATACCCGCCGTGCGCGGATCGGGCATGCCGCCTGTCACCAGCAGGCGCAAATTCTTCTTCGCCGCGACGATGGCCTGTGCAGCCTCGCTCGCGTCGGGAGCGATGATCACCTCGGTGAAGGTCTTCACGATCTCCTCGGCCGCCTCCGCATCGAGCAGTCGGTTCAGCGCGACGATGCCGCCGAAAGCCGAGACAGGATCGCAGGCGAGCGCCTTCAGGTAGGCGTCCTTCAGGCTCGTGCCCTCGGCCACGCCGCACGGGTTGGCGTGCTTGATGATGGCGACGGCTGCCGTCCGTGCCGGGTCGAATTCACCGGCAAGCTCGAAGGCGGCGTCGGTGTCGTTGATGTTGTTGTAGGAAAGCTGCTTGCCCTGCAACTGGCGCGCGGTGGCGACGCCCGGCCGCTTCTCGCCGGTCACGTAGAAGCCCGCCTGCTGATGCGGGTTCTCGCCATAGCGCATGACGCTGTCGAGCTTGCCGCCGAAGGCGCGCCAGGTCGGATGCTCGATATCGAGCGCATCTGCGAACCAGCCCGAGATCGCCGCGTCATAGGCGGCGGTGCGCGCAAAAGCCTTGGCGGCGAGTTTCTTGCGGAAATCGAGCGACAGGCTGCCGATGTTCATCTCCAGCGCGTTGAGCACCGCAGCATAGTCACCGGGGTCGGTGACGATTGCGACATAGGCGTGGTTCTTGGCCGAGGCACGCACCATCGCCGGCCCGCCGATGTCGATGTTCTCGACGATCGAAGCATAATCCGCACCGGACTGCCGGACCTCCTCGAACGGGTAGAGATTGACCACGACGAGGTCGATCGGCTCGATGCCATGCTTCTGCATCGCCTCGACATGCTCCGCGTCGTCGCGAATGCCGAGCAGCGCGCCGTGCACCGAGGGATGCAGCGTCTTCACGCGGCCGTCCATGATTTCGGGGAAGCCGGTGAGTTCGGAGACGTCGCGCACGGCGATGCCGGCCTGTTCCAGCGCCTTGGCGGTGCCGCCCGTCGACACCAACTCCACGCCGCTCTTCGACAGCGCCGCCGCGAATTCCGTCAGCCCGGTCTTGTTGGAGACGGACAGAAGCGCACGGCGCACCGGCACGAGGTCAGGCGCGGGGATATTCTTGGAGGCAACCGCCATCTGAGGGCCTTTCGTTGCGGCTAACGGAAAGGCTGCGCGTAACCCCTCGGGAGGGGGAAATCAAGAAGCCGAGGGACCTCGGGGCTCAAGCTCCACGATATGCGTGCGGGTCAGTTGCCAGTGCACTTCCGGAATCTCGGAGGCCTTGAAGGCGAGCAGGATCTGGCGGCTTCGGCGTGGGCCGCCGAGACCCGCGAAATAGATCGACTCCTCGACCGTCGGCATGACCTCCTCGCAGGACAGCACCCAGCGGTCGGCATTCGCAGCCGTCAGCACGAAGCGGTCGGCTTCGTCCTGGAAGAGTTCCACGTCGGGATGCAGGTGGAAGCGGATGGTGACGAGATCGCGCCCGTTGTCGCGCGCGGCGGCTCCGCCTGAGCGCAGGAAACGGTCGACGCCGGCGAGCACATTGCCTTCGGACGACAGCGAAAGCTCCCGCTCATGATAGAGCGAAAACCGCGCCACATAGCCGTCATGGCTGGCGATGAAACCCTGCACTCCAGGCCGGTCCACGCGCTGGCAGGGCACATGCTGCGGGCCGCCGATCAGCGGCGGGCTCTCCAGATCGTTGACGCGGATGGAGTGATTGAAGCGCGCCGACGAGGTGTCGTTGATGATCGCAGTCGAATGCGCGGCGGTCGCGCGGGCAAGCGGCCGGAACTCCGCCGCGCCATAGGTGTCGACGCCGCAATTGACGACGAAATGCTGCCGGCCCGACGACATCTCGAAGGAGAGGCAGCCGGCGTGAGCGGCATTCGACACATCGACGGGCGGGGGCTGGCCGGTGTCGGCGATGACGGTTACGCCGCCCATCGACAACCGCTCATAGCCCGAGTGCGGCGCGTGCAGCAGCGGCGCGCCCTCCGTGTCGTCGTGGCGCAGGATCGCTGCGATGCGGTCGTGGATGGTGGCTCCCATGCCGTTGAAGCGGGCAAGCGCGCCGTCCTCGTGGCGGAAGAAGCGCAAGGCCGGCAGCATGCGGTCAACCGCGCCGACGAGCGCCGGCGGCGGCGTCTCGGCCTGGTTTGTGTAGGTGTGGCGCAGCGGCAGCAGGTCCGCCAGCAGTTCCATCACCGTCATCGGGTTGCGGGAGATATGGCCGCCGTCGGGCAATACCTGCCGCTCGAGTTCCTCAGCCAGTTGGCGCGTTGCGTTGCGCAGCGCCGAAACCGGCGTCGGCAGCGACAGCGCCGCAAAAGCGAGCGCAATGCGCGCGCGCAGCCGGTCCTTGCCGTCAGGCATTTCCTTGGCGACCGAGCGCAGGTAGCGAATCTGCATCGCCAGCGATTTCAGGTAGGCCCGATAGAACGGGAACTCGGCTCCCTGAAGGACAACAGGCGAATGCTGCAGCCACGCGATGATGCGCTTGGCCGTGGTCGATGGCTCCCAGGCGACGCCCGATATGTTGCCGCCATGCGTTGCGATCCAGTCGGAAACCAGCGCCCGCGCGTTCGCTGCCGAGAGGTCGGTACCGGCGGCGCGCATGTGGCGCAGCCAACGAAAGCCGTGCAGCGTCTTCAGCCAGCCGCGGTTCTGCACCTCGATCTGGAAGGGAGAGCGGCCACCGGTTTCCACGAGATGACCGGAAAGCGGGAAGCGTCCGTAATAGATTTCCAGCGCGATCTGCGGGTCGGCAAGGCGCAGGTCCGGCGGCGCGATCAGCACCCGCTCGGGCGTGCGGCCGGAATAGCGCCAGCGATACATGGGGCCGGCGCGCAGCCGCCGCCGTGTCTTGCGCCACATCTCGCGTGCGACGAGCGTCCAGAGACGCGTCGTGTTGCCCGTCGCAGTCGCCAATGAAAATTCCTCTCCGATTCGCAGCCGGTCGGTCGCTGTCCCAGGGCGGTCGAATGGCTAGTCGATTCAGGACTTTACATGAGAGTGAATTTTACGTGAAGGCTACTGCGTGTTTTTTGGGCAATCCAGGCGGATGTTCATTTTGTCCGGCGAAAGCGAGCGGCGAAAAAGCCGTCGAGGCCGGAAATGCCAGGGCGGTCTAGCTTCAAGCCGGCCGGGGTGGTCCGCAGCATCCCTTCGGGCGTCAGGAATTCGTCGGCGCCAGCGATCTCGCCCGGCCGGATCGGGTCGAGTTCGATGTCGGCCGAGGCTGCCAGGAGGGCACGAGAGATGTCTTCGCCCTCGGCAGGGTCCAGCGAGCAGTTAGAGAAGACGATGCGTCCGCCCGGCTTCACCAGCTTCGTGGCGGCGGCGAGCATCTTCGCCTGCAATGCAGCCAGTTTCGCGATGTCCTCAGGCGATTTCGTCCAGAGCACATCAGGGTGTCGGCGCACGGTACCCGTCGAGGAACAGGGCGCGTCGAGCAGCACGGCGTCGAAAAGTTTAGCCGGCTTGAACTCCAGGAGGTCGGACTGCACCGTTTCGGCTGATAGCCGCAGCCGCTCCAGGTTTCGTCGCAGCCGCACGAGCCTGTTCTTGGACGTGTCGAGTGCCGTGACATCGGCGCCTGCGATCGCCAGTTGCGCCGTCTTGCCGCCCGGTGCCGCGCAGAGGTCCGCAACGCGCTTGCCGCCAATATCGCCCAGCAGGCGCGCGGGCAGGGCCGCTGCCGCGTCCTGCACCCACCATTCGCCCTCGCCAAATCCGGGTAGCTCGGAAACGGCGGCGCTCAGTTTCTCGACCCGCACGCCGCCTGTCGGCAGCACGATGCCGCCGAACTTTTCCGCCCAAAGCCCCGGATCGGACTTCACACTGAAATCCACCGGCGCCTCGACGCGGTGCGCTGCGAGAATCGCTGCCGCCTGTTGTTCGCCATAGGCCGAGGTCAGACGTTGCACGAACCAGTCCGGCGCATCCAATGTCGTATCGAGTATCGGCTGCAACTCAGCATCCTTGCCGCGCGCCAACGACCGCAACACGCCGTTGACCAGTGCTGCGAAGCGGGTCGTGCGCGGATCGGATTTCGCATGGGTGACCGCGAGATCCACGGCCGCGCTGTCGGGCACGTCGAGGAACAGGATCTGCGCCGCTGCGACATTCAGGATGTGCGCCAGCGTGCTGGCGTTGGGAGGCAGCGGCCGCTCCAGCCGCCGCGCGATGAGCTTGCCGATGGTGACGCGAAAACGCAGCGCGGTGGTCAGGATGGCGCGTACGAGCGCGCGGTCGCGTGGCTCCAGCGCGAGATAGTGCGGGTGGCCGTTGTCGTTGTCGGTCAGTCCGTCGAGCGGCGTTTTGGCGTCGACCACCACGGCGAGCAGCTTGGCAGCCGTCATGCGCGCGGCAAGGCCGGGAACGTTTCGGTTGCCGGCCTCGGCCTGATGTCTTGGTTTGGTGGGGCGCGCCTTCTGCCCGGTGGGGCGATCCATCACCAGCGGCTCTTCGGGCCGGTCGGGTTACGGCCCCATGGGTTCTGTTTTGGTTGCTCCGGCTCAGCCGACTGCGCCGACTTTCGAGTGCCCCATGGCCCATCGCCGGACTCGTCGCTTGAGCTGGTACTCGGCACTTCCGGCTCCGCCTGGGGCGCAGGGGTCGGGTCAGGTGTTGGGGCCGGAGCCTCCGCGCGGCGTGGCGGACGGGCGGGCTCAAAGCCTTCGTCGGCCATCTGCTGCAGCGCGCGGATGCGGTTTTCCGTGTTCGGATGCGTCGAGAACAGATTGTCCATGCGTTCGCCCGACAGCGGGTTGATGATGAAAAGCGACGCGGTGGCCGGGCTGCGCTCGGCATCGGGGTTGCGGATGCGTTGCGCGGCGTTGGCGATCTTGGCCAGCGCAGAGGCAAGCCACAGCGGTTGGCCGCAGATCTCCGCGCCGCGACGGTCGGCCGAATATTCGCGGGTCCGACTGATCGCCATCTGAACGATTGCAGCCGCGATTGGCGCCACCAGGACTGCGACCAGCGTGCCGATTGCCCCGAGGCCATTGTTGTTGCGGTTGCCGCCGAAGAAGAGCGCGAAGTTGCCGAGCATCGAGATCGCGCCGGCGATGGTCGCGGTGATCGTCATGGTCAGCGTGTCGCGGTTCTGGATATGCGCCAGCTCGTGCGCCATCACGCCAGCGACTTCCTCGTAGGACAGCCGCTCGAGCAGGCCGGTCGTCGCCGCCACGGCAGCGTTCTGCGGGTTGCGTCCGGTGGCGAAGGCATTGGGCTGGGGATTGTCGATGAGATAGACTTTCGGCATGGGCAGGCCGGCGCGGGCTGCGAGATCGCGCACGATGCCGTAATATTCCGGCGCGTTCCGCTCGTTGGTCTCGACCGCGCGGTGCATGCGCAGCACCATCTTGTCGGCGTTCCAGTAGCTGAAGAAATTCATGCCCGCCGCCACGAGGAAGGCGATCATGACGCCGCCCTGGCCGCCGATCAGGTAGCCCACCGCCATGAAAAGAGCGGTCAGGAAGGCCAGCAGCATGGCTGTACGAAGGATGTTCATGCCGGTCTCCGTTGGGGCTGGCGAGACATTCGATCCAGCCTTGATATGCCAATATGGAATTGGCGACTATATGATGGTGAAGAGATCGCAGGGTTTCAACGATGCAGACGCGAACATGACCGAAGACGATATGCTAGGCGGGGACGCAGGCAAGCCGCTGACGCCGGCAGCCCGGCGCGCGCTGGAGGAGGCCGAGGCTCGCAGGCAAGCCTATCTCGACGCCGAGGCCGCCCGGCCGAAAGAGCTTGGCGGACGCGGCGGCAAGGAGCCCATCCGCTACGGCGACTGGGAAGTGAAGGGTCTCGCCTCGGATTTTTAGACTCTCGCCAAATCATGGCCGGGTAAGGGAACCGTCGTCTTGCGGGCGCGTTGTCGTGAAAATTCTCCGACAATCCACTCAACGAGGTTCACGCCATGCTCATCCGGCTCGGCTATGAGATCGCCATCGAATGCCAGCAGCAGACCCCGATCATTTCTCTGTTGGAGATTCATGAGGAACGACAGGCCGACATCAAGCGCCAGACACGCGTGCTGACATCGCCGTCCGTTCCGACCACCACTTACACGGACCGCTACGGAAATGCCTGTCGCCGGTTCACCGCTCCGGCAGGAACGTTCCGTATCCTATACGACGCGGTTGTCGAGGACTCGGGTGAACTTGACGAGGTCAATACGCTGGCCCGCGAGACGCCAGTCGAGAACCTCCCGCCGGATGTGCTTGGCTATCTGCTCGGCAGCCGCTATTGCGAGACCGACCACATGAGCGCGCTTGCCTGGAGCCTGTTCGGTCACCTGCCCCCCGGCTGGGCGCGCGTGCAGGCGATCGTCGACTATGTCCACAATCGCCTCTCGTTCGGCTACGGCTATGCACGCGCCACACGCACCGCAGCTCAGGCGCATGAGGAGCAGGTCGGCGTCTGTCGCGACTTCGCCCATCTCGCCATCACGCTTTGCCGCTGCATGAACATTCCTGCGCGCTACGTGAACGGCTATCTCGGCGACATCGGCGTGCCGGCCGATCCGGCTCCGATGGATTTTTCCGCTTGGACGGAGGTGTTCCTCGACGGCAAGTGGTACACGTTCGACCCGCGCCACAACATGCCGCGCATCGGCCGCGTCGTCCTGGCGCGAGGCCGCGACGCCACCGACGTACCGCTGCTGCACAGTTTCGGGCCGCACAACCTGAGCCTGTTCAAGGTCTGGACCTACGAGCAGGAGAGCCATCCGGCCAAACCGCCGCACCATGGCATCGACAGGACCATAGGCGCGCAGATTCTCGCCTAAGTGCAACTCCGTCCGGTTGTGGCCTGGTTTATGCTGGGGAGAAAATAGCCCGTCGCCCTTTGCGACGGGTGTCGTGTGCCGTGGATAGGTTGGCCCATCACGGTACAGCCCGATGTCCCGTCCTGATACGTCTTCGTTAACTCCTGTTTCGCCCAGGCGGCTTTGGGTAAACAAGCCGTTAGCGTTTTCCTCGCAAAGCCGAAACATTTACCGGTCATTAACCATGATCTGGCGCCACGTCTTTTGTTTTCAATGGCTTAGGCAGGAGGTTCTTCTCCGCTGCCGATAGGGAACGACTTGGCCGGAATCCTGCTCTGTCAGCGTCAGATGCGCGGATGGAGGCCTGACATGCGGTTCAACCCGATTGGAAAAGTTAACGAGTTCGGCCGTTCAAGGTCAGGCAGCTTTGCCATCCTGACCGGGTTGGTGGCGGCTGTGCTGGCGTTGTCGGCGGGTTTCGCCGTTAATCTTGCCCAGCTCCACAACGTGCGCTCGGCGCTCAGGAATTCGCTCGATTCAGCGGTCACTTCGACGGCTCGTGACATCACGACCGGCGTCATCGATGTGAAAGACGCGCGCGAGTGGGTCGAGCGATTCTTGATCGTCAACGGCGACCCGACCATCATGGATGGCGACCGCATCGTGCTCGATACGCTGGTCGTGGACAAGCTACTAGGGACGCTGAAAGCAACGGCGCATGTAAATGTCCCTCTCTATTTCCCGCTGTTCGGCTCGAACAAGGAGCGCCGCGTGGGCGCCGAGTCCGCATCGCTCTATTCCGACAAGAAGATCGAAGTCGCCATGATGCTCGATGTGACCGACTCCATGGGTGGCCAGAAGATCAAGGACCTGAAGACCGCAGCGAGCAACGCGGTCGACGCGCTGACCAAGAACCAGAAAATGGACAATCCGCGCGTTCGCATCGCGCTGGTGCCGTATTCGGATGGCGTGAATGTCGGAGCGGCTCTTGCTACGGACGTCGTCTTTGTCGAGAAGTCAGGCGGCTGGGATCTGCCGCCGCCTGTCGACGCCACCAAATCGGAGATCAGCTCCAACACGGGCACGGTCTCGGACACGTGCGCGACCGAGCGCAAGACGGTCGACCTCAAGGCGGACTTCAGTGACGACGCGCCCGACTCGATCCGCACGCGCAAGATCAGCGGGAAGTCTCGCGACTATCTGGCCAAGGTCAACCGCGACGATCGGCTCAACGCCTGCGCCAAGGCGGTGCTCAAGCCGCTTACCGCCGATGCCGATGTGCTGAAGAAACAGATCAGCGATTTTTCGGTTGCCGGCTACACCGCAGGGGCGACGGGCATCCAGTGGACATATTACATGCTGTCCGAGAAGTGGGCTGCAGCGATCAAGAAAGCCGGGCTGGGAGATGGCCCGGCGAAGGCCGACCCCAAGAAGATCGCCAAGATCGCCATCCTGATGACCGACGGCGAGTTCAACACCGCCCATGCCGACGTCACCGGCAATGTCCGCTCGCAGGGAACCAAGTCGCGTTCCTACGCGGAATCGATCTGCGAGAACATGAAGGAGGCCGGCATCGAAGTCTTCACCATCGGCTTCAAGCTTACGGAGGCAAACGCCAAGAATGTGATGAAGAAGTGCGCCTCGCCGGACACCGGAGCGTTCAAGCGCTACTACGAAACCTCGACTGGCGCCGAGCTCAACGAGGCGTTCCTGACGATCGCCCGCAACATCGAGGCGCTCGTCCTCACCAACTGAGACTTCCGCGCGGATCGTCCAGGCAACACCGGTTGTTCCGCAAAAAGCAAGGGCCGCCTCGCGAGAGGCGGCCCCGTGCTTTCGTCCGTGGCGCGGCTCGTGGCCGTAGCTAGGCTAGCGGCCGCGCATCATGCCACAGTCAGGAAGGATGCTTCCCGAAAGGGCAATCCGCACGAGCCACGCTCTGGAAACCGAAACCACTCGACATCGGATCACCTCCTTTCGTTCGTTGAACACAAGACATAGAATGGGGTGTCGGCGAACGAATGACAATGGGGAAAAGTCGCGGTACATGTCGCGCGCGGCCAACAGCGGTCGCGCTGGACCATTCTCACGAGACTTGGCCGGCGGGAAACACCAGCGACGTATCGTCAGGACAGGCTCGATGAACAGCGCGGACAGGGCGGCTCGGCTTATCCGGACCATCGTCGGGGAACTGCAGCCGGGCTTTGCGGTGCGCCTGTGGAACGGCGAGCGCATCGATCCTTCGAACGGATCGACCAGTGGCCTGACGCTTCTCATAAACGACAGCGGCATCGTCGGTCGCGTGCTGCGACATCCGAATGTCGATACGCTGGTCGAGCTCTGGGTCTCGAAGGCCGTCGATATCGAAGGCGGCACATTGTTCGATCTCATCGAGCAGCGCCAGATGAACAGCCTCAAGGGCAAGCTGCGCGCGCTATCCAAGGGCAAGCTGCTGCGCGACGCGCCTTTCCTGTTCTTCGCGCGCGGCAGGGAGAGCCAGGGCATCCACGACCTTGCCGGGCGCGTGGCCAGCGGCTCCGACAAGGAAGCAATCACCCACCACTACGACATCTCGAACGCGTTCTACCAACTCTTCCTTGACAAGCGCATGCTCTACAGCTGCGGCTACTTCACGGATTTCTCCAACGACATCGACCAGGCGCAGCTCGACAAGCTCGACCACATCTGCCGCAAGCTTAGGCTGCAGCCGGGCGAGACGATGCTCGACATCGGCTCCGGCTGGGGTGCGCTGCTCATCCATGCGGCCAAGAATTACGGCGTGATCGGGCGCGGCGTGTCGCTGTCGGAGGCCCAGACCGAGATCGCGCGCGCGCGCATCCGTGCGGAAGGTCTGGAAGACAGGATCACAATCGAGATCAAGTCCTACACGGAACTTACGGGAACGTTCGACAAGATCTCGTCGATCGGCATGTTCGAGCATGTCGGCTTTGCCCACCACGACGAATATTTCAACGCCGTCGGACGTCTGCTGAAACCCGGCGGTATCTATCTGCATCACGCCATCACGCGGCGCATGAAGCGAGACATGCGCACCTTCCACCGCAAGGGGCCAGGGTACCGTGCGATCCTCAAATACATTTTCCCCGGAGCCGAACTCGATGCGATCGGGTTGACCGCAAACAATCTGGAATCGCATGGCTTCGAGGTTCACGACATCGAGAATCTGCGCGAGCACTACGCGCAGACCTGTCGTCTCTGGGCGGAGCGGCTGCAGGCGCGCTTCGATGAAGCCATAGCCGAAGTCGGCGAGCCGAAAGCCCGGCTCTGGCTGCTTTATCTGGTCGGCTGTTCGCTCGGCTTCGACGGTGGGTCGATCATGATCTACCAGACCGTCGCGACGCGGCGAAGCAAGGGTCGCAGCGGCTTGCCGCCCACCCGCGCCGATCTGTATCGTTAGTTCAGTCGAGGAACCGCATCGTGTCGCCCGGCCGGACGGTGCCGGGCCGCGTCAGTTCGCAATAGACGCCGAGATTGTGCCGGTTCTTGCGCACCAGCGTGCGCAGGATGTCGGGGTCGTACTCGAAGCCGTCCTGGCCGAGCATGGTGAAACCACAGCGCCGGCAGGGATCGGTGATCTCAAGCTCGACCTCGCCGATCGTGATCTTCCGTCCCAGCCATTCCGTCTCCGGAAAGTGCCCGGCAACAGGCGGCATGTCGACAACTATGTTGGGGCGGAAGCGTCGGGGGTCGGGGTCGCCACCCGGATGCTGCGCCTTCAGTTCCGCCAGCGACGCCGTGGTCAGCAGATGGACCGGCGCCTTCCGGTAGCGCGGCGCTTCCAGCGCGGTGCCTTCCTCGAATTTGCGAATCCTCGCATCGAAACCGAGGAAGGAACTCGCCGCATTGTCCGCCGCCTCGCTCGGAGCTGGCAACCAGTCGCCGCCGGGAACTTTTATCTCGAGCGCGCCGCCGTCGAGCCGTGCCGCGATCCGGGGAACAGGATGCCACTTCCTGTCCGAATCCGGCTTGGCGATAACGCCCGTTGCCGCGTCCACGATACCGAACAGCCGGTCGCCCTCGACGCCGTCAGCACGCAGCGGGGCTGCGTCGAGACGCTCCCCGCCCAGCGAACTCGCCGGATAGCGCCAGAGGCCGATGACGCTGCCGATTTCGTCGGCCGTGCTCAAGCCTTCTTGTTCTGCCGGTTTGCGACGAGATCGTCCACGACGCCCGGATCGGACAGCGTGGACGTATCGCCCAGCGCGCCGAAATCGTCCTCGGCGATCTTGCGCAGGATGCGGCGCATGATCTTGCCCGAGCGCGTCTTCGGCAGGCCCGGTGCGAACTGGATCTTGTCCGGCGTCGCGATCGCGCCGATCTCCTTGCGCACATGCGCCACGAGATCCTTGCGCAGTTCTTCCGAGCCCTCTTCGCCGGCCATCAGCGTCACGTAGCAGTAGATGCCCTGGCCCTTGATGTCGTGCGGATAGCCGACCACGGCGGCTTCCGACACCTTGTCGTGGCTGACGAGCGCCGACTCGACCTCGGCCGTGCCCATGCGGTGTCCCGACACGTTCAGCACGTCGTCGACGCGGCCGGTGATCCAGTAGTAGCCGTCCTTGTCGCGGCGACAGCCGTCGCCGGTGAAGTATTTGCCCTTGTAGGTCGAGAAGTATGTCTGGACGAAACGTTCGTGGTCACCATAGACGGTGCGCATCTGCCCTGGCCAGCTATCGACGATGCAGAGGTTGCCGTCCGTCGCGCCGTCCAGCACCTTGCCGTCGCCGTCCACGAGCTGAGGCTGCACGCCGAAGAAGGGACGTGTCGCCGAGCCGGCCTTGAGGTTGGTCGCGCCCGGCAGCGGCGAGATCAGGATGCCGCCCGTTTCCGTCTGCCACCACGTATCGACGATCGGCACCTTGCCGTTGCCGACGATGTTGAAATACCACTCCCAGGCTTCCGGGTTGATCGGCTCGCCGACCGAACCAAGCACCTTCAGCGACTTGCGCGACGTCTTCGTCACGAAGTCGTTGCCGGCGCCCATCAGCGCGCGCAGCGCGGTCGGTGCAGTGTAGAAGATGTTGACCTGGTGCTTGTCGATCACTTCCCAGAAGCGCGACATGGACGGGTAGTTGGGCACACCCTCGAACATCAGCGTCGTCGCGCCGTTGGCCAGTGGCCCGTAGAGTATGTAGCTGTGGCCGGTCACCCAGCCGACATCGGCCGTGCACCAGTAGATGTCTCCGTCATGGTAATCGAAGACGTACTGATGCGTCATCGACGTATAGACCAGATAGCCGCCCGTCGTGTGCAGCACGCCCTTCGGCTTGCCCGTCGAGCCGGAGGTATAGAGGATGAAAAGCGGGTCCTCCGCCTTCATCTTCTCGGGTGGGCAGTCCGGCTTAACCGTCTGCATCTCGTCGTGATACCAGAGGTCGCGGCCGTTGGCCCAGCCGACCTTGCCGCCGGTACGGCGCACGACAAGCACGTTCTTCACTTGCACATGGTTCTTCGCGGCGATGTCGATCGCCTTGTCGGTGTTTTCCTTCAGCGGGACGGTACGGCCGCCGCGCAGGCCCTCGTCGGCGGTGATGACAAAAGTCGACTCGCAATCGACGATGCGGCCGGCGAGCGAGTCCGGCGAGAAGCCGCCGAAGACCACCGAATGTACAGCCCCGATGCGCGCGCAGGCCAGCATCGCATAGGCAGCCTCGGGGATCATCGGCATGTAGATGGTAACGCGGTCGCCCTTCTTGACGCCGTGCTTCTTCATCACGTTGGCCAGTCGCGCGACGCGGTCGTGCAGTTCGCGGTACGTTATCTTCTTGTCGTCGTAGGGATTGTCACCTTCCCAGATGATCGCAACCTGGTCGCCGCGCTTCTTGAGGTGACGGTCGATGCAGTTGTAGGCGACGTTGGTGACGCCGTCCTCGTACCACTTGATCGAGACCTTGCCCTTGTAGCTGGTGTTCTTGACCTTGGTGTAGGGCTTGAACCAGTCGATGCGCTTGCCGTGCTTGCCCCAGAACTTGTCGGGGTTGGCGATGCTGTCCTTGTACCATTTGAGGTAGGTGTCGTTGTCGATCAGGGCACGCTTCTTCCACGCCGCCTGAACCTTGTGAACATGTACTTCGGACATTTCGTCTTCCCTCCCCGGTACGGCCGCCGCGGGTTCGGCGGTGGGCTCTGGCGCGCGCTGGCCCCTGGATTGCGCGGGCATTTATTATCAGTTCGGGGTTGAGGGCAATATTAGACGTTCGGTCTGCGCGGCGGCTTGCCGCAGCGAGGCCCGACACGCTGCGCCAGAGCGGCATCGCCGGCTGGCAGCACTCAACAGTCTATGCTGCTAAATATCTGAAATCACGAGACTTTTATTCTCGTTCCGCCGAGATTTCAATAGACGGGTAAGGAATTTTTCGAACACTCTGTTTCCGGGAGGAAGGACGATTCTTGTCGAAGCAGGGGACTGAAATGCGCGATCACGCCGAGATGGAACTGATGCTCAGGGGCTACGGCCTCACGACAGCCGAAATATTCTACCACATGCCCGACCACCCGCATGTCCTGCAGAGCTACATCTGGCAGGAATACGATCTCGCGCCGAAGTTTCCGGCGCTGATCCGCTTCATCGATTTCTGGAAGGCGAAGCTCGAAGGCCCGCTGCACTCGGTGCGCTACACGCACAAGAAGCTGATCTCGCCGTCCGAATGGAAGAACGTCACAGGCGAGTTCGCGCTGCACTGAATATCCGCGGCCCGAAGGCCAGGCCCAGGCTCAGGCCTTGGGTTGGTACCGGAGCGCCACCGCGCCCGAGCCGAGTTCATGCCGGTCGACGAGTTTCAGTTCGATATGCTTCGACAGCCCGGCGAAGACGCTCGGACCGTGGCCGATCAGCCAGGGATGCACGATGAACTCGTACTCGTCGATCAATCCCAACTCAGCCAGCGCGAGCGGCAGCTTCACGCCTCCCGTGAACAGCCCCTTGCCGGGTTCCTGCTTGAGCCGGCGGACGGCGGTCGCCATATCTCCGCGCACGAGTTCGGCGTTCCAGCCCACGCTCTCCAGGGTGCTCGACACCACATATTTCCTGGCCGCGTCGATGGTCCTGGCGAAAGGTTCCATCTCGTCGGGCTGTGTTCCCGCCGGTGGCCGGAACGCGTCTTCCATCATCCCGTAGATCACCCGCCCGAACAGCAGCGCATCCGCCTGTTCGATGTTCCGGATCGCGTGACGATGAAGCTCCTCGCCGCCGGACACGGCACGATGATCGCAGCAGCCGTCCAGGGTGATGTTGATGGAGTACCGGAGGGGTCGCATCGCACGAGCCTGCCATGCTCGGCGCTGGATTGAAAGTCTCGCGGTCAAGTCCTCCCGGTGTCGGGCCGGGAGGACCAGAGCACGTCGTGGGCTTCAGCTTTTCGGGGTAAAACGCTCCGGCACCCGGCCCGCGCCCTGCCGGTCGACCATCCAGCCCGGATATTCGGATGGCAGCGCGCTGACCTCGTCTAGCTTGGCGATGTCTTCGGCATCGAGCGCAAGATCGACCGAGGCAAGGTTCTGCTCGAGCTGGTCCAGGCGGCTCGCGCCGATG
The DNA here is from genome assembly GCF_016793485.1 of Mesorhizobium sp. Lineage (GTDB taxonomy): Bacteria > Pseudomonadota > Alphaproteobacteria > Rhizobiales > Rhizobiaceae > Mesorhizobium_K. The sequence continues at coordinate 17,908 of NZ_JAEULZ010000014.1, read as the reverse complement.
ATGATGCTCATTACGAAGGGTTTCGCCAGCACATAGCCCAGCGCCACCGTGGCGACGCTGACATTGTGCTTCGCGGCGATCCTGCGCATCTCCGCCACCGCCGCCCAGGCGCGGTCTTCGTTCACCGGGGGGAAGTTGAAGTTGGCGCGGCGACCCTCGCCGTTGCCCGGCGCGCCGGGGCCGTACTTGCCCGACAGCAGACCGCCCGCCATCGGCGACCAGACCATCAGGCCGAGTTTCTCTTCCTTGATCAGCGGCACGATCTCGCGTTCGAGGTCGCGGCCGGCGATGGAGTAATAGGACTGAATCGTCTCGAAGCGCGCGTAGCCCTTGCGCTCGGAGATGCCGAGCGCCTTGGCGATGCGCCATGCCTGCCAGTTGGAGGCGCCGACATAGCGCACCTTGCCCGACGTCACGAGGTCGTCGAGCGCGCGCAATGTCTCCTCGATCGGCGTCACGGTATCGGTGCCGTGCAACTGGTACAGGTCTATGTGGTCCGTCTGCAGGCGCTTCAGGCTGCCCTCGATCGAATCCATGATGTGGCCGCGCGAAGAACCGCGCTGGTTGGGGCCGTCGCCCATCGAACCATGCACCTTGGTGGCGATCACCACGTTCTCGCGATTGAGGCCGAGGTTACGAATTGACTGGCCGAGCAGTTCTTCCGACTTGCCGATGGAATAGACGTCCGCCGTGTCGAAGAAATTGACGCCCGCAGCGACGGAGCGGCCGACGATCCCATCGACGCCTTTCTGGTCGAGGCTGGCGATGCTGCCCCAAAGCCCATTCTCGCCGGGCGGCCCGAAGGTCATCGCGCCGAGGCAGAGTTCGGATACGAAGAGGCCGGTGTTGCCGAGTTGTTTGTAACGCATGATGATGCTCCGTGGCGGCGGTCGGGATGTATCGCCTCAGGCAGATAGGGTCGCGCAGACACGGTCGCCAGTGCCCTCCGTCACCGATCGCTGATTGCGCCCGTGCGTTCGGATCCCGACACATCCCTGTTATACGGATGACCTATTTCGCGCGGATGGCGCCCGGCGCCGTGTCCCCCAACAGATCCCGGAGACAGATCCATGAGAAAAATCTTTCGCTCGCTGACCGCAGGCATATCCATCGTCGCGGTCGCGGCCCCCGCCTTCGCGCAGGACCTCCCCCAGGCCGGCGATAGCTACTTCAAGGCCGCGCAGGCGGAGCTGGAAAGCATCGTCGCCCGCCAGCCCAACACCGGAAAGGCCAAGAACATCATCCTTTTCGTCGGCGACGGCTTCTCTATCCCCACGCTCACGGCCACCCGCATCTACGACGGCCAGAAGAAGGGCGTCGATGGCGAGAGCAACAAGCTCGCGATGGAGCAGTTGCTGCCCTACGTTGCGCTGTCGAAGACCTACACGGCGGATTCGCAGGTCGCGGACTCCGCGCCGACCGCGACCGCCATGGTTTCGGGCGTCAAGTCGGTCAATGGCACGATCGGCGTCGATCAGGACATCAAGTACCAGGACTGCTCTTCGGTGAAGGGCAATGAAGTCACCACCATCTTCGAGCAGGCTGAAGCGGCCGGTCTTGCGACCGGCATCGTGACCACCACGCGCATCACCCACGCGACGCCGGCGGCTGCCTACGCCAAGACCGCGGACCGCGACGTCGAGAACGATTCGCAGATGTCGGATGCCGACAGGGCGGGCGGCTGCAAGGACATCGCCGCGCAGCTCATCGACTGGCCGGCCGGCAACGGCTTCGAGGTGCTGCTCGGCGGCGGCCGCTCGAACTTCATGCTCGAGACTCAGGACGATCCGGAGACCGCCGACAAGAAGGGCGCGCGCAAGGATGGCCGCGACCTCGTCAAAGAGTGGCAGGCCAAGTCGAACGACGGCGCCTATGTCTGGAACAAGGAGCAGTTCGACGCCGTCGATCCGGCCAGCACGGGAAAGCTTTTCGGACTCTTCGAACGCAGCCACATGCAGTACGAGGCCGACCGCGCCGAAGACAAGGCGGGCGAGCCGTCGCTGGCTGAGATGACCACCAAGGCTATCGACATGCTGTCTAAGAACCAGGATGGCTTCGTTCTGATGGTGGAGGCTGGCCGCATCGACCATGGGCATCATGCCGGCAACGCCAACCGCGCGCTGGAAGACGCCGTCGCGCTGTCCGACGCTGTCAAGGCCGCATACGACAAGGTCAATCCGGAAGAGACGCTGATCGTGGCGACCGCCGACCACAGCCACGTCATGTCCATCGCCGGCTATCCGGACCGCAACAACCCGATCCTCGGCGTTGCCGGCACGGCCGACGACGGTAAGCCCTACACCACGCTTGGCTACATGAACGGCCCCGGCGCCGTGAAGGAAGGCGAGCCGCGTCCCGACGTCACCGGCGTCGATACGCAGGCCAAGGACTACCTGCAGCAGGCGCTGGTGCCTGTCGAATCGGAGACCCATGCCGGCGACGACGTGGCGGTGCTGGCGCAGGGCCCTCAGGCCTATCTGTTCCAGGGCATCATCGAGCAGAACACGATCTACCACGTCATGGCCAAGGCTCTCGGCATAGGCGCCAAGCCGTAGCGCGCAGGTAAGGAGCACTACCGCGGGCGGCGGTTTGCCGCCGTCCGCACGCCTATCGCGTGCCGAAAATCGCGCTGCCCACGCGCACGCTCGTAGCGCCAAAGGCAATCGCCGTCTCGTAATCGCCAGACATGCCCATCGACAGCTTTTCGAGGCCGGCTTCCTTCGCCAGTTTCGCCAGCAGCGCGAAGTGCGGTCCGGGGTTCTCGTCTGCCGGCGGAATGCACATCAGGCCTTCGATTGCGAGGCCGTGGACGTCGCGGCAGCGTTTCACGAACGCCACGGCTTCCGTAGGCTCAATGCCGGCCTTCTGCGGCTCCGATCCCGTGTTGACCTGCACGTAAAGTTTCGGCGCCTTGCCCTGCTTCGCGATCTCCTTGGCGAGTTCCGCCGCAATCTTCTCCCGGTCGACCGTCTCGATCACATCGAACAGCGCCACCGCTTCCTTCGCCTTGTTGGACTGCAGTGGGCCGATCAGGTGCAGCTCGATATCGGGGAATTCCGCCTTCAGGTCAGGCCATTTGCTCTGAGCCTCCTGCACGCGGTTTTCGCCGACCACGCGCTGGCCCGCCGCGATCACCGGGCGTATGTGGCCGGCATCGAAGGTTTTCGACACGGCGACCAGCGTGGCCGAGCCTGCCGCCCGTCCAGCCTCGCGCTCCGCCGCCGCGATCCTGCCCCGCACCTCGCCCAGCCGTTCAACCGCGCCGCTCATGCCCGTTTCCGCTCCGTTTCGGGCCTCGCACCGGCCCTCGCAGTTGACGCTTCGGGCAAACCATGGTGAAGGTCCGCCCGAATTTCCATGATCCGGCGGGCATCCCGGCGGATCGCCTGCTCTTTTAAGTGAAATACCGGTCATGGCAACCGAACGATACAACGCCCGAGCGTCCGAACCGAAGTGGCAGAAGGCCTGGGACGCCGCGAAGCTCTTCGAGACGAAGAACGACGATTCCCGCCCGAAATATTACGTGCTGGAGATGTTCCCCTATCCGTCCGGGCGCATCCACATGGGCCATGTCCGCAACTACACGATGGGCGACGTGGTCGCCCGCCATCGCCGCGCGCTCGGCTACAACGTGCTGCACCCGATGGGCTGGGACGCCTTCGGCCTGCCGGCGGAAAACGCGGCGCGCGACCGTGGCGTCAACCCGCGCGCGTGGACCTACCAGAACATCGAGGCCATGAAGGCGCAGCTCAAGGTCATGGGCCTGTCGCTCGACTGGGCGCGCGAGATCGCGACCTGCGACCCGTCCTATTACAAGCACCAGCAGAGGATGTTCCTCGACTTCTGGAAGGCGGGGCTGGTCGAGCGCCGTTCGGCCAAGGTCAACTGGGACCCGGAGGACATGACCGTGCTCGCCAACGAGCAGGTCATCGACGGGCGCGGCTGGCGCTCCGGTGCGTTGGTCGAGCAACGCGACCTGACGCAGTGGTTCTTCAAGATCACGTCGATGTCGCAGGATTTGCTGGACAGCCTCGACACGCTCGACAAATGGCCCGAGAAGGTCAAGCTGATGCAGGCCAACTGGATCGGCCGCTCTGAAGGCCTGCTCCTGCGCTGGAAGCTGGATGCGGCGACCGCGCCATCGGGCGAGACGGAGCTGGAGGTCTACACGACCCGTCCGGACACGATCTTCGGCGCGTCCTTCATGGCGATCGCCGCGGACCATCCGCTGGCGAAAAAAGCCGCCGCGGGCAATCCGAAGCTCGCCGCCTTCATCGAGGAACTCGGCCATCGCGGCACCGCCGCCGCCGAACTGGAGACCGCCGAGAAGCAGGGCTTCGACACCGGCATCCGCGTCGTCCATCCCTTCGATCCCACGTGGACGCTGCCCGTCTACGTCGCCAACTTCGTTTTGATGGAATACGGCACGGGCGCCATCTTCGGCTGCCCGGCGCACGACCAGCGCGACCTCGACTTCGCCAACAAATACGGCCTGCCCGTCACGCCCGTGGTGATGCCTGATGGAGCCGACGCCGCGACCTTCCGCATCCTCGAGGAAGCCTATGTCGACGACGGCGCGATGATCAACTCGCGCTTCCTCGACGGCATGAAGCCGAAAGAGGCCTTTGATGCGGTGGCCGAGCGCCTGTCGGGCGACGTGCTCAATGGCCGCCCGCAGGCCCAGCGCAAGGTGCAGTTCCGTCTGCGCGACTGGCTGATCTCGCGCCAGCGCTACTGGGGTTGTCCGATCCCGGTCATCCACTGCGAGTCCTGCGGCGCTGTGCCGGTGCCCGCGTCGGCGCTGCCGATCGAACTGCCGACCGACGTCACTTTCGACCGTCCCGGCAATCCGCTCGATCACCACCCGACCTGGAAGCATGTCGAGTGCCCGCAATGCGGCAAGGATGCGCGCCGCGACACCGACACGATGGACACCTTCGTGGACTCCTCGTGGTATTTCGCCCGCTTCACCGACCCATGGAACGAGACAGCGCCGACGACGCTGTCGGTTGTCGACGGCCCGAAGGGCTGGCTGCCGGTCAACCAGTATATCGGCGGCATCGAGCACGCGATCCTGCACCTGCTCTATTCGCGCTTCTATGCCCGCGCCATGAAGGCGACCGGCCACCTGAACACCGTTGCGGAGCCTTTCGAGGGCCTGTTCACGCAGGGAATGGTGGTCCACGAGACCTATAAGGGCCCCGATGGCTGGGTCACGCCGGCCGAGATCAAGGTCGAGGAGTTCGACGGCTCGCGCAAGGCGTTCCTGCTGTCGGATGGCACGCCGATCGAGATCGGCGCTATCGAGAAGATGTCGAAGTCGAAGAAGAACGTTGTCGACCCAGACGACATCATCGGCTCTTACGGCGCCGACACCGCCCGCTGGTTCATGCTCTCCGATTCGCCGCCGGAGCGCGACGTGATCTGGACCGAGGCCGGCGTCGAGGGCGCGCACCGTTTCGTGCAGCGCCTGTGGCGCCTGGTCTCCGAGGCCGCGCCGGGCCTGGCCGACGTCGTGCCGGCGGCCGCGCGTGACGGCGATGCGGCGGTGCTCTCCAAGGCCGCGCACAAAATCGTGAAATCGGTCGGCGAGGAAATCGAGAGGCTCGGCTTCAACAAGGCTGTCGCCCGCATCTACGAACTTGCCAATGCCCTGCAGGGTCCGGTTGCCGATATTGCGGCAGGCAAGGCTTCCGCCGAGGTGAAGGCAGCGACGCGCGAGGCGCTCGACATGCTGGTCGGGCTGATCGCACCGATGATGCCGCATCTGGCCGAGGAATGTCACGCCGCGCTTGGCGGTTCCGGGCTGGTCGCCGACAAGCCGTGGCCGGCTTACGACCCGGCTTTGACTGTGGACAGCGAGATCGTCATGCCTGTCCAGATCAACGGCAAGAAGCGCGGGGATTTGACAATCGCCCGCGACGCAGATCAATCTGCCATAGAGAAAGCCGCGCTCGCGCTCGACGTCGTGCAGAAGGCTCTCGAGGGGAAAACGCCGCGCAAGGTCATCGTCGTGCCGCAGAGGATCGTGAATGTCGTCGTCTGAACGGTCCCTGCCGAAAGCCCGGCTGCGCGCGGCAGCCCTTTTCGCCGTCCTGGCCCTGCCTTTTCTGGCAGCCTGCACGGTGCAGCCGCTTTATTCCAATCCCGATTCCGGCAAGCCGCAGGGCGCGGTCACTGCAGACCTGTCCTCGATCGCCATCAAGCCAGTCGACGATCGCGCTGCCCAGCAACTGCGCAACCAGCTGATTTTCCTGTTCGGGCGCGGCGCCGGCCAGCCGGCCGCTCCCGCCTACACGCTGACGCTGAATGTCGTGACGGTCCACCAGACCGGTGCGGTCGTCCAGATCGGCGAGGACAACGAGCCGACCGCCGGTACGGTCACCATGACGGCGAATTATTCGCTTGCTGCCGCCGGCTCCGGCGAGATCATCGCCACCGGCCGCCGGCGGATCACCTCGCAATACGACGTGCCGCGCCAGGAATTCGCGGCCTATCGCGCGCGCCTGAATGCCGAGGATCGTGCGGCCCGCGAACTGGCCGAACTCCTGAACATCGTCATGGCGCAGGAACTGTCGAAGCGGCCCTCTGCGACGAAATAAGCATTTCAGTCGATCTGGACCGACAGCCCCGGCAGATCGACGCCGGCGATTTCCGTCGACCACTTCTCTCTCGGCAGCACCGGAAAGGCCCGCGTCAGCGTGCCGGTCGTGACCATCTCGCCCTCTCTGAGTGGCGGATTGAGACTGTCTTGCCCCAGCACTGTCACCAGATGCGCCAGCGCGTGGATTGGTCCGTCGAGCACATTCGCGCCCACACCCTTGTCGATCAAGGTCCCGTCCCGGCTTAGCCGGATCGTCAGCCCGGAGAGGTCGGCAGCAAGCGTATCGAGTTCCCTGTCAGACAGGTTTCGCCTCGGTCCGACGAACAGCCGCCCGTGCAGGCCGCCGTCGGCAACGCAGTCCGCTACCTTGAATTTCCAGCCCGGGAAGATCGACTGTACGAATTCGAAGCCATGCGCGATCCAGCCGATCGAACCGGCGATCGCGTTGATGTCCATGCCCGGCGTCAGGTCGCGGGCCAGCCCAAGCACGATCTCAGGCTCGATGCGTGGTTCCGGCAGTTGCGAGACGGCTACGTGATCGCCGGGCGACACATCGCGCACGGTCGTGTCGTAGACATCGCCCCAGATCGGCTGGAACACGCCGTATTCTTCCCAGATGGTGCGATTGGTGAAGCCGATCTTGCGGCCTATGGGCTTTTCGCCGCGCGCAACGCGCAGGACGCGCAGCTCGGCCGTTACCGCGTAAGCGTCGGTCTCCGAAAAGGCTGCATTGCCTTTCGTGAACGGCTCGATCTGGCTGCCGCCGTCGACCGCCTTCAGAACGGTTTTGGCGATCGCGGCGGCGTCCATGGCTGGTCCAGGCTCAGCCGATCTTCTGGCCGGTCTTGGCCCAGTCGGCGAGGAACGATGCCAGGCCCTTGTCGGTCAGCGGATGGCTGACCAGCGCCTTCAACGTGGCTGGCGGTGCGGTGATTACGTCGGACCCGATCAGGGCGGCCTGCTTGACATGGTTCACGGTGCGCACCGATGCCGTCAGAATCTCGGTCGGGAAGTCGAAATTGTCATAGATCTGGCGGATCTCGGCGATCAGTTCCATGCCATCCAGCCCTGTGTCGTCGAGGCGGCCGACGAAGGGCGAGATGAAGGTCGCGCCGGCCTTGGCCGCCAGCAGCGCCTGGTTGGCCGAGAAGCACAGCGTCACGTTGACGAGGCGGTTCATGCTCGTGCGGATGGTGCGGCAGGCCTTCAGGCCGTCCAGCGTCAGCGGCACCTTGATGCAGATGTTGTCGGCGATCTTGGCCAGAACCTCGGCTTCCTTGATCATCTGGCTGTATTCGGTGGCAACCACCTCGGCGGAGACCGGTCCTTCCACGATCGAGCAGATTTCCTTGGTCACGTCGGTGATGTTGCCGCCCGATTTCAGGATCAGCGACGGATTGGTGGTCACGCCATCGACCAGGCCGAGGTCGTGCAGTTCGCGGATTTCCTTGATGTCGGCGGTATCGACGAAGAACTTCATGGGCGTATCCTTCCAGTGACCGGAGTTGTTCCTGAGGGATCTTTGATCCCAGCCGGCCTTTGCTCTAGCCGAAAGTCGCGGCAAGGTCACGCGCCATGAAAGACGATTCGCGCAAGGCGCCGATGCGCTCGGCCCCCGTTCTGGTGCCGATGCCTGCTGAGCGCCCCTACACCTATGCCGTGCCCGAAGGCATGCATGTCGAGCCTGGATCGATCGTGCGGGTGCCGCTCGGCCCGCGCGAGGTGGCAGGCGTCGTCTGGGACACCGAGGCCGGCGACGTCGACCCGAAGAAGCTGAAGCCGATCTCGGAAGTCTTCGACTGCCCGCCGATCGACGTGCAAACGCGCCGTTTCGTCGACTGGATTTCAGCCTACACGCTTTCCGCGCCCGGCATGGTGGCGCGCATGCTTTTGCGTGCGCCTGCCGCTTTCGACCCCGAGCCTTGGACAGAGGGTCTGCAGCGAACCGAGGCTGTGCCCGACCGGATGACGGCGGCGCGCGCCCGCGTGCTGGAAGCGGCCCACGACGGCCTTGCCTGGACACGCTCGGGCCTCGCCCATGCGGCCGGCGTCTCGTCCACCGTCATCGACGGCCTGCGCGATCAGGGCGTGTTCGAGACGGTCATGATCCCGCCGCGTCCGGTCGTCGCCCGCCCGGACACCGACTATTCCCAGCCTGAACTGTCTGATGACCAGCAGGCGGTCGCCGAAATGTTGCGCGCAGCGGTCGGGAAGGGCGGGGCAGGGGTCACCCTCATCGACGGCGTCACGGGTTCCGGCAAGACCGAGGTTTATTTCGAGGCGGTGGCTGCAGCGCTCGACAAGGGGAAACAAGTCCTCATCCTGCTGCCCGAAATCGCGCTAACCCATGCCTTCCTCGAACGTTTCCAAGATCGTTTCGGTGCGAAACCGGCCGAATGGCATTCCGATCTTGCGCCACGCATGCGCGAGCGTGTCTGGCGGCAGGTCGCCGAAGGCAGCGTCCGCGTCGTTGCAGGCGCACGTTCCGCGCTTTTCCTGCCGTTTCAGGAGCTTGGCCTGATCGTCATCGACGAGGAGCATGATCCTGCCTACAAGCAGGAGGACCGCGTCACCTACAATGCGCGCGACATGGCTGTCGTGCGCGGGCGCATTGGCAGCTTTCCGGTCGTTCTGGCGTCGGCGACGCCGTCTATAGAAAGCCGCGTCAACGCGGATCAGGGGCGTTATGCCCGCGCGGTGCTTTCCGCCCGTTTCGCCGAGGCTTCGCTCCCCGATCTCAAGACGATCGATCTGCGCCGGTCGCCGCCCGCGCGGGGTGGTTTTCTCTCGCCCACCCTCCTATCGGAAGTGCGCAAGACGCTTGAGAAAAAGGAGCAGTCGCTGCTTTTCCTCAACAGGCGTGGTTATGCGCCGCTGACGCTCTGCCGCGTCTGCGGCCACCGCTTCCAGTGCCCGGACTGTTCGAGCTGGCTCGTAGAGCATCGTTTTCGCGGCCAGCTCGTCTGCCACCACTGCGGCCATCACGAGAAGCGGCCGGACCATTGCCCCGAATGCGGCACCTTCGACCATTTGGTCGCCTGCGGGCCCGGGGTCGAACGCGTTGCGGAAGAAGTCGTCAGCCATTTCCGTGACGCGCGCACCATCGTCCTGTCGTCGGACCTGCTCGGCGGCGTCAAGCGGCTGAGGCTCGAACTCGAGGCTATCGCCAACGGCGAGGCTGACATCGTGATCGGCACACAGTTGGTGGCTAAGGGACACAATTTCCCCAACATGACGCTGGTCGGCATCGTCGATGCCGACCTCGGCCTCGCCAATGGCGACCCGCGCGCGGCCGAGCGCACCTTCCAGCTTCTCAGCCAGGTCACGGGGCGCGCCGGGCGCACCGGCAAGAAGAGCCTCGGCCTGCTTCAGACCTACCAGCCGGACCATCCGGTCATGCGGGCTATCGTCTCGGGCGACGCGGAAACCTTCTACGTCAGGGAGATCGCGGAGCGCGAACGATCCGGCCTGCCGCCCTTCGGCCGTTTGGCGGGCATCATCGTCAGCGCCATGACGCGCGCCGAGGCCGAAACCCATGCGCGCGGCATCCGCCGCGCCGCGCCGCCTTCGCCCGACATCCAGATACTTGGCCCGGCGGAAGCGCCGCTTGCGCTCGTCGCCGGCCGCCACCGCTTCCGCCTGCTCGTCCACGGCGAGCGCCGCTCCGACATGCAGGCCTATATCCGCGCGTTGCTAGCGGCCGGGCCGAAGACCAGGGGCTCGGTGCGCGTCTCCGTCGACATCGACCCACAGAGTTTTCTATAGCTCCATGACTTGATGTAAGGAGTTTATGGTTGTATATGGAGATGTCCTTATACGACTATAAATTTGATAGAGGGTTGTGGTTGGACCCCGTAAGAAATCCTTTTGCCCCGGGTGCCGGCTCGCAGCCGCCGGAACTTGCCGGACGTGACGAGATAATCTCCGACGCGGACATTGCGCTTCAACGTGTTTTGCGTGGCAAGCATGCGCAGTCACAGATGCTGCTCGGACTGCGCGGGGTTGGAAAGACGGTACTGCTGAACCGGATAGAGGAGATAGCGGAAAGCCATGGGCATGTAACCTCGTTTATTGAGGCTCCCGAGAACAAGAAATTCGCTGATCTTCTTTATCCCAAAGCCCATCAGGCCATACGTCAGCTTTCTCTGGTGGAGGCCGCGAAAAAACAGGCCTTCAAAGCCATGCGTGCGCTAAGGGCTTTTGCAAGTGTCTTCAAAATTTCGGTCGGCGATATCTCCATCTCTGTCGATCCCGAGCCGGGGGTCGCAGACAGCGGCAATCTTGAATTCGATCTGACGGATTTGTTTGTCCGCATCGGTGAAGCCGCCAAGGCGGCCGGTACAGCTTGGTCGCTGTTCGTCGATGAAATCCAGTACCTGTCGGATGCCGAACTTGCTGCCCTCATAGTCTCCATACATCGCGTCAACCAGAAGAACCTTCCTATTTTGCTGTTCGGCGCCGGATTGCCTCAGGTGGCGGCGCTGTCCGGCGATGCCAAGTCATATGCAGAAAGGCTTTTCAAATATCCCTCGATCGGTCCGCTCACCAATGAGGCCGCGGTGGAGGCGATCAGGCAGCCGATCGTGGATGAGGGGGAAACGATTCTGGACGGAGGAATCGACCTGATTGTCGAGAAGACCAGAGGGTATCCGTATTTTCTACAGGAATGGGGTTATCAAACGTGGAATGCGGCGAAGCAGTCGCCGATAAATGTGGATGATGTTGCGGCCGGCTCGCACGCTGCTCTGACGCGGCTCGATGAGGGATTTTTTAAAGTTAGGTTTGATCGCCTGACCCCAAAGGAACGAGACTATGTAATCGCGATGGCAAAGCTCGGTGCTGGACCCTATCGGTCATCGGACGTGGCGGACCAGCTTGGGGAGAATGTGCAGAGCCTTGGCCCGCGCCGTGCTCAAATTATCAGAAAGGGCATGATATATAGCCCTTCGCACGGAGATATCGCTTTTACGGTACCATTGTTCGAAGAATACTTGGCGCGAAACTGGATGTGAGTTTGCGCACGTCGGGTAACAGGAGAGCTTAGTGGGGTTCGAATTTTCGTGGCCTGCAACGCAAGGCGAGTGGCTGGCGTGGACATCGGCGGCCGTTACCGTCGTTCTCGGTGTCTTCCTGCTTTTCGCGCCCGGAACGGCTTTCAGGCTGCTGAGGATGCCGCCGAAGCCGGAGCGTCCGGAAGCCTATGCGGTGGCGCGCGCCAACATGGCGGGCTTCTATCTCGGCATTGGCCTGTCGGCGCTGCTGCTCGCGCAGCCGCTGATCTATATGGCGCTTGGTTTCTGCTGGCTGTTCACCGCCTTCGGGCGAATCGTCTCGATGATGTCCGATCAGGCGAACCGCTTTTCCAACTGGCTGTGGCTGGTCATCGACGTTGTCCTTGCAGCCATGGCGCTGGCCTTTTCCTTCGGGCTGGTGGCCTGATTCTTCCCTGAATCCGGCCCGAATCCGGCAGCCTCTTGCGGGCTGCTTTCCACAGTGCGACAAAAGTGCCGGAAAGCCCGCGCGGCAACGTGTTGCGGTATCGGAAAGCCTGTGCTAGACGGCAATCGACTTTCGGCAGGGGGATGCGGAGCGCGTAAGCCCAGGTCGGAAAAAATCCAATACGGCCAGGTACTTAGCCAGCTCTGCAGCTAGCCACTTGGAACCTGCGGCCGACAAGACAAGAGAACAGACGAAACGTGGCACAGTCCTCTTCGCCAGTCTCCGGTATCGCCGAACGCTACGCCGGCTCGCTCTATGAGCTGGCGGCCCAGTCCAATTCCGTCGACAAGGTCGAGGCGGACCTTTCCAGCTTCGAGACGCTGCTCTCCGAGAGCGCCGATCTGGATCGCCTGATCAAGAGCCCGGTCTTCTCGGCCGAGGATCAGCTCAAGGCAATTGCATCGATTGCCGACAAGGCTGGTATCAGCGGGCTGGTCGGCAATTTCCTGCGCGTCGTCGCGCAGAACCGTCGGCTGTTCGCGGTGCCCGCGATGATCAAGGCGTTCCATGCCATCGCCGCTGAGGCGCGTGGCGAGGTTGCTGCCGAGGTGACCACGGCGCATCCGCTGTCTTCCGCGCAGGAAGAAGAACTCAAGGCGGCGCTCAAGGGCGTCACCGGCAAGGACGTGGCGATATCAGCCACTGTCGACCCGTCGCTTCTCGGCGGGCTCGTCGTGAAGATCGGCTCGCGCCAGATCGACACGTCGCTCAGGACAAAACTCAATTCGCTCAAGCTTGCACTGAAAGAGGTCGGCTGATGGACATCCGCGCCGCGGAAATCTCCGCAATCCTTAAGGACCAGATCAAGAATTTCGGCAAGGAAGCCGAAGTCTCCGAGGTCGGTCAGGTTCTCTCGGTTGGCGACGGTATCGCCCGCGTCTACGGGCTGGACAACGTCCAGGCCGGTGAGATGGTCGAGTTCCCCGGCGGCATCCGCGGCATGGCTCTCAACCTTGAAAGCGACAATGTCGGCGTCGTTATCTTCGGTGCCGACCGCGACATCAAGGAAGGCGACATCGTCAAGCGCACCGGCTCCATCGTGGACGTGCCGGTCGGCAAGGGTCTGCTCGGTCGCGTCGTCGACGCTCTCGGCAACCCGATCGACGGCAAGGGCCCCATTGAATCCACCGAGCGTCGCCGCGTCGACGTCAAGGCGCCCGGCATCATTCCGCGCAAGTCGGTGCACGAGCCGATGTCGACCGGCCTCAAGGCCATCGACGCGCTGATCCCGATCGGCCGCGGCCAGCGCGAGCTCGTCATCGGCGACCGCCAGACCGGCAAGACCGCCATCATTCTCGACACCTTCCTCAACCAGAAGCCCCTGAACGAAGGCAACGACGAGAGCCAGAAGCTCTACTGCGTCTACGTCGCCGTCGGCCAGAAGCGCTCCACCGTCGCGCAGTTCGTGAAGGTGCTGGAAGAGCGTGGCGCGCTGGAGTACTCCATTGTCGTCGCCGCTACCGCCTCGGACGCTGCCCCGATGCAGTTCCTCGCGCCGTTCGCCGGCTGCGCCATGGGCGAATATTTCCGCGACAACGGCATGCACGCCGTTATCGCCTATGACGACCTGTCCAAGCAGGCCGTCGCCTATCGCCAGATGTCGCTCCTGCTGCGCCGCCCGCCGGGCCGCGAAGCCTATCCGGGCGACGTGTTCTACCTGCACTCCCGCCTGCTCGAGCGCGCCGCCAAGCTCAACGACGAGAACGGCAAGGGTTCGCTCACCGCGCTTCCCGTCATCGAGACGCAGGCAAACGACGTGTCGGCCTACATCCCGACCAACGTGATCTCGATCACCGACGGCCAGATATTCCTCGAGACCAACCTCTTCTTCCAGGGCATCCGTCCGGCCGTGAACGTCGGTCTGTCGGTGTCGCGCGTCGGTTCGTCGGCGCAGATCAAGGCGATGAAGCAGGTTGCCGGCTCGATCAAGGGCGAGCTCGCGCAGTATCGCGAGATGGCCGCCTTCGCGCAGTTCGGCTCCGACCTCGACGCCGCAACGCAGCGCCTGCTCAACCGCGGTGCGCGCCTGACCGAGCTCCTGAAGCAGCCGCAGTTCTCGCCGCTGAAGACGGAAGAGCAGGTCGTGGTGATCTTCGCGGGCGTCAACGGCTACCTCGACAAGCTGACCATTCCGCAGGTCGGCCGCTTCGAGCAGGGCCTGCTCGCCCACATGCGCTCGGACGGCAAGGACGTGCTCGACGTCATCCGCACCGAGAAGCAGATCAGCGACGACACCAAGGCCAAGCTCAAGGGCCACATCGACGCCTTCGCGAAGAACTTCGCCTAAGCAGACGGGTAAGGCATGGCCTCGCTAAAAGAGCTCCGCAACCGGATCGCCTCGGTCAAGGCGACGCAGAAGATCACCAAGGCGATGCAGATGGTCGCCGCGGCGAAGCTGCGTCGTGCCCAGGAAGCCGCCGAGGCTGCGCGTCCCTATTCACAGCGCATGGGCGCGGTGCTCTCCAACATCGCCCAGGCCGTCGGCTCGGGCGGCGATGCGCCTGCCCTGATGACCGGCACCGGCAAGGACGACGTGCACCTGCTCGTCGTCGCCACCGCCGAGCGTGGCCTCTGCGGCGGCTTCAACAGCCAGATCGCGCGTTTCGCGCGTGATCATATCCGCCGCCTTCAGGGCCAGGGCAAGACGGTCAAGATCATCACCGTCGGCAAGAAGGGTTTCGACATCCTGCGCCGCGACTTCGCCTCGCTGATCATCGAGCGCGTCGACCTGCGCGAAGTGAAGACGCTGAACTTCAGCCACGCGGACGCGATCGGCAAGAAGGTCATCCAGCTCTTCAACGAAGGCCAGTTCGACGTCTGCACGCTGTTCTATTCCGAGTTCAAGTCGGTGATCAGCCAGGTGCCAACCGCGCAGCAGATCATTCCGGCTGCGGCCGCCGTCTCCGCCAACGCGGCAGAGTCGGGCGGTGCGGCAATCTACGAATACGAGCCGGAGCCGGGCGAAATCCTCTCCGACCTCATCCCGCGCAACATCTCCGTGCAGATTTTCCGGGCGCTGCTCGAAAACGCAGCCGGCGAGATGGGTGCCAAGATGAGCGCGATGGATAGCGCCACCCGTAACGCAGGCGAGATGATCGGCAAGCTGACGATCACCTACAACCGCCAGCGCCAGGCGAACATCACCAAGGAACTGATCGAGATCATTTCGGGCGCCGAGGCGCTCTAGGAACCGGTTGGATCGACCTGTTCCCGAACCAGATAAAGACGAGAGGCACACATGGCTAAAGCAGCTACCACCAAGAAGGCCGATGCCGGCAAGGCCGGTCACGTCGCCCAGGTCATCGGCGCCGTTGTCGACGTTCATTTCGACGGCGAACTGCCGAAGATCCTGAACGCTCTGGAGACGGAGAACGGCGGTAACAAGCTGATCCTCGAGGTTGCCCAGCACCTCGGCGAGAACACCGTGCGCTGCATCGCCATGGACATCTCCGAAGGCCTCGTACGCGGCCAGCCGGTCTACGACACCGGCGGACCGATCTCGGTTCCGGTCGGCGACGAGACGCTCGGCCGCATCATGAACGTCATCGGCGAGCCGGTCGACGAAGCCGGCCCGGTCAAGACCGCTCAGCGCCGCGGCATCCATCAGGACGCGCCCCCCTATGTCGACCAGTCGACGGAAGCGCAGATCCTCGTCACCGGTATCAAGGTCATCGACCTGCTCGCCCCCTACGCACGCGGCGGCAAGATCGGCCTGTTCGGCGGCGCCGGCGTCGGCAAGACCGTGCTGATCCAGGAACTCATCAACAACGTCGCGAAGGCGCACGGCGGCTACTCCGTGTTCGCCGGCGTCGGCGAGCGCACCCGCGAGGGCAACGACCTCTATCACGAGATGATCGAGTCGGGCGTGAACAAGGACCCGCATGAGAACAACGGCTCGACCGAAGGTTCCAAGTGCGCGCTGGTGTTCGGCCAGATGAACGAGCCTCCGGGCGCCCGCGCCCGCGTCGCGCTGACCGGCCTCACCATCGCCGAGCACTTCCGCGACCAGGGCCAGGACGTGCTGTTCTTCGTCGACAACATCTTCCGCTTTACGCAGGCCGGCTCGGAAGTGTCCGCCCTTCTCGGCCGTATTCCTTCGGCCGTGGGCTATCAGCCGACGCTCGCCACCGACATGGGCCAGATGCAGGAGCGCATCACCACCACGACCAAGGGTTCGATCACGTCCGTGCAGGCCATCTACGTGCCGGCCGACGACTTGACCGACCCGGCGCCGGCCACCTCGTTCGCCCACCTGGACGCGACGACCGTGCTCAACCGCGCCATCTCCGAGAAGGGCATCTATCCGGCGGTCGATCCGCTCGACTCCACGTCGCGCATGCTTGACCCGCTGATCGTCGGCGAGGAGCACTACACGGTCGCCCGCCGCGTTCAGGAAACGCTGCAGCGCTACAAGTCGCTGCAGGACATCATCGCGATCCTGGGCATGGACGAGCTGTCCGAAGAAGACAAGCTCACCGTTGCCCGCGCCCGCAAGGTCGAGCGCTTCCTGTCGCAGCCCTTCTTCGTCGCCGAGGTGTTCACCGGCTCGCCGGGCCAGCTGGTGCCGATCGAAGACACGATCAAGAGCTTCAAGGGCTTGGTCGAAGGCGAGTACGATCACCTGCCGGAAGCTGCCTTCTACATGGTCGGCGGCATCGACATGGCGATCGCCAAGGCGCAGAAGCTCGCCGCGGAAGCGGCGTAAGAGAGGGAGTAGAGAGTAGTAAATGGTCAGTAGTGAAGTCGTGAGCGGCGCCGCGCCAATTACTATTCCCTACTCACCAATCCCTACTCACTAAATTCGATGGCTGAAGCTTTCCAGTTCGAACTCGTTTCTCCGGAGCGCCTGCTGATCTCCGAGCAGGTCGAGTCCGTCGTCATTCCGGGTACGGAAGGCGAGATGACCGTTCTCGCCAACCACGCACCGGTCATGACCACGATCAAGCCGGGCGTCGTCACGGTGAAAACGGTCGCCGGTGCCACCGAACGCTACTGCGTGTTCGGCGGCTTTGCCGACATCCTGCCGTCCGGTTGCACGCTGCTCGCCGAATCTGCCGTCGCCGTCGGTGCGATCGACCGCGAAGACCTCGCCCAGCGCATCAAGAATGCCGGTGAGGACGTGGCCGACGCAAAGGATTCGCACACGAAGCAGAAGGCCGAGGAATACCTCAACCATCTCAAGACACTCGAGGCTGCGGTCTGATCTTTCGTTAGCAGTTTCTTACCGATCAAAGCGAGGTTCCGGCCTCGCTTTTTTGTTTTGGGTGAAATGGTGGAGTGCGGGAGGCTCACCTCTGTTTTCGTCATCCTTGGGCAAGCGTAGCGCGACCCTAGGATCCATGCCGTGACAGTCCGGCAGCGCGCCGCCCTCTCAGAACATGCAATAGCGCCGACGCCTGAGGACGGCTTGAACCTCACGGCATGGATCCTCGGGTCAAGCCCGAGGATGACGAATGGAAAAACGGAGTGGATAGATTTTCGCCAGCGCTGGTGCCGGCTTTATCTCCCCCAATGCGGGGGAGAAAGCGATTTCAACAGCTTAGCCGGGAGCGAAGCGGAGGCTAAGTGTTAGAAATCGCAAGAGAGGGGATTTCTTCTCCACTCCACTAAAACACCCCCCATACTCCATCGCATCGCCCTCACGGGAACCTGGTGCGCACCGGGTATCAGGGAGGGCGGCGGTGCCGGATCGGTCAGCGCTGCGGTCGCGTTGGCTGGGTGATGAACCCCCAGGTCCGGGCCCTTGCGGAGACCAGCGGCAACGGCCGTGTCCTCCGTCGGGGCAAGAACACCGGCGGGGCGCGG
>NZ_JAEULZ010000005.1 GCF_016793485.1 Mesorhizobium sp. | reverse complement strand
TCGAGCCACCTCCCCCCCACTAAGTGGGGTGGAGAATAGGCTAATCGCGGACGTCGCAGGACTCTGTATCCTCCCGCCCATGAAATGGGGGGGAGGTGGCTCGACCCATCGGGTCGAGACGGAGGGGGGGAGTACTGAAACGAAACCGCCATCACCGCCCCACTCCGGCCTCTGCGGCCATGGCCATATGCACGCGCACCAGCGCCTCGGAGGCGAGGCGGTCAGTGTGGTTGACGGTGTAGCTCCAGCCGAGCCGCTTGCACCAGCGGATCAGTTCCTCGCGTCGCGCAGAATAGGCGAGGCGATAGTCGTCGCGGATCGCCTCGGCGCGGCCGGCGGTCAGCTTCTGGCCCGTCTCAGGGTCGGCGAATTCGGTGCGCCCGGCATAGGGAAACGCTTCCTCGGCCGGGTCGGCGACCTCGATCAGGTGGGCGCGCACGCCATGGCGCGCCAATACGTCAAGCCAGGCCATGATCTCTTCCGGCGGATCGAGGAAATCGCTGGCCAGGATGATGTCGGAGAAGCGGCGGATGTTCGAGAGGTCGGGTCGTGTCGGAAGGCTGGCGCCGTGCGAGAGATGAGAGGCGAGCCGTTCGGCACCGTTGCGGGCGGTGAAAGGATCGGTCAGCCCCGGCCACGCGATGCGCTCGCCGCTGCGCGACAGAAGTTCGGCAAGCGCCAGTATCAGCACCAGCGCGCGCGATTCCTTGGATACGGTCGCGCCCGCCGACTTGTAGAGCATGGAGGGCGAAGGGTCGGCCCACAGCCAGGCGGTGTGGGCGGCTTCCCACTCGCGGTCGCGCACATAGGTATGGTCGTCTCGCGCGGAACGGCGCCAGTCGATGCGCGCCATGGCGTCGCCTTCGACGAAAGGCCGGAACTGCCAGAAGTTCTCGCCGATGCCGCGCTTCTTTCGGCCATGCCAGCCGCTGATGACGGTGTTGACGATGCGGCGAGCCTCGACCAACAGGTCCGGCACGAGCGAGGCGCGCAGACGCCCTCGCGCAAGCGCATCGCTGGTTCCGACGGGAGCGGTGGCTTCGCCGATCCGCGGCATCTATCGGGTCCCCGCCGGGCGGGATGCCATGCTCAGCGCCGCCCTGATCAAGCCTGTGCCTTCACCAGCCTTGCGATGACGTCCCGCACGGTCATCCCTTCGGCGCGCGCGGCGAAGGTCAGCGCCATGCGATGCTGCAGGACAGGCTCGGCCAGCGCGTGGATGTCGTCGATCGATGGCGCCAGCCGCCCCTCATAGAGGGCGCGGGCGCGGGCGCAGAGCGTAAGGGCCTGCGAAGCGCGCGGGCCAGGCCCCCATGCGACATGCTTGTCCGCCTCGGCATTGCCCTGGCCGGGGCGCGCCGAACGAACGAGCTTCAGGATCGCGTCGACGACGCTTTCGGGCACCGGCATGCGGCGGATGAGCGTCTGGATCTCCTTGAGGCGAACGGGAGTGAGCACGTTTTCGGCGCGGCTGTCCTCGACGCCGGTCGTTTCAATCAGGATGCGCCGTTCGGCCTCGATCTCCGGATAGAGGATGTCGATCTGCATCAGGAAACGGTCGAGCTGCGCCTCGGGCAGCGGGTAGGTGCCTTCCTGCTCCAGCGGGTTCTGGGTCGCGAGCACGTGGAAGGGCGCGGGCAGGTCATGGCGCACACCGGCGACGGTGACGTGGTACTCCTGCATGGACTGCAACAGCGCCGACTGGGTGCGCGGGCTGGCGCGGTTGATCTCGTCGGCCATCAGGAGCTGGGCGAAGATCGGGCCGGAAATGAAGCGGAAGGAGCGCTTGCCATGCTCGTCCTGCTCCATCACCTCCGAGCCGATGATGTCGGAAGGCATCAGGTCCGGCGTGAACTGGATGCGGCGGGCATCGAGGCCGAGCACGACGCCGAGCGTTTCCACCAGCTTGGTCTTGGCGAGGCCGGGAACGCCGACCAGCAGCGCGTGACCGCCGGCGAGAAGCGCGACCAGCGTGCGCTCGACGACGCTTTCCTGGCCGAAGATGACCTTGCCGACGCCCTCTCTTATCCGGGAAATGTCCGCCAGCGCCTTCTCGGCCTCGGCAACCATCTCCTGCTCGGTGAGCGGGGCCTGCTTGATCATGATGCTCATACGGAACTCCTGAGGGGCGGGGCCCTATTGTCCTCCCGGTTGCGTTCCTCCCGGCAGTCCCCGCAAGCTGATCCGTAACCGGACAATTTGCGGTATGTAAGGCTGAAGTTAAATCAGAACATATGGCTGACAAGCGATGCAACAGTGACTATTTCGTGACCATGGCAGATCACAACAATTCTACCGAGGACAGTCTGGCCGCCGCCAAGGACCCCGCCGGGTTGACGGCCCTGATCTCGCGTGCGACCCGCGCGGGCAAAGGTCTGCCGCCGGTCGACAAGTGGAACCCGGACTTCTGCGGCGACCTCGACATGGAGATCAAGGCAGACGGAACCTGGTTTTATCTAGGCACGCCGATCGGGAGGATGCCGCTCGTTCAACTCTTTTCCACGGTGCTGCGGAAAGACGCCGACGGCAAGACCTATCTGGTGACGCCGGTCGAGAAGGTGGGGATAAGGGTTGTCGATGCGCCCTTCTTGGCGGTCGAGATGAACGTGTCTGGCGAAGGTGACGCGCAGGTCATCACTTTCCGTACGAATGTGGGCGATGTCGTGGAGGCTGGACCCGCGAATCCGCTGCGCTTCATCGACGAGGACGAGACCGGCGGGCTGAAGCCCTATGTGATGGTGCGCGGCCGGCTCGAGGCGCTGGTGGCGCGGCCGGTGATGTACGAACTGGTCGAACACGGCGAGGAGATCGAAGTCGCGGGCAAGACGATGTTCGCCGTGCGCTCGAAGGGGGTAACCTTTCCGATCATGCCCGCCGACAGGCTGGAGCGGCTGAGCGCATGATCGCGGACACCGGGATAGCGTTGTTCTCGGCGGAAGATTTCCGTCGGCGCGCCACGGTTGACCGCGGACCGCACGAAAATTTCGACTATGGCGACCACAGCTTCAATCCGGGCCATCCACGCGTCGCCGGGCAGCGTGTGCTGCGCGACGCGGCCGTGCTGATCCCGATCGTGGATCACGGAGAGGAGGCGAGCGTCATCCTGACGAAGCGGGCGGAGACGCTGTCGGACCACAAGGGGCAGGTGGCTTTTCCGGGAGGACGTATCGATCCGACGGACGCATCGCCGGAGGCGACGGCGCTGCGGGAGGCACAGGAGGAAATTGGCCTCGACCCCGTCCATGTCGAAATTCTGGGGCGGATGCCGGACTATATTTCGGGGAGCGGCTACCGGATCGCGCCCGTGCTCTCCATCGTGCGTCCTGGTTTTCACCTGACGATCAATCGACATGAGGTGGACACGGCTTTCGAGGTTCCTTTGCGGTTCCTGATGGACCCGATCAACCACTCCAGACAGAGCCGCGAGTTCAATCAACAGCTTTGGACCTATTACGACATGCCCTATGGCGAACAGCGCATCTGGGGCGTGACGGCCGGGATCATCCGTACCCTGTATGAAAGGCTCTACCTGTGAGCGAAGTGACGGTGGCAGGTACCGAGTGGCTGGAAGATGCCGGGCTGCAGAAGCTGCTGCGCGTCCTGAATGCCGACGGCGAAGAGGCGCGCGTTGCGGGCGGCGCGGTGCGCAACGCGCTGCTGGGCGAGGCGGTTGCCGATGTGGATATCGCGACGACCTGTCTGCCGGAGGAAACAATGCGCCGCGCCGAGGCTGCGGGGTTCAAAGTCGTGCCGACGGGCATCGAGCACGGCACCGTGACCGTCATCGCGCATGGCGTCGGTTACGAAGTGACGACCTTGCGCGCCGATGTCGAGACGGACGGAAGGCGGGCGAAGGTCGCGTTCGGACGAGACTGGAAGGCGGATGCCGAGCGGCGGGACTTCACCATCAACGCGCTCTATGCTGGCGCCGATGGTAGCGTGATCGACCTGGTCGGCGGGCTTGCCGACCTCGACAGCCGCACGCTGCGATTCATCGGCGATGCCGAAGCGCGCATCCGCGAAGACTATCTGCGCATCCTGCGCTTTTTCCGCTTCTTCGCATGGTACGGAAAGGGCCGGCCTGACGCCGAGGGGCTGAAGGCCAGCGCGCGCCTCAAGGACGGGCTGGGCCGGCTGTCGGCCGAGCGTGTCTGGGCCGAGGTCGGCAAGCTGCTTTCGGCGCCCGATCCGTCGCGCGCGCTCCTGTGGATGCGGCAGGCCGGTGTGCTGACCAAGGCACTGCCCGAAAGCGAAAAGTGGGGCATCGACGCCATCCACGGGCTGGTCAAGGCCGAAGGCGATCTCGGCTGGACGGTTGAACCGCTGCTGAGACTGGAGGCGATCGTGCCGCCGGACCCCGCGCGCATGGCGGCGATGGCAGAGCGGCTGAAGCTTTCCAACGCGGACGCCGACCGGCTGAAGGGTTGGGCGATGGCGCCGCCGATCGGTCCGAAAGCCACGGAAAGCGAACTGGCCAAGCGGCTCTATCGGGAAGGCCGGCAGCCTCTGCTCGACCGGCTTAAGCTGGCGCTTGCCGGAGCGCGTGCACGGGCGATCACCGAAAACGAGGCGCTGGTGGAGGCGGGCGGCTATGCGCGGCTGCTGAAATTCGCGCAGAACCGGGAAACGCCGAAATTCCCGCTCAAGGGCGCGGATATGCAGAAGATCGGCGTTCAGCCCGGTCCGGAGATGGGCAAGCTGTTGAAGCGGCTGGAGGAGGAGTGGATCGAGGCCGACTTCGGGCTCGACAGCGACGCGCTCCTGGAACGCGCCGCAGCCTACGTTTCAGGCAGTTAGTCAGGCCGCGTTGCGGACCTTCTCGATGCGCGAGCGAATGGCTTCGACCATCGTCTCGCGGATGACCGTCTCGCCGTGGGTCTGGCGCATGTGCTCGGCGGCGCGGCGGATGATTTCGGCTTCTTCCTCATGGCGCGTGTGCCAGTCGCAACCGGGCACCAGCGAGCCGCAATGGAATTCCTTCATCGCTTCCTCCTTTTTCAGGTTTCTTGTCGTTGCCAGGAGCGGGAGGATAACATGAAAAGAAGGCGAAAGGTTGCGTCGTCTCTCACAAAGAAAGACGGCAGGACCACGCCGATCCCGCCGTCCTCCGGGAACGCGGTTACTTGGTGATCATCACCTGGTCGGCGGCCTTGGTCGACCCCTTCATTTCCCAGTTGATCGACACCTTCTCACCGGCTTTCAGGCCCGGATCCTTGAATGTCTTGGGCAGCATGTAGACCGAGCCATCCGCCAGGGTCAGCGACTGAGCCTTGGAATCGTATGACTTGACCGTACCCGTCGTGTGCTGCTCGGTGGCGGCAAAGGTGAGGGCTGAGGTGGCGAGAAAGGCAGCGGCCGCTGCCGGTACAAGAAGCTTGCGCATGGCAGGCTCTCCTGAATTGGCGGGAGGGATCATGTTTATCCGTCCCGCATAATCCGGACCGTCTGGACGCGTCGTGTCGCGGCTCACCTGGGGATGAAGCCGCCGGCGTGTTCCGGCCCGCCGACAGAAATAGACCCCTCAGCGGGGCAAGCCATTAGACGAAAAAGAAAGTCCTCGGCGGCGCAGGCGACACAATCAAGCGCGGGTTGACGCGATTTTGCCCCGACCGTGGCAAAGGCTGTTTGCGGCGAGATGACGCAGCCGCAACGCCCCCGCGTCTCAGGGCCATTTCACCGTCGGTGGCAGGCTGGAGAGGATCGATATCACGTTGCCGCCGGTCTTCAGGCCGAAGATGGTGCCGCGGTCATGAAGCAGGTTGAACTCGGCGTAGCGACCGCGGCGCACGAGTTGTTCCTCGCGGTCGGCGTCGGTCCACGGAACGTTGAAATTGCGGCGCACGAGCCTGTCGTAAATCTCCAGAAAGGATCGGCCGACATCCTGCACAAAGGCGAAATCGGCCTCCCAGCCGCCTTTCTCGTCGGGCGAATGCTGCCAGTCGAAGAATGTCCCGCCGATGCCGCGCGGCTCGTTGCGGTGGGGCAGGAAGAAATACTCGTCGCACCACTTCTTCAGGCGCGGATAGTCAGCGACCTCGGGATGGCGCTCACAGCTCTCGCGCATGGCGGCGTGGAAGGCGGCCGCGTCGGGGTCGGTCTGGACTCGCCTGATGTCGAGCACCGGCGTCAGGTCCGCGCCGCCGCCGAACCACCAGCGCGATGTGACCACCATGCGGGTGTTCATGTGGACGGCGGGCACGTTCGGGTTCCAGGGGTGGACGATGAGCGAGATTCCCGACGCCCAGAAGCGAGGGTCTTCCTCGGCACCCGGAATCTGCTTGCGGAACTCCGGCGAGAACTCGCCGTGGACGGTCGAGGTATGGACGCCCGCTTTCTCGAAGACGCGGCCATGAAGCATCGACATCGTGCCGCCGCCGCCGTTTTCCCCATTCGGGCCCTCGTCGCGCAGCCAGGGCGTGCGCTCGAAACGGCCGGGGGCGCGGTCGGCGTGCGGGCCGGAAACGTCGTCCTCGATCTTTTCAAAGCCGGCGCAGATCGTGTCTCGCAGCGCCTCGAACCAGGCGCGGGCCCGCTGCTTGCGTTCCTCGATGTCGGCGGGCAGGCCGGCCGGGATTTCGGGACGTTCCATGGTCTGCAAAGGCGCTTTCGACAAATGACTCGTAATTTCGTGGGGTTTCCCTAGTCTCTTTGCCGGAAGGGTCAAGGAGTCCGTGCATGCGTACGCCGGCAAGACCACCGCTGGATGGCCTGAAAAAGCGGCTGGAAAGGTCGCGCGCGGAGCGCGAACGCATGCCGCGCGACGGGTTCCTGCGCGAGACCTACGTGCTGCCGCGCCTCGACGCCCGGACCAAGGCGCAGGAATGGTTCGACCGCTGGCCCAGGCAGGCCTACTGGACCGAGATCGAAAGCTGGTTCGAGCGGCCCGGCGACGTCATCGAATTCACCATCCGCAGGCTGCCGGCGGCGGACTAACTGGCTCCACCTCTGCTTGATTTGACCGGGCGAGAGGCTAAACTGGCCGAGATACGCCCTTTTTCGGCGGTTGCCGTATGAAAAGCCGTGCAGGATCAATTGCGACGGGCTTGCTGGTGTCGTTTGTCGTCGTTTCGACGGCAACGGCCGAGGACCCGGTCGTTTCCGCGACGCCCCAGGTTGCTCCGTCGCCGACGACCCCGGACGCCACCAGTCTCGGTCGTTCCACCGGCCTGCTGGACGGCGCCTGCGGCATCCTCAACGAAACCTATTCGGGGCCATGCAGCCGGCTGACGCAAGGCCTTGGCAACGAGCTTTCGGGCGGCGGCATCGCCTATGGTTCCTGGAGGGCGCACAAGGGGCTCGGCGGCATCAATTCCAATCTGGTCACCGACACCGACCTCATACGAAGGCTTAGTCCTATCCTCGGCAACGACGTTTCCGCCGCGCGCATAAGGTCGCTGGCGCCAGTGACGAGGCGGCTGTCGGCTCTGCCTGCCATAAGGCACGCGCCAAAGGTCGGCGTTTTTCTCGGGGCCGGCATCATCGCCTACGAGTATTTCTTCGATACGGAGGCTTCCGGGCAGTCGGAAATCGCTCCGTCCATACCGGGTACGGCGGTGGACCCCTTGGCAAGGCGTCAGCCCGATCCTTTCCTGACGCTGCCTGCGGAGGAAGGGGGATCGCTGTTCGAGAAAAAGAGTGGCTCAGCTGCCCAAAGAATGATCATGGAGGGCGCCGGGTCGAACCAGCCACCAGCGCCCGCCGTGCCATCGCCTTGATGTGCGCCTTCACGGATTGCTGATTTCCAAGGCTAGCCCAACTGCCGCATAGCCTCGCCGGCGACCATTGCGGCGGCAAGTGCGAGGTTGAGGCTGCGCCCGCCGCCGGGCATGGGGATCAGCAGGCGCGCATCCGCCAGTTCGTGAACATGATCGGGCACGCCGGCCGACTCTCGCCCAAACAGCAGGATGTCGCCGTCCCCGTAGCTGAAGTCGGTGTAGGGAAGGGTGGCCTTGGTCGAAAGCAACAAAAGGCGGCGCTTCCCGGCGCGCCGCCACTCCTCGAAACGTTGGAAGTCGACGTGCCGGGTGAGCGCAGCCATCTCCAGATAATCCATGCCGGCGCGCTTCAGGTTGCGGTCGGAAAGGTCGAAGCCGGCTGGCTCGATGATATCGACGCCGACGCCAAGGCAGGCCGCCATGCGCAGGATCGTGCCCGTGTTGCCGGCGATGTCGGGCTGGTAGAGGGCGATGCGGAAGGATGCCAGGATGCGCCTCCGGCTGTGCGTTGCAGGATGGCCACAGTTGTCAGCAGAGCGGCTGCTCCCAGGGCATTGACGGTGGCTTTCGCAGCGGAATGCGACTATAGCCGCAGCCCTGTCAACCTGAACAGCAACTCGAACCAGCGGAGGCGGATATGGAATTCATGATGACCGTAGATATCCACCGCCCCACCCGATGGGGTTTCGCCTAAGGGCGGAATCGGTTCGACGCTTTAAGACACTCTCCAAAAGCCGATCGCGATTTCCGCCGGACCTTCCGGTTCTCCAGGGATTCTCGCGATGTTTTTCCGTTTCAAGCGCGTACGGCGTGATCCGTACACAACACGACTGTTCGAGGCCGAGAGGCCGATAAGGCTCGACGATGCGCGCCTGAATGCCTGGGCGCTGGCGCTCGGCCAGCGGCGCGAGGCTGAACGCCCGACCTTCCGGCCGCATCGCGGCCAGTTGCCCGATGTCGACCTCTCGCAGGTCGTCCGGGTGGATAGGCCGGGCCTGATCGCGCGGCTTTTGCGCGGGCTGTTTCGGCGCGGGCGATCCGGCCCGAAAGAGCCTGGCGCAAGCGCCCGGGTCGATCCGGCACTCGGCGAAACCGTACGCAAGCCCTATGTATGGCTGGTCGAAGCCGAGTCGGGCGCTTCCGTAGCCGAAAAGCCGAAGCTGAACGGTGCCAGATTGAACGGCAGCCGGGCCGCCTGAAAAGCGGTCCGGCCCATACGACACAAGCATTTGAAAGACGAAATTCGCATGTTTCGCTGGTTTGAAAATCGCCTCGATCCGTTTCCGGCAGCAGAGCCCGTCGAGCCGCCCAAGACGCTGGTCGCCTTCTGCCTTCACTACACAAAGGGGTCGTGGCCATACATCACGATGGCGGGGCTGCTGATCTCGGCGATCGCGGTCGCGGAAGTCTGGATGTTCGGCTTCCTGGGATCGATCGTCGACTGGCTGTCGAACCAGAACCGCGAGACGTTCCTGCAGACCGAGGGCTGGAAGCTCGCCGGCATGGGCTTTGTCGTGCTGATCCTGCTGCCCGCGATGGCGCTGCTGCAGTCGCTGGTCCACCAGCAGACGCTGATGGGCAACTATCCCATGCGCATCCGCTGGGATGTGCATCGCTACCTGCTCAAGCAGTCGATGACCTTCTACCAGGATGACTTCGCCGGCCGAATCGCCACCAAGCTGATGCAGACAGCGCTTGCCGTGCGCGAATGCGTGATCAAGCTGATCGACGTCCTCAATTACGTCGTCGTCTATTTTCTCGGCATGCTGTGGATCGTCGGCTCGTCCGACTGGCGGCTGGCGGCGCCATTGGTTGTTTGGCTCGTCGCCTACATCATCCTTCTTCGACACTTCATCCCGCGTCTCGGGAAGGTCGCGGAAGAGCAGGCCGACGCGCGGTCGATGATGACGGGCCGCGTGGTCGACAGCTACACCAACATCCAGACGGTAAAGCTGTTCTCTCACGCACGGCGCGAAGCGAGCTTCGCCAAGGAAGGAATGGGCGAGTTCCTGGAAACGGTGCATCGCTCGATGCGGCTCGTCACCAGCCTCTATGGTCTGCTTTATTTGATGAACTCGCTGCTGCTGTTCTCGGTGGCGTCGATGTCGATCTGGCTGTGGCTGGGCGACGCCGTGTCGATCGGCGCGGTGGCGGTCGTGATCGGCCTCGTGCTCAGGCTCTGGGGCATGTCGCAGTGGATCATGTGGGAGATGTCGGCGCTGTTCGAGAATATCGGCACGGTGCAGGACGGCATCGGCTCGATCTCGATGCCGAGGCTGGTCGAGGACCGGCCCGGCGCGAAGGAACTCGTCGTCAGCAAAGGCGAGATCGAGTACCGCGACATCGGCTTCCACTACGGCAAGGGCAAGGGCATCATCGAGAAGCTGTCGCTGACGATCAAGCCCGGCGAGAAGGTCGGCATCGTCGGTCGGTCCGGCGCCGGCAAATCCACGCTGGTCAACCTGCTGCTGCGCTTCTACGACCTCGAGAAGGGAACCATCCTGATCGACGGACAGGACATCGGCGCGGTGACGCAGGACAGCCTGCGCGCGCAGATCGGCATGGTGACGCAGGACACCTCCCTGCTGCATCGCTCGGTGCGCGACAACATCCTCTACGGCCGGCCGGACGCGAGCGAGGCGATGGTGATCGAGGCGGCGCGGCGGGCCGAGGCGCTTGGCTTCATCGACGGGCTGACCGATCCGAAGGGCCGCAAGGGTTTCGACGCGCATGTCGGCGAGCGCGGCGTGAAGCTGTCGGGTGGCCAGCGCCAGCGTATCTCGATTGCGCGCGTCATGCTGAAGGACGCGCCGATCCTTATCCTCGACGAAGCGACCTCGGCGCTGGATTCGGAAGTGGAGGCGGCGATCCAGGAAAACCTCTACCGGCTGATGGAAGGCAAGACCGTGATCGCCATCGCCCACCGGCTGTCGACCATCGCGGCGATGGACAGGCTTGTCGTCATGGATGGCGGTCAGGTGGTCGAGGACGGCTCGCATGAGGAACTGGTGGCCAAGGGCGGCATCTACGCACAGCTCTGGGAACGCCAGTCCGGCGGCTTCCTGCCGGACGACTCGGTGCCGGCAGCGAAGCCCGAGGAACCTAAAGTCGTCGGGGACATTGCGGCGGAATGAGCGACAGCGATTTCCGCGAAAGGCTGTGGGGGCGCTTCGAAGGCGCGATCGATCCATTCCAGGATACGGATCGCGAGGTGCTGCCCGATACGGCTTGGCAGTTCATCCTCTACTTCGCCAGCCAGGCGCGGGGGCCGTTCCTCCTGCTGCTTCTCGTCGGCGGACTGGCGGGCGCGATCGATGCGATGCTCTACTGGTCCGTCGGCTGGCTGATCGACCTGCTGGACAACTCTAGCCCCGCACGGCTGTTCGCTGACCACTGGAAGGAATTGCTTGGCCTGCTGGCGTTGCTGCTGGTTGTCCGCACCGGCGTGATGATCGCCTCGGCAATCGTCGAGCAGCAGGTGATCGTGCCCGGCTTCTTCTCGATGGTGCGCTGGCAGTCGTTCCGGCGTGTGATCGAGCAGCCCTATTCCTTCTACCAGAACGATTTCGCGGGCCGCATCGCCACCAAGATCATGCAGGGTGGCGAGGCGGTCGGCGACTTCATCGTCAACGTGCTGCAGACCATGTGGTCCTTCGTGACGTTCATGATTCTGGCGATCACCATCCTCGCCTCGGTCGATCCCTGGATGGGGCTGGTCGTGGCGATCTGGTTCGTCGGCTATGTCGGGATCATCTGGTTCCTGATGCCGGAGATGCGCAGGGCCGGCCGGGCGGCCGCCGACGAGCGCTCCGTCTTCAACGGACGCCTGGTCGATGCCTTCACCAACATCATGTCCGTCAAGCTGTTCGACAGCGGCCGGCGCGAGCACGCCTATATCCGCGACGGGCTGGAAAGTCTGTTCTATGCCGTCGTGAGGCTTACACGCGCCGTGACCACGGTGCGCTCGGCGATCGCGTTGCTCAACGGCGTGATGATGAGCACGATTGCCGTCCTCTGCGTCATGAAATGGACTGGGGGCGGCATCTCGACCGGCGCGATTGCGGCCTCGCTGGCGCTGGTTTTCCGGCTGAACCAGATGTCGGGCTGGATGATGTTCAACATCAACGGGCTGGTGCGCAACTACGGGACCGTGCAGGACGCCATGCGCACCATCTCCGTCAGGCCGGCGATCAAGGACGCGCCCGACGCGGCGGTGATGGGCCGGGCCAAGGGCGATATCCGGTTCGAGGACGTGACCTTCCACTATGGCAAGGGCGAGGGCGTGATCGAGAACTTGAACCTGCATATCAGGCCGGGCGAGCGGGTGGCGCTGATCGGCCCGTCGGGCGCGGGCAAGACGACGATCGTTAACCTGATCCTCCGGCTGTTCGACGTCGAGAACGGCCGCATCCTGATCGATGGGCAGGACATCCGCTCGCTGACACAGGCCTCGCTGCGCGCGCAGTTCGGCGTGGTGAGCCAGGATGCGGTGCTGATGCACCGCGCCATTCGCGATAACATCGCCTATGCGAAGCCGGGCGCGACACAGGCCGAGATAGAGGATGCGGCACGCCGCGCCGCCGCGCATGATTTCATCGTCGACGTCTCCGATCCCAGGGGGCGCCGTGGTTATGACGCGCAGGTCGGCGAACGTGGCGTCAAGCTTTCCGGCGGGCAAAGGCAGCGAATCGCGATCGCACGGATGATGCTCAAGGACGCCCCGGTGCTGATTCTCGACGAGGCGACCTCGGCGCTCGATTCGGAGGTGGAAGCGGCGATCCAGGACAATCTTTACAGGCTGATGGAAGGCAAGACGGTGATCGCGGTCGCCCACCGGCTTTCGACCATCGCGGCGCTTGACCGGCTGATCGTGCTCGACGAGGGGCGGATCGTCGAGGAAGGCACGCATGAAAGCCTGCTTGCGAAGGGCGGCCTCTATGCCCAATTGTGGAAGCGGCAGTCTGGCGGCTTTCTGGGCGACAGGCTGGCCGCCGAATAGAGCAAGGACAGACGTGTCGCAGCGCATGTCATCGATGTGGCCGGGCCTGCCGGCCGATTCCGGCCTCGATCTCCTCGGGCACGAGATATTGGCCGAGAAGGCGGCCGCGCTGGGAAAAGCCGGGGAAAAGGCCCGCCTGGCGCTCGCCCGGCTGAGGGAAATCCCGAGGGAAGACGAGGGCCGCGAGGCTGCGCTCAAGGTCGCGGCGGCCGCCGTCCACGCCTATTTCATCCAGCGCGAATTGTGCGGGTTCCGCAGGCACGAGTCGATCATCCGGGAATATGATATTCCAAGAGCCGTGCTGGTTCGCATGGGAGCGGCCTGACGGCATTGTCCCCCGTCGCTGGTTTTGCCCGGAAAGCCGCGGACCGGCTGGATATTCCGTGTCCCCGCGACAATCTGCCCTCTCTGCCGCTCCAGTCTGGACAAAGAGTAGCTTCACGCATAAACCAAAATCGAAAAATGCCGGAGGAATCTCGCTAGCTCGTTGCCATGCGCTGACGGGCCGGTGTGTGGTGAGCGAGGGGAAAGCTCCAGTCTTCGGCTTGATGAGACGAAAGGACGGAGTCCCGTGAGCGCGACCGACACCCACGAACCCACACGACGGGACTTCCTCTACGTTGCAACCGGCGTGGCCGGCGCCGTTGGCGCGGCAGCGTTTGC
The DNA here is from genome assembly GCF_016793485.1 of Mesorhizobium sp. Classification (GTDB taxonomy): domain Bacteria; phylum Pseudomonadota; class Alphaproteobacteria; order Rhizobiales; family Rhizobiaceae; genus Mesorhizobium_K. The sequence continues at coordinate 76,529 of NZ_JAEULZ010000005.1, read as the reverse complement.
ATGGCCGTTCATCGACCAGATGCGTCCCGATGCCTCTACCCTCGCGCTCGCTTCGGTGGAAGTCGATGTCTCGCAGGTGCAGCCGGGCATGTCGCTGACCGTCAAGTGGCGCGGCAAGCCGGTCTTCATCCGCAACCGCACGCCGGAGGAAATCGAGGCGGCGAAGGCCGTGCCGGTGGCTGATCTCAAGGACCCGATTGCCCGCAACGCCAACCTGCCGGCGGACGCTCCCGCAACGGACGCGGACCGGGCAGCCGGTGAAGGCAAGGAAAACTGGCTGGTGATGGTCGGCGTCTGCACCCATCTGGGCTGCGTGCCGCTTGGCCAGTCCGGCGATTTCGGCGGCTGGTTCTGTCCGTGCCACGGTTCGCACTACGACACGGCTGGGCGTATCCGGGTGGGGCCGGCGCCGCAGAACATGGCCGTGCCTACTTTTGCATTCATTTCCGACACGCGCATCCGGGTCGGTTGAGGGGATAGATTCCGATGAGCGGTGCAAATTCGACCTATACTCCCCGGACTGGAATCGAGCGCTGGTTCGATTCCCGCATGCCGCTGCCGCGGCTCATGCATGACAGCTTCGTTTCCTACCCGGTTCCGCGCAACCTGAACTACGCCTACGCCTTTGGCGGCATCCTGGCGATCATGCTGGTGTCGCAGATCATCACCGGCATCGTGCTGGCCATGCACTATGTTTCCGACACCGGCCTGGCCTTCCAGTCGGTCGAGAAAATCATGCGCGACGTGAACTCCGGCTGGCTGCTGCGCTACCTGCACTCCAACGGCGCTTCGATGTTCTTCGTGGCGGTCTACATCCACATCTTCCGGGGTCTCTATTACGGATCCTACAAGGCGCCGCGCGAGTTGCTCTGGATCCTGGGCTGCATCATCTATCTGCTGATGATGGCGACGGGCTTCATGGGCTACGTGCTGCCGTGGGGCCAGATGAGCTTCTGGGGCGCCACCGTCATCACCGGTTTCTTCACCGCCATCCCGCTCGTCGGCGACTGGATCCAGCAGTTGCTGCTCGGCGGCTTCGCTGTCGACAATCCGACGCTCAATCGCTTCTTCGCGCTGCACTACCTGCTGCCGTTCATGATCGCGGGCGTCGTCGTCCTGCACATATGGGCGCTGCACGTGGTAGGCCAGACGAATCCCACCGGCATCGAGGTCAAGAGCAAGACGGATACGGTCGCCTTCACGCCATACGCGACCGTCAAGGATGCGCTGGCGATGGTGGTGTTCTTCATCGTCTTCGCCTGGTTCGTCTTCTATATGCCGAACTATCTCGGCCACCCGGACAACTACATCGAGGCGAATCCGATGAAGACGCCGGCTGAAATCGTGCCGGAATGGTACTTCCTGCCGTTCTACGCGATCCTGCGCGCCATCACCTTCAACATCGGGCCGATCGATTCCAAGCTTGGCGGCGTTCTGGCGATGTTCAGCGCCATCGCGGTTCTCTTCCTCGTGCCGTGGCTGGATACGTCGAAGGTGCGCTCGGCGGTCTATCGTCCATGGTACAAGGTCGCCTTCTGGGTGTTCGCGGCCAACGCGATCTTCCTCGGCTGGCTCGGTTCCAAGCCTGCGTCGGGTTGGTACATCCCGGCGATGCAGATATCGACGATACTGTATTTCGCCTTCTTCCTAGTCGTCATGCCCTTGCTCGGCTTGATCGAAAGGCCGCGTCGCCTGCCGAACTCGATCACCGAGGCGGTGCTCGAAAAGAACAAGGGCGGGGCCGGCCACCCCGCCGCAGCGGCCGCCGCGCCGGAAACCAGGGGCTGAGCCGGACCGTGAGAAGGACTTTTCCGATGAACAGGATTCTCAGTGTTCTGGCCGCAGCCGGCATCGCGATCGGCGCGTTGGCCGCCCCGGCCGCAGCGGCGGAATATCCGCTCAAGAAGCCGAGGGAGCAGGACTGGTCGTTCGCCGGGCCGTTCGGCACCTACGACAAAGGCCAGTTGCAGCGCGGCCTGAAGGTCTACAAGGAGGTTTGCTCAGCCTGCCACTCGTTGAACCTTGTGGCATTCCGCACGCTGGCCGATCTCGGCTACAGCGAGGCGCAGGTGAAGGCCTTCGCCGCCGAATACACCGTGCAGGATGGTCCCAACGCGGACGGCGAGATGTTCGAGCGGCCCGCGATACCGTCGGACTACTTCCCTGCGCCGTTCCCCAATACGGAAGCCGCAGCCGCCGCGAACGGTGGCGCGGCACCGCCTGACCTGTCGCTGATGGCCAAGGCGCGCGGTGTGCTGCGCGGCTTTCCGCAGTTCGTTTTCGACATCTTCACCCAGTATGCCGAAGGTGGTCCGAACTACGTATACTCGCTGCTGACGGGCTATGACGAACCGGTGCCGGCAGGCGAGGAAATCGCCGAGGGCACCCACTACAACCCCTACTTCCTGTCTGGCCGGTCGCTGGCGATGGCCAAGCCGCTTTCCGACGGGCAGGTGACCTATGACGACGGATCGCCCGAGACCGTCGACCAGTATGCCCGCGACGTGACCGCCTTCCTGATGTGGACCGCAGAGCCGCGTATGGAAGCTCGCAAGCAATTGGGTTTCAGCGTGATGGTGTTCCTCGTGCTCTTTGCCGGACTGGTCTGGGCTACCAAGCGCAAGGTCTGGGCGAACGTCGCGCATTGACCTGTCTGAAATGACTTGACGGGAAGGGCGCTTGAGGCGCCCTTTTCTTTTGCCGCGCGGGCGGGCAAAACCAGACCCGCTGCTGGGGACCCGAAAAACATGAAGCTCACCCTCGAAGACACGTTGCTGGCGTCCATCCGGACTATCCCGGACTATCCGAAGCCCGGCATCCTGTTTCGCGACATCACCACCCTCCTCGGCAATGCGCGGGCCTTCCGTCGTGCGATCGATGAGCTGGTTCAGCCCTATGCCGGGATGAAGATGGACAAGATCGCAGGCATCGAGGCGCGGGGCTTCATCCTCGGCGGCGCGGTCGCACACCAGCTTTCGGCGGGCTTCGTGCCGATCCGCAAGAAGGGCAAGCTGCCGCACGAGACGGTGCGCGTCGCCTACAGCCTCGAATACGGCATCGACGAGATGGAGATGCACAAGGACGCGATACAGCCGGGTGAGAAGGTCATTCTCATCGACGACCTGATTGCGACAGGGGGCACCGCCGAGGCCGCCGTCAAGCTGCTCTCGCAGATGGGCGCGGACCTCGTGGCGGCCTGCTTCGTCATCGACCTGCCGGACCTCGGCGGCCGCAGGAAGCTTGAGGGTCTCGGCGTCCCGGTTCGCACGCTGGTCGCGTTCGAGGGACATTGAGGGCTGGAGGCAGCAGGCCGGGGCGCGACGATCCATGGAGAAGGAGGCCTGCTATTTCTTCGCAGCGGACGGGAGGTATTTTCCCTACGCCTGCCTGGCGGCGCGCAGGGTCCTCGACGTATCCGGGACCGCGACGCCTGGCGTGATTCTGTACACCGGCGTCGGTCGCGAGGACCTTGAGGCGGCGACAGCGCTCCTCGGAAGCCACGTTGCCATTGTCGACATGTCGAGCGAACTCGAAGGCTTCACCGTCAATGCGGAGCGGCTCGGCCTCGCGACCTACATGCGGCTGTTCGTCGACCTGCTGCCGGTTTTCCAGCCTTATCGGACGCTGGTTTATGCCGATTGCGACGTGCTCTTCAATCGATCGGTGGCTGACCTTGCCGCTACTCAGCTCAACGGAGCGTTGCTCGCCGCGCACGACGACCAGCAGTATTATGACCCGAAATACCGGACCCGGCTGCCGCTGAAGCCCGGCGCGCCCTATTTCAATGCCGGCGTGCTTGTCTTCAACATGGAGCAGGTGCGCGACGAGGGGCTTCTGGAGCGGACGAGGCGCTTTGCGCGGGAGCGCCGCGACATCTGCCTCCAGCATGATCAGGATGCGCTCAACGTCGTCTTCGAGGGCCGGTGGCAGACGATGGATCCGCGCTGGAACGTCATGACCAACTTCAACTCGCAGATCCCATTCGGCGAGGCTTTTGCCCGGCACTTCAGTTGGGGCAAGCCGTGGTCGAAGCCGCTCGGTGTCGAGCCTGAGGCGCATTCGATCTACCGGGAAATGGCGCGGAACACGCCGTGGGCAAGCCGCTTCGACCAAAGCCAAACCGCCAATCGCGCGCGGTTCTTGCTCAAGCGTTTGAGCCGGAAATTCGACGCGTCGCTGGGCATGCTGACGAGCAAGGACAAGCTGCGCAAACGGGCACGTTATGATGCCAGGCGCTCACAGGCGGTCTTTGGCGCGCAGGCGGCGCAGAGCGTGATAGCCGGCAGTTTCCCCGAGAAGCTGATCGGCCTAGGCTGATCGCCTACTCGACCTTTACAAGGACGGCGCTGTCGAACTCGATGACTTTTGCGCCGGTGGAATCGATGCCCTCGGCACGAACGGTCAGCAGACGCCAGCCCGGGCGCGACGACATCGGGCGATGCGAGACGGCCGTACGGGTGTAGGTCACGGACTCGCCCGCATAGACGGGCTTCAACCATTTGAGGTTGGTAATGCCGGGCGATGGGCCGAAGACCGGCGCCGGGCCTTCGCCTGTCCATGCCTTGGTCGGCGTCGCGAGATTGCGCTTCATCCAAGCCGAGGCCGTTTGCCAGCCGGATGCGCAGAGCCCGCCGAAGACGCTGTTCCTGGCGGCGTCCTCGTCCATGTGGAACGGCTGCGGGTCGTATTTGCGGGCAAACGCCTTGATGCCCTCGGCATCGAAGACATGTGGGCCGAGCGGTGTGACGACGCCGATCTCGAAGAATTCGTCGAGCGTCATGCCTGCGCCTCACGCTTCAGGAACATGATGGAGTTTTCCAGTTCGAGAACCGCGTCGCCACGCTGGTTGAACAAGTCCGACCTGAAGCTGACGATGCCGATGGACGGGCGCGATTTCGACTCCCGCGCCGCAAGCACCATGGTGGTGCCGCGAAGCCGGTCGCCGGCAAGCACGGGCCGTTTCCATCTGATCGTGTCGATGCCCGGCGCGCCCTGCGACGTCGAGTCGAGCAGGAAGGCGTCGCAGAGGAGTCGCATATACATCGAGCAGGTGTGCCAGCCCGAAGCCGACAGGCCACCGAGGATGCTCGCGCGGCCAGCCTCCTCGTCGAGATGCATCGGTTGCGGATCGTATTCGCTGGCGAATTCAACGATCTCTTCGGCCGTGACGTCCTTGTGGCCGAGATCGATCGACCGGCCGGCCGTGAAGTCCTCGAAAGCCCATCTCCTGCCGGTCATCACGTCTCTCCCCCTGATCGCGTCAGCCCGAGAAGGCAGCAGCGGAATGCTGATAGGGGATTGTCGGATCAGAGCCAACCCTTGCGGCGGAAGAACCAGAAGGGCAGGATGGCGGACAGCACCATGATCCCGAGCGCGATCGGGTAGCCAAAAGCCCATTTGAGCTCTGGCATCCCTTCGAAGTTCATGCCGTAGACCGAGGCGACGAGGGTCGGCGGCAGGAAGACCACCGCCGCCACCGAAAAGATCTTGATGATGCCGTTCTGCTCGATGTTGATCATGCCGAGCGTGGCGTCGAGCAGGAAGTTGATCTTCTGTGTCTGGAAGGAGGCGTGGTCCGACAGGGACGACACGTCGCGCGCCAGCGTCTTGACGCGGGCGCGCATCACCTTGCCCTGGGAATCCTGGGCGACGACATTGGCAAGATACCCCGACAGGCGCTGCAGCGTCAGCAGGCTGTCCTGTACTTTCGAGACGAGGTCTTCCTTGCTGCCGATCCGATGGATGATTGCCCGGAAATCGCGGTCGCGCTTGGACGCCTTCTTCTCGGTGGAATCGAACATGTCGCGGGAGATATCGACGACATCCTTGCTTGCGCGCTCCAGGACGTCCGCGAGGCGGTCTACGATCGCCTCCAACAGGGAGACCAGGATGGTCTCGCCGTTGGTGCAGCCGACGTCGGCCTTTTCCGCGTGCATGGGAAACGTCTGAAAGGCGCGTGGCTCATGATAGCGGATGGTGATCAGGCGCTCGCCGGCCAGCATGAAGGTCACCGGCAGCATCTCGGGCCGGTCGCCGTCGGTATGGGCCGGCAGGGTCGCCGTCATCACATAGGCGCCGTTCTCCGCATAGAGACGCGATGAGACCTCGATCTCCTCCATTTCCTCGCGGGTCGGCACCTCCACGCCCAGCCACTCCTCGACGGTGTTCTCCTCGTCCTTGGTCGGGTTGAACAGGTCGACCCAGACGACATTGGAACTGTCGGCCGTCAGGTGATCCACGGGGTGCAGATGTTCGTTCTGAGCGACGAAGGCCTTGATCATCGCCGTTCTCCATTGCGAAAGGGATGGTGGGCGCATTCGCGCGCGATGGCCGCCGCCGCTTAGCCCTCCCCGGATGTGGCGTCAAGGCAGGGCGATCGTCGCAGTCTGCGCCAGCTTTAGCCGGCTTTCGTGCGCCTATTTCTGCGAAGTCGAACGGAGCAAGGTCTGCTTGGCGGACACAAGATGCGCTCGGCATGCCAGTTCGACCAGCGCGATGTTGTGGCCGAAAAGCGCGTCCATATAGGTCAGATGCTCGCGTATGGCGACCTCGTTGCGCTGTCGCTCGTCCTGCTTGTTCCACTGATAGTGGAAATGGAAGATGACGGTGATGATGTCATAGAAGCTGTCGATGAAACGGTTGGGCGCGGCGGTACTGATCAGACGGTGGAAACGGCTGTCGAGATCGGAGAAGTCGTGGAAGCGTGTCTCGATGTTTTCCAGCAGTTGCAGGTGTTCGCGCTGGAGCGCTTCGAGTTGAGCCCAGAGTGGTGAATCGCCGGGCAGCGCCGCAAGCGCGCGCGCCGAGCGCAGCTCGAACATCTCGCGGATTTCGAACAATTCGAGCGCGAAGCTCGTTGTAAAACCCTTAAACACCCAGCCGGAGTTGGGACGCTTCTCGATCAGCCCGAAGCGCTGAAAGCGGTTGAGAAACTCCCGGATGCCCGTTGTTGCCATGCCGAATTTTCGAGCAAGTTCGAGTTCGTTGATTGCGGTGCCAGGCCGGGCATTGTCGCGCAAAAGCCATTCCATGAAGCGCTCCTCGACTTGCGCTGCCATGGGGATCGTTTCCGCATGCGGAAAGGGCCGCGCCGTCTCGCCCACCGTCCTGACGACGCGCTCGCGCCCGGCACCAGTGACGACCCCTTGAGTCTCCAGCGCTGCGATTACCTTCCTGACGGTCGTGCGGCTGATCTTCAGCCGTGCGCCCAGCGTGTTTTCCGAAGGAAGCGTGCTGCCGTTCGGCAGGCGCGACACGAGATCGAGCACATCGTTGAAAGCTCGTTTGAAGACCGTGTCAGTTTTCATGGCCTGTCAGAGTACCGCGAAATAGTGTCTTTTAATCCATAAAATACAATTTGACGGGACGCCGTCAAATGATTTTTGTCTATAAGAAACCTACGGGAGGAAATTGGGGTGTCGGATACAACGAGGCAGCGGGACATATCGTCCGGCGCCCCGGCGGGTGGGCGTGCGCAAGCGAGCGCGTCTTTATCGCCGGTCGCGTTCGGGCTGAGGCTGCTCAATTTCGGTCCTTTGCTGATCCTTGCTCTGCTTGTGGTGGTCTTCAGCGTTCTGACGCCGAATTTCCTAAAGCCCGGCAACCTCAGCAACATCCTGGCGCAGACCGCCGTCATCGCCATCGTGGCGATGGGCCAGCAACTGGTCATCCTCACCCGCGGCATCGACCTTTCGGTGGGCGCGAATCTGGCACTTGCGACGGTGGTGGGCGGTCTCGTTTTCCGCGCCACCGACGGGTCAGGCTTTGTGGTTATCACGGCGATGCTTCTCGCCGGCACGGCGGTCGGTCTCGTCAACGGCCTGGTCTTCGTGTTCGGTCGGTTGCCACATCCCTTCATCATGACGCTGGCCACGCTCAGCATCTGCCGCGGGCTTGCGCTGCAGTTCTCCATCAACAACACCACGATGCGCGGCATGCCCGACGCGGTGCTGTTCCTCGGCGAGACATCGGCGCTGGGCGTGCCCAATTCCTTCTACGTCGTCCTCGGCATGGCGCTGATCGTGCTGGTGATGACGAAGTCCATGGTCTGGGGCCGCTGGACCTACGCCGTCGGCGGCAACCCAAAGGCCGCCGTCGAGATGGGCATCTCGGTAAAATGGGTGCTCGTCTCGACCTATGCGTTCGCGGGGCTGTGCGCCGGCATCGGGGCAGTGGTTCTGTCGGGCCGGACCGGCGCGGGTTCGCCGCTCTACGGCACACTTCTCGAACTCGACACGATCGCGGCGGTCATCATTGGCGGCGCGAGCTTCCTCGGGGGACGCGGACATATCGGGCATGCGCTGATCGGGGCACTGATGATCGGCGTCATCCGCAACGCGCTGAACCTGCTCAATGTCGGCGTGTTCTACCAGATGATCGCCATCGGCGTGATCATCGTGGTCGCCGTCGAGGCCGACGTGATGCGCAGCTATCTCGAAGGCCGCGCCCGCAACCAGGCGGCGAGGGCGCAATGAACGCGGCGGCTGTTCCCGCACTGTCGGTCCGCGACGCACACAAGCGGTTCGGTGCGGTGCACGCGCTGAAAGGCGTCAGCCTCGACGCTTATCGGGGGCAGGTGCTGGCGCTTCTCGGCGACAATGGCGCCGGCAAGTCGACGCTGGTCCGCTGCATCAGCGGCGTGCATGCACTGGACGAGGGCGAGATCCTGCTCGACGGCGAGGCCGTTGCGCTGTCGACGCCGGCGCAGGCGCGCCGCGCGGGGATCGAGACGGTCTACCAGGATCTCGCCCTGTTCGACAATCTGACGCCCGCGCAGAACTTCTATTGCGGCCGGGAGATTTCCTTCCCGCGCTGGCTGCCGCGCCCGCTGCGGTTTCTCAATGCCCGCGCGATGGACCAGGAAGCCGCGTCGGTGATCGACAGGCTGAAGGTCAAGCTGCCGAAATTCGATGCGCCGGTGGCGCTTATGTCCGGCGGCCAGCGGCAGGCGATCGCGGTTGCCCGCGCCACCGTCTTCGCGCGCAACGTCGTGATCCTCGACGAGCCGACAGCGGCGCTCGGCCTGCGCGAGTCGCGCAAGGTTCTGGATCTCGTCCACCAGCTCCGCGACGAGGGCAACGCAGTGATCCTCATCACGCACAACATGGAACATGTCATCGAACTGGCCGACCGGGCGGTGGTGCTGCGCCAGGGCCACAAGGTCGGCGAGTTGAAGCCGGAGCGCGCGAACCAGCACGAACTGGTGTCGCTGATCGTCGGCGCGGAGGCCTGAAGGGTTTCGTCGTTCCTCGACGGGAAGACGGAAGGAAGATCGCTCAAGGGGAGCGATCCGGAAAGAGAGAGGGAGGAGCGCAGTGAGGTTGCTCAACATGTTCGCGGGAGCGGCTTTCGCCTTGGCGACAGCAATGCCCGCATCGGCTGCCGATGCCGTCAAGATCGGCTTCATAACCAAGTTCCCGGTGCCGTTCTTCGCCACCATGGAGAACGCGGCCAAGGAATACGCGGCCGCCAATCCAGGTATCGAACTCGTGTTCGGGCAAGGCACGTCGGCCACCGACATCGAAGGGCAGATCGCCCATATCGAGTCCATGGTGACGCAGGGCGTACAGGGCATCGCCATCACGCCGGTCGATCCGACGGTGGCGGCAGCGCTCGACAAGGCCGTGGCGGCCGGCGTCAAGGTCGTTCTGATGGACAACGACATCCCCGGCTGGACCGGCCGCACTGCGCTGGCCACCACCGACAACTTCGCAGCCGGCAAGATCGCCGGCGGCTACCTGAAGAGCGTGCTGAAGAGCGGCGATACGCTCGGCATCCTCGAAGGCGTACCGGGCGTTCCGTCGCTGGACGACCGCGTGAAGGGAATGCAGGAAGGGCTCGCAGGCGTCGACGTGAAGGTCGTCGGCCAGGGCGCCACCGAGTGCACCGAGGAAAAGGGCATCAGCCTGGCCGAGGACATTCTCACCGCCAACCCCGACCTGAAGGCGATTTACTCGGCCTGCGGGCCGCCGGCGGCCGGCGCCGCGCAGGCGATCAAGAATGCCGGCAAGGAAGGCAAGGTCATTCTCGTCGGCTTCGACTACTGCTGCGGCGAGGCCGAGGCGATCGAGGCCGGCATCGAGAATGCGTCGGTCGCGCAGTTCCCGGCCAAGATGGCATCGCTCGCGGTGGAGGCGCTGGTGAAGTCGCTCAAGGGCGAGAAGGTCGAGTCCCTGATCGATTCCGGTGCGGCGCTTGTCACCAAGGACAACATGGCCGAATTCAAGTAAGACGACCGTGCAGACGGGGCCGGTTCAGAGCCGGCCCCGTCTGTTCTCATAAAGACCGGGTTTCATGAAAGCCTGGGCCTTTGCCAGAAAGAAGGATCAGGCGTGCATTCCTTTGAAGCCCTCGTATGCGTAGAGCCCGGAAAGCTGCGGCTGGAACGGCGGCAAGCCGCGCGCCTCGATCCCTCCCATGTGTTGGTGAGGCCGCGACGAGTGGGCATCTGCGGCACCGACTATCATATCTACGAGGGCAAGCATCCCTTCCTCCAGTATCCGCGCGTGATGGGTCATGAACTCGGCGTGGAGGTGGTCGAGGCGCCCGCCGGCTCGGACATCCGGCCGGGCCAGATCTTCGCGGTGAACCCCTACCTGTCCTGCGGTCACTGTATCGCCTGCCGGCGCGGCAAGCCCAACTGCTGCGTCAGGATTTCTGTGCTCGGCGTGCATCAGGACGGCGGAATGGGCAATTTGCTCAGCATTCCGCCCGGCAACCTTATCGCGGCCGACGGCCTGACACTGGACCAGTGCGCAGCGGTCGAGTTTTTGGCCATCGGCGCCCATGCGGTGCGGCGCGGCGGCGTCACGCAGGGCGACCGGGTGCTGGTGGTCGGCGGTGGTCCCATCGGACTGGGTGTGGCGATCTTCGCGAAGCGCGCCGGAGGCGCGGTGGCTGTTCTCGACCGCGAAGCCGAGCGGGCGCAGTCGGCAGCCGATATCGTCGACGTGCAGGCCTTCACCGGCGACGAGGCTGGCCTCGCCGCGATGGCTGCATTCGCCGCGAACGAGGGTTATGACGTCGTCTTCGACGCGACCGGAAGCCCTCGCGCGATGGAGCAGGGCTTTGACCATGTCGCGCATGGCGGACGCTACGTGCTGGTCAGCGTCGTCAAGGAGCCGATCACCTTCATGGATCCGGATTTTCACCGCAAGGAGATGGCGCTTCTCGGAAGCCGCAACGCGACCGCACAGGATTTCGAGACCGTCGTCGCCGCGATCAAGGACGGCTCGGCCGCCGTCGACAAGCTGATCACGCACCGCACGGACCTTGCGGGCGCTGTCGGCGACCTGCCGCGCTGGGCGACTCAAAAGACCGGCCTGATCAAGGCGATCATCGAGATCGCCTGATCGACCGATGGTCGTTCAGGTGTTGAACTTGAAGAGCATGACGTCGCCGTCCTGGACGACATATTCCTTGCCTTCGTCACGCGCCTTGCCGGCTTCCTTGGCCGCGACCTCGCCGCCGAGGGTGACGAAGTCGTTGTAGGCGATGGTCTGGGCGCGAATGAAGCCGCGCTCGAAGTCGGTGTGGATGACGCCGGCAGCCTGCGGGGCCTTGGTGCCCCTGACGATGGTCCAGGCGCGCGTTTCCTTCGGGCCGGCGGTGAAATAGGTGATCAGGTGGAGAAGGTCGTAGCCGGCGCGGATGAGCTTGTCCAAGCCCGGCTCATCGAGCCCCATCGACGCCAGGAACTCCAGTTCCTCGTCATCCGGAAGCTGTGCCACCTCCGCCTCGATCGCCGCCGATATGACGACAGCGCTTGCGCCCTGCGCCTCGGCCATCTTCTCGACGGCCTTCGTGTGCTCGTTGCCGGTGGCGGCATCCTTCTCCGCGACGTTGCAGACGTAGAGAACGGGGTGGGCGGTGAGCAGGTTCAGGCCCTGCAGGATGCGCAGGTCTTCCGCCGCGATGCCCTTCAGCAGGACACGTGCCGGCTTGCCGTCCTGCAGCAGCGCCAGCGCCTGTTCCATGACGGGGAGGACCGTCATGGATTCCTTGTCCTTCGCCTGTGCGCGCTTGCGGATGTTGACGATGCGCCGCTCCAGGCTTTCGAGGTCGGAAAGCATCAGCTCGGTCTCGACCGTGTCCGCGTCGGCGACGGGATCGATGCGGCCTTCGACATGGGTGATGTCGTCATCCTCGAAGCAGCGCAGCACATGCACGATGGCATCGACCTCGCGAATGTTGGCGAGGAACTGGTTGCCCAGCCCTTCGCCCTTCGAGGCGCCGCGCACGAGGCCGGCGATATCGACGAAGGAGATGCGGGTCGGGATGATTTCCTTCGAGCCGGCGATTTCCGCGATCTTCTGCATGCGCGGATCGGGAACCGCGACCTCGCCCGTGTTCGGCTCGATGGTGCAGAAAGGATAATTTGCGGCCTGCGCGGCGGCCGTGCGCGTCAGTGCGTTGAAAAGCGTCGACTTGCCAACGTTGGGCAGCCCAACGATGCCGCATTTGAAACCCATGGTGGTGGTCCTATCGGGAGATCAGAATTTGCTCAGGGCTATGGGCGAAAGGATCGACGATCGTCAAGGTGTCGATCACCTGTCCGTCCTGCAAATCCTCCGAGAGGAAGTGCGTGCAGCCGAGTTCGATTGCGGAAGCGAGAAGGAGGCAGTCCCACCAGGAGTAGTGGTAACGCAAGTGAAGGCGACGGGCTTCGTTCACCTCCCAATGCGTCAATGGATCGTAGCCAAGTTCAGCCATCTCCTCAGAGATAGCGAAAACCTGCTCGGGGGTTTGATACCATTTCCGTCGTAGGAGAACGTCAGTGAATTCGTTCAAAACCTGTAGGTTTGCGACTGCCAGTTCTCGCTTGCTCAACTCCCGCAACCAAAGCTTTGCGGTCACGGCCTTCTCGATATTCTTGTTGTCGTGTGAGTAGAGCAGGACGTTGGTATCGATGAAAAATTTAACGTCTGGCATTGCGTTCTTCGGCGGTCGGCATTCTGCCGTTCTCGGTTACGTCCCACTTGGGACCAGCAAAGATACGTTCCAGCGCCTCAAGTTGGCGATTGCGCCCTTTTCCCGAAGCGGCCTTCTCGTCAGCTTCGATCTTCTCGCGCGCCGCTTCCGCCATGTATTTTGAGATACTCTTGCCTGCACGGGCGGCTGCAACCCGCGCGCGCTGCGCCAGTTCATCGTCCATCGAGATGGTAACGTTCTTCATATCGGCCTCACGAGAACACGAACTTCGTGTTTTCGTGATTTAGTGGACGGCGGGCTTGAGTTCAAGCTTTGTCGCCGGTCAAGTCGGCTTGCGAACCGAATAACGGCTATGAACCGCGCCATTAGCCAGCGACTTGGCGAATTCAAGCTGCAGCCAGACGTCGCTCTTAGCTTGACCAAATGCAGGGATGCCCGTGCCCAGGATGACGGGGATCGTGCCGATCTCCACCGTATCCAGCAGCCCAGCCTGCATGAACTGCAAGGCGAGATCGCCGCCACCAAACATCCAGATGCGTCCGGCGGCTCCTCGGTTTCGCAGATTGTCGACCAGCGCCATGGGATTGCCGCTGACGGCCTCGACTCCATCAGGCGCATCGGCCAGCGGGCGATGGGCGGCGACGGCGCAAGGCCAGCGTCCATAATCCCACCCGCCACCACTGCGCGCCGCCTCATAGGAGCCGCGCCCCATGACTATGCCGCTGACAGACCCGAGGAAAGCGTCAAAATCGAAATCCGCATTGGCCGGAAAGTTTTCGAGCCAGTCGAAGGCGCCGTCAGGCCTTGCGATGAAACCGTCGAGGCTCATCGCGAACATGTAGATCACGTCGCTCATGGAATCGCTCCGCGTTGGATGATCGTCCGCTTAACACGGGGCGAACTTGGAACCACTGCCGGCGGGTATCCAAGCTGACACCAACTGCCAGCCGACGCGTCAGTCCTTGCCGAGCAGTTTTTTCAGCATGGCAGCCATCGGCCCGGTTTCCGGGACCTTGATCGAAGGCTGCTGCGGACGGGCCTGCCGGATATGGCTCTGACCCTTGGCGTTCGGCTCTTTCAGCGCTCGCTCTTTTGGCGGCGGCCGATCGTCGTCGCCCGTCGGCTGAAGCTTGTCGCGAAGCGTCAGCGTCACCTTGTTCATGAAGCCGTTGTCGTCGCCCTTCGCGACCATGTCGGCATTGTCCGCGATGGCGTCGAGCAGGACATCAAGCCATTCTCGGTCAGATGTTGAAAAGTCGCCGAGCACATGGCTGTGCACCATTTCCTTCGCGCCGGGGTGGTCGACGCCAATGCGCACGCGGCGGTAGTCCTTGCCGAGATGCTGGTCGAGCGATCGGACGCCGTTGTGGCCGGCCGCGCTGCCGCCGGTCTTGACCCTGACCTTGCCGGCGGGAAGTTCGATCTCGTCGTAGAAGACCGTCACGGCGGATGGTTCGAGCTTGTAGAAGCGAAGCGCTTCGCCGACCGACTGCCCGGAAAGGTTCATGAAGGTCTGCGGTTTGAGGAGCAGCACCTTTTCGCCGCCGATCCGACCCTCGGCAATCTCGGCCTGGAACTTCTTCGACCAGGGGGAAAAGGAATGGCGGCGGGCTATCGCGTCCGCCGCCATGAAGCCGACATTGTGCCGGTTGTTCCGATATTTCGCGCCCGGATTGCCGAGACCTGCAAAAAGCAGCATCGGTGCGGCCCTCCGGGCCCGAACTTACTTCTTCTCTTCGACGGCCGGGGCCGCAGCCGCCGGAGCCGCCGCAGCGTCTTCATCGGACTTCATGGCCGATGAACCGGCGATGGTCGCGATGGTGAAGTCGCGATCGGCGATGACCGGCTTCACGCCTGCGGGCAAGGTGACCGCAGAGATGTGCAGCGAGTCGCCGATATCAGTGCCTTCCAGATCCAGCGTGATGAATTCCGGGATCGCATTGGCCGGGCAGTGGAACTCGACCTCGTGACGGACGATGTTCAGCACGCCGCCGCGCTTGATGCCGGGCGACTTGTCTTCGTTGATGAAGTGAACCGGCACGTTGACGTTGACTTCGGTGTTCTTTCCAACCCGCAGGAAGTCGACATGCATAGGGCTGTCGCTGACCGGGTCGAGCTGGAAATCCTTCGGCAGAACCTGAATCTTCTTGCCGCCGACGTCGATCGTGGCAACCGTGGTCAGGAATCCACCGCCGTGAATCTTGTAGTAGACGTCCTTCCACGACAAGGCGATCGCCAGGGGAGGCTGCTTGTCGCCGTAGATGACGGCTGGTATCTGGCCATTGCGACGAACTGCACGGGCGGACCCCTTACCGACCTGTTCGCGCGCATCGGCCTTGAGCTCGTAAGTGGTGCTCATGGCTTTTCCTTTGCGTTGCTGGAGCATTTTCGGGCTTCGATCGAACGATGGTCCGAAAATGTCGAAAGCGGCGAATTCGCGCATGATCTGATCCGAAAACCGGATTCCACTGTTCGGGATCATGCGGGCCGCCGCCCTCATCCGCGTTGCCTCCAAGGGTGTCTACGCGGGTGGCGGTCCTATAGCGGAAGGCGGGATAGCGCGCAAGACTGGCGGAACTGGCCATATATTAGCCGGCGGTGGCCGATGTCCCGCCCCGGGTGACGGTGTACAAGCCACCAAATCCGTTTCCTGCAAGTGATCAGGCCAATGCCCGCCAACCTAACCTATGACCAACTGGCGGTGCTTGCGCTTACGGCTTCGGTGGCAGGCTGCGCGCGGGGTTTCTCCGGTTTCGGCGGCGCTCTCATATTCGTGCCTATCGCAAGTTCTGTCATCGGTCCCAGGCTCGCCGTCCCGTTGCTGTTGATCGTCGATCTCGTGCTTACGCCCGGCCTTCTGCCCAAGGCATGGCGCAGCGCGGATCGCGCCGATGTAGGCCTGATGGCGATAGGCGCGGTGGTCGGCGTGCCCGCCGGAACCTACCTCCTCACGCATATGGACGGAGTGTCGATCCGCTGGGGCATCACCGGCATCGTGGTCTGTCTGCTCCTGCTGCTGATGTCCGGTTGGCGCTACCATGGAAGGCCACACGGCGCCATGACGATCGGTGTCGGGTTTACGTCTGGATTGTTTTCAGGCGCGGCACAGGTCGGTGGCCCGCCAGTGGTGGCCTACTGGCTGGGCGGCGCAATCGCTCCGCAGACCGTCCGCGCCAACATCGTGCTCTATTTCGCCATTTCCAGCGTGATCTCGGTGACGAGTTATCTGATCGCCGGCCTGATAACCTGGGAATCGGTGATGCTGTCGCTGTTGATCGGGCCGACATTCGCCCTTGGCCTGTTCGCCGGAGCAAGGCTGTTCAACCGTGCGAACGAGGCGACCTTCCGCCGTACCTGCTATGCGCTGATCGCCTGCGCAGCCGTCATCGGGCTTCCGGCGCTGGACGGTGTGTTTCGATGAATTTCAACGCAACCGCGCTCAATCGAACAGGCTGGAGACCGATTCCTCGGTAGCCGTGCGCGAGATCGCCTCGCCGATCAGGTCGGCGATGGAGACGACGCGGACATTGTGCGCGGCATCGACGCCAGAGGTGGGCTGGATGGAGTCGGTAATCACCAGTTCCTGCAGCTTCGAGCCGGCGATGCGCGCCACCGCGCCTCCCGAAAGCACGCCGTGGGTAATGTAGGCCGTGACGCTGGTCGCGCCGTTGGCGAGCAATGCGTCGGCCGCGTTGCAGAGCGTGCCGCCGGAATCGACGATGTCGTCGATGAGGATGCAATCCTTGCCGTCGACGTCGCCGATGATGTTCATCACCTCGGACTCGCCGGGGCGCTCGCGGCGCTTGTCGACGATGGCAAGCTGGGCATCGAGCCTCTTGGCCAGCGCACGGGCGCGCACCACGCCGCCGACATCGGGCGACACGACCATGACGTTGTTCAACTGCTTGTACTTGGCCTTGATGTCGCGCGACATCACCGGCACGGAGAACAAGTTGTCGGTGGGGATATCGAAGAAGCCCTGGATCTGGCCGGCGTGAAGGTCGAGCGTCAGCACGCGGTTGGCTCCGGCACGGGCGATCATGTTGGCGACCAGCTTGGCCGAAATCGGCGTGCGGCCTGAAGCCCGGCGATCCTGCCTGGCGTAGCCGAAATAGGGGATGACCGCCGTGATGCGCCGCGCCGAGGAGCGCATGAACGCATCGATCATGATCAGCAGTTCCATCAGGTGATCGTTGGTCGGAAAGGATGTCGACTGGAGGATGAACACATCCTCGCCGCGCACGTTTTCCTGGATTTCGACGAAAATCTCCTGGTCGGCGAAGCGCCTGACGCTGGCTTTTCCGATCGGGATGTTCAGATATCGCGCAACGCCTTCGGCCAGAACCCGGTTCGAATTGCCCGCGAAAAGTTTCATGAAGCGCGTCTCGGCGGCGTTGCCTGGATAATGATCGGGCTTTTAGCGGCAAGCGCCGTCAATGCAAGCGCTTGAGGCGAATTAATCCAAAGATTCGGTTTCGTACCCTGTCAAAGGCGCGGGCCTAACCGGTGCTGCCGGCGATCCATGCGGTCAGCCGGTCAATCGTGGAATCGGCGATCGCCTGTAGGGTGGCGGGCGGAACCGCCGCCCATCCCTCGCCGCGTCCTGCGGCCTTTTGCTGGCCGTTGATGCGGTGAAGCCGGTTGCCTGACGTGTCATACACGTCCCACACGTAGATGACGGTGGTCTGGCCACCTTCCGTCAATGTCGAGAAATAACCCTTCAGAACGTGCGTGGTGGAAGGATCGGCGCTGCCGGCAAGCGCGATGCCGCTGGCGCGAGCCCGCTCTGCCAGCCGTTCGGTAAGGGGCGCGGCGACGTCGGCCGTGGCGCCGACGATCGGGTCGAAACGCAGCCGCGTACGCGATGCGATGCCCGGATTGATGGCGGCCGACTGATTCGTCGATGCCGTCTGGACGGGAAGGCCGTGTTGGGTTTCGGCCTGCAGTACGCCCGGCGCGGGCGGCGACGCGGCGATCGCGGACGGCTCGAGTACGTCCTGCGTGCTCGAACAGGCGGAGACGGCAAGCACGCCAAGCAACGAAAAGGCGAGCAGCGGCAATCGCTTCATGCCTGTGGTTCTCTCCAACGCGATACCTAGCCGCCCAAGCAATTTCCTATCGTCACTGCACGATCAAGTCGAGATCATGGCGCGACAGCGGCTTCGGCTCGGATTCCGTCGTCAGGTAGGTACGGCCCAGCGTCATAGCGGTCTCGGTTTCGGAATCCATGATGATCATGTGCGCGAAGAGCGTCATGTTGGGCGCGATCGGCTCCGGGTTGCCCTGATAGAACATGGGCATGTCCATCCAGGACGGCGTGAAGCGCGCGCCAAGCGAATAGCCGCAGGCGTTCAGGCGATGCTTGGTCAGCCCGTGCGCTTCCATCGTGCGGGCGTGGGCGTCGAACACATCGCCGAAGGTGTTGCCCGGCACCATCGCCTTCTCGACGGCGAGCAGGGCGTCACGAGAGGCCTCGAACAGTTCCAGATGGCGCTTGGAAGGTTTGCCCGTCAGGACCGTGCGCATCATGGCGGCGTGATAGTGATGGAAGACGCCTGCCCATTCGAGCGTCAACTGGTCGTTCTTGCCGAGCTTGCGGCGGCCTGCCTTGTAGCGACAGAGCAGGGCGTCGGGACCGGACCCGATGATGAACTCGTTGGCGGGATAGTCGCCGCCGCCCGCGAAGATCGCGCCCTGCATGGCGGCAAGGATCGCCGCTTCGTCTCCGCCGCTCTTGATGAGGGGCAAGGCTGCGTCCAGCGCCTCGTCGGCCAGTTGCGCCGCGCGTTCGGCCTTCGCTACTTCGGCGGGGCTCTTGAACAAGCGCAGGCGGCTGACGATGCCGGAGGCGTCGGCGATCTGGCCGAAGGTCTGCAACTGCTCGTCCAGCCTGCGGCCGTTGTAGGCTGTCAGTCCATGGGTGTCGTATTCGACGCCGATGCGCTTTCCCAGCAGGTCCAGGTCGTTCAGCAGGTTGCGCAGGTCGACGGCGGGGTTGGCCCCGTCGCGGTCGGTCCAGACGATGATGTTTTCCAGGATCGACGTCTGGCGGGCCTGCCTGAGGTCGGCCGAGCGCGTCAGAAGGACCATGGAGCCGTCGGACTTGACCACCAGCGATTGGAAGAAGCAGAAGCCGAACGTGTCGTAGCCGGTCAGCCAGTACATGCTTTCCTGAGCAAACAGGAGGATGGCGTCGAGCTTCTTGTCGGCCATCTCGATGAGCAGCCGGTCGCGGCGGGCGTCAAATTCCGAACGATCAAAATGAAGAGCCATCAAATCCGCTCCAGAACAATTGCAGAAACATGCCGTCCGTAGTCCGGTTCGGACCGGTGCGTGGAACGGCGGTAGGAGAAAAACAGCTCTTCTTCCGCATAGGTGCAGCGGTAGAGCGCATCGGCGGTGACGCCCGCCTTCGTCAGACGGTCGACCGTGTAGCGGTTGAGGTCGAACAGCGCGTGGCCCGCTTTGCCCGACGGCACGAAATACCGGTCGTTGGCCGCGTCGGCAGTGGCGAAGCGCTCGACGAATTCCGGCCCGACCTCGTAGTTGGCCGCGCTGATCGAGGGGCCGAGCACGGCGACGATGTTGTCGCGACGGGCGCCGAGGGTTTCCATCGTCGCGATGGTATTTTCCAGCACGCCAGTGAAGGCGCCTTTCCAGCCGGCGTGGGCCGCGCCGATGACGCGCGCCTGCGGGTCGGCGAAGAGGACCGGGCCGCAATCGGCCGACGATGCTCCAACGGCTATGCCCGGGCGGTCCGTGACGATGGCGTCCACCTTCGGCCTCTCACCGGAAAAAGGCTCGCGCGCAACGATCACGTCAGGCGAGTGGATCTGATAGGCGGTCAGGAGAAGGTCGGGTTGGACGCCCATCCATTCGGCGACACGACGGCGGTTCTCGCGCACGTGGTCGGGGTTGTCGGCCGAGCCGGTTCCCGTGTTCAGGCTGCCGTATAGGCCATCGGAGACGCCGCCGGGACGGGTGAAATAGCCGTGCCTGATGCCTGCGTCGGCGATACCGTCGAGCAAAGAGGAACGGAGTGGTTCCGGTCTGGTCTGATTCAGCATCGCCGCCTTGTGCGTTCGGATTGCAGTTTCGTCAACGGCGCACGACCTGACGGAACGGCGCGCGACAGTGGGGCAGGGGGGAGGGCAAGTCAACTTGCGTTGCGGAAGGGCGGCAACACCAGCCCTTTGGGAAGAACAGCCAACGCCTTGAAAAGGCCGCCCATCTGTTCCGGCCCGGCGAGGCGCTCGACGGCGGCGGATATGTTTTCGCGCGCTGCCGCGTCGGCATTCTCTCCGAGGCGGCCGGCGCGTTCGAGCAGGCCCATGCCGAGCAGGAAGTCTGCCTGCGTGATCGCATGGGAGGCAAGTCCAAGTGCGCGCGCCGTGCCCGCCAATGCCGAAAAATCGACATGCGACGTCAGGTCGGCTTCGCCGGGATTGTCAAAGACGTCTTCGCTGCGATGTTTCCGGACGGCCTGGAACGTATCGCCCAGTCCCGGCCTCAGATGGCCGTAGTCGAAGAAGAGGCCGGCTCCTCCATCACGGACCAGCCGCCCAGCGATATCGGCCATCAGCGCCTCGCGCGGCGGTGCGATCTCGGCAATGCTGCCGTCCGGTGCGTTGTCCCATCCAGGAGGGAGCGCGTCGCTGTCAAGTGTCGCCGCCCCGATGCCGAAGCGGAATTGGCCGTGATCGTCGAGGCCGACGGCGCGCTCCAGCCATTTGCCATCGGCCTTGACGAATTGCCGGAAGGGAAGCGCGTCGAATATCTCGTTGCCTACGATCAGCAGCGGCTGGTTGGGTAAACTTGCCGGCGTCGCGTGCCATGTGATCGAAACGCCACTTTGGCCGAGAGTTTGCCTTTGGACTTCGGTCAGACGCGGGCTGGCTTCGATGAGCGCGACGGTGGCGTTGGCGGCGAGGTCTGGGGCGATGCGCGCAACCGTCCGGACGATGTCCTTCGTCAACGTGCCGCGGCCGGGGCCGATCTCGGCGAGCGTGACCGGCGCCGACCTGCCAATAGCCTCCCACGCCTGCACCAACCAGACGGCGACGAGTTCGCCGAATATCTGGCTGACCTCCGGCGCGGTGATGAAGTCGCCCTTCACGCCGAAGGGCTCGCGCGTCGTGTAGTATCCGTCATCCGGATCGAAGAGGCACGTCGCCATGTAGTCAGCGACCGAAATGGGTCCGGCGGCGCGGATCAGGCCGGCGATCTTTTCGCCGAGGCGGTTCATGTCGGCGTGCGTAGCTCCTGGGAGCGCGCAACCTGCGAACGAGCCCGGTTGATCGCCCAAAGGCCGAACAGCACCATAGGTGTGGAGAGCACCATGCCCATGGTCAGCCAGCCGCCTGCAAGATAGCCGATCTGGACGTCTGGTTCGCGGAAAAACTCCACGAAGATGCGCGAGAGACCGTAGCCAGCGAGGAATGCGCCCGAAACCGTGCCGGGGTTCTTCAGCTTCAGGAAGGTGTGTGTCAGGAGCCGCAGCACGATGAAAAGCACGAGGCCCTCGAGCGCGGCTTCATAGAGTTGGCTGGGGTGGCGCGGCTCCGGCCCGCCGGTCGGAAAGACGAAGGCCCACGGCACGTCGGTCGGCCGACCCCAGAGTTCGGAATTGATGAAATTGGTGAGGCGCACCAGCCCGAGGCCGACGGGGACGCCGGCTGAAATCACGTCGAACAGCGTCCAGATGCCGATGCCGCGCGAGCGCGCGAAAAGGATCATGGCGATCGTGACGCCTGCGAAGCCGCCGTGGAAGGACATGCCGCCCTGCCATACGGCAAAGATGTCGAGCGGATTGGCGAGGTAGCGGGCGAAATCGTAAAACAGGATGTAGCCGACCCGGCCGCCGAGCACGACGCCAATCGCAGCCCAGACGAGGAAGTCGTCGATGTCCTGTGGCTTCATCGGCGTGACGCCGGCCGGCCACAGGCGCGGGTTGGTGATGATGCGCTTGGAATACCACCATGCGAACAGGATGCCGACGACATAACCCAGTCCGTACCAGCGGACGGCGAGCGGCCCGAGTTGCATGATCACCGGATCGATCTGGGGGAAGGGGAGCACCGCAAGCGGCAACATCAAATAGTCGGTCACGGCAGGCTCCTGTTCGGTCGGCGCGGACCATGCTGCAGGCTTTGGGCACGGTCAAGGCAGCGGTGGCATCAGTCTTCCGTGAAAAGAATGGCCTCGTAGTCCATTTCCCCGTGCAGGATATGCAGGATTTGGACTGTCTGCGCCTCCATGCGGTAGAAGATGAGATAGCTGCCGTAGACGCGGCGACGGATGCCGGTTGCCTTGTAGCGCGAGAGCGCCGGATGACGTCTGGGCATGTCCTTCAGCGAAGCGCAATCCTTGCGCAGTTCGCGGATGAAGTTCAGCGCACGCGCCGGGCTTTCGAGCGCGATGTAGTCACCGATGGTTTCAAGCTCCCGCTCCGCCGCCTCGCTGAACAGAAGCCGCATCAACTCGCAGACTTCTTGCCAAACTTGGCTTCAAGGCGATCGAATACCTCCTCGGCGGGCCGCATCCGGCCAGCCTCGACATCGGCCAGCCCCCGGGCGAGCGCTTGGTCGAGCGCGGCCAGGCGCTTCTCGCGCTCCTGCACCAGCCGCACGCCTTCCCGCAGGACCTCGCTCTTGGAGTTGTAGCGCCCCTTGGTGACGAGTTCCGTGACGTATTCCTCAAGGTAGTTTCCGAGGTCTGCGCTAATGGCCATGGCGAGGCTCCTTCCAAAGTTTCAACCAATAACTATTATTGGCTGCCTTCTAACACCAGTCGCGTGGGGCCGCACTCCGGCAACCTTGCATTCGCGCTGCCACGCCACTAGGTCAGGGAAAGCGCCAGGGAGATGTGCCATGTCGAACGGACCGAACCGCATTCTCGATGAATTCGCCAAGCTGATGACGGACGCGGCAGGCGCTGCCCAGGGCGTGCGGCGCGAGGTCGAGACGGCCTTCAAGGCGCAGGCGGAAAAAGTGCTGAACTCGATGGACGTCGTCCGGCGCGAGGAGTTCGAGGCCGCTCGCGAAATGGCAGTGAAGGCACGGGCCGAGAACAAGGCGCTGACAGAGCGGATTGTCGCGCTGGAAGCGAAAATCGCCGAACTGACCGGCGAAAATGCGGCCGCAGGTGGGTCGGACGCTTCGCCGAAGCCTCGCGCAAAAAAATAATTCGTAAACTTTTCCACAAAGCACAGAGCGGAAAAGCCAAGTATCCTGAATCGCTTATCCGCAACCGTGAATCTTTGCCGCGACGGCTTTCCACACCCGAGCGGGGCTTCCCGCCAAAAAGGGACTGTTCACGCGACTCCGCATCAATACACTGAATTTGTTGCATGATTCGGAACCGGGTCGTGCGCCGGGTTTGGGGTCCGGCAGAAGGTCCGTTGCGTCGCTAGTCCTGCCTGCCAGAGTTCGAGAAACAGATTGTTCGTCGTGTGTGCCTCTGGCCGAGCGCCCGGGCGCTCCCGCAACGACAGGAAGATTTGCATGGAATTGATCGAACTCGACATCGCCCGCGAAATACATCCGGTGGATGTGATCGAGCAGGTGGCGCACAGCAACGACTGGGCATTCGAACGGACCGGCGACGACGAAATCTCGATCTCGGTCGCCGGAAGCTGGACCGACTATCACGTCTCCTTCTCGTGGATGGAGGACTTCGAGGCGCTGCATCTCGCCTGCGCCTTCGACATCAAGGTTCCGGAGAACCGCGCGCTCGAAGTGATGCGGCTGCTGTCGCTGATCAACGAGCAGATGCTGTTCGGCCATTTCGATCTTTGGGAGCAGGAGGGCGCGATCATGTTCCGCCAGTCGCTGCTTCTGGCAGGCGGCGCCGAGCCGACGAGTGCGCAGGTCGAGGTGCTGCTGTCGTCGGCGCTGGAAGCCTGCGAATGCTACTTCCAGTCCTTCCAGTTCGTCGTCTGGTCGGGCACCTCGGCGAAGGACGCGCTCTCCAGCGTCCTGTTCGAGACGCACGGCAACGCCTGACCCGCGATGTCTCAGGGAAAGGCAAGAAAGCCAGAAATCGGCTTTGCGGATTTCGACAAGGTCGATATCCGCGCGGGCACGATCATCGAGGTCGAACCTTTTCCCGAAGCGCGAAAGCCCGCTTTCAAGCTCAAGATCGATTTCGGCGAACCGATCGGCGTGAAAAAGTCTTCCGCGCAGATCACGAAATACTATTCGCCGGAAACGCTGGTCGGCCGGCAGGTCTTCGCGGTGGTGAACTTCGCGCCGCGCCAGATCGGCCCGTTCATGTCGGAAGTGCTGACGCTGGGTTTTCCGGACGAGGCGGGCGACGTGGTCCTTGGCGCCATCGAGCGCAAGGTGCCCGACGGCGGCGGGCTGTTCTAGCCGGCGGGCAGGGACGCCCGCGCCGCCCTGACATTGTCCATGTACATTTCCGCGCAGGCTTTCCACGTATAGCGCATGGCCCGCTCGCGCGCCGCTGACCTGTCGACGTCCAGCGCTGTCAGCGCGGCGAGCCGCAGGTCTTCCGACACGACGCCGCCGAAGCCGTCTCCGACGATGTCGATCGGGCCGGTGACCGGAAAGCCTGCGACCGGGGTGCCGCTGGCAAGCGCCTCGATGATGACGTTGCCGAACGTGTCGGTGCGGCTCGGAAAAACGAACACGTCGGACGATGCGTAGATGCGCGCCAACTCGTTGTTGGGCAGGTGCCCGAGAAAATGGGCGTCCGGATATTTTGCCTTCAGCCTCTCGAGTTCCGGTCCCTCACCCACGACCACCTTGCTGCCCGGCAGGTCGAGGTCGAGGAAGGCCGGAAGGTTCTTCTCGACCGCGACGCGGCCGACGCACAGGAAGATCGGGCGCGGAAAATCGAGCACGCCGCGCTTGTCGGGCGTGAAGTGGTCTACGTTGACGCCACGCGTCCATGGCTGCAGCTTGGTGAAGCCGCGCGTCTCGAGGTCGCGCGCCATCGAGGGCGTGGCGACCATCGTGCCCTGTCCGGCATTGTGGAATTTCTTCAGCCAGTTGTAGGTCCAGTTTTCCGACACGAAGGGCAGTCGGGCCGTGACATATTCCGGAAAACGCGTGTGGTAGCTCGTCGTGAAGGGCTGCTTTCGGGCGAGGCAGTAGCGCTTCGCCATGAGGCCGAGCGGGCCCTCGGTGACGATGTGGACGTGATCCGCGCCGCTTTCCTCGATCAGCTTGCGGACCCGGCCGGGCGTCGTCAGCGCAAGCCTGATGTCGGGGTAGGTCGGCATGGGCAGTGTGCGGAAGAGGTTGGGCGTCAGGAAGCGCACCTCGACGCCAAACGTCTTCAGCGTCTCCGTCAGCCGCTCCAGCGTGTGGACGACGCCGTTGACCTGAGGCCGCCAGGCATCGGTGACCATCAGGATTCGCTTGGGACCGTCCCAGCGTGTTTCGGCCAAGCCGTCAGCCGCTTGTTCGAACGATCTCGGATCGGCGCTGATGGGTGCACTGATTCTAGCGTGACGCATGACGCGCCTTTGACCACCGTTTCATGACAGGCGCATGAATCGGGCAGGGGAGGTCTATTTGTAGCCGGCCTCTTTCTGATGACGGATCGCGAGGATCATGATTGCATCATCATCAACACGGTACCGCGCGACGTATCCGCTATCGCCGAAATCGATCAGCCATTCGCGATAGTTTTCGGGGAGTTCATCTACCATCCGGCCCATGCGTGGGTATTGGCCCAGTGCATTCAGTCCCTGTCGTATCGCTTCGCCAGCCCGGCGCGCTACCTGGGCATTCTTTGGCTGCAAGAACTCGCGCAATCGACGCAAGTCCCGAATTGCAGCCGGAGCGAAGACTACTTGTGGCATTCAGGCGCCGGTTGCTCGTTCTCGGCGCCCCAACTCGCGAGCCACTTGTCGACTTCGTCGGCCGTGGCATGAAGCCCGCTTGCCTGAAATTCCTCCCAAGCCCGCAGCGTGTCCTGCCGCAGGGTTTCGCGCTGTTCCTCGCGCTCGACATACTGTGCGATGGCTTCTCGCATGATCCAGTGCGCACTGCGACGGCGCGCCTCGGCCAGATGCTGGATGCGGCCCTTCAAATCTTCATCAAGCTTGATCGACGTTGCCGTTGCCATAAAGCGGCCTCCGTAGTGAAAGGTATTACCTATAAGTACGTAGTTGCTTCGCCTTCCCTTGTCCAGCTCCGCTGTCTCAGGCCGGGACCCTTACGATCACCCGCAGGCCGCCCATCGGGCTGTCGCCAAGCGTAATGTCGCCGCCGTGGCTGCGGGCGATGTCGCGGGCGATCGACAGGCCGAGGCCGGTGCCGCTGGAATCGAGGTTGCGCGCCTCGTCGAGCCGCACGAAGGGCTTGAACACCTCGTCGCGAGCGTCCTCAGGTATTCCCGGACCGTCATCGTCGACGATCACCATGAGCGAGCCCTTGGCGTGGGTGGCTTCGACCCGGATCTTCCCGGCATAGCGGAACGCATTGCCGATCACGTTTGACAGCAGCCGGTCGAAGGCTTTCGGACGCACCTGGATGTTGGGGTCGCCGGCCAGCGAGGTCGAAAGCTCACGATGTCTGAGCTTGGCCTCCTTGGCCAGCGTATCGAGATAGGCAGACAGATCGAGACGGCCCTTGTCCTCCGCCGCTTCGCCGCGAGCGAATTCGAGATAGCCTTCCAGCATCGATTGCATGTCGTCGATGTCGCGGTTCAGTTCCTTGAAGTCGGGCTTGGAGCCCGACAACGCCAGTTGCAGCTTGAAGCGGGTCAGGATGGTGCGCAGGTCGTGGCTGACGCCCGACAACATGGCCGTGCGCTGTTCGATCTGGCGCTCGATGCGCTCGCGCATCTGGATGAACGCAAGACCGGCACGGCGGACTTCCTCGGCGCCGCGCGGCTTGAAATCCTCCGGCATCGGACGGCCCTTGCCGAAGCTCTCCGCCGCCTCCGCGAGCTTTAGGATCGGCCTGATCTGGTTGCGCAGGAACGGGATCGCGATCATCAGCAGCACCAGCGAGGTGCCGACCATCCAGACGAGGAAGATATGCGTGTTGGACGCATAGGCCTGATTGCGGAGAATGAACGCGCGCAACACCTTGTCCTCGAGCTGGATGCGGACTTCGAGGACGCGGGAATCTCCGACCGTGTCGATCCAGAACGGCCGGTTGATCTGCCTCGTGATTTCCGACGACAGGATCTGGTCCAGGATGGAGAAGAACGGCTTGCGGCCGGGCGGGGGCAGGGGGTCGGGCGGCAGGATGTCGATTTTCATCGACAGACGCTCCTGGGCGATGCGGATGAGGTTGGCGTAGTCATCCTCGTTTGGATAGGTCTCGATCATCTCGATGATCGCCGCGAGGTCGCGCGTGGTCGCCATCGAAAGGCGCTGGGTCACCGTCTGCCAGTGCCGCTCCATGAAGACGAGGGTAACGACCGACTGCAGCAGGATCATCGGCGTGATGACGATAAGCAGCGAGCGCGTGTAGAGCCGCTTCGGCAGGTAGATGCCCACTCGTCGCCAGAAGCGGTTCCAGGGGGCGGACATCGCCTGCTGGCCTTTGACGAGTCGGCTGGAGAGCGGCTCGGGCAGCAGGCCCCAGGCACGTGCCAAAGCTCCGCGCCAGGCGTTCGACACGGCTGCGGTCGCACGCTTGCGGCGGGCGGTGAAGCTTCCCTGCGGCTGGTTCCTGCTTTCGATCTCGGTGCTTGCCATCGTCTTCCGTTGCGCTGCGCGTCAGGCAGCTAGGGCCATCGCCGGCATCTCTTCCAAGCTATTGTAGGATAGGTCAGCCGCTTCGGGAACCTTGCCTTGTTTGAAGGCGCCAGGCCCGGGACTTGCCACCAGTGTCCGCGATAGTGCCTTTATCCGCGAATTGTGCACAAATGCCGGCCGTGTCGGCCACCCTGGCGGGAGAGTGGATGTCGTCTGAACTTACCTACGAGCTGCTCAGCATCTACCCGCTCGTCAGCATCGCGATCAGGCTGGCCATCATGGCGCGCATCCTTTTGAGGCCGAACCGGACGCCAGCCTCGCGGATCGCCTGGCTTGTGGTGGTCGGCGCGGTGCCCGAGGTCGGGATCGTCGCCTACCTGCTGCTGGGCGAGGTGAACATCGGGCGGCGGCGGGTGACGCGCGTTCGCGAGGCGCTGTCGCGTATTCCGCGCTACACCGAAGGCAGCGAGGAGATCGTGCCTGAGCGTTACCGGAACCTTTTCCGGCTCGGACAGTCGGTGAGCGGGTTCGGGCCGATCGGCGGCAACAGCGGCCATTTGCCGGCCGATTCCAACGCGACGATCGATGCGATGGTTGCCGATATCGATGCCGCGAAAGACCACGTCCACCTGCTCTTCTACATCTGGCTCGCCGACAACAACGGCTGCAAGGTGATCGATGCGGTCAAGCGCGCCGCGGCGCGCGGCGTCGCCTGCCGGGCGATGGTCGATGATCTCGGCTCGCGCGCGCTTGTCCGTTCGCATCACTGGGAGGACATGCGACAGGCCGGCGTCAAGGTGGCAAGCGGACTGGCGGTCGGCAATCCGCTGCTGCGGCTGATGACGAGCCGGATCGACCTTCGCAACCACCGCAAGATCGTCGTCATAGACGGGACCATCACCTATTGCGGCAGCCAGAACTGCGCCGACCCGGAGTTCCGCGTGAAGCCGCGCTATGCGCCGTGGGTGGACGCCATGGTGCGCTTCGAGGGGCCGATCGCTCACCAGAACCAGCTTCTCTTTGCCGGCGACTGGATGGCCGGCGTGAGGGAGGACCTCGGCGACCTGCTGAAAGCGCCTGCTTTGACGGACGGAACATCAATGCCCGCGCAGGTCATCGGCACCGGCCCGACCGTGCGCTATTCGGCGATGCAGGAGGTGTTCCAGTCGTTGGTCTTCGCCGCGAGGCGCGAACTTATCATCACCACGCCCTACTACATCCCGGACGATGCGCTGCAGACGGCCATCTGCGCCTGCGCCTATCGCGGCGTCGACACGACGATCATCTTTCCGGCCCGCAATGATTCCTGGATCGTCGGTGCGGCGAGCCGGAGCTATTATGCCGACCTGCTCGCCGCGGGCGTGAAGATTCACGAATACGGCGCGGGCCTCCTGCACACGAAGTCGCTGACGGTCGACGGCGAGATCATGCTGATCGGCTCCGCCAACATGGACAGGCGCAGCCTCGAACTGAACTACGAGAACAACATCCTCGTCTACGACCCGGAACTGACGGTGGCGATGCGGGCGCGCCAGAAGAGCTATCTGGAACAGTCGCGCGAGGTGACGCGCGGCGAGGTGGCGCGCTGGTCGATGCCGCGCAGGCTTCTGAACAACACCGTCGCGATCCTCGGCCCGCTCTTCTGATCCGGACTACTCGATGCTCAGGCGATAGCCGACGCCCCGCACGGTCTGCAGCCAGACGGGGTTGGAGGGGTCGCGCTCGATCTTGCGGCGCAGCCTGTTGATCTGCACGTCGATGGTGCGTTCGCCGACATCGGCCTCGCCCGCCACCAGTTCGTGGCGCGGAATGGTCTCGCCCGCCCGGCTGGCGAAGATAGCGAGGATTTCCTGCTCGCGGTCGGTCAGCTTCAACGGCTCGCCCCCGCGCTTCAGTTCGCGCCGCGCGATCTGGAAGGTGTAGGGGCCGAAGACGAGTTGCTCGACCTTCGGGGTGGCGGCGGGACCGCCACGCCTCAGGATGTTGTTGATGCGCAGGATCAGCTCGCGCGGGTCGAAGGGCTTCGGCAGGTAGTCGTCGGCGCCGGCTTCCAGTCCGGCGATGCGGCTGTCGGTCTCCGACAGGGCCGTCAGCATGAGGATGGGAACACTTTTATGCTGCCTGAGCGATCGGGTGAGCTCGACGCCGTTCTCGCCCGGCATCATCACGTCAACGATCAGCAGGTCGAAATCGAGACCTTCCAGCTTGCGCCTGGCTTCCGCCGCGTTGCCCGCAACCGTGACCCGGAAGCCGTTCTCGGACAGATACTGTTTAAGCAGATTGCGGATGCGCGTGTCGTCGTCGACGACCAGAAGGTGAGGCGCATCGTCGCCCGGCGCCGCCGGGCCAGACGTTCTGTCACTCGTCTCCATTGTCCCGTCCTACGATTTTGCCGGCCCTGTCGACCGGCAGGTTGTCGATCTGCGGCCTGAGCTCGGGATTGACGAGCGCCTTGAGAAACCGTTCGACGGTCGCCCGGTCCCCGGGGACTGCCTCCAGCAATGCGTCGTGGATACGGCGCGACTGTGGCAGCGCCAAGGCGAGCGCCAGGGCGCGGCCCTTCGCTGTGGGGTAGAGCTCGCGCTGGCGGCGGTCGCGCGGTCCCTGAACCTGGACGATATGACCGGTGTCGATCAACTGCTTCAACACGCGGGCAAGGCTCTGCTTGGTGATCTTCAGCACGTCGAGCAGTTCGGCCACCGTCAGACCGGGCATGCGATTCACGAAGTGCACGATCCGATGGTGGGCGCGCCCGAAACCGTATTCCGCGAGGATCTTGTCGGGATCGGAGGTGAAGTCTCGATAGGCGAAGAACAGCAGTTCGATGATCGTAAGATCGATGCCGTCATCGTTGGTGAGGGCGGTCTTGATCGGTTTTGCTGCGGCGCCGTCGGCCATATCGATTCTCGCGCTTGCCGAAAATACGTCAGTACCATTGACATATTTTCGGCCGGATGGTAATTTTTGCCAAGCTTTTCGAATTATTGCGAACGAAAAGGCAAGTTTGCTCCGGCATCACCGGAATATCATGAATTTGCCTTCGCGTTCCAAATCCGCCAAGCTTTAGCCTCGCAACAACGCTATTGCCCGGCTGATATCAACAGATCAACGATAACGTGGGCGCCGGCCCGCGGGAGGTTACCCCAATGACCGTTTCCTTCGACAAACTCGATGGATTCATCTGGATGAACGGCGAATTCGTGGAGTGGGCGAACGCCAAGATCCACGTGCTGACCCACGGCCTGCACTATGCCAGTGCGGTATTCGAGGGCGAGCGCGCATATGGCGGCGAGATTTTCAAGCTGACCGAACACACGGAGCGGCTTCATGAATCGGCGCGCCTGCTCGGCTTCAAGATCCCCTACAGCGTCGAGCAGATCGACGACGCCTGTCGCGAACTCTTGAAGAAGCAGGGTTTCAAGGACGCCTATGTCCGCCCGATCGCCTTCCGCGGCAGCGAGCAGATGGGCGTGTCGGCGCAGAACAACCGTATCAACGTCGCGATCGCGATCTGGCAGTGGCCGAGCTATTTCGACCCGGCGCAGAAGCTGAAGGGCATCCGTCTCGACATCGCGGAATACCGCCGTCCCGACCCGCGCACGGCGCCCTCCAAGTCGAAGGCGGCCGGCCTCTACATGATCTGCACGATCTCCAAGCATGCGGCGGAAGCGAAGGGTTATGCCGATGCGCTGATGTTCGACTGGCGTGGACAGGTCGCGGAAGCGACGGGCGCCAACGTGTTCTTCGTCAAGGACGGCAAGATCCATACGCCGAAGCCGGACTGCTTCCTCGATGGCATTACCCGTCGCACGGTCATCGATCTCGCCAAGCGGCGCGGCTACGAAGTGATCGAGAGGGCGATCATGCCGGAAGAGCTCGAAGGCTTCGAGCAGTGCTTCCTTACCGGCACCGCGGCGGAAGTGACCCCTGTGTCGGAGATCGGCCCATACAAGTTCACGGTCGGCACGATCGCCGAGACGCTGATGAACGATTATTCGGCGGAGGTTCAGCCCAAGCGGGCCCTCGCGGCCGAGTAAAACGGCCGTCCCATGCCCTGATAACGATCGCCCGCGCAAGCGGGCGATCGTGCTTTTGGCCTTCGGTATTTGACTTTCGTCGTATTGAGCGTCTGATTGGCGGGCCGAGTCGCGATCGATCGGCGTCCTAGGAGGGAATCGGGATGGAAAGTCTTCTTCCAATCGTGGTGCAAATCATCACGGGTATCATCGGCGGCCAGGCAGTCGGGGCCGTATTGAAGCAGGCTGCAATGACGCAGCTTCCCAAGATCCTGAGCGGTGCGATCGGCGGTGTCGCGGGTGGCGCGCTGCTCAACAGCCTGATGGGCGCCGGGATTGATCCCGCGGCCGTCGCGGATGCCGTAGGCGGGATGGGCAGCTCGCTCAACATACCGAACATCGTCGGCGGCGCCGGCGGCGGCGCTATCCTGACCGCAATCGTCGGCGCGGTCATGGGCGCGATGAAGAAGTAGGCTCTCGGCACGCCGAGGCCTAAACGGGCGACCTTTTTGGCCGCCCGTTGGATTTTATTGCCTAGAATCGCATGTTGACGCCGAAGCGCGCGGCGTTGGACGTCGTCTCGCTGGTGGACGAAAAGGCCTCGCCCTCGAACCAAGTCTCCTTGCCGAGGTCGGTGTAGATGTATTCGCCGACCACCGACCAGCGCTCGTTGATGCCGACTTCCAGGCCAGCGCCGGCGGTCCAGCCGACCTGGGTCTTGCTGTCGCCCCTGCCCAGATCCGTGGAGTACGCCTCGGAGCGGGCGAAGGCGAGGCCGCCGGAAACGAACGGCAGGAACTGGCCTGCCGCGTAGCCTGTGCGCGCCCTCAGGGTGCCGACGAAATCCGTGTTGGATTCGATCGTGCCGGAACCGGCGAGCACGTCCGGGATGGAGTCGCTGATGTCGGCATAGGACAACGAAGCGTCGAAGCCGACCACGAGGTTGTTCGAGGCCTGGTAATTGTAGCCCGCCTGAACGCCACCGAAGCCGCCGCTGGGCTTCATGGACAAGGGCCCGCCAAAGAAGGCATACAGCGGATCGTTGTAGCCGGCCGTGGAGTCGGCCCAGCTATAGCCGCCATGCAGGCCGACAAACCCTCCGGTCCAGTCGAAGGCCGGCTTCAGTTCAACGACGGGCGGCAAGTCTGGCGCGACGATGGCGTCGGCGGCAAAGGCGGCGCCCGAAAGCAGGATTGCCGCCGTGGATATCAGAATTCTCTTCATAATGGTCATGGTCCCCGCAATTCAATGTCGGGCAAATAAAGATGATTTGGATGAAGGGACTCTTAAATATACTTCATGTGCTAAGAACGCGGCGCGTCCGGTTCTCCGCTTTAGGGTAGGCGGACAGTACAGGCAGGAAAGGGTTTCACTTGGGTAGGCTCAATGCCGGCATCTTACCGGTCACCGCGTTTCAGCAGAACTGCACGATCCTCTTCGACATGGATGACAAGACGGGCGTCGTGGTCGATCCGGGCGGCGACGTGGACAGCATCCTGCAAGCACTCGAACAAAACGGCATCAAGGCCGGCGCGATCTGGCTGACCCACGGTCATATCGACCATGCCGGCGGCGCCATGGAGCTCAAGGAGGCGCTCGGCGTCGAGATCATCGGGCCGCACGAGGCCGACCGGCAATTGCTCGAGAACATCGAGAGCCAGGCGAAGATGTTCGGGGTCGGCGACGCGGTGCGCAACTGCGCGCCCGACAGGTTTCTCATCGAGGGAGACAGGGTTTCGTTTGGCAGCCACGAGTTCGAGGTGCTGCACTGCCCGGGGCATGCGCCCGGCCATGTAGTCTTCTACAACCGCACGGCGAAGTTCGCCCATGTCGGCGACGTGCTGTTTCGCGGCTCGATTGGCCGCACCGACCTGCCGGGCGGCGATCACGCGGCGCTGATCCGCTCCATCAAGGAAAAGCTGCTGCCGCTTGGCGACGATATCGGCTTCATCTGCGGCCACGGGCCCGGAGGGCAGTTCGGCGAGGAACGGCGCAGCAACCCGTTCCTCGTCTAAAGGACGTTTTCCACCTTAGCCTGGTTTAGTTGGCCACGCAGAAACGTTCGCGTCCGTCGTAGCCGACGAACGTGCCGCTCTGCGGATCGAAGCTGCGGTAGCGGTCGGAACAATATTCGTACCAGCCGCGGCTCCAGGGCTCGAGCCCGCCGCCGTAGTAGACGGTCTCGGGGTAATCACGAACCGGACGCGGGCGCGGCTGGCGGTAGGGATTTTCGTAGATAGGTTCCGGCTGGGGCTGCGAGGCCAGACCGACCACCAGCGCGCCTGCCGCAAGGCCTAGAATGCCTGCGACCGCCAGATCGTTGCTGTTGTTGCGGTTCGAATAATAGCGATCGTTGCCACCATGCCCACGCCAGTAGCGATCGCCGGCATTGGCGGCGGGTAGGGCGGCAAGGGTCGTGGCGGCGACCGCGACGGAAAGGATGGCGGTCTTGAGAATGCGGTTCATCTTGGTCTCCTTCGGGCCGGCTCCCGGGCATGGAGAGGACGGCCAAGGGTCGAAGGATAGGAAGATCAAGCTGAATGCCGGCTGAACGACTGGCAACGACACGATCAGGCGAGCCGCGTATCCCGCGGGGCTTGGCATCGTAAAAAAGAACAGTCCGACGCCGTCGAAACGGCGTCGCGGTCAGATCACGGTCAGGTTAACCGCCTTGGGGCCCTTGCCGCGCTTGTCCGGCTCGGTGTCGAAACTGACTTTCTGACCGTCTTCCAAGCCCGGCAGGCCCGACGCCTGCACAGCCGAAATATGGACGAATACGTCCTTCTCCCCGTTTTCCGGCGTGATGAAGCCGAAACCCTTTGCGTGGTTGAAGAACTTGACTGTGCCGGTCTGCGGCATGGGAAACTCCTCTATCCCATCTTCACGCTTACCAGCGGGAGTTCATCCCGGCTGGCTCGGCTTCCACCGGAGGAAGCTGACAAGATCATCCGCGCCGGGATTTTTCGTCCTCGTTGCGAGAGCGCCCGTACCCCTTGTTGCGGGCGCTGTCCCCTGCCATTTCCGGGCCGGCAAAATGCCCGAAGCCAAAATGTTGTTTATTTTTGGGCCACGGGCAAGAGGAAACTGTTCCAAACTACCCTCAAAGCCACGTAAACACTACGTAAGTCGGCACAATTACGAAGCGCCGACCAAATGGCGACCACGTAAAAAAGGGGCACGGCAACGATGCCGCACCCCTTGAAATGCCGTCGGATGGCCGCCGGAGCTTTGCTCAGGAGGCTTTCAGGTTGACCGCCTTCGGGCCCTTGCCCATGCGGTCGGGCTCGATATCGAAAGTAACCTTCTGGCCGTCGATGAGCGTGCGCAGCCCTGACTTTTCGATAGCCGAGATATGGACGAAAACGTCCTTGGCGCCGCCGTCAGGGGTGATGAAACCAAAACCCTTGGTTGCGTTGAAGAACTTTACGGTGCCGGTCTGGGACATGGGAGAACTCCTTCACCCGTTGCTTGGTCTGGTCCCTGTTCCGCCGCTTCGCCCGGCGGGGCAGGTCCCGGTTTCGTCTTGGCGGTTCATGCAT
The DNA here is from genome assembly GCF_016793485.1 of Mesorhizobium sp. Classification (GTDB taxonomy): domain Bacteria; phylum Pseudomonadota; class Alphaproteobacteria; order Rhizobiales; family Rhizobiaceae; genus Mesorhizobium_K. Next base: position 41,364 of record NZ_JAEULZ010000005.1, on the reverse strand, counting down.
TCGCGCATGCAAAAACCCCCCGCCAAAGCGGGGCCGTCAGATATTCACAGCTTCGGGGAAAGGGCCGATCAAACGTTCCACTCTCCGGGTCAGTAAACGCCCGAACAGCCGATTTCTGGCATAAAACGGGCGTTTTGACAAGATGTCGCACCACGTCGGCAGGGCGAGATTCCGATATTTCGGACTCCGTCACCTTTAGTGAGGCGTCCTGGCTGCATAATGCGCGCCTTGTGTGTTGCAAAAACATGCTGGCGCGTGAAGGATGTCCGACGGGGCAAGGAGGAGGATTTCGATGCGTTGGACTGGCTTTGCGCGCGGGATCGCGGCGACATTCGCGGCCCTTGTCTTCCTTTCATCCTGCGTGGTCGTGGAAGAACCGGGGCCTGTTCGCCCGGGTCCGGGGCCAGGCCCGGGTTTCTGCACGCGCGAGTTCCAGCCTGTTTGCGCCGGTCGCGGCAACGAGCGGCGGACGTTCTCGAATGCCTGCCTGGCCGACCGGTCGGGATTCCGGCCAATTCACCGCGGCGAATGCCGTGGGGGCAGCAGCCAGCCGCCGCGGGCGTGCACGCTCGAATTCCAGCCCGTCTGCGCACAGCGAGGCAGCACGCGACGTACGTTCTCCAACGCATGCACGGCGGATGCTTCGGGCTTCCGCGTCCTCCACCGCGGCGAATGCCGCCAGGGTGGCGGTGGCGGCGGTGGCCAGCAGCAGGTCTGCACCCGCGAATATCGCCCTGTCTGCGCCAGGCAGGGGGGCCAACTGCGCACCTTCGGCAATTCCTGCGAGGCAGACGCCGCCGGCTGGCGCGTCATTGGACCTGGCCGCTGCTGACCGAAGTGTTGGCGCTGAACTGACATTCTCGGCTCCCGGCGACCAGCCCGGGAGCCAGCAACTCAGTTTACTTGCCGGACTTCGCGCACCTGGCAGCTGTCGCCGACATGGCGGTGCCGGATCTTCACGCCGTTGATGCGATGGGTGCGCACGTCGCGGTGGCAATCGACTCCGCCGTTCCACCCATAGTCCTGCTTCTTCTTCTGATATTTCTTACCGTGGTCAAGCGGCTGCCCAGGACTTCCGGTAGATGGCAGTTTCATGGTCGGCGGCATGTTCTGCGCGCTCGCGATCGCGACGCCGGAAATCGCAAACATCACTGCAAGAAACATCGCTCGAATGCGCATCACAACCTCCGGCTGACCGGGATCATATAGTGCGCATTCGTTTCGCTTTCCTGTGCCACAGGTCGCGGTGGTTAATTTCCGCGACAGGCCGGCCGCCCGAACTGGTCAACTTTCGACCACGGTTTCGAACCCGCCGAAGATCATGCGCTTGCCGTCGAAGGGCATTTTTTCCATGTCACCGGCAAGGCGAGGGTCGTCCATGACAAGTTTCATGATCCGATCCCGTTCTTGCCTAGACTTGTACGTGATCCACGAAAAGATCACGGTCTCGTCGTCCTTGGCCATGACGGCGCGCGGAAACGAGGTCAGTTCGCCGTAAGGCACGTCGTCAGCGACGGCCTCGACATAGCTCAGCGCGCCATGTTCCATCCAGACGGTGCGGCCCTTGCGCGCCAACTCCTTGTACTCCTCAAGCCTGGCCTTGGGCACGGCAAGCAGAAATCCATCGACATAGGTCATGGTCATTCTCCCTGGTTTATGTCCCTAGGACGAACGGGCCGATGCCGAACCGACACCGACCCATATTTATCATTTGGTCGGCTAGCCCTCGCAGTAGCGGATGGGGCCGATCTGGATGCAGTTGCGCCCGCCCTGGTCGAACCGGCGCAGGACACGTACGCGGCAATCCGGTCCGACATGGCGGTGAACCACCCGCCCAATGCCGGGCACAAAGTGCCGGCGCGCGTCGCGATGGCAATCCCTTGGCCCCGGTCCTGGACCGCCGCTGTCGGCCCGCACGGGCCGGCAATCGCGACGATGGCGGTGCGCAACTGTGCGGCCGAATTCCGGCACATAGTGGCGCCGGACGTCCGAATGGCATCCTCTAACGGGCACGACAAGGCTTGGTGCCGGTTGCACGCCAGGGTTCGCGGCGGGAGCAGCGCCCGCCGGGGTCACGATGGCCAAACTGACGGCAAGGCAGGCCGCCGACGCCATGGATAGAATTTTCATAAGCGTTTCCTCGAGATGCGTCCCAACGAGGCGCTAACGCATCAGCGGCGAAAAAGGTTCACGGAGCTGTGTGGATCGCGTTCAGGCTGCACATAGACTTGGAGCTAGACCTGCCCGCCGGCATCGCCCTGGTCGTCCAGCAGCGCAAGGTCTTCGGCTGTGAGATGCCGCGCCTTGCCCTTGGCGAGGTCGCCGAGCGGCAGCCGCCCGATGGCGACGCGGATCAACCGCAGCACCTCCACGCCATGCGCTTCGAGCAGGCGCCGGATGTGGCGGTTGCGACCTTCGTCGAGTTCGATTGCCAGCCACGCATTGCGCTGGCCAGCGCGCAAAAGCTCGATCGAACTGGCGTTCAACGTCTCGCCGCCGACCGTGGCGCCGGCGCGCAACCGCGCCAGCAGAGCCTCGTCCGGTACCGCGCCGATCTGCACATGATAGTGCTTGTCGACACCCGACACGGGGTCGAGCAGGCGATCGGCCCAGCGGGTGTCGTTGGTCATGAGGAGGAGGCCCTCGCTCGCCTTGTCGAGCCGTCCGACCGGCGAGACGAAGGGCAGGGCCAGTCCGTCGAGGCAATCATAGACCGTGCCGCGCCCCTCGGGATCGTCGCGCGTGGTCACGAGCCCGCGCGGCTTGTTGACCATCAGATAGACCTTGCGTTCCCCGACAACCCGTTCGCCGTCGACGGCAATGGCGTCGCGGTCCGGATCGACGCGGAACGCCGCATCGCGAACCACCTTGCCGCCAACCGTCACCCGGCCGGCGGCCACCAGCGCTTCGGCCTGCGTTCGCGAGCAATAGCCAAGCTTGGAAAGCGCACGATTGAGGCTGACCCCGGCGAACCGTCGCCCGTCGCCGGCTGAGCGTCGTGCCGGAGGCTTCATCGGAGGCTAGTGCCCGGGCCTTCCGGTCTTGCCGGTGCGCTTCTTGCGGTTCGTCTCGTCGGCGGGGTCCTCATAGGAGCCGGCGCCGATCTTGGCGCGCTTGACCGGCTTGACGCCTTCGACCGGCTTTTCCGTGCGGCGCACGGTCATCTCGTCCAGCGAGTTCTTGCGGAAGAGCGACGAGCCGTCGTCGCGGACGCCATAGTCGGACTGGTGTGCCTCGCTGGCGGACTGCTTCTTGAACAGGGAGCGGGGCACGGCCCCGGCCGGGACCGTGTGATCGCCCGAAGTGCCCATCTCGTCGAGGTCAGGCTTTTTGAACAGGTTCGGCCGTGCGGCCTTTGCCGCCGCTTCCGCTGCGCGCGCCGCATCCATCTGGCGGAAACGCTCCTGCTCCTCTGCCGTGCGGTGCCTGGCAACGCCCTTGTTGTGCTTGCCCTTCTCGCGCCCACTCGATGGGCTCTGCCCCTCGACTTCGCGCGCCAGTGGATCGTCGGAGACGGCGAGTTCCAGTTCGGTCAGGCGCTTGATTTCGTCGCGCATGCGAGCCGCTTCCTCGAAATTGAGGTCGGTCGCGGCATCGCGCATCTTCTTCTGGAGGAATTCCAGATGCGCCTTGAGATTGTTGCCGACCATGTTGCCGTCGGCGGCGAAGTCCGAGATGTCGGGACGAACGTGGTCCTTCTCGTAGACGGAGTCGAGAATATCGGCGATGCGGCTCTTCACGCTCTCCGGCGTGATGCCGTTCGCCTCGTTCCACGCCATCTGCTTCTCGCGGCGGCGGTTGGTCTCCGCCATCGCCCGCTCCATCGAGCCGGTAATGTTGTCCGCATACAGGATTACCTTGCCATCGACGTTACGCGCCGCGCGGCCGATCGTCTGGATCAGTGACGTCTCGGAGCGCAGAAAGCCTTCCTTGTCGGCGTCGAGGATGGCGACGAAACCGCATTCGGGAATGTCGAGGCCTTCGCGCAGGAGGTTGATGCCGACCAGCACGTCGAACGCGCCAAGGCGCAGGTCGCGCAGGATCTCGATGCGCTCCAGCGTGTCGATGTCGGAGTGCATGTAGCGCACGCGCACGCCGTTCTCGTGGAGATATTCGGTCAGGTCCTCGGCCATGCGCTTGGTGAGGACGGTCACCAGCGTGCGATAGCCCTTCTTCGTCGTGTCGCGGATTTCGCCGACGACATCGTCGACCTGCGACTTTGCCGGGCGCACCTCTACCGGCGGGTCGATCAGGCCGGTCGGGCGGATGACCTGCTCGGCGAACACGCCGCCGGCTTCTTCCATCTCCCAGCCGCCCGGCGTCGCCGACACCGCGACCGAGAGCGGACGCATGGCGTCCCATTCCTCGAAGCGCAGCGGCCGGTTGTCCATGCAGGACGGCAGGCGGAAGCCGTATTCGGCAAGCGTCGCTTTGCGGCGAAAGTCGCCGCGATACATGCCGCCGATCTGCGGGATCGTGACATGGCTTTCGTCGACGAAGACGAGGGCATTGTCGGGGATGTATTCGAACAGCGTCGGCGGCGGGTCGCCGGGCCTGCGGCCTGTCAGGTACCGCGAATAGTTCTCGATGCCGGCGCAGGAACCTGTCGCCTCCAGCATCTCCAGGTCGAAGCGCGTGCGCTGCTCCAGCCGCTGCGCTTCCAGAAGACGTCCAGCCTTTTCAAGCTCTTGCAGCCGATGCTGCAGTTCTTCCTTGATGGACTTGATGGCTTGATTCAACGTCGGGCGCGGCGTCACGTAGTGCGAGTTGGCGTAGATCTTCACCGACTTCAGGTCGCCCGTCTTCTGCCCGGTCAGCGGGTCGAACTCGGTAATGCTCTCGATCTCGTCACCGAACAGCGAGATGCGCCACGCCGAATCCTCGAGGTGGGCGGGGAAGATCTCGATGGTGTCGCCGCGCACGCGGAACGAGCCGCGCACGAAGTTGATGTCCTGCCGCTTGTATTGCTGCGCGACGAGGTCGGCGAGCAACTGCCGCTGGTCTAGCCGGTCGCCGACCGACATCTGGAACGTCATCGCCGTGTAGGTCTCGACCGAACCGATACCGTAGATGCACGACACCGAGGCGACGATGATGACGTCGTCACGCTCCAGCAGCGAGCGCGTCGCCGAGTGGCGCATGCGGTCGATCTGCTCGTTGATCGAGCTTTCCTTCTCGATGAAGGTGTCGGTGCGCGGGACGTAGGCTTCCGGCTGGTAGTAGTCGTAGTAGGAGACGAAATACTCGACCGCGTTGTCCGGGAAGAACTTCTTGAACTCGGCGTAGAGCTGGGCGGCCAGCGTCTTGTTCGGCGCGAGGATGAGAGCGGGGCGTTGCGTCTCCTCGATCACCTTCGCCATGGTGAAGGTCTTGCCCGAGCCGGTGACGCCGAGCAGCACCTGCGTACGCTCCGCCTCGCCGACGCCCGCGACAAGGTCCTTGATCGCCTGCGGCTGGTCGCCGGCCGGTTCAAAGTCCGACACCATGGTGATCGGCACGCCGCCTTCGGATTTTTCGGGACGGGCAGGGCGGTGCGGTACCCACAACTCGCCGTTCTTGTGCAGCGGGTTGCCGCTCTCGATGAGGTCGGCGAGCGCCTGGACGGTCGCGGTGACGCCCGAGTTGGAGAGCTTCTCGACATCCTCCAGCGCGATGTCGAGGCCAGGCACCGGGTTCAGGCCAGCGGCGGCGCGTTCCTTCGGAGTCGCCGCGCCGCCCATCGACGTGCCGCGCCCGCTACGGGTTGGCGCGGACGAGCGCTCGGGGATGCGCTTCTTTCCCTCCCCCTTGCGGGGAGGGTGGCCCGAAGGGCCGGGTGGGGGTGGTGCAACCTGCGCCGACGGTGCAGCGGAGCCACCCCCCTCCGCCCGCTTTGCGGGCACCTCCCCCGCAAGGGGGGAGGTTGGGGTCGGCGTATCCGCCTCTCTTGCGATCTCGTCGGCCCAGTCCGCGATCGAACCCGATAGTGGACGTCCTGAAAACTCGGCCTGCGGGGCCTCGGCAAAACCCTTGCGCTCCAGCGGCACGGCCGCGTCGAGATAGTCCGTCAGCGGGTTGCCGCGCTTGCGATAGGACGCTGCGCCGTCGGTCGCCGGCTGCTTCTTGTCAGGGGTTTTGGCCATGTCGCGAATATGGGGCGAGTCAGGCGGAATGAAAAGTGCCACTTGGCTTGCCGGAGGGCCCGTCTGAAACATTGGGCCGCCATTCCTGACAGGAGGTTGTCAGGAGCGGACACCGAGCCGAAAAGCCGCTATAGAGGCCCGGGTCAATCGGAGGGGGCGATGAAGGCGGACGATTTCCTGCCCGGCGAGGATGTGATCGCCGGCATCAAGGCGGACATGGACCGCTACGAGGCCGGGCGCACCCGCCTGCACAGGTCTCTCCTGTGGCGCGTACCGCTGTTCGACGGACTGACGCTTCTCGTCATCTTCGGGCTTGCATGGCTGGCCAACGGGCTGGCCCATCCGCAGGAGCTATGGTTCTCGACGCCGCATCTCTTTATCTACATCTTCGGCTTCTTCGCCCTGCTGTTCATGCACGCGCAGGCAGTGAAGCCGGTGAAGAAACTGCAGCAGTCGGTGCGGGACCGGGCCATTCCGCTCATCTTCGGGTTCATCGAGGATATCCAGTACGGCCACGGGATCAGGCCGCGTTCCTTCGGTCGCCTGCCAAAGGAAACCGTTGGCGATTTTGACCGGCAGGCGTTCGACGATGTCGTGAGCGGCCGTTATGACGGCTTTCCATTCGAGCTTTACGAGGCGACTCTGCGCAAGGGGTCGGGCAAATCGAGCGTGGACGTGTTCAAGGGCATCATCATCGCCTTCCAGCCGGCGGTAGGCTTCCCGGGTGTGCTCGTCGCTGCCCGCAAGGCCGGCAAGGTCGCGGGGTTCTTCCGCGGCATTTTCGGCGAAAAGCTGAAGCCATTGCAGAGCGGCAATGCGAAGCTGGACGAGATCTACGAGTTTCGCACCGACAATGTCGAGGCTGCCCAGCCGCTGGTGAGCGGTCGGCTGGCGCAGGCGCTGGAATGGCTGGTCGAGACCTGGCCGGAGAGCCCGTCGCGCGTGGCGCTCGCCCATGGCGACGGCTTCCTGCTCATTCCGCAGACCAAGGATTTCTTCGAGCTTCCCGGCATCTCGCAGCCGCTCGACTACAGGACCCATGTCCAGCCGATGGTGGCGGACATGGCGGCCTTGCTGGCAACAGCGTCGCTGGTGCGCAAGGTCAATGGCGACGACGTTCCGACAGCGGAGCAGGGGGCCAAAACAGAGTAGGCGCCGGGATTGCTCCCAGCGCCTCCCTGTCAGACCCTGGCCTTCGCTCGCATCCGCCGTCCGAAGGAGGCGGAGCCGCGCTGGTCCCTTGTCTTGACGGTCCGGCAAGGCGCTTCCCGAAAGATTCGCATCTGCCCGACCAACGCCCGCATCTCCCGAAGGGTTTGCTGACGCGCCATCGAAAGACTTTACCGGTCCTTCATGGCAGCATCGGTCCGCCGTAGGCGTTTGCACGCTTCCCGCGGTCCCCGGTCGTCTGACTGGCGCGTAACGGGAAAACCCGTCGCCTTCCGGTCCCGTTTCCGGGTCCCCAGGTTGCTCCCTCACTTTCCCTTCGCCTTGCGGCTCCGTTTCCGTGGGGGCCTGAGATGGGTTGACCGTACGTCAGGGAAGCCGTCTCGGGAATGGCCCGACGCCTGTGGAAAACGGGATTATCGGGGAGTGCCGGCTAAAAACTTCCCGGCTTGCCGCCGGCCCGGAACTGCCACAGGGTGCGTGCGGGGAGGATGGCGATGAGGGTAGGCGTCATCATGAATCCTGTCGCGGGAGGCGGCAGGCTGAAGCGCCGCTGGCCAGAGATCGGCGTGGCGCTCAGGGAGATATTCGGCGAAGTCGACCTGCGCGAGACGCAGGCGCCAGGGGACGGCGTGACTCTGGCGATGGACCTTGCCGCCGGCGGTAGCGAACTGGTGATCGCGGCAGGCGGCGACGGCACGGTTGGCGAGGTTGCCTGCGGCCTGATCACGGCGGGTGCGGAAGGACATGCCGCTGCGCTTGGCGTCCTGCCATGCGGCACGGGAACGGATTTTGCACGCGGGCTCGGGCTGCCATCGACAGACGAAGCTGCGCTGCGGCGCATTGCCGACTCGCCGGGTCGCAGGATCGATGCCGGCCGTGTCTGCTACATCGATGACGATGGCCGTCTGGCCAGCCGGCATTTCGTCAACATCGCGAGCCTCGGCCTGTCGGGGACCGTTGCCCGCGCCGTCAACGCGGACGAGCGTAAGGGCCGCGTGTCCGCCAAGGCACTCTACTTCTGGCGCACGGTCACGGCTTTCCTCCGCTATCGCTTCCAGCACGTCCGCATCTCGATCGACGACGGCGAGCCGAGGCGCGGGTCGCCCTGGTGACGGCGGCCAACGGAAAATTTTTCGGAGCCGGCATGATGGTCGCGCCTGATGCCCAGGTCGACGACGGTTTCTTCGAGGTCGTGATCCTGCGCGCCGCCGGCAAGCTCGGCCTGATCCGCGATATCCGACTGCTTTATGGCGGACGGCATCGCAACCATCCGGCGATCACTATTTTGCGCGGCCGCAAGCTCGTGGTCGAGCCGTTGGACGGAACGGCTCTTCTGGTCGAAGCCGACGGGGAGCCGATTGGCCAGGCGCCGGCGACTTTCGACATCCTGCCCGGCGCGCTGACGCTGAGAGATTGAATCAAGCCGCTGCCGGCTTGATTCAAGCCAGCGGATCAAGCTGCTGTTTCTGCAAGTGAAATAAGTTATGCCTGTAGTCTGGCGGGAAACCCCGGCGCACGCAGGTCGGTGCCGGTCGTATCCTCCAGAAGCTTGACGATCTGCGTCGACCACGCGCCACCACCATAAGCCTCTTTGCCCTCTTCGAAGATCGCGTTGACGCGTGTTGCGAGGTCAAGCGGCGCGCCGAACTCCTCGCCCATGGCGAGCGCGAAGCCGAGGTCTTTCAGCGCGAGGTCCATGGTGAAGCCGATGTCGTAGGAGCCGTTGAGGACGAGCTGGCCCTCCGTCTCGTGGACGAAGCTGTTGCCCGACGAGGCGACGATGGCGTGGTAGGCTTGGGCGAGATCGAGCCCGCCGCGCTTCGCCAGCATCAATGCTTCGCCGGCCGCGACGAGGTGAATGAAGGCCAGCATGTTGGTGATGACCTTGATGACGGCGGCCGAGCCGACCGGTCCCATCAGGAAACTTTTCGCGCACATCGCCTCGATCGCCGCGCGGTGGCGTTCGTAAAGCGCGGCATCGCCGCCGACGAGCGCCGTGATCTTTCCGACCGCCGCCAGATGCACGCCGCCGGTCACGGGGCATTCCAGCGTCTCTACGCCTCGCGCGGCTGCAATGGCTGCCAGCCGCACGATCTCGTCGCGGCCGTTGGTCGACATCTCGATCCACGTCCCGCCTTGAGGCAGCCCTTCGAGCAGGCCGCTCGGGCCAGCCAGCACGGCCTCGCTCACCTTGGGCGAGGGCAGGCAGGTGATGGTGTTGCCGGCGCGGGCGGCTGCTTCGGCGGGACTGGACGCGGCGCTTGCGCCCATCGCCACCAGCCGCGCAACCGCCGCCGGGTCGCGGTCATAAACGGTCACCTCAAAGCCTGCGCGCAACAACGAGGCGGCAAGGTTGCCGCCGAGATGGCCGAGGCCGATGAAGGCGTAGGCTTGCTTCGTCATGTCAGCGGCGTCTGCCGCATCTCCAGATGCAGCGCCTTGCCGTCATAGGGATGCGCTTCGCAGACGGCTTCGTCGAGTTCGACGCCCAGCCCGGGCTCTTTCGACGGGATGACATGGCCGTCTTGCCATTCGATCTTCTTTTTCAGGAGCTTCTCGTGGAAGCCATCCCATTGCTTGAGAGATTCGAGGATCAGGAAGTTCGGTAGCGTCACGGCAAGCTGGATGTTCGCCGCGCCGACGATCGGCCCGCAATAGCAGTGCGGGGCGATCTGGACGTGGTAGGCCTCGGCCATGGCCGCGATCTTCTTCGTCTCGAGGATGCCGCCCGAGCGGCCGAGGTCGGGCTGCAGGATCGTCGCGGCGCGGGTTTCGATGACGCGGGCGAACTCGAACTTGGTCGTCAGCCGCTCGCCGGTAGCGATGGGAATGGACGTTCCGCGCGCCACCTCGGCCATGACCTCAGGCATATCCGGCGGCACCGGCTCCTCGAACCAGAGCGGATCGTAGGGCTCGATTGCCTTGGCCATGCGCAGCGCGCCCGACGCCGTGAACTGGCCGTGCGTGCCGAAGAGGATGTCGGCCTTGGTGCCGACCGCCTCCCGGATCGCCTTCAGCATGCGCGCCGACAGGTCGATGTCGATGAGCCGGGGCTGGTGGCCGTCGAAGGCGGTGTAGGGGCCGGCCGGGTCGAGCTTCACCGCATCGAAGCCCTGCTGCACGTAGAGCGCTGCACATTCCGCGGCCATGTCCGGGTCGTTGTAGACGTTCTTCGGCGCAACATCCTCGGTGTGGACGCTGCCGGTGTGCGGGTAGAGATAGGTGTAGCTCCGCAGCGTCTCGTGCACCTGCCCGCCGAGCAGCTTGTAGACCGGCTTGCCGGCTTCCTTGCCAATGATATCCCAGCAGGCCATTTCCAGCGCCGAGAAGCAGCCCATGCCGGAAACGTCGGGACGCTGGGTGAAGCCGGACGAATAGCAGCGGCGGAAGAAGATTTCGATGTCGTGCGGGTCGTGCCCGACGAAATAACGCTCCGCCATGTCCTCGATCATGCGCGCGGTGACATGGGCCGAGAAGGTCGCGTTGTAGGCCTCGCCATAGCCGACGACGCCGGAGTCGGTCGTAAGCTTCACGAAGATGAAATACTTGCCGCCAATGCCCGGCGGCGGATTGCCGACGACCCAGCTCTTCACGTCGGTGATTTTCATGGCTGATCCTCCAGCACCATTTCGGCGCCCTTCCAGCCCGTCATGATGGACGCGGCGTTGGTGTTGCCCGAGATATTATCCGGAAAGATCGAGGCGTCGATGACCCGCAGTCCGGCGATGCCGTGCACGCGCAGGCGGGGATCGACGACGTTGTTGCCGGCGTCCGGACCCATGCGGCAGGTCGAGACCGGGTGATAGACAGTGCCGGACCGCTTGCGGAAATCGAGGATCAGGTCTTCGTCGGAGGTAATCGACGGGCCGGGCAGCACTTCTTCCTCGATGATCTCGGCTAGGGCGGGCTGCGTGGCGATTTTTCGCACAAATTTCACCGCCGCCAGCATCTCGGCGACATCCTGGTCCGTCGAGTAGGCGTTGGGTGTGATCTTGGGGTAGTCGCGTGGGTTTGCCGAGCGGATCATGATCTCGCCACGGCTCGACGGCCGGCAGTTGGAGAGGCCGACGGAAAAGCCGGGCCACGGGTCGGGTGTCAGGATCGGCCGTTCGCCGCTCTTCGGGATAACGGTCGAAAACGCCTGGAAATAGAGCTGCATGTTCGGCCGCGTCATCGCGGGGTCGGTGCGGAAGAAGCCGCCAGCCGCGTTCATGGACAGCGAGAGCGGGCCGCTACGCAGCAGCAGGTACTGCATGCCGACCAGCATCTTGCCCCACCACGGCCGCAGGATCTGGTTCAGCGTCGGCAGTTTGCCCTTGAAGCTGTAGTTGATGCCGAGATGATCCTGCAAATTCGCGCCGACGTGATCATTCGCATGGACGACCGGGATGCCGAGGCCCCGCAGCAGCGCGGCCGGACCGACACCGGAAAGCTGAAGCAGTTGCGGCGAGTTCACCGAGCCGCCCGAGAGGATTACCTTGCGTCCGGCGCGCGCGACCTGCTTTTGCCCGCGCTGCTCGTATTCGATGCCGACCGCGCGGCTTCCTTCGAACAGGATTTTCGTTGCCAGCGCATGCGTCTCCACGCGCACATTTCCGCGCTTCATTGCAGGCCACAGAAACGCGCGCGCCGACGACATGCGGCGGCCGTTCTTCGCGGTGATCTGGTAGACGCCGATGCCTTCCTGCGAAGCGCCGTTGAAATCCGGGTTCAGCGGCAGCCCGGCCTGCTCGGCAGCCTTCAGATAGCGCTGGGTGAGGGGGTGGACGAGCGGCCGGCAATCCTGGACGTGGACCGGCCCACCAGCGCCGCGCCATTCGTCTGCGCCGCCTTCAAAATCCTCGATCGCCTTGAAGGCCGGCAGCAGGTCGTCATAGGACCAGCCCGGGTTGCCGGCTGCTGCCCAGGCGTCGAAATCCTCGCGCTGGCCCCTGATCCAGACCATGGCATTGATCGAGCTCGACCCGCCCAAAAGCTTTCCGCGCGGCCAGTGGTCGGCGTTGCCAGCAAGGCCGGGGTCCGGCTCCGTCCGGTAGTTCCAGTTCACGGCCGGATCGTAGAAGGTCTTGCCGTAGCCGAGCGGCATCTGGACGTAGAAACGGCGGTCGGTGCCGCCCGCTTCAAGCACCAGCACCGAAAAACGGCCGCTGGCCGACAGGCGTTCGGCAAGCACCGAACCTGCCGAACCCGCTCCGACGATTATGAAATCATAGGTCTGCATGCGAACGCTTTGCCCGTGAAGCCAGTCGAAGCTAGTCCGGGGCGGATGCCTGCGTCACGCGGCTTCCGGCATCCCCTGTGGAAAATGCGACCGCCGGGCTGCGCGCAATGGGCGGGCGAGGGGGTCTTGGCTTTCCGCAAGGGCTGCGGCATGAGGGAAGCAATGCTTTGCAGGAGGGTAGCATCAAGTGACCGGGACCAAGACCCATCCGATCGGGGAACTGACGTTGCGGACACTTGCAATGCCGGCCGACACCAATGCCGCCGGCGACATCTTCGGCGGCTGGGTGATGGCGCAGATGGACCTTGCCTGCGGCATCCGCGCCGCGGAACGTGCGCGCGGCCGCGTGGTGACGGCAGCGGTGAAGGAGATGTCGTTCGCCGCGCCGATGAAGGTTGGCGACACGCTCAGCATCTATACAGCCGTGACGCGCGTCGGCCGCACGTCCATGACGCTCAAGGTCGAGGCATGGGCGCAGCGCTATCTCACCCACGTGAAGGAGAAAGTCACCGACGCCGAGTTCGTCATGGTGGCGCTTGATAGCGAAGGAAAGCCGACGGCCGTCCCGGCGGAGTAAGCGGGCGGTCAGCCCACGCGGATACGCTTGTCGGCCGACACCGCGTCGAAGCGCGCGCGGGCGGCGTTCACCTTCCCGGTGTTCTTCCGCGCCCACTCGCCGAGCGCATGCACAGGCTTCAGCAACTCGCAGCCGAGCTCGGTCAGTTCATAGTCCACGCGCGGTGGGATCGTCGGATAGACCGTGCGCGTGACGAAGCCGTCGCGCTCCAGCCCGCGCAGCGTCGTGGTCAGCATCTTCTGCGAAATGCCGCCGACAGCGGTACGGAGCTCGTTGAAGCGCATGGGGCCGTCGCCCAGCTTGCCGACAACCAGAACCGTCCATTTGTCGCCGACGCGCTGGAGGATATCGCTGACCGCGCGGCAATCCTCGGTGTTGTGCGGGTGCCCTAGTTTCAAAAAAGTGCCTCCTTGTGGGGCCTGTTGTCAGTATCTTATGTAGTTCAGGTATCTAACGGATACTAGAGCTTTACAGGAGACTGAAATGTCCAAACCCAAGATCGCGGTCATCATCGGCTCGACCCGCGCCACCCGTTTCGGCGACAAGCCGGCCGAATGGATCGCCAATATAGCAAAGGCGCGTGGCGATTTCGATGTCGAGATCGTTGACCTCCGCGACTATCCGCTACCCTTCTTCGAAGAGGCCGCTTCGTCGCTGTGGGCGCCGTCGAAGAACGAGGTCGCGCAGAAGTGGCAGAAGAAGGTCGCGGAATATGACGGCTACATTATCACGGCCGCCGAATACAATCGCGGCCCGACGGCCGTGCTCAAGAACGCGCTCGACTACGCCTACACAGAATGGAACCGCAAGCCGGTGACCTTCGTGGGCTACGGCGGCGTCGGCGGCGCGCGCGCGATCGAGCAGTTGCGCCTGCATGCCGTCGAACTGCAGATGACCCCGATCCGCCATGCCGTGCACATCGTCTGGGGCGACTTCATCCAGATGCTGCAGCAGGGCAAGAAGATCGAGGAGTTCGAGCATCTCAACCAGGCGGCGCTGACGGCGCTCGAGGATCTCGCCTGGTGGGCGAAGGTGCTCAAGACGGCGCGCGAGGACGATGTCCAGGCCAAGCAGGCGGCCGAATAACAGGCTGTTACAGCCGACAACCGGCAGAAAGGGCGGCTCGCAGCCGCCCTTTCCTTTTGGCCGACGTTATTGCTCGATGGTCAGTCCTTTGCCGCGCGATGCACATCGGGCAGGCGTGATGCGATGATCTTGTCGATGCGGCGACCGTCGAGATCGACCACCTCGAAGCGCCAGCCTTGCGCATTGAAGCATTCGCCGGTGGCCGGCAGGCGGTGCAGGTGCGAGAGCACGAAGCCCGCCACGGTCTCGTAGTCCAGGTTTTCGGGCAGGTCGATGTCGAGATGATCGGCCATCTCGTCGGCTGGCATGTAGCCGGCAAGCAACCATGAACCGTCCTCGCGACGTACCGCCGGAGGCTCGTCTTCCTCGTCGAGGTCGGAGCGGAAAACACCTGTGATGGCCTCAAGGATGTCGGCCGGCGTCACGATGCCCTCGAAGTGGCCATACTCGTCATGGACAAGAGCGACCGGCACTTCGGATTCGCGTAGCGTCGTCAGTACGTCGAGCGCGTCGGCCTGATCGTGGACGACCGGAGCGGTGCGCATGTGCCTGCGCGGATCGAACGGTTCGCCGGCGAGCAGGGAAGCGAGCAGGTCGCGCGTCTTGACCACGCCGATCATGTTGTCGACGACGCCTTCGCCGACCGGCAGCCGCGAGTGCTGGGTATTGATCAGCATCGCTTTCGTCGTCTCTTCGTCGGCCTCGAGGTTCAGCCAGTCGATGTCGGTGCGCGGCGTCATCACCGCGCGCACCGCCCTGTCGCCCAGCCGCATGACGCCGGCAATCATCCGGCGCTCGTCCGATTCAATCGTGCCGTGATGTTCCGCCTCGGCGACCAGCATCCTGATCTCCTCGTCCGTGACCTTTTCGTCGCTGTCGCCGGACTGGCCGAGCAGTCGAAGCACCGTCTTTCCAGAGATGTCGAGCAGAAAGACCAGCGGCAGAGCGACCCTCGACAGCAGCTTCATGGGCGGCGCCACGAGTACCGCGACGCGCTCCGGATTGCGCAGTGCGACCTGCTTCGGCACAAGCTCGCCGATGATCAACGAGGCATAAGTGATGACCGCCACCACGATGCCAACGCCCAACGTGCTGGCAACGCCTTGCGAAAAACCCTGCGCCAGCAGCGATTCGCTCAGTCGCTGGCCGAGCGTTGCGCCTGAAAACGCGCCGGACAGCACGCCGACAAGCGTAATGCCGATCTGCACCGTGGAGAGGAAACGTCCAGGGTTCGCGCCGAGGTCAAGCGCCGGCGCGGCTCCGCGCACGCCTTTTTCCATCATGGCCCGAAGGCGGGCGGGACGGGATGAGACCACCGCCAGTTCAGACATGGCCAACAGGCCGTTCACAAGGATCAGAACGACGACAATCGCAATTTCTAAGTACATTGAATGTCAAATAGCATCCCGCAGGGACCGCTGACTATAGGGCCTAACGGGATTAATACAATGGTGCCGGGGTCATTCGGCCGGTTTGCCCAGCACGCCGACAAGCACCTTGCCGTCTGTGAAATAAGGGTCGCCGCCGCCGTTTCGGCCGGTTTTCGTGGCTCCGGCGCCCTCGATCTCATAGGTAGAGCGCACCCAGCCGTCTTCTGAAAGATTCGACACCACGAAATCGCGTTCGGCATCGAGGTCCGGTCCGATATGGTGCGTGATCTGGCCGGTGTCGTGGCTGACGCCGACGCCACGGTCGAAGCTGGCGGCGGCCAGCCAGAGCGGCCCTTGCGCGCCCGGCGCGATCGGATCCGTCTGCCAGAGCCGCACGTGATGGCGCTGGTCGGCGCTGTCGCCAACCGGTTTCTCGAACGCCAGATCCTGGCGACGGCCGTCATAGACCAGCGTGCTGACGGGCGCGTCCGGGTCGGGTTCGTGCAGGACGACGCTGAGGCCGATCTCGATGCTCGTCTTCAGCGTGATCGCATCGGCCGGTCGCCAGCCAGCAGCGGCGAACGCCTGCAGCACATCGTTCCTGACGCCGACCAACCCGACATTGATGGGGTCGCCCGGGATGCCGTCGGTCGTCGTGGTGCGCATATCCTCACCCCTCAGGCGGCCGTCGTGAATCCACCAGAATTCGGGCGCGGCGACGTAGGCTGCCGCGAGATAGGCCAGCAAGGCGACAAGGCTGGCGGTCGCGGCACGGCGCGATCGTTTCGGGTGGTGCTTCAGCGGTTCCTCGGTCGTGGTAGCCATCCAGCCAGCCTACGACGCGACGAGGATGTCGCCAAGTGGTCCGCGGTTCAATGGCAAGCCGTGTTGCGGCGTTCCTTGATATCGAAATGGAAGTGGTTGCGGTGGTCGTAATTGTAGCCTGGGCCGAGCACCGTGCTGAAATACTGGCAGCCGTCGGCGCGCACTGTGTTCAACAGGCCCTTCTGGCGGAACGAGAAGAAGCCGGGCTTCTTGACGTCGATATCCTTGCCGTTGTTGAGCTCGATGCTCATGATGTCGAGCGCGTTGCCCTTGCCGTGCTCCGACAGCGTACGGCTGCCGGCTATCTTGCGGCAGGAATAGCTCGATCCCTGGTTGATGGTCTTCACGCCCGTGAAGTAGCGTTTGCGCGCCGAGGGGACGAGTTCGTTCCGGGTCCATTGCGAGAAGGTGAGCGCCATGGCGCAGGTCAGCGTCGCCGCCGGCTTCATCTTGACGCCGCCGATCGCCGTCACCTTGACTGGGTTATTGATGCCGCACTGGCCATCGCGAAGAGGCGCGACATCGGTGAACTCCACCTTCAGACGCTTCAACTGCTTGCGGCAGTCGACCTCGTCGGCCGACAGATAGTTGCCGGGCGCAGCCGGAGGATCCATCCGCGGATAGCCTGCGAGGTACGGGTCCTTCGGCGCCAGCGCCTGCATTCCGGCGCCCTGGCCAGAGCGCACGACAGCGGCGGTCTGCACCTCGGCCGGAACCTCTGCCTGCATGTCGGGCGAGAAGACATCGGTCTGCTCAACGGTCGGCGACTGGACGACGCTTTGCTGGACGGTGGGCGACTGCAGGTCCGGGGACTGCACATCCTGCAGCACCATGCCGCGCGGAAGCGGTTCGGCAACGCGTGGCACGGAGGCAGTAGAGGAGCCGACATCGACGGCCGGTTGCAGCGAAAGCACGCTGCCCGTGGTGCACGCGGCAAGGAACGTCGCCAGCGCAACCAGTCCAACGCTGGAGATCGCGCGGGAACGGGCGCGCCCGTCCAAGGCTGATGGGTGGCGATGGTTCGCCATCGGCGGCTCCGACACTCGATACAAAGAGCAAGTCCGAATCGTAGCCGGGGCGTCCTGCTCTGGAGAACCACCAGTCTAGGCCGCAATCGTAAAGGAAAGCTCAGCGCTGCAATTTACGCGTGCGGCCGAATTGCGGCGACCTAATCGCAGACCGTGCCGCCGTTCCGGCGCGGGGCGAGGTCGAAATGCAGGTGTTCCGCATGGTCTGCATTGCTGCCGGGGCCAATAACCG
The DNA here is from genome assembly GCF_016793485.1 of Mesorhizobium sp. Lineage (GTDB taxonomy): Bacteria > Pseudomonadota > Alphaproteobacteria > Rhizobiales > Rhizobiaceae > Mesorhizobium_K. The sequence goes on along the minus strand of NZ_JAEULZ010000005.1, from coordinate 23,733 downwards.
TCTTGAACGGCCCGCAGGCCGCGGCTCGTACCTGGGTGAGGAACCGCAGGTTCTTCTCGGGCGGTTCCAACTCAACCGCTACCACCGTCCCATCCGACAGCGTGAAGGCGGAGATGTCCAGCGCGTTGCCAAATGCGTGCTCGGAAAGTTTTTGCGAGCCGTTACGCGGCCGGCAGACAAAGGCCGAAGCATGCGAAATCGATCCAAGCGTGGCGCCGAACACGGTCTTCGCGGCCGGCGAGATCACATCGCGCGAAAACCTCGCCGTAGCTTCCGCAGTCGCACAGTTCATTTCCGCGTCGGGCGCAAGTTCGAAGCTACCCCCGAGTGACTGGACGACGATCGGATAAGGCATCGAGCAACCCAAAGGATCGCTTTCAGCTTTGGCTTCCTTGAATTTAACGCCGAGTTCATTCAGCCGGCGGCGGCAGGCCAGCTCCTCCTCGGGCAGCTTGCCTGAAGCGTCGGGCCTGACAGCCGATCTCGGATCAGGCGGCCGAGGCGGTTCGGCTGGCTGTGCGGTTTTGGCAGCAGGGTTCTGCTGGTCCGGCTTGTCTGGACGGAATTCCGGCTTCGGCGGTTCTGCCGGTAGCGCGTCCAGCGGTTCGGCTTTCCCAACCGCCGGCTTTTCTTCAGGCACCGGCACCGCCGACCCCGGAACCTCCACGTCGGGGTCTGGTCGCACCTCGTCTGGTGCATCGGTTGGTGCTGGCGCTGTTTCAGGAAGTTCGACCGCGCCCGCTGGTCGTTCATCCTGTGCGGATTGGGAGCCGGGCGAGGAGGCGGACGGCTGCGCCGAAGCACTCTCCTTGGCTTCGCCGGAGGGCGTTTTTACGTCCTCGGCTGCCTCTCCTTGACTCGCACCCTGCGCGGGCTGGTCTTCGGGTACGACCGGCTGTGCCAAGGCCAAGCCACGCACGGCGAATTCCGGCACTGGAGCGGTGTCGGGCAGGATAATTCTGCCGCCGGACTGTGCGGATTTCGCGCGGCGCTGCTTGCGCTTTTTCGACGATTGCTTTTGCGGCGTGGAGAAAACCTTTTCCAGCCGCTTCTCCAGCCAGCTCTTTGCCGCTGCGGGCTCGGTTGGGGATATGAGAAAGATCGAGGGTATCGCTATCGCAAGAGCCAGTTGCGGGATCGATAGCTTCACCATGCCTACCCAACGATTTCGCGCCACGGAGGTTGCATCGAGGTCCGGAGACTATTCCTCCGGCGCGACTCCGATCGCCTCCAGCCCTTCCTCGAGCCAGTCGCCAAGCATCGGCATGCCGAGGAGGTAACGTACCGGCTTGTAGTCGCGTTGCCTGGCTTCCTTAACTGCCTCGCCGAACTCCGCCGCCTCGTAGTCGCCACGACCGATCCACACCAATGCGATCAGCTCGGAGGCCTCATCCACGTTCAGTTCCCGCACGATCTGGCGCAGCTCGCGCTCTGTCTGATCCTCGGTTTCTTCCTCGGCGAGGCCGTCGTGGTGGTGGGTCTGGTGCGCGTCGCCGTCCAGTTCGACCTCGTGTTCCGCGCCGTCGTCATAATCCTCGTTGACGGCCGCGCTGATCGTGCGCGCCTTGTCGACGATCAGCCGCACGGTGTCCGGCGCGATCGTCAGGTCCCAGACCGGTTCGTCAATCTTGCGCACGCTTTGCTCCGTCAATTCCGGCTCATGTAAGCAAAATGCGGACCGCGTTGTAAACCGCGCGACGCTTCAGAACGGCACCAGCCCGGTCGCCCAGAGCCAAAGCATCGTCACGGCGAAGCTCGCCAGCGTCATCGGGATGCCCGATCGCGCGAAGTCGACGAAGGTCAGCTTGGCACCCGACGCGGCCGCGCGTTCTGCGACGATGATGTTGCAGAGCGATCCGGTCAGCAGCAGGTTGCCTGCGAAGGTGGAAAGCAACGCCAGCGCGGTCAGCGCGCCGTCCGAAAGGTCAGGCACCAGCTTGATAAGCAGGATGACCGCCGGCACGTTGCCGATCGTGTTGGAGGCGATCAGCGTCAGCGGCGCGAGCACGGAGAGACGGTCAGGCAGCAGGCCGTGCGCTGCCAGCCAGGCGAGGCCCTCCTGCGACAGTCCAGTCTTGCCGAACGATGCGGTGACGCCGAACAGGCAGACGAACAGAAGCAGCAACTGCCAGTCGACCGCGCCGATCATGGCGCGTGACGACAGCCGCCGCGACAACAGCAGTGCACCAGCGACCGCCAGCGCCGAAAGTTCGCGCGGCAGTGGCGTCAGGAAGAGGCCAATGAGCGCGATGACGGCGACGATGCCTTTCCCAAGTTGAAAGCGGTCGATCGGGGGGCGCGGCGCCTCTCCAGGTGCCCTGCCGCTGCCTGGCACCAGCCGCCAGGTGGCGAGGATGGTAACGAAGACAATGACGAGGGCGGCGATCGTCGGCGGTATGGCGTAGACGAGGTATGTCCAGAAATCGAGGCCGCCTGCCTGGCCGATCAGGATGTTCTGGGGATTGCCGATCAGGGTCGCTGCCGAGCCGGCATTCGCTGCCGCGGCCAGTCCGATCAGGTAGGGCCGGGGATCGAGTTTTTCCGACATCAGGCCCACGGCGACCAGCGGCGTCAGTGCAAAGACGATCACGTCGTTGGTGAAGATCGCCGCCATTGCCCCGGTGACGGCGATCAGCACGGCCAGAAGCCGCTTCGGATTCTTCGCCGCATGAACCACCCAGTGCGCGACCCAGCCGTAAAAGCCCGAATGCTCGAACTGCGCCGACAGGATCATCAGCGCAAAAAGCAGCGCGATGGTCGGCATGTCTACCGCCGCGCCCGCTTCCGCAAGCGACAGGTCCTCGGTGGCCAGAAGCACGATCAGGCCGAGCAGCGCCACCCCGGTCCGGTCGATGGCAAGCCCGGGCACGCGCCCGAGCGCCATGCCCAGATAGACGAGCACGAAAACCGTGACGGAAAGCGTTGTCATGCGGAAACCCTGGAATCGCAGGCGATTGCGAAGAAACCGGCCATGAAATAGCGCAGGCCGAGGATTTGCGCGCGGGGCTGCGGAAAATAATTCTTTTGGCGCTGCCCCCGCGTGATGCCGCCCGCGCCCTTGCCATTGTCCATGTCGCGGGCAAGGGTGCGCTTTCCAGACCGGAGGATGACCATGTCGCTCAAGGACAAGACGCTTTTCATTTCCGGCGGGTCGCGCGGCATCGGGCTGGCGATCGCGCTGCGGGCGGCGCGCGACGGAGCCAACGTCACCATCGCCGCCAAGACCGCCGAGCCGCATCCGAAGCTGCCGGGCACGATCTACACGGCAGCCGAGGAGATCCAGAAGGCAGGCGGCAAGGCGCTGCCGGTCCTGTGCGACATCCGCGACGAAGCGCAGGTTGCCGACGCCGTGGCGAAGACCGCGGAAGCGTTCGGCGGCATCGACATCTGCGTCAACAACGCCAGCGCTATCAGCCTGACCGGCACGCTCGACACCGAGATGAAGCGCTACGACCTGATGCACCAGATCAACACGCGGGGCACGTTCCTCGTGTCGAAGACCTGCATCCCCCATCTGAAGAAGGCCGCCAACCCTCACATCCTCAATCTCGCCCCGCCGCTCGACATGAGCGCGAGATGGTTCAAGGGCCATGTCGCCTACACGATGGCGAAGTTCGGCATGTCGATGTGCACGCTCGGCATGAGCGCGGAATTCGCGAAAGACGGCATCGCCGTGAATTCGCTCTGGCCGCTGACGGCGATCGACACGGCGGCAGTGCGCAACCTGCTCGGCGGCGAGCAGGTTGCGGCGATGAGCCGGTCACCGGAAATACTGGCGGACGCTGCCCATGCGATCCTCAATCGCGTGTCGCGCGAGGCGACCGGCAATTTCTACATTGACGAGGAAGTGCTGCGCGAAGAGGGCGTCACCGATTTCTCGGTCTATGCGCCCGGCGCGAAGGGTGCGCTCGCCGGCGATTTCTTCGTGCCGGACGACGTATTTGCGCGAAGCCCGACGAAGGTTGCGAAGACTTTCGGGTGAAAGGCCGCGGCTCCGAGAGGCGCCGCGCCGTTTTACACGTCCGGCTCGCCCTTCGCCTTCTTGCCGCCCAGCCGATCGATATAGGCGAGCAGCAGCGCCGACACGACGAAAGCCATGTGCATAAGGGTCAGCCACATGAGCTGAACGTTCGTGTATGTAGCGCTGTTCAGGAACACCTGCAGCAGGTGGATTGAGGAAATCGCGACAATCGTCGAAGCGACCTTCACCTTCAGCGAACCGACATCGATCGTACCCAGCCAGTGGACATCGCTGGAATTGCCGTCGAAGCGGCTGACGAAGTTCTCGTAGCCGGAGATGATCACCATCACCACGAGGCTGGCGACCAGTGCAGCATCAATCAGGCCAAGCATGCGCAGGATCGTGTCGGTGTCGTTCAGGGTCATCACCGTGGTGCTGAACTCGAACAGCTTCTTGGCGAAGGAAACCGCGTAGATTGCGAGCGCAACAGCAAGCCCGAGATAGAAGACCACCAGCAGCCAGCGGGAGGCGAGGATGATGGATTCGATGGCGAGTTCGATGCGCTTCATGCGTGTGGGCTTCCGGCTGGTCTGGCAGCTATTTCGGTTGCGTCATTGTGCAATGCAAGAGGCTACCAGCCGCGCCGTTCTGATTTTTCGACAAAGAGAAACCCGGCCGGGGAGGGGGGAGCCGGCCGGGTTTCAGTCCCGGAGGGGGTATCGCGGGACAGGGCAGGGAAGCCTTGCCCCGGAATCTGGTGTCTTTCCGCCGCAATTCAAGGCGTGAGCCCCGAATCGCGACGGAACGATACCCTTGCGTCAGTTGGCGCTGGCCACTGGCGCCACCAGCGGAGTGATGCGGCGTATCGCCACTCGCCTGTTCTCGCGTTCCGGCGCCTGCGTCTTCACCTTCAGATAGCGCTCCCCGTAGCCCTGGGGCGCCAGATTTTCAGGCGGAATGCCGAACACGTTGGTCAGGGCTTCGGCGACGGCTTCGGCGCGCCGGTCCGAAAGCGCCAGGTTGGCGACGTCCGAACCGACCGCGTCGGTATGGCCTTCGATGAGGAACGTCTCGGCCGGATTGCGCTCCAGAAGACGTTCCATGGCGGTTGCCACGCCTTCCAGCCGGGTGATCTCGCTCTCGGGGATGGAGGCCGAGCCGAACTCGAAGGTCAGCGTGTCTAGGTCGATGCGCCGGGCGATGTCGCGCACGCGTGCCGAGCGCTTCACCTCGTCCACCGAATAGAGACGCTGCACCCGCTCCACCGGCGGGCGTTCGAGGAACTCGTAGTAGTCGTCCGGGCCGTCGACATACTCGGATTCCAGGATGTAGTCCCGACGCGGGATGTTCACCCGCAGCGGCGGCAGATCGTAGCCCGGATCGCGCCATTCGCCGACGCGGTCGTAGTTGTCCTCGTCGACATAGACGAGCACGTATTCGCGGCCGTCGGGCGTGATGCGCGAGCGGCGGATCACGTCGCCGTAACGGTCGCGGATGGTGACGATCTCGACGCCGTTGTCGCGCACGATCGTCTCGCGGGTACGGCCGCGCGGCAGGTCTTCGTAGTAGACGTCGCGGGCGCCGCGCGTCATGCGCGGACGGTCGTTGCTCTCGACTATCGTCTGGCCGCCGAGTTGCAGGATCAGCCGGTCGCCGATTTCGCGCAGGACATCGACGCCTTCCGGGCGCTGGTCGCGCCGGCGGTTTTCCTCCGGCGCACGCTCGCGGCGCTTGCCCCGTTCCTCAGTGACGGCCTCGATCCGCTGCGGTTGGGCAGCCTGCGTCGCAGCCGCATCGGATTCCGGCGGTGGGCCGGGATCGACCGCTGGCGGCTGCGCTGCCTGTTGCCCGCCCTGCTGGCCGCCCTGTTGCCGGCTGCCTTGCCGTTCTTGGGCGGCACCGCGTTGCTGGGCCGGAGTTTCCTCCTTCTGGCTGTCGAACAGCGGCGCTTCGTTCGGATCGGTCGGCTGCGCAGTGGTTTCCGGCCCGGAAGGAGCCGTCTGGTCAGCCGGCGCGGCAGGCTGAGCCTCTGCCGGCTGCTGCGCGGGCTGGGCAGCGTCGGGCGCGGTCGGTTGCTGTTCCTGCGGCTGCTGGGCAGGAGGCTGTTCTGCGGGTGCCTGTTCCGCCGGTTGCTGAGGTTGCTCCGCCGGAGCTTGCTGCGCAGGCTCTTCAACAGGCGGCTGCTCCGCCGGGGCCTGCTCCGCCGGGGCCTGCTCCGTCGGGGCCTGCTCCGTCGGGGCTTGTTGCTCGGCCGGCGCGGGCTCGGGCGCTGCTTCGGGTTCAGGCTGCGGAGCCGGTTCTGCCTGTGGAGCGGGTTCCGCCGCCGGTGGCGGTTCAGGCTGAGGCTCTGGCGCGGGTTCAGGCGCGGCCTGCGGCTGGGGCTCAGGTTCCGGCGCTGGCTCGGGCGGGGCAGGCTCGGGTTCTGGTGCGGGCTCTGGCGCTGCCTCGGGCTGCGGTTCGGGCGCCGGTGCGGGTTCTTCCGCCGGCGCCTGCTGCTCCACGGGCGGGCAGCTCTCGCCTTCGCATTCGGCTTGCGCCAGTTGCATTTGTGCTGGCTGGAACTGGACAGCGCGGCCTGAAAGCTCGCTCTTGTCTCCCGAAAGTGGGTACGCGCCCAACGGCGCGGACGCCATCAGCAGGCCGATTGCCGTGCCTGCGAGAATCCGTGGTTGGCGTTTCATCGAGTCAGTCTCCTTGGATTTTCGGGTGTCCCTAGCGCAGCGAAAACCGGGTTTCGCCGTTTTGGTTCCGCTTGCCAACGGTCCCGGCGACTTATTCCCCGACAACGGTGCCTCAACGTGGCGGCTTGATGGCGCGACGATGACAATGATCTCGCCCGTCGCTTGACGCGCGGCTTGCGAAAGCTCACATCCGACCGATGGCCAAGCCTTTCTGGAAGAAAAAGTCGCTCGAGGAGATGAGCGCCGCCGAATGGGAATCGCTCTGCGACGGATGCGGCAAGTGCTGCCTGTCGAAGCTCGAGGACGAGGATACCGGCGAGATCTATTTCACCAGCATCGGCTGCCGTCTGTTCGATGCGAAGAGCTGTCGTTGCCGGGACTACGAAAACCGACTCGCCACGGTCTCGGACTGCGTGCGCCTGACGCCCGAGAACGTGCGCACCATCACCTGGCTGCCCAGCACCTGCGCCTACAAGCTGGTCGCCGAAGGGCGAGACCTCTATCCGTGGCATCATCTCATCTCCGGCGACCGCAAGACCGTGCATAGGTCTGGCGTCTCGGTGCGAGGCCGTGTGACAGCCTCCGAGGAGGATATTGCCGAGGTCGAGGACTATTTCGATCATATGCTTGAAGGCGAGCCCTGAAGCGGAATCGTCGGAGGGTTCCGAGCGCGAACAGGCGCTTTGGTACATGAACCGTTGATGAATAAGCGGTTCCCGGCGCGTTCAGCTTGGCTGGCGCAATCTCCGCTCAATCGCTTCGGCGAGAGACAAAGGAGATATCGAGATGATCACCCGGTTCAAAGCCGCTGCACTGTCCGCCCTCATTGGCCTGGGCGCAATCGCCGCCGTTCCCGTTACCGCCCAGGCCCAGGGCGCTTACCTGGACTATGACGGAGGCAATGGTGTCGGCATCGGCATGGAATTCGGCGACTACAATCGTGCCGACTACCGGCGCGGTCCGCGCGAGGATGACCGCTGGGGCGACCGCCGTTACGATCGCCGTGACGAGCGTCGCTGTTCGCCCTATCGCGCTCTCGACAAGGCGGAGCGCTATGGCCTGCGCCGGGCGCGGGTCATCGATGTCAGTCGCCGCACCATAACGGTCGCGGGTCGCAAATGGGGCGAGCGCGTCAACATGACCTTCGGCCGGTCGCCCAACTGCCCGATTGTGCGTTGGTAACGTAGCAGGAGCAGCCGTCCGCCGACACGGACAGGCAATCTCCAAAAGGAAAGCCCCGGAGGTTTGCCCTCCGGGGCTTTTCATTGTCGTCGTTTATACCGGCTACGGTCAGCGATGCGGAACGGTGAAGAGGATCCAGCCGTCGCGCCGTCCAACTTCCTTGCCGCCGGTCTCGAAGGCGAAGAGCCGCGCATCGGTTCCCGGCGGGCATGCAACCAGTTGCGCCGCGTCGCTCAGGAACTGGTTCGTGTAGGCGCTCTCGCCTGCTCGCCGGCAGTCGTCGCCCGAATTGCGGAAGCCTGATCCAAACAATGGGACATCAGCAGGGGGGCGTGCTCCGCCCCCGGACGAGCCGCCGCCGGAAGGTGGTGCGGGTGTATTGCAGGCGCTCAACAAGAGCGCGACAGGAATAGCGAGAAACGACAAGCGACGCATTCAGATCCCTCAACAACTGAACTCGATTGGACAAGTCGTCGCATAGATCATCTTTGCCGCTCGAGCGTCAAGCGTGACGCTCGGCGGACAATCGTGTCGCCCGACGCCTTTCGCTATCGTCGCTTATTCCAACTCGAACGTCATATTGACCTGGACGCGGTAGGAATTCTCGCCCGCCTGAATGGGCACCGCCGACAGAGCGCGGTCGAACGCCTTTGCCTCGATGGGCATCGGCTGAATGCCGAAGGTCTGGTCTGAGATTTCCAGCACGCGGCCGAGCTTGACGAATGCTGCACCTGCAAGCGTCTTTGCCTTCTCGGTCGCGTCCTCGACCGCCCGCTTGCGCGCCTCGGTCACCGTGGCCGATGGGTCTTCGTTGGTGAAGGTGATGTTGCCGCCCTGGTTGACGCCGAGCGTCACAGCCTTGTCGAGGATTTCACCCGTCTTCGAGATGTCGCGTACCCTGACCGAAAGCGTGTTCGTTACCTGGTAGCCGACAAGCTGGGCTTCCTGTGTGCCGTCCGGCTTGTTGGTGAAGTTGTAGCGCGGAAAGATCTGCAGCCCCGACGTCTGGATGTCGCGGTTTTCCACGCCCATTCCCTTGATGGCCTCGGTCACGTCGTTCATGGCCGCATTGTTGGCGTCAAGCGCCTCGCGCGCCGTGGCAGACTCGCGCATGACGCTGAGCGAAAGCAGCGCCAGATCGGGCGCGATGCTCGCCTGTCCTTCGCCCGTCACCACGATGCGCGGCTGGACCGGGGTCTCCGCGGCTGAAGCTGCGGCCGGGACTGCGATTGCCGCCGCGAGTCCGAGCGCCATCATACGTCTGTTCATGAAAGTTCCTTTGGTTTCATTGCAAACTGAGCTTTTGTTACGCTGTGAAATAGGCGGTGATTGTGGATGGATTGCGGCGGTTGCCGCTTGCCGCAGCCGTTCCGGAAAAAGCAAGAAAGCGCTTGAAAGGCCGGCAACCGGGTCTGGCAGAGACCGCAGAGATTCTTTAAGAAACAGGTTCGGTTAACGTATCGGCAGCCAGACGAGGGAGACTGGGCGTGGGAACACTGGAACGAGGTGCTTCGCTCATCGCAGTCCTGTTGCTGGCCGGCGGCGCCGCACTGGCGCAGGAGGCGACGCCAGCTGCTCCGCCGATCGTCGAGACGGCCGCGGTCAAGCTGACATCCGTCACCAACAAGACTGAGTTCGTCGGTTCCGTGGTCGCAGCCCAGCAGGTTTCGCTGACCTCGCGCGTCGAAGGATTTCTCGATTCGGTGAATTTCACCGAGGGTGGCTTCGTCCAGGCCGGCAGCATCGCCTTCGTGATCGAGAAGGATACCTATCAGGCCGCCGTCGAGGGCGCGCAGGCGCAACTCGAGTCCGCCAAGGCAGGGGAAGCTGGCGCCGAAGCCAATCTCAAGCTGCAGGACATAAACCTGCAGCGCCAGAAGGATCTGCTCAAGACCGCCGCGGTCTCACAATCGGTTGTCGACCAGGCGCAGGCCAACCGTGACAGCGCCGCCGCGCAGGTAGACCAGGCCAAGGCACAGATCCTGCTGATGCAGTCGCAACTGACGACGGCGCAGCTCAATCTTTCCTTCACCGACATCAAGACGCCGATCACGGGCCGCATCGGCCGGGCCATCATCACCGAGGGCAATCTCGTGTCGCCGTCGAGCGGTGTGTTGGCGACGGTCGTCCAGACCGATCCGATCCGCGTCGTCTTCTCGATCTCCGATCGCGAATATCTCGGCGTGGTCAAGGCGCTGCAGCCCGACAACCAGGGTATTGCCACCGACGCCGCCTCGTTCCAGCCGAAGCTGACGCTGCCCGATGGAACGGAGTACGATCAGCCCGGCAAGATCGCCTTCATCGACAACACGATCGATCCCTCGACCGGCACGATTGCGGTCTATGCCGAGTTCGCCAACCCGCATCTCAAGCTCGTGCCCAACCAGTTCGTGCAGGTGACGGTGCAGGCAGGCCAGAGCGTCGAACTGCCCGTCGTGCCGGCTTCGGCCATCCTGCAGGACCAGGAAGGTCCCTACGTCTTTGGCCTCGATGACCAGAACCGAGCGCAGATCCGACGCGTTACGCTCGGCCAGCGGGTCGGAACTGACTGGGCGATCACCGGCGGCCTGGCGCAGGGCGAGATCGTCATCGTCTCGGGCATCCAGAAGGTAAGACCGGGCATCGTCGTCACCCCGCAGCCGGCAGGGACCTGATCCATGTTCGCCGACATCTTCATCCGCCGTCCACGGCTGGCGATGGTGATCGCCATCCTCATCACGCTTGCCGGCACCATCGCGCTGGTCAACATACCGGTCGCCCAGTACCCGGACATCACGCCGCCAACGGTCCAGGTGTCTGCCAGCTACCCCGGCGCTGATGCGGAGACGCTGGCAGAGACGGTCGCCGCGCCCATCGAGCAGCAGGTCAACGGCGTCGAGGGCATGATCTACATGGCCTCGACCACCAGTTCGTCGGGCCTCTACACATTGACCGTCACTTTCGGCGTTGGCACCGATCCTGACATCGCGCAGGTCAACGTGCAGAACCGCGTGGCCCTGGCCACGCCGCTGCTGCCCGACGCGGTGACGCGGCTCGGCGTCAATGTCCGCGCGCAGCAGCCAAACTTCCTGATGATCGCGAACATCTTCTCGCCGCAGGGAACGCATGACGGGTTGTTCCTGTCGAACTACGCACAGATCAACGTGGTCAACCCGATATCGCGTGTCGCTGGCGTCGGCTCGGCAACGCTGATGGGCGGCTTGAGCTATTCGATGCGCGTCTGGCTCGACCCGCAGCGCATGGCGGCGCTCGGCATCACGTCGGACGACGTCACCAACGCGATCCAGCAACAAAACGTGCAGGCCGGCGCCGGCCTGATCGGCGCGCCGCCGATTTCCGACGACCAGGTGCTGCAATATTCGATCACCGCGCTCGGGCGGCTCGAAAGCGTCGATCAGTTCGCCGACATCATCATCCGCACCAGCGCGGAAGGCGGCATCGTGCGCGTGCGCGACATCGGCCGGGTGGAGCTTGGCGCGCAGTCCTATTCGTCGATGTCGCAGCTCAACGGAAAGCCGGCCGCCACCATGGCGATATACCAGTCGCCGGGTTCCAACGCGCTCGGCGTGGCCGCGTCCGTGAAGGCTCAACTGGAGATGCTCAAGGACCGTTTTCCGGCGGACGTCTCCTATGAGGTGATCTACGATTCGACGGATTTCGTGCGCGCCACCATTCACGAGATCGTCCTGACACTCGCCCTCACCGGCGTCATCGTGCTGGCGGTCGTGTTCATCTTCCTGCAAGACTGGCGCGCGACGCTCATTCCTGCGCTGACGATTCCCGTTTCACTCATCGGCGTCTTCGCCGTGCTGCTGGCCTTCGGCTTTTCGGCCAATACCGTCACGCTTTTCGCGCTCATCCTCGCCATTGGCCTGGTGGTCGACGACGCGATCGTTGTGGTGGAGAACGTGCAGCGCGTGATGGAGGAAGAACCCGGCATCAGTCCAGCCGACGCCGCCCGCAAGGCGATGGCGCAGGTGACCGGGCCGATCGTTTCCACCACGCTGGTTCTCGTCGCCGTCTTCCTGCCGGTCGCCTTCCTGCCCGGCATCACCGGACAGCTTTACCGACAGTTCGCGATCACGATCGTGGCGTCCGTCACCATCTCGGCGATCAACGCGCTGACGCTGAGCCCGGCGCTCTGCGCTGTTTTCCTGCGGCCGCCGCGCGAGGGCAGGGGCCTGTTCCGCTACTTCAACAAGGGATTGGACAAGACCCGCAACGGTTACTCCGCGCTCAACCGCATGCTGTCGCGCCGTCATATATTCGCTGGCCTAATCATCTTGGCCTTCGCCGGACTTGCCGTATGGCAGTTCTCGCGCACGGCCACGGCCTTCATCCCTACCGAAGACCAGGGCGTCCTGTTCGTCAACGTGCAACTGCCCGACGCGGCCGCCCTGCCGCGAACGCAGGATGTGCTGAACAAGCTCGAGGCAATCGCGCGCGGGGTCGATGGCGTCGCCAACGTCGTCACAGTGTCCGGCTACAGCCTGCTCTCCGGCGCGATCCAGCCGAATTCGGGCCTCGGCCTCATCGTCATGAAGCCGTGGGACGAGCGCACGACGCCCGAAACCGGCCTGCGCGGCATTTATACCAAGCTGAACCAGGAATTCGCCGCCCTCGGCTCGGCCAGCATCATCGTCTTCCCGCCGCCGGCCATCCCTGGCGTCGGCAACGCCGAGGGCTTCGATTTCCGGCTTCAGGCGCTCGGCGGCCAGTCGCCCGAGGAATTGGCGCAGGTCATGCGATCCTTCATCGTGGCGGCGAATTCCAACCCGGCGATCGGCCAGGCATACTCGACCTTCTCGGCCGAGGTGCCCGGCCTCTACCTCGACATCGACCGGGTCAGCGCCCAGCGTCTCAACGTGCCGGTCTCGACGATCTTCAACACGTTGCAGACGCAACTAGGCTCGTCTTTTGTCAACAACTTCACGATCCTCGGCCAGGTCTACCAGGTCAACGTCCAGGCCGATCAGCAGTTCAGGCGCACGCCGGACGACATCCTGAAGATCTTCGTGCGCAGCACCACCGGCGCGATGGTCCCCATGCGCGCTCTCGCCACCGTCAGGACCGACCTGCAGCCGACGCTCCTGTCGCGCTACAACCAGTTTACGGCGGCAACCATCAACGGCAGCGCGGCGGCAACTTCGTCATCCGGTCAGGCCATGGCCGCGCTGGCGGCCGTGGCGAAAGAGAACCTGCCGCAGGGCTATGCGTTCGAATGGTCCGGCCTGTCGTATCAGGAACAACTGGCCGGCAGCGAGACGATCATCGTCTTCGCGATGGCGATCATCTTCGGCTACCTTTTCCTGGTCGCGCAGTATGAAAGCTGGACGATACCCTTCGCCGTCATGACATCGGTGGTCGTCGCGGTGTTCGGCGCCATCGTCGGTATCCGCATGATCGGGCTCGGGCTGAACATCTACGCCCAGATCGGCCTCGTCCTGCTCATAGGGCTCGCGGCGAAGAACGCCATCCTCATCGTCGAATTCGCCAAGGAGCAATACGAATCCGGCAAATCGCTGGTCGATGCGGCCGTCGAGGGCGGGCACATGCGTTTCCGCGCCGTGCTGATGACCGCGATCGCGTTTATCCTGGGCTCGGTGCCGCTGCTGCTGACGCGCGGCGCAGGCGCCGCGAGCCGCGCTTCCATCGGTGCGACGGTGGTAGCGGGAATGGTCGCGGCCACCGTTGTCGGTATCCTGCTTATTCCGGCCCTTTTCGTCTTCTTCGAGAAGGTCGGCCATCTCTTCGGCGGCAAGGGCAAGGCCGAGCCGCATGTGGAGGAAAAGGCGGTCTGAAGCGGGGACGCGTCGCCCTATGACCGGGCTGCGCGATAGCGGCTGGCGTATAGCGCGAACTTGCCGACGAATATGCCGCTGAACAGTCCGGAAAGGCCGAGATCGGCGAGCTTGAACATCGGCTCCTGCAGCAGGTCGGGCGCGGTCGCCGCGATCGCCCCGAATGCATATTTAACGCCGAAAGTGACGAGGATCAGCGGCAGCAGCGTGAAGTCGGCAGGACGATGGATGACGCCTGTTGCCGGATCGACCGTGATCGCCATGGTCCGCAAAAGCAGCCAGCCGAAGATGATGCCGACCAGCAGTCCGACGAGCCAAATCGCGATGGCCGAAGGCTGGAGGCCGTACAGCCGCACGAGCTCTGCAAGGCTCCAGGCAGTCAGCGCGACCGGAATGATCGCCAGTTTCCCGAGGCTCACCTCGCCCGGCTTGCGTGCGGCGAGGCCACGGCTCAGCAGATAGAAGAACAGGACATAGACCCACCAGGGTGTGTTCTGAAGGAATTGGGCGACAACGTCCATTTGTGGCTCCATGCACCGGCGGGACAAGGCAGGCTCCGGCCCGATCGCGGCGTTAGCACGAAAATGACGGTGCGTCAGTCTCGCGAAGTCGTCATCCCGGGGCCGCGCAGCGTAGCCCGGGATCCAGATCGCCGCGCTACCTCCAGTGTGCGCCGCCATAGAAGCGTGTTCTCGGATACCCCTCGCCCTTGCGGGGAGGGTGGACGAACGCCGCAGGCGGTCGAACGGGTGGGGTAGCCAGAGGCAGCGCTCGACGCCCATCTCCGTGTCCCGCCTGTGAGAAGCGACCCCACAAGGCCATACTACATCCGGCCGACCTCCCCTCGAGGGGAGGTGAGTCCGCTCAACACCTTGCCCCAATCCCCCGCTTCGCAGGGTTGAAGCCCATTAGGACCCTCCCTGGCTGGCCCAATCGCGAGAATGTGTTTGTCTGATTTGTCAGACTTGCACTTGCTTTGGGCACGCGCGAATGTAGAACGGACTCCGGATGCCCGCATGCGGCTATCCGGCAGGAGCGTCGGCAGGAGGTGCCGGCGTGATTTTGTGAGGTCCCACGGGAGGAGTGGAATGAAGAAGCTGTTCGTATTGGGTACACTTGCCGCGATGCTCGCATCCGGCACCGCGCTGGCCGACACCAGCGACAAGAAGATCGCATTCTCCAACAACTACGCCGGCAATTCGTGGCGTCAGGCCATGCTGAAGAGCTATGAAGCCGTCACCAAGAAAGCCGTGGCCGACGGTGTGGTCGCAGCGTCCGACGTGTTCACCACCGCGGACCAGGAAGTGCCGACACAGGCCGCGCAGATCCAGAACCTGATCCTGCAGGGCTATGACGCCATCGTCATCAACGCCTCCTCGCCGGACGCGCTGAACGGTGCGGTCAAGCAAGCCTGCGACGCCGGTATCGTCGTCGTCTCCTTCGACGGTCTCGTCACAGAGCCCTGCGCCTACCGCGTCGTCGTCGACTTCTTCGACATGGGCAAGCAGGAAATCGAGCAGTTGAAAGCGCTGCACCCGGACGGCGGCAACCTTCTGGAAATCCGCGGCCTCGCCGGCACCTCGATCGACGAGGAAATCCATCGCGGCATCCTCGCCGGCGTGGAGGCAAATCCGCAGTTCAAGATCGTCAACTCGGTGACCGGCAACTGGGACCAGACGACCGCCCAGAAGGCGGTCGCGACGGTCCTGCCGTCCTTGCCCGACATTGTCGCCGTGGTGACGCAGGGTGGTGACGGCTACGGCACGGCCCAGGCCTTTGCCGCAGCCGGCAAGCCGCGCCCGACCATCATCATGGGCAACCGCCAGGACGAACTGGCCTGGTGGAAGGAGCAGAAGGAAAAGGACGGCTACAAGACGTGGTCGGCGTCCATCGCGCCGGGCGTTTCGTCTCTCGCCTTCTGGGTCGCCCAGCAGGTGCTCGACGGCCGCACCGACGTGCCGCACGACATGCTTGTGCCTTACCTGGCCTTCACGCAGGACAACTTCGAAGCGGCTCTGCCGAATATCGAGGTCGGCAGCGTGGCGAGCGCCGAATACACCAAGGAAGACGCGATCAAGGCCATCGAGGCCAACATCAAGAAATGATCGTGCATGGCGTGACCTTCGCGGGCATCGGATTCTGATGTCCGGTACCCGCGAGAATATTGTCAGGCTGGACGGCGTCGAAAAGCATTTCGGCGCCGTCCGTGCCCTTGACGGCGTGGACTTTCATGTCGACGCCGGTGAATGCATCGGCCTTGTCGGTCACAACGGCGCCGGCAAGTCGACCCTGATGCATACGCTGGCCGGAACGCTCGAACCCGGCCGCGGCCGGGTTGTCATTCGCGGGACGGTCGAGGAGGCTTATTCCGTGGTCCGCGCCAAGCGGCTCGGCATACGCTGCGTGTTCCAGGAGCTTTCACTCTGCCCCAATCTCAGCGTGGCCGAGAATACCCGCGTCAATCATCCCGCGATCAGGGGATTTGGATGGCGCAAGCGGTCGGCGGCGCTGATCGCCGCGAAGCTCGACGAGATTTTCCCTGATCATGGCATAGACCCCTCCGACATCGTCAGTGACCTGTCCATCGGCAAGCGCCAGATGGTCGAGGTGGCGCGCGCCTTCACTGTCACCGACGATCCTCTTGACCTCGTCATCCTCGACGAGCCGACGTCGTCGCTCGACGCCCATACGGCCGGACAGCTGCTGGCCTTCGTCAGGCGCTTCGTTGCTTCGGGAAAGAGCTGCATCCTGATCTCGCACCTTCTGGGCGAAATCCTCGAAAACGCCGATCGCATCGTCGTCATGCGCGACGGGAAGGTCGTGGCGACCGACGCTGCCTCATCGTTCGATCGCGAACGGCTCGTGTCGACCATGGGTGGCGCCGACCATCGCGAAAAGCCGGCCACGCAGGCCGAGATTCTGGCCCGCCAGGCAGGACCGCTGCGCGTCCGGGCGCGGCCTGCCCGCCAGTCGGACGGTGTCGAACTGACGGCTCATGAAGGCGAGATCATCGGGCTTGCCGGCCTCGCCGGCCATGGCCAGACCGACCTCCTGCTTGCCGTGTTCGATGCAGCGCGCCGCCGCAGCCAAGGTGTCGAGGTTTCCGCGCCCGTCGCGCTCGTCGCCGGAGATCGCCAGACCGACGGCATCTTCGCACAGTGGTCCATCGGCAAGAATATCGGCATCCGGTCCCTCGCGAGGCTCCGCAACGGGCTTTTCATCTCGTCTCGAAAAGAGGGCGAGATGGCCGAAAGCTGGAAGAAAAAGATCGGCATCCGTACGCCGGACATGAACAACAACATCCTGTCGCTCTCTGGCGGCAACCAGCAGAAGGCGCTCTTTGCGCGCGCGCTCGGGTCCGATGCGAAGATCATCCTGATGGATGATCCGATGCGCGGTGTCGACATCGGCACCAAGCTGGAGGTGTACGACCTGATCCGCGAGGAAGCGAAGGGCGGCCGGACCTTCCTCTGGTACACGACCGAGACCGACGAACTCGAACATTGCGACCGCGTCTATGTGTTCCGCGGCGGCGTCATCGTCGCCAGTCTGAACCGTGGCGAAGTGACGGAAGAAAAAGTGATCCAGTCTTCCTTCAGCGAGGCGTCATGAGCGCCGCCTCCGCCACCGTCGACCGTCCGCCGGCAAGACCCGGTTCTGCCGCCCGCGCGCGCATGCTGCGCGCCATGCTGCCGGCGCTTTCGCTTGCGCTTGTGGTGATCGCCATCGCCTGGCTGAACCCGCGTGCCATCAGCTATTTCGGCTTCAGCCTGATGCTCAATCTGGCGATCCCGATCGCGCTCGCCACGATTGCGCAGATGTTCGTCATCGCCAGCAACGAACTCGACCTGTCGATCGGCACCTTTGTCGGCTTCGTCGCCTGCATCACGGCGACATGGCTGCGCGATGCGCCGCTGGTCGGCGTCTTGATCCTGCTGGGCTCGATCGGCGTCTATGCGCTGCTCGGCGCGTTGATCCATTTGCGCAACCTGCCGTCGATCGTGGTGACGCTCGGCATGAGTTTCGTCTGGCAGGGGCTGGCGATCCTGACCCTGCCGACGCCCGGCGGCAAGGCGCCCGACTGGCTTTCGGCCATCGTGAGCTTCAAGCCGCCCTTCGTGCCGTTTCCGATCGTCGCGGCGGTCGTCATCGCGCTGGTCGTGCATTTTGGCCTCATGCGCACCTCCTACGGCGCGATCCTCCGCGGGTCGGGTGGCAATCCCGTCGCGCTCGGGCGCGCCGGCTGGTCGATCCTGCGGGTCAAGATGACGCTGTTCGCGCTCGCCGGTCTTTTCGGCGTGCTGTCGGGCATGACGCTCGTCGGCATCACCACCGCCGGCGACGCCAACATCGGCAACGGCTATACACTGCTTGCGATCGCGGGCGTCATCCTCGGCGGCGGCGAGTTCGTCGGCGGGCGCGTCTCGCCTATAGGCGCGGTTCTGGGCGCGCTGACGCTGGCGCTCGCGGCCTCTCCGCTGCTGACTTTCATGAAGATACCGCCCGATTGGCAGGTCGCCGCCAATGGCATCATTCTTATCGTCGTACTCGCCGCGCGCGTGCTGATCAGCCGGAGGGAACGCTGATGACGCAGGCGCGCGCGCTCTTCTCCACGCCGTGGATATGGTCCTTCGTCGGTGCTTTCGTCGTGTGGCTTGCGACGATCACCTTTACCGGTGGCGTCGGGGGCGGGGGCATGCTGACAGCTGCCCTGTCGCTCGCCGTCTTCATGGTCATCGTCGGCGTCGGCCAGATGTTCGTCATCACGCTCGGGCCTGGCAACGTCGATCTCTCGCTGCCGGCCAATATCGGGCTGGCCAGCGCCGTCGCCATGACCGTCATGAACGGACAGGATTCGCGCATCGCGCTCGGGCTGCTTGCGGCGCTTGCTTCCGGGGCAGCGGTCGGCGCGTCGAACTACCTGCTGATCTGGGCGCTGCGCATCCCGCCCATCATCGCCACGTTGTCGGCGAGCTTCATCATCCATTCCATCGACATCGCCTTCGGGCGCGGGCTCCAGATCAAGCCGCCGCCGGGCTTTGCCGACTTCACCAACGTCCAGTTCCTGGGCATCCCGGTCATGGCGATGCTGACCGTGCTGTTCACCATCGGCGCGGCGCTCGCGCTCAACCGCATGATCTACGGCCGCTCGGTTCTGGCCATCGGCCAGAACATCCGCGCCGCATGGCTGGCCGGCGTCAATGTGGGCTGGATACGCTTCCTGACCTATACGCTCTGCGGAATGCTCGGCGGCCTCAACGGCGCGCTGCTGGCCGGCTATTTCCGTGGGGCGAACGTCGATATCGGCAACGAATATCTGCTGTCCTCAATCGCCGTCGTCGTCATCGGCGGCACGTCGGTCGCCGGCGGCAAGGCGAACGTGCCCGGCATCTGGGGCGCATCCCTCTTCCTCGTGCTGCTGCTCACCATGCTGAACACCTTCGGCGTCAGCGCCGGCGTCAGGCTCCTGCTGACCGGCCTCATCATCGTCGGCGTCATCACCGCCGCTGGCGGCGACAAGGCTCTGCGCTAGGGAGGTGGTCGCGCAGAGCCCGAAAGCAATCTTCGGACAACACCGGCAATTGCCGACACGCGGCTTGTGCCGCGAACCAAAAGCCACTAATCAGCCCGCGTGGGGCCTGTAGCTCAATGGTTAGAGCCGGCGGCTCATAACCGCTTGGTTGGGGGTTCGAGTCCCTCCGGGCCCACCATTTAACTACTTGATATTAAAGTACTTTTTGTCCTTTCAGGCTGTGGCGGGAATAGCTCCGACATATCCGAGGCTTGGCCGGTCGACCGTGAAAACGTTTGGAGATTCGTCTCTCTTTTCCGGCGTCCCATTGTCGAAATCGCGCACTCGTCTCTGTTGGCCACTTTCCGTGTCCAAGTGTTTCGAAAAGAGCATCAGGGCGATGCACCAACTGTAGCAAAAATCTCGTAGGCTGTTCCTCGTCCAAATCGGTCCTGGCCAGAGGGTGTACTGATGCCGACTTATTCAAGAGAAGAGTTATACGACTTGGTCTGGCGAGAACCTGTGCGCACAATCGCAAGTGGCGTCGGAATATCGGATGTGGCTTTCGCGAAAGTCTGTCGACGGCATAACGTCCCAATTCCGCCGCGCGGACATTGGGCGAAAGTCGAAGCGGGTAAGCGGACCTTGAAAGTACCTCTCCCACCTCGAAGCCTTGGCATGCCTCAGATCGTGCGCTTTGGTGGGCATCGATGGGCCTACCATGAAGTTCCCAGAAACTTAATTGAAATGGAGATTTCTTCTCCGCCGAAATTTGAGGAGTCGCTAGGCGACCTTGTCTCACGCGCCACACGTGCTGTCGGCAAGGTCGTCGTTCCGAAAGACCTCTCAAGAGCTCACAGGGGGATAGCCAAGCTTCTTCAGGACGATATTGTTCGCCGTAAGAAGCAGGAATCACTGAGCTATGTGTCGATGTTTGACGCCCCTCTGTTCGAAACCCCTTTCGAGCGAAGGCGCCTAAGAGTCCTTGATGCGATCCTGACTGCTCTTGAGCGTGGTGGCGCAAGGACAGCAGTTCGCGGAAAGGATCCTGATCGTTTTCCAATCACGGTCGGCGAACAAGACGTCTATCTGGCGATTGATCATCCTGGCTATCAACGCAGCGGTTGGCGTACATCAACTCAAGCTGGACTTCCCGCATCGCATAAACTTCGCGCGTCCATCACCACAAGTTACAAGATTGATGGCCCGCGTACGACCTGGGACGAGCAGATAGACGGTCCGGTTGAATCCCACGTCGTTGAGATCGCTGTGAACGTATTGGTAGCGGCCGAAATGCAATACCGAGCACGCGAGGTTGGTCACCACGAATGGTTGATCAAGAGAAAAGCTGAGCTCATCAAAGAAGAGCAAGCCAGAAAGGTGGAGGCCGAGCGGCAGGAGATTGAGCGCCGCCGTCGCGCAGAACAGGCAAGAACCGAACGTTTGCTTGGAGAAGCAACTGCGCTTCGGCAAGCAAACGATATCCGGAACTATGTCCACTCCGTCCTTGATCGGATCGCATCATCCGACCTGGGAATAGCTCGTGAGGAACTCGACGCATGGAGGGATTGGGCGTTGGCACAGGCCGACCGCATTGATCCGGTTATTTCGAGAGAATTCCTCAACGATCGACAGGCTGGAACCGACTGACACTGTTCGGGACAGTGGTTGAAAACAGAGATTGAAACGTTTGGTAGAGAGTTTGTGTGACTGTCCCCCCACCATTCAGTCCAGCCTTTTTGAGGCACTTCCGGCTGTCTCCAAAAAGCTTTGTGATTTCCGGAGCTTACGGCCTTCCGGTCGGCGACGTCTGGAGATTTGTCTCTGTTTTGGGTCGCTGACACGCCAAAATTGGCCCGGCGTCTCTAGTGCCCTGGTTCTATATCCAAACGTTTGGAGTCTTGCATCGCCGCGATGGTCGGCTGATGCTCAGTCTTGAGCGAGAAGCTCCGACTGTTGCCGCCATGAGGAGGGCAGGTCGGTGAGACGCGAGAGACGCTGGGCCGTCAGGCTGACGGGCTGGGTGCCCGCCAGGATGCTGTCTACGATGGATGGTGAGAGAAACGCGAGCGGCAGGATGCGGCTCACCTCCGAGAGCTCAACCGTCTCGACAGCGGCGACGTCCGAAAGTGTCCTGCCGTTACCATCGTTGAGGATGCTGAGGTATCGATGTGCCCTTAGGACAAGATGCACCAGGGAGGGATCGGGCTCGCGATGACGGTCAACTCCATTTGTGACGACCATCCGCATTTCGACCCCGCGGCGTCTCATCGAGATCGGACATTCGATGCTGATAACCGTGCCTTCAGGCTCCTGTGGCGGTGGCTCCGCGTTGGGTAGAAGCTCGGCAACAATCGCCTGACGGTCGATCTCCAGTGTGAGCGTGCCTGGAAGCAGAACAACGCGATGGATCAGGTTCTGAACCAGGGCGCGTCGGGCTTCCACCGTATCCACTTTCAACCTGGCTATCACAAGCTCGCTGCGCTCCAGCGCTGCTGCGAGGTTTGCAGCTGGATAAAACTCTTGAATCCAATCAGTGAGTTGGGCGCGGTCATGAAGGCTCTTAGTCAGCCGATGCTCAACAACTGAATCAATTTCGTTTGCCGGCAAACGCCAGCCGTCCGCATCCCTCTTGCGGCCTTCGACCAGATTTCTCGATACATAATATCGATAGCGAACGCCTTTCTTGTTGGCGTGGACTGCCCGCAGCTTGTCGCCGGCCTCGTCAGAGATAATACCGGTCAGGAGATGGCCGTCGCGCTGGTTGGAGGAACTCGTTCGCTTGGGTGCCTGATGCTTCAAAAGCCGCTGCACCTCGTCAAAAGTCTCTTGGTCTATGATGGCATCATGCTCACCATCATAGATACGATCCTTGTGCCGGATACTGCCCACATAGATGACGTTCGAGAGCAGATGATAAAGATTGCCGCGGCCGAATGGGCGCGTCACGACTGTCGACCCATCCCTTCGAATTGCCGCGCGTCCGAAGTGTCCGTTCGATGCTGCATCATCCACAAGCGCACGAACCGACTTCAGCTCAAGATACCGTTTGAATAGCCAACGGACCGTCCTGGCCTCTTCGGGATAGACGAGGAGCTTGCGGTTCTCGACCCGGTAGCCGAGTGGCACGACACCGCCCATCCACATGCCCTTCTTCTTCGAGGCTGCGATCTTGTCGCGGATACGCTCCGCGGTGACCTCCCGCTCGAACTGGGCAAAGGACAAAAGTACGTTCAGCGTCAGCCTGCCCATCGACGTTGTGGTGTTGAACTGCTGCGTGACGGAGACGAACGAGACACCCGCCTGATCGAATACTTCGACGATCCGGGAGAAGTCGGTAAGCGAGCGTGTCAGCCGGTCGATCTTGTAGACGACAACCACATCGACCTTCTTGTCCCTGATGTCCTGCAGCAGTCTTTGCAGGGCAGGGCGCTCCATGCTGCCGCCGGAGTAACCGGGATCATCATAGCGGTCCGGTACCAACTTCCAGCCCAGTCCGACTTGTGATGCTACGAAGGCTGAGCAGGCTTCATGCTGGGCGTCGAGCGAGTTGAACTCCTGATCCAGTCCCTCCTCAGTGGACTTGCGGGTATAGATTGCGCAGCGCAAGAGGCGATATGCATTGCTCATAGGCCAAAAAACCTCCGGCCGGACCAATGTGCGCCGGTGATGCGTTTGGCGACAGCCGACAACGATCGATAAGTCTTGCCATCAAAGACAAAGCCGTCGTCCGTTACGTCGACGACGTGCGTCCGCCCGTTCCACTCCCTGACCAGCCGTGTGCCAGACCTCGGGGCTGGTGGATTGACGATTGGGCGGTTGCCGGTTCTGGCATTCTTGCTATCAGCCGGCCTGCCTGATGCGCTCGCGCGGGCACTGCCGTGCTTCGCCGCATCGCGGATCGCCTTGCGAGCGGTCGCGGACAGACCGCCCAGATGCCGCGCCTGCAGATGCCAGGCTGCGGCCCGCTCCAGCAGGCTGCGCTTGACGCCTTTCGGCGGTGGGCAACCGTAAGCCTTGATCCATCTGGCTACCAACTCTTCACGCGGGAGATCGCCGAGCACGGCGACCTCCTGCTCGATACGCTGGTTTGGCGAGACCATGACATCACTTCGCTGTCTTGCCGGCGGGTTCGATACGATAGCGTCGCACGCTATCCTTTCCGACTTCATTGACGAGGGTATGACCGAGCTTCTTCTTCACGACCGCCGAGAGGAAACCGCGCACCGAATGCGCCTGCCAGCCGGTCTCCTCCATCAGCGTTTCGATCGTAACGCCCTTTGGTGCGTTCAGCTTCTTCAGGACGGCTGCGGCCTTTGTCTCCGCCGGTCGTGCAGCTGGCTTTGTTTTGGACGTGGAAGTGTTTCCGGGTGCCGCAGGGGTCTTTGGAGCAATTGCAATTTCGATGGAAGCGCTCTTTAGTCCTTTGCTTTTGCGGCCGACCCTGGCCTTGCCGTTTGCGACGGGTGCGGGTTCGCCTGTCGTTGCGCCGTGAGCGTTACTGGAAGTTTCGTTAGTCAGTGCCATCATTCTCTCCGTTCGTTGCAGACCCAGAACATTCTGGCGCCTGTACTGACCGAAGCCCGCGATGGGAGC